>NZ_JAGXCY010000059.1 GCF_018310695.1 Paenibacillus sp. Marseille-Q4541 | reverse complement strand
GAATTAATGAATGTTTATACCTGCCTACACTCTTGCTATACTTCAACTCCCTAAACGAAAAGTAACCATAGGGAACTGCAAATAATGGAAAATACAAATAAATGGATTCAGAAATATCTGGTAATAATTGAAATGCAGCACCCATTGATACAAAAATTATAACGACAATTATATCTAGAATTCTTACATATCTAGGTAATTTTTCTCTTGCTTCCTCTTCTGCTACCTCATCAATTGGGATTAGCAACTTGTTAAAAAGAAGTAGCATCCCCCATATAACTAGGAACAAAACGAGAAACGGAACTTTATCCAAAAACAAGTCACTCCTCTACCAATGAAATAGTTATTTTACCTAGTTTTACCTAATATATTCCCTGGTCCTTCCCAACCTCTGCTTAATCCTATAAGAAAAGCTGGAGTCTTTGTTTCTACAAACCGCACATTCACTTTCTACAGAAGTGCTGGTTGTTGCTGTAACTTGATTCAATCCACTTGTTTTTGCTATACAAATTCTATGCTGTCCATCAATAACTGAAAAGTGCCCACAAGTTTTTTTCTCAATGCTTATTACAGGCAGTGGCATTCCATTCAATTTAATATAGTCTAGAAGTTTCCGACAATAATGTACCGAGTTGAAAGAATTTTTGTTGCTTGTGTCTATTTTTTGATATTTTCTTAGTTGTCTATCTGTAAGCAACAAAGAACACTTCCCTGTTAATTTCTTAAAGCAGTTGTGTTTAGATAAATTAAATGCAAATTCATAATTAGTTGGATCGAACATTTTTTATCCTTTCTCAATAAAATAAACCTTTCATCTTAGAAAATAGGCTGACCTTTTAGACAGATCAGCCCTATAATTAATATTGTATTTGTTTCTATGTATCGACACAACAGAATATTTCCATTAATAGTAGGTTTGCACCATTTTCAAAAATAAAGATATTCATTATTTTTATAATTAATTGATTCTTTTTGATATCTTCTAGCTGCTTCCAATAGCTCTACCCACTCACCGTCATGATCGCAAACAAGCAACTTGCCTTCTTTTCTAATTCCCTTCTTATACATTGTAGTAATACTCCTTCCCAGATTCACGATCAAACACTCTAATGTCATCTGTATGAGCTTCCATAGCCCATTTATAAGCCCTATCCAACAAAATATTACTCATAACTTTCTCACTACGTCCTGCACGTTCTACAGACTCCACAACAGCGTTACCAACCACGAAATCATATGTACTATTAAACATTATCATTACCTCCATTATTTTTATTTTTATAATTATAGTAAAACAACAATTTCATTGGCTTCCTGGTGTTGTGATGCTTCTTCATATGTATTAAACGTTGCTGCTAGTTCGATGTCATGAGTGTAAATAAGTCCTTTTGCTTCTTCCCAGTCTGATCTTAAATACTGTTTAGATTGATTTGTGATTGTGTACATTTCTCTTACCTCCTTTTCTCTCTAATCTTCCACAATGGCTCATTACCAATAATCTCAACAAACTTTCTCGTTTGGAGATCCTCGAACCATATCTCTACATTTGCTGAGAGTTCGCCGTCACCATTCAACACATTAATAGAAGTATCATCTGGTATATCCT
Organism: Paenibacillus sp. Marseille-Q4541; assembly: GCF_018310695.1. Lineage (GTDB taxonomy): Bacteria > Bacillota > Bacilli > Paenibacillales > Paenibacillaceae > Paenibacillus. Next base: position 13,824 of record NZ_JAGXCY010000059.1, on the reverse strand, counting down.
TCAGTAACTCAATCAACTTCCCTTTAGTTAATGGTCCAGTGTACATTCTTCTCCTCCTTTGTGTAAAAGACTTATTTTATACACCCACTGAGATGATATCCCCAACTCTTTGAAGAAGGAGAAATCCGTCTTCTATGCTTTCAATGAAATATTTTTTATCATCTAATACCACTACATCATTTTGTTTGATTATCACATCACTTTTAAAATAAATGAAATTATCTACTCCTGGAACTGCTCCCTTATAGTAGTACATGTAGTATCCTCTCCTTGTAAAATACTTCTTTCATCGTATGCTTCTCGATTCTTCATACCATTTCTCTTCTCTCTCTAACTCTTTCATTTCATAAGCATGTTTCATTTCTAAATGTTTTCTTTTGTTATGTTTAAGTAACTTTGAATATTTATTCTTTAATTCTAGCTCTTCGCTTTGTTGTTTCACTTTCAGTTCTTCTAATTCCTGCCTAAGTAACTTTTCACTCTCTGCTCCTTCACAAGTGCAAGTGTAACCCGTTATAGTGTAATCTCTCTCACTGTTATAATCTCTATAAGCTCCGCTTCTTAATCCGGCTTGAATAGGATACGACTGAGAACAACAGTACACGCAAAACTTGTTTCCGTATCCGAGCGAGAATGTTTCTGTTGGCTCTAAATCTGGATCAGCGGAGTTCCAATGAATTGTATATCCATCATTCTCTTTACATCCCACATAATTGCGTTCATGATATCTAGGAATCACGTATAACATCTCCTTTTTAATTAATCACAATAAAAGAATCCTTTTATTGTTTCTTCACATTCCATTCATGCTTGCACTTGAAGCAGGTATACTTGCTCTCACTTCTCGCATCACTCACTGAGCATTCACACTGAGATGGTAATTCCTCCACTACTCCAGTATTGACGTTTACATATGCATATCCATGAACAAGCGTATAAGCGCAAACGTCATCCGAACCACATTGTGGGCAAACGATTAAATTTAAGTTTGAATCTCGCTTAGAATTTGATCCAATCCATGGCTTCAACGGAGTCTTAAAAGTGATTTTCATGAATTAACCCCCTCAATTTAAACTACATCGCTTCAGTGTGAAATAATCTTTTCATAAAAAACTCATTCTTCGCAGCACTTAACTTCGCATTGTGTATTACGATGATCTTCATTACGAACCTGCTGTATCTTGGCATCCGCAATCATATCGATTCGTCGATGTGCCCAATAGCGCATACGCTCCAGTTCATCCAAGTCTTTCGAGATACTTAATCTTGCTATATTTCCTTGCAACATATCCTTTTCATTGTTAAACGTTCTTTCGTTCATTCCCAACCCTCCTCCGCTACATGCGTCCATTGTCTTTTAAAAATCTTGATAAATTATTCATTTAATAAACTTTCGATTTTCGAGCTACAAAATGTTCTACCTTTATCACTTTATCTAAATATATTCTGCCTGTTGTACCTTGCAGCCACTCTCCGTTACCAACCCATTCAGTATCAATATATCTATCAAATTCAAATATTCGTTCCCAGCTTTCTTTTAGTGTGATGTTTAGTTTTCCGTTATCAAAATCATCATCTTCTTTTTCGTTGTCTGAGCAGAAGCCATTATTTAATACTATATGCCACCTATCGAAGTCAGATATTAGAACGTCTTTCTTATCAAGATCCATAGTTAATCTCACACATTTTGTTCCACCCTCAAAGTGTCCTGTACTCCTCATGTCGGGTTTCTTCGGCCATAACCATATTGGATATTCACCTCTAAAGTTCGGCAATCTTTTCTGCATCTGTTGTATCATCCATAAATAAGAATCAGGGAACATTGCCCGTTCATGATCTCCTTCTAAGTAACCTCTAGCTTGAGCTTCCTCCCAAGCTTCTATGGTTTGCATACTCCAATAAATCATCTAGCTGTCTTCCCTTCTGGTTTACTATAAAAGGATCATTTGATTAATTGTTGTTATTTTAGACTTTTGTAAGCCACATTATATTCGATCTCTCCAACTATTATATTGTCTTCAGACAGATCAGAGATGTAACGGTGAAAGTCTCTAAGAATAAAAAGCTTCTTAGTGCTAATTTCTACTTCAGCCAAATATTCAATTTATATATGATCACATCATACTCTTCTGATTTATCCCATATCTCATATTCCATTTTTATCTCCCCTTTTGTTCCCCTTATTAAAATATAGTTTTATCTACTTTTCGTCATTGATTTCTAAATAACTCTTCAGGTACTCAATATCTTTTTTAAGTGTTTTCTTTTGATGGTCAATAATCCTTTGAGCCTTTTCAAAATCAATAATTTTTTCGTGAGCCATGTTCGAAGTATTGTTCATTAGTTGCAATTTATCATATATGATACGTCCATAATCGACTATGTATTTGAACTCCAACTTTGAAGGCGATAGTAATTCATTCTCATTTTTCCTTTCTTCGAATGCGTTAGATACAACATCTTCCCACGTTGTTTTAGATTTACTCATTGTCCCATCTCCTATTGAAATTAATCTTTTATCCTAATGACATATTACCAAATTGCATACCATTAAATTTCCCACCTTGAACCACATAAGTTCCGTATCGGGCTAATTTACACAGATGATCTGCATACTTATTGAAAATTCTAGGCTTGAAGATTAGCTCACAATTTATAAATTCATTTCTCAAAAGTTTTGTTCTTTTATAACATTTACGTTTTTCACTACCTGATACGATGTCAGCTATTACATATTTACAATCACCATAGACTTTTATATCTTTTATGCCTCTTCTATTTGCAAAATACAAACATTCATTTAATGCCAAGCATTCAACTCTCTGAATATCACTTACATATGATATTTCATTTGAATACATTCTGATGACTTTATTGTTAGGAGAAATAATCAAGTAGCCAATGTATGCTTTTTGATTTATATGATCAATAGATCCATCAAACCATGCAGTGAAGCATTTTTTCCTCAAGTGTATCCACCTTTCTTTATAAATTCAGGCTTTCACGAAGACTTACTATGTATTGGAACAATTTGTTATTTCCTATATCTGTATTATACAATGCTTATCTTCGCTTGTAAACAACTAAGTTATTTTTATTTTAGAAATTTGAAATTGGATTTATAGTTCAGTAACTGCTTCAGTTGAAATTGTCTATTTTGCTTTAAACTCATACAAGTCTCTAAAGTAGTATGTATCCCCTAGCTTAACTGCTTTATTTGAGTATTTCTGTATCACTCCACCATAATCAACTAATTTACCTGTCATATCGTAAACAGCTACCTTGGATTGTGCCACACACTCTACAAAAAAATCTAAGTCTGTACTTAGTGATTTCTTCATCTTTTACACTCCTTTCTACAATAAGATCGCTTTAACCTTATTATACTTCATTTGCAAGTAACATCTCATACAAAAAGACCCTTGTTTACACAAGAGCCGTCAGTATATTATTCATAATTTAAGTCTGGCAATTTTTCATCCAGAATATCATCTATCTGTTCGTTGAGGTAGTTTCTAGAACGGGCTGTAGTTATAGCATTTGCTAGTCCAATTCTCTCATCAATTGCTGACAGAGCATCTTCCGACTCTGCATTTTCAAACGATTCACTATTAATCTCTCGTTTCATGAATGTATATGCTACGCTTTCTTTCATATTGCTAACATATGTAGAAATATCACCCGTATAATTAATTTCTAAATTCTCAAAATCGTTTGTTAGTGTCTTAATATCTTCTACTATAAATTTCAAGTCAGTTGCGGTAACGGCAATTCCACTGCGCAACCTCTCTTTTCTTATGGTATAAAGCTCATCTCTAAATTCTTTTATTCCTTCTATTGCTTTTATTTCATTCTTCAATTCAGCTATTCTTCTAATTGCCCATTCATCATTACTTTTTACCGATAAAAGTTCTTCATAAGTTGCTATTGTTTCTGTAATATTTCTTTGATTGTAATATTCAAAGGCTTGTTTACTTAAAACATCTACCTCTTCCTGAAGTTTTGCCTCCTTATCTAATCCACACGCTGATAAAACTATCAACAATAAAATTATTGATGTATTTCTAATAATTCTTTTAATCCTAAGCATCAATCTTTCCTCCACATTTTTACATAAATGTACCATAAAACGGTATAAATGGTCTACTTTTTTTAATTTTATCATGCCTTAAGACCTATATAACATAAATAAAAAGAGATGCCCATAAGACATCTCTAAACATTTTAGTTATTTATAAGTCCACTACTTGCATCTATTTTGTATGTTCTAGTATCTTTTTCTTCTAATTGAATACGCTCTTTATCCATCATATTTCTAAACACAATTTTCTGAATTGCCTTCACATCCGCATTAAGGTTTTTGTTGTCGCGTTTCAGCCTGTTAATTGTTTTTTCTTGAGCTTCAATCACGTTTTGCTGATCATCGGCTAATATTGTTTTTAGATTCAATTCATACTCTAATTCTTTAATACGTAAAGACATATCATTGACTAATCCTATGTTTACTTTGTAAGTCTCTAGTTGCGCCATCAGACCTTTTAAGATTTGGTCTGTATTACTATGTATTCCTTCCTCTACACTGTAAGAAGGCTGTAGATTGGTTATAACATCTTTTGATAATCCTCTATGCTCCATATAAAATGTTGAATGATTTCTATTTCGTTCACGTTTCGTTTGCTTTGGTTCCTCTTCTTCCATTAATACATCTAAATTAACAAGATAGTCTCTTACCTTTTGAGCGACTTGACTCATTGTTAGAAGCATTCCCAGGCGCAATAGAGCGCGTCTAGATACTAACTTAACTACATGTTGCCCAGAAGTTAAAACAGGCGCATAAAGCTCAAATTCGCTGTCATGCTTGGTAACTGTTCTTACTCCATCTTGCTCAAATTCATCCTTATGCCTGGCTAATTGTCTCTCAATTACACTACGATCCACTTCGTAATATTTCGCTGCTGCTTTGATTGTCATATTCTCTCCATCTGGTAATATCGATGTAACAGGCTTGATCTTACCTAAGATGTCAATACGGTTGATATACTTATTGCGATCCTCAATAATAAAAGATTTCTCCAAGGTCATTACATTAGTCATGATAAACATCTCCTCTAATTTTATTGTTTTTTAAAGTTAAGCACGAACTAACAGAGACTTGAGCAATGGTTTAAATCTTGAATTTTTCACTAGTATTGCTGGTTCACTCTTAAAGTTATTATTGAGGCTAATTACTACATTTACATAGTGCTCATCAAACAACTGAGCTTTATTTATATCGAACGTGATTTCGTCTTCATTCCCCTTTTTTATGTATGCTTTCTTGTTATGATAGGAGGAGCATTGTTGATCGATAAGAACATACTTCACATTATCAACTCCATTATTTTTATATTATAACTTATATAGAATCTTTACTTCATCGTAATCAATACTCTTGATGTAGTGTTGTATATGTTGATGCTTCCATTGCTTTAATAATAGTTCTTTGTGGTTCTCTATATCTTGTTTAGTTGCTCCAGCTCTGATCTTATTTATTATTGTTACCCTAATGGCTCTAATGAGCTCATAATAGTTTATTTTCACCTGCTTTCCTCCTATAAAATAAGCATTTTATTATGATTCTTTTAATGTTCGGTTAATACGCGACAAGTATTGCTGAGATGTTTCAACAATGCAGGTTTCTGGATTGAACTTTTCAACATTAGAACGTTCGCAAAATTCACCAATAACCGTACCATCTTTTCGACTTATGACCCAGGAGCCTGAGACTTGCTCTAGTTCTGGTATATGTATTGTATTATCAATCTGAACAATATCCATTAATTACACCGTCCTATGTATTTTTATTTAATTAAGATAAAACAAGAATTTTATTCAGAATCTACGTATGTTCTATTTTATCTATTGTAGGTCTGTATCATTAATATGAAAACTAATTCCGTTCTTATCAGCAAAATCATCTAACAGCTTATAAAGTTCTTCTTCTAGTTCATTTTTTGATTTGCCTTCCTTATTTTCTACATACATGAACACTTTTGCATAGAGTTCTTTCATACGCTACCAATCCCTTCTCAATTTATTAAAATCACTCTTTTACAAGGTTACCTCATAACACATGTGGGGAAGAACTCTCATTTCTCTGGGCTCTTTCCCTTCTCTTTTCATAGTGACAATTCCCAGGCATTGGAGCCGAACTGTTACAGGCTGGCCATCCACCAACTCAGCCCATTTATGAACCTCTTTTACTTTGATTGTATTAGCAATAAATATATATTTTTTCCCTTCTTCAAAGGACTTAACGCTCTTGTTAACTATTTTCATATGACCACACCGACTACAAAGTAACCATGTACTGAAAGAACTTCTCTCTGAATGCTTGACTGTTGAATTCTTCGGCTAATTCTTCTTCAGTTAGAATACTGTCGGCAAACTGATGGGTACTGTCTTCATATCTGCTAAGATATACTCCATCTTCTTGATTGAATGCATATATAGCAAGTCTGTCTCCATCTTTATTCATCCATTTTAGTCCAACGTATTTATTCATAATAAGTAATCTCCTTATTTATATTATTTTTAACTATTAAATCTGCGTTTTATTTGGAATAAAGAGAGATATACTACTTGATATGCGTCCATCCTTTTCCCGAATTGGCACCCTTGCATTTCTTGCAAACACGTTCATTCTCAGGTGGAATATCAAAGGCTTCACCGTAAAGTGCATTCGGTCTGTCAAGGTTGTAACTTTGACATGATGGGTATTTTTTAGTGTCTATTTCGAATCCTACTTTATGCCACATGCCAGTCTTTGACTTCATCCAATTTGAAGAATTAGCTTTTCCTTTCGATTCGTTTACTCCTTTATCTGTTTTCTTGGATTCAATATTTTTACGTTTTAACAAAGCTTGTTTGGCTCTATCTAAATCTCTCTCTAGCGTCATGATCTCAACCGCTGCAATTCTTTCTGCCGAGCCATCAGGGTGATTCTTCCACGAATCGAGTGGATTAGCTCCTAGATTTTTAAGTATTTCAGTTTGAATTGAAATTTTTGCTTCATATCTTTCAACCCTTTTGATGGCAGCTTCGAGTTTATCCATTAGAAACCCAACCTTCATATATATTATTTTTAACTATTAAATATACAACCTTATCCATTATTTATGTATGTCATGATGTATGTTTATACATTTCAATCTTCATGAAATGGGTATTTCAAGATAATTGTTTGCGGTTTGCTTCTTTGAAGAATCCTGCGATTATAACGATGCTTGCTATGTATCCAACAATTGAGAGCGTGATTAACATTTCGTTTACCTCCATCAATTGGTTTGTTTTTCCTATATCTGTATTATACATCAACACATTTTATTTGTATATAACTAAATTATTTTTATTTTTAAATATTTACGTTATCCATTAAAAACCTCCATTGCTAAGAGTAGTTAAATAAACAAAAGACAACCTGAAACCTACGCTAGGTTAACAAGCTGCCTTTATCTTTTATGCTAAACTAAGTCCTTCTTCCCACTCTGCCTCTAAATCATGGCCAAACTGTCTGACTACATCATCAACTACATTTAATGAGAAGTCTTGTTGAGATCCAGAGAATCTAAGTCTATATGCTTTCTCTTCTTTAAGTTCAGTCCATTCCAATTTATTAAGGTGATTTTCAAAAGAAGTATACAAATTATTTAATATAAAATTGTTTAACATTTCAACCGGAAAATTTGATGTTACCTCAATATAATTTTTAATCGTCAGATTTGTCCACGCAAAATCCAGCTCATAAATTTTCTTATCATCCGTGTAATACTTGAAATTAAGTTGACAACCTTCATAGTCACCTGGGATGCACTTTAAAAAGGAGAACTCAATATAGTTACCAATCTTCTCTTTATCCCGCAGTTTAGCCATTCTATTGCTCCTTTAAATCGTAAGTTAAAATATAAAAGTTATTATATATCAATTATTTAAAATTCCAAGTTGATTTCCACCAACGTTTCGTAACATTCACACGATCGTTTATAGTATATTTACCAGTATCATTATAAATTGTAAACATATTGTTCTCATCTCGGTCTAAGATTGCGACAATTTTGTTGTTAGGATCATATACTACACGCGCGCCAGTCTGAAAATCATAGTACTTTTCAATTGCCCACATACCTGAAGCTTTGTTAGATAGTAAGTTGTCGATCATTAATGTGGTTATACCATCCTTAATAGCCTCATCAATTGCATGCTTAGTTATATTTGTTGCAACATTTCTAGCTGTAACGGATACTGCAGCGGCAGTCCCTCTCTTAGCTAGTTGTTGGAAAGTAAATTTAACAAGCTGACCAATAATGGGACCAATAACCATTGGTTGAATCTCTGATTCAGACTCTAATTTAGGCAAATATGGTAATTCATTTTGCAAATAATCTTCATATACTTTATCCAATTGCTCACTATAATAATTGCTAGACGGGTAATTACTTAATTAAGTATGCGATAGATTATGCAATGTTCTCATATAAAATCTATATTTGAAAAAGAAAAAAGCCCATTAAGGACTTCTCTTCTAAAACAAACCTTATTAAAAATTCAATATTACTTTAAGCAATTATATTATTGGTTTTTTTTCAATTCTTCTGATTGAATTTCATCTATACTTATCTCCGTCAATTTAGCCTCTTTACTGAAACCTTTTACTTCGTAATTAATCACATAGACAGTTTCCTTGTTTAATAGAGGAGCCATGACTTCAGGGAATTTAATTGTTATCTCTTTGCTACCATTATTGATTACAAGATTATCTTCATTGATTTCTGTTAAAGTATTCGAGACGATACCACCCATGTTGTTGCAAGCAGATAAAAGGGAGATTGAAGTTATGACTGACAGAAGTAGTAATGTTTTTCTCAAGTTAAAATAGCCTCCATTTATGAATAATTGAATATTGGGAGATTATAACACATTAATTTAACAAAGAAAATTAATATTTATTCACAACTCATTCACATTTTTGGTTATTATTAACTTTTAGTTAATAATTTATTAATGTAATATTAATAATCGCGTCAATAACGTACATCACAGGAGGAATTATCACATCATGAGAAAGTTTTTATTAGTTTTATCTACCACAGCACTTTTTTCAGCTGGCTTATTATTTCCAGTTGGGAAGACTAGTGCCGCAGAAATTAGTACGAAAGAAATTATGGTAGGAGACTACACAATTCAGCAATATGCAGACGGCCGAATTAAAGGTATCTCTAATCCAGAAATTTTAGATAACAATCAAAAAATAGAAGGCTTAAAACTTATCGGATACTCAGATGACGAAATTAAAGATCTATCACCTAGTATGATGGATGAAATTTTAGAACAAGGCGGAATTCGAGTAGACGAAAATTACACTAATGTTCAAGTGAGTTACACTACCTTGGACGGTGCTGAATATCCGGTTAATGAAAGAACTAAAGAAAAAGTCAAAAAACTGATGGTTGAAGACTATAAAACAACTAACCTACCCTTTACAAGAGCGGTTGACCAATTATTAGAAGAAGAATTGATTTCTGCACTAAATGCAAGTGATGGAACAAGTGATAACAGAATGAAAATTTGGGGTACAGTTACATATATAGGAACAACCGCAAATGGAAAAGAATATAAGTACTCTCTAAAGAATAACTTTAGATGGAGTGAAACTCCTTTTAATGTTTATAAAGATACAATGGGTATCAGTAATCATCAAAAAACTGTTGTAGTTGGAACCAATGGTAAATATGACTTATATGACACTAACTATAACGTATGGATGAACTTTGGATTCCATAGTATTGACGAAGAAATAGTTGGCGGAACTGGTGTAGTTGACCTTAGATCATACGAAGGCAAGCATGTTGGCTACTTAGGAAATGAAGGACGTATTAAAGCGACAGAATCAGGGACAACTTCAGTATTCCACGGTGCGTATAGCCACGCAATACTCCCCAAGGTAGCAATTATGGCTTTGAGTTATTTCGGTATTGAAATTGATGGCGGCCTAAAGTATTCATATAAGAAAGTGTATAATGTAAGTAAAGTCGATCAATAAAACAATCATTTAGAGAGAGGCATCCACAACTGGGTGCCTTTTTATTTTTTCATTAATATCAACTTTTTATATTTCTACATAAACAGTAATGCTAAAACTTCATCTCTTGTTTGAACATAACTTTATCTGAATACTTCCTAAATAGATGATATTATAACTTATGACCATTTTTACCTGAAATTTTAGAAATAAATAAAAATAACCCGAATCTAAATGAAATCGGGTTTTTATTATGAGCGAATGTTATTACATATGATTAAGTTCTCTATCAATCTTCCCAAACATCATCCATGAGATGCTTAATTTGCTTCTCTCGTTCTTCTGTTTCCGTCAAGTTAGGCTTCCATATTCCATCCACCAAAGTAACCACATCCCCCACTTTGACAGATGAATTTACAATAGATTTAGCAACATCACGTGTCTTTCCATCTATCTCAATTATCGCATAATCCCCTTCAAATCGATCAACGATTCCCTGCATTCAAAAAACCTCCTGTTTATCTCTCGCATGCCACACCATCTTTATCCCTATCAAGTTTCGTACTATAACCTGGGTCACCTTCATACAACGGATCTTTACCAGCTGCTCTTACAGCGTCACAATTTTTTAGTAGACATTCGTATTGGTTTCGGTTTTTGTCTTCGTTTCTGTACTTGCTGCAGGTTCTTTTTTAGTTGATGATGTGGTATCTGATTTTTGACTGTTTGTTTCTTCTTGTTTAGCCGTTGAAGTATACTTCCACTCACTTACAGATGGTTTGATGGTAGTTCCATCGGAAGTAAAGACAATCGTTCCCTGCAAATCGTTACGATAAATTTTGATATTTTTGCTATTGAGTCGTTTCAAAATATCGCTTGTCGGATGACCATAACTATTTTCTCCTACTTGAATGACAGCATACGTAGGGTTAACGGCATTTAGGAACGCCTGGCTAGTTGATGAATTCGAACCGTGATGACCTACGAGTAGCACATCTGATTTTAGGTTCGCACCACTGTCTATCATATCGCTTTCGCTTCCAGACTCAGCATCTCCTGTAAACAAGAAAGAGTTTTTGCCAAAAGTAAGCTTAATAACAGCGCTCATTTCATTTTTGTCATCATAAGTTTTAACAGGAGCAATCATTTTGATATCAAGTTGATTATCTAAATCAATAGTTATTCCTGCTTTAGCTGTCGTAACCTTTAGGTTCTTATTCTTAATTGAAGTAAGTAATGATTCATATGTTTTTGTATTGGATGACACTTTTGGCATATAGATCTTTCCGATATCAAAAGCATCTACTACGGCATCGAGTCCACCGACATGATCGGCATCTGGATGTGTTCCAATAAGAACATCTACTTTCTTTACGCCTTGTTTTTTCAGATAGCTAACGATACGCTGCTCATCATCGTTATTGCCTCCATCTATAAGCATTGTTTTACCACTAGGCGTTTGTATAAGTTGCGATGCTCCTTGCCCAACATCTATGTAGTGAACAGTTAGTTTACCTTTAGTAGTGGTTTGAGAAGGTGTGACTGCATCTGTTTTTTCTTCATTTTTATTTTTATTAATGTCGTCATTACTCGTTGGTGAATCTTTTGTCTGAGGAGCAGATGTGTTATTTTCTATCGGTGCTGCTGTTGTTGAGCCACATCCACTAATAACAAGAAATACTAAACATACAATTAAAACATAAAAACTATTCTTCCTAAATTTTGTTGCAAAGTTCTGCATGATAATCCCCCATACTTAAATTTACTTATTGTGATCTAATTATTATATAATTTGTAGTAAAAGGTAAGTTAAAAATTTACATGATTGCTTATAACAATTACTCATGAAAACCCACAAAGTAAAATAGACCCTTCAACACTAGAAGAGTCTATCAACTAAACAATCTACTTATTTTTCACAAGCTATACCATCTTTGTCTCTGTCACTTTTTTTATTGGCCTCATAGATTGCTTTAGAAACATGAGGTTTGTATTTCGTTTTTCCACCTTTATTTTTAACAGAAGATGATCGTGCTACGCCACCTTTATACACTTTATTTAACTCTGTGCAGTTTTTATATGTAACTACTTTCTCCTTAGCTTCTGCCACACTACTACCCAAACCTACAGTTGATCCAATGATAAGACCAAACGCCAGAAACGTAACAGTTACCTTCTTAATATTAATAACAGCACTTCCTCTCCAAATATTAGCAAATTAAATATACCTCTATTGCTCTATTTCTTCAAGATGCTGGATATTAAGTCATGATTATAAAGTGACATTTCATAAAGAAAAAGAAGCCCATTTAGGACTTCTTAACATTACTATGTATTTAATGTTGCTATGTATTTGCTTTCTAATTCTGTTTGATACTCAAAGCCTTTCATATGACTTAATATATAAGCTATTACATCGACAGTCCATCCATCACCCAACATATTGTATCTATGACTATCTGCGACTCCTTCCGTATATCCTTCTGGGACAGTTTGGAGCCGCTCATACTCTAACGGAGTTAACTTTCTAATCCTATTTTCATCTGGCAGATAAATTTTCTTCTGTCTGTATCCGCCTCTACATGCTGTTAACGTTGCACACTTCTTATCGAGATTGTAAACTCTTTTGGATAAATCATGTGTGTTAACATGTAACCTAGTTATTATCTTCTTACTTGAATCAACAGGATCAAATGTTTGAGAATAATAATATTTTTCATTTACACTCGGTTCAATAATATTTTTAATAAATAGATTATTTTTATTTTTATTAATATTCGTTATTGGAATATTAGTCCAGTAATATCTTTTCCTGTCTTGAGCTGAAAAATCAGCGGAATCAATCATAATAGGTTCAACTTCTAATATTTCCGTAATTATATCCTTATCAACATCTGACATGCTTTCTACATTCTCTAATAAGAAATACTTTGGTTTCACTGTATTCTTAACTCTAACATACTCATAAAACAATTTTGATTTCTCACCATCTAAACCATTACTATGTTCTTTTCTGTCTATATTGCTAATGGATAAATTCTGACACGGACTTCCTCCAAGTAATAAGTCAATCTGGCCAATATCCATAAGACTATCATAGTTTAAATCTTCTACGTTTCCAAGCTGGATTGTGTTTGGATAGTTCTTCTGTGTAATGAATATGCTGTGATTATTAATTTCACTTGCATAATACTTATCAACTTTAAAACCAGCTCTGTTTAGAGCTATCTGACCACAACTCATGCCGTCAAACAAACTTAATACCTTTATACCAACCATCTCCATATCAATAAATAGATTATTTTTATTTTTAACTGTTTAATTTATTGTACAACGTTTCAATTCTTTTTTTGTAGCTATCGTTAAACTTAGCATCGATATCAGTATCAAACTCAACTTCTGCTTCACCTACAGCCATATCAAATGCTGTGCTTGCAGAGATTGCTCCATAGGCTTGAAACATGAATTTTGCTGCTAACTCAACCACTTTTTCATCTAGAAATTTGTTGTTCATTTTGAACGCCTCCAATTTGTTTTGTTTTCTTCTTATTTCCATTATAATACAGGATCAATAAATTATCAAGTTAATTATTTTTATTTCTAAAGTGAATTTGTATAATTAATTATAACAAGAGGAGTAGTTGTACTGAATTGAATCATAAAGAAGTGACCCCTTCATATATGGATTATACTGACGATTTTTATTTTGCCTAATTTAAGCCTCCTTGTCTATATTCCATTTCGCTAAATTTTTATCTATGTAATGC
>NZ_JAGXCY010000058.1 GCF_018310695.1 Paenibacillus sp. Marseille-Q4541 | reverse complement strand
TTCCTATTTTGGTATATGCTATTTTTCAAATTTCTTGGATGTTTATAAGTTATCCAGCTTGGTTTGGAAAGATCACTTTGTTTTCGTATGTTCCTGAGATGAGACTAGCCGGTATTACTTTTGGATTAACAGCGCTTTATTTATCTATCTGGTTTATATCTGAAACAATCAAATTAAAACCGTTTACTAATCTTCAAGTTACTCTGTTTTGCATTCTTCTTTATCTATATTATTCATATTCAATCAAGGTTAGTAATTATGAAGATTATTTAAATGGTTTTGTAACTCCTACCATTTTAGTTTTTCTGCTCATTAGTATTTTCATTCTTAAAGGAATGAAAAAAAGTATAATAATAAGTCTACTTATAATTGTTGTTTTAACAGGGGCAATGGTAAATCCTATAGTTTACGGGACAGGTGCAATCTATGATAGGGAAATTTCAAAAAAAATTGATAGTATAAATACCAAAGATCCCGGCACTAAGTGGCTGGTTTTGGATAATCCTCTATATGGTCAATATTTACTATCTTTAGGAGTGAAAACTTTTAATAGTGTACAATTCTATCCTGATTTAGAAATGTGGGAAAAGCTTGATCCAGTTGGTGAATATGAGGAGATTTATAATAGATATGCTCACGTTAGTGTTCATCTGGTGAATGAAAACTCCCATTTTCAATTAACTAATCCAGATTCCTTTACAGTTAATCTTAACTATAAGGATTTACCCATAACAGGGGCTAAATATATTCTTACCGCCTCTCAGTTGGATTATGAGAATATAAGTCCAATTGAATTTGATGAATATAGCGGATTGTTCATTTATAAGATTGATACGGAGAGTGGACAGAAGTGAAAATCCTAATAATAATACCTGCATATAATGAAGAGAGAAATATTGATAAATTACTCCATGCTATTCAATATAAATATAGTGATCTGGTGGATATTTTGGTTGTCAACGATTGCTCAATGGACGAAACAGCAAGAATTTGTCGAGAGCATGGCGTTAACTTAATAGATTTGCCTTGTAACTTAGGAATAGGCGGTGCTGTTCAAACAGGATATAAGTATGCAGAAGCAAAAGGTTATGATATTGCAATCCAAATTGACGGGGATGGTCAGCATAATCCTGAATATATCAAATATCTTATTGACCCGATTATCAATGGGGAAGCTAATTTGGTTATAGGTTCGAGATATATAAACAAAGAAGGTTTTCAATCTTCAGCTATGAGGAGAGTAGGAATAAGTTATTTTTCAAAACTTTTACATTTACTAACAGGTCAGTTAATTACAGACCCAACCTCCGGTTATAGAGCTTGTGATAAAAATATTATTCAAATCTTTTCAAAAAGATATCCTGTGGATTACCCAGAGCCAGAATCCATTATGTTTCTCAAAAGGAATAAATTTAGAATTAATGAAGTGCCGGTAATAATGGAGCCGAGATTGCAAGGTGCATCATCAATAACCCAACTTAAATCTATTTATTATATGACGAAAGTATCTCTTGCTATCCTTATTGATCGTATGAGAAAGCAGATAGTCTAGGAGGAGCTATGATATCATTTAAACTGCAAATTATTCTAATTGCATCTTCGTTATTTTGTGTTCTATTACTTTTAAATTTATTAAGAAGGTATCGAATTGATCTTAAGTATTCAATTCTATGGATTATTGTAGGAGGGATTTTGTTAATACTATCTCTTTTTCCGAGACTATTTGATTACATCACAAATATATTAGGAATTGAGCTCCCGGTTAATGCTCTGTTTTTATTATCCATTTTTGGATTGATATGTATTTCTTTCTCGGCTACGCTTGAAATATCAAAAGCAAATAATAGAATAAAGGACCTGACTCAAGAAATAGGATTAATGAAACGAGATATGCAAGTATTATCACTACAAATAAAGAGCGAGGATAAGAATGTTTAAAAATACAAGTGTAAGTTATTTGTTACTGGCACTGAATATCTTAATGCTTTCTGGAGGACAGATTCTTTTTAAAATTGGTCTTGAAAAAATGGGAGGGGTAAATCTTCTACAAGCCTGGAAGGCAATTTTTAATCCTGTAATATTCTCTGGACTCCTGCTTTACGTAATGGCTACTCTTATATGGTTTGTAGTGCTCTCTAGAATTCCACTTAGTGTAGCTTACCCTACACAGAGTATTGCATATATTTTAGGGATAGTTGCCTCTTTCTATCTGTTCAATGAACCCGTCTCTGTTATGAAATGGTTAGGAGCGATATTTATACTGATTGGTGTTGTTTTTATTGCAACTAACTAAGTCTAAGTAATTCTAATAAAATCAAATGGATTAAACCAGGAGGAAACAATGATGAAAGGTATTATTCTAGCAGGAGGTACAGGTTCGCGTCTGTATCCCTTAACGAAAGTAACCAACAAACATCTTTTACCTGTCGGCAAGTACCCTATGATCTTTCACTCAGTATATAAACTAAAACAAGCAGATATTAATGATATCCTCATCGTAACGGGTAAAGATCACATGGGCGATGTGGTTAATCTTCTGGGAAGCGGTAAAGAAATGGAAGTTAATTTTACATATAAAGTTCAAGATGAAGCTGGTGGAATTGCCCAAGCACTCGACCTGGCTGAAAATTTTGTTGGAGAAGATCAAATGGTAGTTATCTTAGGGGATAACGTATTTGAAGATGATATTTCACCATTTGTGTCCAACTTTAGAGAACAAAAAGAAGGGGCAAGACTCCTCATCCAAGAGGTTCAAGATCCGCACAGATTTGGTGTGGCAGAGCTGCATGGACAGCAAATAGTATCAATTGAAGAAAAACCAAAGAATCCAAAAAGTAATTATGCAGTAACTGGTATATATATGTTTGATCATCGAGTATTTAATATTGTTAAAACCTTGAAGCCCTCAACAAGAGGCGAACTTGAGATTACAGATGTTAATAACGCTTATATCGATCTAGGCGAGTTATCTTTTGATGTACTTCATGGCTGGTGGACTGATGCAGGTACGCATTCCTCCTTATCGAGAGCAAATGAATTAGCTAAGGATATCGTTTTTAGTGAAGAATTCGGAAAATTAAAGTTATAGGAGGAAGTGTAATGAAAGTAATAGATCTCAAACTTGACGGAGCCTCTATAATAGAACCTATTGTCCATGGAGACAATCGGGGATTCTTCATGGAAAGCTATAATGAACAAGTTTTTAAGCAAAACGGTATTCACCATCATTTCATTCAAGATAATCATTCCTTATCAGCAGAGACAGGAGTACTGCGTGGATTACACTACCAACTGAACCCCAAAGCACAAACGAAACTTGTACGTGTTCTTAGTGGGGCTATATATGATGTCATCGTAGACATTCGTAAAAACTCGCCTACATTTGGGCAGTGGGTTGGAGTCATTTTAAGCGAAAATAACAAACGTCAATTACTTGTACCCAAAGGTTTTGCACATGGATTCTGTACGTTGGTCCCGAACACTCAGGTATTCTATAAGGTGGACGAATACTATTCGCCTGAGAATGATCGAGGTATATTATGGAGTGATCCTTCTTTGGGTATTGACTGGCCAACAACAAGTCCAATTTTATCAGATAAAGACAAGAGACATCCTCTACTTAAGGATGCAGAAATTAATTTTGAGTAGGGGGCTTTTCTAACAATGAAAGTTTTAGTTACTGGCGGAGCTGGTTTTATTGGAAGTAATTTTGTTATATACATGTTGAAGAATTATCCGAATTATCACATAATAAATATGGATTCTCTTACTTATGCTGGTAATTTAGATAATCTAAAATCTATCGAGAACAACACCAACTATACATTCGTAAAGGCAGATATCGCTGACGCTGCTGCGGTAGATCATATTTTTCAGCAAGGTGTTGATATTGTTGTTAACTTTGCTGCTGAGTCTCATGTAGATCGAAGTATTTTAAATCCAGAGGTGTTTGTAAAAACGAATGTTTTAGGGACGCAAGTTCTTCTCGATGCTGCTAAAAAGTACGGAGTAACGAAATATGTACAGGTTTCTACAGATGAAGTTTACGGTTCTCTCGGAGAGACAGGATTGTTTACCGAAGAAACACCACTTCAACCGAATAGCCCGTATTCTGCAAGTAAAGCAGGAGGAGATTTGTTAGTTCGCTCTTATTATGAAACGTTCGGACTTCCCGTAAATATTACGCGTTGCTCTAATAACTATGGACCTTATCAGTTCCCAGAAAAGCTCATCCCACTTATTATTTCTAAAGCGCTTGATGATCAGGCACTTCCGATTTATGGAGATGGACTGAATATTAGGGACTGGCTCTATGTAGAAGACCATTGCAGTGCCATTGATCTTGTTATCCACCAAGGTAAGGTCGGGGAAGTGTACAATATTGGCGGTAATAACGAACGTACGAATATTCATATTGTGAAAACGATACTGAAAGAATTGAATAAACCAGAGTCTCTAATGACTTTTGTCGAAGACCGTCTTGGTCATGATCGGCGTTATGGGATTGACCCTAATAAGATCATAGCAGAACTCGGATGGAAGCCAAAACACCAGTTTGAAACGGGTATTAAGGAAACAATAGCTTGGTACTTGTCTAATAAAGAATGGTATGCTCGAATTCAATCAGGTGAGTATCAGCAGTAGGAGAAACAATTATAGAGAATAATTGGAGGGCGGATATGAAAGTATTGGTTACAGGAGCTGGTGGGCAGCTTGGTACAGATGTGGTTGAACTATTTCGCAATAGTGGACATGAAGTTTTAGGTTGTGATCGGAATAAATTAAATATTACGGATCAAGCACAGTGTAACCAAGTCATTGAAATTTTTCATCCTGATGCCATTATTCATTGTGCCGCCTATACCGCTGTAGATGCTGCAGAGACAGATGTGGATGGTGCTTATCTTATTAATGCAACAGGGACTAGAAACATTGCTGTTGCTGCTGAGAAAGTAGGAGCCAAGTTAGTATATATAAGTACTGACTATGTATTCAATGGAACATCTACTACTGCATATAGAGAATATGATAATACAGATCCACAGAGTGTGTACGGACAGTCCAAACGAGCAGGTGAAATTCTTGCGCAGACGTTAAACTCACGCTATTTTATTGTACGTACGTCTTGGGTTTACGGGGCACATGGAAATAACTTTGTAAAAACAATGTTGCGGTTAGGTCAGGAGAAGCCTGAGCTTCAGGTTGTTAATGATCAAAAGGGTTCCCCAACCTATACCGTACATCTTGCTAAGTTTCTCATTGAGCTTGTAGATACAGAAAGCTATGGAATCTATCATGCTTCTGGTACAGGAGAGTGTACGTGGTATGAGTTTACTCAGGCTATTCTTAAAGAAGCCGAAGAAACCCTAGCTCTAAAAGTTACGGCGAAGCTAGTACCGTGTGGGACTGATCAGTTTCCTAGACCAGCACCTAGACCTACTAACTCTGTGATGGATCATGTATCTATCAGAACGAACGGTTTATCTGATTTTCCTCACTGGAAAGACGCACTGCGAGAGTTTATGTTAAATCAATAAAAAAATTAATTAAACAACCTCTTGTTCTTTAAAGGGGTTGTTTTTTCTTTAAGATTGTAAGACTTTGTGTATAGTTAAACGCTGGAGGTGGGAATATGGCTAACCCAAATATACAGATATTATTGTCTACATATAATGGAGAAAAGTATTTAGAAGAACAGCTAGATAGTTTGTTGGCTCAGAAAAATGTGAACATACATATTTTGATCCGTGATGATGGTTCGAAGGACAATACAGTCTTTATTCTACATAAGTATGCTAGCGAGTACCCTTCAAAGATTTCCGTTACTACAGGGGCCAACTTAGGTGTAAAACAAAGCTTTTATGAGCTGCTTTCTATATCTTCTAGCGAGTATGACTATTATGCCTTCTGTGATCAAGATGACGTCTGGCTAAGTAATAAGTTATCTAACGCTATATATAAGCTACAAGAAATTAGAAATGAACCTGGAATGTACTGCTCTTCAACTCAAATGGTGAATGAGCAACTAGAACCCACTAAGGTTTGGCCTACCCAACCAAGCAAGGAATTATCGTTATATAATTCACTAATCGAAAATACTTGTGTGGGTTGTACGATTGTACTTAATCCGGAAGCGATGAAGCTGATTAAACAGAACCCGCCAGAAATAATGGACAATATGATTATGCATGATTGGTGGATGTATCTAGCAATATCTGCACTGGGAAAAGTCGTATTCGATACTAATCCCGGGATTCTCTATCGGCAGCATCAGAACAACGTGCTAGGAGGAGCATCTGAATCGTTGTTTATGAAATGGATAAGTCGAGTGAATCGTTTTTGGAGCGGAAAAAATCATTATATCCTCTCAAATCAAGCACAAGAGTTTCTAAAAATATTTTATGAACAATTAAATAAGCAACAAAAAGCAGAGATTGAACGTTTATTACTAAGCGGACAAAAAAATATAGCTATGCGTTTCGTTTATATTATGAATACGAAATTATATAGACAATCCAATATAGATAATGTTGTTTTTAAGCTACTCTTTGTCTTAGGAAAGGTGTAGTCATACAATAGAGTAAAAGTCAGGATATTTTGGAAAATATCAAACAACGTATGCTATAATTGTCGAATAGATTAGTATATTTTGTCAGGAGTTTTGATATGGATCTCAGTATCATCATCGTCAATTATAATACGAAGCAGCTAACGCTAGATTGTATCGCTTCCGTCTACGCGTCTAGCACTACCTATAGCTATGAAATCATTTTAATAGATAATCATTCATCCGATGCAACCGTAGAAGCAGTAGAAGAGCAATTTCCCAATGTAAAAATAATTCATAATCTCATTAATACCGGGTTCGCAAAAGCGAATAACCAAGGAATGCAGATCGCAACAGGACGTTACATTCTCCTTCTTAATTCAGATACCATTGTACAGCCAGATACTTTTCAGACGATGCTTCTATATATGGATGAGCATCCTGAGACAGGTACATCTGGTTGTAAAGTGATTTTACCAGACGGTTCCTTAGACAAGGCTTGCAAAAGAGGTTTTCCAACGCCTTCGGCTTCGTTTTATTATGCGTTTGGTATCTCTAAGCTTTTTCCGAAGAACCCGAGGTTTAACCAATACCAACTAGGGCACCTTGATCCCGATGAATCGTATCCAGTTGATTGTCTGGTAGGTGCATTTATGTTAGTCAGATCTGAAGTGATTCAGGAGATTGGTGGACTGGACGAGACGTTCTTTATGTACGGCGAAGATATTGACTGGTGTTACCGAATCAAGCAAGCAGGATGGGGCATTTACTACTACCCTTATACATATATTGTTCACTACAAAGGCGGAAGCGCTAAACGCAGACCATGCAAAATCATTTACGAATTTCACCGAGCGATGTGGGTTTTTCATCACAAGCATTACCATAAGCAATACAACTTTTTTACGAACGCAGCTGTTTACACGGGGATAGGACTCAAGTTAACCCTATCTCTGATAAAAAACATGCTTCCAGCTAAACAGGGAGTATCACACCCAAGTACGAACCAAACAACGGAATCTTCGAACGAGGTGAAATCATGATTCGCAGAAATCAGCAAATCCTGACACAGCTTTATGTAGGTGTTGATTTTCTGATTATCCAGTTATCGTTTTTACTTGCGTGGTGGCTGAAATTTGAGAGTGGTTGGATTTCTTATGAGAACCCGCTTCCCTTAGAAACTTATACTTTATGGAGTCTTGTCTACGGGCTAGTTGCTATTGTCACAGGTTTTCTTTTCTCCATTTATACACCCAAACGAAAGAAACGGTTTGCTGATGATTTTTGGAAAATCATTGAGATCCATACGGTTAGTATGTTTATACTTTTAAGTTTAATGTTCTTTTTTAAAGAAGTGAATATCTCTCGTTCTTACTTAGCCATTTATATGGTGGGAAATATTATTTTTACACTTACGTATCGATATTCCTTAAAAAGAATGCTGAAAACTTTACGCGAAAAAGGATACAACCGCCAATTTGTACTTATTCTTGGAGCAGGTTCGTTAGGTAAAACATTTTATAACAACTTGCAGCAACATGCCGATATGGGATATGAAGTAATGGGGTTTCTCGACGATTACCGTAAATGGGATGACGAAGAAGCGAAGCAGTATAAACCGATTATGGGCGTTATGGATGAACTGGAAACCATTCTCTCAGAACGAATGATTGATGAAGTCGTCCTTGCTCTTCCGCTGGATGCGCATGACAAGTATCCCCAGATTATTAACACATGTGAAAAAGCTGGAGTGCGTACGCTTATTATCCCTGACTTTTTTGACTACTTACCAGCAAGACCTATGTTTGATTATTTTGCAGGGATGCCGCTTATCAATGTAAGGGATATCCCGCTTGATCTATCTGTTAATCGCTTTGCTAAGCGAATGTTCGACATTGTTTTTTCTTTATTTGCGATCCTCGTCACTTCACCTATAATGCTTGTTGCGGTAGTGGGTGTGAGGCTGACCTCCGCAGGACCAGTTATTTTCAAACAAGAACGGGTCGGTCTGAATCGCCGAACTTTCCATATGTACAAATTCCGCTCGATGAAGATATTACCTGAAGGCACAGAGGATACCGGATGGACTACAAAAAACGATCCAAGACGAACGAAGTTTGGTTCTTTTCTAAGAGCAACAAGTCTTGATGAGCTGCCACAATTTTTCAACGTCTTGCTTGGACATATGAGTGTGGTTGGACCGCGTCCAGAACGTCCGTATTTTGTAAACCAGTTCAAAGAAGAGATTCCAAAATACATGATCAAGCATCATGTGCGGCCAGGTATTACGGGACTTGCTCAAAGTCAGGGGTTGCGAGGAGATACTTCGATTGAAGATCGTATTGAGCAAGATATTTTCTATATTGAAAATTGGTCCTTATTATTTGATATCAAGATCATTCTCAAAACCATTCGTAATGGCTTCAAGAACGCTTATTGATAAATTTTGTGTAAATTATTATGAACGCTATTCACTTGTGGTCATCTCTTGCAGATAAGTAATCAAGGGCTGTCCACAGGGAGAGAAGAGCCCGTGAGAAGATACTGTACAGTGCTTATGTGTACGTTGTTTCTTTGAGCGGGTTTTCTTATAGCTGTAGAGAGAGATTAGAGTTGAAGATTGAATGTAAAGTTTATGTAGAGTCTATATAGTAGATTTTATTTAGTATTTAGTTAGTTTTTAGTGTTTATCTTTTAGCTTTTATCGTAGAAAGAATAGTACCTTAAGTGAAATCATTATGAACAAGAAGTTATCTCTCCCTGCGCCTGCCCGATCTTTATCTCCAAGTAAAATTAGTGTGTCTTTCTTCCCAAAATATAATGGTTGATCTTATTAAGTATGCCACTTAATATAACTCCTTTTCTGATCTACTTTCAGCATTTATTTTGTTTTTCCCTCCTTCTCTACTTCTAGCTTAGTGTACTTTACAAGCTCTTTTACTTCATCCTTTCCAATACAAATATACATGTAGATTCGGATCTATATTTCCTTTATAAAAAACCACCAACTCCCTAATCTTTTACTTTTGTTCCCCTGAAATGCGAACATAAATTGACACTCACTTCCCCCTGACTTAGACTTAGCATAAGAGGTTTTTAGTAACTGTTGAATCCTAGGTTTTCACTAAATCTTAAGTAACCGCATGTAGCATGGAGGAATGAACTGTTGAAGGAAATAATAAAGGCTTGGAAGCATATTTTTAAGCTGGATCCTGACCGGGAGATGGCAGATGATACGCTGGACGCGGTATGTATGTCAGGGTCGGATGCAATTATGGTTGGTGGCTCTTCAGGGATTACTTATGAGAATACGGTGGATTTACTTTCCCGTGTCCGTCGTTATGAACTGCCATGTGTGCAAGAAGTATCCGATTTATCCGCAGTGGTACCAGGCTTTGATTTATATATGATTCCCATGGTACTGAATACAGATGATTCACGCTGGATCACGGGACTTCATCAAGCTGCAATTGAAGAATATGGTTATATGATCCCGTGGGAACTGCTCGTTCCAGAAGGGTACATCGTACTGAATTCGGACTCCACCGTTGCGAAGCTGACAGAAGCACATACGGATATTGAAGAGAGCAGCGTTACTGCTTACGCTCAAGTAGCGGACAAGCTGATGAATCTTCCGATTGTGTATATTGAATACAGTGGAACGTTTGGTGATATGCCAACAGTGAGAGCAGCTCAGCAGGTAATATCGAATGCGCAGCTTTTTTATGGCGGAGGGATTTGCGATTATGATACAGCCGTAGAAGCAGCCAAAGTTTCGGATACGATTGTTGTCGGTAATATTGTGTACAGTGATCTTCAGGCAGCGATATCTACGGTTAAAGCCGTTAAACTTGAATAGAGCCCGGAATAAAGAGTATATTCCCCTAGACTTTACAAGTTGAGTCCATACCCAAGCTAAGGGTACAATGAATAACTCGGGAACTGATTTGAATCTTCCTCGAAAATAGAGCTAAATTTCGATATCTTTATATCTTATTTTAATCCAACTACAATACTACCTGGTCTTAGGCCAGATCACCTTGCCCATTTGACTTCACAGATTCCCCGGCTGCTTCACCGAGCCGGAGCATAACCCTGAACGTCGGTGGGTCATTTCTTATGACTAACGATTTGTTTTACTCCACACCATATTAATAGAAGAAAGGGGCTTGCATTCATGCAATCCATTGACATAAAAGACGCGATCTCACGTCTCAATCCTCCGCAGCGAGAAGCTGTAGTGACCACAGAAGGCCCACTGCTGATCATGGCAGGCGCAGGTAGCGGTAAGACACGGGTGCTTACACACCGAATTGCTTATCTTGTGGCAACTAAAAAAACAGCTCCATGGGGTATTCTTGCCATTACGTTTACTAACAAAGCAGCGCGTGAAATGCAGGATCGGGTCTCCAAACTGGTTGGCGGCTCCCAAGGACGAGATATTTGGGTTTCCACATTCCACTCCATGTGTGTGCGCATTTTGCGCAAAGATATTGAACGTATCGGTTTTACATCCAGTTTCAGTATTCTGGATTCATCGGACCAATTGTCCGTTATCCGTAATTGTATGAAAGACTTAAACATCGACACTAAGAAATTTGAACCTAAGGCCGTTCAGTCTGCGATGAGCACTGCGAAGAACGAACTTATTACTCCCGCAGAATATGAAGCGAAAATTGGCGATTATTTTGAAGGGATTGTGGCGAAAGTATACACCATGTACCAGAAACGTCTCAGAGCGAACAACTCGCTTGATTTTGACGATCTGATCATGACGACGATCCAGCTTTTTAAAGAAGTGCCTGAGGTTCTCGACTTTTACCAAAAGAAATTCCAGTACATCCATGTGGATGAGTATCAGGATACGAACCGTGCGCAATATATGCTTACTCGTATGCTGGCAGACAAGCATCACCGCATATGTGTCGTAGGGGACAGTGACCAGTCGATTTACCGCTGGCGCGGTGCAGATATTACGAACATTCTTAACTTTGAAAAGGATTATCCAGAAGCACGTACTATTATGCTGGAGCAGAACTATCGTTCCACGTCTAACATTCTGGATGCAGCCAACGCAGTGATCAACCTCAACACTGGCCGCAAACCGAAGAAACTTTGGACCGACAAAACAGGCGGAGAAAAAATCAAAGTTTACCGTGCCGATTCTGAGCATGATGAAGGTTATTTTGTAGCTTCCGAGATTAGTAAAAATGTGAATAAAGGCAAATCCTATCAGGATCATGCCATTTTATATCGTACCAATGCCCAGTCCCGGGTTATAGAGGAAATTCTCATTAAATCGGATATACCTTACCAGATTGTCGGCGGGATCAAGTTCTATGATCGTAAAGAGATTAAGGATATTTTAGGTTACCTCAAACTGCTTTCGAATCCGGATGATGATATCAGTTTGACGCGGATTATTAACGTGCCGAAGAGAGGGATTGGAGATACGACAGTAGCGAAGCTTGCCGCAGCGGCAGGAGAACGGGGGATTTCGATCTTCCGCGTGCTTGAAATCGTTGATGATCTTGGTTTTGCTGGTCGTACTCGTAATGCGTTAGTGGAATTCTATGATATGATCGCTGCCCTGCACCGGATGGTTGAGTATCTTTCCGTTACGGAACTTACCGAGAAAATTCTCGAAATGAGTCAGTATCGTCTTGAGTTCCAGAATGAGAATACACTTGAATCCAAAGCGCGGCTCGAAAATATTGATGAGTTCCTGTCTGTAACGATGGAATTCGAGAAAAATAATGAGGACAAGTCACTTGTTTCCTTCCTGACAGACCTCGCACTCATTGCTGATATCGATAGCATGAATGATGATGAAGAGGAACAAACAGATGCTGTTGTTCTCATGACCATGCACAGTGCGAAAGGTCTTGAGTTCCCAGTCGTGTTTGTTATTGGTATGGAAGAAGGGGTATTCCCTCACAGCAGAGCGTTTATGGATGAAGAAGAGCTGGAAGAGGAACGCCGCCTGGCTTATGTGGGGATCACACGTGCGGAACAGCAGTTATTCCTAACCTGTGCTCAGATGCGTACCTTGTTTGGGCGTACGACTGCAAACCCGCCATCCCGTTTCCTTGATGAAATTCCGGAAGAGCTTAAAGAAGATACGAAGATCGCACGTGACCGCTATCGCCGCGGAGCCGGTACTAATACAGGTGGTTCGTATGGTGGCAGAGGATTTAGTAGCAGTGGAACAGGAAGTAACTTTGGCGGCAGCGCACGCAAGGATCTCAGTCTTGGCGGTTCAACAGCTTCTGCAGCTTCTAAAGTAACTGTAACTACGGGAGCAGGGAACACCCAAGCGACTAGTGCAGGAGGCTCCAAAGATTTTGCAGCAGGAGATAAAGTACAGCATGGCAAGTGGGGAGTAGGCACAATCGTTTCTATTAAAGGAACAGGCAATGATATGGAGCTTCAAATTGCGTTCCCTGCACCTGTTGGTTTGAAACGTTTGCTTGCAGGCTTCGCGCCAATTACAAAAGTCGAGTCTTGATTGTAGGGTTACTTTTCAGCAATCAGTGGCCTCGTAATATTGTATACAATGGAATACGATCAACGTAACCTATATTCATATGCCTATTTGATGTATTCAGCAAGAATTTGATACTTCAAATGGTCAAAAGTTTAAAAGGATCTAGCGAAATGGAATTTGGGTATTCTCAAAAGAGGATTTGCTCCATTTTCATTTCGCTGGCCTTACATATTAATTCACGGAGGGATTGCCCTGCATGGATCCGATGCATCGTTTAGAAGAGCTCGTAAAAGAGCTGAATCACTATAATTATCATTACTATACCCTAGACAAGCCGTTAATCAGCGATAAAGAATATGATGTACTGTACGACGAACTTGTTACCCTCGAACAAGAAGGGGGGATTGTGCTCCCTGATTCTCCTACTCAGCGTGTTGGTGGAGATCTGCTCAAAGGATTTAAGCCTCACAAGCACTTGTCTCCTTTATGGAGTTTGGATAAAGCCCAGAATATTGAACAGCTGCGTAGCTGGAATGGGAGAGTACAGCGGTTAGTGCAGGATTATAATTCGAAAAATCCTGACAACGCGCTCCCTACGCCAGAATATGCGATCGAGCTCAAGTTCGATGGACTCACACTTAACCTGACATATACAGATGGTAGGTTGGTTCAAGCTTCTACCCGTGGTAATGGTGTGACGGGGGAAGGGATTTTGGCTCAGGTTAAGACAATTAAGTCCGTTCCCTTAACGATTCCTTATACTGACGGCACAATCGAAGTGCAGGGAGAAGGAATTATGAACTTATCTGTGCTCAGTAAATATAACGAAACGGCGGCCGAACCGCTCAAAAATGCTCGAAATGCGGCAGCAGGTGCCTTGCGTAATCTCAATCCCAAAGTGACTTCAGAACGCAGACTCAGTGCTTTCTTTTACAATGTGGGGTACTCGGATGAGGTTCGCTTCGCTAGCCACGAAGAGATGATGCAATTCCTGAGAGATAATCACTTCAAAGTGAATCCTTACATTAGCTATTTCAAAGAGTTTGACGATGTGATGGAGCGTTTAGCTGAAATTCAGGAAAATCGTGATAAGTTAGATTACCTGATTGATGGAGCAGTTATTAAACTGACGGATATGCGGATGCGTGAAGTCTTGGGATACACTGATAAATTCCCTAGATGGGCAGTCGCATATAAATTTGAGGCAGAAGAGACAACGACGGTGCTGAACTCGGTAAGTTGGAATGTAGGCCGAACGGGAAAAGTGACTCCACTTGCACGTGTTGAACCTGTTGAATTAGCTGGAGTAACGGTTTCGAACTGTACACTCAACAATGTAGGGGATATTGAACGTAAGAATCTAAAGTATGCACTTGGTACACGTGTCTTCATTCGCAGATCCAATGATGTTATACCAGAGATTCTAGGTAAGGTGACAGAAGAGGCAGACGGAGAAGAAATTGTATTTCCCGTAAATTGTCCGGCTTGTGGTTTCCCACTGGAAGAACGAGGAGCCCATCTATTTTGTAATAATAAACTGAACTGTAAACCGCAGATCGTAGCTCGAATTTCTCATTTTGCTTCGCGGGATGCCATGGACATCGAGACCTTTAGCGATAAAACTGCAATTCAGCTGCATGATGAGGTAGGTTTAAAAGAACCAGCAGATCTCTATTCACTTACGTACGATGATATTATCGGGCTTTCCCGTTTCGGAGAGAAAAAAGCAAATAATCTGCTTCAAGCAATTGAAGACAGTAAGGAGAGAGATTTGGCTTCGTTCCTATATGCACTTGGGATACCGAATACCGGTAAATCGACAACTAAGATGTTAGCGGATCATTACCGGGACCTCCATCGTATTATGGAAGCTTCTGTCGAAGAGCTAATAGAGCTCCCGGATGTAGGACAGATCGTAGCAGAGAGTATTGTGACGTTCTTCCAGGATCCTTTTATGAGAGCGAGTATCGAGAAGATGCTGTCTCTTGGTGTAGGAGCTAAAGCGCCAGAAGAACCTCAAGAAGTAATTACAGATTCATTCTTTAGTGGTAAAACAGTTGTCCTCACTGGAACACTTCATAAGCTAACGCGTGATGAGGCTACCGAGCGGCTTGAAGCGCTTGGAGCAAAAGTAACGGGGAGTGTTTCTAAGAAAACAGATCTTGTTATTGCGGGTGAAAAAGCAGGAAGTAAGCTAGCTAAAGCCCAGCAGTTAGGTATAGATACTATTGAAGATGAAGATGAGTTGATTAGGCTTCTTCAGTTATAAGTACAGTAATCGAGTATAAGATTATAATAGGGAGCCGTTGTTTCTTTCTATGGGAACGCGGCTCTTGTTTTATTAAATAAAAGCAAAAGTAATTAGTACTGGTTTGTAGTATTATAAAATACTTTGTAAAAAAGCTTGTCAAAATTATTTTAACGTGATATATTATTTCTTGTCGCTCCGAGCGATACTGTTACGAAGAAAGAAATTGATTCAGTAACATGTTGAAAAGAATGTCGAAAAAAGTAGTTGACAACGAAATAATCGACATGATATACTAAGTATCCAGTCGCGAGAAAAGACTGGACAAACAAGTTCCTTGAAAACTGAACAAATGGATGATGAACGTCTTTCTTTAATTGAAGGACGATAAACTAAAAGAGAACGTTAAGTTCTCGTCAGCATTTTCTAAATGAGCTTATCGCTCTTTT
>NZ_JAGXCY010000057.1 GCF_018310695.1 Paenibacillus sp. Marseille-Q4541 | reverse complement strand
TCACGGAGATAAAAAATTTGATAAGTCAGAAAAAAGCAAAGATAGTCAGAATCATTCAAGATTCCTTGCCCTATAAGCAAGATTGCGCTTTCAGATTATCCAACAATATTCACTATCATTCAGGCTTATTCTTCATACATGTGGGAATTTTGTGGGATGTTTCGACATAACAAAAGGTGGAAGAGCGAACCAAATTACGGTTCACCCTTCCACCTTTCACCCTCTGAACTTTACTGCATTAGATGCAACTTTATATAATCCCAAAAGTTCACAAGCCAATTTAATGGGTAGATCAGTTGCATCATTCTCATATGTATCCAGTTCATCTTCAGTGACGTCAATTAGACTTATCACATCTTCTTTCGTATAACCAGCCGCTTCTCTTGCCTCTCTAATAGTAACTTTGTTTAGCTCTTGATTATTGCCTTCCTCGTTCGTCATACAATTTCCTCCTCATTAAATCGTAAAGCGGTAATGTTTACCTCTTCCCCACCCCAGTGCTATAATGTCGGTGTTAATGTAATTACCTCATCTAGCTCATAAGGGTGGTTAAGAAGTGAATGTCTCCCGTGGGAGGTGCAATCTTCTGGAACTCATCATTGCTAAAGGTTGGAGCCAAGCTGAGTATGCTAGAAGGGCTGGTCGTTCTAAACGGATGATTTCTCATTTTTGCAACGGTTCAAGAGTTATGCAACCAGAGGATATTTACGTTGCAATCCATCTCTTAGGCTGTACAATCGATGACCTCTACGAGTTTCGGACGATGCAAGCATGAAGCGCGGTAATTCCCGCTTCTCCCTCGGAGTAAACGGGAACTAATAGTTCCCATTCACTCAATACCTACCAAATCCCCTTTACTCGGAATTACCCATCCCCCCTTGGATTCATTTAGTGAATATTTATTATTCCTAATCTCCTAACAGAACACTTGTTCTTATTGTATGTCATTTTTTGATTATTTTCAACAATTTCCCAATGAAAGTCTACAACTATCTGTTACATGAAGCGGACGTATTGGTTTGCGTTTACCTTTATAATGGTTTCGGTTACAGCCTATTTGTTAAACCTAGTGAGCATTGATTCCACAGTATCTTGAAACACTTTGAACGATTGTTTATTCGTGTCATACGATCCGGAACCAACCCCGATAATCCAAACTGGCGGAAAGATCTTCTTCTGTGGTATCTGCCAAACTTCGTTCTGCCAATCCCCTGATAAGTAGTACTTTTCATATCGATTCATTTTGTCCTGCATTTGCGGTTTCGTATATTTCGAACGCTGGATCTCTACGTAAAAAGGTGTGTTTTTCCAAATCATAAATGCGTCAGGTTCAGGCGAACCCTTTCCGCCAAGCTTCGGCTCTACATTGAATACTCTTGGTTTTTCAATGCGGAATACATCACGGTAGAACTGTGAGATAGAGAGAAAATGCCCAATCTTTTGAGAGTCCGATTTAACTTTTCGTTCGGCGCAATAGTACACATATTTCTTGCGTTCCGTAGAACATTTGATATAACCGTCCCGGCGTAATCTTTTGAGTACCGAATTCGCCTGAGTGATTGGTTTTTTCGTGTGGGAAAAGTAAATTTCCGCGACATCTTCACCAGTTAGGAACCGGAATTCATGTATAGTATTTATGATTTCTTCATCCCTAGTTCTCATAAACGAGCACTCCAAACGGGTTAATTTCTTCTTCTTCGCCCACTTCCTCCGAACTAAATTCATCTTCTCTCAGATCGACCACATTCTCTTCCGTGACCTCTTTCCGCTTAAACGGTTCAAGCATACTCTTAGCATCGGAAAGAGCTAAGGAAGGAGCCTGAGCAAACTTCAAACCATCCAAGGAAAACACGAACCTCCCCTTTTCTTTATTCATGATTTCCGATGCTTCGCCGCTGTCAATTGCAATCCGGCTGTTTGTTACATTGGAAGCTCTGAACGCCATCCTAACCGTCAAATTATTCTTTAGACCGCCGTCCATAATAGTTGCGTCTGCACGTTGTAAAGAGAGGATTAGGAACACGCCAAGCGAGCGACCTATTGCTGATATTTCTTCAATAGTTTCGAGAATATCTCTATTCCTTTTGTTTTTCAGAAGCGCGACTTCATCAATGGCAATAACAATATATTTTGGTCTGATGTCCTCCGGCAAATCATCGACATGAGCAAAGCCTTTTTTATTCAGCAGGTTTCCTCTTTGCGTCATGATCTTTGTAATTTTCAAAAGCATTGTCCGCAGGTCATTCGGTTTGATTACAACCTCTTTTGCTATTCCATTAAAGATATGAAATTCAGTACGCTTAAGATCAGCACAGTATAATTCTATGCGATCTTTACAGTTGGTGAGTAACGTTGTGAGGATTGATCTGAGCTGTAATGATTTGCCGCTCCCTGTTTCGCCCGTCACCAACAAATGAGGGTTTTCGACCATGTTGTAAGCAAACAAACCGGACTGAGTATTTCCCACCAGGATCGGAAGGGGAATATCTTTGATTCGTTCCGCAACTTTATTCTGATCGTAATCAAACATTTTCACTTCTTCGTTGTATGCCTTGATGAAAAACCTCCGTTTATCTTTCGATAATTCGAACTCTAATTCCGAACCAAAGGACTGATAAAACAAATCTTTTTTCTTATAAACTTCATCCGGCATGAGTCCGATGGGAAGAACAAAACTCAGCTCCGTCCGGTTCAAGTAAATGCGAATGTCTTTCCTGGAGAACGATGGATACTTTTTGATCTGCCGACCCTTATAACCCTGGATGCTCAGAAACACGTTTCCCATGCGGAATAGGTTACTTAACTTCTTGGATGCTATTACTGCCGGGTGGGTGACATAAGCCCCGTACGCACCACCTAGACTACCCACCAACCCCAGCGCTTTTACTATCCCTATACCACTCAACATCATCAAACTCAACCCCCCAAGACCTTCAAGCTCTCCCGCTCCTGCGGGTTCCCTTGAAACATATTGTGTTTTTCCTGTCATATCACTGCTTTTAGCTTGTATTACTCAAGTCACACTACTTCGGTACATACTCAGGTTTTTACTTGAGTAATTACTTCATTACCAAGACACATGTACACCGAGATATTGACCAGCAACTTTAAAGAAATCCTTCCAGGTGGAAAATGCTATTAGGAAGTAGCTCACCTGCGCTCCGATCCTTACCATGATCACATTTCCGGCGTTACCGCTCATCTCAAGTTTCCGTTCAATGATGTGACCTACGATTCCTACAGCAGCAATGCTTGCAAACGGGATGAAGAAATTCATCTTTATATCCACCCTTCCACACTGAATTCTTCTGATCGTTTAACCTCTGGCAGTTGAATAGTAATGCTGCTACCTTCCATATCTCTTTGGATCAGCCGCTTGATGTATCCGGACGAATTAGGTTTACCATACACAAACTCATGCCAGTATTTCTGCTCCGGATCAAGTAGATTAAATGACACTTGAACAATCTTTATATCCTTAGCCACCGTATACCCTCCTTGCAATCATCAGGAGTCCCCTAACGTTTGTTGTAAAAGGATCAGGGTCTAAAAGTACTGCCAATGGAAAGAGCTGCTGTATAAACGGTAGGACCTCAGCAGCCCCGCCCCCAGTAACATAAACCACATCTTTCTTATCCCACTTCCGAGCGATTGCCCTAGCAGCTATTTGTCGTCCAAAGGATCGTGGATCTAGTTTACTTTTACTCTCCATACCTTCAGGCAGTGTAAAACTGCTCTTATTGATAAACTGCCGGTCCGTGATCGTGGCGAAGTTCACGCTACCGCTTCCGATATCAATGATTCTTATAGTGCCGACTGCAGGAGCTACCAAAAGCCCAGAAGCAGCTCCTTCAGGTCCAACCTCACAGTTCTTGATTACAATGACTTCTCGTTTTCCGTTCACAATCAGATCATGGCTGCCGATGTACATTTTCTTAATAGCCTGTTTTTCAGTTTCGGTGTGAGTATCAATCGGTTGGCCAACAAGTATTTGATGCTCGTTACCGGATCCATACTGATGCAGTGCTATGAGTGATCTAAGTTTTGCATCAAAATGCGCTTTGCTTTCATCTTTCCGACTTTCTACATACTCCGACTCCCGGAGTGCAAGACTGCCAGCGAAACCAGTAAGTCCTTCATACTCCCATTCAAAGTCATATTCCCCTAAGCTTTTTAGGTTGCGGTTCAGATCATTGATCCCAATCGCTGACGGAAAAATCACTGGCTTAGGCAAACGGCTGTCAAAGTACTTTGTATTACGTCCTCCTGGATCGATTGCGCTAATCATAAAGATCACACTCCTGCTGTCAGGTTATATATCCAGATACGTAACCAGGGCGCCTTGGTCCGGTTTGGTTATGTATCTAGTTCTATAACTATGTGGAGTGCTTGGTCATGTTTCGGAGTTTCGAGTATATTTTTTCATAGGTTTGTCCATCCTTATAACAATTAAGGATGGTGATACCAATGTCTGGCTTGGGTAAAAAAAGAACGCCTCTTGGAATATTTCTTGATGAAACTCCGAATATTAGTCAAGAATGGCTGTCTATAAAAACTGGAAAGAATAGAGATACAATTTCGGATCTATGTGATGGAAACAAGAATGTAAAACCGAGGATTAAAACGAAGCAATTGATCATATCTGTATTGAGAAAGTACGGGTACAATGTAAAATCTATTGATTTTTGGGAATAAAATCACAATTCTGTATCATAGAGTGATACAATTCAAATATAATAGTTAAAATTTCGGATTACCGAGGTGAAGTGAAAAATGGGATTTAAAGAGATGTGGAAGCAGGCTCAAGGAGAAGGAAGTTTAATCAGAAAGGGTCAGGCTATTAGAATTGAATGTATTGGAGGATATCCACAATTCAGTGGCAAACAAGTTTTTGTAAAGCGTGGCGATTCACAAAACACTTTACTTATTGATGAAGTACCTGCAATGGTTACTCAACTTGTGTGGGATGAAAAAGGAAAACGCAGTCTAGGAAAAGCTGCAGCAGGAGCTATAGTTGGTGGTGTACTTACGGGAGGAATCGGATTAATAGCTGGCGGTGCAATTGGAGGAAAAAAGAAGGATGCTTCCGTTGCAATAATCAGTTGTACTATTGATGGAACTGAAACGGAAATTTACTTATCTTCTGATAAAGATGAATTCAAAAAACTATCAAAGATACTCCAACAATAGATGACAAAAAAAGGCCCCATAAGAACCTCGGGGGCTTTTTTTGTGCCGTACATACGATTATTATCCTTCCATTACCTTAATATCGATTTTAGTTACAGTGTAGAGATTTGTTTCTTCTTGTATAGTCATCATACTGGGATCGAACAATAAAACATTTATTCCCCCATTACGTAAGGAACTTGGAAATCTAATTCCGTCAAGTTTGAGATTTTTAACAATTTCACAAATAAATTGTGAGGCTATATATTCTAAATCTGAATTATTAGGATCTATGGGGTTAGACATATAATGATTCATTATCCACTTAACACTATCACTCTTTGGAG
Source organism: Paenibacillus sp. Marseille-Q4541 (assembly GCF_018310695.1). Classification (GTDB taxonomy): domain Bacteria; phylum Bacillota; class Bacilli; order Paenibacillales; family Paenibacillaceae; genus Paenibacillus. The sequence goes on along the minus strand of NZ_JAGXCY010000057.1, from coordinate 11,089 downwards.
ATTTTTCATGTTTTTTTAGAACAACATCAAACAATCTTACAGGTTCATTATATACTAATTTGGCAACTGTGATTTCAGCTCGTTTATACGGTCTTACCTCTGCAATAGCAGTGTCTATGTCTTCTGCAGCGTATAAATAAGTAATGCCTCTAGGATTTGCTCTACCGTTTGAAGAATAATAAATAGGTGGAGCACCCATTTCGTTTGCTGGATACTTTTCAATTTCTCGCCTTCTCATTTCACTCTCATTATTAAGTCTAGCCCTGTATAAAACTCGGTCTTCTGATGCATCAATACTCAGGACATTATTTTCAATTACCTCTGCCATCATTCCAACTAGTTTTTCATCGTAGAAATACCGAGATTTGTACATTAGATTGTAAAAAAATTCGCTGAACTCCACATAAATGGAATTATTCATTATTCAGAACACACCTTTCCTACAAGTTCCAAAGCAAAATATCCTGCATATTGAATTCGCATTGATCTCTTATGTAGTATGTACCTTGTATTTTCACTGCTAGAGGTGAGTATTTTCCAATTAAATCCCAGATAATCTACGTTGATTTCATCCTCCTCTATTTTCCAATATAACACAAAAAAGCCCAGGATTAATCCCCGAGCTTTTTTCCGCTGACATGAAAATGTTTATTCAATAGGCATCCCTGCAGCTTTCCGCAAATAATTAGCCAGGTTATTATAATGTGTCTTGCCGACCTGATCCCCCGCTCGATGTGCTTTTTGCCATGCAGGTTTAAGCCACCGGAATATAATTTCTTGGGCATTTGATTTGTGCAATTTGACCGCTGCTGCTAAGTTATTTCCCTCAGCATCGATTCCAGCTGCACTCCTTAGATTGTTCGCTAAACGATGAAAGTGGCCTGCACCATCAGCATCCCCAGCATCTTTAGATGCTTTCCACGCAGGACGTACATAATTTGTGATCAATGCATTTGCAATATAAGGTGTCAATGCTACGAATGATGGTGCTTTAGGAACGACCTTCTCACCTTCCAGTTCAGTCGCTACGTCATATATAAGATCCTTTAGACTTTTCCCGATCGACTCAAGAGCCTGTTCACAGTCAGCTTTACGCGATGGATCAAGCTGCTTATGAGTAGGGATATGAATCAAAGGGTTCTTGCCCCACTTCCAGCAACAATAGGCAAGGTACCAAACGAATTTATTATATGCTTCAACTGTGTTTATCTTCCCGCCGTAACAAAGTTCTACTCCAAGAGCAATGTCATTTGCATCATCACCGTATTTATCATTATCTGTGGTGACATTATAGCGAACTTGCCAAGCCTTCTCAGCATGATCTGGACCAGTCCCGGTTGGAATAATCTCCAATATCCGTTTGTCATCAATAAAGGTGTGTGCTGAAGCATCGCGATCAATCATGCTGTTAAAATACTTGTAATGTGCTTCAGCATCTGCACCAGGATTACCAGAATCGTGTGCAACGAAAAAACCCGGCGTTCCGGATACTAACCGGGTGCCGGGCCTTACGTTTGGGCGCTTATTGATATAACGTCTTAAGATTTTATATTTGGTTATATCCATCCTTCTCAACTCCTTTCTTGCCTTGCTTGATAATTTGATTACCATACACAGCAACTGCAGCAGTTAAAACACCTTGAATCAATGATTCCGGACTCCAATCGATCATCCACACTGTCAGTAGAACTGATATAGCTGTTACAATATAGACGATGGTCCAATCCGGTACTTTAGGTGTTTGTTTAAGAACAAAACCCACTACCCAACAAAGAGCCAATACAATGATAAGTCTAGGGTCAATAAGTTCAGAAATTGCGTTCCATTCCATGATAAATTCACACTCCAAATTAATTAGTACCGGTAATTTGAATACCGGCCCAGACTAATGCAAATACACCACCAGCGAAGCCGGTGATTAGTGCCCCGTAGAAAGTTCGCTTAAACCACTTCTGGTCATCTGCTTGTTTTTCAAGTGTCTTTAGCGCCTCTTCCGCCTTTCGTTTTGCTTCCTCGGCAATATCTTTACTTGGTTCAATTACATCAAGTCTTTGGTTCGCTCTATCCGCACACTGTAGGGCTTCTTTAGCTGTTTCTTTTACATTATCTAAGGTGGTAGCCATCGCACTGAGCGTCTTGAGAGTTTCTTCAATCCGTGCTAACTGTACTCGTATTTCCATGGCGAAACTATAATCTGTTTCTGGCACTGTACTCACCCCTTCTATTTGATTCATCCCCCGTTCCCCCATTCAGACCTGTTTTAAGAAATTCCTTGAACCACAACAAAAAACACGCAATTGAGCGTGTTATATTAACCAATGTACTCTATCAAGCAAAGTGCCTGTCCATTCGCTTGAGCAACGTTTGTTGCAACAAGTTGAATGTGTCTTTTTGCTTCAGAATCACAACTAAACAGTAATGGTTGGTTTAAATCAAAACCCAACGAATGATCTAATGCATTAACTATCCCTAGCACAGTAGGTGTTGATTCAGTAGTCTGAACTGTAAATGTAGCATCTGTATTTTCTGTTACCGCTCCAGCAGGAGAGTACAGTCTTATATTTGTAATTATTGATCCTAGGGGCAAGTAACAATCAACTAAAGGTGATAATTGATATGGGAATTTACCATCAGCATTTTTTAAAGATACAATTCTTTTTTGGGTTATACCCGTATAAGAATTTTGAAAGTTATAATCACAATCCCATACATTCCCCCTTCGAGAATCTTTGGCTCTGCAATTTTTAAAATGTATTGTAGGTTGTGCTCCTTTAGATGCATTGTTATCCGGTGCAGATAATTCTATAAATGTCCCAATAGTTTGATGATTTAAAATGTCACAATTTTCGTATGTTATTCTTGGTTGCTTTTGAGCAGAAGCTGCATAGTATTGAAATTGATGGGTTCCCATTAATGTACAATTATCAAAATTAATTATTGGCATGTCCACATTTTCACTAACGAAAGTAGCTATTTTACTATTTGGAGAAACATTTAGAGCTTGAGAGCTACAATCACAAGAAATAAAGCTCACGTTACCTTTGTCCCATTCACATCTAATCAATTTTGAATTCACAGTTCGATGTTCGAATCGTGCTCCAATACACAAAAATCTTGTTACTCCCAAGCTGTGTGTCTTACCTAGTAATTTAAAAAAAGTACCTCCGTTAGCCCCTATATGGATAAAACTTCCGCCCCATATATTGATATTCCCACCCTTAGCCATGTCAATGAAATCACCTTCTTCAACCTCATATTGACAAGCAAAGAAATTATAGTTAAGGAATTGATCTGATCCATTTTGGTCTTCAACAAATAATACTTTTCGAATAGTTCCGTAAAATCCACAATGAAAAAAGGTGAACTCTGAGTTATTATCAGTACCCTCTAGCTTACATACCCAATTCCAGTTCCGAAAATTCACTCGTGAAAATGTATAATTTTGCGCTCCACCAGCACCTGTACTTAACATAAAGTTAGCATTTTTTGATAGGTCACCAAAAAACGTCATATCTTCAAAGTGTATGTGAAGCCAACAATCGTTGTTATTAAACAGATATTGGTTATTAGCCGATGGTTTAAAAATAATCCTTGTTACCTCTCGTCCAGTTCCTCTCAAATTAAGACCTCTAACCCTTTTCAGCGTTGTCTTTAGTAAGTTTATATCTGTAACCGTGTATTCTCCTGCTGGGATATTAACCGTAATATTACCAAACGGCATATGATAGATATCTGGATTATTGGTTATTTCTTTATTAATGTAAGTGACCAAATCATTATTCAACCCACTGCTGTCTGATTTTTTAAACCAGTTTACATTAGTCCCACGCTCTGAAACTTCTTCGTCTATCTGAGTCAATGCCGAATTAAAGTCTTCGACTTTCCAAGCCTCTTTTCGGCCCCACTGCTTCAATTTAATATTTTTAGTAGGCATTTTTAATTAATCCCACCCTTAATAAATTTTATCAATGATGTACCATAAATCTTGTTCACGATACTCATTTTCTGGTTTGCCTGGTGCAAAATCAGGGGAATTAGACATAAGTAGTTCATAGTTTTCACTTGATACAATACAATCACGAGTTTCTAAAAGCGTTTCATTTTCATCATAATAACCTATAGTCAACCTTATGATTTTTGCTGTTTTATCTTCGTTAATGATAATAAAGCCTTCTTTATGTGCGTTCTTTTTCAGCACTTGGACTTCTGTATAGCTAATTAATGTATTAGAATTCCTCATTGAACTCACAACCTTCCGTTACATATTTTTTTCATAGGGAAACAAAAACGCTTCAGACAATTCTTCTGTTGTGTATGTCTCCGCTTCTTCACCAGTGAGTCCGTAATCCTCAATTTCTCCCCACGTGAGCCATGTAGGCACTATCTCATATTCAAGATGTGCAGGAAGAACTTTCTCAGCAGTTTGTTTAATGTCCTTTATATTTTTTGGAATTCCGCGTACACTCCAGATCGTTGATACTACTCGTTGAACATCTGTGAGTTCGTCTACAGTCATGTCATAAAACGTATTCATAATCTCTGTATATCGCTTTTTGGTTAAAATATCTGGCCGTTTAAGACGATCTTTAATGATTAACCTTCGTTCATCTACAGTTGAGTTAGCGTCTGGAATAATCCTCAGTTCTTTTTCAAAACGTTTAAGACCAACCTCAGATGCTAGATCGACGCTTTTCTGATCTGAAATCCACTTTATTGTTGCAGCTAAAATGGTCGCTTCAACAGCGAACATTTTTAATAACTCCTTTAATATTGCATCCTCTTTAAATATGGAAGGAAGCTTTTTAATCATGTTGTTGAAAATATCCTTGTCTGAAATAAAAGCCTCAGCGTTAGCTTTTCCTGTAACCGTTCCAGAGAATAAAGAATACTTTTTCATGCGTATAGCTGGAAGGACTGATTTTCCCAGGGACCTACTTGTTACCCTTAAAATTCGATAGATGCCGTTTGCTAATATCGTGGAGTTAGAATAAGCGCTTCCTGTAAGTCTAACGACTACTCGGATTTCAACAGGGTTTAATAAGGATACTCCATCTGATCCCCCTAAACCCTTAACAATTCTTACAATTGTCCCAACCCCACTGCTGGAGCTTTGCGATATGCCTGTAAGATTAACTACAGCCATTATTCATCACCTCAATCCTCCGTGATGATCAGTGTTCCTGCATCTATTTTCAACTGATTGCTTGCCACTACCGGTTGATTCGGAGTAATTTGACCAGAATATAATAGGTGTCCCGCTGTAGCTGCATCAAATATTCCGAAGTGCGTCACTGTCCCCCATGCTGCCGTAGCAACTGGATAGAAAATATCTGCTGCATTAGATGAAGTAGTAACGCCACTTGTTGACGCAGCACTAAATGTTATAAGTTGCCGAGCATAACCAGCCCCGGAAACCTCCGTTCCTGTTCCCGCATCAGTAGGATCCGTAGTGAACAAAGCAATATATAACGATGTAGGCGGTGTGTAGACAGTCCCCCTCAGTGTATGATTGAGCACTTGCATTTCTAGCCACTTACTTTTTCCTGCCATTATGACCATCCTCTCTTATATAAAATTAATAGCCCCAGCGATCGGAACTTCATCTTCTGCTAATTGTAGATTTCCCTTACCGCCATTGATTTGCAAACCATCATGGTCCAGCACGTCCTCCACGGACAGTAGAGCCTCGCTTATACGGTTAAACCTAACAATGGTATCAGTTATACTACTCAAGTAATTGGACACGGCCGTTTGGCACTGCTCCGTAACTGAGGATAGATCACTGCTTTCTTTAAGAGTAAGCGTTGCTGTTATATTAATTAATACTTCTGTCACGCTTCTTACGGTTACTACTGCATCGACTGGTTTCACACTTTGGATATAGTCATTTACAGCTCTCACTACTGCAGCACTTGGTGCCCGGTTATCCGCATTAAGAATTACGACAAGGACATTTCCTCCGCCACCAGCAGCACGAAAAACCCGCGCATCGTAAACGCCGGGTATTTCTTTGGCCCACTTTTTATATTGACTTGGATTAGCACTTGACGAGGGATCCCGCACTTCTTCGAAATATCTCTCACGGAATTCAGTCTGCGTTTCCTGATCCCTTCCTCCACTTGTAGCCACAAGATTAGTTACCATCGTGACATTCGCATTCGGATTAACAACAATTGTAATGGTTTCAGGTTCTACATTCCCTGAATCACCTGGCTCCATTGCCTCAATAGAAACATCTCCTGAACCGTTCGAATTTAGCGTTACACTCTGAGTTGTTTCGAATAAGACTCCTTCTCCAGTTTTGATTAAAAACCCAGCTGGTTCAGTATATCCAGGTACACCTAAAATTCGTAGGGTGCCAGTAGCATACTGTTCTTCAATGGGGATGACTCCCTTGTTAGCAGCCAATCGAATCAAACGATAACCTTCCGCTGTATGCATATCAGAACTATGATAAACATCTTCTACATCCTGCCAAATATCTGCAATAATCCATGACATAAGCCTCAACATAATCCCAAGGAGCGTTGTTTCTGATGTATTGATGTCTTCTCCAAAAGCTTCTCTGGATTTTCCCTCCATATCACTTACCAGCTCTGGGAATCTTTTTCTTCTAAATCCCGTTTCATCAATCGGCATCAAAAATCACCCCCTCTTCATTTGTAATTGTTTCCCCAGTGATTGATGTCGCAATGAAATTCACATTTAATTTTCTGATTTTCGGATCTTTTATGAAGGTAACCTCATCAATAGTCGTGATATCTTCCACATACTCCAGAAGAGCTTCACGGATTTCATCTTCCATCATTCCTTCTGATGGGTCCTTGCCTAGAAACATTCTTTGATCAATTCCAAGCTCTGGATTAAGAAACCATTCCCCTTTATTTATGCTCAGCAAAATGCGAGCACTTTGGGTGATCTCCTCTTGATCAGACACCAGTTGCAGCTCACCATTTACGAATTCCAAACCTGTACTCCCAAATTTCAAAGTTTTCACCCAAACACCCCCACTATGACACCATCCATAATGCTGTGTTGACGAGAATATTGTGGTCCACTCGATTGCCCTTGTAAAATCCCTTTGCATTCACGATCAGTGAAAACAACAAGCACAACGTCCCCTCGGTGATATACAGGAGGACAATATGTTTCATATCCATTAATCATTAGCCTCTGACCTAATGCAGGAACATCTTCAATTGGCGCTGAGTCTACATCAGTAATAGACCGAATAAGGGGCTTTATCGTTGCAGTTTGATTGGACTGATTGTAGGAAAGTATTTCACACGGCATCGCTACTCGCATACTTGCTGAGAATTTTTGGATCGCTTTTTGAATTAAACTTGCTAAGGTACCGGCTGGATCAGCATTCTTCACATAATCGCCTCCATTTCCGTCATGAAATCACCGGTTCTACTAAACTTATGACTACCACTTCTGACATGTACTCTCCCTGACCATATCCGAGATGTAAGATCCACAGTAGAAGCCGTGGATATCCTATGCTGTAATTGAGAACGTAAATTATATCCTATTACCCCATCATCACCTTCTAATGGCTCTGGAGATCCAATTAAGCCGGTCTTCTGTGATAACTTAAATAAGGGATCTGCACCTCTTCTAAGATTCCGAATATATATACGTCCTTTATTCATAAAGAAGCTGGTACCACAATCTTTTGTTATGTCGGCCATGACTTCTGTTATTACTCCATCTGCTGTATACCCACCCAAATATCGAACATCTTTACTCAACTCCATTTGAGCAACTGGAATCCCAAGCTTACTCGCCAAGTCTTTCAATATATAAGACGCTAAGGTTCCTTTTGCATAAGCTTTACTTACAATCTTACGTACAGTTAAATCCGGTCCATCTAATACCTTCAGGGTTGTTATTCTATTTGGACCATCCCATGCTGACCATCTCTTAGTTACGTACCCCTGTAAAATGGTACCTATATCACCGGTGTATCCCGCATTGATATGCAATACTGAGTTACGCTTCAGCTTATTAATGGTTGAATCTGAGAGGTTCCATATCTTCACCTCTGACTCGTTTGGCAGCGTATCATTATCAAAAGGTACCGTCCCTTCGATATTGAAATCTAAACTACTGAATTTCATTCCTCCCACAAGGATTTCAATAACTCGTCCAAAATTACTCATCTTCATCATCCTCAAAATATAAATACAAAAACACGCTTATCCCGAGGTTCCCCCAGGATACGCGCGTCTCTGAACCAGACAAATCGTAAGGAATAATCTGCAAAGATGGGATACGACTATCTGAAATATTATTAAAGAGTGGAACTGCATAAACCATCTTCTCACCTGTTACGATCGGAACATCTGCGATGGAAAGGTCAACAGTAAAATAATCATGAGCAGTATTGTAATCTACTAAGAATGTATAAATAATACCTTCCAGGTCGATATCAAACTGATAAGGAATTAAGTCCTTCTCAATATCAATATACTCGTCCATATAACCACCCTCTTTATTTTTCCCATTTACTTCCTGCTTTGAAGGTAACTTTTTTCACTGTTTCCTTCGCCTTGGTTTTACTTTTCGCTTTTTCTTTCTTGGTTTTAGTTTTTGTTGATTTCTTAGCAGAACTCTTAGTAGTTGTCTTTCCTGTTTTGGTTTTAGTCTGCTTTGTTCCAGCGCTGTTAATTACTTTTGCCTGCACTCTTACTGGTGTTGGCAGCTGTCCGGAATAAGAAGATGTTTTAACGATAATAACTTCACGTATTTCCATGCTGAAAGTATATCCGTTGGCAATTGAGCTATTATGAGATGTACCAAAGGAACTTATTAATCCTTTGAAGGCATTCCTACCGACATAATTAATTACTCTGCCCTTTTCATAAGCCGTCTTCAGGTAAGTTCTAATTTCAGAGGCTTTGGAACCTACAATACGCCCGGATACCGAAATCGATGCAGGTCCCTTCTGAACATGATCAGATACATTTGCCCCTTTCTCAACGGGCTGATCGGTAATTTCTGCACTGAACGTTGGCGACTCTTCTTCGACAGTGATATAGTATTTGCCATCGATCTTAGCCATACGACACATCACCATCCAAATTCAAGCGTCTTAGCGCACTCTCAAACTCTTCTCCCATCATTGCCCGGAGCATAGATAACAAGGATGGATCTATGTTTGAGTTTGTTCCAGAAGAACCACTTAAGTCGAGTTTCACACTAATTTCGTGTCGGGTATTGCTGTTAGATCTTGAAGCACGGGCCGGTGAGCTTTCAGGAGTATATGCGTTTGACTCCAAAGGCGTAGATACGGCTTCGCGGGCTAATCGTACCGAACTGTCTTTAACCATAGATTCTGTGCCTTCGATACCATCAGCCAGACCTTTTCCGGTAAAGAAACCGACCTCCATCATAACCCTAGACGGAGAATGGATATCCAAGAACCCCGTGATACTATCCTTAATGCCACTAGCAATATCTTTGACTTTTCCTACTACAGCATCTTTCATCCCTACAATTCCATTAATAAGACCTTGGATAATGTTCTTACCAGTCTCAGCAAGATCAATGTTGGTAAGAAAGCCCATGACCTTATCCCATGTCTTCTTAATAGCATCAAATAACGTAATGGCCGTTTTCTTTACGCTCTCCCAAACACCATTAACGATATTTCGAAAAGTTTCTGATTTTTTATAAGCAACAACTAACGCTACACCTAGTCCAACAAGTAGACCTATGATAATCCCTATTGGATTAAGACTCATTACAACGTTAAGCGCTCCTTGAGCAATTGCAGCACGTTTAGTCCAGAGTTCGTGGATTTTAGTAGCAATTGTCGCTGCTGTGACGATTGTTTTGTATGTAGCAAATGCTGCTGCGAGTCCGAATACTACAGGTGCGAAGCCACTCCATCCAGTAGCTGCTCGCGTAACTGCTGAAATATTAGAAGCAATCTTTTGGATATGTGGCCACAAGGTCTGAGCTCCCAGTATTAACCCATTAATCGCTTTACCCACTCCATTGGCGATGGTATTACCTACTGCTTGGATTTGAGCCTTATTATTAACCATCCATTGTCCAAATTGATTTAGGTAAGGAAGTACCTTTTGCCCAATAGGAATAATAATACCAGTTTGGATTTGACGGAAGAACATACGGAAGGCTTCTCCGGGTTTATTAAACTTAACCTTATTAAGCTCGTCCATGCTGCTTTTCGTCTCATCGAAAGATTTCTTCGCGTACCCTAACGCTGATATGGTTGACGCCTCTAAATCTTCAAATTGTGACCCCATGAGGGCAACTCCGACCGTATTTTGCTGTACTGGATCGGCAATATCTCCAATCATCTGCATGATGTCCGTGAAAGCTTGTTTAGCAGCTGGACCACCGGCAGCAAAGGTACTCATCATCTGATCCGCATTAAGTCCAAGCATCTCAAAGGCTTGAATCGAGGTTTTACTACCATCCTTTGCACGGATATTAAATTCCTTGACAGCATCCCCGACCTTATCCAGATTAAAAGCTCCGTTTTCTGATCCCGCTACCAAAGTATCAAACATCTCTGTAGCACCAAACCCAAGCGTTTTAAATTGGTTCGCGTACTCATTAAACGTGTCCAGCATGTCACCAGACTTGTTTAGTCCCTTTTGCTGACCTTGAGCCATCATTTCATAAGCCTGATCTTGCGTAATGTTAAATTGCTTCATCATGGTATCTGCTGTACGTACGGACTCCGTGATGTCATAACCAAAAGCATCACGTAGAAGTAGAGCATTCTGAGTAGCATCCTTTAGCGCATCACCTGTCAGGTGTGTTACCTGCTGAACAGATGTAATTGCTGATCCAAGATCATCCCAAGACTCGCCAAAGTTCTGATTATATAAATCTTCAGCAACGGATCGGGTCTCTATCATTTGAGCAGCAGTTGCGCCCGTTGCGCTTTGAATTTGACCCATAGCGGTCTCAAACTGGGATGCAGCATTGAACCCTACCGCAGAAATACCGCTAAGCGCTACCCCTGCAAGAGAACCCAAGCCAACAACACTTTTAGTGAGCTTATCCACTTTTTCGTTTGCCTTAGCAATCCCTTTAGAGTCAAGTTTAA
>NZ_JAGXCY010000056.1 GCF_018310695.1 Paenibacillus sp. Marseille-Q4541 | reverse complement strand
CATCTATGGTAATTAACAAACTTCTTGTTAATGAAGAAAAGGCAGCCACACAAGGCTACCCATTTTTTATACGTTATCGTTTCCCATTAGCTAATTTGGCACAAGAAAAACAAAATCTAACCCTTCTTTTTATTATAACGAAATACTATTTCACATACATTACTAGTTAATCAGCCACCCGCGAATAATATATCGTACGGACTGTAGTCTTTTATTAATCTAATTAGTTTACTTAATTTCATGTAACGTCTATCTTCCAGGTATGGAAGAAAATCAGTTAATTCCTGAATAAAAACCTCTACTTCACTGTTACCAATATGTCCGTTTGCTCCCCAATAGTCACAAAGTTGACGGACACATTTTGTCCAAACCCAAGACTCTTCATTGATGTTATAAAAGATCTCCCTATGTAATTCAAATGACATTTTCAAGTTTTTTAAATCATTTCCTTGATTTTCTGCCTCAGATAAAATAGATAATCGTTCTTTATTACTGAAATATTGAGCTTGAAATCACGTTAGGATATTGTTCTAAGATCTTTGAAAGCATGATTAGGTGTCCAAATGGTCTCAAAGGTAAATCTGCATCAATTTGTTGACTAACCAGAACTTCACCGCCAAGTTTTTGAAATTCGTTTAACGTTAGTGTTTCTGAACATAAACGAATAACATCATTACGAGTCAAAAATATCAGTGCTTTCGTCTCCATACTGGGTACTGGTTCGCTATCTGATGTTGCTAGGAATATGGGCGTTATGCTGTGTTTTGAATTCTGATGTCCAACTATCAAAGGACGTGGTTCAAAGCTTAAATAGTTATTTTCATCCATTGGCTTTAGCTCTATTTCAATGTCGAATCTAGTGTTAGGACAATAGAAAGTCATTGAAGGTGTTAATGAAGTTATTCTCATTTGTGATTCTTCAAATACTTCACGCTCAGCACATTCCCAAGCTGTTTCGGCTCCCTCTCTATGTCCACCAAGCCTAACGATAGCAAGTGCTGACTGATCAGGAGTAGGTCCCATCATAAACGTCATTTTATTATTCGTCAATACAAACGCTCCTGCTTTCTCACACACTTGTCCGTTCATAGTTCCACCTCCGAATGCATATTTTGCCCCGTAACTACTATACCATTTTCTAATAATTCAACTAATCATTTAAATGATCCTGCCTCTTACTTTAACAAACAAAAAAGGAGACATGACAAAGCATGCTCCTCAAATAATTGTGTCGACTAACACCTTCCTATTATATGTTCACCTTTAGGAAGCTCTCCATTCGCTCCAGCGCCTGAGATATTTTCTCCGTAGATACCGAGTAGGAACAGCGGATATGCCCCTCTCCCCCCGCACCGAACACATGTCCTGGCACGGTGGCAATACCTGATTCTTTTAATAACTGCAAAGCAAACGTCTCGGAGTTAAGCCCCGTGTGAGCGATACTCGGGAACGCATAGAATGCACCTTCCGGTAAGTGGCAAGGCATCCCCATCGACCGGAACCCGTTCACTAGCAGTTCCCGGCGTTCCCGGTACGCTTCTCTCATCTCATTCATAGCCTCAAGGCCATGGCGCAGGGATTCTATTGCAGCAATTTGACCCAGCACCGGGGCACACATGGCCGTATATTGATGGATCTTCAGCATCGCCGCCAGCAGCTCTTGATGACCACAAGCATATCCAATTCTCCAGCCGGTCATTGCGAACGCTTTGGAAAATCCGCTGAGTACAATGGTCCTCTCTTGCATCCCTGGTAACGAAGCAATGCTGACATGCTTCCGGTCGTAGGTCAGCTCGGCATAGACTTCATCAGAGATGACCAGTAGATTGTTCTCTTTAACGATGTCAACAATCGGTTGCCAGTCCTCGGCAGTCATGATCGCTCCCGTCGGATTGTTCGGGTAATTCAGCATAATCAGCTTGGAACGCGGGGTGATCGCCTGTCGCAATGCTTCAGCGGTCAGCTTGAAACCATCCTCCGCCCTAGATTCCACCTCCACTACTATACCGCCGTTCAGATAAACGATCGGCGAGTAAGCGATATAACTGGGGGAAGGAAGAAGAATTTCATCGCCCGGAGCAATGAATGCCCGAAGCGCTAGGTCTAGCGCTTCGCTGCTGCCTACAGTAACCAGCACCTCGCTGGCAGGATCGTAACGCAGATTGAAGTTATTTTGCAAATAACCGGCAATTTCCTCTCTAAGTTCTGGTAAACCTGCATTCGGCGTATATCGTGTTGCTCCATTAATCAGCGCCTCCATGCATACTTTTCTGATGTGTTCCGGAGTATCAAAATCGGGTTCACCTACACCGAGCGAGATGACATCCTGATTACCGGCACTGAGGTCGAAAAAAGCACGTATTCCTGAAGGGGGGATGTCTCTTACCTTTGGGGTAATCCAATCATTCAGCATGAACTGTCACCCCTTTTTTTTGCTTATGTTCCGTCAAGGAACAGCTAATAATCCGGTCCAGTAATGAGCTGAACGATATTCCGGCTGCGGCGGCACTTTTGGGAAGAAGACTCGCCTTAGTCATCCCAGGGAGCGTATTGATCTCCAGTACATATGGAACACCGTCAGACAATAGGATATCGACCCGGGCATACACACTGCACTTCAATGCTTTGTAACAGGTCATTGCCGCCTTGCGTACCGACTGGTCCAACTCATACGGCAGGTTCACCACTACCTCCTCCGCTCCGCCTTCCTCATACTTCGCATGGTAATCGAACCATTCCGAAGACGCAGAAGTGATTCCTATCACGGGCAGGATTTCTCCATCTAGAATGGAGCAAGTGATCTCCTGGCCCGCCGTGTATCGTTCGACTAGGATTGACTGCTCGGGGTCACTTGTAAAAGCCTTCAGCACCGCGCTATGCAGACCCTTTTCATCTTTCACCTTTTCCATTCCGATACTAGAACCACCTGAATTCGGCTTCACCATCACCGGATATCCCAGCCGTTCAACAGCTTCTGGCGAATAGTCATCTAGACTGTTCCAACACAGCCAGTCGGGCGTGCCTACCCCTTCATAACGCAGTATTTTTTTGGACAAATCCTTATTCATGCACAGGCTGCTCGCCAGTACTCCGCTTCCTGTATACGGTATTCCCAGTGTCTCCAGCATCCCCTGTATCGTACCGTCCTCGCCATAAGCCCCATGCAGAGCCAAGAGAGCAACGTCAAGTCCCTTTACCTTCTCTACAAGTTCCGCAGGCTTATTGAATACAACGGGAATTACCTCATATTTATTGCGATCCAGATGATTCATCATCTCTTTACCCGTATTCAGCGAAACCTCAAATTCGGAGGAAATCCCTCCCATAATTACGCCAACCTTCATCATCAGCACTCCTTCATCCCATTAGTTTCTGCGCTGTTTTTCCAATAGTTTCGATCCCTTTGCGGATATCCTCATCCGTCACTCGGGAGAACCCCAGCCGCATCGTATGCTGCCCGCTTCCATCGGTATAGAACATCTCTCCTGCCGTAAAAATAACACCTTGCGCACGGCACGCCTCAAGCAGCTCTTTCGTGTTAAAGGTCTCTGCAAATTTCACGAACAAGTGTAGTCCGCCGTCGCCAGTCAACGCTTGGAAAGGCACATGCTGCTTGCAACATTCCAAGGTCAGCTCATACTTCCGTTTATATTCCGCTCTTGCCTTTTTCAAATATTTTTCCAGGTTTCCGTTGTACAAATATTGATAGAGAATCGATTGATCTAAGGTTGATGTATGAATCGTCTGCGCCCGCTTCATACTCTCCAGGTAATAGATCAGTTCCTGATCAGCCAGCACCCAGCCAACCCGAAGACCTGGAAACAACACTTTAGAGAAGCTTCCGAGATAGATCACACTGTTGCCTGCACCTGCCGTTGCAATCAATGGGGACACATGTGATCCCGAATAACGGAGCTCTTCATTAAAACCATCCTCGATGACCGGAATATCGTATCTCGCCATGAGCTTCATCAGTCCCTGTCTTTTCTCGGGGGACATTACAATCCCAGTCGGATTATGGTACGAAGGCACGAAATAAGCACAATCGTACTCTCCCTCACCCAGCGCCTTCTCCAGCTCTCCCAGACGAATACCATCCCGCTCCATAGGAATACCCTTGATCCCAAAGCCTTGCAGTTTGAGATTCTTGATCGCCGTATGATGCGTTGGATTCTCGGTTAGGACATTGCCACTCTTCCGGTTCAGTGCGGACAGCACGATATTAAAACCTTCTGTAAAGCCATTGGTGATCAAGATGTCCTTCCCCTTCATATCCACGCCCTTATGCTCCATATACTTGCGCAAATAATCAATCAAAGGCTTGTAGCCCTTGGCATAGCCATAGTTCAGAAGGACATTCCCTTCCACTGCCATTCGGTCCATGAAAGCCCGTTTAACATTGTCGAGGTCGAACAGCGCCTCATCGGGTGCAATACTCGTAAAAGAAATGGTTCCTTTCTCCGCACGGATACCGCGCTTCATAATATCGAGCTCTTCTGCAAGCAAGGCGTGTTGATTCAAATGCGCTTTCCAATCCATGATTCGAGACGTGACTGTGATCGTTCCGGGTGCAGTAGAAGCTACGTAGTTCCCTTGCCCTTTAACGGCATAGACAAACCCGTCGTCTTCGAGTCCCTCATAAGCAGCGATTACCGAGTTGCGGCTAACCTGCAGCAGTACACTCATTTCGCGTGTGGAAGGGAGCTTCTGTCCGCCATGCAGCGCGCCTTTTATAATTAAGTGCTTCATATAGTCTTTAATTTGTATATATACCGGTCTTCCGGCAATGAGCTTAAAATCCTTAAACATCCATCATCATCTCCTTAGCTATCATGGCACAGTCAGCAGCGTAAAAAAAGAACCACGGCCCCAGATTTTTCATCCAGTCGTGGTTCTTAGAGCTATACTCTTATATTTTAGTGACTAAGCATCCATAACTTATAATCAAATTCAGAAAGTATCGGGTCCGATATGGTTTGGAATCAATTTCTCTATCCAGGTTATATGAAAATTTCATTTAACGGACTTCCGTCACAATGATGAAAATCAATTCCTAAAATCTTTGCCATCGTAGGAGCTATATCTACCATTTCGATATCCCCTATATGGTAGTCACTTTTAACCTTATTCCCAGAGATAACTAAGTTGCATCTATAGTCCTCCTTATCAGGAGAATAGCCATGAGTTGCATATGTAACGCCTTGTTTGTCCAAATCGACAATCGTTGGTTCATCCATTCTTTCATCGAAACAATAGCCTCTCTTCGCTTCAAGCATATATTTGGTAGATTGGCCTACATGAAGATGATCCAGCTCCTCTCTAGCATACAATTCCTCTATACCAGAAGCGTCATCTTTCATATCATCCCGAATAACAGCTAATGCTAATTGTTCAGCTTCCTCATCCCCCTGTTTGATATGCAGATAAGCCGCTCCGCCCCCACACTGAAAGTAAGCTCTCCACTTCATTTCGCCGTTATCTTCATAGATCAGCCCTTTTTCTTGCAAAAGATTGTTCAAATGGACTTTGTATCTAACATTGAACTGTCCATGGTCACCCAAAATCATGAACATCGTATTATCCGTTATACCGGCTTCATCCACTGCCTGCATAATCTCACCTAACCGTTTATCCATACGTGTCATTACCTGCTTCACTTCATCGCTGTCAGTCCCGTATACATGCTTAGCATCATCCAGATCAATTAGATGCATCATGAAAAGATTAGGCTTTTTGCGCTTAATCGTTTCTATCGCACACTTTGTTGTGAAGTCATCCAGATAGGGCTGCTTAATCCCTTTTCGAAGTCGTCCGTATTTCAGTTCCATCTCGACACAATATAAGGGGCTCCCGCTTTTTAACACCTTCAGTGCCTGATTTTCATTTTTGATGGCTCTAATTTCAGGTATGTTGTATTTGATCGATGATTTACCTGATACCGGCCATAGAATCCCGGCTGTACTCATGTTATGTTCGCGCGCAGCATCGTAAATTGTAGGCACCTTTATCGCATCTCTAAACCAAAACCAGCTTTGCTCCTCTTCCTTAACAAACGGCTGAAGCGGATTGTTGTGATGTATGCCATGTTTATCCGGATATACACCGGTTGCTATTGTAGTGTGCACCACATAAGTGAGCGAAGGATACACACTTTTCAATTTCTTACTATGGGCTCCATTATTAATTAATTTCGATAAGTGTGGAAGACGACTTGCCATTTCCCAATGGTCTTCTGAAAAGGCATCGTACGAAATGACAATAAGATGCTTTGCCAATGGATTGGCCATTCCCAATTGACCTGTAATAGATTTCATAGTTTTACCCCTTTGTTTTCAGCATGTTCAAGTTGCTCTTTAGGTAAAGTAATAAATACGAAAAATCCAATAATAAATAGTGGGATAATCGCTAAAATACTAAATTTCGCATTTCCTGTTAAGGTTGTTGTTAAAGACATTACAGCTGGACCAACAATCGCCGCGAACTTCCCGAAAATATTGTAAAACCCAAAAAATTCATTGGATTTTTCCTTAGGAATGATCTTCGCATAATAGGACCTGCTAAGCGCTTGAACTCCTCCTTGGGCGGAACCAATTAACGCACCTAGAATAAATATATGCCAAACTGAGGTAACAAAGTAAGCCGCAATACAGGAAATGATATATGTAAAAATCCCCACAATAATCATCGTTCTGGCTGAGTATTTTTTGGCTAGATTGCCGTAAAGGATAGCACACGGAAATGCAATGATCTGAATAACTAATAAAATCCCCAGCAAGGTAAAAGTGTCGAAGGCCTCCGCACCAAGAACTGAAGTAGCATAGGGAACTACCATTTTAATGATCGTATCTACCCCATCGATATAGAGAAAGTACGCAATTAAGAAAACAAATACCACTTTGTGCTGTCTGACATTTTTAAACGTGTCTCCGAGTCTTTTAAAACTGTTGATAACCGGTCTTGGTTCAGGCTCAATATAATGTCTCTGCTGCACATCCTTGATCATTGGCATGGTCAACAGTCCCCACCAAAGAGCAGTGATAATAAATCCAATCTGATATCCAATCGATTTATCCATCCCCATAAACAGAATCAATACTAGACTGATACCAAATGGAATGACGCTGGCGATATATCCAAAAGCGAAACCTTTTGAGGATACTTTATCCATCCTTTCATCCGTGGTTACATCCACCAGAAAAGAATCATAAAAAATATTGGATCCGGCAAATCCTATGACGGACAGGATATAAAATAAAACCAATAGCTGCCACTGTCCACTAGCTGGTGAAACGAAAGCAAGCGAAGCTGTAGCCATCACACCGATCACTGCAAAAAAGATAAAGAAGCGCTTTTTCTTATCTTTGTAATCTGCAATCGTCCCTAAAATCGGACTAAGGATCGCCACCAGAATGCTTGCAAGTGAATTAAAATCCCCCAAGTCCATGCTGCTGTTCACATTTGAAAACATCCAAAATACAATGGGCAGTAAAGCTGTTGTAACCGCCATTGAATAGGCTGAATTGCCACAGTCATATAAAATCCATGATTTTTCCTCTTTGCTTAGCTTCATCTTACAGCCACCTTCGCACCTATTTTTACTGTTATATCACTTAAGCATACGAGGCATGTTAAACTAATGTTAAATCACCGTTTCTTCTTATCTTAATTGATTGGAACCATAAAAAATCCCCTCCGTTCAACAAGATCTAGTCTATCTTGTTTACTAAAAGGGGGTGTACCGCTTTGACCTGCTGTCTTTTTGTATAATTGAACTAGCGTTTCCCTTTCGTATAATAAGTCTATTCGGGAACACCTGAATATATAAAATGAGTTTTATTAAAGATAAACGTTTCTTTCATGCTAAAAGGTGCTGGGTAGTATTTCATTGTGTCTCTATCAGAAAATATCGCATGAAGAGAAAGGCGTGATGCTCTATAATCTGTTCAATATGCAATATGTACTTTATCTTACTATTGTAAAGTTTGCCTCGCCCTCGCGAATAGGCAGCTCAAGTATAGTTAATTTATTTACAGACGCGCGTTTCAACGACTGCATACATTTAATGAGAAAAGAAATTTGTATCTCTCCTCCTTGTAATTCTGCTTCCACACTTCCATCTTTTAAATTTTTCACTTCTCCCGTTAAATTCAATCTTTGGGCAATACAACAGGTTTCCAAGCGGAATCCTACTTTTTGTACTTTTCCAGAAAAAATAACTTTTTTTCTGACCGTAGCGCTTGAAGAAAATGCTGGAATCTTAATACGATTTGCATGCCAAATTACATATTCATCTCTTAATTTCTTGAAAGTACTCATGCTTCTATTTACTCCTTTTTTGGGATTCTTTATTTTCCAAATTGCTGAACATTCATAAGATATTGCTAAGCCTCCAGAAAAGCACCTTAAACCAGTTGAAGTCCTTTTGTGCTTTTCTCCTTGCATTTATGCTCTTAACATACCTTATCCTAAACTGGTTCTAAGAAATTAAAGGTGCACCCTTCTTATTATCGCCTGTAAACTGGTTACCGTCTCTTTTTGTGAATGAAAGTATTTTTCACTCTGTTTATTTATTGGATGCTTTACTTTGATGAAGATAATTTAAAAAGTCTTCTTTATAAAATACATGGAGAACACATTCCTGTTTCTCTTTATTTTCGAGAAAAATAAGTTCGTTAGGAAATTCATTTTCAACATTAAGACGTATATAAGGCAACTTTTCTTGGGACTTCTGCGATCGGATATTTGTTTTCCTAGCCCCAGCAAATACATAGTTTAATCCTAGTTCTATGAATGCAATTTTTAATATCTCGAATTTCGAGGCTTCATTATAACCGATCCCCCAATATTCATGTGCAACCCATGTACCCATGTGGCATTTCTTTTGGTGATTATCTATGAACATCAGTGTTGTTATACCGATCAGTTCATCAGCTTCATTCAGAATTACTCTTGAAAGTTGGTTACCTATTTGTTCATCCTCTAAGATCCATTTTATATACCTGAGTGTGTCATCTACTGTTTTATCATTTACGCCAAGGGCATCTTTCACTTCTGGAACCGAAACTTTATTGAAAATGTTCTCGGCATAAGAAAAACTGTGTGGAACTAATTTAACATTTACCACACACTGTCCTCCTTTATTTAAAATTTTTGAATTATCACCAATATAGCTACTACCCTTAACATTCCTATAATCCAATCAGTAACGCAAAGCCTTTCCAAGCATATTGATAACTTTCATTTAAATTAGTTTTTCTTGCATTTTTAAGTAATCTTATTAATTCAATTAAACCCACCTTCATTAGATTATATATGTATGTAATTACTATTTTATCTGTTTATTTTCATATTTGATATATTTTAATAAGTATAAATTACAAAATTTGTTTACCTTAAGATGAATTATTTCAATTACCGTCTCATTCCTTAGAATAATGCCTATTCTCCAATTATCCATTATCGAGTTTCATACATTTTTTGTAACAATATATGTCTAGACAAAAAACAAAGCCTGTTAATTCAGGCTTTGTTCGCTTTATAATAGGTGATTTTATGTCATTAGACAATGATTACTTCATATATCTTCCCGTGATCGACTGCTCCGCATGCGTGATCTGCTGGGGTGTTCCCTCAAATACAACCTGGCCACCCTTACTGCCTCCATCCGGTCCCATATCTATGATCCAATCCGCATGGCTGATCACATCAAGATTGTGCTCGATAACGATCACCGTATTTCCGGCATCAACGAGACGGTTCATGATCGTAAGAAGGAGGCCGATATCTGACATGTGTAGTCCGGTCGTTGGCTCATCCATCACGTAGATGCTGCCCTTCTTATGCAGTTCGCTTGCCAATTTGATACGCTGGCATTCACCGCCCGAAAGTGTGCTTAGCGGCTGGCCGAGTGTAATATAGTTCAGACCCACATCACTCATCGCTTGGAGCTTACGTACAACCTCTTTTAGCTCAAAAAACTCTAATGCCTGCTCTACAGTCATTTCCAGCACTTCTGCAATTGACTTGCCGTTCAGTTTGTAAGCAAGCACTTCTTCCTTGAACCGTCTGCCTCCGCATACTTCGCATGGCAGCTTTACACTATCGAGGAATGCAAGATCTGTATACACAACCCCAAGACCTTGGCAGTTCTCGCATGCCCCTTTAGAGTTAAAACTGAATAAGCCTGGACTCACCTTGTTCGCGGAAGCAAATGCCTTGCGCACATCATCCATAATGCCCGTATAGGTCGCGGGATTCGAGCGTGTTGACACTCCGATCGTCGCTTGGTCAATGACGATCGCATCCGGATGCTCACTGAGGAATACTTCGTTAATTAGCGTACTCTTACCCGATCCGGCGACACCCGTTACAACTGTCAGCACTCCAGTTGGAATATCTACACTCACATTCCGCAGGTTATGAAGTTCTGCATTTTTAATCGTTAGCTTGCTAGACGGCTGCCTGCAATCTTGCTTCAATTTGAGTGGCCGCTTCATATGGGTGCCTGTCAATGTGCCTGATTCCAGCAGGCCTTGGTAACTTCCTTCATACACGATAGTACCGCCGCGGCTACCTGCGTGGGGTCCGACGTCGACGATATGATCCGCCACCTTGATTACATCGGGATCATGCTCGACGACAATCACGGTATTCCCTTTATCACGAAGCTTCTGAAGTAGCTCATTTAACCGGTGTACATCACGGGGGTGCAAACCAACGCTGGGTTCATCGAAGATATAAGTGACATCCACTAGACTGCCGCTCAGGTGTTTCACCATTTTGACTCGCTGTGACTCACCGCCCGACAATGTATCGGTCTCACGGTCCAGCGTCAAATAGTCAAGTCCGATATCTACCAGATGCTGCAACCGGTCCGTCAGCGACTTGACGACAGGAGCTGCTGTAGGATCTTCAATCTCTCGAATGACGCGGATGAGATGTCCCACTTCCATTGATGACATCTCCGCGATGTTGTGTCCGTTGATTTTGCAACTGAGCGCCGCCTGGCTAAGTCTCGCACCGTGACAACTGGAGCACGAACCTTCGGAAATGAACGGTACAACCGCTTTTTGTGTTCGCTCTGACTTCGTCTTTACATCTTGCTTGATGTATTTATTAGTGAACTTCTCAATAACGCCTTCCACTGTAATATTCGTTGCCTTACCGGCGAAATCCATTTTCACTTTCCTTGCCTTAGCATACAGCAGTTGCTCCAGTTCCTCTTCCGAATAATCGCTGAGCTTCTTGTCGAGATCGTAGTCCCCCGACTGCACGATCATGTTCCACTCCCAACCATTTACCGTATAGTCTGGGAGCATGATTGCTCCTTCATTGAGCGATTTAGACATATCCACCGCCTTACTCATGTCGACACCTAATTTGCGACCAATCCCGTTGCACTCTAGGCACATGCCCTGCGGATCGTTAAAAGAGAACATGTTCGCTTGTCCAACATAGGGCTGACCCACTCGGGAGAAGAGAAGACGAAGAATGGGAGAAATATCGGTAATCGTGCCCATCGTGGAATGGGAACCGCCCCCCAACCGCTTTTGATCTACAATAACAGCCATACTCAGATTTTCAATTGCGTCCGCATCTGGCTGCGGATAGCGCGGGAGGAAATTACGCACAAACATACTGAAATTTTCGTTCAGCAAACGCGTTGATTCTGCAGCAATTGTATCGAAGACAATCGATGACTTGCCGGATCCGGATACTCCGGTAAAAATCGTGATCTTCCGCTTAGGAATACGCAAGGATACATTCTTGAGATTGTTTTCCCTCGCAGCCGAGATGACGATATATTCCTGATTAGATTCGCTCAAGAACAACATCCTTCCAATCATGTAATTTTCTACTTATATTCACATTGTACCCTCATACGATCCATCTCTTCGTCATATGTAAGGTTTAAACCATATCGCAATCACATAAAGCTTCACACATAAGCACTTCGTGTGCACTTTACACAATCGTCAAGATTCTTGTTAATTTAGTTTATAGATGAAGATATTTTGTACCATAAAGGTCTTAATATTTCAACACCTTTTCATTAGTGTCGATATAATATAGGACACCATTTGGTATCTTGTCAACATGAAACGCTGATCATAATGAAGCGCTAGAAAATGGATTTTATGAGGAATATATCAATTAAAAAGCAGTTGATAGCTATAAGTCTCCCCATTTAGCACGCTCCCGCAAACGGCTTTCTTCAAATAAAGTTTTCCCTGTAGCATCTGCTACAATTTGAGCGGTCTGGGTTGCACTAATAAGCGGACTGCTAATTAGACAAAAAACGACAGCCGATAACCGGCTGCCGAGGAGTTTCATTTATATGTAGATCAATCGTTTCCCAATTTTTCTAAGGAGTTACACCTAAATTTAACTCAGAACTATACAGATTGTTTTGTTTAAGGAATGTAATTAACGTGTTGCCCCTAATTTGGAGAGCCGAAAATCGATTATCTTTTGTAAACACCAACATAGTAGGGTTATAAGTCTGTATCTCCCCTATAAAAATAATAACTTCCGTAACTGTTCCGGTTATCCATTTATTTTGAGCCAAAATACGGTGGTGTAAGTGGGACCTTAATTGCTATTCCGTCGCTTGGTTCGATTTTAAATTCCCCTGCAATCCCGCTTACAGATGACGACAGCCAGTCTCTAACTTGGCTTTGCAATGCGTTTGAATTAGGGATGGTAAGTACAATCTCACCTTTTTTTATATCGAACACTTCTGCACCCTCTTTAGCTCCAACCGTTTGGGAAGGACAAAGACTAATCATCCCTACTACTAATAGCATATATAAAATTTTCATCCGATTTGCACCTCCACTTTGTTATGAAGGTAACATTCCCCATTTGATCAAAAACAATGATCTCTCATTAGGATCAGTAAAGCCAGTACTTTAAATTTAATATTACAATAAGAACATTCAGAAATATAAAGAACCATTTCAGAGGTTGTTGAGTTTTCCATAAACGGATTACGTATGCATTAAAGTCATCGACGACTTGAATCAAATTGTTAGTTTAACAAGAAGCTCTCTCCCTGAAGATATTTTATAAAATAATTTTGAATATAGGATGCGATGAATATTTTCCGATTATCATAAGAAAGATGCAATAATGTTTCAGCAACATCAAATAAATAAAATCCATGACCACAATTCGAAAAATCTATAGGTCGCGGATTATCATTATAAAAAACATAATTACTCTCATGAAGGTCTGAATGGATAACTCCCCAGCTTTCGCATGATCGTTTTTGTCTTTCAATCACTTTTGATATTTTAAGCGCTGATTGTTCTACGTAAGCAAATTCTTCGCTAGATAGGAGTTCTAAATGTAGTAGCTGTTTTAATTGATTAAGTGTTGTAAATAGATTATCGGAATTGTAAATTGGCCTATTAAACCCATCAGGAATATTCCATTGCATAGAATGTTTATGTAGGGTCGCCATTATAAGAGCCAAATTCGCCGTTTCATTACTTGTCGGTTCTCTGTTGAGCACATCGCCATTCACCCAACGATGAAGAGTTATAATTAATTTATTTTCATTATGAAAAGCTGATGTTTCTGTAATCAAATCTCCTACTAGATTTCTTATAGGAGTTGGTATACATAGATTTGTATCTCTATCCAAAGCTTCTAGCCAAGTTAGTTCGGATTCAATAACTTCCTTTGTTTTATTGGAACTCGTGGATATATGGATTTTCATAAGATATTTTTGATGTTCCTCATTTGTATTCACTCAAAAAGTGACATTATCACTTCTGGATTACGAAATCAGCTAAGTATTATAATAAAGACAGCAGATCACTTTGACCCGCTGCCTTTATCGTAAAATCGTATTCCGTTAATTTACTGTACATATTCAACAAGAAGGCAGAGTCATGCCTTGAATTAAGTATCCAAAGGATTATTATCCGAAAACAAATCTGGATTGTCCTTGAGCATCTCAGTGATTACTTTCGCCACCTTGGCCGCATCACACACTCTTACAACAGCATCACCAAGTCGTCCCTTATACATCGCCCCTTTACTTTCAAGGACCTCATCTACTTTCCAAAAATGATGCGACCACGATAACCCGCAATGTCTGCGGGAAGGTACAGGGATTTCAGTTCCATCGGGTAAAACGGTGTAAAGCATCTCATGTCCATCCGTTAACCTACCCTCGATGTCCATCCACTCTTCCACGCCATGAATAAATGTGTTGCGCTTCAAATCTACCCCGACTAATAATATGGTCGCCTCTCGGTCAAGCAACTTCCCCCAGGAGGAACCTCTAGCACATGGTGTATCGAAATGATGATCGTCGTGGGTGAACTCTATCGAATCCCGCCCTAATGCAGCCACTGAATGTGTGGGATGTAACGAACGTACCACACCTGGTCGGTTGCGAAAAAGCTCGGGTAATATGCCAACACAGCAAGGTGAACGATCAACGTAAAATTTCGGGTTATCCGCTTTTATGTAGGACCAAGTATGGGTCGGTAACACCAACAGCCCATCCTTCATATATTCTGTAAACGCATCCAATACTGTGTCTGCGCCACCCTCGACCTGCCCCATACTTTTCATCGAAGAATGGACCAACAACGTCCCTTTGCTGTCAATGTCCAGCTCCTCTAATTGCTTCATTAAGCTCTCTATCGTATGCATGTTCTTCCCCTCCTGGGGCCATTATATCAAAACTTCCCCCTCTTTGTAGAAACCTATATATTTCATTAGTTCTGCTACTCCATTAAATTGGGCCGCTAGTTTATTGTTTAATTTTTCGAGTGCTAATTGAAAGGATCGATCTATTTTTGTGAAGTGGTGTGTTTCTAAGTCATTTAGAAGGTTTTTCAAATTTTCAGTATAATATATTGTTTTTCTTAAACTACTAATCAGTAAAATCTTTCGCAACTCAGACACTGTAAAAATCCGATAACCATTTTCTTGGTCACGTTCTGAGGTAATCAGCCCCTCTTTTTCCCAATGTCTAATAGCAGATGTGTTAACTCCAGCAATTTCAGCTACTTTTCCAATGGTCATCGAATTTTTTAATTTTATATTTCTAAATTGATTGAAATCAGCATTTCTGACCATATTCAGTATTTCTTCAACTCGTTGTTTTTCTTCTAGAGTTAGGTACAACTGATCGTTTACAAGCCAGAGAGCATCAGTGATATCATCATTCTTGATTCTCCTCATGACATCGTACACTACAGGTATATCATATCCCATCAATAACGATCGAATGGTAATAAAAGCTTGAAGATGAATGGGGGTATAAGATCTATGATTTCCTATGGTTCTTGGTACATCAGGAACTAACCCCTGTTCTTCATATCTTCTTAAAGTCATCGTGCTTACGTTCAGTAGGTTAGCAATTTGTGTAGGTGTATATATACTTTTCATTTTTCACATCCTCAACATTAAAGTTAAACCTTAAAGTGCTACGTTAACTTTAGAACCCCAAATCTATAGTATTATCCATGTTATGTTTTTGAAAAACCGAACTATTGCATGAATGTTGTATGTTATAAGTATATCAAGTTAGGAGTGATCTTATTGAACAAAATCGTAAAATTAAATGACGGATCAGAATTGGAAGTTGGTTTAACTGGAGATACAACAAGTAAAGTAATTATGTTACCGATAGCTAAAAAATCTGTTTTTGGAGAAGAAGCAGAAAAATTAAAATTGTGGGGAGTAGATCCTGAACTAGGAAAAAATTTCGTGGAAGGACTGTCTGATAAATTTCAGGTACTATATTTTGATTACGAGGGTCATCTTTTTACCCATCCTCAGCCAGATTATCTCACACCAGAAAACATTACAAAAGATTTATTACGAATAGCTGATGAGATGAAGGTGAAGACGTTTAGTTATTATGGCTACTCGTGGTTGGCACTTGTTGGCTTACAATTGGCAATCAGAACTAACCGATTGGAGAGTTTAATTATGGGTGGATTCCCACCCTATAAAGGACCCTATCAAGAAATGATGGCAGTAACTACAAAGACATATGAGCAAGCATTAAATCATCAAAATAACTCTAATTATCAAATCGAAGAAAATATCAGTCCTGAAGAAATGGATTGGGATAACATACAAGTAACAATAGATGCAAATCAAACCAAACAATTTGTCACCTTGTATAAAAACTTAATGGATTTTGATGATACAAAAATTCAGGATGAAATACCCTTTCCTAAGCTTACTTTTGCTGGAGAAAAAGATACGATCGTTTATGGCGAGAACTTTGGTAATGTAACTGTCGATATCGTCGGTATATTAAAAAACCATCTAGATGTATTACAACACTTTGGCTGGGATGTTAACATTTTAGGCGGGGAGAACATGGATCATACAATAGCAATGAAACCTGAAAATGTACTGCCTTTGATTAAACCTTGGTTAATGAATAACCTTTTGAGTTAGGAATGCCATTGAGGGGCACTGATTTGTTACCATGTTCCAACAATTTCGAAGAGGTTAATTATTGAGCCAGTCGAATCCCTTCTTTCCACTCCGTTTCTAAATCGCGGCCAAACTGCCTGACTGCATCATCAACTACAATGATTGAAAAATCTTGTTGCGATCCAAAAAAACGAAGGTGATATGTTTTATCTTCTCTTAGCTTTTTCCACTCCAATTGATAGAGATGTTTCTCAAAAGAGCTATACGTACGATTTAATATAAAATTGTTTAGCATCTCCAGTGGAAATTTTGTAGTTACCTCAATATAATTTTTAATCGTTACATTGGTCCATCCAAAATTCAGTTCATAGATTTTGTTATGTTCTCTATAATACTTGAAATTAAGTTGACAACCTTCGAATTTCCCTGGGATGCATTTTAAAAAAATGAATTCGACATAAGTACCATTATTCTTTTTATCATAGAGCTTGGACATCCTCTCGAACTCCTTTAAC
>NZ_JAGXCY010000055.1 GCF_018310695.1 Paenibacillus sp. Marseille-Q4541 | reverse complement strand
GTATATAACTTAATCAAATAAATAGATCAGGGGGATCATTCCATCTTTAGAGAATTTTATTATTACGAACACACAATGAACCAAGAGAAAAATACAACAGAATGGCTAGATGACAGTATATTCAGAACAATAGAGACCCTCCTCTCAAGTAATGTAAAAACGACCTTCTATTAAGAAGGTCGTTCTGTATTGACGATTCGGCAATTTAGAATTAAACAAACCTGCCCGTTAGCTTAATAAAAATGGAGCAGATTGCCGACCGGTAATCTGCTCCATTCTATTTGAATAGCTGCAAACTTTACATTGTTTTATACAATCGGCGAGGTGCATCTCTCATCTCCTTTATGATTTTTCTCCACCTGACATATCTTGATCGAAGGGGATTTTAATCGTTGGAGTCTCATGAGTTTTAAGCTCTTGAGAAATGGAGTGAACATTTTGGATTAATACTGCAGCATTCTCTTTAAACTCAGTGTAATTTAAAAAAATAGTCAAAAGAACAATGATCAGTCTTACTGTTGGAAAATAGAAATATTTAAGGAAAACTTTAAGATCCATTCCTTCAGGTGGTTTGAGATCGGATATCAATTCCTGTACTTGTTCTCTGGTTATATATTCAACTTTTGATTCTTCATCATTTTCATTTGGTATCGCAATTTTTTCTGGTATTTGTGTTTTTACAAATTTAAGGAGTTTAACATGAAAATCTATTGGGAATGTAAGTGAATTTGAGTATGTACTTGTAGAAATAATGCTGTTTATTACCTTTGCTGTATCATCTTGATCAAGATCGTAGGTAGTAGATATGGCTTTCGATGCTTTATGCACAGTGTCCACAAGTTGAGTTAAAGTTTCAGGCAGCGACTTTAGCGAGTCCGGCATTTGAGGTATCATTACATCGCTTAGTGATTTCAGTTTTTTAAGCTGTTCGTTTATATCTATTTCAGTTCCTTCCAACTCTTTAAGACTTTCCTGAATCAAAATATTTAAATCTCTACCCATTTTATCGCCTCCATTATTCCTTCAGTTGTTACTATTTTGATCAAGATATTTATCCTATCATTCTAATTGATTTTAAGCGAGGGATCATTACAATGTTATCCAATGCCTATTACTCTGATCCCCTTTTAGCAAAAGTATAGAGACACATTATAAAACGTCCAAACATTAGTTCTAGTCTCTATTTCCGCATGCCCTTTAACGTTATCTAAGACTGCTCTTATCTTTCTTTGCTTCTTCTCATAATCATGCTCAGGCTGAAATCCTGCGAACTCATGAGTCTGAGTGAGGAAACTGAATCATTTCGAGGGAGTTGAATAAGAATTATATCTTCATAAAGTAATCAGTAAGCTTCTCATTTTCTTTTTCACGTAATCGTTTATTTTCTTGTTCAAGTTCTTTACCAATAATCAATGAGGCTATAAGTAGAACGACTAAAACAATTACAATAATTATAAATGCTATATCAACTTTATCCAATTTAATGACCCTCCTTTCTTCTTCAGCTGCCTTATATCTTGATTTTATTGGAATTGTATCACAACTAGTTCTTTTATCGGCTAATTTCGTTTGATAGCACACCCATTCAGCCTTTTTGATGTATGTAAAACTCACTTTTTCTAATAACGGTAATGAAGTTGTTCTTTCCCTTTTTCAGTTAATGTGTAAGTTATATAAAGAACAATAGCGTGAGTTCTATAGACTCACGCTATTGGTTTTATTAACGATATTTAAAACACCAGGAAACATATAGTTTAAGCAAGGCAAGTCAAGATTAGATTTAATGAATTAACAACCAGAAAGTTCAAAGCATAAGTTTGAGGATTACTCAACATTTGATAACATCATTGTGTAAGAAGCAGGATAGATGGCGAAAATTATAGCGATACTTAAAACAAAGATCTTACCTTTAGTAGTTAGCACTTATAATAGAATCCCTTATAAACATGTTGTTAATAGAATATATAATACTTGCATAGGGTATGATCTTCAGAATAATTGAGAATTGATTTCTCACTTCGTCTTTAATATTCAAAAATTTATGAACTGAACAAATACTGGATCCCTAAGTTTACCTGCCCTTGTCCAATTTCGTATTTTTACCTGGGCATTAATTATAGGTTCTAAGTACACAAAATCTTTATTCTCTCCTGTTTTAATTTTATTATTGATTCGGTACAAATCTCGCTTATTATCAGAGTTGACACCAAAACGAATCAGTCCAGCGTACGTGACCTCACCATTTGGCTTCCTGATCCCGGCTATCCAACCAAACTCACCTTTACGATAGCCCATGATGACTACATCGATATAAGTCCAGTTAATGACCTTCAGCCAATCTGTAGAGCGGCGGCCAACATAGGTGCTGTCCAAACGTTTGCCGACCATTCCCTCCATCTGCGTAAGCTCCATCTGCTTGAACAGAGCCTCGCCAGCTCCCTGTACAAATGGAGTTTTACCCATTCTAGTGTTAGGAAATGGTATGGCCTGCAGCAGCTCCTTACGTTCTTGCAACGGAAGTTTACGTGTGTCTTGTCCGTCATAATGAAGGATATCGAATACTACATAAGTAACTGGCAGGGTCTGAGACATAAAATTAATCTTATCTTCCTTACGAGCTAGGAAACGTTTCATAACCAGCTCAAAGTCTACACGTCCCGTTTCTGGATCCGCGACAGCTACCTCACCGTCCAGAACTATGTCTTTATCGAAGGAACTCTCCAGGAGCTCAGGATACTGTTTAAAGCATTCTGTTCGATGCCTAGTGTATAAATTGGTCCTTCCAGAAAACTGAGAATAAATAAGCCGGTGACCGTCAATCTTTGGTTCAAATATATATTTATCGTTACTGAAAGGCTGATACGCTGTTTCAAGTAACATCGGATTTATGAACATATTAACACCCAGTTCAATTATACAGTTCAGTTTGATTATTAGCCTGAGGTAAGTCCTGGCATTTCACTAATGTAAAATCCGACTTAATTTTGTCTACTGTCTAAGTTGGTCGTTATTCCTCCTTTTAAAATTCAACTCCGATGCTACGCAGGTACTCAACATAACAAATCATTTGAACAATTTCACATACGCCCCTTCTTAAGCCACAAAAAAGAAAGCACCTTGAAAAATAGCAATTCAGCCATTTAACAGTTGCTTCCTGTTTTCGCTCTATTGAATTGAAAACAATTTCTAAGCGGATATTCGTCTGGAAAAATGAAGAGTTTACTGTGCATACTCCAGATTTTTTACAGCATGTTATTCTCCGTTAGCCACCCATGCCCCTTTCGGGGCACCACAGAATAATGAAAATTTTTGGGATACGTTTTATACTATTCTTACGGCTGGCGAGGGAGGTCGATAAACTATGGTGTCCTGAACCCTTCCGTTAGTCTGACCCCAGCGACCTCGGTGCACCACGGAATGTCGCTCCTTTTTAGGAAGCACGCAGGGTAGATTAACCCTTTTTGGTTGTTGCACCAGCCCCCAATTTCACTTTGCCGTAGAAAGGTGATTATCATGGATGTTCTCATTGAACGAGCATGCGGTTTGGATGTTCACAAGAAGAACATTACTGCATGCATTATTACACCTGAAGGAAAGGAGATTAAAACCTTCCGTACTCACACAGTCTTTATCTTGGAACTCATCGATTGGATTAAGGATCATCGCTGCACTCATGTGGCCATGGAGAGCACCGGTGTGTTTTGGAAACCCATCGTGAACCTGCTGGAAGCCGAAGATATCGAATTCCTAGTCGTCAACGCACAGCACATAAAAGCAGTTCCCGGACGGAAAACCGACGTGAAAGATGCAGAATGGATTTGCTATCTACTTCGACATGGTCTGCTAAAACCTAGCTATATTCCCGATCGCAACCAACGTGAAATGAGAGAGCTTGTTCGCTATCGCCGGAGTCTGATTCAAGAACGTTCTCGTGAACATAACCGTGTTCAAAAAGTTTTGGAAGGCGCCAATATTAAGCTCGCTTCTGTCGTATCAGACATTATGGGGCTCTCAAGCCGGGACATGCTTGAGGCCATGGTCCATGGTGAAACCGATCCGGAAACACTGGCTGGCTTTGCACGCAGATCCATGAAGAGAAAGAAAGAAGAACTCGAGCTCGCGCTGAAAGGCAACATGAGTTCACATCAACGGATGATGTTAAAAACCATGCTTACCCATATCGACTTCCTGAACGAACAAATCATCGAGCTGGATATGGAGGTAGCCAAACGGCTCGCCCCTTTCCAAAAAGACCTGGATCGACTGGATAGCATTCCGGGAATCGCAGCCCGAACGGCAGAACAAATCCTCGCCGAGATTGGCACGGACATTGCTTCTCGTTTCCCGAGTTCAGCCCATTTATGCTCATGGGTTGGTCTTGTTCCAGGTCACAATGAAAGTGCAGGCAAACGCAAGTCCTCCAAAACACGTAAAGGCAACAAATATCTCCGATCCGCACTCATCGAAGCTTCTCATTCCATACGGGGATCTGATAATTATCTCGGTGCCCAGTACAGGCGAATTGCAGCTCGCAAAGGAAGGCACCGCGCAGCTGTTGCTGTAGCCCATTCCATCATGACCATTGCTTACCATTTACTAACCAGGCAAGAAGATTATAAAGACTTAGGCTCCGATTATTTTGAGAAACGACACCAAGATGCGATCGTCAAACAAACCGTTCGAAAGCTAGAAAACCTTGGATTTACCGTAACCCTGGCCACATCTGAAGTATCCTAATTAACCTGCTCAAACCAAGCGACGCAGCCTTTTTAAAAATCTTGCAAGCTGCGCCTAGTTTCGTATTGTCTTTTTTAGAGTTACGCTATGAATTAATTTTCAGGGTAGTTTAAAGGGAAAGGTACAAACTTTTTGAAATTCAAAACATGGTATAAGCAAAGGGCAAGCCATCTGAACTCCAAAAGGCAAATTAAAATTCTTCATCCTTTTTCACTAAAGGCACTTCATATAATTGTCCATCCTTTTCTACTAAAGCCACTTCATGATAATTACCTCTTTCTTTAACATCATCCCAATCCATCAAATAATCACACGGTTCACACCAAAACTCTCTAATTGGAGGTGGCTGCCATGACATTCTCCGACCACAATCAGGACAATTCACAATAATACTCATCGTCTTTTCCCCACTTGGGCTAGATGTACCAACCTAAAATACTCCGTCACGATTCCATTGACATTCTTGTCGATACTATCAATGGAATCATTTTTATTTACACTTGTAGAATCACGTTCAATACTTTTTGTTAAACCGAGTGATTCGTTTATTTCATCAGGATTCACATTTTCGAATGTATCAATAATTTCATTCCCCTTTACAGTATAAGTATACTGGATTTTTTGCCTTATCTTACAGGACATTCTTGTTATCCGATTTTATTTAGAAGAGGGCGATAAACACCCTCTTCTAAATTCAACTAAATTCCTGAAGTTAATGTAAAGGTGAATACAGATCGATAAGTACCAGCCATCAAACCTGTTTCCTCTCCTGGTACATACTTACTTCCAGTTCCTGACGATTCAATATTTACTTTATCCGGTATACTAAGGGTGAAGTCTAGAGGTATTTCATAATATCCCATGCCTTCAAATTCCTTGGCTGATGCCAAAACTTCGGATTGAGTTCCTGTAAATATTTTCTTTCCAACATTGGACAGCTGGGCTTCAGGTCCTGACAACGTATTACTGCCTTTAACATCTACAGATAGTGAGCTAGCTGGAATACTCACTACTAAATCCATTGTATTTAATGAGTTATCTGTTATTGGATCGGAGACAAAATCCTTTACATCGAGACTGTACTGCCATCCCTTCGCATTACCTCTGTAATCCTCGATAAGTGCCCTACTCACAGAATTAATCTGTTGGTAAGGTCTCGTGCTATCGATGATAATGGTTGAAAGATCTGCTCCTTCAAATCGAGAGTTTAATCCCCCACCATGAACCGTGAAGTCTACATCTTCGGTAGTAATGGTTTCCAGTGGTCCCCCAGGATTCGGTGTTGGATCAGGATTCGGGTCAGTCCCTTCACCGGGAACTACGATGGTAAATGGGCCTCCAGAGTAAACCACATTACCTGAATTCACTTCTCGTATTTCCACATAAATTTGATACGTACCAGGGGCATAAGCTACCGGACCTGCATACTCAGTCCACATTTCATCTTGGCCGTCTTTGTAATATACCTCAAGATCCGGAGAAGAGATACCTGGATCAACGGTAAGTTGTCCATCTTCTACCATAACTTTAGGGTCTACCTTTGTAGTAACAAAACTTACGATCTCACTTTCTATTCCATCAGTAGCCACCACTTTTGCTCTTACAGTGTGTACGTCATTAGATACTGTAATAACGCCTGTGGTTTTATTCCACTCACCACCCCCTACAGAATAGTAAGCGTCTCCTTCCGTTGGATCAAACTGAACCTCAAGATCTAATCCATACTGAGTGTTTAATCCTTTCTGTACGACTACCGGTTTGTTAACTATTACAGGTTCACTTGGGCTTTCTGCTGTGAGATTAAACGATTTACTAATCAATACTTCATCTCTTGAATTCAACATTCTTACTTCAACCGTATGATCTCCCGGTTGCAGTAACAGGTTGTTATCTACATTGAATTCTTGCCAATCTCCACCATCTACCTTCACCTGTACTTTGGTACTTCCTGTAGCCGAAGCACGTACTTTGAATTCATCCTTCGAGAGTTTTTCCACCGTAGGATGACCTTCTGTGATTACGATTGGATTACTCGTGATTGTGAGCTCTCCAACTTCGCTGATATTGCCGTTACTGTCTGCAGATCTTGCTTCGATGGTTACATTACCAGAGTCAGTAATGACGATCTCACCATTGTAATCCAGCCATCCCCCACCATTGATTTGATATTGTTTTGTTGCAATATCTCCTGTAGTACCAAAATTGATTGACACTACGGACTGATCAAACTTGTCTTGCGAAGCAATCGATAGTATAGGTTTATCAGGAGCAGTTTCTGGTACAACATAATCGGCTGGGTAAACCACCGGAGCATTACTCACCACTTGCCAGTTACCCCATTGGTCAAAAAAGCCTAAGATACCATCTTCGTCTATAGCATACACATGAGTCTGCATGGATATTTCAGGTCTCAAACTAAAGAGCGAAAGATACTTTTTTGGTAGGACGGTTATAACACCGTCACCTTCCCACTTGAGAACTGTGTTGTCATCCTTCAAGGCGAACATACGTGGAATTGTCAGCATTCCATTTGTTCCATTTCCTTGTATTGCAAAGTCTTTAATATTTTCAATTTCATTGCCAGGACCAGTTAGACGAACAGGAGAAGTAATGTTCCGATCCTTTGTACCAAACATTCCATCACTGTTAGTGCCCCAACCGTACAAATAACCGTTAGGCTTCGCGAATATTACGGTACCAGCGCGAGTTCCCCACACCTTTGATACTCCTGTAGCTATTTGTGTTCTTGTTGAAGAGAAACTGGCTTCTGAAGCATTCCAACTATTGATAGGAGTACCCCAGTATTCAAGGTTACCATTATCAAGATTAAGGTACCCGGTTGAGATGTTCTTACTAGTTGAGTTAGTCTTCTCCCCCGCAGACGCCATCTTTCTAAGGTTCTCTACTTTCACATCTGCTGGGAAAGGATACAGTGTGTTACTGTATTTTGATTCGCCCACACCATATAAGCTTTCTCTAGAATCATATGCCAAGAAATTAGTCAGTGAGAAAGACTGACCTTTCACTGTAAACACACGTCTAGATGCTTCAAGACTGGTTGTTGTACCAGGGTTGTTATAATCATGAATATAATTGAAGCCTTCTACAGCTTTCATCTCAAACTCAGAAGCGTCAGTGAAAGCAGGGAAGCGATCGGTTATGTCTACGGGTTTTGCATTGGTACGAGAGTTTTGATTAAATCCTGCACCTACAAGATAGACTTTATTATTCGTAACGAGCAAAACACTATCTACTGCTAAGCTATAGATCTTCTGCACTCCTTGTAAAGGGTCGCCAGTAACTGGATCAACAACTTCTGTAGGCACAGTTTTGTCTACTTTACTACCAATACCCAACTGCCCCTCTGTTCCTCTACCCCAGGCCATAACTGTCGTGTCTTCCATCACAGCAAAGTAGCTCAAAAATTTACTCCATTTTCCAGCCTGGTTAATAACCTCGAAATCCTTCACTCCATCCAGCATTTTAACTGCTGGGGTTCCTTGGTAGAGTTCTCCGGATTGTGTAATATAAACACTATTACCTCCGGTATAACTTCTCACTTTCTTCATGCCACTATCAAACCCAGTAACTTCATACGGTGAATTCATATTTAGGTGAAGACTTTTACCATCATCTAGCTTAAATTCATAACCCACAGTAGGCCTGCTAGAGTAATCTGAAACGTAGGGCTCTACACTAAGAATCTTTGAGTATTCCGCAGCCTGAGCTTTAGGTTCCAGTTCTGCAAACGAGTAGGTACCAACCAATAGTGCAACCACCAACGTTCCGATAAGACTCCTCTTCCATCCAATCCGGATCTTATTCTTTTTCTGATTAATTTCCAAGTCACTCACCACCCCTTAAATACCTGAAGTCGCTGTATATGTAAATACAGACTTATATGTTCCAGCGATAACCCCGATTTCTGCACCTTCACTATTTGTCATAGTCTTTGGCAAGCTCAGAATGTAATTCACCTCAAAATCATACGCTCCTTGACCTTTACCTACATCTGCGGAAACGATGGTGCTAGGAACTGAGGAGAGTACTTTGTTCTGTGCAAGCTCTCCACCTTGCGTAAAATCAATCGGTACACCGGAAATGGTATTTTTCAGAGTGGTAGTAAATTGTACGATACTAGCAGGAAGCTTAAATTCCTGGCCGTCCATAGTAGTTACAAAATCTGTAGCTGCGACACTATATGCCCAGCCAGCCCCATTGCCTCTATCATCAATTGCTCTAAGGAACGAATCCGCTTGTGATTTTAGATTATCCCTTGATGAGAGAGTAATGTCGTTAAAGCTTAGACGGGTTTGGGCGAACTGCAGACTTCCGCCTGTGACTGCAATCTCTTTCTCAATTTCTTGTGCAGAAGCTGCTAGAGGGAAAGCTATTACCATTACTAGCATACTTGCCAAGACTTTCTTCATCTCCTGTTCACTCCTTCAGATGTATTAGTTCTAATAGATCCTAAACTTACACCTTGCTCACCTCCTTTCAGGTCAGTTTTTTCTAGTGAGTCCCCTTAAACTGATGTGAGGCAAGCTTAGATTTAAGAGACTTCTCATCTCTTTCTTTCTTTTTCTTCTTAAGCAGGAGGAAAAGCAAGAGGAAGAAACCAATAATAAATACAAGAATTAAGATCCCTATTACAATTACTAAGGCCAGATTATTTTTTACCCAATCCCAGATATCTGTTTTTTGTAATATTCCTGCATAGTTCAATGCGTCTTGAGACTTCTGTGCTTCCGCTTCGGTTATCGTAAAGTTAAATGTTCTACTTACTTTGTCATCGCTATAATTAGCTTCAAAAATTGCGGAGTATTCTCCAGGAAGCAAAACTTTATCTTGTACCGTATAGACCATATCTGCTGTCGTACCCGCATAGATAGACTTTTCTGACGGTTGATTATTAAAACTTTCACTAAAAATACCATTACCCTTAGAGTCTCTTACTTGGAGGACACCGTGAGGCCTTTCTAAAATAGTACCTTTGTTAGTAAGCTTTACAGTAAATTGAGAAAAACCGTTAGCTATGTACTCATGTTTGAAATTGTCGATGCTCATTTCGTGCTTAGACTGTTCAACTTGATTTTCAAGAACGATCTGTACTCCTATTCTTTGAGCCTTCTCAATCAACATGACAGCATGAGTCGAATTCACCTCAGGTGTTCTCCTTTCAGAATTATCTAAAGACTCCTCTGCGGCCACTACTCCTACATGCTGTCCAGGGACGATATTCTTTGGAACATTCACTTTGAAACTTAACTTCTTCTTCTCTTTCGCTTTTAGAGATACTTTAAAGGGTTCTGCAGGTTGTATCCACGAACCAACTGATGCTAATTCCTCATCTTTACCTGAGAACAATTTGCCGCCATTAACACCTGGTTTAGCATCTGCTGGATAAACCCAGACTTCTAACGGTTCTTCTTTTAAGTTCTGTAGATAGAAATCATAGGTCTTTGATTCTCCTCCACTTACAGTATCTCTGTAAAAACCCGTAGATTGTTCTATCTCTTTAACTGGAGACAAAAGGAACTTAACATCCTCTTGTGCTTCGACATGAGTATTTCCTATAACCATAAAGAAAAAAAAGCATAAGATTCCTAACATCCAGCTAGATTTTTTCACTTCGTCATCTCCTCTACTCTTCTGCTACCTTTTGATGGAGTAAGCCCCTAACTACCTGTATTTAACAGCGTCTCATCTTCTTTTGTAGTTAGCATGTTGAGCCAATTTGTTACTTTATCTAATTGTTCAATATTAATAGTGTTTCTAGGTTGATAATCGCGAATGAAACTATCCAGTTCCTCAGTGGTTAGCACAGCTGTATTTGAATTTCTTTTTAAACTTACCTCTAATTCAACTTGGGGATGAGTAAATACAACGATCCCTTGTACCCACATTGGCAAACCGATGCTTTCAAGGTTCTTGGCAAGCACAAAAGTATGTATTCTGGTCATTGCCATAGGATTTCTAAGCGTCTTGGGTTCCGTGGTGTTATTTCCTGTCTGCTTGTACTGACACCAAACCTTATCTTCCTCAGATCCCACAATGCGGCCTGAACGATTCTTTCTGACGATGATAAAAACACCTTGATCTTGGACACGAATTTCCTCGATCTTCACTTTAATATCCTCATGAAACAGCTCAATATTTTTGTATATCTGGTTAGGGCTATCATGACTAAGAGTATTTACTGGTTTTTTTCCTGTGGATTTTATTTCATGTCGAAATTTATTCTCCCTTAAAGTTTTGAATAGCAAGAAACATACAATTGCTAGGGACAATACAATTAAAATGGTTGTTATTAAATTTTGTAACTCCAATTAATCCACCTACATATTTTGTATTTAGTTAAATATGACTTTCGTTGAAAGTATTAAGAGTAATATGAGATTCATGATAATAAGTAACGGGATACCTAACTTAAAAAGAAGGTGCTTTGTTTTATGTCTAAAAAGGTACATCCCCATCCATACGCCTGTTGCCCCACCCAAGGCCGCGATTGCGAATAATCGCTTTTCTGGAACTCTCCGTGCTCTTATAATTGCCTGACTCTTGTCGTACCACATGATGAACAAGCCAGCAGTGTTAATAAGTGCAAAATAGCCGAATATTAGCATGCTTTTTCCCCTTAAAAATTTTAAAGAAATCTAATTAATCTAAATTACAAGACAAATAATATTACTCTCGATCAAAGCTGATACTTCACCCCTTTTAATTGTATGTATGTTAGTTAATATACTAATATACATATATACTAGTATCAATTATTTTCTTCTGAAAAGTACTATTTAATTCTTAGGATTTATGGAAAGTTGACTCCAGGGAATTTTTACTGTAGAAACAGATTGATTATACTCGGTTTCCTGTTCTACTAGTTCGATGAGAGATCGGAGGATGGCAGCATCAAAAAGAAAAGATTCTTCCTCCATTATTTTAATTGCACTAACAGCACTTAATGGAGATTGGTATGGCCTGCCTCCAATGATCGTGGAAAATGTATCGCTTATAGCAGCTATCCGTCCACTTAAGGGGATCTGTTTACCCTTTAATCCTTTTAAGTATCCACTTCCATCAAAGCGTTCATGGTGGTACTCAACTATATTATTAATCACTGATGGGAGTTCAAAGCTTTCTATTAGCTTAATTCCCTTTTGTACGTGTTCAGATAAACATGCCTTATCCTTGGTCGAAAGGACTCCGTTTCCTTTTAAAATATCGTCCCCCATGGCGATCTTCCCTAAATCATGAATTAAAGAACCGGCATAGTATAGCATTGATTGTTTAGGGTCATGGATCTGAGCGAGTTTATATGAATAATGAGCCATCAAGACAGAATGGTTAGCGGTTTGTTCATCTCTCAATTTTATACAGTAGAAAAGTGCATCAATGATCATCAAGTAGCTCTTTAAAGCCTGTTCATTCATCTTAGGCGATGGGTTCACTACGTTAACCATTAACTTACACCTACTTTTGGATTAATTTCACTGACATCTCTTGATGCCAAGGCTTCATGATCTCCGTATTCGACTACTCTGTTTTTCCCTGTCTTTTTTGCAACATACATAGCGTCATCAGCTCGTTTGATTAATTCGTCTGCAGATAGACCTTCAACAAATGTACTAAACCCTATACTTACAGTGATTGAGTAGATCCCCTCTTTCGTATCAAACGATGCCTCATTTTCCACCCTAGAACGGATGGTTTCTGTTAGCTCGGAAATATTCAGATTCGACTCTATAATTAAAGCGACGAATTCTTCTCCCCCGTATCTTCCTCCAACACCTACTCCTTCTAATTCCTCAATAAGGATTGATGAAACTTTCTTTAAAACAACATCACCTTTTTTATGTCCGAACGTATCATTTAACAGTTTGAAATTATCAATATCTAGAAAAATTAAATGTGCATCAACTTTTTTGTCTACGCTTCTAGTGACAAATGTCGTGAACTGTTTACGATTGTATAGTCCGGTTAAGGGATCCTGTATAGATGATTCATATGTATCACGAATTAATTGAATCAAGTAATCGACGATATACGAAATGATTACTGTGTAAGAAGAAATATATAGAAGAATGATAATTATCTCTAAAGGTGGACTATTTCCTATAAACAAACCAAGGATTACGACTATCTTAGAGAGTATAAATAAGATAATTGAAGACTTTGCTTTGTTATGCATAGCTGCAGCTAGGTAATACCATGCAGCTGTCGCTAACACAATTGATAACATAGGCTGAATCGCAGGAAACGGAATCAGTAGACCAGTTAGTCCAATTGACCCACATCCTAGATAAACCACCGACCGCTCCCATCGCAGTACCGTGTTAGATAACTGGTAAAAGCTAAACAAGGTACAAATGAATAGTACGTCACCTAAGATTTGTGCTCTCAATGTCTGGTCATCAAATGCACCAAAAAGGGATAAAATATGATACACACTAGTTACAACTACAATAATGGTCAATTGAATATTGGTACTTGAGTTCTTACGTTTAGGCATTCTTCTAGTTAGATTCCACATTATATACAAAAGCGGAAGCATTATAACTGATTGTGAGAGTGACACTTAATCCCTCCTAAATGAAAGAGTTTTAGGGAAGGGGGCTACCCTTCCCTGTATAACCATTTTTGAAATGTTAGAATGGAACCTGCGGACTAAAGTCATCTCGACTTGATAAATCGGCATGATAGAATACAACGTCTCCATCCTGTAAAGTAAATCTGTTACCAAAGGAGTCAAACTTAATTCGCTGAGATCCTTCTAATTGCCATTGATTCATTAACGGCGCATTGATGTATTGCAAATGTGGTTTGTTTAGATCACCGTTACGAATGGTTTCGATATCAAAGTTCACGATGATATAGCCATTCTTAAAGAAAATTGGAGAATTATCATCGAGCCCTCCGTGTGTACGTCCATACTCAGCAATATCTGTCCCAACTTCTACCACATAAGGCTCTGCAGGTAAACTGTATTCCCCATACCAATTCTGAACAGCTGCATTCGCACGTTGGACATTCACAGAAGCTGGCAAGTTTGTTTTAGGACCTATAAAGGTACGTAGTTGCTCTGGAAGCAGCAGGAGATTATAGCCACCAACTGGAGTTTTTTGCTTGGTATCTTTACTTATAAACTGTTCCGTGTACTCCTGCTTCGTCATCGATCCGAGTTGCCCCGTTGTATAGTAATTATCGAACTTAAAACTGGCCGTATCGATCATTTCTTCTGTAGGCACATTCCGAAGTCGATCATTCATAATGACATAGCGCTGTACCTTATCTTCTTCTGATCCAATCTTCACAAAATTACTCTCATTGGTTTTGTAATAAAGATCTACTGGAAAGCGATACTGACCATCTTTTGATACAAAGTGGAACGTCGGAGTAATTCGTATTCCATCTTCTTTGCCGAACATATTTCCTTTAGTTTTAAAGTCGAATTTGAAGTGATAACCGGTTTTCACAGCTACATTTTTATAACCCTCTGCAGGATGACTACCAGGAAGAATTGGCAAAGTATATTGCTCGGAGTTTCCACGAGGAGCACCATCTATGCCGTTCATTCCAACCCAATATGATAAACCTGTAGGTAGTGTACTACCTATTTGCGTACGGAAAACGGACTCCCAATTGTAATCAGCTATATCAGTTACTTGAAAATCGTACAGCCGGCCAATCACTTCGATGGAAACTTCATCGACAGCTACGTGGTTCACTAAGTCAAGATTTGCATCATACTGATATGGTAACTCTGGAGGAGCGTTCTCAGCTATGTTCCTGAAATACACCTGATAATCACCTTCATCAACCCATACTGGAAGGAAGAACTCTGTATCAAGCTGATTTACAGGAATATCAATCCAGGTATTCTTTGGATAAAATTGTGTTCGGCTACTGTTATAAACATCGAATGGAAACTGGACTTGTTTGGTTCTGAAATACTTTGCGTAATCACGATTACCGTAACCTGGATAATTCGTATGTTGTCCATTCGTCGGTATCCGAACTGTAAATGGTCGATCCAATATGAATGCAGCACGATTATAGTTCGGGTTCGTCTTCTGATTATGTTCGCGGTCATCCGTTACCGAGGAGTAGTTCACAACGGGCGTATGAACGGTTACGGTATTTATCCCGTATATCGGGAAATTCTTATTACTACCACCGTTAATATTACCTTCCATGAGACCATAGTAAATTGTCCCAGAACTTGTTGTATTTGCTCGGTTAGTCTTACTACTACTGATAATGTTCCCAGGCTTATACAACACGTTTTCATTAATTTGAGGCGGCTCAGGAATTGTACTCGGCGTTGGTCCGCTTTCATCAACACGGCTGCCACTCATGATAGTAGCTCCGTTAAATACAAGCGAGTCATTCGTCACTTCTACCTTCTTAACACCTTCTTCAGCAACGCTCTGCAAGTTTTCACTTGGTGGTGATGGTGGACTCGAATAAGAGCTTCCACCGAAAGATCCTGGCGGTGCAATAATTGGATTTGGCGGTGATGGCGGATAGAAGGCGCCCGTTTGATCCACTGTAAATTCTGGTGGCTTATACCCCTGTGGGGTGATGCTTATCTGATCACCTGGTAATGCGTAATTTTTGAGCTGCCCTTCATCAATTTTGTATACTTCTAAGTTATCAATCACCCAATATGAATAAGGCCGTTCAACTGTATACTGTTGCACTACCGTTTCAGGAGTCTGTTGAGGATCCGGAATTGTTGTTGGTTCTCCATTCGGTCCAGGTGGACCTGGTTGACCAGGATCCCAGTGCAATGTCCAAGTCTTTTCTACATTAACTGTAAAAGTACATACCCCAGACATCTGGACGAAAGAATGTTGAGCAAGGTAGTTTCGAGCCAGGATATTTCCATATAAGCTCTCTGATGTTGGAATACCTTGTAACACGTCAAATTGTTCACTGCC
The DNA here is from genome assembly GCF_018310695.1 of Paenibacillus sp. Marseille-Q4541. Taxonomy (GTDB): domain Bacteria; phylum Bacillota; class Bacilli; order Paenibacillales; family Paenibacillaceae; genus Paenibacillus. The sequence goes on along the minus strand of NZ_JAGXCY010000055.1, from coordinate 2,175 downwards.
TCGTTGATCAGCCAAGATTTTAGCTGTTACGACTGGATCCATGTATCGTCCATCAATAGTAGTTCCAGGAGTTGGTGCTGTACAACTAGCTTCAGGAATTTCCGGATCAGGCGGCGGTGGATTCCCCTCTTTCTTATAGTAAAAGTTCACATAGTAAATAGGGAAGGTAGCATCATACTTAAAGCCACTCGGATCTCCGGGCGTAATTTCTCCACCGCTTGGAGGTGCAACCGTACTTTTTTTATGGCCAACGTATGTATATTCCTCGGTGCCTGGTGTGTGGGTGAATCTATAGTCTACGTTTTTCTCAAGCTTCTCTTCCCGATCCTGAAATCCATCTATGTTATTTAGTCTTTGCCCCGTCGTCGTCCAGTGTTGGACGATGGCTTTTCCTTCTTCTGGTTCAAGTTCAATCGTGAACAGTGTAGGAAAGAAATAACGCCAACCTTCTACATTCTCTCCGAAAACTTGGCCGTTTTCAGTTTCTTCTTCAAGCCTCCTATCGACCTGCTTTACAGCTTCCAAAGTCCCATTCAACACGAAAACTTCCTTCTGCCCGACATTTGTTCCTTTGCCTACAACAGGCGTGTTTCTATAATTATTGTAATTCCTTGTTGAAGTGGCATCTTGATAGTATTGTTTGCGATTTACAGCCAATTCTCCCGTTCTCGAAGTTTCAAATGTCTCATCTGCAAGCTCCCAGTTAAAATCAAAAGGTTTAATTCTAATGTCTTTAATCTTACGGCTCGAACCAAACGTAAATTCATATGTTCCACCATCTACAACTGCGACTGTATCTCCTGGTTTATGGCCGCCGCCAGTCCATTGCCCCGAATTGTTTTTCCAAACCTCGTAATATACCATCCCTACGAAGTAGTATAGATTCGGATTGTCCTCGTCCTGAAGAAGGCGATTTGAGCTAATTGGAAAAACTGCTGCCTCGGCCTTCCCTGGATGAAGTGTAAACACGACGAGAATAGAAGATAGAATAAGTACCGCACTGAGTAAGGAGCTCATCATCTTTTTCATTCGGCTCGTTGTGCTCCTTACTTGAATGGATTAACAATGACAACTGCATAATTCTCTAAGTCGCCATCTTCCAGCAAAATATAATCCGCCTGATTAATTTTGAAGTTTCTCCAACCCTCATAGCTTTCAATGTATTTTCCAGTTTGGAACTTATCTGACCGACTTACCACAGGATAATGATTCATGGCCGTTTTATCACCGTTATTAATAAAAGCCGCATCTAAAACTTGACGACCTTTCGCATAATCGTTCTTAACAAGGAATGAAACTGGATTTCCTCTTTGACTGCTTCTAATCTGAACCAAATCATCTCCTGTTACTTGGTTCTTAACAATATTTAAACTGTAGACTACTTGACTATTTCCCAACTGAATTGGAAGGTCACTTTCCTTAATGATCTTTACTCCTGAATATGCTTTATCATTCAAGTTTGTAAATGCACTCTTTGTTTTCGTATACGCCTTGAACTCGCTCAATTTCGTAAGCTTGAATTCCTTATCGTCTGTGCTTCGGAAATCTTTCTCCCCGATCCAGACCCAGCGGCTGATTTTGTCCCATTCTACTTTTTGACCGAGTCCTTCACTTACGAGACGAATCGGAACAAACGTCCGGTTCTGCTTCAGGATGATTTTTGTACCATAGTCCTTTTTCTTTCCGTTGACTAAAGCTGTCGTTCGGCCAACTGTCATCTTCACCGTGTGATCCTTACTTGTAATACCTACAGTTTGAACCTTTCCTGTTTTGGAATAGCTAACTTTAGCTCCGAGTGATTCCGAAACGAAACGGATCGGCACCATCACGCTGCCTTGAGCATCTTGAAATGGTTTTGCATCTGGAAAACTCATTTTGTTGGTGTTAAGAAGAACTTCTACTTGTTGAGAACTAGCTAAAGCGGACCCGGAAGTGAATCCTAACATTCCAAACGCTAGCACACCCGTCATGATAGTTAAAACTGTCTTTTTCATATCTTTTACTCCTTATCTAAATTATTTAATTTCTTGTCCTTAATGAGCCTATAAAGGGTATGAGGAAACAATTGTTAGCGATGAGCTATCAATGGAGACAAAGATATAATAAATTTCAAATGCTCACTTCCCTTCAAGAAATGTCTTCATTATTATTGTATTAAATATTGTGTTATAACAC
>NZ_JAGXCY010000054.1 GCF_018310695.1 Paenibacillus sp. Marseille-Q4541 | reverse complement strand
TATATATCTTTGTTTTTTAATTAAATCCCGAACATTAGATTAATATTTTATTATAATCGTGAGGATTTAAACACTTATGTTTCTACCACTCGAATTTAAAAAAATCGAGCTTAACTTCACGAAACAAGCAAAAACCGCATTGTATCCTTACAATGCGGTTTCAACCTTAATATGGAATTACTTCTCTAAAATAGGGTATAGCTGTTGCAGACTTTGAATTTCATATGTCGGTTTCACTTCTGTTTGATTAACGACACGATTTGGATTATACCAGCATGTATCAAGACCAGCCTTTTGCCCTCCTCTTATATCCGCATTCAGTGAATCTCCAATAATTAATCCTTCTGAGGGAACAAGATTAGGGATGCGATCAAACACGTAATCAAAAAACTCTTTCATCGGCTTCTGAAACCCGGTATCTTCAGATACAAAGATTTGTTTCACTAGTGGATGAAGTCCTGAACTGCGTAAACGAATATCTTGAGTTCTTGAAACTCCGTTCGTTACGATATAAATTTCATACTTATGTTGCAGCTGGGTCAACAATTCCATTGCCCCATCGATGAGTTGATGCCCTTGTTCCAAATAACTGCGATACGTTCTTTCCATTAGAATGCCATCCACTTCCTGATCCCATTCCTTAAAAAAGAGAGAGAACCGCGTGTTTATTACTTCATCTCTACTGAGCTTTCCTTCTTCGAAAGCTCTCCATAATTGCTGATTGATGGTTTTATAGCTAGTTTCCGTTTCTTGTGTAAAAGCAAGCTGTTGGTCTTTGCACAGCAACTGAAGCGCATTGTTCTCCGCAGCACAAAAATCAAGCAGTGTGTCGTCCACATCAAAAAATAAGGCTTTATAAGTACTCATATCCTATTCATCTCTTTCGTCTTTACTTTATATGTTTTATTTCTTCTTATCTTATTAAAGGATACCTCGAAAAGAGAATAAAGGACAAATGTCCTTTGATAAATAAAAATATTTTGAATTGATTAGAAGTTGAATCCGTAGTTTTTCTATACTGGTTTACATAATATTATTTATGTCACTTAAATTCAATCCTACTCTCTCTTCATAATAAGAGAACTCGAATTTCTCATTGCTTGGTTAACATAATAATTTTTATGTAATCCACTTTACTTAATACGGTCACTCCTTTTCGTCATAAAAAAAGAACCGAGAAGTGTCTCTTGTCGTGAGCTTCTCGGTCTCCATATTTGTTATATCAGTTGCATTCTTTTTCTTTTTGACATACATAAATTAGTTCCGGTTTTGATTCGGATGGTGGGTTTTCTTCCCAGTCTCCGTACAGTTCAATAACCTTAAGTCCATGTTTTGCTAGTGTTCTTTCCATTTCGAGCGGATACGTATAACGGAGTTTGATGTTCGTGTGATGAACATCCTCAACTGTACCATCGGATCGTTTTGTTTTGCGGCGTATTTCGTAATCTTGAACCTGAGTCATTGAATCGTAAATACTCTTAGTATAAACATCTACTTCGTTACCACTCTTGTTCATATACGTTTTCCAGTATTCCTCTGTCTCCGGAGCGAGTAGCTCTTCTTTGTTAGGAAAACGAGTATTGAAAATAAATATACCGCTTTCCTTTAAATGCTTACACACCGAATGAAGTAATTTATCCTGTGCTTCGTTCGTAAGGAAATGCTGAAATCCATTACCTACCATGAAAATGAGGGAACTTTTAATATCAAGCTCAAGATCCTCACAATTTTGTAATTCCCAGCGAATATCAGAATGTTCTTCTGCCGACTTCTGTCTTGCGAGGTCAAGCATTCCTTCATGAAGATCAACGCCCACCATAGGATATCCTCGTTCCGCTAATGGGATCGTCGTTCTCCCTGTGCCACAAGCAAGGTCTATGACCGTGCCTCCCATCAGTGTTGCCCATTTTTCAATAAAAGCAAAATCGCTTTCAAAATCTTCGTTCTCGGCGTCGTAAAGGGTGGGATTATCATACTCTTCCATATTGGGTATAGCATTGCTTTCCTTAGTTATGATATCTAGTTTATTATCCATTTTATTTTCCTCTAATTCCCTTATTTTCAATTATTCTTCTCCAATGTACATGAAAATTCATTTTTTGAAAAGGCTATAACGTTAATTAATCCATTCAGATGATTCTGAATCCCCTGCTATAAAGAGTAAAAAAACCTCGCCGTAGCGAGGTTAGAATACCTTACAAAAGAACCTGGGTCATGATATGAATCGCTTCATCTAAATCCACATTCAATTGAATTTTTTCTAGATTGTCCATTAATGTAACACGACTTTCACCCAGATCTTCCTGGCTTTCTTCTAAGATTACAATGTAACGGCAATTCGAATTCGCTAGAGATTCACTTCCATTCGGTTTGTATACCGTTGGCGTTTGCTCGATCTCAACGTGGAATCCAGCCGCCTGGAATTCAGATGCGGCAATCCTAGATATAGATAACAATTCTTTACGTGTTAGAATCACAGCATCTAGATTTACTTCTGTAGCATGATTCATCTCCTGTTTCCCCATACAAATTTGACTAATAGCTTGAATATCAAATTGCCAAGCAGCTACACAATTATTCGTATCTTTACTTATTCCAGTAGCTAATACTCTCCTGCTCTCTTCTTCAACAACTTCATAAGCGCTTATGTTATCCTCCGTCTCAGGTAAAGTAAGATCATCAAACTCTGATCTATTCAGTACACCAAGGTTATTCATCATCTCTACAATTGGCCAAGACTCCGTTGCGAATAAATCTTCGGTATTTACAGGAAAAACAGATTGTATGGGGAAGTCCTTCGCCTTTTCTAGCCTATTTCTTTTGCAGTATATGTTATTCCATCTAATGATCACTGGTATTTCAAGGTGTTCAAAAATATCAAGTATCATGCATAACATGAGGCCTTCTTCATGTAAGTTAGTTTGTGAAGCGTTTGTTATATGTTGTTGAATATTGATTTCTGTATTCTTCCCTTCATTCCGCGCGCTTCCACCAGAAGCTTGAAAAGAATAGCCCTTGGAGAACAAAGCAATGACCTCTTCTGTGTATTTTTCCATTTGTTCCTTTTTCAGTACGGATTGATTCGTTAATTTGAGTGTGTTCATTCTAATTCTCTCCCTTCATTTGGCAAAAATAAAAAACGCGCCGGACCTCGTGGTCCTGCGCGTTTCTACTTACCGCAGGGAGGCCGAACGCGAAATGCGTTAGCCCTCCCCCGAATTTATCGAAGGCGTGCTAACGCTGATTAAAATGATAATAAGATTGTAATAGTGGTAAGCAGTTCATAAGGCAGTCTCCTTTATATGTAACAAAGAACTGAATTGTTCCCGATTATATAGCATATAAGAAATAATTTCAATATCTTTTTATGATCTACTTCGCGACACAGATTCAATGGGGTCATTTCTATACTTTTGTTAAATTTCAAATTATAATGAACCCAGATAGATTTGTATACTACAAAGATTGTCCCGTTACAGAAAGGAGTTCATATGCTCGCAGCTGAAAGACGCCAGATTATTATTGATATTGCCAATAAGGATAAGCGAGTACTCGTATCCGAGCTCAGCCAAAAATTCCAAGTCACCGAAGAGACCATACGGCGCGATTTAGAGAAGTTGGAAAAAGAAGGGGTCCTAACCCGTACGTATGGCGGGGCGATCATGAATCGACACTCCAATGAAGATCTTCCCTTCTATACCCGTCATGCAACAAATTTGCATATTAAGCAAGATATCGCACAGAAAGCGCTCTCATTAATACATAATGGAGACACGCTGATGATGGATCCAAGCACAAGTTCCATTGAACTGCTCAAAATTTTAAATGTACGTCATGGTCTTACCGTCATTACAAGCTCGATCATATTGCAGGAGTTTGCGGCTTCAGGTCACCAAGTGATTTCTACTGGAGGAACACTAAGAGCACCTTCCATGTCTCTAGTTGGGACCGTAGCTCATGAGACTGCACGGAAATATCACGTGGACAAGTTTATTTTGAGTTGTAAAGCTTTATCGCTCGATATTGGTATTATGGATTCAAATGAACCGGAATGTGAACTCAAGCGAAAAATGATTCAGCAAGCCGAGCAAGTCATCCTCCTAGCAGACCATACTAAATTTGATCGAACTGCATTTGTTCATTTAGCCCACTTCAAAGATATTGATGTTATTATTACGGATGAGGAACCGTCAGAAGTCTGGAAACAGATGTTTCAAGAGCATGAAATTGAACTCATTTATTAGCTCCATGACGAAATATGTATTGTAACAAAACACAAAAAGGCCGAAGCCTAATGGCTATCGGCTTTTTCATATTACATTAAGGCTTCACGTTTACGCCGGTATATTCTAGAGGAATTGAACATCTTCCGGACCCCAATATGCCTTCATATCTATGATTTTACCTGCATCGTTAAAAGTCATAACATCGATACAATGAATGCATACTTTCTTTCCTTCCATCTCCACATTAATCATAAAGGCAATGGCTGCTGAGTTCCCATGAGAACCGCGAATCGGAGCGGCTAACTCCAGCTTGTCCACGCTAGCCACACTTTTCTCATAAAAAGAAGTAATCGCATCTCTTCCCTCTATGATCTGTCCCCCGCCAACGGGGTCATCAATTCTCGCATCATCTGCAAATAAAGAAATTACTGCCTCATGATCCTTGTTATTGAACCCATCCAAGTATTTCTGCAAGGCTGCTTTCATTGCTGTCTGCGTAATCATCTGCTTCACCTCTCGTTTTCTAAGTATGCTAGTTGTTAAACAACTAGCTAGTATTTTAAACAGGTTGCTAGCCTTTAGCTCTTAGTACTCGTAATACTCTACCACATGTAACGGGATGCATGTTTCTACTAACTTTGTTATCTACTCGAAATTCATTTTTTTTGGTGCGCATGCCTTTTAATAACGTAATGTTATTCATTTTGAGCACAATAAAAGTATTTTTATAACTCATTAAAAATCTTCCTTCATAACCGCTTAAATCCGCTATATTTTCCTCTTCAAGTCACAACTCTAACACCGTTACCCGTTCATTATCCAACAGATATTTCGAAGTGATATCATGAAATCTATCCCTCCAAGATAATAAATAGTTTCGGCTTGCTAATTCATTGATGCCATCCTCTGTCTTAACGCTCGATTACCCCAGACGTAATTTTCATGTTGGCGGCATAGGTTAGAAAAACATCACTATTAAAGATTTCGGATAAAAACAACTCCGCTTTGTATTCATTCGTTGCCTCTTCATAAGTAGCACCCCGTTGAATTAAATTCGAGATAAACGAATCTTCATCTCCAGGATCAGCACCAAATCCATCTTCCTTTAATGACGAGTATAGAGCATCCATTTTTAGTACGTCAGCATTAGGGTCTAAGAAATTAACCCTATCGCTGACTCTACAATCGATTTCCTTAACCCCCAACTGGCTTAGGTAAACGGGTACCTTTATTCCAATGTTACCGTCTTTCCCACTCCGCTCCTTGTCACTTTCAAAAAGCTTTTGGAGAAATCCTAACTGGACAAACTCCGATGCATTGACACCATCAAGAAAATAGTTTGCCATGCTTGAGATCCAATGTGGTTCAAAGCATATAATTCTGCCTCCATCAACTAGACAACCGATCATTTTTTGGAGGATTTCCTTCGGATTTTCTACATGCAATAAAAAAGCGTGGCAAACGACAATATTATATTCCTTCTCGAAACTCATATCCTGAATGTTACCAACGATAAATTCGGTATGAAAAGTGGACTCTCTGAATACATCAGCTGCATGTTCAATCAATTTATTTCCAATATCGACTCCAGTGTATGTAGACCCTTCTGGGAATAATGGTAAGAGCTTGGTCCCCAAGTAGCCATAACCACACCCAAAGTCGATTATTCGAACTGGCGACGTAATCTTCCACACACTTTTAACAAGGAACTCCAAATAATCATCATTGTAATATAGCCATCGTGTTTTACTTAAGTATTCTATCTTACTATTCCAATAGTGGTTGCTCATTTTTTGACCCCCTCTTATGAGAATGAACCATTCATAATATTACCATTTTAAATTCAATTTAAGGTAAAAAATTCCATTAATTAACCGTTAGCAATATGAAAAAGCAGTCGATCGCGTTTGTCGACTGCTTTAAAGACCATTACGTATACAATAACTACATTAATGAGATGTTTACCATTCCCCGCCTTCTTCTTATTAGAACATGAAGTCGTTCTTGCTTATCTCCAGAGTCTTATAAATAATCAGCACTATAAATCATCAACAACAAACCGACAATGCAGATGATCCACGAAGCTAAGGAACTTGAACGCTTTGATACCTTATTTTGTATATATTTTAAAGGTCTCTGCATCACTGAACCAAATAACATAAATAAGATGTATAAAATCAATGGCGGGAGTACCATAACTACATTATAAGCAAAAAGCAACGGGAGCCACTCATACCAGACCAGTCCTGCATTTGTCATAAGAGCAATGGCAGCGAAATAAGGAAGGGCTGTACCTACTTCTATGAGTGACGTTGTAACTCCTAGTGCAATCATTGCTGATTTTGTTTTTGTTCTGGGAATTTTATCTTGGGACATTTTTCTTTTCGGAACATAAAAGCTCCAAACAAACAATATCCCACCTACAATAAATGTGATCCAACTTACCACACTATTTTGTAAGAACGATGAGAACACTTCAAAAAAGAACCCAAAACCAAACTTGATTGCCACACCAACGCTAAAATAGAATCCAAAGATAGTACATAAATATACAATTAATCTTGAACCTACTTTTTTCTTTTCAGTTAGAAGTAAATATACCGTAACCCCTAGAGTAGCTGGACTGAGGGTATCCAATAGGGACAATCCACCAATCATAAGTAACAGCTCGGTGCTCATATATACCCTCCTGGACTGACACTTTTTTGTTTATTATTAGACAGGAAAATCTCGAAAGCCTTGTCCATATACTCAAGAACTTCCGCGTTAATTGGGTATAACCCAAGTTGTTCAGACGCTGATGGACATTTGCGCATTTCCCACAATTTATCGATGAATGCTTCTTCACCTGAATATTCTTCTTCTTGTTTCTCCAGCATTCTCCTAATAACGTTTTGTACAACAGGTGATGATGGTTTTTCACACCTATAGTATTTAGTTATTAGACCTATGAGGCCTATCCATTCCATGGACTCGGGATTATCGGCACTCATTTTCGGCAGTTTCGACCATAGACCAAGTTCAGTGGCATTAAACGTCGCTTCTTTATACTGATCAAGACTTCGTTTATCTTGTAAGGTTAACTTGATCAGGTTCTGAATTGCCTGTTCCTTATCCCCTTCCTCTACGGCAATGCCACTTAACAACGCCCTTAGCGAATGCTCCATTGCCTTTAATCTCGATTGCTCATCCATAATATAGGTTAGCTGATTGACTAACCCTACGCTCCAATGCCACTCAGGATCTGTTAACATCTCTTGAATATCCGAAAGTCGATATCCCATGCTTTTATAAAACTGAATTTGCTGAAGCTTTTGAACATCTTCTTCCGTATAAAGTCGGTGCCCGCCTTGAGTTTTGGAGGAAGATATCAGCAGCCCAATTTGATCGTAGTAACGGAGCGTTCTGACTGTAATATTCGTCTGCTCCGCCAAATCTTTAATATGTATCATTTTCCCATCCCTCCGAACTTCAGAGTACTTTCCCGCCAGTAAGCATCCTTATATAAGGGTGTCTTCTTTTTTCACACGCACAATCCCTTTTATTACGATGAATATCAACAATTCTCATTATAGTAAATGACGTTACGTCACTTTCAAGTGTTTATTTAGATATTTATTATTCTTCCATCTACTCGGCTACTGTACCAAGTTGTAACCTTCGGCACTGAACAAGAATTTAAAAGAATTTAATTCCGTATAACAAAAAAAGCCGCCTTATAGCGACTTCATAAATGAATGATTATATTTACATCCGTCGGTAATTGGGTAGTACTCATTTTCTTTTAATCCAAGTCTTCCATGTCTTAACGGTAAGTAACATAACAGGTATTCCCACGGCTATGCTCGTTATCCATCCAATCCAGACCGAAGAATTAAACTTGTTTTCGTATACAGAGTTCGGAAATATATCGACAGATACAACGATTAACAAAAATGCCAAAGGAATTATAAATGACTTTTGATGTTTTATCTTGAAAACTTGTGTAAAACCTAAGAAAGCTGAGTAAAAATAAATCAATAGTTTTACAAAAGAAGTCATTAACCACATCAAGGCCACAACCGCTTCAACCCTATCAATAAATCCACTAATATCGATTTTTTGTGCCAAATGATATGCTGGATATTCTTGTATCGACGTTACATTTGAACCTAGGACTAAGATATTTAATACTATGATAATTATGTTCACCACCGAACCAAGCGACACCCCTATAACAAACGATTTATAACTATGTTTAGGATTTTTAAGCTCTTTAGGTTGAATCATAAGAAAAAAAATGAGGGGCATATACACAACACTAATCAAGGAGAGCGTTCCATATACGTACTTATGGATAGGAGAATCTAGGATAGGCTGAATATTTTTCGGATCAATTTGCGGTAGTAGAGAGAAGATCATTAATACGAACAGAAGACTACATACCGGAAACATAATTTCGACCATTCGAGCTAATGTGTCAAAGCCAGACATTAAACCGTAAACAAGTAACAAAATGAATAATACATTAATAAAAAGTACTGGAGTTTGGGGCATAGACACCGTTGTAATAAATCTACTTACATCAAATAGAACCATCGCAGCGGCTAAAAATGCAGTTACAATAATTAGGATGTTTACGATCTTTCCCAACCATGAACCTAATATGAAATCAATCATTTCCACCATTGTTCTATCTGATTGCAAGTGAACAAGCATTCTATAAAGCACTACAAATAACAATCCCGGAACGATCGCAAAAATAGGGGCTAACCATGCATCTTGGTTAAGTTCAACTGCCAAGCCCCCAGGTGTGATAAGTATTGTTGTGCCCACTGTAAATAAGGTTGTTAATATTGTATATTGTAAATCCTCTACTTTGCCTACTTTTTTCATGGTAATTACCTCACATACTATTGTAATAACAGGATTAGATCACTTATTGGTTTGTATACCCAGCTAACAAAATAAAGAGGTGTAGGTACAGTGAGTTCGAGAAATTTAAGTATGCTTAGCACCCCTGCAGTAGTGACTATTATTGTATAAATAATCATTTCTTTCGGAGAACGTCTTAAAACAGGTATACTTAAGCCAAATAAGATACCCATGAATATCAAAATACCAATGACTTTGATTCCAACCATTCGAATGTTACTCCTTTATCTTATCTAAAAACGAGTTTTTGGTTTTTCCCGTTTCACGTATTTTAAAATCAACCTCTACATCTACTTGTAAACTACGAAGTTGATCTGTCCAGCCTTGTTTTATTGTTTTCCAAAGTCTAGGTTCAGATCGATGTATGCTTGCTCCTAATCCTAAGAAATCTGTGCTAATCGAACGTTCTTTTTGTAACACCTGATGAACAAAGCCCTCGATCTCATCACTAATGGATTTTTCAAGCTGCTTTATTACTTCTGGGTCTGCGAGATCGATTTCACACTGAACTTCATCTACATTCCCTCTAGCCATGATTTTTATTTGAATATGCGGTTTGTTATTTGCTCTATTAGCTCTGATCTCACTTTCTGAGTTCAACACTTCAATAGACAATCTGCCCGTTTCATTCGGACATCCAATTGTGCCTACAGTTCCTTTTACTTTATTGAGTACATAATTGTAGCCTTTACTTTCGTCTTTTTCTAACCAATTTATTAGTTTATCTTGTTTAAAAACGGCCAACCCATCATATTCTAGTCTCGCACTGGGACTTGCCTTTTCAAAATTTTCTTTTCCACTGATTTTAGAAGCATCTCCCTTTAACACTACACCTGTTACTACAAGGGAATCCCCCTCCGTCATCAGTTCATTGATTACGTCATCTATTTTAACCGTGCTGGAAGAAGCCCAATCTTTGCTCGACAGTTGGAGAGTAGAGTACAAATTTTTCGCTGGAATTTTTTCAATCTCAGATAAACTTTCCATGACGAGCGTAGCATTCATATTTTTCGCAATGATAATATCGTAATCTGCTCTGAGTTCATGGTCTCGAGAGATAAATTCGATGATCTTTCCAATCCCTTCACTTCGAGCCGTTTCTTCACCAATTACGAATATTCTTAAGTGTGAAAAGTATATTTTTTTAGGTGTCATCGTCGTTAGTTTCCTAATGGCCTCGAAAATCGTTTTACCTGTTTCCTTATATACGGTGACTGGTGCTCCTCCCCCACCTTTACTATTTGCTCCAATTTCATTCGGGTTCACTACTTGTACAGACACTAAATAATTGTCATCTACCTTATCTATTCCCATACCGACAGCAATCACTAATTCTTTAATCTCCATCTTATCCCAACATCCCGTGATTACAGTTACGAGTGATAGCAAGACAATCAGAACTTTGAGTTTTTTAGTCAACTCCAATCACCTATTCATCATTCATTTTTTATTGATTTCTTACGCATGAACAAACCGAGTCTTGGGAGACGAACGAGGCTGTCTCGCTGATCAAGAATGTTAAAGGGAGACAAAGGTGATAAATAAGGTGTTCCAAAAGACTGTAAACTGCTTAAATGAATTAAGATGAGCCCGATACCTATAAAGATGCCGAATAATCCAAATGAAGCGCTGATTAACATCAGTGGAAAACGTAGAATTCTTACTGAGATTCCCATGTTATAAGCAGGCATTACGAAAGAAGAGATTGCCGTTATGGAAACAACAATAACCATGCTCGGGGATATAATCCCTGCTTCAACAGCAGCTTGACCAATTACTAGAGCCCCAACGATGGAAACTGCTTGCCCAACGGATTTGGGCATTCGAAGACCAGCCTCCCGTAAAATCTCGAACGTACTCTCCATGATGATTGCTTCAATAAAGGTGGGGAAGGGAACACCTTGTCGTCCTGCTGCAATGCTAATAAATAGTTCCGTCGGGATCATTTCTTGATGAAAAGTTGTAAGGGCTATATACAAAGAGGGCCCCATTAAAGCTATGAAAAACGAAAGAATACGCAATAATCTTAAAAGACCATAATCTGTACGTTCGTAGTAATCCTCAGGAGCTTGAAAAAACTGAATAAAGACGCTGGGAACTAATAGGACAAAAGGAGTTCCATCAACTGCTATTGCTACTCTCCCTTCCATTAATCCAGCTGCAATAATATCGGGCCTTTCCGTGTTGTAAATCGTAGGAAAGGGAGACCATGGTCTGTCTTCAATCAATTGCTCAATAATTCCACTTTCCAAAACCCCACTAATCTGAATCGAATCTAGTTTCGTTTCTAGTTCTTTGACTACATCTTCACTGGCTATTCCTTTAATGTAAATCATCGCAATATTGGTTTGAGAAACGCTACCAATCGTTTTCGTCTGTATCCGCAAATTTTTATTTTTTATTTTCCTTCTTAAGAGAGATGTATTGGTCCTTAGGTTTTCCGTGAAAGAATCACGCGGCCCCCTTAGAACCAATTGATCTTCTGGCGGAGCAATGCTTCGTTGCTCTCCACCTGCCGTATCCGCAATAATGCCACGATTATACTCATTGAATAAAATGAGAGTTGATCCGCTCAAGATCGATGAAAAGATATCATTTGAATTCATGAGTTCACGGATGTTACTCGTTGAAATCACTGTTTTTTTCACTAAAGAAAATAGATCCTTCTTAGGATCAAGTTTTTTGATGAAATCCTCAGAGGTCAATGCTTGTATAATACTTTCTTGAATAGTAACCGTATCTGTTAATCCTTCGACATATATCAGAACTGCTCGTAAACTTGATTCATCGCTTATGTTCAAATCACGAATAATTAAATCGGTGCTATTTCCAAATTCCTTTTTAATAAAGGCAACATTGTCATCTAAGTTTTCTGAAAGCGGAGAATTCATAACCACGGAACTATCGTCGTTTGAAACTGAATTTCCCCCCTTTATTTTTAGGGTCTTTTTACTAAAATTCATATTCATCCTCCCTTACTTTCTGAAATGATTCCCATTTGTAATCCAAATTACTCAGAGTTCAATACAACTTACTAACTAGATCAGTTGAATAAGGGAATATGGCTGCCTCCCTTACTATTAATTCGCAGGTACTTACCCCAATTCTCCATAAAGAAGGGGCATACTGTATTGAATACAGATACCCCATACATATTGCTATTTAGCTTCCTAATTCACGTTTACTACATCAAGAGTGTTCTATTTTCGCCAAAAAGTTGAACATTCTGCTTTATCTGCAATATTGAACTCAATCATTTTCTCAAGTAATGCGAAATTAACAGGCTTATTCCACGGGATCCGTATTAACTCCTTGGTGTGATCATATCCAGCCTGGACAATTTCATCAGAAAAATGAATAATACCTGCCTTCTCAGGGGCAACGGCCAGATGATGTTTGGATATGCTAAAACCAATAATATATGTGTCATGATCGGTAAACATAGGCTGATTCCACGCAATTTTTGGTATCAAGTTTGGGAATTTCTTAGTTACCCACCCTAAAACTTTTTCCGTCCGGTCTAGGTGTTCGGGATTATCAATACGTGCTAAATATTCCTTGAAAACTTCCATAATATTCACTCCTCTAATTTAAATTTATTCCATTAAGAAAAGATCCTCAATCCATTATCTCATAATAAATCCAATTATTCTTACATCTTATCCCAATAAATCCAACATAAGTTTCATAAAAACACAAAACAGCCCTCAGAATATACTAAGGGCTGTTATAAATTTCAATATTTATTTTGAGCCGAAGATACTATTGATTACTCATCACATGCAGATAAAAATTCAAATCATTCTCTATGTGTTTTTTCATCAAAACTTCTGCCTTTTCCCCATCTCTTGCTTTGATGGCCTCATAAATTTCTTCATGCTCATCAATAAGATGAGGACGATTATAGATTACGACCGTTTTCCTAAATAAATAAATAATGGCCTGCATTCGATCAATGATATCAATCATAAGAGGATTATTACTTGCTCTCACTATATCATTATGGAAGCTTTCATTAGCAGACATGATTTCTTCTTTACTTCCTTTTCTTCCGATTTCAACATATTCGTACAGTTTTTCAATTTCATTTTCTTTTAAAAAGTTTGCCGCACATCGGGCTGAATATCCTTCCAGTAGGATTCGGACACTAAACATATTTCGTAAGTCCTTCTCCGTTGGCTTTACTACCCTCTTTTGTACAACCAGCCCTTCATGTTCTAATTTCCGTATGGAATCCCTTATCGGTGTTCTGCTGACGCCAAGCTCTGCAGCGAGTTTCTCTTCGACGATCTTCATACCACTAGGAAGTTCACCGTTTAAAATTTTATCACGAAGAATTTCATAACAATGATGATACGCCGGTCGTGAGCTGTTGCTTTCAAGCACAAACTTCACCTCCGTTTTCATTTCTAATTATAACCATAGTACCAAAATACCATAATAAAATCATTCAAATATCTAAGATAAAGAAACATTCAGCATACAATAATTCAAAAATTGTATACAATTTATTCACTTATTGTATACAAAATTAATAACTTAGTATACAATAATAACGAAAACAACAATGTAAGCGGTTGCCTATAAACATCGAGCAAATCTCTGACTTTCATCAGACGATGTTAAGCTCGCTCATTGCCACTTGAATTGGTACGTTTAGGCGATTAATCAACAGACAGGCTAATGAAGCCTTTCATAAAAAGTTAGTATTGGGAGGAAAACAGTATGACAAAAAAAATAGGATTTATTGGACTAGGCATAATGGGAAAACCAATGGCTTTAAACCTTAGGAAAGCAGGACATACACTAACAGTTAATGATCTTAATCAAGAAGCGGTACAAGTACTATTGGAAGCGGGTGCAACGTTTGCTCAATCACCAAAAGAAGTAGCAGAAAAAAGCGAAATTATTATTACCATGCTTCCAGCATCTAAACATGTACAAGCTGTGATATTGGGCGACAACGGAATTTTGGCAGGAGCAAAAGAAGGCTCAATTATTATTGATATGAGTTCCATCACTCCTGCGGCTTCTATTGCACTTGCAGAAGAAGCCGCTAAAAGAAGTGTTGGGTTTTTAGATGCACCTGTCAGCGGCGGCGAACCTAAAGCAATTGATGGTACCTTATCCATTATGGTCGGCGGTAAAGAAAACGTGTTCGAAGCAGCAAAATCCGTTCTGTTTGATATGGGAAGTGCGGTTACATTAGTCGGAGACAATGGGTGTGGGGTAACTGCAAAATTAGCAAATCAAATCATCGTGAACCTTAACATTGCAGCCATGTCAGAAGCCCTTGTCTTAGCAGCAAAAGCAGGAATCGATATCGAAAAAATGTATCAAGCGATCCGTGGCGGATTAGCAGGAAGTGCGGTACTTGATGCCAAAGTTCCATTAATTCTTGAGAGAAACTTTGCTCCTGGTGGAACCATTGCTATCAATATGAAAGATATTACAAACGTGATGGATACAGCTCATGAAATTGGTGTACCTCTTCCTTTATCCAGTCACTTATTAGAGATCTTTCATGCGTTAAAAGTTGATGGCAAATTAATGGATGACCACGGAGGTATCGTACAGTATTACGAAAAATTAGCTAATGTTGAAGTTAGGGGTAATGACAATGAGCTCAAATAAAAGATCTGTAGAAGAAATGTTCAGCAACATACCTTCTCTTGATACAAGTCTTGTAAATGAGATGACCCAGAAAGAACTTGGAAATTTCAATAAAAAAATTATTGTTCTAGATGATGATCCAACTGGTGTTCAAACGGTTCATGGGATTTCTGTTTATACTGATTGGTCTTTGGAAAGTATCGAAAAAGGTTTTGGGGAAAAGAACTCAATGTTCTTTATCTTAACTAATTCACGTGGATTTACGGCTGCAGAAACAACAAGAGCGCATCAAGAAATTGCTGCAAATATTGTGGAAGCTGCTAAGAGAAGTAATCGTGAATTTACCATTATCAGCCGTGGTGATTCAACATTAAGAGGACATTATCCGCTAGAAACACAAGTCTTAAAAGATACTGTTGAAGCGGGCTCTGACATGAGATTTGATGGTGAGATATTGCTTCCATTCTTTAAAGAAGGCGGACGCTTCACCATTGATAATATTCACTACGTTCAATATGATACGGAGCTGGTCCCTGCAGGAGAAACAGAATTTGCGAAAGACCGCACCTTTGGCTATACCAAATCGCATTTAGGCGAGTGGGCTGAAGAAAAATCGAATGGTGAATATCAAGCAGAACATATGACATATATTTCACTGGATAGCCTTCGTGCAATGGATATTGATTCTATTGAACAGCAGCTGCTGAAAGTTGAGAATTTTAATAAAGTCATTGTGAATGCCGTTGATTATTCCGATGTTAAAATCTTTACCATTGCCTTAATTAGAGCGATGAATAAAGGAAAGAATTATATGTTCAGAAGTGCAGCTGCACTTACGAAAGTAATTGGAGGCGTGAGCGATAAAAACCTGCTCACTCGCAACGAAATCATGAGTGAAGCTACTAATCATGGTGGATTAGTCATTATCGGCTCACATGTTAAAAAAACGACGGAACAGTTTGAAGAACTGAAAAAGTCGAGTGATGTTGAATTCATTGAATTTGATGTTCATCTTGTATTAGAACCTGAAAAATTTGAAAAAGAACAGAATAGAGTTGTTGAAACGACCAATAAGCTTATTTTTAATGGGACCAATGTTGCCGTTTATACTAGAAGAGAAAGATTAGATCTTGGAGAAGGCAAAAAAGAAGAAGAATTAAAGCTTTCCGTAAAAATCTCAGATGCAGTTACAAGTATTGTAAAACGATTAGAAGTAAGACCTTCCTATATTATTGCTAAAGGCGGTATTACCTCCAGTGATATTGGGACAAATGGTCTTGAAGTGAAGAGAGCTACTGTAGCGGGTCAAATTCGGCCTGGAATTCCTGTTTGGACAACAGATAAAGAAAGTAAATTCCCTGGAATATCCTATGTGATCTTCCCAGGTAATGTTGGGACAAAGACGGATTTAAGAGAAGTTGTTGAAATGTTAAGTAAAAAGTAATTAAAGGTATTTTCTATTGGTCATAAAGTAAGGAGTAAAATTCAGCATTTATTCTTGTAAGAATTATGAATGATCAGGAACTAGATTATCATATTTGAGTACACTCCTTACTGAGGTGGCCTTCTTTATTCAAGTGAAAAAGGAAAAGAGGAAAAAACAATGCCAATTATATCAGTCACTATTGGGGTTGCACTATTATTAGTATTAATGATGGGATTTAAGTTAAACGCTTTCTTATCATTGATCATTGTTTCCCTAGCAGTTGGAATTCTGGAAGGAATGACACCGATTCAAGCAATCGAATCTATTGAATCCGGTCTAGGTGGAACACTTGGACATCTTACGATGATCATTATCTTTGGTGGTATTCTTGGCAAGTTAATGACCGATTCAGGCGGTGCACAGCGTATCGCAACAACCATGATTAATGCCTTTGGACAAAAAAGAACTCAGCTGGCTGCTGTTCTTACAGCAGCTATTGTTGGAATCGCTTTATTCTTTGAAACGGGTGTCGTGGTTTTAATTCCATTAGTATTTACTATTGCTACAGCTGCTAGAGTACCCGTACTCTATCTAGGTATGCCTGTAATTGCGGCCCTCATTACTATGCATGGTTTTGTGCCTCCGCACCCTGGTCCAACGGCAGTTGCAAATGTATTTGGAGCAAATATCGGTTTAACGATGATATTGGGAATCATCATTGCAATTCCAGCATTTATTCTTGCAGGTCCCGTTTATACAAAATTATTCAAAAAAGAATCATTAGAAATTGAAATTCCTAAGGGAATATTCAATCCAAAGGAATTTAAAGAAGAAGATCTCCCTAAATTCGGCATTAGTCTTCTCACAGCACTTTTACCCGTGATTTTAATTGCGTTACAAACGATTGTAGCCATTTTCGCACCTGAGTCAGCTATTGCACCGGTAACCGATTTTATCGGTAACGCCAATGTGGCTCTATTAATTTCAGTGATTTTTGCTATCTTCACTTTCGGTTTAAACCTGGGTAAAAAAATGCCGGAAATTATGCAATCTCTTAGCGAATCGGTAAGCGGTATCGGTATGATTCTCTTAATTATTGCAGGTGGCGGTGCGTTCAAACAAGTACTGATTGACAGCCATATTGATAAGTATATTTCCGATCTAATGTCTGGATCGACCCTTTCCCCGCTGCTTCTAACCTGGCTGATTGCCGCAATCCTAAGGATTGCAGTAGGTTCCGCAACGGTAGCCGGTATGACAGCCGCTGGTATTGCTACTCCTCTTGTTGCTACAACTGGGGTAAGTCCAGAGCTCATGGTACTTGCTGCTGGCGCGGGAAGTGTTACCTTCTCGCACGTAAATGACGCAGGTTTCTGGATTTACAAAGAATACTTTAACCTCAGCATTGGTAAAACCATAAAAACCTGGTCCGTCATGGTAACGATTATTTCTTTGGTAGGACTTGTTGGTGTACTGATTCTGGATGCATTTATGTGATTTGAAAAAAGCATTGTTCCCAGGAACAATGCTTTTTTCAGTAGGTACATCATTCATTCTACTTCCCTACTCTCCTATATTCCTAAATAAACCACATAGTAATGCTGAAGATCCAAAGGACGAACTGGATGGGTCCATTTCCCTCATTTCGCGAAGTTCAATCATCTCAAAATTATGAAAGACCTCTATTAATCTATCTTTGGTATAACCCAATCCACCTCTTAAGGATTTTTGTCTGTAAACTTCCCAGTCTGACAAGTCAGCACCTCCGTATTTACCACCGACTTTAAAACAGGTAATCCCAAAAGCACCAACTGGTTTGAGTGCTTTGTTTATTATGTTCAAGTAGTTCATTCTTCGGTGTGGAGGGACATAATGAAAACATCCAGAATCATAAATTAAATCATAGGCACCTTCATCCAAATCAAAATCAAACAAGTCACACAATATAAAATTGACTTTAGCACTCGATTCTGTTGCACGTTCTTTTGCCCAATGTATAGCTTGTGGGGAAAGGTCCAAAGCATCGACTTCCCAACCTTGTTTTGCTAAATAAATTGCATTTCTACCAGGACCGCAACCTAGGTCCAACGCTTTTCCCGGTTTCAATAGATTGGTTTGAACGTATTGTACTAAATTTTCGTCAGGGGCATTCGCAAAGAATGGGACTGGTTTCTCCCGATCAGAGTAAAAAGAATTCCAATTAAACTTTGATTCCTCTTTTAACAATTCATCAAGCATAGTAAGTACATCTTCAATACTCTGTATTGTTTCTTTCAAGCTAAGCCACCTCCAGAAATATACATCATATTTTACCATAAAAAGTTAATTCAACTTAGGTTTTCACTTAATTATTGTTGTCACGATTCCCTTCTCTTTTTACTCATTGAAAATGAAACTATCCTTCCCAGATCTTGATCAATCTGTATTGAGAAAATAGACTTGTTGTGTTATATTCCCCGTTACTTAACGAAAAACCAAAGATCCTCTAGTTTGAATGGTTTTGTAATAAACTATCCTTCATGGAATGGTGGGAATCCATGAGCATTATAAATTCAACAACATTATCAAAAGCTATTATTTTTATTACAGGAATGTCAGGTACGGGGAAATCTACGGTTCTCGCAGAGACGAACGATTACGGAAAAACTCTTGAACAGCGTGAAGAGATAATAAATTACGTTAAAACAGTCGAACCACTCCTACGTTCTGGAGCAAGTTATGAGATTGACACCCGGCAGCCAATAGATCAAGTCGTAGCTGAGCTAGAACTAATCGCTACACAACAAATAATCAATAATTCATTCCTATAAAAAAATAAAAACCCACAAATTTGTGGGTTTTATCCCCTGGCTTTGGCATTCTAATCACTAAGCGTTCCTTGTCAAACTCTTCTGGGAAATCAATCATAATGGGATTCATAAAATTCCCTTTGTTTTATTTCTATCATACTAAACAATCCAGTTCCTTAATACAACAGCTTGTCATGCTACTAAATTAAACTGCAAGACAGCTAAAAAGACGGCAAACCAGTAATTCTGATTGCCGTCTTTTCTTGTTTATCAAGCTATTATTCCCCGTTAGTTCAATGACTTGTATTGCTCTGTTCACAGGACTTTCTACATACCGCTCTTATTGAAGAAAAAGCAATCTACTCAGAAAAATCTACTGAACCTCTACCACAGTAACAAATGGAGATATCTGTATCAGAGGTAATAATTTTTCTACTTCGTAGTTCTTAGGTAGCTTAATGGTAATGTCCAGAACGAGTTCAGAAGACTCTTTTAGCTTCTTCGTGTGGAAATGTAAAACAGTTATATCTCTTTCTTTTAGGAAATCTTGAATAAAATCAATCGCGCCAAGTTCATTAATTAGACGAATGGTTAACTGTTCCGTCTTCGGAGTTTCCAACCAGTTTATTTTGCTATGCAATAATTTTTGAGCGATCAAAATAAGAATAGTCGTACCTACACCTACGATATAAAGATCAGCACCAATTGCCATACCTATACCCGCAGTCGACCATATTCCAGCAGCTGTTGTTAAACCCTTTACCGTCTGCCGCTGCATGAATATCATGCCTGCCCCGAGAAAACCGACTCCTGAAACGACTTGAGCCGCAATTCGTGACGGATCAAGTGCAATACCGCTTTTACCTGTTACGTCTTCAAAACCGTATTTGGATATTAACATCATAAGAGCTGCTCCAACAGCAACGACTAAGTGAGTTCTAATACCGGCTTCTTTCATTCTACTTTTTCGCTCGTATCCGATAAATGCCCCGCAAACACCCGCCAAGACAATTCGCAATAAAAATCCGTACTCCATGAGACCCCTCCTTGTTCCTTAGAATAGATATAATGTCAGACTTGTATTCATCCGATAATACATGGTGTTGAAGCAAGTCCGAGGGCGAGCAGAACCCGTTATCCTACTCATAAATTAATAAACGGTAGCCAGAAATACGGGTTGCCGTCTCTTACGGTTTATACGGTTTGAGCTATCGTTTCCTGTTAGCTTATCGCTTCCGATACTGATAAGGACAATTCCTTACGAAGGAGCTTTTTGTCCACTTTATCCACGGCTGTTCGAGGCAAAGCATCCAGGATGAACAAATGAGATGGCCATTTGTACCTTGCGAGGCTTGATTCACAATATTTTTGAAGCTGTGCCAAGTTTACGTGACAGCCTTTCCGTAAAACTACACATGCGACAATCGTCTCACCCTTACAGTCAAGAGGGATTCCGATTACAGCCACTTCATGGATCATCTCATGAGTTGCGATCACTTGCTCCACTTCAGAACAATACACATTCGAACCCCTAACTATAATCATATCTTTCAGTCGATCCAACACATAGAGATAACCCTCGTCATCCAGGTAGCCAACGTCTCCAGTTCGTACCCATCCGTCGAGCATCGTTTCGCTGGAAGTCTCTGGTTGACGCCAATCCCCACCGCTGCATAAAGTGCTATAACAAGTTGAGGATCAGGATCACCGAGTAGAGCAAGTCTATCACCTGGCCGGAGTCCTTCGGCATACAAAGCATGACTGAGTTGATCAGATCGGCGATGAAGTTCCTCATAATTTATATACTGCCCGTGACTTATAAGAGCTGGCGCCTGAGGATATAAACTTGCTGCCAATGGCAGGCGTTCAGATAAAAGCATTATTATCTCCCCCCATGTACTAATTTCATATAATCATGTATGAAAACTTGGATTAGAAATAGAGTACCATAATCATGGAAATAGTAGGCATCGTTTTTTTGATAATACTCATCAATTCTCCTGATAAATCGTGCCTATCTGAAAATTGGACAACATCTATGGTAATTAACA
>NZ_JAGXCY010000053.1 GCF_018310695.1 Paenibacillus sp. Marseille-Q4541 | reverse complement strand
ATAACACACAAGTATATATATTAATATACAACAATTAGAGTGGGTTTCAGCACAAATTGTAAAGGTCTCCCGCTCTAATTGTAGTGGGATGTGCCTGCAAGATCGGAATAAGCAATAAGAATATCTTCTATTTTCCGACCAATCAGCACTCGATGTTTTTTGCCAAAAACTTTATCGGCAGCATTACCTATATTTTGAAGCCTTGTCCGATAAACAGCATCTGGAATTACAAAAGCAATGATTGAATTTCGAATTATTGGATTCGTAGAAGCTTTTATAACATCTCTATACCGTTCCAGCTTCTTTTGTATGGAAACCTGTTCCGTGTAGAAAGGGGATCTCTGAATTGGTTCAGTAGATCGATCTAACTCAATACAAAAGAGCTGTTCTCCAATTCGCAATATTGCATCGGGGCGTACCTCTTTTACCCTATTGTCTCCCCACACTATTTCAGAGGGATACCAATCCCAATCAATGAATTGTCTTAAATCATTAAATCTCGCCATCCACTGATATCTTAAATCGAGATATATCTTTCCGAGTTCCCAATAATGGTCTTTTTTCGCTCGTTCCATGTCTACTTCAACTTTAGACAACTTAGAATCATCAGGTATTTCTAATCGTTTCTCAACTATCCTCAGTCCTCTGTTAGATAGGTAATACCATGTTTCTCCTGTAACTCTCCCCCTTCGTTTGCTTGGTAAATCAATAGCATCTGGAATGATGGAAGTACTTTCTACTAGACCGCGATCCTTTAACCGCTTAAATGTCCGGCGTGCTTTCAAGACTGCTCTGTTCCTATTTTTTTCTTCCAGTTTGTTTTTTTCTACCTTACCTGCAGTTACATATTCCTCATAATGCATTTCTGGTGAATCAATAAAGTACGTGTCTACGACTTCTGTTTGTGGGATACATCTACACTTGTAGAGGTCTATCAATAGACGCCACTCCCTCTCTGTTAGGAGATCTATCGCTTCGCCTATGGAGTAGTCGCTAACTCCCTTCTTTCGTTTTTTGCCTCCCTCTTCACTTGGATCAATCCGTTCAAACTTCACTTGGTCAGCCAATTCATTCATCTCCTTTGCTACCCATGAGTGGGCTTAGGTTGATACACCCTCTTTTAGGGTATTAGTCGGGAATTCTTTATGATTAAGAACCCACGCCATACAAGGAAGTATAACAAAATCATTGGCTTTGTATCATGAAATTAAAAAACAATTAGGCAGATAGATAAAAAGATCAATGAATGGACAAATAAGGAGTCAATGGATGAACAAATTCCTATAAAGATAAACGGTAACCAAATTTATTAATGGGAAGCAACAGCGTAATTGCAAACTTTCTAAATATATTACTCTACTCAAAAAGCTTCGTTTGAACTTAATAAGACCAAAATTTTGAACTGGATTTAGTTCCAACTAATCATAGAAGCACTAAAAAAAATGAAATTAAGGCTCCAAGAACTTGACAGGAAACAATATCCTGCGGAATAATAATAACGACACGTTACGCAACGTGAAATTCTGGATTTTAAATTATTAAAATTGTAGATAATATGCAGGATTCTAAGGCTAAAGTGTCAAATTACATAAAATGACGCTGCGTTAAGTAACGTTAATTATTTTTGTTAAATCATATTTAGTGCGTCGTAAGGCGTCGTGTGTTTTAGTTTATTTCAAATCGTAATATCTTATGTGAAAGGGAGTGATTGAGAATTGAATGGTCACGTTGAATACCCTCCAGAAGTATTAGACTTTATAGCTCGTAGAATTCCACAAGAAATGATCAGCGTATTTGCTGAGATTTGGAATCACCGTTCTGAAGGAGGAGTTACCTGGACACTTCTGGTTAGTAAAATTGGGGATCGTTATTTAGTAGAGAAGGCTCTTCTTCTATTAGAGACCAATGGTTTTGTTAATGTAGACCCCTCCCCACTCGATCGGAGACAGAAGAAGTATATTCCAGACGAAATAAGAGGAAAACAATTAGCTCTTTACTTACGTGATAGTAAGGCTTAAACAATAATAGGAGGTAAAACTAATGGAAATGAATCTTGGATTTATCACACTTGAGGGCTTTATGCGTCGGACTGATGGTAACCAGAAAAAACTTAAGTTTTGTTTTATAGCTTGCGGACAATTCGGTGGACGTCAAGGTGACGAACTAGCCCGGTTAGGACATACAGTTTACGCTCTAAACACCTCTGAATCAGACCTTTCGGACCTCAAAGTTGTCCAGAATATTATCAAATTAGAGGGTTACAATGGAGCAGTCAAGGATATAGAGCGTGGCCAAGCTGCTATTAAAGATAACCGTGAAATGGTCCTCTCTCTTTTAAGCAATCCCGATGTTGTAGATGCTGACTTTGTTTTTGTTATCGCAGGTATGGGTGGAGGCACAGGTAATGCAGCTGCTCCTATCATCTTAAGTAACTTAAGCAGAGTAAGAAAGCCATTCAACGGAAAACCGTCATTTGGCGCAATCGTCTCAGTACCAGGATCATGGGAAAAACGTGGTATCAAAAAGAACGCTCGATGGGGTTTATCACATATTGATGAATTGATTAAGAAAAACGCTTGTGGATCAGTTACAATCATTGATAATGAAAAGCTATACACGATGACAGAAGGGATTTTTAGTAACACAGAAACTAAACTAGAATGGACTGACTATGGTAACAGTACTCTCGCTTCATTGCTCACAGAGATATCTTTTATGACTTCACTCCCTTCTAGCAAGACTTTTGACGAAGATGAATTACTTGATGTACTGAGTACTCCTGGCTACTATTCGTCGGGAAAATGCTATATTCATGAGAATGACTCTCTTGAAGTAAATAGCCTCACTTCTATCATTGAAAAGAGCTTCAGAGAATCTCCTACTGCCAATGACTATGACTACGAACTGGATGCAGTAAATGGATTTGTTGCAGTAATTCATCCTAAGCATAAGAACCCGATTATAACTGATTCAGAGTTTAGAACACTGGAAGAAAGATTTGGCCGCTTTATTGCTAATGCTGAGAAACCTCATTCCGGATTGATTGAAAACAATATCTGGGGAACAACTACTAGTCGAGGAAAACACAGCGAAAATGAAACCAATAAAGCAATTCTCTATACTGGTGTAGTATGCTCCCAATTACCTGATAGAATCGTTAAAATGTTGGAGGAAATTGACCGCGAAGAGCAAGAGTTAGAAATTAAAAAGAATGAGAGAAAGAACAAGACAACATTGGATTTGTCTGCATTCAAAACAATCACAAAAAATGAAGTGGCAGCATCAAAGGAACCGGTAAATAGTGAGTTTGATTTATTTGGAGATACAAGCAAAAAGACTAAATCATCTGATGATGATGACTTTTTACTGTAGGCTCCCCTCCCCCCCTTTATAGGGGTGGGTTGTTATCCAATAATAACGATGCGTTACGTAACATTACGCGTCGTTAATTTAATCTGAGTGTACTTCCCTTCTTATTACTGAAAAGAGTAACAAAAAAAGCGCCGCGTAAAGCAGCGCTTTTTTTGTTACTCTCCCCCACCGAATAACCCGAAGAATCCTTTTTTCTTTTTCTTACGTGCATTCTCTTCTCTTTCTAAATCTTCTCGGGAGATAACTGCCCAGTTCTTCATATTGTCCTCTAACTGTTGTTGGAACTCGCTCTTAGTGTTTGCCATAAGGTCATCTAAGTGTCTTTTGTTTGTTTCTGTAGTTGTCTCAACCTGAGATCTAAACTCATCTTTCATTGAATTGATGCTAGATAGAAACTCTCTGTGTTCTTCTTGAATTTTGTCATGGAATTTTGATTCTATTTTCTGAATTAAGTTCTCGTCTCTACTAGATTGAGATGATTTTAGAGTCTCAATTTCTTGCCTAACGAACGCGTGGGTAGTTTCAGCGTGTGTTTGCAGCACTTGATCAAGGTGACCAAAAAACTGCTGCATACGCTCTTCCATATTAACTACAAGTTGTTGAACCTCTTGTAGCTGTAAGGATTGTGAATTCTGTTGGGAGAGGGATACAAGTGAGTTGGAGCCCCCTTCTTCCCCACTTGGAGCTGAATACATCTCATTTTTAGGCCCTGCCATATTCATATGGAGAAGCATCTGCTTTATCTGGGTAAAGCTCAACTCATACTCGGAATCGCGCCATTTCTGAATTAGCCGGATTAATTCTAAATGCCTCTCAGTATAGTAACGATTCTCGTGTGGATCCCTTGGGACTACAAAAGCTTCCCCCAATTTTTCCTCCCAGTTACGGAGAGTATTTTGCGGAACTCCTGTAGCATCACTAAATTCCTTAATTGTATAGGCCTTTTCAAACATAGTTTCGTTCATGATAACCCTCCCTTCGTATTGGAGACCCTCTCCAAAATGATTGAGAGATGTATCTACCCGATGTAATACGGTTCTCTTAATAGAATTATATACGACTCCCATTGAATCGGGAAGAGCAAACAAGGCACATGTATATATCTCCAATTCATTGAGAGAGATATATATACATACTAAGAGAGATATATATATCAAATAAGATAGATAGATACTAATACTATGAGAGATGTATACATATACCATAAATACTGTTGCAAGTTAAAGTGTAAGAGTATAATTTTGGACTGGGAGACGATCTCCTACATAATTGGAGGGGGTATTTTCGGTGTGGGAGGGGGTCTACATGAGTGTGGGAGACGTTTAAGTTAGATGGAGGGGGCTCCATGTGCATGGGAGAAATGTATATTTGTAATCTAAGTCTGTTCAATTGCCGTTTCGTTCAGTAAGAAATATTCAATAGGTAGTAGATTTTAGAGGATTTTATTGTAATATATTAATTAACTAATATACTAATATGAGAGGTGCAGCTTTTTGAAATATATTGGAATGGTTATCGGAGGAATAATTTCAGCCATCGGTCATATGATAGCATTTATATTTAAGAATGTGTATATTGCTGTTCGAAGATTTTCTCTTGATCCAGTAAATAAGAATACCATCTGGAATTCTCAAGCTTTTTTATTGTTAGTTTTATTAATTATCATTTTTCTATGGTTGGTCACAAAATATCAAGACGTAATACTCGGAATAGATGATCCGATTGTATTTAGAGCAGTTCCTATTATTTTAGTCTGCTTTTTAGGACACTCGATATATTCATGTCCTGCATTACATAGAAATCATTATGCAAAGCCTGTAATTCAGACTTTTTTGAATGCACTTAGTGTGCTAGCAGTAGGCCAACTGATAATTTATTTTACAGACAATAAAATTGGATTTGTAATTACAATTCTTTTATTCGTATCTACAATCATCTTGACTTTATATTACACATTGCGTATACGGGCGAATTCTACAATTTTTAATAAACTCTCTGTGGCAGCTGAGGGAATAAATACTTCTAACAAAAGTAAGTCAAAAAATACAATAATGACTTTTAGTGAGAGCGAGGGAGAGGGAGAGGGGGAGGAGAATACTACTTTTATTAGAGATGGACTAGTTAAATTAGAGGATATAGATATAAATACACCAGGTTGTTTAAGCCATTTAAGATACTACTCTGAGTTATGTGAATTGGAACTGTTTTACACGAATCCAACTAGAGAAAGACAAAGTCAGCTCATGAAGCTTAATCGATCAGATAGAGCACAGCATGGTCAAATCATTGCAGGAACAGGAGCTGGTAAAACTCTTTTCGCAACTAACTTGATTACTCAGGATTTGTTGAATGACTACATTGGAAGTACGATTATTGATCCTAAGGGAAGTTTGATAAAACGAATGGCTAATTTTTTGGATCGAATTGGGAGGAAGTATTACAGACTTGATCCTTTGGTTGAGAACTCTGATTGTTTAAATCCTTTTTATGTTCCTGAAAGTGAAGATATTGAACCAATGATCGAGAGGAATGTAGCAGCGTTTCATGCTTATCTTGGACCAGATGCACAAATTTACTTTAAAAGTCGATCTACACAGCTTTTTCGAGTAGGTGTTAAAGCGTTAAAACTAGTTTACGGAAACGAAGCCACTTACAATGAGTTAGATAAGTTGATTCAACCAATTAATGATGAATTTAGAGTTGAAGTGTTGCACCAAATTACACTTCTTGGAAAAGAAAGTCAGGTACCGTTGCTGATTGAATATACACGAAATATGGCGGGTTCACCTAAAATGCAGGAGCATGCGATGCAAACTTACTCTAACTTGTATGATTACCTTTCTGAATTGACGTCTAACAAATATATTCAAAAGATGTTTTGTGGTAAATCAACATTTAGCATTGATGAAGCTATGAAGAATGGCGAAATTATTCTTTTTAATGGAGCTTACGGTACATTACAAACTTTAACGTACACTGCTGGTCGTTTATTTTTGAACCTTGCAAGGGCGAGCACATTCCGGAGAAATATGGATGGGAATGTACGCCCACATCAATTAACTATCGATGAAGTGGAAATGTTTGCGGATGAAGAATTCTCAACATTTATGGAAATGGCCAGAGAATTCGAAGTGTTTGTTAATGTGATTCATCAAGGGAATGAACAATTAGACGATGTGAGTAAAAGATTAGGAGCTATGGTAAAACAAAATGCTGTTCAGAAATTCATAATGGCTGGTTTGGATCCTAATGATGCTAAGTACTATTCAGAAATGATAGGTGAAGAATACAAAATTGGACAAAGTAGTGGGACTGATGAAATGTCTGCTACTGGTTTCAAAACTCAGATAAAAGAAGAAAAAAGGTATACTGTGATGCCAAAAGAAATACTTAGTCTGAAAGGATACAATCCTGAAACTGGGGATCCCGCGGAATGTCTATTCAGAGGAGTACATAATAATGTTAGACTGGATCCGGTAATAGGGCTTATCTATCCGCTGCCGAAGATCCTGTTCACTCCCCTTAAAGAAGTTTTAAAAGATGATGAGATTATTGAAGACCAGGAGATATTAAATACGGAATCTCCAAATAGGGGGGATGTAGGAGGGAAAAGAAAAGATAATAGTATTGATCAACTGGAAAGAATAAAAAGGAACGCACAACTTAGTAAAGAACTTCATTCCACTAAAGTTGAGGCTGAACTCCATACTGAAGACACTGAGCCAGAGATAATCCGAAATTCGATTTGGGATGACCCAGAACCATTGGCTCGAAGTATTGATGATGATAAATCGAAGCTGAAGGTAAATGAGAGTGTTGTATCTCCTAGTGGGGTAACCTTCAAACCG
Organism: Paenibacillus sp. Marseille-Q4541; assembly: GCF_018310695.1. Taxonomy (GTDB): domain Bacteria; phylum Bacillota; class Bacilli; order Paenibacillales; family Paenibacillaceae; genus Paenibacillus. The sequence continues at coordinate 14,104 of NZ_JAGXCY010000053.1, read as the reverse complement.
GCAAGTATAGATGATAAGGCACTTAAGTTAGCACAGCAAATCAAGAACGATGCACAAATCTCCAGAAAGGAAAAAAAGAGTAGCGCGACGGAGTAATCCGTCATGCTACTCTTTTTATTCTTCATTCAAAGTATGGAACAATTCATTAAATTCTTCATAAACTTTGATACCAAGTGGTGTGAGACTGTAGAGTTTTTGGCGACCACTCGTATTATATTGTACAAAGCCGAGAGCTTCAATCCAAATAACTGCGTAATTAAGTTCACCACGACGTACTCTGCTTTCTAGGGATAAATCTTCCTTGTTATAATCCTTTTTTGATAGGGATTGCATAACGAGTTTTGGAGCGTTTGGCAGATTTGTAATCATTTTTTCTAAGTAATCTCTTAACTCTGACGATAAATCAAAAGAAAAGGTCATATTATTTCACCGAGCCTTTCAGGTTACTATCATATATATTAACACACAATATAAGTAAATAACATATATCGATTAGCGTATATATATCATAAAAACTCATATTTAAAAGCATTAAAATATGTTTTCATTAATTACTTTCTAGTACATTTTACCCAACTTGCAGGAAAAATTACAGGGGGAGGTTAAAAAATTTTGTTGAATTGAAAAAGAGTAATATAATAATCTATATCGGAAACTTTTGAGAAGGGATGCGATGTATATGCATCAATTTTTTGATCCTTCAATAAAACCAGTTGTGACGACTGACTTAGATGGCAACATCAAGTATGTTAGAACATACGGACTCCAACATTATGGTTACCCAGATCTATATATAGAAGAATCAATAAATAATTATGAGGAATTGTTTCATGGTATCTTGGATAAGATTTACACCCTCGATTTTGACATAAACCATGCTTGGTATTTTAATGGTTCGTTGTTAAGTTTTGAAATGATTCCACAAGATAATCTTGCAAAAATAAAAATATCTCATGATGATGAAGTTAATATTGTTACTATGAACAATCCTTTGACTCAACAACCATACAAATTGATGACGACTGGAACTGAAAGTGTATACAATCATCCTGAAATTAAGATATCAGCAAGTATTCTACATTCGAAGGAGATACTTAAATTTGCTATAGATGAGATTCGAAAGGGAGAGTACTACGATGATGAGTCGTATATACTGTTTGAGGATCAAGAATATTATATCGAGAGAACTACCGATCGGTTTGGTAATGCTTACTTAGAAATAAGGCAGTTGGATACAACAGAGCTGCTGCCAAAAACAATAAAAAGAGGTCAACTTAAAAGGGTTAAATAATAACCCTTCATTTTTTTCAAATATAGTTGTATATTAATATATATATAAACTAACTAATTGATTATAATACATGGAAAGGAGAAAATTTAGAGAGGAGCAATAGTTTGATTGATAAACATCTACTTGAAGAACTGGAGTTTGTGCTAACCCATCCTGATTGTAATGTGGATAGGCTTGAGAACTTTTATAACAACTGTCTCCTCATGAACGAGTATGTGCCTATATACGCATTCGTTACAGCTATAAAGAGAATAAATCCAAGTTTACTCATTGAATGGTCTAGTAAAAACAAAATGATTTTAACAGCTACACAAGATTTAGAATTAAACGAAAAAGATAATGACATTAATGCTAGTGACTCAGCTCTTCAGATAAGCATTGACTTAGCCGGACATTTACCAACAAAAGGGTATTACAAAGTAATATGGTCCTCGGAGCTTGGAGAGGAATTTATTAATAAGATGTTCAAAAGAAAAGCGATTAGAGTAATTGATCGAAAACGTAGGGATTTGGATCTGGTTGGTTTTCGTTTCGTGACAGATCGTAAATACGCACTTTACATAAAAGTTAAGGAGGAATCAGCGTGAGTTTTCAATCACTTTCATCAAATCCAATGCAGGAATACAGGACGTCTTTACGTCGAAAACAAATTCACCAAGGTTTAGTGAGCGGTGTAGAGGTACACGAACCTCATGGCAAGAAAATGGAGTGCGTGCTTGTTCATTTAAATAATGGTCTTAAAGGGTTAATTTATGAGGATCAATTTGATAAACATAAATTCCGTTCTCTTGTAGGTTTTATTGATCATCGAATTGATTTTATGGTTTTGGATGTACAGAAAATGGGGCTAGACCCTGAACAATTTCAGGTCTTTGATGAAGAAAAGGGAATTGTCTTGCTTTCTCGTGTGCAAGCAATTGATGAACTTCAGGAGGAATTTTGGGAGACTGCTGAAGAAGGACATGTTGTTACAGGAACAGTTTCCGGATGGGAAGAGGAACGTTTGTATGTTTTAGTAAAAGGGGTTTCATGTGTGCTAGCCATTCAAGATTATGAATATGATTGGACGCATTCAGCTAAGAACCTTGTACCACTCGGCACTACGCTTACTGTTAAAATCAAGAAAATTGATAGGGAGAAACAGCAAGTACGAGTATCCCGTAAAGAGTTGTTAGAAGACCCATGGAATCGTGTCCGAGAGAATTTTGGCGTGGGCAATTTTTATCCCGGGGAAATAACTAGTGTCGTTGAAAATGTTGGGATTTTCGTTAAGCTGACACCTGGCGTTGAGACTCTTGCTTGGTTTCCACCAAAGCTTCCCTCTCATGGTTCACTTATTGGAAAACGAGTGAGTGTGAAAATAAGAAACATTGATGTGGAGAGAAGGCGTATTAAATCAAGAATTTGCAAATTTCCTCATGAAATTTATTAAGGGGAGTGTAATATGGAATTTCAAGTGTCTCCGTTGTTAGATTCAGCGGAAGAACCGACACTCCAACCAAAACCGATTTGGGATGATCCATATGCGTACGTTACAGGGATGGATCAGCTAACAAGACATGAGTTTTATTACATCGAAGAAAAAATAAAAAATGGTTGGATCACAGACAGGGATATTGAAATTGTAAGATTTCTTTTTGTACACCGCTGGATTACGCTATCTCAATTACAAAGAATTTTCTTTCCTGAAGCAGAGAGAGAGGAAACAGTTAAAAAGAGAGTTCGTAAGCTGTTGAAATATGGAATGATTCGGCGCATTCAATGGAAAACTTATTCAAGTCCGAGTGAGAATCGTCAGAGTTTTTATGAGTTAGGTGCTAGCGGTGCTGATGTATTGAAATATCGATACGGCTTAGTGTTAGGTAATAGAGATCCGAGGGCTACACGGCCTATGACCATGCTATATCGAATGAAATATTCAGTGACTAACGAGTTGTATATTCAACTTCGAGAGAATTTCAAAATGACACACTTTGAATTTCATCCTATTTTAAAAATTGAAGAAGAACAACAAATACCCATGGCTCGTTATATACTTCGAACTCCAAAGGGGAAAATGCTTTCATTCTACTTGGTTGTTCATCGCGAAGACGAGAAATGGTTGAAAACCTTAAGATATCAAGCTCAGTTCTACAAAAACTTTCTTAAAAGTACTGAAGGTGGTGGCATACTCATCTTACTTCTCTCTACTGAAGAGAAGGCCACTTTAGCACAAAAGCTTATCATGCAAGAAGGTATTTCAGATTATGTTTGGTTTCTAACTGATAATGATCTGTACAACCATCAGAAAAATCTCAAAACAAGCTTTTTCATATTTCAGAATGAGGAGAAGCAATACTATAATCTTAGCTAACAAGCTTTCATTTCATGTTTGTATATTAATAAATTGATATATATACAGGAATACAGGGGGTTGTAAATGAATCGAATATTCTTAGCTACCCCGGATAGGGATGAAGCAGAATGGTTTGCTGATGAGCTTAGTGATATTGGGAGAATAGTCAGAACAATTGATTCTTTAGATTTCTTTGTTCCTCAGTGGGAGTCAATTGAATCAAATATTGTTGTCTTCATGGAGAATGTTATACGGTCTGACGATGCATTTAAGCGACTCGTAGCGAAGATACGAATTGAGCGTCCTGGTTCAACAATTATGCTGATTTACCATCGAGAAGATGATGAATTGATTTCAAGCTTAATGGATGAAGGTATTACTTGCCTTAATTATATGGATCTTGAACCCGGAATTGTTGAAGTAAGAATCCTTGAAGCCTTAGGACATAGCGTTCGAGTTCCTGTACTAAAGAACCCTCAGGAGAATTGCTTTGGTGAGAAACTTGATGAAGGCAAGGAAGAATACCAGGAAGAGACATTCACTACTGAAGTTGAAATAATCTCTGATGAAACAACTGAGAAGGAAGATGGATCTCTTGAGAATGCTTCTTTAGACAATCAACCAGTTTCCCGATTTAGTGAATCTGCAAAAGAATTTAGTCGTCAAATCTCTGAAACAAGTGCCAAGTTATTTGAAAAGATAGATGAGAAGAAAAAGGCGATTATCGAAGGAAAAAAGCAAAAAAATCTAGATGTTATTCGTACAGAGGAACTTGATTTTGCTCCTGTACTACAAAAAAATGTTAAGCGTAAAAAAGAAAGGTTTGTTGGAACAGCTGTAATTGCAGTAACTGGTGTAAAAAGTGGTGTCGGTTGTACTCATACTGCCATTATGCTAGCTAACTATCTAGCGAGTGAAAATTATCCTGTTCTTTTAATAGAAGCAAACGATTCAAACGATTTTGTAGAAATTGAAGCTGCCTATGAAGGTATAGATAATCCAACAATACTCAAAAATCCAACATTTACAATTGACGGAGTTAGATATGCTAAGTCCGTCAAGGATCTTAAACTTTATCATTATCACTCAGGAAATTACGCTTTCATCATTATTGATATGGGAGCCTATCAAGAAAGTTATTGCTATGAAGAATTTTTACGAGCAAATATATCCATCGTCGTTGGGTCAGGAAGTGAATGGAAACAGAAAGACATTATGAACTTCTTTGAGGAACAAATTGACCTTGATCAAAGCAGGTGGAAATTGTGCGTTCCTATGGCTTCAAAACAGACGGTTGATGATATAAGAAAAAAATTACCAAAGAGGAAAATACATTCTTTGCCGTTTCAAACAGATCCATATCAGAAGGATAAGGTAGTTAACTCAACATTAGAGGAAATATTGAAGCTGCACCAACATCAACGACTCTCACTACTTAAAAAGAAGATGCAGACATTCTTTCAGGACTAATTTTGAACGGCAGTTATGAGATGAAGGGAGAAAATTCATGTCAAAAATAAGATTTCGCCAAAAACAATTGATTTTAGCCGGCTCCATCGGCGGAATTGTTGTACTACTGATTTGTGTTACAATCGGCTACTTCTATTTCAAACACATCGAGGGTAAAAACGAAACTGAAAGAAACATTCTTGAGGAGCAACGTGACTTTGCACAAATGCAGTTAGAAGAAGAAACAATAGCCGTTCAGGTAGCTGCAGACGATTACGAGGCTGGTGATATTCTACATGAATCGGACCTTGTAACCATAAATGTTCCGAAAAGAGCAGTACCAGAAAACGTTATGCATGCTAATGATATTGTAGGAAAGTACACAAAGATTAATTTGAAAAAGAATACACCTATCACCGACTCGATGCTTTATGAAGATGGAATAACACCTGATGATTTGAGAAACCAAGAGTTTCGCCTTATCGAGCTTCCAAGCAAACTGGAGAAGGATGAATTTGTCGATGTCCGCGTTAAGTTTCCAACAGGCCAAGACTACATAGTACTATCCAAGAAAAAAGTTAAAGACTTAGCCAATGGAACCATTTGGTATGAGATGGACGAGCAAGAAATCTTAACAATGTCTAGTGCCATTGTGGACGCTTATATCAATGATGCCACAATTTACGCATTAACCTATGTGGATCCACACATGCAAAATGAGGCTGCTATTACGTACCCTGCTAATGAAAAGGTCTTAGATTTGATCGATTCTGATCCCAATATTATAGATGTTGCAACAACGGAGCTAGAACGAAGATATCGTCAGAAGCTTGAAAGTGATTTGCAATCTATGACTGAGAAGCAAAGACAGGATTATAGTAACGGCAAGAACGGAACCAAGAAGGAAACTGAAGAGGTAGCTGAGACCTCAACAGTTACGGGGAATTCATTGCTCGATCAGCAGCAAACTCCCCAAAACTCAGAAGCTGTTTTCACAGATAACAATGTGAGTGTCCCAGTTGATGCTACGGTAACAGAGTAGGAGGCAGTTATGAAGCATATTCTCTTTGTAGGAAATTACGATAAAACTGATCTGTTGTTTTACATTGCCAAGCTAGTATCACAAGTGAAGAGAGTTTTGATAGCTGACTGCACATTAACTAGTAGATATATGCATGCCTATCCGAAAGTGGAGATGAATACTACTCTTCAGGAGTATGATCACTTTGATGTTGCTGAAGGATTAAAAAGCTACAGTGATTTGGAAGTGCATCTAAAAAAAGGTGAGTACGATATCGTACTAATAGATGCAGAAAATGAAGAGGCCCTGAGAAATTGGCCGTTAGCCGACATGTACTACTTGGTCTCTTCATTTGAGAATCCGGTTATGCAGAGTAATGCAAAGCTCCTTCAATCATACTTCCAAGAAAAGATGATTTCTGAGCTCTACCCTTTTACTAAAGTATTATTTGAGGTCAATGGTACTCATAACGAGTCCTATCTTAATGATCTCTTAGAAAGACACCCTATCCATTGGGAGGATACTTTGACTTACTATCCGGACGAGCGTGACTTAACAAGAAAAACCAATAATCAATTCTCCAGTACGGTAAAACTTAAGGGGATTTCAGGACCATACAAAGATGTGATCAGGTCAATCGTATCACGAATTCTTGAGCAGAGCCCAAAAGAAACTTTAAATCTATGGAAGCAAACTGAAAGGAGAGGTTAAGGATGGGGCAAATTGTATTTTGGGGATACCAGCATGGCTTAGGAGTTACAAGTAATACCGCTGCGATAGCAGCACTGGTTGGAATGGAATATCAGATCCGAACTCTTTGTTCGCAGCCTCAATGGTCCGACGTCACCTTAGAACAGGCTTTCCGAAAGGCTTTGCAACAATCTAATCCAGAATTTTTTGATTTCACAGGAATTGGTATTGATGCTTTAGAGCGAGCTGTCCGTTCAGGCAAGTTACAAAATGATTCCATCAGGAACAACTCGTTATTCATTGAAAGGGATCGCCTTGATTTCTTGAAGAATAGTGGAAAACCTAACCAAACACAATTTGAAGAATCGACGGATGTATTGAAAATTATATATGAGAAGGCAAGCACTTATTATGATGCCATGCTGCTAGATCTTCATAGTGGAACGAATAGCGAAGTAGGAAAAGCCATGCTTCAGAGTTCGGATCTAATAGTTGTATGTGTTAACCAGAACATAAATGTTTTAGAAAAGTACTTTGAAAGTAAAACCTACTGGCCTGAGGAACTGCATAACAAGCCTCACGTTTTGATGGTTGGTCAGTATGACGTTGAATCAAAATACAAAATTAAAAACATAGCCAATAAATACCGTTACAAAGGTCCAATTCTCTCAATTCCTTACAATACTAATTTCAGAGATCACTACAATGATGGAGATATAAAGGGATTCTTCATGAAAAATCGATACATCACAAGAAATCATGATAATTATTACTTCATGCAGGAAGTACGTAGAGCAGCGGAATTCATTCTTACGGAAGTAGGAGTCAACACAAAGATTAAAAGTATTGAGAAAGGAGTGTCTTAATGGGGACGACTTTAAACTATCTGATTATCGTCCTCATTTTGATCGGTCTTATATTGTTTTTGACTTTAAAATTACGACGCAAACCCGTCCAGCAAGTATCTAAAAAAGATGAAATGGACAGGAAACGATATGAAATCGATCAGATACTCGGCTTTGTAAAAAGGACGATAAGTGATTTTATCAATACGAATTTACTGGATTTAGGTTTATCTGATGAAGAGTATGAACGACGAAAAGCAATAGTAGTGGAACTGGAAAAAGCCCTTAAAAACGCGAATACCGGTGATATTCAAGAGAAAGTATATCTCAAGCAATACATATACGATCTACTTGAACGGAAGTATGGGATCAATGAAGAGAATATTAACTGGATCATCCCATTTAATGATCCCAAAAAATTAAGTGATCAAGATAAGTTTGATATCCTTCTTCATTTATATAAAAAGAAGTTCGGATTTAAGGGACTGGAGCAGCTGATAAGTCAGTATCAACTCGATGAATTAAAATCAGAAATTGAAGACGGAACGACAGAATCTTACATTATCACAAGTGAAGAAATCAATAAGGTCTTTAAGACAGAACTTGCGAACACTAAACTGGATTTCCAGGATAGATTGAGTGTTGTGGTTCAGAGAGTGTACTCACAGTACAAAGGATATGGTGTTATTGATGACATCCTTAACATGAGAGTTGATGGCGTTTCTGGTGGGGTTTCCGGTGTGCCTAGCTCAATGCAGCTGCTTGATGATGAAGTGGATTTGATGAACTCTATGAAAAAAATTAAACACCACGGATACGAAAGTGTATGGATTTTCTATAAAGGAAAATCAATTCATTTATCTTTTCTCAGTTTTAATTCTGAGTTGGAGCTAAAGAGAATCGTCAACAACATCTATAAATATGACAATCCGAGTCAAATGACAGAACAGACAGGTTTCAAAGTAAATGAGTTGAAAGATGGTTCGCGGGTTGTTGTAGTCCGACCGCCTTTTTCAGAAAGCTGGGCATTCTGGGTTCGAAAATTTGACCTTCCAAACATGTCTTTAGAAAATCTGATATCAGATGAAACAGCAGAAAATGCAGAGCTCCCTAGAGAGTTGATGAAGTTTCTAATGAAAGGTGCTCGCATTACTGCTATTACTGGACCACAAGGTTCTGGTAAAACGTCTCTTATGATGGCAGCAGTCAAGTATATCCCAGCAGTATATAACTTACGCATTCAAGAAATGGCTTTTGAACTTAACCTGCGGAAACTGTATCCACAGCGGAATACAATCGCATTTCGTGAAACGGACTATATAACTGGTCAACAAGGCCTTGATTTGCAGAAGAAAACAGATGGAACCGTCAATCTATTAGGAGAAGTCGCTACTGATGAGGTGGCTGCATGGATGATTAAGATGGGACAAGTCGCAAGTTTATTTACGGTTTTTACTCACCATGCCAAAACTTTTAGAGACCTTATGTGGTCATTGCGAAATTCATTAATTAACACTCAAGCAGCTACGGATCAAAAAACTGCTGAAGAGCAGGTGGCTAAAGTCATTGAGTTGGATGTCCATGTTGAAAGAAGCAACACTGGTCACCGTTATATTGAACGTATAACTGAATGTATTTATCAAGAGCATGATGACTCAGAACTTCTAGAGATCAAGTCCGGAGATACTCTCGAGTCCAAGATGGATGCACTTATAGCAATTAAAAAAGAGGAACTCCTGCGGAAAACAGGACGCGTATGGAAAGATCGTAACATTGTAGAGTACCTGGACGGTAAATATGTAGCTGGTGAGCCTCTATCCAAGGAAAAAGTACAGCAAATGCTTGCGATTATGCCTCCTAAGGATGCAAGTGATTTCAAAGCCTTCCTAAACAAACATTGGGGGCATGTAAGTTATGATTAACATCCAAATATTGTTGATTATTTGTTTGATAGCTTTAGTCTTATCAAGCGTTTACCACTATGTCTCAGTTCGAAAAAATAAGACATCGACATTTGGGTCTAAGAAGGAGAGCAATAAGAGACTTCTCGTGTTCTATCAGAAGTCTTACGTTGAGTTATCGAAATTACCTGTTCTAGGTAAACTCATCAGACAGGTTCGGTTTCGTCTCGCAACCATTAATCCTTATGACGAGCTTACACTGAGAAGAGAGACAATGCGGATTACACTGAAGGTTCTTGCCATTTCCTTTCTTGTAATTGCGCTTATGGCTATCTTCAGTAAAAACCTTGTAATGGTCCTCTTTTCAATCATGGGTGTTATCGTTCTTAATACTTTACTCATTAATGTTTTTGTCAAGCGTGTTGAAGATCGGCTCCTTGTACAGTTAGTAAATTATCTTGAAGAAGTTCGTCATGACTATCAAGAATTGAAATTGGTTGATGAAGCGATTTACCAAGGGGCACAACGTTCCCCTCATGATATGAAACTTCAGGCGGAGCGTATTCATGAGATACTCACTGCAAAAGATCCTAAGAAAGACCTTGAAGCTTTCTATACAGTAGTTCCTAATAGGTACTTAAAAATGTTCGCTGGTGTCTCATTTTTAGTAATGGAGTACGGTGACCGTTTGGTTTCTAAGGGATCTATGTTTCTTAATGCTCTAAGCAAGCTGGTTCGAGAGATCAGGGATGATGTCCTAAGAAGAAGACGTCTAAGTTATAAGCTTAGTAACTTGTCTTTGTTCGCATTATTACCGATTCTCCTCACTTTTCCGATTGAAACCTGGGCAACAACTTACTTCCCGATTATGAATCAATTTTACTCCGGAAATATTGGCTATATTTTGCGGATAATCATTTATTCAGCGTGCATTATTTTCTATTTGCTTGTCCGCAAGATTAGTGAGATTGAGGAATCAAGATACATGACGACCACATCTAGACGAAATTGGGAGAAGCATGTATATGAATGGCCTGGTGTAAGTTGGATTATTGACCGTGTTGTACCTTCTAAAAGAACAAGAAAACATTATGAAGTAACGCTTTTATTAAAAGAATCAAACTCACCACTTACGATTGAGTGGTTCTATATACAACGAATAGTTGTGAGTTTGACCTGCTTTATCGGGGTCATCGTGCTTTCCTTTTTTCTTCATTGGAATACAAGTCATCAAATTTATACCAATCTAACAACAGAGGCATCACACTTGATGGGCTACATGACGGATGAAGAAAAATTAAGAGGAAAAGAACTTACAGACTTTGATAATGCACTAATTCGTGACTTGAAAGGGGCTGATACTCTTACCAGGGAAGCAGTTTTAGAAAGGGTAATATTAATGCCAGATGCTCCATCAGAAAGCGCTGCTTTAAATAATACCGTGACCAGGATCATTGAGAAAATAGAAGTTCTCAACAATCAGTACTTTAGGTGGTGGGAGCTGCTCATTGCTATCGGTGGTGCCTGTATCGGATTCTTCATTCCACTATGGTTGACTCAATTCCAGAGAAAGATGAGAATCATGGAAATTCAAAATGAAGTAGATCAATTCCATGTGGTGATTTCTATTCTTAGTCAATTTGAACGAATGAATGTGCAGTCAATCCTCGAATGGATGGAGAGATATAGCATAATATTTAAGCCCACACTACGGAAGTGCATCGCTAACTTTGACAGTGGTCCAGAAAGGGCACTTGAAGAACTTAAAGATGATGCACCGTTTATCTCATTTGTGAGAATCGTTAATCGACTGCAGCTGGCACTTGAAAAGATACCACTTATTGAGGCTTTTGATGATTTGGAAATGGAGCAAGAGTTTCATAGGGAACAAAAGATTGATCGCATGAATCGACTCATTAGTAAAAAAGTTGTGTGGGGAAGAATTTGTGGTTGGGCACCTGCATATCTGCTGATCTTTTTATACCTATTGTTTCCTATGATTTATGTATCCATTGGACAAATGGATCAGACGATGCAACAAATAATGAATATTTAGCCGAAGGGAAGAGAGAAAATGGAAGAATCAACAAATACCGGATTGCGATTATCCGGAGGTATAATGCTGACAATCGCACTAATTACATTGGTAGTTTTACTTTTCGGTGTCTTCCAAGCAGGAGCGAAAACTGGCCAAGAAAAAATGACAGGAATTCAACAAACATTATCACAATCGGAGTACAACAACTACGATAATTCGTCCATGACTGGTAGCCAAGTATTGAATGCTGTGCGTCAGTATATGAACCAAGATCAATTTGGATTAACAGTAGTTACAGGTAAAGGTGGAAGTATGACTTACGGAAATGCATTTAATGCTGCTGGTGAAATCGTAGGAGATACAAAAAATATTAGTATTACCACTGCACAAGATCAAACAAGCAGCAACTATATCAACCCATCCGGAAAGTTCTACTCTAAAGTTGTTTACGATAAGAACAATGTCGTACGCGGAATCATTTTTACTCAAGGATGATTAAAAGATATTACATGGGATTCCTAGGCTCTTGAAGGGAATCCCTCCCATAAAATTAAGGGAGATCTTGTTCATGAATGAGAATACCGAAACTTCCATTTCTTTAGCAACTGCAATATTAATCTTTATATCTGCAGCATCTTTTGCACTCTGGGGACTAGTTTCGCAAGAACAAAGTACAAACAATTTGCCTCAGGTCCGAGCCAATGAAGATCATCGCGTATTCAGTACAATTCAAGAGGTTGGCGAGGAATTATATTCTGGAGCACAAGTCATTTACAGTATCTTTCGAATTCAAGAAATCAACGCAGACATTGAAGTTGAAGACATACTTTTTACTAAAAATTTGACTATTGATAATACCGATGTTTCTCACATCGATCCCAATAAATCATATAGCGTTGTGTATGAGAGAAATACTAAAGGCGAATTAACAAAGATCATTTTTAACTAGGGGATGAATTGATGGACATATTTTCTAAACTTGTAGCTGGATTTATTGCTCTGATATTAATGATGTTGTATCCATTGTATCAGTCCACGGTACGTCATGATAACCAGATTCAAACTGTAGTCCATCAGACAGTTACCGAATTTGTAGACGCAGTAAGAACGAAAGGATATATCTCACCTGAGATGTATCTGCAGTTTAATAAGAAACTTGGGGAGACAGGGAATGTGTACGACGTAACGTTAGAGCACATGCACAAAAAGTATAATCCTGTCTATTCAGACCCAGCAAATCCAGCAACATTCCAAAACTCTTTTGATACATATTATGAAGGTCATTATACCGAAGAAATCATGAAGGTTCTTTTTCCAGAAACTAATATTCCTGCAGACAACGATTCAAGAAAATATAAGCTCGCACTAAATGATTTTATTACCGTTTCTGTCAAAAATAAAAATCGAACGATGTCAACTATAATGCAAGATTTTATATTGGTAGGTAACAGCGGGGATGTGCCAAAGATCTATATGAATTATGGAGGGATGGTACTCAATGAGGATTACTAACCTGGCCATCGTCTTTGTCCTTTTCTTTTTCCCTTTCTACTATGTTTTGGATCTGCGTACAAATGACCTTATGCTCGTAGCGCAGCTAGAAGACAAATATGATGCAGCTCTTAAGACAGCAGCGCAAGATGCTGGATTTATGCTAAACATCAATGAAATGCAAGAATACGAAGCTGGTTATCAGTCTTCAAAATACTTTAAAGCAAACAAAGAACAGGCAATCGATACTTTTTTTAAAACACTATATTTGAATTTTGAAGTACAGAATGATCCAGTTGGACAAAGTACCCTTGCTTCCTACATACCAGCTGTAGTCGTGCTAGATTATGATGGGTACTGGTTGTATACCCTTAGCGAGTACAAAAATGCTGATGGAACAACTGAAATGAAACATATGTGGCGTCCTAAAAAACCATATGCTTACACAGATTCACAGGGCAACAGTTTGAATTTTACTCTGGATAGTTACGTTTATGCATTTGACGCTTCTGACCGAAAATGGATAGAGGGGTACCAATGGGAATTACAAAACAAAACAGATATTCAGATCCTGAACAGTACGGTTCAGTTTGAAGAAGCAAGAAAAAGTTGGATTGTCAGCAATGTTCAAAAAGACCTAGCTTATTTCATCAATAAACACAATGAAGTTATGACCCGTAGTGGTATCAGCTACACTTTTACACTTCCTACAATATCCCAAGAGGATTGGGTCAATACCGTGGATGATATCGGAATTATGGCCTTTATCCAGGGGATTCCAATAGGTGATCAATTTTACAACAATTATGCGTTTGGAGGAGGGAGGTTGGTTAAAGCGCCGGTAATTTATGCAGCAGTGGATCCTTCAACCGGATTGAAATATTACTACAGAGAATCTTGTAGCTTTCGATATCGAATAGAACAAGCGTTTTCGAGTGAAAAAGAAGCTGCAATGAAAGGATATTTCCCGAAGGTGTGTACAAATCAAAACAATAAATAATAATAAAAAGTCTGTATTGTGTTGTGTTATAACACAATATTTA
>NZ_JAGXCY010000052.1 GCF_018310695.1 Paenibacillus sp. Marseille-Q4541 | reverse complement strand
ATAGAGAGCAAGTGTTCGTGTGTGAAAAAACCAGATGTATCAACGGAATACGCCTACTCAGCGCAGTGCTCTTACAGGGGTCTCATCGTGATGTAAGCCCTCTGAATTCGATATGGCCTAGTATTCAAACCTTGCAATTTTGGTTACAGTTAAGTAGAATTGTGCCGATATAACAGGAGGTCATTATGAATACAAATAGAGAGACTCGCTGGGTAGCACCACTCATGTTTGTGCTGCTTGTGTTTATATTGGGGGTAAGCCTTATTACTAAGGCTGTTGAAGTATATGGGGAAAGTACAACTCAGGAGAATCCGAATTCCGGTAATCCGATGAACCAAATATCAGCAATAAATAACAGCAGGATGAACTCTGAACACAATGGAGTCGCTATGCTAACTTCCGTGATGGATAAAACAGGTTTATATACATTTTCTGCGGGTCAATTGACCCAAGGTCCGGCACACTTGTCATCGGAAGACCATGTTCTGCTTAAAACAACAGCTCTTTCCGCAGAAACAACGGTGGAGAATCAAAAAGAGGCTGAGAAAAAGGCTTTGGAAGCCAAAAAAGCGGAACGAAAAAAATTATTGGAACAGAAAAAGGCGATTGCAGTTGCATCGGCCAAAGCAAAACTTACTACTCCCCCCAAAACTTTATTCTTTACCAAGACGAAATTACTAACCCAGGAACAAAAAAGTAAGGCAACCTGGAGCTACAACGTCTCGGATAAAGAGCTGCTAATGCTACGTAAAATCGTTATGGCAGAAGCAGAAGGCGAACCGTACGAAGGCAAAGTAGCTGTAGCTAACGTTGTCTTGAACAGGCTTCGGTCAGCCAAATATCCCGATACTATTGAAGGCGTTATATATCAAAAATATCAATTCAGTCCCGTTGCGAACGGTCGAATGGACCGTGTAACTCCGAACGAGGATTCGATTCGTGCTGTCAATGAAGCGATGCACGGACGTAAAGAAGTACCGGATGAGACGCTTTATTTCTTATCTATTACCCTCGCTGACGATTTAACTGTACATCATTCGCAAATAAAAGTGACGAGAATCGGTAATCATACATTTTATAAATAAGGTTCAAGAGTGATATAATAGAGATGATAGTTCCTTAAGAAATTGGGTAATTTCTATGTATTAGGAGGGTATCAATCTATGAAAATCACTTATTATGGACATTCATGTATTCTTGTAGAAGAAGCAGGCAAGCGGGTTATTATTGATCCTTTTCTGACTGGAAATCCGACAGCTAAGATTGCTGCAGAAGATGTGAAAGTCGATGCGGTGCTTTTGACACACGGTCACTCAGACCACTTTGGAGATACCTTAACGATTGCAAAGCAGAATGATTGCCCGGTTGTAGCGATATATGAATTAGCCGAATACTGCCAGAATCAAGGGGTACAAGCTCATCATATGAACATTGGTGGAAGTCATCAGTTTGATGGGTTCAAAGTTAAGTATACGCTGGCTTTTCATAGTTCCTCTCTTGAAGTAGATGGTAAGACTGTATATATGGGAGAGCCTGCCGGCATCCTGTTAACAATGGGAGACAAAACGTTATACCATGCAGGAGATACGGCACTGTTCGGTGATATGAAGATTATTGGTGAACTGAACAATATTGATATGGCTATTCTGCCAATTGGAGATGGACTCACAATGGGACCTGAGGATGCTGCGATTGCAGCAGAATGGATTGGAGCGAAGAAAGTCATTCCTGTTCATTATAATACCTTCCCATTCATCCAGCAGGATGCGAATGCGTTCATTCATCTCCTGCAGCCTAAAGGAATCGAGGGAATTGCCTTGGAACCGGGAGCAAGTACAGAAATTTAATAGGTATATATAAGAAAAAGCTGCTTGTTTTCACGCCCTATGGAGCGAGATGACGAGCAGCTTTTTTTCTTTGATTCTATCGAATATTCAGGATCATTTCTTCTTCTGTACTTGATGCATGTTGCGTAAGAAGCTTATAGACTGTGCGGGTACATATTTCAGGATCATATTCTTCCGGTCTCGATATGGCGGTCCCCCTTTCCGTTTCTGAGAAACGCGTAGTCAGACGAATAAAATGTTCGTCGAGGGTTCTAGAGTCTTTTAGAACAACACCGAAACCCGACTCTACAAAATACTCACAATTCTCTTCTTCCTGACCAGGAAGGGGAGGAGCAAAAAACATAGGAAGCCCTTTGGCCATTCCTTCTGTACAAGTCATCCCGCCTGGTTTGGTAACCAGCAGATCGGCTACATTCATCAGTTTGCTTATTTCATTGGTATACCCCAATATACGAATATGGGGATGCTGATATAAGGGAGAACCCTTCAGCCGATGGATCAGCTTTTCGTTATTTCCTAGACAGAAGAGGAGTTGTATCTTGTCTGCCCAGGAAGCCATTTGCTCCATAAGTTGGTCTGTAAGCGGCAATCCCCAACCTCCGCCCATGATCATGACGGTAGGCAGAGCTTTTAGTTGAAGTTCTTCACGTGCTTCCTGTTTGGATTGTTCCTTCCAGAAGTCTGGATGAATAGGAATCCCTGTAACTTGAATTCGGCATGGTTCCACTTGCTTTTGACGTAACATGGAGCCCACTTTTGGTGTGGACACGAGAAACTGATTGACCTCTGGACTAATCCAAGCACCATGAGCATCATAATCTGTGATCAGGGTATAAAGCGGAATATCAAGGCCCTGACGCTTGAGCCTAGAGATGATCGCACTCGGAAAAGGATGAGTACAGATAACGACATCCGGGTTCAGTTGAGTAATCACCTTTGACGTATGGGAATAGAACAACCTATGTAGAGCAAGCCTGCGAAAACCATTTAAACGTTTGTTTTGAGAACGATAGATGAGACCAATTAATCGGGGTGTTGAAGTAACGGTTTTACGATAAGCCCCCAAGATAAACGGGGCAAGCATGGGATTTAGAATTTTACCTAGCTCAATGACACGCGCATTCACATCGGGATATAATTGTTTTAATCCTTTTTCAAGTGCATGAGCAGCCTGGGTATGTCCTGTCCCGAATCCTTCAGACAGTAGTAACACTCTTTTTTTTCTCATGATTTCACCTATCCGGATATGAGTTGTAATTTCGTTTATGCTTCATTGTACATATTATGATGAGGTATTCGAATCAAGTTCTTTTTTCTTATTAGAAAGGAAGAATGTGCTTCAATGTAGCAAACCAAAGTAAGACGATCGTTAGGCTAAATAAATTGTAACATTTTTCTTGCTAATTGCAGATAAAAGTGATAAAGTGATTTTTGACCGAATGACCATTTTAGATTTTTAGTCATTTTTATGAATCAATGATAAGGGAGGCGAGGCGATGGCTCCGATAGATCGTCGCAAACAAGTAATTCAAGCAGCAGCACAATCCTTTGCATTGTTTGGTTATAAAGCAACGACGATGGATCAGGTGGCTAAGATTGCGAATGTCGGTAAGGGAACAATCTATACTTTCTTTACTAATAAGGAAGAGTTGTTCGATGAAATTTTGCATGAAGTCATTTTGGAGATGAAACATATTGCGGAAAGAGAGCTTGATCATGAGCAGACTTTTGCAAGCAATCTTTTTCGAATTCTAGATTCGCTCTTGGAGTTCAGAGAGCAACATGAGCTGCTGATCAAGCTATCTCAAGAAGTGAGAGAATTCGGAACGGTACAAGCGAAACTGGGAAATGCAAAAGTAGAAGGTGTAATTACAGGTTATTTGGAGAAAGAACTCCGCTTAGCACAAGAAAAGGGAGAAATTAAACCATGTGACCCGAAAGTAGCAGCCTACATCATGCTGAAACTTTATATTGCACTAACTTCCGATTGGAGTCAGGGGAATGAACCGCTGGGCAAGGAACAGATTAAACAGTATATCGATTTGTTTCTCGTACACGGACTGACCACAGATATTCCAGTATAAGATACGTTTGGTGAGCCGGCTACATAGATATATTAATGGGTGCAGCCGGCTTAATATCCTAAGTGATATGAAATATTAATAATAATGTTTCACTACATCAGGTAAAGGCGTATATAAATAAAGCAGTTATTAAATTGCACATTTTTTTAGATGTCAGAGGAATGTTTATTTTTTTAATCTCATATGACTAAATGAGGAAAACAGTCATGAAGTTCGTGCTTTCTATTTTCATACTGTGCTTTATGAAGTGAATTACGGCTGAAAGCCCGAATGAGATGGTGTAGAGGAGAGAAAGAAATAATGAAGTCATTATCCGTATTTTTTCAAGATGTATGGCGAGCGCTGAAGAACCCGAAGATTCTTATTCCGGTCATTGCTGTCATGCTTATTCCCATTTTATATACGGGCGTGTATCTCACAGCCTTCTGGGATCCATACGGCAAGCTTGAGACACTGCCAGTGGCCGTTGTAAATCAGGACCAAGGTGCCAAGTTTGAAGGAAAGCAGCTCAAGATCGGGGAAGAACTTGTAGATGAGCTGAAAAAAGAACAAGACTTCAATTGGCAGTTCGTTGACCTCGATGAAGCAAAACAAGGAATGGATAACAATGAGTACTATATGCTTATCACCATTCCTGAGGACTTCTCACAAAGAGCAACGACATTAATGGATGAAGATCCGAATCCTTCAGAACTGATATATGAACCGAACGGGAATTATAACTTTGTCGGTGCCCAGATCGGAAATACGGCGATGAAGGAAATCAGTAAGAAAGTGTCTGCAGCAGTGACAGAATCCTACACAGAAACGCTGCTGGATAAATTCACAGAAGTCGCTGACGGATTCGAGGAAGCAGGAGACGGAGCGAATGAAATCAATGATGGTGCTGGAGAACTTAACGATGGAGCACTTACGCTTCAAGACAATCTGAAGAAACTCGCTGACGGAACGCTCGAACTGCAAGAAGGAGTTGCTCCGCTCGCTGATGGGGTCAAAACCTTAGATGATGGAGCAGGCAAATTAAGTTCAGGTGCTAGTGATCTTTCCTCGGGTCTGTCCCAGCTCGTTGATGCGGGAGGTCAATTATCTGGCGGTGTTGGGAAACTTCAAGATGGTGCTGGTCAGCTGAAAGATGGGATTACCACTTCCAAAGAAGGAGCAAACAAGCTTAGCACAGGTCTTACCTCCGCTTCCGAAGGAGCAGACGGACTTGTAACGGGTCTGGAAGATGCATCTGCGGGAAGTCAGAAGCTGGTATCTGGACTTACTTCTACAGAAGCAGGCGCAAGTAAACTTTCGGATGGGTTAAAAGGTGCGTCAGATGGAAGTCAGCAACTTGTAGAAGGACTTACTTCTTCAGAGGCAGCAAGTAAACAGCTGGCACAAGGAGCACAAGGAGTAGCTGACGGAATTAAACAACTGACAGAACAAAGTCCTGAACTCGCTGCACTTCCTGAGGTTCAGAAGCTGCTTGCAGCTAGCCAGGCAGTTGCCGCTGGAACGAATGAGCTAAGTGAAGGGCAAGATAAACTACTCAGCGGAGCGCAGACACTGAATCAAGGAAATGGACAGTTGTCAGCAGGCGCAGATGAGTTGTTAGCTGGTCAACAGCAATTGCTTGCAGGAGCGCAGTCTTTAAATGAAGGACATGATAAACTGCTCAGCGGAGCCCAGCAACTCGCAGCAGCTCAGAAGCAACTAGCTGAGGGCGCAAGTACACTTGCAGCAGGTCAAGATCAGCTGCTTGCAGGAGCGGATCAACTGTATACAGGTCAGGGAGAGCTTGCTAGCAACATGGGCTTGTTCGGACAGAAGCTAGGAGAAGCAGCAACAGGCAGTCAAACGTTACAGTCAGGTGCGGCGGAACTTAAAGATGGAACAAGTACGCTGGCTGGCGGTGTAGGTGATCTTACAGGTGGAGTAGATACGATTGCAGACGGTTCAGTAAAACTGACCGATGGTGCAGGGGAACTTCACGATGGACTTACCGAATTAAAAGATGGATCTGGAGAGCTTGCAGAGAAATTGAATGAAGCGGCAGACGAGACATCGGAAATGAAAGGGAAAGACGATCGTTTCGTTAATATGTTCGCAGAACCGGTTCATACCGTAGAGGATGAGTCCAAATCTGTTTCCAATTACGGAACAGGCTTAACCCCTTACTTCATGTCGATCGGGTTATTTGTAGGTGCACTCATTTCGACGATCGTCATGAGCATGCGTGAAACAAGTGTTCCTGGTGCAACACCTTGGGCTCGTTTCGTAAGCAGATTCTTTGCTTTTGCAGGCATGAGTATTGTTCAGGCACTTACACTATGTTCGTTTATGATCTATGTATTGCACCTTGAAGTACAGAGTGTTCCGTATTTCTATCTATTCTCTATCATTACGGGCCTTGCCTCAATGATGATCGTTCAGGCACTAGTAACTTGGCTGGATCTGGTGGGACGTTATATTGCCATCGTTTTGCTCGTCCTTCAGCTAGCGACAAGTGGAGGTACATTCCCGCTTGAAACGCTTCCTCAGTGGATGAAGCCGATTAGTCATTTCTTACCTATGTATCATAGTGTCATTGGTTACCGTGGTGTTGTAATGAGCGGAGATTTCGATCTGATGTGGCATCAAGCCGCGTTACTGGGCATTTATGCCGTAGTAGGCATGTTGCTTACACTAGGTTATTTCTTGTGGAGCGGTTACAAAAAACGTAACGATCATTCGGCTGATCAAGATCAAACACCGAATAGCGAAGCATTGTCAGTATAACGAATAATAATACGTTTTATTGCAGTCTATAGTATCTTAACATGGATAACGAATCATGAAAGTGCTGCATATCACATGAAGCCCCGCCTTCCTCAGGAAGGCGGGGCTTGTTATTTTCTGAAAGATTGTACAAATTTTCAGAGTATTGGTCCATTGAAATGTAACACCATAATGGCAAATAATTAAGGACAATATAAAAATTACATGGGGATGAAATTGAATAAATATTCAATAAAATGTTGGTAAAAAACGTCTGCACACCAAAGGAAATTTTGAATTGCGCTGATGTAAGGTCGGTGTTAAAATAATAGAACTATACTTATATCGGTAAGACCATCAGTTAATATTCATGCAAAAGATTCTGGCAGCACTTGTGTAGCCGACATGAACGGGCTATTTATGATCAAGCTGTCATCCCCCTTTTTTGTCCCTTCGTCAAGTTTCGTTTGTCACGGATGTTCCCAAAAATTCTTGGATATAGAAAGGTTGCGTTCCATGAGACATACTGGATTACCTCCAAAACAGGGTCTGTATGACCCGCAGTTCGAGAAAGACGCTTGTGGTATGGGTTTTGTGGCTAACATTAAAGGTGTACCTTCTCATGATATTGTCAGCCATGCCTTGACGATGCTGAGTAATATGGAGCATCGCGGAGGACAGGGGAGTGAGCCGAATTCCGGTGACGGAGCCGGAATTCTGATCCAAATTCCTCATCAGTTTTTTACAGAAGAAGCAGAGCGTCTTGGTTTCCGTCTTCCTGAACAAGGTCATTATGGAGTGGGTATGATATTCACATCACGTGACGAAGAAGTTCGGAAAGAGCATTTGAACATCTTGCAGCAGATCGTGGAAGAAGAAGGTCAGCTGTACCTTGGTGTTCGCGAAGTACCTACTTACGACGAAATGCTCGGTAAATCAGCGCTTGCTGCAAAGCCTTATGTATGCCAAGTGTTTATTGGAACGGGTGAAGGCATTTCAGGCGGTCTAGATCTTGAACGTAAATTGTACGTCATTCGCCGCCGTGCGGAGCAGCAGATTCGTTACTCCGATCAGGTAAAGGATGCGAATGCATTTTATATTCCGAGTATGTCTTGTCGTAAAATTGTATACAAGGGCATGCTGACTACAGAACAAGTGGGTCAATTCTATATCGATCTGCAGGATGAGCGCGTAGAATCTGCGATGGCTTTGCTGCACTCGCGCTTCAGTACGAATACGTTTCCGAGCTGGGAACGTGCGCATCCCTATCGTTTCATGATCCACAACGGTGAGATCAACACGATGCGTGGTAACGTGAACTGGATGCATGCGCGTCAGTCACTATTTGAGAGTGAATTGTTCGGAGAAGACTTATCCAAAGTGAAACCGGTTATTAATGCAGATGGATCGGACACAGCGATGTTTGATAACACGCTGGAATTTCTGTATCTAAGCGGGCGTTCCATGCCTCATGTAGCTATGATGATGGTGCCTGAGCCTTGGAACAACGACGAAAGTATGGATGAGAATAAGAAAGCATTTTATGAATATCACAGTACGCTTATGGAACCATGGGATGGTCCTGCTGCAATGGCATTTACGGATGGTGTGCAGATTGGAGCAGTACTTGATCGAAACGGTCTGCGACCTGCACGTTACTATGTAACTAAGGATGATCGTATTGTACTCTCATCTGAAGTGGGTGTGCTTGATATCGCACCAGAAAACATCCTGTACAAGGATAGACTGCGTCCAGGACGTATGCTACTTGTGGATACCAAAGAGGGACGTATTATTTCTGATGATGAAGTGAAAGCACAGATTGCATCTGAACAGCCTTACAAAGAATGGCTGAATGAGCATCTTGTAGATCTTCATGATCTTCCAGATGCGCCTGAACTTCCAGAACCGAAGCATGACAACATTAACCAGTTGCAGCTGGCATTCGGCTATACGTTTGAGGAGCTGCGCAAAGTGCTCGAACCGATGGCTTCCACAGGAATGGAAGCAACAGGTTCTATGGGCTACGATGCACCACTTGCGGTATTATCGGATCGACCACAGCGTCTATATAACTACTTCAAACAAATGTTTGCTCAGGTAACGAATCCACCGATTGATGCGATCCGCGAAGAAATTGTAACTTCGACGCTGACAACCATTGGTCCGGAGCGTAACTTGCTGCTTCCAGAACCGGAAAGCGCTAGACAGATTCGTGTGTCTTCGCCGGTTCTCTCCAATGAGGAATTTGCAAAATTACGCCATGTACGTAGACCTGGTTTCCGCTCGATGACGATTCCGATCTTCTTCCCTGCCAAAGAGGGTGCGGAAGGAATGAAGAAGGCGATGGACGTTCTTTTTGAGGCGGCTGATCGTGTCATTGAGAAGGGACATAACATTCTGATTCTGTCTGACCGTGGTATGGACGCAGAGAATGCAGCAATTCCTGCACTTCTGGCTGTATCTGGCCTTCATCATCATCTGATTCGTCAGGGTACCCGTACGAGAGTCAGCATTTTGCTAGAGTCCGGAGAACCTCGTGATGTCCATCATTATGCAGTACTTCTTGGTTACGGTGTGAGTGCAGTGAATCCTTATCTGGCATTCGAGACACTCGATGATATGATTCAGCAAGGAATGCTGAGAGGCATTACCCATGAGAAGGCAGTGAAGAACTACATCAAGGCAGCGACTAAAGGTGTTGTTAAAATTTTGTCCAAGATGGGGATTTCTACGATTCAATCCTATCGAGGCGCCCAGATTTTTGAGGCAGTAGGACTGAAGAGTGATTTTGTTGATAAATACTTCACATGGACTCCTTCCCGCATCGGCGGAATTGGCATGGAAGAAGTAACAGCAGAGGCACTGACACATCATAATCGTGCTTTTACAGATAAAGACGGCAACGATAAAGTGCTGGATTCAGGCGGAGAATATCAATGGCGTAACGATGGAGAAGATCATTTGTTTACACCTCAAACGATTCACACGCTTCAGCATGCCGTAAGAACGGGAGATTATAATCTCTATAAGAAATATGCGAAGCTCGTGCAGGGCGAGAATGAGAAGAAACTCACGATTCGTTCTATGCTCAAGCTGAAGCCGGTAGGTCCAAGTGTTCCACTTGCGGAAGTAGAGTCAGTTGAAGCCATTATGGGACGTTTCAAAACAGGAGCTATGTCCTTTGGTTCCATCAGTAAAGAAGCACATGAGGATCTTGCGATTGCAATGAACCGCGTGGGCGGTAAGAGCAACACAGGTGAAGGCGGAGAGGACCCAGCTCGTTTTATTAAAGACAGCAATGGGGATTCACGCCGCAGCGCGATCAAACAAGTTGCATCCGGACGTTTTGGTGTAACTTCGAATTATTTGGTCAATGCCGATGAGATTCAGATCAAAATGGCGCAAGGGGCTAAACCAGGTGAAGGTGGTCAGCTTCCAGGACGTAAAGTATACCCTTGGGTTGCAGAAGTCCGTGGTTCGACACCGGGTGTAGGTCTGATTTCGCCTCCGCCGCATCATGATATATATTCCATTGAGGATTTGGCAGAACTGATCTATGATCTCAAAAATGCCAACCCTCGTGCCGACATTAATGTAAAACTCGTATCGGAAGCAGGAGTAGGTACGATTGCAGCAGGCGTAGCCAAAGGCCGTGCCGATATTATCCTTGTCAGCGGATACGATGGAGGAACTGGGGCTTCCCCACAAGGTTCCATTCGTCATGCTGGTATGCCGTGGGAGCTTGGTCTTGCTGAGACGCATCAAACACTGATGCTTAATAATTTGCGTGATCGCGTCGTTCTTGAGACAGACGGAAAGATGCTGAACGGTCGTGACCTCGCGGTTGCAGCTTTGCTTGGTGCTGAAGAATATGGCTTCTCTACTGCTCCGCTAGTTGCACTCGGATGTATTATGATGCGCGTATGTCAGATGGATACTTGCCCTGTAGGGGTAGCTACTCAGAATCCAGAGCTTCGTAAAAACTATATGGGAGATCCGGCTCACGTCGTTAACTTTATGCGCTTTGTTGCAGAAGATATGCGCGAGATTATGGCTGAGCTTGGATTCCGCACCATTGAAGAGATGGTGGGGCGTACCGATTGTCTGGATGCAGAAAGTGCAGCAGATCATTGGAAGAAGAGCGGTGTAGATCTTTCCCTGCTCCTGCATGTGCCGGAGGAAACGGAAGGAATGGGCCGTGTACGTACACAAAGACAGAATCATGGTCTCGAAGAGACTCTGGATATCCAAAAACTTGTGCCGATGGCTGCTCCAGCTCTTGAGTCTGGTCAGCTAGTGGAAGGGGTACTCAGCATTACGAACGTGAACCGTGCTGTGGGAACCATTCTTGGCAGCGAAGTTACACGTAAGTACGGTGCTGCTGGACTTCCAGAAGACACAATCCAGTTCAAGTTTATTGGATCTGCGGGTCAGAGCTTTGGTGCATTTGTGCCAAAAGGAATGACGCTAACCGTTGAAGGAGATTCCAATGACTACGTAGGTAAGGGTCTATCAGGAGGTAAACTGATTGTGAAACCATCACCTCAGTCTACTTTCCCTGCGGAAGATAACGTCATTATCGGAAACACGGCGCTCTATGGCTCTACGAGCGGAGAAGCATATATCAGCGGCATCGCAGGTGAGCGTTTTGCTGTTCGTAACTCCGGGGCTCGTGTCGTTGTCGAAGGTGTGGGTGATCACGGCTGTGAATACATGACCGGAGGTCGTGTCGTAATTTTGGGTAGAACGGGTCGTAACTTTGGAGCAGGGATGTCTGGCGGTATTGCCTACGTCTATGATCCAGAAGGTACGTTCCTGAGCCGTTGTAATCTGGAAATGGTTCTTCTGGAGCGGATCGAGGATACTTCGGAAGCAGCGGATCTACGCGGTATGATTCGTCGTCATACGGATTACACAGGAAGTAAGGTTGGCGAGCACATTCTTGAACACTGGCAACAAGAAATCCAGAATTTTGTCAAGGTCATTCCGAAAGATTTCAAACGTATGCTGGAACAGATTGAGAAAGTACAGTCAGATGGACTTACGGGTGAAGCTGCGTTGTTAGCTGCATTCGAAGCTAACATGCGTGAGCTGGCTCGAGCAGGGCAGTAATGTGAAATGATGTAATTACCATATATAGTAAAAACGAGAAGCAGGACCTTGTAAACTAGGACCCCACAATGGGCTAGTTATGAGGTCCTGTTTTGATTTCGACAAAAATAGAACCATATTTTCCTTACATTCCGCCATAAGACGACAACATCGTTAGGCTTTTTTTCGTATAATAGGTCTAGTACTTTAGGTTGCTAAAATATACATGAAAATATATATAAAATTGGAAAGGTTGTCGGTAATGAACATGGAGTATCCAAGCAGGAACAATGAGCAGCAAGTACAACAGAGCAACCAGCGGAAACCGGTAGATATCATGGATGTACTCAAGCAATGTGGTATCGATCCGATTCACTGGCAATCTCTCGTGCTGCCAGAGGATTCCTAGAATATACATTGAGGTGCAGCAGCAGTGTTAACTAACGCGAGATTATACATATACAAAAAAGCTGCAATTCATCGCTTGATAAGCAATAGATTGCAGCTTGTATTTTTGTAAATGTATACATTATGTATCCATTCATATATTGGGATTAATTCATATCACGTTCCATTCTCACAAAAGCAATGAATCGCTTTGCTTCTTCCTCGGATAATGGTTTCCCATCGATCATCAGTTCAAATTTGCCAAGGACTTCACGATCCGACAATTCTAATGAATCAACAAATCCTCTAACTTCTTCATCCAGTACCATATCTGGATTATTCGTTCGGCCAAGTAAGAAATCAACCGATACATGAAACGTATCAGCGAGCTTTGTCAACGTTTCAAAGTCCGGTTTTCTGCGACTTTTCTCATAGTGTGACAAAGAAGCTCTCGTTATATCAAGTATATTGGACAATTCCTCCTGAGTCATGCCTTTCTTTTCCCTGAGTTCTGCAATTCGGTGTCCGTAATCCATCTATATAATTCCTCCTGGTTACTATGAAATGTTCCAAATTCTAGTTGTTTCTAGCTATTGCAAATACAATCTTAGCCAATTATCGCTTGACATGATACAGAATGTATCGTAAATTTGATACATCAAGGTTACAAATTGTATCATTTTGTCACACTTTTCTAGCCTTGACCCCATTCGTGTCGTTCATACCTCGAAATATTTACGTAAAAAGGAATGAATCTAATGAACCAGGTCAAAGCCCATGAGTCCAAAGCATTTATGTATATTCACAAGTATCAAGAACAAGTCATTAATAGTAAATCGAGACCCGTTATCTTAATGGCATTAGGTCAGCAATCCGTTACCTTTGTAAGTGATCTGTTCATCCCCATTACATCAGATCTTGAAATTGGACTGGCCGTCCAGGATGAACATAGCAATTTCCATTCATTTTGCACTTTGAAATGGAAACAAGAATTCGGAAGCTTCACGTTATATCACGCTTTTTTACATAATTATGAAGAACACAGACTATACATAAAAGGACAACTGAATTGGATGATTCATCGGATGCCCCATCTATATGAATTTCGTCCGTTAGACCGGATGGAGGAGTGGGTCCTCATCCATAACAAGTATTACAACAGAATAGACACCTTTATCTAGCATACATATCGCCATTTTACTATATTTCTATAGTTCCTGCATTAGTTCTTTGACCCCAATATCAAAGTGCGCAACATATTTCTGTAGAGGGGGACATAGTATTGAGGGTGCTAGCTTTATGATTGAAATTCACAGCCACATTCTACCAGGTCTCGATGATGGTCCTGCTACCTCAGAAGAAGCTTTACTGCTTGCCCAGTCGGCGGTTGATGCGGGTATTACGAAGATTATTGCTACACCGCATCATTTAAATGAAAGTTATGATAATCCTCGCCATGAAGTGGAGGAAGCAGTTAGACACTTTAATGTACTACTACAAGAATGCGATATCCCGCTTCAGATTCGTTCGGGGCAAGAAATCAGGCTACATCCAAGATTGATGGAGCTATGGATGAATGAAGAATTGTTGACACTTGCATCTAGCAAGTACATGTTGCTGGAACTTCCGTATCACGAGATACCAGCATATTTTGGAGATTTACTGCATGAACTGAGAATAAGAAATATCATTCCGATCATTGCTCATCCAGAACGTAACGCTGTTTTGTTAAGAGAGCCTGACAGACTAAGGCAATATATGAGAGATGGTGTGTTATGCCAGATCACCGCCCAATCCTTCTTAGGACTTTTCGGTCGAAAAGTTCAGAAGTGGTGTTTTCATTTTTGTAAACAAAACGGGTTTCATTTCATTTCATCAGATGCACATGATCTTAAGCAGCGCAATTTTGCTTTAAAGGCTGCCTATGAACGAATAGAAGAACGCTTCGGGACAGAGATGGTTAATCAGCTTCAGATTAATGCTCGGAGAGTGTGGGATGACCGCCTCGTTGAGCTTGCGGAACCAGCGAATACACGGCGCCGATTACTTTTATGGTAGTTGCAGGGTGCGCTTCAAGAATAGGGAGGAAACTAAATTGGAACTGAAGGAATATATGAATATTATCCGTAAGAGGTTATGGCTTATCGCTGCAATTGTCATTGTGGCCTGTCTAGGTGCAGGACTTAAGACATATATGACAACTCCTCTGTATAATGCGGAAGCAAAATTGATAGTGAATCAGACCTATGATCGGCAAGGAACAGCGATGCTGGATTATACGCTCATTCAAACGAATATTATGGTCATTAATTCATATACGGAAGTCATTAAATCATCTGCGATTCTAGATAAAGTCGTTGCCAGCTATCCAGATTTAGGATTAACTTCTCAGCAGCTAGCATCCATGATTTCTGTCTCTTCTGCAAATGATTCACAAGTGATGAACTTAACCGTACAGGATACCTCCTATGAGCAAGCTGCCAAAACGGTCAATGCCGTTGCCAAAATTTTTGAGGCTCAAATTCCATCTATTATGAAAGTAGATAATGTGACCACGTTAAGTCAGGCTCCACTAGAAGAAAATGCAGCTCCAATTAATGTTAATCCGGTCATGAGTATATTGATCAGTTTTGTTATTGGTCTCATGCTGGCAGTTGGTCTCGTGTTCTTGCTCGAATATCTCGATGACACGTTCAAGAGTGAAGCGGAACTGGAGAGAGAACTTGGCATACCCGTTATCGCAGTGATTGCAAGAATCAGGAAAGAGGACGTGAAGTCATCTCATTCAGTAACAACATCCCAACAACAGGTAGGTGAAAGCTCTTATGCCACGGTCAACCACTGATCGTCATCAGCTGGTAACAGCGATGAATCCCAAAGCTCCCATATCGGAAGCCTATCGTACCCTTCGAACCAATGTTCAATTTTCCGCGATTGATGATCAAATTAAAGTACTAATGGTAGCCTCTGCACAGGCTGGGGAAGGAAAAACGACTACCGTCAGTAATTTAGCGGTCACCTATGCGCAAGAAGGAAAAAAAGTACTCATTATCGACACAGATCTACGAAAACCATCGCTGCATCAAGTGTTTACCGTTTCTAATCATGCTGGTTTGTCGAGTGTTCTGGCTGGAAGGTACCCAGTAATTGAGGTACTTCAGAAGACTTCGATAGACAATCTGGATGTTCTACCTTCCGGGCCGGTTCCTCCGAATCCATCGGAGATGTTGGGATCGCGCAAAATGTTGAATTTACTGGAAGAACTGAGTGAACGTTACGACATCCTACTCTTTGACACACCACCGGTATTGGCGGTAACTGATGCCATGATCATCAGCTCCCTCTGTGACGGTGTTATCCTTGTGGTGAACTCCGGCAAAGTGAAGAAAGATCTGGTTAAGAAAGCGAAAGCAAAGCTGGAACATGTGAATGCTCGTATTCTCGGGGTTGTTTTAAACAATTTGCAGCTCGATAAGAATCAATCTTCTAACTACTATTACTACTACGGTGAACGGTAATTAGTGAATTCATTATCTTCAATTTAGGTAATGCCTACTGGACCTTTATCACTGTAGGCACTCGGTCACACTGTGGGTTAAGTGAACCTTAGACGTGAATCGTCAAGGGTGTGATGTGAGGAGGGGTTAAATGCCCTTTTATGAAATTGAAAGTAAGAATTGTACCGCTTACATTCATAGTTTCAGCTAAACGGTACAACTCGTGCTTTCAAGTTGTAATACTGAAATCATAATAATGAAGAAGGATAGGGTGATGATGTATGAAAAAAGTAAGAAAAGCCATCATACCTGCAGCAGGTCTTGGCACAAGGTTTCTGCCTGCTACAAAGGCAATGCCTAAGGAAATGTTGCCTATCGTTGACAAGCCGACTATTCAATACATCATCGAAGAAGCAATAGCCTCAGGTATTGAAGATATTATTATTGTTACAGGGAAAGGAAAACGAGCGATTGAAGACCATTTCGATAATTCCTTCGAACTAGAGCAAACTTTGTTATCGAAAGGAAAGCTGGATCTCTTAGAAGAAGTACGTAAATCATCCAATGTAGATATTCATTACATAAGACAGAAGGAACCGAAGGGGCTTGGGCATGCCGTCTGGTGTGCACGGAACTTTATTGGCGATGAACCGTTCGCCGTATTATTGGGCGATGACATTGTGGAAGCTGAGGTACCGTGTACTAGACAGTTAATCGAACAGTACGAACTTCTGGAGAGATCGATTGTTGGTGTACAGACGGTGGATGCGGAGCAGACCGATCGATATGGCATTGTAGATCCGCTGAATTCCGAAGGACGCCTGTGTGCGGTGAATCGGTTTGTTGAGAAACCAAAACTTGGCGAAGCTCCATCCAATTTAGCTATTATGGGAAGATATATATTTACTCCTGAGATCTTTGACTATCTGGAAGAACATAACATTGGAGCAGGCGGTGAAATACAGCTTACCGATGCCATTCAGCAGCTGAATGAAGCAGAGGGTGTATATGCTTATGATTTCGAAGGATCACGTTATGATGTGGGGGAGAAATTAGGTTTTATTTTGACGACGATCGACTTTGCACTCAAAAATGATGAGCTTCGATTACCGATTCTGAAGGCACTGGAAGAGATACTTGAGAGAGAATCGACTGCAAAGCTCGCAATCGGCGGAGGTGAATTCGAGTGAGCTCGAATCCCAGAGGTAGTGAAGCGGAGATTATTCTAGAATCAACAATCTACGAAAGTAATTCAGCAAACATAAGTAATAAAGATCAAATATATCTAGTCATGAAGCGTGTAACAGATATTGCTGGTTCCTTGTTCGGTATTATTTTGCTATTACCGGTATTTTTAGTGATCGCAGTTATGATAAAGATAGAGGATCCGAAAGGACCGGTCTTCTTCAAACAGCTACGGGTCGGCAAGAATGAGAAGACATTTTATATGTTCAAATTTCGTTCCATGGTCCATAACGCAGAAGAGTTATTAGAACAGCTACTTGCGCAAAATGAAGTCAGCGGTGCGATGTTCAAAATGAAGAATGATCCAAGAGTGACTAAGATTGGGCGTTTTATCCGTAAGACGAGTCTGGATGAACTTCCTCAGCTCTGGAATGTACTGAAGGGCGAGATGAGTATGGTCGGACCAAGACCTCCATTGCCTCGGGAAGTAGCGGAGTACTCTTTATATGATAAGCAAAGACTACATGTAACACCGGGTTGTACGGGGTTGTGGCAAGTGAGCGGACGTAATAGTGTTGGTTTCGAAGAGATGGTGGAGATGGATATTGAGTATATTCGTGATCGGAAATACTGGTATGACATTAAAATAATATTGAAGACTGTAAAATTGCTTTTTGGAGCGAAGGATGCTTTTTAATTTTCTTGTTGAAGGAGTATTTAAAATATGGACTTACATTCGAAAATTTATGTTGCCGGACATCGTGGACTTGTTGGTTCTGCAATTTACCGTGCACTTGAAACGCGAGGATTTAAAAACATTATAGTTAGGACCAGTAAAGAATTAGATCTAAGAGATAAAGAATCTGTAGATATATTTTTCCAGAATGAAAAGCCTGATTTCGTTTTTCTGGCTGCAGCAAAAGTAGGTGGTATTGTTGCCAATAATGAGTATCCAGCAGATTTCATACGTGACAATTTGCTCATTCAGACAAATGTGATTGATGCTTCCTATCGATATGAGGTTAATAAACTCTTGTTTCTGGGATCAACATGTATATATCCTAAACTAGCTCCTCAACCACTTAAAGAGGAATACTTACTTACAGGCACATTAGAACCAACTAATAGCGCTTATGCTGTAGCTAAAATTGCTGGGATCACGATGTGTCAATCATATAATCGCCAATATGGAACTAGATTCATCTCTGCAATGCCTACAAATATGTATGGTCCAAATGACAATTTTGATCTAAAGACATCACATGTTCTTCCTGCTCTTATCCGAAAGTTCCATGAAGCCAAATTAAATGGAGATGCAACGGTAGAAGTATGGGGAACCGGTACACCTAAGCGAGAGTTTCTACACTCTGATGATCTTGCAGATGCTTGTATTTTCTTAATGAAGCACTACGAAGAAGACGAGATCATTAATATTGGCGTCGGAGAAGACATCTCTATTAAAGAATTAGCTGAAACAATTCAACAAATTGTGGGCTTTGAGGGTGAAATTGTTTTTAAAACATCTGCCCCTGATGGAACTCCTCGTAAATTAGTTGATGTAAGTAAAATTAATAAACTTGGATGGGCAGCGAGAATACCATTAAATGAAGGAATTGAAGCGGTCTATGTAGCTTTCTGTAAAGAATATTTAGTTGAACAAAAATAGTAATGTTGGAGGAATATAAACATGAAAAGAGCTCTAATTACGGGAGTTACAGGGCAAGACGGGTCCTATCTTGCGGAACTTTTACTTGAGAAAGGTTATAAAGTATTCGGTCTTAGAAGAAGAACTAGTACACCAAATTATGAAAATGTGGAACATATTAAAGATCAAATTCATTGGATTTCAGGTGATCTAACAGATCTCGCTTCATTAATTGAAGCGGTTCGTATTTCCAATCCAGATGAAGTATATAATCTTGCGGCTCAATCATTTGTAGCAGCTTCCTGGCCACAACCATTGTTAACAGGACAAATAACTGCATTGTCCGTAACAAATATGCTTGAGGCAGTACGCATTATAAAACCAGATTCAAAATTTTATCAAGCCTCAAGTAGTGAAATGTTCGGTAAAGTGGTAGAAACTCCACAAAAAGAAACAACTCCTTTTTATCCAAGAAGCCCATACGGTGTAGCTAAAGTATATGGTCACTGGATAACAGTGAACTATCGAGAAAGTTTTAATATGTTTGCGTGCTCTGGAATTCTGTTTAATCATGAATCACCTAGACGTGGACTTGAGTTTGTTACAAGAAAGGTAACAGATGCAGCTGCACGAATTAAGCTTGGACTGCAAAGTGAACTAAGAATGGGTAATCTGGATTCCTTACGGGATTGGGGTTTTGCGGGGGATTATGTTAAGGCGATGTGGCTCATGCTCCAACAAGATGAACCGGACGATTATGTTATTTCTACTGGAGAGATGCATACGGTACGTGAGTTACTTGAAATTTCCTTTTCTTATGTAGGATTGGATTATAATAATTATGTTGTCATTGATCCTGAGTTCGTAAGACCAGCTGAAGTGGATCTTCTACTCGGAGATTGCAGTAAAGCTAAAGAAAAATTAGGTTGGACATTAGATGTTGGCTTTGAGGATCTTATTAAGATGATGGTTGATAATGATTTGGAGAGAAATTCGAATATTGCTATTTATCAGTCATCAGATAGATTTTCATTACAGAAATAATATGAATAGACTATTACAAAGGTTGAGAGGAAGTAATTTTTCCTCTCTTTTTATTGGGAATTTAATATATACTATATCGCAATGGCTTATTGTAGTAAGTATCTCAAAACTAGGCAATGTTTCAATGGTTGGAGAATATTCGTTAGCGTTGGCAATTACTGCACCAATAATATTATTTCTCAATTTCCAGTTGAGAAATTTTCAGGCGACAGATGCAAAAAATGAATATTCTTTTAAAGATTACTTAACTTTAAGAATTGGAATGTTAATTATAGCTTTCATTATTTTGATTTCTATTTCTATTCTATCCAATTATAGTTTTCATCAAGCTATGATTATTCTGACAATAGGCCTAGCCAAAATAATTGAATCTATTTCTGATATTTACTTCGGTCTATTTCAGAAGAAAGAGCATATGAATTTTATTTCATACTCTATGATTACAAAAGGCATAGGTTCTGTTTTAGTAATATCTTTAGTGTTGTATTGGTCTCAAAATTTATTGTACGCTACAGGTTCGATGGTTATCATTTGGTTTTTGATACTAGTATTTGTTGATATTAAAAATCAATCTAGATTCATTGAAGAAAAAAATAAAACTCAATTTTCTAAATCTAATATTCTAAATTTAAAACGATTACTTCAAATGACGTTACCATTGGGTATTGTTGCAACACTTGATTCACTGATCAATAACATTCCGAGATATTTTTTAGAGAGAGTAAGTGGTCCTGAATACTTGGGATATTATTCAGGAATAGCTTACATAATGATCGCTGGTGGTACATTTATGGGAGCGATGTTGCAAGCTTCAAGTCCTTCAATGTCTAGATTATTTCATTCAGATATACATCTTTTTAGTAAAAAGGTAAAGAAACTAACGTTATATTCAATCATGATTGGAGTATTTGGAATCTTAATAAGTGCATCTATGGGTAAATGGATACTGACCTTAATGTATAACCGAGAGTATGGATATTTTAATAATGTATTTATTCTCATTATGATTGCGAGTTTATTTTGGTATATTTCTAGCACTCTTGGAGCAGCTTTAACTGCATCTAGGTTTATAAAATTTCAGGTTCCGATTTTTCTGATTTCAGGTATCCTTGTGTTACTTTTCTCATTTATATTGATACCGCGTTATAACATGATCGGAGCAGCCATCTGTATAATTATTGGAATGATGACACGAATGATCATTTCCTATTTTTGTCTATCATTTGTTTTAAAAAGAGAGAGCTATACTAAGGCCTCTTCCGTTGTTTTATCAGAAAATTAAAATAAAATTTAAGGATAATACTTATGAAAAAGTTATTACTTCATTCAACATTCTCATTAGTCATTATAACTAATATGTTTTCCTTAATGAGATTTAGCAATGATGATTTCTTTTATTTATTAAAATTTGGTGCGTTTGTCTTTCATATAGTACTTCTTCTCCTATTAATTTTAAACAACAAATTTTACGTATCTAAAGCTACAAAGAAAATAACAGTTGTTTTTTATTTTTGGATGCTCGCAATGGTCATTGGACTGTTAAATAGTATCATCTTCTCAGACTTTATTTCTATTATGCTAACTACGATCTCTTACTTTCTTTTATTTTTTTATAGCTTTTTTATACTTCCTAACTTTCTGAGGTTAGAGGGAATATCGTTTTACAGTTTAATCAAGAATGTGTTTTATTCGATTAGCGGAGTAATGCTATTTTCGGTAATAATTTCAATTGGTGATCCGCTTGCATATCATTTGGATCCAACCAGTTTAAGAAACAGATATTATGCTTTTTTTGATCATCCAAATTTCTTAGGACTGTATTCCACATTAGGGATAATAGTTACAATATTAATGTTTAGCTTATGCAAGATGAAATTAAGTTTAGTTACTATTCCTTTTTACCTATATTTAATTATCTTGAGTGGGAGCAGAACGGCACTTATAATGTCGTTTATTTTTATTTTATTTGTAATGTTTATGAATGTATCGACTAAATTGCTAAGATTTATTTTTATAAATCCTATTGCAATTTTCTTTTTGTTTGCAATATCAATAATACTTATTACAATGGTAAATTCAGAATCTTTTATAGACACATTAGATAAATTGTTAAGTAACAGGATTACTATTTGGACAGATTTAATAGCAAGTAACAAAAGTAGCTTGATGCATTTTCTGTTTGGCCAGGGGAATTTAAATAGTGAAGTTTCTCGTGATAATTACTATGTCTCCGTTTTGATTGATAATGGAATGATTGGTTTAGGAGCTTTTTTAATTATGATTACACTTGTAATAAGGACTCTTTTAATGAATAAAAAGATAGACAAGGTTCATATGTATGCTGCAATTCTTATGTTTATAGTGATGCTGTACTCATTTTCAGAAAGTATTTTTTATACACTTGGTAATGTTTTTAGTCTTTTTTTATGGGTTTTAGTTGGATATATACTTAATATTAAAACTTTTGAAAAACCTATTAGAAATTAAATATTATTCTTCTTTTCATTTTATTATAGGAAGCAAGTTTTTAAGGGAGGATATTTGTATGAGAAAAAAGTTATTATATGTCCATCATTCTGGATTGTTAGGAGGTGCTCCTAAGAGTCTCACTTATTTAGTTAGTGAAGTGGACAATGAAAAGTATGAGGCAGAGATATTAACAATACGTAATGGACCGGCAGTTGAACTTTTACAATCATCAGGTCTCCCTGTGAAAATCGCAAAATTTATGTTTCCTTTTCACGGAACAACTGTTTCTGGTATGTCTAAGAAATTATTTATCAGAAATTTAATAGGAGCTTTTCCTACTTATTTTATGGCTAAGAGATACATCAAGAAGTATAAACCACAGATATTACACTTAAATAGCACATGTCTTTTTTTAGTTGCCAAGGCAGCTAAAAAAGTATCAAAAGATACAGTTGTTATATGTCATGTAAGAGAACCTTTATTAAAAGGTTTCGCAGGGGATATCTTAAAAAAAATGAATCATAAGTACGTAGATGGATTTATATCTAT
>NZ_JAGXCY010000051.1 GCF_018310695.1 Paenibacillus sp. Marseille-Q4541 | reverse complement strand
ATGCTCTCTTCCCTGGGATTATTGAAACACCAATGACACAAACTTTAAGTACATCAAAAGATCTACTGGGTAGATTAATCCAAGCGACGCCTCTACAACGTTTAGGCCAAGCTATTGATATTGCCCAAGCAGCACTATTCCTAGCTTCTGATGATTCTTCCTACATTACAGGATCTGAGCTAGTTATTGATGGTGGATACTCAGCACAATAGCGTGTAAGATGATGACAGCCCTTATTCGGATTTAGGGGCTGTCATTTCGTTTTTTCAAGGAGGATCTTATGAAGGAACAGACCATTTTCGAACTCATACACAATATGGATAAGTTCACCAATGGAGTGATTGTCCAATGGAATAAAACATTCAGTGACGACCTTGGCGTCTCTCATATTCTTGTGCTCGGCCATTTAAAGCAAAAAGGAAAAAGCCGGCCTTCCGATATAGCTAAAATCTTGGGCTTTACTCCGCCTACACTCAGTTATTTATCGGAAAAACTGGTTGGGAAGAAATTAGTCACCAGAAAGATGGATGAGTCCGATCGTCGTATTATATATTTGGAGATTACCGACAAAGGTGCAGAGATCCTCAAACAAGCGACATTGGAAGGGGAAAGGTTACGTATAAAATTATTTGAACGGTTAACTGAAGAGGAGCGGGCACAGTTAGCGGGTCTATATAAGAAGCTGAATAATGAAGTTTAGATATGAATAACAAGTGGAGATTTAAGGTGAACCTACCCATCAATATAAAGATATTGATAGGTAGGTTCACCTTTTTTTGTACTAATATATAGGACGGATTTACTATAACTAGTTTATTTCTCTATTTGACAGACAAAAAGGACATATGTCCTTTTCTGATTCTTCAGCGCACTGTTAAATAAGAAGGAACGTTATGAAATGAGGAGGGCGGCAGAAAATGAAAGGCATCATATATGCATGTTTGGCAGGGGCTTTCTTGACCTTGCAGGGAGTAGCCAATGCGTTTATCGGAGAGAGGATCGGAACTTGGCAGGCAGCCGCTTTAACGCAAGGTACTGGGTTTGTAGCAGCTATGCTGCTCGTTTGGTTAGCTCGTGACCGTTCTTGGAGGAACCTAAGGCAGGTAAAGCCGGTATATCGATTCGGCGGGGCTTTTGCAGCCTTCATTTTGTTTAGTAACATCACTGCATTTCATCAAAATGGTGCGGCACTCACCGTATCGGCTGTACTGATCGCCCAAATCACGGTAACCTTGGTAATGGAGAAGATCGGCTGGTTTGGCACAGCTCCGCTTCGTCTAAGGACCTCTCAATGGGCAGGAATTGGGTTCATGGTTATTGGCATCCTATGTTTAACATTCTAAAGTTAGTAATCCCCAGTATGGGAGGAAGCATTTGATATGAAGGAAATAATGGATAGGGAACGGATCAATCAATATCTCATTCAGTATGGACTTGAAGATATTTTTCCGGAAGGGTTACGACAACATTTGGCTCTGTATCGTTTCGATTCAGATGAGGCGCTCTGCCGGCAAGGAGAGAAGCCCGAATTTCTTTTTTTTCTGGTGCAAGGCAAGGTGAAAGTATATACAACTTCAGCGGAGGGAAAAACATTGCTAATTAATTTTACTACTCCGTTCGAGGCTATTGGGGAAATCGAATGTCTAAGGGATAGAGAGAATTTAAATACGGTTATGGCGGTAACCGAAGTAGAGGCGATCGGTATTCATAAACGGAGGTTAAGTCAGTATGAGGATGAGGCATCATTTCTACGATTATTGCTTAACATGGTAGCCCAGAAATTTTATACGAAATCGATCTCTCTCGGATCTCATCTTCTATATCCAGTAGAAGTTAGGCTTGCTAGTTACCTGCTGTCTGTCTCCCCTGAGGAAAAGAATGGAGCAATGAAAAGAGTAAACATGTCGAGTATAAAGGATATGGCGAACTTAATTGGGACGAGTTACCGTCATTTGAACCGTGTTCTCCAGAAATTTTCTTCAGAGGGATTAGTGGAGCGGAGGAGAGGAACACTTGTCGTGAAGAATAGAGAGGGGCTATATGCAGTGGCAGGACAAAATATATACGAGCGGGAAGAAAGGAAGGAACAGGGATGATCATGGGTATCGTGATGGCGTTAGCAGCAGGTTCCTTGATTAGTGTTCAAACGATGTTCAATAGCAAAGTGAACGAAGCTGTGCGCTCACAGACAACGACAGCTCTAGTGCTCGGTATGGGATTTCTGGCTTCATTCGTTATGGGATTGTTGTTTGAAGGTGCAGGATTTTTCACCTTGAAGCCGATGCAGGTCTGGTTCTGGTTTAGTGGTTTGCTAGGGATTGGTGTAGTGACCTTTACGGTAAAGGGAGTGAAGACGCTTGGACCCAGCCATGCGATCTCCATCGTGATGTCAGCTCAGCTTCTCTGTGCCCTATGGTGGGATTCGGTAGGCTGGTTTGGTCTAGAAACAGTTCCTTTTACACTTCAAAAAGCGATAGGTGTGATCGCTTTAATCGGTGGTTTAATCATGTTCAAGGCAAAGCCGAGAAATGAACAAAAAGGGTATACTACAGTTACGAACAGTGACACAAGATAAATGAGAAGGAGATGCGAATGATAAATAAAAAAGGAACTTTAGAGGCTGGCTGGAATTTCGACAATAGCTACTCCCATTTACCTCAACTATTTTATGCCCATCTCAATCCGACTCCTGTAAGTTCGCCGCATTTGATTAAGTTTAATGGACCGCTTGCGGAATCTCTTGGTTTGAACGCTCAGGCGCTGAGAAGCGATGAGGGTATTGAGACATTAGCAGGGAACCGGATTCCCGAGGGTGCTTTCCCGCTTGCTCAAGCTTATGCTGGTCATCAGTTTGGGTATTTTAACATGCTAGGGGACGGCCGGGCGATGTTGATTGGTGAG
Organism: Paenibacillus sp. Marseille-Q4541; assembly: GCF_018310695.1. Lineage (GTDB taxonomy): Bacteria > Bacillota > Bacilli > Paenibacillales > Paenibacillaceae > Paenibacillus. Next base: position 20,755 of record NZ_JAGXCY010000051.1, on the reverse strand, counting down.
CAGGTTACTCCCTTGGGTGAACGGTATGATATTCAGTTGAAAGGATCGGGTAGAACGCCGTATTCGCGTGGAGGCGATGGCCGGGCGGGACTTGGGCCGATGCTGCGTGAGTACATTATCAGCGAAGCCATGCATGGTCTTGGGATTCCAACGACCCGCAGTCTAGCGGTAGTGATGACCGGCGAGTCGATTATCCGCGAAACGTATTTACCGGGTGCAATCCTGACCCGAGTAGCCTCCAGCCACTTGCGCGTAGGAACGTTTCAATATGCGGCAAATAGGGGGAAGGCCGAGGATCTTAAGGACTTGGCTGACTATACTATACATAGACATTATCCTGATGTAGGCGATTCTAAAGATCGTTATCTTCGCCTTCTTCAAGAAGTGATCCGGCGTCAAGCTGCACTTATTGCCCAGTGGCAACTGGTAGGCTTTATTCATGGGGTGATGAATACCGACAATATGGCGATTAGCGGAGAAATCATTGACTATGGACCGTGTGCATTCATGGATGTGTATGACCCGGCAACGGTATTCAGCTCGATCGATAGGGATGAACGCTACGCTTATGGCAATCAGCCGAATATTGCGCTCTGGAATCTCTCGAGATTTGCGGAGTCGCTATTACCTCTGCTACATGAGGACGCCCAACAGGCCATCACTTTGGCTCAGGATGAACTCGCAGTTTTTGCGGAGTTGTATTATCATCACTGGCTTGCGGGAATGAGAGCGAAGCTAGGAATAGGTAATGAAGAGCAGGAGGATGAATCGCTGATTGAGGGCCTGCTTGGAATGATGTACAAGCATGGTGCTGACTATACGAATACGTTCCTTGCACTGACGTTTGGTCAGCTGGAGAACTTGGCTATGTACGGCAGTAACGAGTTTACTCAGTGGTATGAGAGATGGCAGGCTAGATTAAGCAGACAAGAAGAAACGAAAACTTCTTCGAATGATTTGATGCGCAGCAGTAACCCTGCGGTCATTCCTCGTAATCACCGGGTAGAGGCCGCATTAGAAGCGGCAGTGGAGCAGGGAGATTACAGCGTAATGGATCAGTTGCTGGATGTTCTTAGTAATCCATACGCTCACACTTCCGAACAAGCGGATTTCGCTGCACCGCCGCCGAAATCCGATGTTCCTTACCAAACTTTTTGCGGTACCTGAGAATCGCAATTTTATAATTAGTGACAGTGCGTAAAAAAGGTTATTATAGATTAAGATAGATGAATGTACTATACACGTAATAAATAACGGGCAGAGAGCAGGATATGATTGAATGATAGATAATAAACAACAACGCTACCGCTTTAGTGAAGCACCTATATGGGATTTGCAGCGGGAATATTACGAACAAAAGGGAATGAAGGCTTGGAATAATGACCAAGTTCCTCAGTATATAACGAGTAATCCGATGATTGCTATTTCTTATGCAGAAATGATATTTGGATTTCTTCAAGACCGGGCTAGTCAAGGACATCTTTCAGAACCGGTTACGATTGTAGAGCTTGGAGCAGGTGCAGGACGTCTTGCTTACCATGTGCTTCATGAGTTGTGTAAGCTACGTGACTATGCAGGGATATCCTTACCACCATTCCGCTATGTGATGACGGATCTCGCAATGAATAATGTGCTCGCTTGGAAGGAGCACCCGGCTCTCCAATCTTTTATTGCTGAGGGATTACTCGACTTCGCTCAATTTGATGCGGTTCATGATACTGTTCTAGACCTGGTTGTATCCGGTACAACGATTTGTGAAGGTGACTTGAAACAGCCTTTACTTATTGTGGCCAATTATTTCTTCTGTGGGATTCCACAAGAGTTGCTTTATATTGGGGATGGCCAAGTTTATGAAGCCGATGTTTTTGTTGAATATCCTGAACATATGGATTCACTGAAGCCATCCGAAGTATTTGATCAAATATCGTTACATTATGAGCACAGGCGAGCACCTGAGTATGAACAAGAAACGTATCCTTATCGTGACGCCATTGCCGTTTATCAGGAAGAATTAGAAGATTCACACATCTTATTTCCTGTTGTTGGACTGACTTGTTTGGAGCGTCTAAATCAGTTGTCACAAGAAGGGTTCCTATTAATAACAGCAGATAAAGGAGATCACTTACTCGATTACTGGAAATTTTCAGAACCTCCAGAGCTTATTATTCATGGAAGTTTTTCTTTGACAGCAAACTATCATGCGATTCAGCATGTTTTTGAAAAAAAAGGCGCGATGTCGTTATTTCCCTCCCAGCACTATCGAAATATAAATGTAGGTTGTATTCTGCATATGGATACGCCGAAACAATATTCCAATACCAGATTAGCCTACCGCCGATTTATTGAGCGTTTTGGTCCAGACGAATTTTTTAGCATGAAGGAATGGGTAGATCGCAGAATAGATAGTATGGGACTACAGCAAATTTTAAGTTTTTGGCGATTGGGTGGATACGACGCAGAATTTTTCATCCAGAGTGCGAGACAGATTTGTAGTCTGCTACCCGATGCAGATGATGACGAAATTAAGGATATTTATAATGGAATACAGGTCATGTGGTCTTCGTACTATGTAATGGAACAGCGTTATGATTTAGCACTCGATGCTGGGTTGGTCCTATTTGAGATGGAAATGTATAAAGATTCAAAACATTTCTTAGAGATATCGATACAATCAAATGACGACGAGATTGTATCGACCGTCTTTTATTGTCTAGCTATCTGTTGTTTCGAGTTAGAACTCATTGATGATGCACTAGATTATACTCGAGAATTATTAAAACTTGAACCCGACAATGAAGAAGCATTGGCATTGTTAAAAGGGTTTGAGGAGAGATAGAATGTGAATCACTGGGGCTCGGAAAGTTTTCCTAAAGTGTTAACTGTAATATCTTAAAGCATCCTTTGGATGCTTTTTTATGTTGTTCAAAAAGGGGGTTGAATAAAAAAGTAAGGATACTTATCATTGGCATTTTTACCTTTACTTATAATACTAGATTAGCGTAATGTTCTATATAAAGACGAAAACCTGACATATACTCTCTTTAGCATAAGGTGGAAAGGAAGTCATTCTTTGTTTGAAACCTTACTTTTGAATTTCTTGTTTTTACTCGTCCCTGTGGTCATATTTCTAATCTTTTTTGAAAATAGACCCCATTCATATAATAGAAAAATACTTGTTGTACTATCTGCAGTCACCATGAGCCTATGTATTGTTATGCCGATCAGATTAGAGAGTGGATTTATTTTTGACCTGCGATATATTCCATTTATTATCGTCGCTTTATACGGAGGATATAAGAGTGTTCTGCCGTTATATGTTGTATTGAATATTTTTAGGTTTTATGTGGGTGGAGTGGGTACAATCCATTCCTTCCTTTTTTCAACAGCCGCACTGATCTTAATCCCGCTATGTAATAAAAAGTTTGTAAAACTAGATTCTAAAGGCCGCATCATTGGGGCGACGGTTATTTCCATGCTCACCATGGGATGTTACCTTATTATTTTAAGCTCTCTCCTTGGGCAGTTAGATAGTCAATTCTGGGTTCTCGCTGTAAATGCGCTAACCACTCATGGTGGATTGATGAGTATCATTGTAATTCTCATAGAGAAGATCATTACAAATATTAAAAATCGTGACCGAATTATACAATCCGAAAGATTAAATGTCGTTAGTGAGCTTGCAGCCAGTGTATCACACGAAATAAGAAATCCACTTACCGTGACGAGTGGGTTTCTACAATTACTAAATAAATCAAAAACGATAACAGAACAGGAAAAAGGATTTATTGAGTTGTCTTTACTGGAGCTAAAACGTGCCGAAAAAATCGTGAGCGATTATCTCTCATTTGCCAAACCGCAGTCAGAAAATATGGTTTATTCCAACATGAGTGAAGAGTTAGAGTACACCAAAAACATCATCATGCCTTATGCTTCCATCCATAAGGTAGAGGTCGATTTTTATTTTAATAACACATTAAATACGAGCTATGACCGGAATCAAATCCAGCAATGTTTAATTAATTTATACAAGAATGGGATTGAAGCAATGATAGAAACGGGCGGGGGAACTCTAACCATCGAGATCACGGAGAAAAAGCAACAGATTATGATCCGTATCAAAGACACAGGAGTTGGAATGACAAAGGATGAAATATCACGGCTAGGTAAGCCCTACTATTCTACAAAAGAGGAAGGAACCGGCCTTGGTATGCTTATGGTCTACAGCACGATCAATAAAGTGAGAGGCAACATTGAAGTCCATAGTGAAAAAGGGAAAGGAACAACATTTCTTTTGACCATCCCTACAACGGCTCCTATAAAATCGTAGTGAAAAAAAGACGAAAGGAGGGTGCGTTAATAGCACTTTTCCTATCGTCTTTTTGTATATGCTAGAGCTTTCTATTTGTTCCCTTTACGCACTTTCAACTGCTTGCCTTTGATGGTCGTATTTTTCATCATCTCAAGCACAAGCGGACCTTTACCATTGAGAATCTCAACATCGGTTACATGATCAAGAATCGTAATGATACCAATATCGTCTGCCGTTACCCCATCCAACTTCGCGATGGTTCCTACAAAGTCTACTGCTCTAAACTTTTTCTTCTTGCCGCCATTGAAGTTTAGCTTCATGATCTGCTGATTGAGTAGCTCACGCTTATCTTTTTTTAGTTCAGTTCTAACATGTAGCTTCTGCTCGAAATCTTCTCTACGAAGATCAACCGCTTCTTCTGAAGGAGCTTTTACTTTTGGAATCTCAAATCCAATATAGGATTCAATTTCGGATAACCGTCTGCTGTCCTTAGGAGTAATGAAGGTAATGGCTTTCCCTGTCTTGCCAGCCCGTCCTGTACGTCCTGTACGATGGACATAACTTTCTTTCTCGAGCGGAATGTCGTAGTTAATGACATGGGTGATACCCGTAATATCGATACCTCTAGCAGCTACATCGGTCGCGATCAAGTAACGGAATTGTCCTCTCCTGAAGGCATTCATCACTTCAAATCGCTCTTCTTGCTCCATCCCACCATGAATACGATCACATGGATATTCAAGATCAGCCATTTCTCTGAATAAGGAATCTACATGCTCCTGCGTACGGCAGAAAATAATACAACGATCAGGATTCTCAACAATGAGTAGATTTTGGAGAAGGGATAGCTTGTTCCCTTCCAGCACCTGAATCTGCGAGTGTTCAATTGTTGCTGTCGTTAAACCGGACGCTTTAATTTCGATCTCGACCGGATTCTTCATATACTGTCTGGACAGCTTGGCTACATCCTCAGGAAAAGTAGCAGAGAATAACATTGTAACTCTGTCCTTAGGCAGCGCCTGGATAATGGATTGAACTTGCTCAATGAAGCCCATGTTCAGCATCTCATCTGCCTCATCAATAACGAGATAGGCAATTCGCTCTAGGGGCAGCGTGCCTCGTTCAATATGATCCAGTACACGCCCTGGCGTTCCGACAGCCATATGTGTTCTTTGTTTTAACTCGGCCTTTTGCATATGAAAAGGATGTTTCCCATAAAGAGGAGTTGCTTTTATTCGCTTAAAGCGCCCGATATTTGTGATATCTTCTGTCACCTGTAACGCGAGTTCACGGGTTGGTGTCAGGATCAAAACCTGTGGTTTATTCTCATTCCAATCCACTTGCTCACAAAGCGGAATACCATAGGATGCTGTTTTTCCGCTACCGGTTTGTGATTTGGCAACCAGATCTTTATTCTGAAGGACTACGGGAATAACCTCCGATTGAACTTCTGTAGGCGATTCATAGCCCAAACTATTTAGTGCTCTCATGATTTCTTCACTTAATTGGTAATCTGCAAATTGCTTCTGACTCATTTTCGACCTCTTCTGCACTATATTTGAATACATATACATATAGAAATTTTTTCATTATCTAACTTGTATTCTTATAGTATACTCTATATCCAGTTTCACTCTAATAGATATCAATTATTTACCTTTGAACATAAACAGAACTAGAGGCATATAAACTTTCGCTATGCATAGTCCTAAAGAATTATCCAGACCTTGGTCCGATGGGGAATTTCAATAAAATATAATTGTTATTACCTATATGTAAATAATACCATCTAATCATATAATGAAGTGGAGGGTTACTTAATCTTCCTAAATGCTCCAAACTTAATAGGCAAACCTAGGGAAACGTAGGGACGCAAAGCTATAGGGACTAACGTTTACAAAACTATGTCAGCCAGTTGCCAAAGAGTGTATTACGCTTTTTGTTTTAAGGTTTAATAAAAATTAAGTCTTAATTTTTATGCAACTTTAGGTGTAATCAAGCTACTCTTTTGGGAGTGGTTTTTTTTATGCCTATTTTAAGATGTTGGCAGCATGTACATTACATCAGGAGGTAGGAAAGTATGAAGAAAATGATAGCGATCGCTACATCTGCAGCGATGATCATCAGTTTTTCTAGTGAGACGGGTTATGTTATGGCAAGCGAAATGCAGAATGTAAATGCAAAAGCAGCAAAAAGTATAGTACAAAGCAAGGCAAATGTTTTAAGTAATGCGTCTGTTGTTCTTTTTGATTTGTATGGGAAAGACATATTACATAATTATGATGCAGTTTATAAAATGGATAGTACAAACATTACATCGATCACGAATAATGGTGGCAACTATTCAAGCTCTCAAATTAATAAAGCAATTGATGGAAATATGACGACCCATTGGGAGACGGGTAAACCGAATAGTACTACATTTACGAATGAGGTTGTATTTCAGCTAAATGAAGCAACTACCTTAGATAGAATGGTGTATGCAGCTAGACAAGATGGTGCGAAAGGTAAAGGATTCGCCCAAGAGTTTGAGATTTATAGCTCGGCTACGGATGCAGGAAATGATTTTACATTAGTAACTACAGGGGAATACAAAGGTTCTACAGGCGATGTGACGGAAATTAAATTTGCTCCTACCTCATTTAAGAGATTGAAGTTTGTATTCAAAAAAGCGAATCAGGATTGGGCTAGTGCAGCAGAGTTTTCTTTTTACAAAGAAGACAAGGTTAGAGATGCAATGAACGACCTTTTTACAGATGGAACGATGAGCAAAGTAGTACCAGAATATAATCAAGTAGACAAAATCAATGAACTCGAGGAAAAAGCAAAAGTACACCCGCTATATCCGATGTATAAAGATCAATTGGAATTAGCGAAAGGGCTCGTTAACGGTGAAGTACAAATGGAAGGGACTATCATTCAAGCAGAACAGCGTGGGGACATGAAAAAGCACGCACAGCAAAACTTACGAATTAATTTCGGCACGAATAATCAGCCTACCGGATTTGTTGCTATGCCTGGAGATGTTATTAATGTATATGTAGATGTTGATTCTGCAGATAAATTGCCTTCTTTAGTGTTCTCGCAACAAGAGGGTTCTTGGTCCAGCTGGGCAAGGGGAGTCCAATTACGTCCGGGTAAAAACACGATAACCGTGCCTGATATTCCAACGAATAGTGCTTATGCACATGATGTTACTAAAGGCGGGACTGTGTACATCGTAAATCCGTACACACCGGAGCAGCAAGGTAAGGCTCCTCTAATCCGCTTTGAAGGTGTTCAGAAAATTCCTATGATGACAAAGGATACGGATCCTGAACAATTTAAAGTTTTCTTAACGGAATATAAGGAAAGATTGGATGCAGACAAGGCTGCACATCCAAATGTAAAAGATCGTGAGCTAATCGACGTGGTAGAGATGGTCAGTGATCACGTCATATTTACAGGAACAGCTACTGAGGCGTACAACAAGTATATTACTCAAGGGAATAACCCAATGAATACAGTAACGGGTTATGATAGTTGGATGAAGGAGATCTTTGACTTCTATGGTCTGGATAGCAGCAGTGAGATCCACGATCCTAAACTAATCAGAGAGAATATCAGACTCATGCAGCCGTATGGTGCAATGTATGCAGCTGGTGACCACACAGGGATACAAAATGGAACGGTTGGAACCATGTTAAGTGACTTTAACGAGTCCTATCCAGGTTGGGGATTGAACCATGAAATTGGACATCGCTTGGCCATGGGTGAACGGGAGTATGGAGAAGTAACCAATAATATGGTGTCTATGTTGATGTCTGTTGCCGCTGATTCAATAGATACTCGCATTCCCTATGAAGATGTAATTTATAAATATGTTATTGAGGAAAATAAAGCAGTGATGTCCGAGCAGGGCTATTTTGCACAACTCGGAGCGTATTGGCAATTGGAGCTAGCCCATCCAGGATATTGGACGGAACTGACTAGGCTCTACCGGGAGCGGAAAGTTTCCCTTACAAATGGCGACAATTCCAAACAGCAGTATTTGGTTGAGTTTTCGTCAGAAGTACTGGGTATGGATTTGAGCAGTTATTTTGCTAGACATGGGTTTACAGTGAATCCAGAAACGAAAGAGAAGTTAGATAAATATCCAGCCCCCCAAAAACTATGGTATTTGAATAATTCGGTAATTCATTATGAGGGAACAGGTATAGAAAATAAAAATGCTTCAATAGCAGTCGGTGTCATTCCTAATGCGACTGCAAAAACGAATACGCTAAGCTTTTCTATGGAAAAGGCATATAAGGAAGATTTCTTAGGTTATGAAATCTATAGAAATGATACGCTAGTTGGATTTACCGGCACAGATCAATTCGTAGATCGCAATGTAGATACGAGTATCAATTATACATATAAGATCGTCGGCTATGATAAAAAGTTAAATACGCTAAAACCGGTACAATTCAAGGCGTTTAAGCCAGCATTGTCCGTTGAAGATCAAGTCACACTAAAGTTAAATCAAGAATTTGACCCGATGAATTATGTAAAGGCAGCAAGTTACCAAGGAAATGATATTACGAGCGAAGTGGTCGTGAAATCGAACAATGTAGATGTGACGAACAAAGGAAATTATGAAGTTGTATATGAAATCAAGAGTGGCGGCGCCACCGAATCAAAAACGGCACAGGTTACCGTGACGAGCGATTATGTATATGCTTCCGACCTGAATGCGACTTCTGCGACAGTGGGCTGGGGTTCATTGAAGAAAGATAAAGCACCTGCTGACGGAATTATTACGCTAATTAGACAGGGACTCGCTGCGACCTATGCAAAAGGGATCGGTGTACATGCCAATTCTGAGGTCGTTTATGATATTGAGGGGAAAGGCTACGATTTTTTTGAGAGTTATATCGGTATTGATCAAGCAATGAAAGGAAAGCCTTCCTCTGCGACATTCGAAGTTTACGTAGATGGAGAGAAAAAGTTTAACAGTGATGTGTTTAAAGCAAGTACAGAACATGAGTCTATCAAGATACCTGTTTCAGGAGCAAGAGAAGTAAAGCTAGTGACAACCGATGCGAATGATAACGGCAATGCGTCAGACCATACGGTATGGGCAGATGCAAAGTTCACTACTGTATCTAGTAAACCTTCATTAAGGGTGCCTGAAGAGCTAGGAGCAGTGAAGTTACATGGAGAATTTGATATGTTAAGCGGCGTAGAAGCATTTGATGCAGAAGATGGAAACTTAATCAAACAAGTCGAAGTTGAAACGAATGGTTTCAGTTCTAATAAACCGGGGACTTACCATGTAGAGTACTCGGTTACCGACCATGATGGAAATACCGTTACGAAGACAAGAACCATTGTAGTTTACAGTTCAACACAATTCATAAGTGATGTGAACTGGGAGTCTGCGAGAACGGATTATAACGTAGTCAGAAAAGATAAATCTAGCACCAACAGTACGATCAAGTTACTTGTCGGTGGTGAAACGAAAGAATTTGCAAAAGGGATCGGAACACATGCAAACTCTGAGATCGTGTATAACATTGGCGATACGAACTACGAATATTTTGAAACGTATATAGGCGTTGACCGCAATATACCGGAGCAGAACAATTCCAGTATTATCTTCAAAATTGTAGCCGATGGTACAGAAGTGTATAACAGCGGGCTAATGAAATTCAGTACGGAAGCAAAATTGGTGAGAATACCGTTGAAAGGTGTTCAGCAATTAAAACTGATCGTAAGTGATGCAGGAAACGGAAATGCTTCTGACCATGGTGATTTTGGAGATGCGAAATTCTTAATTCAAAACAGTGTGCCTGAACTTACAATCCCTACATCTGTCTCTACGAAAGTAGGTCAACCAATCGAGATCAGTGCTGATTATTCGGCAACCGATGCAGAAGACGGGAACTTAACTTCGCAAATCGTAGTCACGGGAGAGGACAGTGTGAACTTCAACCGAGCAGGGGAGTACCCTATCACTTACAGTGTAACGGATCGTGATGGGAATAAGACTACAAAGACAAGAACCATCGCTGTTGTTGACATGGAAGACTATCAGTACCTAACTGATTATGATTGGAGCTCTACGCAGAATAGTTATACGGCGCCTACTAAGGATATTTCTATTAGTGCAAAAACGTTAAGATTAACGGATGAGAATAACCGCGAGGTTTCCTACGCTAGGGGGATTGGTGCACATTCAAATTCGACCATTGTGTACGATCTAACGGATAAAAACTTTGATTACTTTACATCATTCGTTGGTGTAGATCGCCAAATGTACGGCTCTGTTGGCTCCGTTACCTTCCAGGTGTTTGTGGATGGAGAGAAGAAATTTGATAGTGGACTTATGAATTCAAGAGATCCTCAGAAATTCATTGAACTGGATATTAACGGAGCGAAAGAACTGAAGTTAGTCGTTACGGACGGAGGAAATGGAAACGGGTCAGACCATGCATCATGGGGTGATACGAAACTACATTTTGCCAACGCAGATCGAATATATACGGTAGAGCTTGAACAAGCCATTCAAGAAGCGAAAGCTATTTCTCTAGAAGGATATACTTCTGAAAGCATTGAGATATTTATGAATAGTGTGACAAGAGCAGAAGAAGTCTTGGCAAACAAGAATGCTACCCAAGAAGAAATTGATGTAGCCGTCATAGCCTTGAATACGGCAAAAGAAGGATTGAACCAAGAGGACCTCACGCAGGTTACGGTTATCGAAGATACTTATTTGAGGGATTCGATTAAGGAAACGTTAGGCGTTACTGGGGAACTAACACTGGGCGATATGTATAAGCTTACAGAGTTAACCGTTGAAATAGGAAGAAAAGATAGAGTTCAATCCCTTGAGGGGCTGGAATATGCTAAAAATTTGGAGACGCTAAATATCAGTGGGCATGAAGTTACTGATTTTTCTCCACTAAAGGATTTAACGAATCTAAAGAACCTGAATGCAAATCCTCAGATTTTAGAAATGAAAGAATTAAAGGGACCGATCGTTGAAGTGAACAATATCGTTACTGGAGTAGATGGACAAAAAGTAATACCTTTTACAGCAGGGATTAGAAACAATCGAACGTTCAAAGAGACCACGTTTGATGTGAATGAATGGGCGGCAAATCCAGATACATTTACGATCGATCTTACGAATGTTGAAAAGGGGTACTACACGTTTATAATGGGTTATACAGTAGAAGGTAATATTGTACAATTAATGTATATGATTGATAACCAGTAAAATCATTAGTTATTCTCATGAATAAGAGCACCCCTTAGGGTGCTCTTATTTTTACTCATGGCTTATCACAAGCTACTATCGGTATTTACATACCAATCAAGTGCTTTTCTTTCAAGCTCTTGAACAAATGCATCTTTACCATCCATATAAGCAACAATATCGTTGGGAAATTGCCGTGCAAGGTTTTCTTTTAGTTCCCCATATTGCTTTGCTTCCCCGGGGTGTGTTCGGAGGTAGTCTCTTACTGCCAGGTGCCGGTGAATATCCTTCTCGTTATCTACCTGAAATACATGAACTTGATGTGTTCTATGCTCTTTCCCTTTTCTGAAATATCTTCTTCCTTTTATACCGAACTCACCCATACATTCATATCCAAGATCGGTCATTTGTTCGTTAAAAGAATCAATTTCTTCAATATTTTTTACTACAGGCATAATATCAATGATTGGTTTCGCTTTTAACCCAGGAACAGAAGTACTGCCAATATGATGAATTGCAATTAACTCACTACCCAAAATATCTTTTATGTATTGAGATTCTTCTTTAAACATTTCATTCCATGTATCGTTGTAATTCGTAACCACGACTTTCATTTAAGGTACCTCCTTAAATTAGAACATCAAGAGTTTAGAGCTAATTCCAATGGCAAAAAGGCATATTCTCCGTCTTTCAGAATCTCGCACTTTCGCACCGGAATAGGGATTTTGAAAATAGGTCCATCGATAACGGTAGTATGGAATTCACCACCCTCCCCGCAAGGGTCAATACCACGATCTTCAAGTTCCTCTACATATTCGAGGGTAAGCACACGCCCCAAATCGTCTTCTCGCATGCCTAAGGATAAATTTACGGTTACGATGATTGTAGTGAATCCAAGATCAATGAACTCTTTGACGGCTTCTTTATGATCCATCTCCCATAAAGGCATCCCAAGCGTTAATCCCGCATTTTTCGTAACTTTGTCATGCCAACATCCATGAGCAGGCATATCCAAATCTCCAGTGACTAACACTTCTGCCCCTTGATTTTTAGCATCTTCTAAGAGTCCCATGAACACTTTTTCATAATCCGTCCAACTTGCGGCTGCTGTAAATACAGGTAAACCAATAGAGTCAGCTTGTGCCTGAATGAGCTCTGGCGGCATGCCGTGCGATCTAGAGCGCTTCCCTTCTTCCTCTAGCATTACAATCAGCCCGATGGCTTCTCCTGTTTTCATTGCCTTGTATAGCGCTAAAACACTGTCCTTTCCTCCACTAAACGAAGCGATAAAAGGGTGTCCGACAGCACCATTTTTCCAATCTGTAAACTCTTCCATAGCGATCGTTCTCCTTTGCTAAATAACTTATGTGCTTCATTCTATCACGTTATTTAGCAGGTGAGAGCAGAGTTACGAATAGCAGGGTCTATGTTAGAATTGTTGAATAATAGGAGAGAAAAGGGGGATGAAGGCTCATTATTTATAAAGCGGCTCCGTATATCTTTTTTATTGGCATTGTTTTTATTGTTTTGGACGGACTTTGGATCGTGAATCATTATGATTCGTATGTTATTTACCCGCAAGAAGCATTCACGTATTTGATTGTTGGATTATGCTTAACGATGATCGCTTATGTGATCATTCAGCTTGGAAGGAAGCAAGTTACCCAGATTATTATGAGTAACGGTGTAGGGGAAGGCAGGGACAACCGGGTCTTTATCAATAAGATATGGGCACAGGGTGAGAAAATTGCGAATAAAGTGTTTTTGTTTCTACTTGCAATACTCGTTATCATTGCTATTTTTGACTTGGGTATGGCCCTTCGTCTGCTGAATCCCATCATCTTCTTGGGAATGACCGGATATTGGTTTCTCGATATCGTACATGATGAGGGCGAGGATAAAGCGAAGATCGATCTTGAACCCCAAAACAATAAACTTCGATATTTTCTAAGACTGATTGATAGCAGAAGACATCCCTTCAGTTTACCGCTGGTTCTGTTTATTATTATTGTCCTGACATTTTTGTTATCTAAGTACTTCGGATTTTCGCTGAGCCTCGAGACAAGCGGGAATCCCTATTATGTAATGAGTTTACCCGCTGGTACATTTATTACCGCTGGACTCGTTTTTGCCTGTAGTTTTATCTATATTTTTCAGCATGGTGATTTTTTTGGAATTCGCCAAGCAAATCAGAGTGATTATAAAGTGATGCGGATTCATTTTGGGGAACTGATCATATGTGGAGCCACCTTTTTCATCTGGTTACTGATCCTGATTGTTGCATTGTTCACTAGTTATTAAGTCAGTTTATAGAGCCCAAGCTATGAGCAGAAGGGCTCTTTTGCTTATCTGGCATAATTTTTCTTCACGGTAACAAACGGCTTAACCTAAACAGTCTGAACAGGGAATATACAATAAATGGTACAATTTATGAAAAATGATAATAAGGATGAGGATTAATGAGTATATTCCCTGCTAGCTATTCGCTTTTATCACAAAAAGCACTCTTATTACATATTACAGATCACTATGACATAGGGAAGGTCACTGGCTTTCAGTATTTTCTGAAAGGCATGAATGACACATATATCGTGACAACAGCAATAGAGAAATATATTTTCCGGGTGTACCGTGCGGATCGAAGATCACAAGCAGAAATTGAGTTTGAACTCGATCTGCTGGAATGTCTGGCTTCTGCTGATATCAGAGTATCTACACCTATCAAAAGAAAGGATGACTCTTTTCTTAATACTTTTGAAGTTTCAGAAGGCACGAAATATGGAGTATTATTCAACTTTGCTGAAGGAGTAGAGAAACCGATTCATAGAATAGAGGATAGCTACTCTTTTGGAAAAGAAGTCGCTCGTCTACATAACGCTGCCGACCATTTTACAAGTGAACACGAACGGGGCATTCTTGACCTGGAGCATTTAATTGAGAAACCGCTTCAAACGTTACAAGCGTACATGCAGCATCGTCCAGAAGACTATAGCGCGCTGTATCACCTAGCTATGAAGTTAAAGGATATAGTTGAAACCCAGCTTGATCAGGGACTGGACTGGGGGATATGCCATGGCGATTTGCATGGGAATACGAATGTAGCTTTTGCTGAGGATGGGACGATGACTCACTATGATTTTGATCTATGCGGTTATGGATGGAGAGCCTATGATATCGCAGAGTTCCGATTAGCAAGAGAAATTCATAGCGGACACGATCAAGAAGAAGTTGAACAGTTGTGGCAATCGTTCTTGAATGGTTATAAGGAGATTAGATCTATTTCTGATAACGATATACGAATGGTACCTGTCTTTGTCGTGATTCGTCAGCTTTGGCTCTTTAGCTTGTGTTTCCAGGAATCGGAACTGATCGGTATTGCCGACTTTGACGATGGTTTTATTGATAGCAAGATGGAATATTTCAAGCGTGCAGGGGATGCCTTGATTCCTAGTATGTAGATGAAGAAGTTTGGAGGAGCTTGTTGATGAAAAATGTTGTCCAGCGGATCTCCGCCATACAGGAACAAATTCATTTTTCTGGTTCGGTATATGTGAAGCAAAAGGGATCGGTTGTTGCGGAACTTAGCTATGGGTATGCAAACCGTTCTGAAAAAATTAAGAATGGGCCGAACACCCGATTCGGCATCGCTTCAGGCTGCAAAATTTTCACGTCGATTGCTATAGCACAGCTGGTGGAGCGAGGGACGCTGTCCTTTACAAATAAGCTTACGGAGTGTCTGGATATCACTTTCCCTGAGTTTGATAAGGGCATTACACTTCATCATCTGCTTACCCATACCTCTGGTGTACCGGATTATTTCGATGAAGAAGTGATGGATGATTTTGAACAACTGTGGGTGAGTCTTCCTATGTATCATATCAGACAGCTACGCGATTTCTTGCCCCTCTTTCAGAATGAACCGATGAAATCAACACCGGGAGAAAGATTCCATTACAATAATGCGGGCTATATTCTGCTTGGACTTGTGGTGGAGCAGGCAAGTGGACTTTGTTTTAGTGACTATGTGCAAACCTATATTTTTAATCCGGCAGGTATGATGGACTCCGGTTATTTTGAAATGGACGCTTTACCGGAACGTACGGCGCTCGGCTATATTGACGCGGAGGATGGCAGCTCGAGAACGAATATCTACTCGCTTCCTGCCAAAGGGGGCTCGGATGGTGGAGCGTATACGACTGCGGCAGACATGGTCCGGCTTTGGGAGTCACTGACCGGATATCATCTGCTTAACCAGGAACTAACGAATTTAATGTTGCTTCCACATGCAGACGTGAGTGAAGGTACCTATTACGGTTATGGTGTCTGGATTAGAGCGTATGAGGAAGACAAATATAAATTTGTGCTGATGGGATACGATCCGGGCGTTAACTTTAGAGCTGCATTCTACCCGGACCGTTCTCTATATATTGTCGTTTGTTCTAATCAATCGGCTGGAGCTTTCGATATCATTTCGGAAATTGAAGATGAACTTACATAAAGTCAAAGAAATACCGAATGAAATGAAATAAGACCGGAGAGGTGTAAGTCAAACTATCAACCCGGCTAAGGTAGCTCTTCTTGAGCGCCTGGAACTTGTCATCATCTCCGATGAGCAAATCTCTTTTGAGCACGGAAACGGTCAAACTGCCGAAGAATCCACTGAGGCTGATCAGCATGCCGGAAATCACGCCAAATGTTACACCGAGCGGCGTGAGGTAAGGATGTATGAAGTACGATACCGCGGTAGTTACGATAAACGCGCAAGCAAATCCTTCCCAGGTTAAATAAGGGTTCGCTGTGGGAACTACTTTCCGTTTACCAAAATAAATCGATGCTAGATAGTGGACGACATCATTTAGCTGTGTGAGCACTACAAGAAATAGCACCAATCCTGCTCCATATTCAGGAGTAGCAAACTGGAAGTATGCCAGATGACTCAGTCCGAACACCATTAACATGAGCCCCCACTGGGTAGAACTAACACTGCGCAAAAAACCGACGGTCCCTTTGTTGATCAGGCGTGGCAGTGGAATGAACAAGAACACATAGATCGGAATAAAGACAATGAACATGCCGTACCATCCGATATAGATCCAGTAAAACTGCACCGGGATGGACAAGTAAGCCCACAGAAACAGTCTGCGATCTGCTTTTCTCGTACGAATCATGGAGAAATACTCTTTCAGTGCGAAGAAGCAGAGAGCCATTAAGGATAGAAGAGAAACTACAGGATTTAAAAGAGTCGCTAAACAGAAAACAAAAAACATGCCCCACCACGTTTTAAGTCGTGTTCCAATGGCGGTATAGTCTTTGCTCTTCTCATATTTGTCCACCAAATAATAGACAAATTGTATGGCAAGTAAGGCTGCAAAAATAAGGACAATCGTAAAAAACGAGCTGTTCATAAACGTCACCAACTTACCTTGAAGTAGGATTCCACTAAAGGGATCATATGTTATTATGAGGGAAACCTTCAAACTTGATAAGGGGAAATTTCGTAATGGCATCTGATCAATCCGTCTTTATCTTACTTACGAATACAGGGACATTGTTTACACAGATCATTCAAACGTACACAAGAGCACCTTACAATCACGCCTCGATCTCCTTTAATCGAGAACTTTCTGAGATGTATAGCTTTGGGAGGAAAAGCCCGAATAACCCTCTGAATGGTGGCTTTGTAAAAGAGGATATTAAGACAGGGACATTCAGTAAATATCCGAATACGACGTGTGTCATCTATGAGCTGGAGGTTACTGAACGTGAAGTGGAGAAGATGAAGCGGGTCCTGCAAGTCTTTATCCAAAAGCGTGAGAAGTATTTATATAATATTCTTGGTGTCATCGGTATTGCACTTAAAGAACCCGTTGAATTCAGTAATTCGTATTTTTGTTCCCAGTTTGTAGCAGAGATCCTGCGGCGATCGGGGATTAAAATATGGGATAAGCTACCGGCGCTCGTAACGCCCGATGATTTCCGGCAAAGTGACAGGATGAATCTGATCTATGAAGGAAAGCTAAGTGAGTATGAGCCTGCATATTGAGTATGAATTTAAGCTACCTATGAATATAAAAGAGAAGAGGCCCCTTAGTAGAGGCCTCTTTGCTTATGTAATAGTAGGCATAATATTACGAACCATAAAGCATTTGAGCACGGACAAGGTCGATGGGTTTATCCGAAGGGATATCTAGGAAATACTCCAGTTGCCATTTCTGCGTTTTTTGAGCCTGACGACTCGTAGGATTGTCCCATGGTGGGTAAACCCGCATGGCTCTTTTACCGCCTTCCCCTTTTTTGGATAAGACCCCTTGCTCTCCTAGAATCGTTTTTGGGAATACAAACTGACCGAAGTGATTATCTTGGCGCGTACTAATAACGAAGAAATCAATAGGATCGGATACATCATAGGGCTGAATGGGCTGGGTTCCGATTCTCTCCCATAACGTTACGAACTGTCCGATTTTTGTCGGCGTAATTTTTGCGACACGAAATCGAATGGAACGTTGGTTTAATTGAAATACATACGCACCATATTCAGCGTTTTGTGGTTCCGGCAGTAGCTGGGAGCATTCATATTTACAGGGTATGTAGACAAGATTTTGGGTGGTAAGTAGATCATTATGGATTGTTTCCGTCATTGGTGTAAATCCTCCTGTGATGATTTTCTGGAATGAATTTTCAATCAGACCTCTCCAAACGTAAGCGTAGAGAAGGATTTATCTATCCTTGATTATTACTCAGAAACAGAAAAGAATCCAAGGTTTTGGACTCAGTTTTTTATTATATTGAAAATATTGTAAATAGATAAATAGAGTGATAAAATTAAGTTGGGGAATATGATTTAAGTAACCTAATTCAATATTACAAGGGGTTATTTGCATGAGTAACAGTAATATTAAAGTAGGCATTTCAAACAAAGAGGGACAGTTGGGATTTCTATTTAACAAAGGCGGGCTTCGTGAAGGTGCCGGCAGAAAAAGTATTGGAGTAACGAAGAAAGTATCTCTAACTTTAACTGAGGAAATGTGGGAGCAGTTTGAGAGACATTGTGCAGAGTCGGAAATATCTCGATCAGAAGCGATACGTACAATGATGGAGCAGTATTTTTCATCCGAAAAATAATTTTTTGTTAGAGAGGTATAGGTGAAAAGTGTGCTCCTAGAAATAGGAAGAGATGAATTGTACCAGGCACTTCAACATGTCTTAAAAGCGGTATCTCATCATGCTATGCCTATACTCTCAGGTATACACATTGATGCTACGAATAAAGGTCTTATTTTCACAGCAAGTGATTTGAGTTTATCGATCAAATATACTGTTTTTGCTGGAGGTGGGGAGCGAATGTGTTCAATACAGCAAACAGGAAGTATGATCGTGCCAGCTACATATTTCTATGAGATTATACGCAAATTAGATTCGGGAAAAATTGTTTTGCAAGTAATCGAGAAAGCTACCCTTTTTATCTCAGCCAATAAAGCGCATTTTCGTCTAAGTGGAGTAAAATCATCAGAGCAGTTTCCTTTGCTCCAGCATACTGAAAGTTCTCAGAAGATCAGGTTCTCTATAAGTAACAAAGCTCTTATAATGGCAATAAGGCAAATGCTAACTGCTACATCAGATGCTGTAACCCGCCCACTCTTAACGGGGGTATTATTTGAATATAGGGACAATTTTCTTGCTTTTACAGCAACTGATAGCATAATACTCTCTACAGCGACTGCAAATGTATACATGGAGACAAAGCAGAACGTCAACAAGCGGGTCGTTGTTCCCCGTAAAAGTCTTAATGAACTGCTAAAAGTAGTAAGAGCTACAGAGGATGTAACGGAAATTGAAATTAATTCAAATAATATCAAGTTTATTACTACTCAGATACAGCTTCACTCTGTTTTACTTCAAGGGGAATACCCTTTCATTCAAAATCTAATTCCCAAAACCTTAGAATCAGAAGTTATTCTTCGTACTTCAAACCTGTTACAATCCACCCAGCGTGCTTCTGTACTTGCGAGCGAGAATACGATTCATATATCTGTAATGGATAAAAAAGTAGGACTTCATTCTAAAATCTCAGAAGTAGGGGATATGAAAGATGAACTATCTGTACTTGAGAAAACAGGTGGTGATTTCCAAGTATCTTTAAACAGTAAGTTCCTCACTGAGATTTTGCGTAACTTTGGCACGGAGAATACCAAGCTCCAGTACTCTGGACATTTAAAACCAATCATCTTTCGACCCGTGGATTCACTCATAAATACTCTTTATCTCCTTCCCCCAATTCGAACTTCCACAATATAGGTAGCAACCTTACCTAAACCATGTAGGTACAAAATGAGGTATTCACAATAAAAAAGCTCGCTAGGCAGCTAGGAGCTGTAACGAGCTTTTTTTAATATTATTTAATTAAAAGTGAAACCTCCACTAGCATACCCGGTGACGGTATTGAGTAAGGTAAGACCTGAAGCGTTGGCGTAGAAGACCATAAGAAGGCGTGTCTGCGGTGTTACAGCAAAATTGATGCCATTTGTAATTCCGCTGACAAATGTACCTAGAGAAATGGTGCCTGTGATCGGTGGCAGTGGTACTATTGCGCCTGCAATAGGAGTGAATGTGTTATTTGGTGTTGTAGACTCAAACAATTGTGCCGTTATATTTATCGTAGTACCAAGAAGTGATAAAGATACGGTATTACTGAAGTAAGCGGCAAGAGACGTGATGGTTCCGGCACGTGGAGCAGAGAATGCAAAGTTTATGAGTGGGCCTGCTAGTGTACCTGTTAAATCAATGTTACCACCGAGTAGGGAGATTCCTGTTGCAGAACTTCCGAATCCTACGAGGCTGGTTGTGCCAACTAATCCACCTGCAATGGTTGTCATAATAATAGGCCCGCCAGATGCCAGAGGTATAACTGCACCTGCACCCGTGACTCCCGTGGCTCCAGTAACCCCAGTAGCTCCGGTGACTCCCGTAGCTCCAGTAACGCCAGTAGCTCCAGTGACTCCCGTGGCTCCAGTGACTCCCGTAGCTCCGGTGACTCCCGTAGCTCCAGTAACGCCCGTGGCTCCAGTAACCCCAGTAGCTCCAGTAACCCCAGTAGCTCCAGTAACGCCCGTGGCTCCAGTAACGCCCGCGGCTCCAGTAACGCCCGTGGCTCCGGTGACTCCCGTGGCTCCAGTGACTCCCGTAGCTCCGGTGACTCCCGTAGCTCCAGTAACGCCCGTGGCTCC
>NZ_JAGXCY010000050.1 GCF_018310695.1 Paenibacillus sp. Marseille-Q4541 | reverse complement strand
CTGACATTAATGGCAGAGAAGCAGGTAACGGATGCGTTAATCGTTCCGTCTTCCTTCCGGATGCTGCTGGAATATGCACAGGCGCATGGAAGAGGAGAACAGCTTCGATCCCTGCGGCACATCTATTTGGGTGCGGAGGCAGTCACGGCAGATCTACTAGAGAAATATGTGGAACTGACTGGGCATGGAATGGAGCGACTGAACAATTTGTATGGTCCGACAGAAGGAACCGTATGCGTCACCTCAATGCAGTTCGAAGAAGGCGACCTTTTGGCCGTCCCGATCGGTAAACCGCTATGGAATACGCAGATTTATATGATGAACGGAAATGAAGCTTGTGGTGTCGGGGTACCCGGAGAAATCTGCATCGCAGGTGCGGGGGTGGCCAGAGGATACCTGAATCGTCCAGACCTGACTGCGGAGAAATTTGTGGAGAATCCGGTTCGGCCAGGAGAGCGAATGTACCGAACAGGAGATTTAGGACGCTGGATGGGAGACGGCCGTGTGGAATATTTGGGCCGAATCGGAGAACAAGTGAAGATACGTGGATACCGGATTGAACTGGGTGAGATTGAAGCCCGGCTCCGAGAGATAAGAGGCGTACAAGATGCCGTGGTGATTGTCCGAACCGACCAAGGGGATCCGGTGTTGTGTGGCTACGTGGTAAGTGCAGAGAAGGTGGACTTGGACCAAGTGAAAGAGAAGCTAGGTGCGAACCTACCATCCTATATGATCCCGTCCCACCTCATGCAGCTGGAGCAACTGCCGCAAACGAGAAGCGGAAAGCTGGATAAAAAGGCGTTGCCTAAACCGGAGATGGACAAAAGCAGGCCATACACCGCGCCAAGGGATGAGATAGAGGAATGTATTGCTGAGGTATTTCAGGAGATCCTTGGAACAGAACGTATTAGTATTGATGACAGTTTCTATGAATTGGGTGGAGATTCAATCAAGGCCATTCGAATTGTATCAAAGCTTAGAGAACGTAATTATGACCTGACTGTGAGAACGATTATGCAGGAAAGATCAATTCGTGCTATACGAGCAGAAATTCGGAAGACGGAAGATATACCTAGCGAACAAGGAGAGGTAAAGGGAGAAGTTACATTAACACCAATTCAAAGGAATTTCTTTTCATTTGAGTTAGCAAAACCCCATCACTTTAATCAATCGTTTATGCTAGAGAGTACAGAGAAAATTGAAGAGGAAAGTCTTAGGTCCGCTTTGCAGGCGGTTACTATACATCATGATATGTTGCGAGCATCATTTAATGAAGGTATTCAGACGATCCGTCCTGTTAGTGATGGTCAGCTTTATGAATTACGGATTTGGGATTGTACCGACATTCAGTTGAAGAATACTCTTTACCGCGAGATAGAGGTAAGGGCAAACGAACTTCAGACTAGTATGGATCTTCTTAGAGGGCCTTTATTGAAGGCTGGATTGTTCCGTGGACATGATCAGGACTATATACTTCTAGTGATCCATCATCTCGTGGTAGACGGGATATCCTGGAGAATTATTATTGAGGATCTTTATCGAAGTTATGTAGCCGCACAGACTGGTAAAAATATCTTGCTTCCTTCTAAAACCATCTCTTTTCAAAGCTGGAGTGAGGCGCTGATTCGTTATAGGGACAGTTATGATTTAAAACGTGAAATTCCGTATTGGCAGGAAATAGAGCAAAAAGTTAAAGCATGCCAATCTGTCCTTACTGGAAAAGAAAGCGGCGAGGGCCTTGCTCATATTGACCTGAGTTTAACTCCTGAAGAGACAAGTGACATGCTCTATAAAGCAGGTAAAGCTTATCATACTGAAATGAATGATCTGTTGTTAACGGCCTTATACCGAGCAGTGCATCAGTTGAGCGGTCAACATACTGTAGCCGTATGTCTGGAAGGTCACGGACGAGAATCAATTGGAGAAAATTTAGCTATTGACCGGACCGTAGGTTGGTTCACGAGTGTTTATCCTGTTGCGGTCAGCGAAATAGGCAAGAGCATACGGGACGATATCCGTAATACGAAAGAAAGTTTGCGCCGTGTTCCAAATCGAGGGATGGGATATGGAGTACTTAATACCACTACCAATCAAAATCTCGAAGGTGTAATGCCGGAGATTACATTTAACTATCTCGGGGAATTTGGTCAGGAAAATAGTACGGATGCATGGAAATTGAGTGAAGCACCTCGAGGAAACGATCTCCCACCCGAGAATAATTTTGGAACAGCGATGTCTTTTAATGGGGCCATCACGGGACAAACCTTTCAGTTCACTTTAAGCTATGACCAAAAACGCTGTAAACCTAAACAGATGGAGGAACTTGCCGGACAGTTTAAACAACAATTGATTGAAATCATCGCGCACTGTATCCATAAGAAAGAAACGGAACGGACTGCATCCGATTTTGGTGAACTGTTGTGGGACGATGCGGATTTTATTCAAGTGGAGCAACGATTGAACGAGGAAGGGTTTGCTATCGAAAGAATATACCCACTGACCCCTCTGCAAGAAGGTATGTTATATCATAAGCTGGCTGACGAGAAATCTTCTAGTTATGTTGTACAGACGGTATATCATACGAAAAGTCTATTGAAGCAAGAAGTACTAAGAGAGAGTCTTGATCTGCTCGCCGAGAAGCATGAGATTTTGCGTTCTAGTATTATCCATACAGGTGTTAAGGAACCAAGACAAGCCCTTTTAAGAGGAAGAGCATTGGAATTTGATTATAGTGACCTTACTTCGGAAAAAAGTCCAACGCTGAACTTCGAGATGGTTCGAAACAACGATGTGAACCGTGGTTTTAATTTGGAGAAAGACAGCCTAATTCGAGTGTCCTTAATAAAACTCCAGGAAGATGAATATCGAATGATCATGACATTCCATCACATCATCATGGATGGGTGGTGCATGTCTATTCTAATGAACGATTTGCTTCATTTTTACTATGCTTTGGAGGGCGGCTCAAGACCGGAAGCCATTACGCAGTCTTCCCGTTATGAACAATACGTCCGTCTAATCGAGCAGCAAGACAAAGAATCTGGGCTTCAGTATTGGGGTGAACTTCTTGAAGGGTACGGTGAACAAACGGGTGTTCGTGCTGAAGGGCGGCCTGAGGGTAGTCAGGAAGAAGTAGGAAGGGTAGAAACGTTTCTTACACCGGAACAGAGCCAAAGATTGGAAGAGATCAGCATCCAATTTGGTGTTACTGTTAACACCATGATTGAAGCAGCTTGGGGGATTTTGCTGCAACGATATAACCGAACGAGTGATGCCGTATTTGGCAAAGTTGTATCCGGAAGAAGTGTAGAACTTGAAGGTATTGAAGAAATGTTAGGACTTTTTATTAACACGGTGCCTGTTCGTGTGAAGTGCAATGACAGAACATCGCTTAAAGAATTATTGAATGAACTCCAAAATCAAGCTTTACAAAGCACTCAGTACGAGTACTGCTCATTAAGTGACATTCAAAATCAGAATGAACTCGGTAGTGAATTAATCCAGACCATGCTGGCTTTTGAAAACTATTATGAGCAAAAAAATGAGGAACAGACTAAGATTCATCTGTCCCTTGAACAAGCGCGAGAACAAACCAATTATCCGCTAACGCTAGTTGCCTACAAGTCTGATATGTTGGCACTGGGTTTAATGTATGATACGCGTACTTATGGAGAAACCGAGGTTCAAAGGATACTAAATCGATTAACTACTATTTTGCTGCATATGATCAAATACCCCGAAGGGGAAATTGGGGACATTGAGGTCGTTGGACAAGCCGAGATGGAACTTATATTAGATCATTTTAATGACACGAGTGCTCCGTATTCGAAAGAGAAAACAGTAATTGAATTATTTGAAGAACAGGTACTTAAAATTCCAAATCATCTGGCTGTGGTATCGAACGGACAACAGTTGACTTATGCTGAACTGAATAGCAAAGCCAATCAGCTAGCAGGACGATTGAGAGATCTGGGAACCCTGCCGAATCAATTTGTGGGCATTATGGCCGAACGAAGAGTAGAAACAATTATCGGTCTGTTGGCCGTACTGAAGGCTGGAGGTGCTTATTTACCTCTAGATCCGAAGTATCCGGTAAATCGCATACAATACATTCTGAAAGATAGCGGAACAAAAATTTTGTTAGTTGGTACTGAAGCAGCATCTGACATCCCTGCGAATATAGAAACCATCTGTATTGCGAATGAAGAGGTGTTTGTTGGTCCTATCTCCAATATAGAACAGATTAATAAACCTGATGATCTTGCTTATTTAATGTATACGTCGGGAACAACCGGTGAACCAAAAGGGGTAATGATTGAACATAGAAGTATCAATCGTCTCATCATAAATACAAACTATGCTGACCTATCAGAAGTGCGGATACTGCAGACCGGCTCGCTTGCCTTTGATGCTTCTACTTTTGAAATCTGGGGAGCTTTGTTGAATGGTGGAAGGCTTATCCTTGTTGAAGAAGAGGTATTGACTAATTCTACCCTACTAAAAAAGGCGATCTCTGATTACCAGATAAACACGCTGTGGCTGACAGTATCTTTGTTTAATCACATGATTGCGCTTGACAAGCAAGTATTTAATGAAGTGCAGCAGCTTCTGATTGGTGGAGAACAACTGTCAGTACAACATGTCAAATGGATGAAAGCCAATAACAAAAATACGCGTCTAATAAATGGGTATGGACCAACGGAGTCGACCACTTTTGCTGTAACTTATGAAATTAAGGATATGGTACAGAACTCTATCCCAATAGGCCAGCCAATTCGTAATACACAGGTATATCTAATGAATGGTGAACACTTTTGTGGTATAGGCATGCCAGGAGAATTGTTAGTTGGTGGACCAGGCGTAGCGAGAGGTTATTTAAATCAGCCTGAACTCACTTCTGCAAAATTTATTCCGAGTCCTTATCGGCCAGGAGAAATGTTATATCGAACAGGTGACATGGCTTGCTGGACATCAGATGGTAACATTGAGTATTTAGGCAGGATTGACCAGCAGGTTAAGGTGAGAGGTTATCGTATTGAATTAGGTGAAATTTCTGAGAAAATTCGGGGAATGGAAGATGTTCAGGAAGCAACGGTTGTTGTGAAAGAAATGAATGGCGACAAGCATTTATGTGCTTATTTCGCGGCAGCAAGACTTATAGAAGTATCTTTTATGAGGAGTGCTTTGGCCGAAAGTTTGCCCCCATATATGATACCTACACACTTTATGCAAATAGATCGGTTGCCAACGACAAGAAACGGTAAGCTGGATATAAGTGCTTTACCACTACCGATTGCCGAGGTTTCTGGTAACTATACCGCGCCAAGGGATGAAATAGAACAGAAAATAGCTGAAGCTTTTCAAGAGGTACTTGGTGTGGAATGTGTTGGAATAAAGGATAATTTCTTCGAACTTGGAGGGCATTCCTTACGGGCAACTCGTCTGGTCAATATAATGGAACAAAAACTCGGTGTCAGAATACCGCTGCGGGATGTAATTTCCGAACAAACGGTTGAGAATCTGGCTCTTAAAGTCAAAGAATCCGCTCAGGTGGAACAGTATGCTCCAATCCCTGAACAGCCAAAGCAATTCAGCTATGATATGAGTTCGGCACAGAAACGGTTGTATGTCATTGATCAAATACAAGGGGATAATATAACCTACAATATGCCTGAAATGATACGTATATACGGTAAACTTGACCTAAAAAGGTTCCAGTATGTAATGGATCAGTTAATTCATCGTCATGAGGCGCTCAGAACAAGTTTTACGATGGAAAAGGGAGAACCTGTACAGAAGATTGCCGATCAGGTGAAAGCAGATTTAGAATATAGCGAAGGAAATTCAGAAGAAATAGATAAGTTATTTCAGGACTTTGTACGCCCCTTCAATCTAAGTCAGGCACCACTCATGCGGATGAAGGTCGTACGTATAAATGAAGATGAGTATGTTCTGATGTCAGACTTTCACCATATCATCTTTGATGGACGTTCCTCTGGGATATGGATGGATGAACTTTCTAGCTTATATAATGGGCAAGACTTACCTGAACGAAGAATTCATTACAAAGACTATAGTGCCTGGCAAAACTCCAAAAACTTACAGGAGCAGGAGGAATATTGGGTTCATGAGTTCAGCGGTGAACTCCCTGTACTCGACCTCCAGACAGACTATCCAAGACCACAACAACAAAGTTATCGTGGGTGTAGTATAACTGCTTCGCTTGATCGAGAGACGAAACTGGGTGTAAAACGGCTTAGTAAAAAAACGGGGGCTACAGAATACATGATTCTCCTGTCTACTTTTATGTTATTGCTAAGCAGATACTCTAGGCAGGAAGAAATTGTTGTAGGCAGCCCGATTTCAGGAAGGGTACATCCTGATACGGAAAACATGCTCGGGATGTTTGTAAATACCCTTGCTATTAAAGGGAATTTGTCTTCAACTCAAACGTTTGATGACTTGGTCCGTCAATTAAAAGAAAGATGTTTGAACGCCTATGAAAATCAGGAATATCCATTTGAACAGCTGGTTGATAGAGTAGCAGGGGAACGAGACTTGTCACGCAACCCACTCTTTGACGTGATGTTTGCATTACAAAATAATGAGACGACTGAGCTGAGAATGGAAGGAATACGGCTGGAGCATGTTCCATTCGAAAATGATATTGCTAAATTTGATCTAACGGTAAGTATGACGGAGTTTGAGGATGGTTATCTCTTAAACTGGGAATATTGTACTGATTTATTTAAACTTGAAACAATCGAGCGGATGTGTGAACACTTTAAGAATCTATTGCAAAATGCGATCTCGGTTCCAGAGCAATTGTTATCCAATGTGGAGATGGTTAGTCTCCCAGAACGAGAGCAACTTCTGTATACCTTCAACTCAACTGATACGGACTATCCTTATCAATATTCTGTAGTGGAATTGTTTGAGGATCAAGTTGAGAGAACACCTATGCATGTAGCTGTTTCATTGGGAAAAGAACATATCACGTATGCGGATTTAAACGCCAAGTCAAATCAATTAGCAAGACAGCTACGTGCGGCAGGAGTCTGTCGCAACCAATTTGTTGGTATTATGGCTGAACGAAAAATTGAAACTATTATTGGTCTTCTCGCCATTTTAAAAGCAGGCGGAGCTTACCTGCCGATTGATCCTAAATATCCGTATAATCGAATTAAGTTCCTATTATCGGATAGTCAGAGTCAGGTGATTTTAACGAGAGAAAATAGTGTTCCTACTGATTTCGCGGGACAGTCATCTATCAAACATATCAATATTCTTGATGAAGAGCATTATAGCGGTCAGGATTCCAATCTTCAAAGGGTGAACATCCCGGACGATCTTGCGTATATCATCTATACTTCGGGTACAACTGGGCAACCAAAGGGAGTCATGATTGAGCATAGAAGCATTAATCGCCTTGTGAGAAATACTAATTATGCTGATTTTACAAGAGCAAGAATTTTACAGACAGGTTCCCTTGCCTTTGATGCTTCTACATTTGAGATATGGGGAGCTCTCTTAAATGGAGGTAGCTTCTGTTTTGTTGAAGAAGAGGTATTGTCGGATGCAAAATTGCTTGAGCATTCCATTGCGGATAATCAAGTGAATATGATGTTTATTACAACAGCATTATACAATCAAATGATCCGGCTTAATCCACATGTATTTGACTCTTTACAGCAGCTTCTGTTTGGAGGGGAGGCAACATCAGAGGAACACGTGGATATTCTTACAAGTAGAAATCCAGGAATACGTTTCTCCAATGTTTACGGACCTACGGAAAGTACGACGTTTGCTACCTACTACCAAATTAATGGGAATGCAGTTCGGACGAAGACGCCAATTGGAAAACCAATTTCAAATACCCAAGCTTATGTAATAACTGAAGGGAAGTTATGTGGAATTGGAGTACCAGGCGAGTTATATATCGGAGGAGCCGGGGTGGCGAGAGGATATCTCAATCGTCCAAAAC
This sequence comes from Paenibacillus sp. Marseille-Q4541, assembly GCF_018310695.1. Classification (GTDB taxonomy): domain Bacteria; phylum Bacillota; class Bacilli; order Paenibacillales; family Paenibacillaceae; genus Paenibacillus. The sequence goes on along the minus strand of NZ_JAGXCY010000050.1, from coordinate 15,817 downwards.
TGACGCAAGAGAAATTTATCGATAATCCTTACCGACCTGGCGAGCGAATGTACCGTACAGGGGATTTGGTCCGCTGGCTGGAAGACGGGAATATTGAATATTTAGGCCGAATGGATGATCAGGTGAAGCTTAGGGGCTTCCGAATTGAACTTGGTGAAATCGAAAGCAAGCTCAGAGATATGCATGAAATAGAAGATGCTGCTGTTATTGTCCGTGAAGATCAGGACCGGTATCTATGTGGTTACGTTGTCGGAGAGAAACAACTGGATATGGCAGTGATTCGGGAACGATTAAGCACAAACCTTCCTAATTACATGATTCCAGCACATTTTGTTCAGATGGAGTGTATACCACTTACTCGAAACGGAAAGCTCGATAAAAGATCACTGCCGAAACCGGAGATAACAGCAAGTCACCTATATGCGCAACCAAGAGATGCCGTAGAGACGTCCATTGTTGAAGTGTTCCAAGAGATTCTCGGTGCGGAGAAGGTCGGTATCGATGACAGCTTCTATGAGCTGGGCGGAGATTCGATTAAGGCTATCCGAATGGTCTCCAAGCTTCGTGAACGTGGGTATGATCTTAATGTTCGAACCATTATGCAGGGTAGAACCGTGCGGAATATTCGAATTGATATTCAGTCTGGCGTGCAAAGTACGAACGAGCAGGGAGAAGTAAATGGTCTTGTGAATTTAACACCGATTCAAAAGGAGTTTTTTGCGTTCGAATTGACTAACCCCCATCATTTCAACCAATCATTTATGCTCGAAAGTGTGGAGCGGTTGGATGAGAAGAGCCTTAGATTAGCATTACAAGCGCTGGTTCATCATCATGATATGCTGAGGGTTATTTATAAGAACGGAATCCAGACGATTCGTCCTATTGGGGATGAAGAACATTATGATCTTCAGATATGGGATTATCAAGGTATTCAAAATATGGATAAACTGTACCAAGTGATGGAAATTAAAGCGAATGATCTTCAGTCCAGTATGGAGCTCACCAGTGGACCTTTGCTCAAAGCGGGAGTATTCCGTAGTGTAGAAAGAGATTATTTAATGCTAAGCATTCATCACCTTGTTGTAGATGGAATTTCATGGAGAATTATTATTGAGGATCTTTATCGTTCTTATTGTTTAGCGCAAGCGGAAAAGGAGATCATACTGCCTCCCAAAACGTTGTCTTTTCAAAGCTGGAGCGAGTCGCTACTTCGATACCGGGAGAGTGAAGCTCTTGCAAGTGAATTGATTTATTGGACTGAAGTGGAACAAAAAGTCAAAGCCTGCGGTTTCTTATTCACAGGTAATGGGAATGGTTCCGATACGAGACATATCGAGATTAGTTTAACACCTCAGCAAACGAGTGACCTTCTCTACAGAGCTAGCCAAGCTTATAATACAGAAATCAATGACTTACTGCTAACATCCTTGTTTCGAGCGATACAAAAGGTAAGCGGAGAAAATACACTTGCAGTAAATATGGAAGGCCATGGCCGGGAATCGATCGGAGAGGCTTTAGCGATTGACCGGACTGTAGGCTGGTTCACCAGCGTGTATCCGGCAACAGTGGAAGGCATTGGAACAAGCTTGTATAAGGATATCTGCAGCACGAAAGACAGTCTAAGACAAATTCCAAATCACGGTATTGGTTATGGAGTTTTGAAGATGCTGGGAAGTGAAGTGCTGGAAGGAATTACTCCAGAGATTACTTTTAACTATTTAGGTGAATTTGGACAAGAAGAAGGCACGGAGCATTGGAGGTTAAGTGAAGCCCCGAGAGGAGCAGATGTGCCAGAAGAGAATCAATTTGGTACGGCTATTTCTTTTAATGGAGCGATACAGGGTCAGGTTTTCCAAATGATGCTCAGTTACGACCGGAGTCGTTGTTCCGATGTGCAAATGGAAGAACTTGCTGGGCAGTTTAAAAACCAGTTGGTAGAAGTCATAATTCATTGTCTTGACCAAAATTCAGCAGGTAGGAATGTAGAGGTCGATCAATACAGCCATGTAGAGAAAGACAAGGACCTTATCGAATGGATATGGAATCTTGTTCAGGAGAAAAGTATGCTTCGCAGCGTTCAAGTAGAAGAAAAAGCATATTCTGTTTTATTCGTAGAAAACCTCAGTGCGGAGCAAAAAATAAGGATTGGAAAATTACTCAAACAAGGAGTGAGTAAAGAACTTCATCCACATTTTATACTTCCTATGAATCGTTACATGAAGACACAAGCGAAAATGGATGAAGAATTGTTTATGAACATGTGTCAAGATCCAGAGTTCGTACCTTTGAATCTCATTGATGTTAACCAATTTACACGAAATATTAGCACTCGGATCCAAAATAAGTATGTTCCGTCTACACTCCAGAGGAGCTTTATCGAGACAACGGGCACCATTGTACATGAAATATTACGAGTGGAAGGGAACTATGAGAAAGATGAGGTTGTAGATGCGGTCCGGAAAATCGTAGACAGGCAGGCTGTCCTCAGAAGTTCTCATCAGAAAGATGGGGGGAGTTCTATCATATGTGAACATGAGTTTTGTGCTGATTATTATGTTCCATATGTCGATATGAGATATGCAGGAGCAGAATTCCGAAGAATGACGAACAATCAGCTTAGTGCCATCAAATTAGAAGGGGAAGATCCAGAGACAATAAACAACTTAATCAGAGTGGTGATTATGAGAATTACGGAACAACAACATGAAATTCATATTATTGCTCATCACTGTGTTTGGGATAAGACAAGTACTCAACTATTTAAAGAACAGATTGAACTTATATTGCATACTCCTGAGCGATTGCTTCCATTTAAGGAGAAAGAGTCCACGTACATGCAGTATATTAATGAGATAACACGGAGTGATAAAGACAAATTGGATGGCAATATTAACGATTCTGTTGATCTCCAAGGTTATCTCTCGGGTGTTAAGGAATTTTTAAATTATAATTCGCATAATCGTTTGCTGAAGTCCACCGTTTCATTAGTAAAGATGGGTCCAAATGTGAATAGGTTGTATAAGGAAAGACCATGGAATGTATTGATGCATATCCTTCGTGTTATTGCGAGGGAGAACGGATTAGTCTCTGCAAATGTCACTTCCATTCCAATGTTTATTTTACAAGCTGATCGTAATTATATGGAAGCCGATTATATGGATGTGTTAGGGGAATTTCTAGATATGATGCCTGTGCTGGTAGATACGAAACAGAGTATCGGGTTTGATGCGCAAGAACATGTCGAAGCAATTCAGCTCCAAAAAAGGAAGAGTCACCTCAATTACGTAGAGTTGCTTAACAGGCTTCACGGGGAATTGACAACGGTTATTCCTGAAATACTCTCCATAAATTATCAGGGAGCATTTGATATTTCTTATGAAGATGTGCAAAAAATTGTTAGTAGTGATGAATTCAGGGACACTCCGGAGATTTTCGTCAATAGTTATACAGATTACCTGGTCATTTATTACCCGACTTATGAAAGGTTACAAGCGAATTTGGAGAAAGTACTAAAACAAGAGTTCCAAATACTTGAAACAGAGCTTCAACAAGCACCTATCTCCGTTGGAATGCTATAATCAATAGAAAAAGGGTAGAGGAATTATTCCTCTATCCTTTTTTTAGCTGGATTACACTTGTTGTATAACCTGAATAAGTGTGTCCCAACTCATGGCTTTGACTTGTTTGGGAAAGACTGGTTCACGCCCACAGACAGATAAAGCATAACCGGGATCAATCGTATATTGATGAAAATACCAGCTAGAATCAGCCTCACCAGAACGATAGAAATCCACTTTATTGTGCTCTTGAAATTCAAACGAAAAAGAATTGAGGGGAATCGAGAGTCCAGCACCTTCTGCCTTAATATAACTTTCCTTGAGTGTCCATAAATCGTAAAAGAATGATTGTCTTTGTTCTTCTTTTTGGTTCCAAAGCAAGTTTACTTCAGAAGGTGAAAAGAAGCGCTCCGCAATAGACATCTCGATGGGGGCAATCTTCTCAATATCAACACCAACTAGATTGTTATCGAAGGCAGAAACAACCCAGTCACCAGAATGAGAAATATTGTAGTGATATGCCGGATATTTAGCCAGCTCCGGTTTGCCATATGGATTATATTTTTTCACAAGATCAGTACGGTCTATCCCCCAGCGCTCAGAAGCATACAATTGCAGAAGGAGTTCACCGCAAAGTGTACGAAGGCGATCATCAGGCTTACGAAACTTATAAATCTTTGTTTGTAGCTCAGGACTCATTAACGGTATGACGCGCATCCAATCCTCATTGCAATCTAAAATAGGACGGAGATGTACAGACCAGATATCCATTTCAACATTTCCCTTTCTAAAATACATTCTAAAAGTTAAGGTGTTTACCTTCTGGAATGATTTGATTTACAACATAGGATTATCGCTTAGGTTTACCCAAAGTGAAGAATTTTCGAGTAAGGAAGCTAGCGTAAATAATTCATTTTCATGGCCTTTTGCTGCCATCACTTGTACACCGACAGGAAGTCCTGATTTACTAAGATGAATGGGCATACTCATCGCTGGATTACCTGTAAGGTTAGCTAACTGTGTAAAAGGAGTATACGTTAGGCTAGGAAGAAACATTTCGTATATGAGCTCTTGCTGTTTAGTCTTGGATAAATCGCTCACAGAGAGCAAATGCTGAATCTGTTCTGGACCAGGCGTAAGCTCACCCACGTGCGGTGCAGGATGGGCGTTCGTTGGTGTAATGTAAAAGTCGTATCGATCATAAATCGTACTCATCTGTGCCGCAGCTACATCCCATTCTGCCAGACTGTGCACAAATTCAGCAGCAGATAATTTGCGTCCAGCTTCAAGAAGCACCCAGCCTTCGATCTCTATATCATCAGCAGTAATCGATCTGCCAAGCCCTCGTTCCATCCCGAGCACCATAGCCGCCATTTCACCACTATTCATCATGTAATAATTCTCCATAAGCCGAACTCCGTTTACGGGGCTTAATTTTTCCTCTATTTCATGCCCTTCGGATTCGAGAAAACGAACCAGCTTGTGTACTGCTTCTTTGGCATCTTCACTAACCGGTGTGCCCACAGGTGAAGCCGTCGTATATGCAATTCGATATTTACGTTCAAGTGGGCGATACATATCTTCCAGAAAGCGTCCCGGATAGAGCGGTACTTGAAATGCAGCTTCATTCTGAAGGACTTGCAGTACATCCAGTAGTGCAGCACTATCTCTAACCGTTTTTGATAAAGCAAAATCAATGGAGGCCCCTTGCCACTGTCGACCTACCCCTGGACCTACAGGTGTACGGCCACGAGTCGGCTTAAGACCAAAAAGTCCACTGAAGGAAGCGGGGATTCGTATCGAACCGCCTCCATCACTAGCGCCTGCGATCGGAACCATACCAGATGCTACGGCAGCAGCGGAGCCACCACTAGATCCACCCGGTGAATGCTCTACATTCCACGGGTTTCGAGCAGGTCCATGGAGTTTAGGTTCGGTAATATTTTTAAGACCGAATTCGGGTGTATTGGTATGTCCAATCGGAATAAAACCCGCTTTTCTTAACTTCGCAACGAAATGAGAATCGTATAAAGGCGTATGTTTTTTAAAAAGTCTAGATCCTGAAGTTAGCGGTTCTCCGCCAATGGCTTGAGAGATATCTTTTAGCAGAATAGGAATGCCTGCAAAAGGCTGTTCCATAATGCTGACCTGCTTCGCTTCTTCAAGCGCTTTTTCAAATCTTGTATGTACAACTGCATTTACTTTCGGGTTATGTTTGTCCACTTGGTGTATGGCCGTTTGGACTAGCTCGGCAGGCGAAATTTCACGGTCTCTAACAAGCTGAGCCAGTCCAACCGCATCATAAGATGTATATGGGAATTCCATGTTAATCATCCTTTCTGATTATGTTTCTATCATACGCAAGACGTTCGTTTTTTTCCAGTACACCAAAAAAGCCATGTCCGTAGACATGGCATGAAACTTGTTTAATTTGTAGTAGAAAGTTGATTCTGATTCCCTTGTTGTTGGCGCGTTAGAATAAACAGAACGGACCATATGAAGATGAATCCAACCAGCTGAGCCAGTGTAATGATTTGGCCAAAAGCAAGCCAGTTTACAATGATACCTGTCATTGGAAAACTTAGCTCTGCGAGCGTAGCCATAGATGCTTTAGTAGAAGACAACCCTTTGTAATACAGAAGCAGACTGAGTAGTCCAGGCAACAGAGCTTGCGCAAGCAAATTAACAATAATACTGGTGAGTGCGGGACCCGCCTGCGGCAGGTTGGTTACACCACCTTCGATCCATGTCATTGCTACGAGCAGAGGAATCGCGAGAACGTAACGGATGGAAGTAACCGTTTTATACTGCAGTTGTCCAAGAAGCAGACGTCCCATAACTGTGGAACCTCCCCATAGAACAGCTGCTAGAAGTGAAAGAAGGCTTCCGATTTTGAGCCATTCCGTCCCCCCGCCAAACGGTAAGTGAAATCCAAAGGTAAGGAGATACGTACCAATAATCGCGATGGTGAACAAAGCACCAAACTTTTGTGGCAGAGTTTCTTTTAAGATCAGTTTTGCTAAAAGTATGGCAAAGATCGGCTGCATCTTTTGCAGCAAGATAACTGCATTCAGGTCACCACTCGTCAAAGCCATCGTGAAAATGACAGAAGCAAGTGCAGAACCGCCCCAAGAGATGAATATCATGGCGAGATAATGTTTTAGCTTTAGGTTCTTAAGTTCATGGCGATTCATCCATAGGATGGGGCCTGCCACAAGACACACAAGTAAATGTTCTACAAGAACCACTTGCATGGATGTCATGTGTTCTAACAAATTGATACGAAATAGAGGACTTATTCCCCATAGTGCTGCTCCGAGGGCTACTAGCCAAAAACCAGAAGCACTCGTATTTTTTTTTGGTGCAAGGGTAGTGTTTTCCATAATCAAACTCCTCCATCGAAATTTGAAAATGGTATCTTCAGTTAAAAAACCCCTGTAAATTCAGCATTCTCATGCCAAAAAGTACAGGGGTTGATCAAACAAACATGCAAAATAAAAACGCTGCACGCTGCGATATTTGATCTTCTCTCATCCGGACTATACCGTCGGCCTTGGAATATACACCAAGTCAGTCAATTTTCTAAATAGAAAATTGAGTCGCGGGCTTCGCTAACAAGAGCGTCACCGCCGGTTGGGAATTTCACCCTACCCCGAAGATCCATTATTCAATTTGTTAATATATTTTTGTAAGTAAATGAGTTGTTGTAACTCGAATGAGTTTATCATAATACAGGAAGCGCTATCACAGCAAGGATTAATTTTTTCTAGGTTAATTAGGGAGTCTAACATCAGATATTGATGATTTGTCTTTTTTGCTATATAAGTTGAAGGAAAAGAATGCTAAAGCTTAAAGACTTAAAAGCAGCCACTTATATTCCGGAGATGGGATGATCAAGAAATGGGAGCTGAAAATCCACCAATCTTCTCATACAACGTATTTTGGGGACCTGAAACGGTTCCTTTTTTCGGAGGAATATTGGTTGATAACAGTTGAAATGGGACATTATGTAAGGTGAATGTGAGCATTTGATAAAAACTATAAAAAATCATTGACATAACCACGTCAGATTTGGATAATAAACAGCATTGTTATTTAAGCGCACTAAAGCGTTGCAACTTTCATCTAGGAGTGACTTTATGGATTTACTACGCAAGAAGCATTTTGATCCAAATCGCAAATCAGGAAACAATTTAAAGAAAACGCTAGGCCCTTTTGATCTGGCTGCCCTAGGAATAGGCGCCGTCATCGGAACGGGTGTTTTTGTCATTACTGGAGCTGCAGCTGCTAATACTGCAGGACCTGCACTCGTTATTTCATTTGTCGTTGCTGCAATGGCATGTATTCTTGCAGCACTATGTTATTCCGAACTCTCTTCAACTGTGACTATATCCGGAAGTGCCTATGCGTACAGCTATGCGGCCTTTGGTGAAGTTTTTGGCTGGTTAATGGGCTGGACGCTTGTCTTAGAATATGGCTTAGCTGCTGCTTCTGTTGCTAGTGGATGGTCAGCATATGTGCAAGGACTTTTAACCGGTTTTAATATTCATTTGCCTGTTCAATTGTCCGGAGCTTTTAATTCGTCCACAGGACAAATTGTGGATTTACCAGCGATTATTATTATTTTGCTTATTTGTTTGTTATTAACGCAAGGTGCGAAAGAGACAGCCAGATTTAATGCTATTATGGTGTTTGTAAAAATAGCTGTCATCCTTATTTTTGTTGTCGTAGGTGCCTTTTATGTGAAACCAGATAACTGGACTCCATTTATGCCTTTCGGTTTCTCAGGGGTCATGAGCGGTGCCGCGCTTGTATTTTTCGCTTATATAGGATTTGATGCCGTAGCATCGGCTGCCGAAGAGGTGAAAAACCCGCAGCGAGATTTACCTATTGGAATTATTGCTTCACTTGTTGTTTGTACAACTCTTTACGTATTAGTTGTGGTTGTCCTCACAGGTATGGTTCCCTATGGACAGCTTGGTGTAGCTGATCCCGTTGCTTTTGCTCTCCGATTTGTAGGACAAGATTTTGTGGCAGGACTTATTTCACTTGGGGCCATTGCTGGAATTACCACCGTTCTACTTGTGCTTTTATTCAGCCAAACTAGACTACTATTTGCAATCTCTCGTGATGGGTTGCTTCCCAAATTTTTGTCGAAAGTGGATGAGAAGAGACAAACTCCGATTCGAAGCACTTGGATGGTAGGAGTTATCATCGCTTTGTTTTGTGGATTTATTCCCCTGGATAAGTTGGCAAGTTTAACGAGCATTGGTACACTATTTGCTTTTGCTGTTGTATCGCTTGGCGTAATAGGTCTGCGTAAAGCAAGACCAGATCTCAAGCGTGGATTCTCGGTTCCGTGGGTACCGTTTATTCCACTGCTCAGCGCGGGATGTTGTATCTTTCTCATGTTACAATTAAGTTTTATGACATGGGTAGGGTTCATCATATGGATGATTATCGGTTTGCTTATTTATCTACTATACGGATACTCACATAGTGAACTTGGTAACAACAAGAAGTCCAACTGACTGGATTTTTCTTGATACTATAGAAACCAATAACAAAAAACTTTCGGCAGGTTGCCGGAAGTTTTTTGTTTATCACAGAGTAGTAACAGTTTTGACTCTCATTCGAAAAAAAGTATGCTATAATGACTAACTTAGAGGAAACGCTTAAGTGTAGAAAAGGTGATAACATGCGACGAACAATCAAATGGTCTTTGGCATGTATGCTTATATTGCTGCTTGCTGCCTGCAATTCTTCAGAGCCAGAACAAGTGCAGCCGATCATAAAGGAAGAGCCTGTAGAGACAGGGCAAACCCTAACATTAGTAGAACCTGAATATTATGAAGTATCTGAAACTAGTAAATATCAAATTCAAACGAGACTCACGGATTTTCAATTGATTCATGGGTATGGCGGACTAGCTTGGGGCGTAACCCGTAACGAATTAAGACTGTATTATACACGAGATAGTGGAAAAACGTGGGTAAATATTTCTCCGTCGGCCAATGTGAAGTTCTCATCTAACCCCGTTTATGGGAAAGATATTTTCTTTCTAGATGGGGAGCACGGATGGATCGTTCGCTCGGGATCGGATGGAACCAATAATGTTGTACTTCGTACCGATGACGGTGGCGAGAGCTGGAAAATTGCTTCACTTGAAGAATCGGAAGAAGTAACTGCTCTTTATTTTGTGTCAAGCTCTCATGGATATCTAATGACTAGTCAGAATTCCGGGACACTAAAAGAGCAAAAAACAATTTTTGCGACGACGGATGGTGGCATCAATTGGGAAGAAGTGTCTACAAATAATCCAGTGCAAGCTACAGATGATGCAATTTCCTTGCAGGGATACGCTATGGGCATGATGTTTACAGACGAAAATAGGGGGCTCGTTCCTGTATTAGAAATGGGAACACCTAAAATGTTTGCTACTAAAGACTATGGTCAGACCTGGTCACTGGACAAGACATTTTTTAATCGAACCTCATCGCTTCATGCGGACTGTTCTTCATTTACAATAGGTGAAATGGAGTCCTTAAGTCTGAGCCACAATAAACTGTATGTTCCTTTGGGGTGTTCTGAAGGAAATAGTGTAAAGTATAGTGGATTGTTTACGAAGGACAGCGGCGATTCGTGGAGCCATGTTGAATTTGATCTGCCTGCAGAAAGTGGTGTGAACAAGCGGCTTTACCCGACGTTCGTGTCTGACACTACAGGTTGGATGCTGATCGGAAAAACAGTATATCATACAATAGATCAAGGGAAGACATGGTCTACGCTTGCGGAGAGCAAGACCCTTGTTGAACTGCTGAATGAATACCCTGAAGTTGTAAAGATGCAGTTTGTAACGACAAAAGTGGGATGGATCTTACTTGAAAATGCGAGTAAGAAGAAATCCATTCTGATACAAACAACGGATGGTGGAGTTAACTGGGGAGTATTGTAATGAAGAATTTCTGAACTAATCTTCTTTGATATGACAAGTTCGTTTTGGTGATGGCATATAATTGGATAGAATGACGGTTTGCCAAAACCTAACACGGACGGGAGGAGACGGCATGGGATTTGAATCTTTCTGGATGTTTGATTTTTTCGGAACGGTATTCCCTGTAGTTTTTGTCGTGATTCTCGGTATCATTGCATTTTCCATAGGAAAAGAAGCGCTACAGTGGGGGAAAAACAAAAAGCAGCCAGTCCTCACGGTGCATTCTCGGATTACGGGAAGGCGAATTCAGGTACAGCAACAAACGAACCAGAGCGAGGGTAACAGTACAAGAACTATGTATTATGTCACGTTTGAAGTTGAAAGCGGCGATCGGTTGGAGTTTAAAGTCGGAGGTAAAGATTACGGCCTATGCTCTGAAGGTGATCAGGGAAGGCTCACGTTTCAGGGAACGCGTTACATTGGTTTTGATCGTCATGCGAAAGTATATCCAGAGCGGCTTCACGGATCTTAAGACATAGATACTAATATGTTCAGTACTGCTTACAATCTCTTAAGATTACAATGTGTGCCGTCCCAATGAGGACGGCTTTTTTGATTCTTTTTTATTATTGAATGTGGTTACTTTCTTGAACATGGGTAATGATTACATAGAGGAAATTTTAACTGGATTTGAATAGAAGGGAAGATCAAACATGAGGTTTAACGATCACGTTGTTATAGTAACCGGTGCAAGTAGTGGCATTGGAAAAGAGGTAGCAGAGGCGTACACACTGCAGGGAGCAAAAGTTGTACTTGCTGACCGTGATGAGGAGAAAGGAGCAGCAGCAGCGGCAGCTCTTCGTCAGGAAGGTTATGAAGCCATGTTTATGAGCTGTGATGTTAGGTCAGAAGATGCGATTTCTGCATTAATGGAAGCTACTGTAAATGAATATGGTCGGATCGATATTCTAATTAACAACGCAGGATACGGGATTTGGAAATCACCTTATGAACTATTGACCGAGGAATGGGACGACGTGATGAATACGAATGTACGCAGTTGTTTTCTGGGTACAAGAGCAGCAGCAAAATATATGAAAAAGAACAAAAATGGCGGGTCTGTAGTGAATATGGCTTCTACCCGTGCTTGGATGTCAGAGCCTAATTCAGAGGCCTATGCTGCATCGAAAGGAGCTATTGTTGCGCTGAGCCATGCGATGGCGTTGTCTTTGTCTTCGGACCACATTCGGGTCAATAGTATTAGTCCCGGATGGATCGAAACGGGTGAATATGATCAACTGCGTCCTGAGGATCATTCTCAGCATCCAAGCGGAAGAGTCGGAAAACCGTCTGATATCGCGAGAGCTTGCCTATATTTGACTGATCCGGAGAATGATTTTGTTACTGCAGAGAATCTAGTAATAGATGGTGGCATGACTCGTAAAATGATATATGAGCCCTAAACTAGGACCAGCCTGTCATGTATAAATAAACATAGCTATAATTAACGATGAGCCCAACTTGAGTACGTGGGCTCATTTTTTTTGATCGTTTCCACTGCTATAATAGCGTTGGTTTAAAAATAGAGAAAAGAAGTGGAGGGAGGATATGTACGGGAAACTTTCCCGCATCATCTTGTGGCTTGTACTGTTTGCTAGTGTGATGTGGATGACAGCTTTCGATTCCTCAAATGAAAATACACGGGCAACTTGGCTTTGGCAGGCTGAATCCATTCAGGATGGCGGCCAAGAAGTTTTAGATTACGCAGAAAATCATCAGATTAATCATATTTACTTACGGATTGATATGGAACAATCCGTAGAAGTATATCAGCAGTTTACCAGAAATGCGTATGAACTTGGAATTAAAGTCGACGCACTTGGAGGCCATCCCGAGTGGGCAGGAGAACGTGGTGAAGCTCCTTTACTGCGATTTGCTAACTGGGTTGTTAACTACAACAGGGAATCAGATGAGAACGAACAATTTAGTGGTATCCATCTGGACATTGAACCTTATGTACTAGCTGACTGGGAGAAAGATAGTGATGCGGTCATCCAATCCTATCTTGCAAATCTTGAAAATTTCTTGAGTGTAGTTGAACCAGAATCTAGTTTGGAGACAGCGATTGATCTTCCTTTCTGGTACGATCATTATTACCATCCTGATGCCTCTAATGAACCGCTAATTCAGTGGTTTCTTGGTAAGTTTGATCGTGTCACTTTAATGGCTTACCGTGACAAAGCGAGTGGAGAAGGAAGTATTCTTAGTGTTATCCAAGAAGAGATGGAGTGGTCCAGTAATTATCCAGCGGAAATTATCGTTGGAGTCAATGCGAAACCGATGCCGGGAGAAGAGTATACTTCATTTGCAGGTCAAACATCTAACAAAATGGAAGAAGTACTTCAGGAAGTGACTTCGTCTCTTCAGGGATTTTCCAGATTTGGCGGGGTTGCTATCCATGATTATGTATATTGGAGTCAGATGAGCAGTGATCCAGGAGGTCCTGATCCAACACCAGAACCAGAACCAGAACCAGAACCAGAACCAGAACCAGAACCAGAACCAGAACCAGAACCTGTGCCACCGGACCAAGACTCTATTCGAGGTACTTATATATGGCAAGCAGAACAGATTATTAATGACAGTGATCAGGTGCTAGAATTTTTAAGAGAGAAGCAGGTTAATTTTCTCTATGTAAGACTTGATCTGGATCAGCCGTACGCCTTATATCGTAATTTTGTAAGTGAAGCGCAAGCGATGGGAATTGAAGTTCATGCCATGGGCGGACACCCGAGTTGGGGTCTTGAAGAAAATAGGCCGCGTATTGCCAGGCTCATTAATTATGTGAAACAATATAATCTACGTGCGGCAGAAGAAGAAAAATTTCATGGAATCCATCTCGATATAGAGCCGTATACGAACCCAGAATGGAATAACAATCGGGAACGTGTTCTGGTGGAATGGGCTTCGAATATGGAGTATTTTGCACGTGAAACGAAAAAAGACTCCGATCTTGAAACCAGTGCTGATTTAGCTGTCTGGCTCGATACTTATGAATTACCAGGAGCCGAGATGAGTGTATCGGAATGGATGATTCGTACACTTGATCATATTTCGCTTATGGCATTTCGAGATACAGCGGAAGGTTCAAACGGTATCGCATCTGTAGTATCTCAAGAAATGAAAATAGCTGATCGCCTGGGTAAGCCATTGCTCGTTTCTGTTGAAATGAAGCAAAGTCATGAAGGAAATCATATTACTTTTTACGAAGAAGGCGAGGCATATATGGAATCAGAATTGGCTAAATTGCCAGATCTGCTTGCTGAATATGAAGCGTATCAGGGGTATATAATCCATTCATATGATTACTGGGTTAATGCTAAGCCTTAAACGATTGATTCGTACCTATAAAAGGAAATTAGTAAACATAGGAAGAGGAATAATGACGAGCTAAGGGGAACCTTAGTCCGTCTTTGTAAGGATTTATTTAAGGCCACTTATAATAGGTATTCTTTTCACTTACCTAGATTCCTTTTTCTGTTTGGAAGATTTGAAATGAAGTCATATAATTCCATAGATAAATTTGCTACACTAATAAAAATGAATATTTATTCTCGGAGGAAATATATGAATCTGACTTCATTATCTCATTTTCCATATCTTGCACAGGAAGAGGAACAACCACGTACTACTTTTGGCCCTCTTTCCACAGGTGAGGAAACGTATGATCCAATTCTCGCAATAACTAGTGTAGTTGTCCTGCTGGTTATTCTGGTGATTGGTTTTTATGTGACTCGATATTTCCGGAATCATCGTAACAAAAAATAGTGCAGTGAACAAAACGAATCATGGGTTAGTAAACCCATGATTCGTTTTTTATTTATAAAATTTTTGAAAGAAATTGTCACGATCTGGGCGAATGCACAATAGGATATAAAGTATAGTCATGAGAACAGTTAACACAGGAAGGAGGGAGACATCATTTGGCAGTAATTAAAGCGAATTCCGAAGATGTGAAATTACTGGCGAGGCTTATGCGTGCGGAAGCAGAAGAAGACGGAGATACAGGGATGCTCCTTGTAGGTAATGTAGGAGTCAATCGAATTCTTGGAGGATGTCTGGATTTTCGTAATATCCGATCTGTGAGCGATATGGTATTTCAGAACCCAGGAGGATTTGAAGCCACACAGAAAGGATATTTCTACCAAGCAGCTAGAGAATCGGATATAAGGCTCGCCAACCGAGTCATTAACGGAGAGAAGGTATGGCCAGGAAGTAATGCACTCTGGTTCTTCAGACCAGCAGGGGATTGCCCGCCTACCTGGTACAATCAAGCGAATACAGGAAGGTACCGTGCACATTGTTTCTTTAGTCCGTCATATGAAGATTGTCCTGCTGTGTATTAGGATGATACACGAACTTAAAGCCAAGGAGGTTTTAGATTATGTTTAATCAGCCTTATCAACCGGTCACGTATAAAATTGGAAATGGGGGGCCTGGCTATGATCCAAGAAATATGGGGATGCCCTCTATGCCAATGATGCCTGGGATGCAAGGAATGTCAGGAATGTCAGGAATGCCAGGAATGCCAGGAATGCCAGGAATGCCGAATACGACCGTGGTTCCTCCGGAAGTAAGTAGTGGAAGTGTGATGACCCCAGGTGGTTCTGTTATTCAGCAGAACATTCCTTTTACTGAACAGTCTTTTATTGAGAACATTCTTAGGCTGAATCTCGGCAAGGTTGGAACTTTCTATGCGACCTATGAAGGAAACAGTGAATGGAATGCAAAAATATTTAAAGGAGTACTGGAAGCAGCAGGACGGGATCACATTATTATTAGTGATCCAAATACAGGTCAGCGTATTATCATCCTGATGGTGAACTTTGACTATGCTACTTTTGATGAACCTTTAAATTATGAATATCCATATTCACCGGCTACTCCGCGCCGGTAAAGTTTAGGATAGCTACAATTCGTTCACTATCCAGAAAAAAACACATAATTCCAATGTTCCAGCCGCTGAGCACACAAAAAAAGCTTGAATTTGTGTGCTTAGCGGTTATTTATTGCACTTATTTCATTTTGGCCGTCATATATATTAGCAAGTTATAAGTTTACAGTATTCGCGGTACGGGCTTTTTTGTTAGGAGATACAAACAGAAAGGAATAGAAGGAGGTGAACCTATTCATCGGAACAATACGGTGGATAGGAAAATCATTTGGCTGATCCTTTACCGGCTATAGGATTATTTTTGATCATGGCGGGGTTTGTGCTGATTAGTAGCTTATTTGTGCTCATGGAAAAAAGTCTGCATTTGCTGTC
>NZ_JAGXCY010000004.1 GCF_018310695.1 Paenibacillus sp. Marseille-Q4541 | reverse complement strand
CAACGGACTTTGACTCCGTCATGCATAGGTTCAAATCCTATATCCCCAGCCATTTTTATGCGGACGTGGCTCAGCGGTAGAGCATCGCCTTGCCAAGGCGAGGGTCGCGGGTTCGATTCCCGTCGTCCGCTCCAATTTTTTTCGGCGCCATAGCCAAGTGGTAAGGCACAGCTCTGCAAAAGCTTTATCCCCAGTTCGAATCTGGGTGGCGCCTCCATTATTTTCATAAGCGGGAGTGGCGGAATCGGCAGACGCACAGGACTTAAAATCCTGCGGTAGGTGACTATCGTACCAGTTCAAGTCTGGTCTTCCGCATATCTAGCCTGTGCCCTTAGCTCAGCTGGATAGAGCGTTTGACTACGAATCAAAAGGTCAGGAGTTCGAATCTCTTAGGGCACGCTTAATTGAATAAGCCGGTGTGGCGGAATTGGCAGACGCGCGCGACTCAAAATCGTGAGGGAAACCGTGGGGGTTCGAGTCCCTTCACCGGCATAGATGAAAAAGAGTCATATTACTGAATTTCAGTAATATGACTCTTTTTTTGTTCTCCACTTATTTCGGCTATTGAATAAATGGTGTAACTTATAATAAATTCTTAGTTATTTAAGGATGGCTAAGCTGAGTGTGATATTCATACAATTGGAGGGACGTGGCTTGATAACTCTTCAGAGGGCTACTTTCTAATCAAGTAGTGCTATACCATAGATAGTACTAAATTCAAAGAGAACCTAATGCCAGATAGCGAAAGGGTCTAGTCCTATCCCCGACCTCAGTCTAGGTTAAAAAACCGTCCCCGGTCCGTTTTGAAAAACACTTGAATCACCTAAAATAAAGTCATAAGGAACACGAAGTAAACGAAAAGGCGGTGATAACAAATTATGAGATACACTAAAGGAAAAAATTTGGCCATCATTTTGATTGCCATCGGTGCATTAATGCTGTTAGGTAAATTTATTCCCTTTCTCGGCTTCGTTACAGGGACTATTATGAGCTACCTTATTCCGGTGATTATGATTGCTATCGGATATTACGGTATCAAAAGAGGGAATGCGCTTTTCGGTTACATCATTCTCATTATTGGGGTACTTTACTTGCTCAGTAAACTTGCTTGGTTGATCGGACCGCTTCTTGCAATCGGACTTATCGTGTTCGGTATATCCATGCTGAGAGATAAAGGGGCAAGACGATACTAAGGAATAAGGATTAGAGGAAAGGGAGGTAAACAAAGAATGAGCGTATTTCGCCGTATGCGGGATATTACCGCTGCTACAATCAACGAACATTTAGAACAAAGCCAAGATCCTGTAAAGATGATTGATCAATTTTTAATGGATACAAGAAACGAAATCGGTGAGGTAGAGAAGCTACACCAACAGTATTCACGTCATACAAGACAATTGAAGCAGCAGGTTGATGAAGCGTCCGCCATGATCGCAAAACGAGAAGAGCAAGCGCTACTTGCACTAAAAGCAGAAGAAGATCACCTTGCTAAACTGGCTCTGCAGGAAAAGATGTTATATGAAGAAAAATACAATCAGTATATCGGGCTTTATGAACAAAGTAGAGATGCTTTGTTGGAACTAGAAGAACAGCTTGATCACCTGAAGACGGAATACCAAACGGTCTACAGCAAACGTCAATATTACTATGCACGTATGCAAACTATTCAGCTACAACAGCGTATGAACGAACGTGCTGGTAAATTTGGAGGCAATCAGGTTCCGGGTATGTTTGGACGACTTGAGGATCGAGTCTCCGATTTAGAATATGAAGCAAGAAGCCTTCGCGATCTCCGCAGAGGTGAGCAAGAACGCAGTTCATTACAGCATTCCGTATCAGACTTACTTGAAAAAGAGCTCGCGAAGCTCAAAAAGAAGCTTGATAACGGAGGAAAGGAGTAACTATTCATGACCAAGCTATATCGTTCTAGACGTGATAAAAAAGTAACAGGATTGCTTGGCGGTTTGTCCCAAACGTTGGGTATGGATTCAACACTGCTACGTGTTATCTTTATCGTCACCATTTTCTTTACATCGGGTATCATGATCTTCCTGTACTTCGTTGCTGCACTAGTTGTACCGAAAGAGCCTTTCGCCCCTTATGATCCATATGGTCCAGGCCCTGGAATGGGTGGTTTCCCTGGTGGAGGTTACTCTAATCATACGGGTTTTGATCAACAAGGTTATGGATCTCAAGGATATGGGGCTCCTAAAGATAATCGTTTTAACACGAGTCGTTTTGATAAAGGATTCGGAGCTCCAAAAGAAGATCACTTGGACTCCATGATGGAAGATATCGAGAAAAAAGCATTGAAAAAAGAAAACGATGAACTTCGTAAAAAACTATCAAAGTATGAGAAGGGAGAATTATAAAATGGGAGTATTCAAAAGAATTAAAGATATGACAAAAGCGTCGGTAAATGAGGTTCTTGATAAAGTAGAAGATCCAATCGTAATGCTCAACCAATACATTCGTGATATGGAAGCGGAGATTCGCGAAGCTGAGGTTACTGTAGCCAAACAAATGGCAAACGAACGCCGTATGAAACAACGCTTGGAAGAAGCAGTTCGCCTTGGAGGACAACGTGAGGCACAAGCAGAATCCGCACTGGTTAACGGTCAGGAGGAAGTAGCTCGCAAGTTGTTGGAAGAGAAAATTTACTATGATCAAAAAGTATCCGAATATCAAAATCTGCACGCAGAATCCGAATCTCAAGCTAAAGAACTTGTACAACAACTGCATGATATGAAAGATGAATTCTACAAAATGCGCAACAAACGCAACGAGTTGGTATCTCGTGCACAAATGGCTAAAGCAAGAAAACAAATGTCTCAAATTAACAGTGTACACACCATTGAAAGCGGAAATGCATCTCTAGGATTCCACCGTATGGAAGAGAAAATCATGCAACTGGAAGCAGAAGCAGATGTAATGCGTGTACCTTACAGCTCAAGCACTTACACGGATAATCCTGCGGAGCAAGAGAAACAATTTAAAGTAAATGAGCAATTGGAAGCTTTGAAAAGCAAATTGAATGGTAAAGCAACAACTTCCGAAGCTCCAAAAGAATAATCTATCCACAGTGACACAAGATATGATATCCTAGGTAACGTGGAAAAGCCATACGGAGCGTAATCCCTTCCGTATGGCCTTTTTACTGCAAATCCATTGTTCTCTGAAACGGGACATCACTTTTCATTTATAGAATTATGTAATACATATACGGATGGAAATCGGAATCCCTATTCCAAATCCATTCTTAAAAAGGGGGTGTGACGAATGAGTAGAGGGAAATCGTTTTTTGCTATTCTAGCGATAGGGATTGGCTTAATGATACTGCTTGGGAATTTTCTGAGCTTCTTTACCATCGTTGCACTGCTCTTACTTATCTTTGGGTACTACAAATATCAATCGGGATTTATCAAAAAAGGACGTACTTTGATGGGGGCGGGTACTGCCATCATCATTCTGGATAATCTAATCTTTGTAGTAGGTGTAACATTAATTTCACTGGGTGTATTTTACTGGAAAGGGCGTAAAGTACAGCCACGAGAAGGGTATGTAATTAATCAAAACTTTATGTCTAATTATGCCTGGGATCAAGCTCCGTGGATACTGCGGAATACGAGCATATGGCATGTTATTGGAGAAGTGCATGCTGACCTTTCACTTGCTCTTCCAGAAGAAAAGGAAACGGTAATTTATTTACAGGGCGTGATGGGTGATATTGACTTATCCATACCCGAGGATTACGGTGTAGAAATAGAAGCTATTGTTCTATTCGGAAAGCAGCAATTTGGTAATGAACAAAAAAGTGGTGGATTGAACAGAATGGTTTATCAGTCCCCGGGATACGCTGGTAGAGAATTCAAAGTAAAATTTGTCATTTCTTATTTGATTGGAGACCTTGACGTAAGACTAACGTAATATTATTTATAGAGAGGAGGTTCCGGATGCATTCCACAAAGACAAAAAATATGGTAACACGCAGCATGGGACAGGGAATTTTATTTGCTTTGCTGCTCGGAGCTGTCATTATTTATATTCTTTCTTCTTATGGTTATTTGGCTCCTTGGTCGACATGGGATCGATGGGTTCAATCCGGAGCAACCCTCGTATTATTGTTAGTCGGAGCAGGTGCTTGCTATGGTTTCATCCAAGCGTACCGAACCAGAGTCAAATTGGAAACACTTCGAGAGACTCTTTTACAGTGGGAAAAAGGAAGTGTTATGAGGTCCGTTCCTGAGCTTGGACCTGACGAGGTTGGACGTTTAGGAGAACAGCTTTCTCGAATCAGTAAAAAGTGGGAAGAACAAGTGAGCTCTTTGCAGCGGTTATCAACCAATAATGCACAACTTGCGGAGAAAGCCAGAGTCTCGGCCATTGTGGAGGAAAGGCAGCGACTAGCTCGTGAACTGCACGATGCTGTATCTCAGCAGCTTTTTGCTATCTCTATGACTGCAACTGCAGTCGGTAGGACGTTAGAAAAAGATTTTGACCGCGCGCAAAGACAGGTTGCACTTATCGAAGAAATGTCTGCTGTTGCACAATCTGAAATGAGGGCGCTCTTGCTACACCTTCGTCCTGTATATTTAGAAGGCAAACATTTGGAACAAGGTCTTAAAGAGTTGGTAAGAGAATTGCAGGCAAAGGTGCCTATGGAAATTTTGTTCGAAATGGATGATGACATTCATTTGGTCAAAGGGGTGGAGAACCACCTATTCCGGATTATTCAGGAAGCGATGTCTAACACACTAAGGCATGCCAAAGCTGAGAAGATGGAAATTCGAATTCAACGTAAAGAAAAGGCAGTTAAGGTTGTGATTCGAGACGATGGAGAAGGATTCGAGTTGGATGATCGCAAACAGGCTTCTTATGGGCTCTCGAACATGCAGGAACGTGTTAATGAGATTGGTGGTTCTATTTTGTGGATCACAGCGCCTGGTAAAGGAACAAGAATAGAAATTACAGTGCCTGTAATGGAAGAAGAAAGTGAGGTAACGTTAGGCTATGGAAGATGAAACAATGGAACACAATATTAAAGTACTCTTGGTTGATGACCATGAAATGGTACGAATCGGTCTTGCCGCTGTTCTTGACACAGAAGACGGAATTGAAGTGATCGGTGAAGCAGGTAGTGGAGAAGAAGGAATTCGGCTTGCGAAGGAATACAACCCAGATGTGGTACTAATGGATCTTGTTATGGATGGAATGGATGGAATTGAAACGACAAGAGAACTGCTTAAATTACAACCAGAATGTAAAGTCATTGTACTTACCAGCTATCTGGATGACGAGAAGATGTATCCAGTCATTGAAGCTGGAGCGTTTAGTTACTTACTGAAAACATCACGTGCTACTGAAATTGCAGACGCCATTCGTGCAGCCGACCGCGGGCAGTCTGTCCTAGAGTCACAGGTTGCTTCCAAAATGATGAACCGTTTTCGTCAACCTCCGGCACCAATGAAAGCTCATGAAGATTTAACCGATCGCGAAATGGATGTTCTTCGATTACTTGCTCAGGGGAAATCGAATCAAGATATCGCAGACACGCTGATCATTGGTATTAAGACCGTGAAGTTCCATGTGACGAACATTTTAGCTAAACTGGGTGTAGATGACCGTACGCAAGCAGCCATCTATGCTTATAAGAATGGACTAGCAGAATGAATATACACATATGTAGGGTACGAATCTCATTTTTCATCTGACAGAAAAAGAGTGTTCGTACCTTTTTATTTTTTATGATGAATAATTATGAAAGATTAGATAAGGAACAGTAAAGCTAGAGCAGATAGACCTAAAGCCCAGCCCCATCCAGCTCCCCAACCGCCGCCGTAACCGTAGCCACCATAACCGCCGGGGTAAAATCCTTTGATCTTCACATTTGTTTTCCGTTTCTTTTTCTTTTTTGTAGTTTCTGTTTTTGTGCCCGTCTCAAGAACGTTTGATTTATAAGCCTTGCAGGGACGATATTGTTGATTGCGGCGTTCATCTGCTACGAAGATGTGTGAATTATTGCAACTTTTGAGTCTGCCTACAATACGGCGTCCATCTTTAGTTACTGCACAAACCATTTTACCGCAATGACGATTCAGTACATCAGGTGTTAATGGGTTTACAGGATACATTTTTTCACCTCTTTATTTTCTATGAGATAGTAGTCATGATATTTATATTCTTACAAAGATGAATAGGTTTGGACGATAGACTAGTATAAAGAAAATAACTGTGTAGTTATGGGATTAAGAGCGCGTGACTCGGTGAATATTAATACTTGAACAACAAAGTGAAGGTTTAATGAATGTTTATTAAAAGTAAAAGAATAGAAGCGAAAGTTCGTAGCTTTCCAAGGAACACTTGTGCTAAAATGGCTTCAATATTGAAGACGTAAGTGTAAGATAAGGATACTTGGTTGGTTTTTATACAACATAAATTAACTAAAAAAATCTATGATATATAGGGAAAGAAGGAGCCATGAATACTTTTCAGGATGTAGAATCTCTCAAGACTTCTGGTGCCGTATTTTTTATATTTGGTGCGACAGGCGATCTTGCACGGCGCAAGCTGTTCCCGGCTATTTACAGTTTGTACCGGGAGGGGAAGTTAGCAAAAGACTTCGCAGTTGTCGGTCTTGCACGTCGTCCACGTACGCGTGAAGAGTTCCGTCATGATGTACATAAATCGATTCAGGAGTTTTGCCGATATTCCTGTGATAAGGTAGAAAGTGAAGAATGGACTGCATTTGCAGAGCATTTTGAATACAAATCTCTGGATATTAATAATGTTGATGGTTTTCGCGAGCTGAGTGTCCTAACCGAAGAGTTGGAAACGAAGTTTGCAATTCCTGGTAACCGTATGTTTTACCTCGCTCTGGCTCCCGAGTTATTCGGTAGTGTGTCCTATAACTTAAAAGAAGGCGGCCTTCTAGAGAGTGCGGGCTGGCACAGACTTGTCATCGAAAAACCATTTGGATATGATCTGGTCTCCGCTGAGAAGCTCAATGAGCAGATACGCGAAGTATTCCGAGAAGAAGAGATTTACCGTATAGATCATTACCTAGGTAAGGAAATGGTACAGAACATTGAAGTAATTCGCTTTGGAAATGCGTTCTTTGAACCTCTGTGGAACAACAAGCACATTGCTAATATTCAGATCACACTTGGAGAGACGGTAGGCGTTGAAGACCGCGGAGGATACTACGATTCAGCAGGAGCACTTCGGGACATGGGGCAAAACCATATGCTGCAAATGCTTACGATGATTGCGATGGAACCGCCAAGCAGATTGCTTCCTGAAGATATTCGCGATGAGAAAGTAAAAGTTCTTCGTTCTCTTCGTCCTTATGCAACAAGCAGTGATGTGAAAGATAACGTGGTACGCGGTCAGTACACGGAAGGTGACGTCAGAGGCGTACAGCTGCCTGGATATCGTCAAGAGGATAAGGTGGATCCTAACTCCAATACGGAAACTTATTTTGCAGCTCGTGTCTTCGTAGACAATTTCCGTTGGGCTGGCGTTCCTTTCTATATCCGTACCGGTAAACGTCTTCCCGTAAAAACAACGGAAATCGTGGTAGAATTTAAATCCATGCCAAACAATGTATATTTGGGACAAAAGTATAAACTTGAACCAAACTTACTCGTGATTCGAGTAAATCCGATGGAAGGTATCTACATCAAGATTAACGCGAAGAAACCAGGCACGGATTCTGAGATTGAACCACTGGCCATGGACTTCTGTCAGAGTTGTATGATCGGAATTAACTCACCGGAAGCTTACGAACGTCTTATTCACGATGCGGCTAAAGGTGACTCCACTTACTTTACTCGTTGGGATGAAGTTGCAACTGCATGGTCTTTTGTGGATCGTATTGCTGCAGCATGGGCAAAGCAACCGGGTGATATTGAATCCTATCCGGCAGGAAGCTGGGGACCGAAAGCAACAGAAGATCTGTTGGCTAAAGATGGATACTTCTGGTGGCCGGTTAATGGTCAAGACGAAGACAATGTAGTATGGATAAAAAATAATTAGTATAACTATAGAAAAAGGAGGCAGCTCTCTAAGAGAGCTGCCTTCTTTTTCTATTATATAGGATTAGGAAGTCATATACATTCCGCCATTCACATGGATACACTGACCCGTCATGTATGAACCTTCATCAGAAGCAAGCAGTACATATGCACCTACGTGTTCAGCGGGTTGTCCCGGACGGCCCATAGGTACATCTTGTCCAAAGCTTGATACCATTTCTTCATCCATGGTAGATGGAATTAGAGGAGTCCAGATTGGGCCTGGTGCAACCATATTTACACGAATGTTTTTCTTTGCCAGACTTTGGGCCATACTGCGAGTAAACCCAACGATTGCCCCCTTCGTGGAAGTGTAGTCAATGAATACTTCGTTACCCACATATGGATTGACGGAAGTAGTACTGATAATAGAACTGCCTTCCTTAAGATGTGGTACTGCATATTTGGTCATATAGAAGACAGAATAGATGTTTGTTTTGAATGTTTTATCCCATTGCTCACTTGTAATATTCTCAATGCCTTCCACCACGAACTGAATAGCTGCATTGTTCACGAGGATATCGAGTTGTCCCAATTCCTGTACCGTTTTCTCAATGATCTCTTTACATGTGCTCTCGTCAGATACATCTCCAGGAAGGAGCAGCGCTTTTACACCTTCTGCTTCAATATATTTTTTTGTCTCCTCTGCATCTCCGTGCTCTTGGTCAGAGAGATAGTTAATGGCGACATGTGCCCCTTCTTTAGCGTAAGCAATAGCAACTGCACGCCCGATCCCACTGTCTCCCCCCGTAATAAGGGCCACTTTACCTTTTAATTTTTCACTGCCTTTATATTGAAGAGGCTGAATCGGACGTGGATTCATTTCTGATTCAACACCTGGCTGACTCGCTTGGGATTGTTTTGGAGTTCCATTTTTCTGCTGCTCATAAATATTCATAAGTTGTCATCCTCCGTTTAGCTAATTGGTTGTATCGTAGATTTACCCGTCTCATTTGATTTAAATCAAGCTTTATTCAATAAATTAATACATATACTGATGGGATTAGAGGTAAAAATACATATCAAATGTGGTACAATAGGAAAGTTGACCATGGTGGAATATATCATTCATATGAAAACAAAATTTGCTCATGGAGCGGAAGGAAGGTGGCACCCTTGTGAGTGATCTACTGAAGATATTTTACGTTACCCAGCTTGCAAAGGACTGCCTTTGTACCCAATGTCACGAGCCTATATGAAATATAAGAATACACAAAAGAGTACTATTAATTTACTGAAGGTTAAGAGGGATAAACAAAATGAGTAAATCACAAGATCATGCTTTGCAGAAAGAGGTCGACAAACGTCGTACGTTTGCGATTATTTCTCACCCGGATGCCGGGAAAACAACACTAACAGAAAAGCTGCTTTTGTTCGGGGGCGCAATTCGCCTGGCGGGTACGGTTAAAGCACGTAAAGCGAGCAAGCATGCGACAAGTGACTGGATGGAAATTGAGAAGCAGCGGGGGATCTCGGTAACTTCTTCCGTTATGCAGTTTGATTATGCTGGACATCGTATTAACATCCTCGATACACCTGGTCACCAAGATTTCAGTGAAGATACGTATCGTACACTTACCGCAGCCGACAGTGCAGTCATGTTGATTGACGTGGCTAAAGGGGTCGAGGCACAAACCATTAAATTGTTCCAGGTGTGTGCGAAACGCGGAATTCCTATTTTCACGTTTATTAATAAGTTGGACCGGGAAGGACAAAGTCCATTTGATCTGATGGAAGAGCTGGAGAATGTACTGGGCATTCGTTCCGTACCCATGAACTGGCCGATCGGTATGGGACGTGAACTGTGCGGAGTGTATGACCGGATGAAAAATCAGGTTGAGCTATTCCAAGGAGATGACCATTCAAAAATTCATGTCCAAAAAGTAGATGGATATGAAGATCCGGTTATTCGTGAGATGGCGGGCGAGTTTTTGCATGAGCAGTTGAAGCAAGATTTAGAGCTTCTTGATGTAGCGGGCGACCCGTTTGATTTTGAGAAAGTGCTAAAAGGGGAATTGACTCCAGTATTTTTTGGCAGTGCGGTAAATAACTTTGGTGTGCAGACATTCCTTGAGAACTTCTTGGAACTTGCACCTAAGCCAGAACCACGTCGCAGTACCGAAGGTATTGTAGAGCCGACAAATGAGAAATTCAGTGGGTATGTATTTAAGATTCAGGCGAATATGAACCCAGCTCACCGCGACCGTGTTGCTTTCCTTCGAATTGTATCGGGTAAATTCGAACGTGGAATGAGTGTCAGACATGTACGGGCAGGCAAAGAAATTAAACTATCACAGCCTCAGCAATTCCTTGCACAGGATCGTGACATCGTTCAGGAAGCGTATCCTGGAGATATTATTGGTCTCTTTGATCCAGGTATTTTCCGGATTGGTGATTCTTTGAGTCAAGGCAGTGATGTTATATTTGATGAGCTGCCGACGTTCTCTCCTGAGATTTTCTCTAAAGTAACGGTCAAAAATGCCTTGAAACACAAACAATATCAAAAAGGGATTGACCAGCTGACTGAGGAAGGAACGATTCAGGTATTCCGTACTGCAAGTTTTGATGAAACGATTCTTGGGGTTGTCGGACAATTGCAATTTGAAGTGTTTGAGCATCGGATGAAGGCAGAGTACGGGGTAGATGTTCAGCTCCAGCGTATGCCATACCAGTTTGCTCGCTGGATTATTGATGAGAAGATTGACCCAAGTAAATTCCGGATCAACTCTGTACTTGTGAAAGATAAGAAAGATAACTACGTCGTCTTGTTCGAGAACGAATATGCAATGAGAACGGCTATTGATAAAAATCCAACAGCACAGTTCCTGGAGACAGCTCCATAAGCATCCGTGGTGATGCAAGAGCCGCGGGATTAAGAAGTTGCCCTAGATATAATAAATCCCTCCGCCCCTGTACTGGGGTGGGGGGATCTATTTTTATGCAGTCTAAAAACAGATATGGAACTTAGGTTAACGGCACAGGCTGAACGGTTTTTAGATGAGATTGAGCTACTTTAACCAATTCATTCTGCTTGTCTGAAGGGAGCTCTTTCCAGATCATTTCGAAAATAGATCCAAGTCCCGGTAGCGCAGCTTCCGGACCATCAACTGAACCTTCGATCATTTCTTTGAGCTCTTGATCGGTTTTGCCGTGAACCTTATGAACAATGGCTTGACGCAAATCCATAACGATTGGCATTCGCTTGTCCCTCCAAATTCAGTCTTTTCCTGCTTCTATACTGTTCCCCGCTCATCTCGCTTACATTCAAGTTTTTCATACATTGTGATATACTACATAGGATGAAATGCACCGCAGGAGGTAACTCTATTATGGCCAAGAAGCAATATGCCGTCATCGGTATGGGCCGCTTCGGATCCAGTGTCGCGAGCGTGCTTAGCGAAATGGGTTTTGATGTGCTCGCCATTGATCGGGATGAGCAAAGAACACAGGAAATATCAGATGTAGTGACCCACGCGGTTTCTGCTGATTCCACTGATGAAGAAGCGCTTCGAGCGCTTGGGATACGTAATTTTGATGTTGTGGTTGTATCAATTGGTGAAGATATTCAGGCAAGCATTCTTACAACGCTAATCCTAAAAGATATGGGGATTACTACTCTTGTCGTAAAAGCAAAAACGGAACTTCACGGCAAGGTACTTGAGAAAATCGGTGCAGATAAAGTGGTTTATCCGGAGAGGGACATGGGGATGAGAGTAGCTCATCATCTAGCCTCACCTAACATTTTAGATTACATCGAACTATCTGATGAATATAGCATTCTGGAGATGAAGGCTTCCTCAAACATCGTAGGTCAAAATCTGAAGCAGCTTAATATTCGTGCTCACTATGGATGCAATGTAATTGCGATCCGGCGAGGTACGCATATGAACATTTCACCGTATGCCGAAGATAGCATACATCCAGACGATGTTCTCATTATTGTGGGTCATAAGGATGATCTTAGCAAAATGGAGCTGGCTTACTCAAAATAATATGAACTAGTGAAACATATAAAGAAGGGAATTGAATATGGAAATTGCTTCTGTGCACAACCCTCGTGTAAAGGATTGGGCTCAGCTTCTCGAGAAGAAGCATCGGACAAGACAAGGGAAATACATAATTGAAGGTGTGCATTTAGTGCAGGAAGCACTTGAGCATGGCGCTATGATAGAATGTATTGCCTACGATATGGATAAAGGAATTCCTAGCGAGCTTGGCGCATATCCTCGTACAGCGTCAACTGTAGAATGGATTGCGGTATCTGCAGCAGTGATTGCAAAATGTACAGACACGGTGACTCCACAAGCCGTATTTGCTGTTATTCGCAAGGATGAGAAACAAGTGGATGAACTATTAGTTAAGCCGGATAGCCTCGTTATTGTACTTGACCGTCTACAGGACCCTGGAAATGTAGGTACGATCATTCGAAGTGCTGACGCAGCGGGAGCAGATGGAGTTATTCTAGGACGCGGCAGCGCGGATGTATACAATCCCAAGACGATCAGGTCAACTATGGGATCGTTCTTTCATCTTCCTGTAGTGGAGGCGGATCTTAGTGAAGTTCTACCTGCGGCAAAACAAGCGGGTGTCACTTTGGTGAGTACTTCACTGACTGCGGAACACTCATGTTACTCTTATGATTTTAAAGGATCACGCTGGCTCGTAATCGGAAATGAGGGAAGCGGCGTATCTGACGAAGTGAGCAGACTCGTTGATGATGCTGTCATTATCCCAAGTAAGGGACAGGCTGAGTCGCTTAATGCAGCGATGGCGGCAACGGTGCTCTTGTTTGAAGCGATGAGGCAGCGACACTTTTAACCAATGAATGAATAGATTAATTCAAATGAAAGAGGAAGATACTGGGCAGCAGAATGAACGCTGAGCCTAGTGATCTTTCTCTTTTTTTCTATTTATTCTGTAAAGTAGTGGTCAAATACCGAAAATAAATGCATCTGTTATACCGAACCGGTGGGAACTGCTCCCTTTAGATAGTTTAATAAACGTGGTAAAATAAGGAAACACGCATAGACAGTTAACTGGGAGAAGTGGTATATCCGTGATTTCATATATTTTTGGCTTCATTTCTAGTATGGTCATCGTCTGTATCCTTTGTTTACGCAATAAAAATGTAAGGGATAGGAAAAATGAAATATTCTCAGAAGGTGAAAGAAGGTTAATCGGATTAGTCGAAAATACAAGGGATGGATTTTATTATTTTGAATTAAAACCGAAGTGGAGATATCGGTACGCTAATCCTCCATTTGAGGTTACCTTTGGTGAGGAAAAAGGAAAGCTGGTATATGATCATCCGGAGATGGCCTTTGAGCGTGTTCATCCTGATGATACCGAAATGCTTATGAAGAAGGTAAGGGGAGAAGTAGACTATAATCAGTCGATTATTTATCGAATTGCTATGGGGGAAGAAGCGATGCAAGAAGGTCGATATACACTTTTTGAAGAGTATACAACCCCTGTGTATCTTAATGGAGAACTAGTTGCCATACAAGGTATCTTACGAGACATTACTGAGAAGAGACAGCTCGAAGAGGAATTGAAGTATCGCTTAACACATGACCGATTAACAGGTTTATACAATCGTGATTATTTTGAAGGACTCATGGATACATTCAACGAGAGCGAAAATATCCCCATCGCCATTGTGATTGCAGATCTGGATGAACTGAAATATTACAATGATCATTATGGACATAAAAAGGGAGATCATCTAATTAAGGTTTCTTCTAATCTGTTAAATACATATTCTACAGACAGTGTGATCGTCTCCAGAATTGGTGGCGATGAGTTTGCCATCTTATTAATAAATACAACAATGCTTATGGCTCAGGAAATGATCCAAAGCATTCAAACAGATATATCGAGTTATAACAAAGATTCTACAGACGTGAGAATACAAATGTCGATCGATTATGCGTGGAATGAGCAGTCTATTGGAAAGATGGACAGTTTGTTTATAGAAGCAGATAGAAAAATGTATGAGAGGAAGAAACGTTGGAAGGAGGGAGCAATACATAACAGTTAGGAATCTTAGATCTAATATGAAAAGATTTGAGTATTACCGTGTAGATTAGGCTCAGATACATGGAACTTTACATACTTCTGTTACGTCTTTATAACAAGGGAACATTAGAAATTATTATGTGGGGTAGTCTTCGTGGGAATGCAATTGGAGATAAAGTGGATGTTAAAGGACGCAGCATCTTACTAGGAGTATGGCAACCCTAATCCTCCCTTAAGGCAGAGGTTCTATGAACCATGATATACTATAGGGAACGGGGATTATATATAGATCATAGATAGAGAGAGAAACACCCCTGTTTATTGTAACTCTGACATGTAAGAAAACTATGATTACGTATGTAAAAAAGGAGAGTCAAAATGAACAATCTTCGCAAATGGACAGCTCTCGTGTTGTCGGTGTTCTTGGTTGTTGTGTTATGCAGTCCAAAAGCAGTTTATGCCGATGCAGCTGAGGGAGATGTCATCGTTATTTTAGGGGAAGACTTAACGAATGACCAAAAAGTAAAAGTATTGGCTGATCTTGAAGCGCCAAATAATGCTACAGAACTTAAGGTTACAAACCAAGAGGAACATAAATATCTAGGCAACTATTTGTCCAAAGCACAAATCGGTAGCAGGGCACTTAGTTCTGCAAAAATCGTCATCGGCAAGCCTGGAAGTGGTCTGTCTGTAACTACGAATCATATTAACTGGGTAACGAATGATATGTACCTGAATGCAATGATCACTGCAGGAGTAAAGGATGCACATGTTACGATCACAGCTCCTTTTGACGTATCAGGTACTGCAGCTCTAACCGGAATTATTAAAGCTTACGAAACGACAACTGACACTAAGATTCCTGAAGAACAAAAGCAAGTAGCCAATGAGGAAATTGTTAAAACTGCCAAACTTTCAGACTCCATCGGGGTGGAAGAAACAACAACCCTCATGACGAATATCAAAGAACAGCTCGCAGAGAAACAACCTCAAACAAGAGAAGCGATGCAAACACTGGTTGAAGATACGGCAAGTAATTTAAATATTGCAATACCAGAAGCACAACTGAGTGGGCTGGTAGACCTTTTTATGAACATGAAGGATGCCAACATTAACTGGAATGCGGTTGGAGATCAACTGGACAAAGCGAAGCAGCAATTTACTGATTTTATTGAATCGGAGCAAGGTCAAGGGATCATTGCTAGCATCAAAAATTTCTTTGTTGGACTAATTGATATCATAAAAGGTTGGTTCTCGTAAAAATTGGTAACCCCGGAGTAACGTTGAAATGATCATTATTTCACGTTCTCCGGTTTTTTTTATGAAGAAAAGTTAATAAATCTCCTTAGCATCCTTCGGAAGCTGATTCACATGCTGCAAGTAGTGTAAAACTTTACTGTCTTCTTCATGGTTATATAGAAAGCGGTAATGCCCTCCAACCATAAGTGCTGTCTCACGGAACAGTTCCACCATTGTAAAAAGCGCTCTCCAAGTCTCGTGATAGGTTGCTTTAGGAAAAGTAGATAAGACCATGTCCCATGTGTCTTTACTCAGATAGGACTGCAAATATTTATGAGACTTTCCTGTGTTTACCGCAGTATGATTCTCAAGACCAACTCGCCAGTTCAGCATTTGCATTAGCATAGATCTCACAGGACCGTTCAGATGTTCTAGTGCATAAAGTAATTCTTGTCTCCATAACCCTTTGGCTACGTAAGTGGATACCCACCAGAACTCACTGCAGCAGTCAGCATAATGGGCAGCCGTTGGCGGCTTTACACAATAATCCTCATCAGAGGGGGCCGGAAGATCGGGAAGAGAGCTATCCTTATCTAGCAAAATACGTGTTAACTTATCTTCCCGGCAATATGTTTCTTTTTCCGCAGTAGGGATTAGCATGAGATCAATACGGTTACCGTCTGTGAATAACATCAGATAGGTGAATCTACCTCCGAGTCCGGGAGGGAACAAAGACATGTTTTCAGGAGTTTGCATTATGATTTGTTCACCAAATACTTGGACCCAGTCTGGATTGGTTATAAACGAATTCAGATCGGTAACAAGGAATACGATATCATAATCTTGAAAAGGATCTTTTGGAACGTTAGGGTTCGTACGGGATCCATTCATGGCTACTGCACGAACCCGCTCATCTTTATTGGCAACGGACAAGATGAGGTCGATCATTTGCTGTTCTGTTCTCATCACAAATAACTCCTTTGTTAAAGTTAGGAACCAGAATCTTTTAAGTGTATAAGTTCATCATACCACTTTGATGGATTGTCTGTTGCTAAGGGCAAAAAGCGTTGTTATAGGGGGAAAGGGAATGAGAGCAAGGTGGATAAGATTCGCAAGAATAGGTATAAGCATAAGTATCGTGTTTCTTACAGCCTGTACGAGTAGAACTTCAGATTTGGAAGGTCATCAGAAACCACATGGCGATACGGTACAAATCATTTCTGAGGAAAATGCACCTTCAGGAAACGCAGATCCTGTTTTTTTGCCAAAGGCGATGATTGGGAACAAGGTGACTTTAGATTATATTGACTACGACAAAGACGTGGTGAATGAAGAAGATATGGGAATGATGACAGAACTCTCCGAAGAAGATACAAACTCCATCCTCATGTGGTACAGCCAGGTAGATCCTAGAGAAACGATTTCTATACAACAGCTTAATACTGAGATGAGTCTGCAGATGACAATACATCTTTCGGATCGTGAGACGGTGCTTATTAGTTATGACAAAGAGAACAGCGAGGTTTATCTTCAGGTGCATACTAAGAAAGAGGTGCGTTCTTATAAAGTAAGGGACAATGGTGATGAGGTAACACCACAATTTGACCAATGGATTGAACAAGGGCCTTATCAATCTATATCTGGTGTTACTTATCATATTTTGCTTGATGAATATCTAGAGAACGATGATCCTGATAACCCCGATGTCAGCATCCTTCACCGCAGCTACTATGCATATTCCCAAGACAACAATAGTTATCACTACCAATATAGTATTGCTCTCGATAAAGTGGCTAACATTTCGGAAGCCAAAGCGAAACTAGCAGCTGACACGAAGGGGAATGGGAATTCTCTGCAGCTTTTGCCAAATACATTAATCAGTCCTAAAGTAACAAGACAGTGGAAAGAGGAAGGGTATCAGCCTTCACAGGAGTACTCTGCGGAGTCGCCGGCAGGTCTGACTTACAAAGAAATTCAGGGGCTTGTTCCTGAGAATTAAATTGATATCAACAAACAACACAAGAACCTTCCAAATCCATTACACTAACGGAGATTGGAAGGCTTTTGTATTGTATTGTTTGGTTTGGTTTTTGTTTTGAAATCTTTACTGATGTTTACAACCATTCTTTAGCCCAGCGCCCAACGGCATTTAATGCTCTGGCCAGTTCGGTTCCTTTTCGCGTTAAGGAATACTCAGTTCTAACCGGACGATCTGCAATGACATTGCGAAGGATAATGCCCTCTTCTTCTAGTTCTTTCATACGTTCTCCCAGTACACGTTTACTTAAATCGGGTATCACGGCATGGATTTCACTAAATCGCTTGGGTTCCTCCATCAAGGTATGAATAATAGGTGCAACCCATTTACGTCCAATAATCTGATACGAACGGGACACTTTTTCACACATCTCCAAGTAACTTGGCATGGAATTATCATCCATTGTAAGGCCCCCTTCCTGTAAGCACGATTACTATAAGTAACTACGGATTGCAATGGACTATGTCTCGTTTTTTTGAAATATTTATTAGTATTAGTTATAGAATAGCATAGAAAGCGCTATCATTACAGGTTATATTTAATGTTCACAGATTAGACATTTTTTATTGACGAATGTTGTCGGATGGGTGTATTATGGTTACATAATCTTAATTGGTTACATTTAATAACCTAAAATTAATGAATATAGAATCTGATTCTTTCAGTATTCTATATCCGATGTTATGTATAGACAGAATGTACAGTAAGCATTCTTCGCATGCTAATGTCGCACAATATAGAGTAGATATCAGGAGGCAATACGCATGGAAGCAATGACATTTGTCCTGTTCGGGGCTACAGGCGATCTAGCCAAAAGAAAGATATATCCAGCACTTTATAATTTATATGTTGATCAGAAAATGCCGAAAGCTTTTTCGGTGATTGGTCTTGGAAGAAAGGAAGTATCCGATAGTGAGTTTCAGGCAAGAGTAGAGGATTCATTAAATACTTTTTCTCGCCGTTCACCTGAAGATGCTGCTAAGGTTCGCGATTTCCTAGGTGCGTTTCGCTACACATCTTTAAATAATAAAAATATTGAAGATTACAACAAATTACTTGACGTTGTTGAACGTCGTGAACAAGAGCTTGGTATTCCACAGAACCGGATGTTCTACTTGTCAGTAGCGCCGGAATTTTTTGAGCCGATCGCTGAGAATATTAAGAATAGCGGTTTGGGTTCAGGCAGTGGTTGGAAACGGCTTATTATAGAAAAACCTTTCGGACATGATCTCAGTTCAGCACGTCGTCTGAATGAGAAGCTAAGTAATACTTTTGCAGAAGAAGAAATTTACCGGATCGATCACTTCCTTGGTAAACCTATGGTTCAGAATATGGAAGTACTTAGTGCAACTAACCCTGTTATTCAAGCACTGTGGGGGAATCACTTT
Source organism: Paenibacillus sp. Marseille-Q4541 (assembly GCF_018310695.1). Taxonomy (GTDB): domain Bacteria; phylum Bacillota; class Bacilli; order Paenibacillales; family Paenibacillaceae; genus Paenibacillus. The sequence goes on along the minus strand of NZ_JAGXCY010000004.1, from coordinate 287,358 downwards.
ATTTCCAATATCCAGATTACTGCGAGTGAAACAGTTGGGGTGGAAGAACGAGCTGCTTATTATGATCAAACGGGCGCAGTTCGTGATATGTTCCAGAATCATATGTTGCAATTGCTGATGATGATTGCCCTGCATCTGCCGAAGAAATCAACTCCAGAAGAGATTCGCTTCAAGAAAAAAAATACAGCAGAGGCAATGAGTCCACTTTTGAAAGAGGAGCTTAACAAGAACATTGTCCGTGCTCAGTATCGCGCAGGGGAGCTTCAAGGGAAGCCAGTTGTGTCTTATCTTGATGAGCCCGGTATTGAATCTACTTCTAAGAATGATACGTATTTTGCAGCACGTGTGTACCTTGATGATCCGTTCTGGAAAGAAGTTCCTTTCTATGTTCGTACGGGGAAACGACTTAAAGAGAAATCTACACGCATCGTAGTCGAGTTTAAAAAACCGCTGAACACGGGAGTTCCTGCCGATGATAATCTGGGTGCAAACCTGCTTATTATCGATATCGGGCCAAAAGAGGGAATGCGAATTCAATTAAATGCGAAAAGTCCGATGCATCACGATACGATTGAACCTATGGAGCTGAGCTATACCTCTTCTTATGATAATGTACCTGAAGCTTACGAAAATCTAATTTTTGATGCTTTGCGTGGAGATGCGACATTCTTTGCACACTGGGATGAAGTAGAGTTGTCCTGGAAATGGGTACAGCCTATTCTTGAGGCATTTACTGCAAATGAAGTACCTCTTCATTATTATGAAGCCGGTACGGAAGGTCCAGAAGCTGCACTAGAACTACTTGCTCAAGATGGAAATGAGTGGCATTAAGAGTTTGATCGTTAAGTAGTAGGCGTTAGGCGTTATACAGCTGTATTAGCTGATTCATATATAGAGAGCATAAATTAGGAGGCAATTACAACATGAAAGTAGGACTTATTGGCTTAGGAAAAATGGGACTTAATCTAGGGAGAAATCTGATTGATCACAAGCATGAAGTGGTTGCTTATGATTTGAATGAAAGTGCAGTTTCGGAGATGAAAGACTACGGCGCAACAGGCGTTGCTTCTTATAAAGAGATGGTCGACTCCATGGAGACGCCAAGGGTCCTTTGGATCATGGTTCCTCACTCCGTAGTTGATGGTGTAATTGCTGACCTGATCCCGTTTTTATCTAAGGGTGATATTGTTATTGAAGCAGGAAATTCTCACTACAAAGAGTCCATTCGTCGTTACGAAGAGCTGAAAGAACATGGCATACATTTTATGGACGTAGGTACTTCTGGTGGTATGGAAGGTGCGCGTAACGGTGCATGTTATATGATCGGTGGAGACGAAGAAGCTTGGAGTATTGTAGAACCGGTATTTAAAGATACATCTGTGGAGAACGGATATCTATATGCAGGCAAAGCAGGTAGCGGTCACTTCTTAAAAATGGTTCACAACGGAATTGAGTACGGTATGATGGCTTCTATTGGGGAAGGGTTTGAAGTCCTTGAGAAAAGTGACTATGACTTTGACTATGAAAAAGTAGCTCGTGTATGGAACAATGGTTCTGTTATTCGTTCTTGGCTGATGGAACTTACAGAGCGTGCTTTCTCTAAAGATTCTAACCTGGATGAAATTCGCGGGGTTATGCATTCTTCTGGTGAAGGCAAATGGACAGTCGAGACTGCATTTGATTTGCAGGCGGCTACTCCGGTTATCGCGCTTTCTCTTCTTATGCGTTACCGTTCCCTTGAGAATGATACCTTTACAGGTAAAGTGGTAGCTGCACTACGTAACGAATTTGGCGGACACGCTGTTGAGAAGAAATAACAATAACAATTTTATTTGAGAAGAGAATTCCTTCGGGAGTTCTCTTTTTTTGTATATAGCATTCGAACCTGGATGACTTGAGGCTTGATCTTCTTTTTCTGGGTCAGGCTGCATACAGTAAAAAAGGAACCTCTCTCAAGGGAGGAATGCGAAGCATGGCATTCAAACGATCAAGGTGGAGAAAAAAACAGCGTCCGAAAACGGGGGGGCATTGGAAAAAGTGGGCCCTTATCATCGTGCTTGTCGTTGTGATTTTGACAGTGCAAACAGCTGCGTACATGGAGCGAAATCTGAAGCCGCCTATTATGCATCTTGCCAAGATTCGGGTCAAGCAGCTGGCTACAGAAGCGATTAACAAAGCGATAACGAGTCAAATTGCTGGAGGGAACCCATCTAATGATTTAATTGAGTGGAAAACCGATAGTAAGGGAAAAATCAGCGGTTTTATACTGAACTATGATGAGCACATGAGGATTACTTCGAATGCCTTGTCTGTCGTTCAGTCAACTTTGCAAGACATGAAAGCATTCAAGGACCATATTCCACTCGGGCAAGCACTGGGTAGTCCGTTATTATCTTCTTTTGGACCCCAAGTGCCCATTCGTATTGAGCCGCAAGGGGCTGTAAAAGTAGATCTCAGCACTAGGCAGCAAAACGCAGGGATCAATATGATTTTAGTAGAGGTGTACATTCATATCATTGCCGAGGTTGCAGTAGTCGTCCCACTCGATATGGAACCGGAAGTAGTGGATACGGAATTGCCGATCTCTTATCTGCTTGTTGTAGGGGATGTGCCTATGTATTATTACGATAATCAAGGGCGTCCTGTGGGAGAGAATGGTGCAAGTGCACCGAACATCGCCCTTCCATCTGTACCTTCTGGAACAGGATCACCTAATACAGGAGTAACGACACCCGATGTGGGTACAACCGTACCGAAGGAAGATGGAGGCAGTAATCTATACCTTGAAGAGCCAGCACCTCTTTTGCCTACAGGAAATGAGTGAGAATGTGTGTAGAGAACCTGATTCGTAGAAAAATGACTTGTACAGAGGACCACCATCAAACAGGGGTCTACCGTACAAGTCATTTGAAATAACTACGATGAAGTGTTCTTTTTCTTTTTAGATTTTAAAGCTTTACGTTCTTCATTCTCCCAATGCTTTAAAGAAGGATAGGGGTCAAAAGACCATTCTGTAAGGCCGGTATCCCGATAAATTCCGTAATGTAAATGAGGAGGGAATTTACCCTGAGTTCCCGGTTTACCATAGCCGGAGCTTCCTACCCAACCGATTGTTTGTCCGGGTGTAACAAGACTGCCTACATGCACGCCCTTATCGAAACCCGATAGATGTGCATAGTAGTGATAGTGGTTATCTAAGTCCCTAATCCCTACACGCCATCCTCCAAAAGGATTCCAGCCTTTGATCTCAATAATTCCATAGCAGGAACTTCTTACAGTCAGACCATGAGGAGCAAAAAGATCTGTCCCTTCATGAATTCGTCGGCCTCCCCAGCTGCGACTTGTTCCCCAAGTGCTGCGATAAGAGTAAACGGTGCCAAGGGGTAAAGGGAAAGCATGTTGGGTTAGATCAAGTTTATCAAAATGTTTGTAAATTCTTGCAAACTGCTGAATTCGCTGCACGGCTCTTGTGTTCTCGTAATAGTTCCACAATGAGATACCGATGTCATCTGCAGATAATCCATATTTGGAAGCAACATGAGCCATAGTGAAGAGTACATCCACATTGTTTTCGGGGTCTGCCATCTGATCGCCGGTTCCATCAAGACCAAGCCCTCCAAAGAGCGCAATAGATATAGGATCTTTATCCTGTTGATCCGGATTCAGAATTCCTGTCCAGCGACGGGGCTCAAAAAACACGCCAGTCAGTCGATCTTCGTGTGCCCGGTCCTTGGGATGAGCTGTTGTCATCGTTCGTTCGTACTGATCAATAGCTGCGAGATAATACCAGGGAACACCACTTACGGCACTAATTTGGTCATATAAGGTTCTGCGCTCTCTATAGATATCCTGTGCACTCGGCGGATTGACTGGTTTCTCTTCAGCCAGCGCAGTAACCGGTGCAAGAGAGGCAAAGAAAGAAAGTGTAAGTGTTACTTTCAAGCACAGAATGCGCCATTTTCGTTTTTTGTGTATCCGTATCAAGCGAGATCCTCCTCCTTTCTTCGTTTCAGCTCTAAGTTATATTTAGATTCACACAACAGCCTCTTTTTTATCCCTCTCTATAAAAAAAGAATCGTGTATTGGAAGAAGAAATGATAAGAAATGGAGGTTATTTCCATGACAAACGTGTTATAATGTGTCCGTGCGAATTTCCTAATACAACTCGATAAAGAAAGAAGGTACTTCCTTGGGAAGCAAAGTGAAAGAACCTAAACCAGAGTGGATTAAGATTAAATTGACCGCAGGCGAACATTATCAAGAAATTAAAACGATGATGCGCTCCAAAACGCTTCATACCGTCTGCGAGGAAGCACGTTGTCCTAATATTTATGAATGCTGGGCGAACCGCACAGCAACCTTTATGATTCTTGGAGATATATGTACGAGAGCCTGCCGGTTCTGCGCAGTAAATACCGGGTTACCTACAGAACTTGATTTAAAAGAACCAGAGCGTGTTGCAGAAGCTGCAGAACAAATGAATTTGCAGCACTGTGTAGTAACGAGTGTGGCGAGGGATGATCTCAAGGATGGAGGAGCATCTATCTTTGCAGAAACCATTAAAGCCATTCGTAGAAAGTTGCCCTTATGCAGTGTAGAGGTACTGATTCCCGACTTTATGGGCAATAAGGAAGCATTACAAATTGTAATGGATGCTAAACCGGATATTTTAAACCATAATATTGAAACGGTAGAACGTTTGTCTGACCAAGTTCGCGCCAAAGCAAAATACGAGCGATCCCTGGAGCTGTTACAAAGAGCGAAAGAAATGCAACCGGGTATTCCAACTAAATCCAGTATTATGCTTGGTCTTGGGGAAGAGTGGGAAGAGATTCTTCAAACGATGGATGATCTGAGAGCAGTGGATTGTAATATCATGACAATTGGTCAGTATCTACAGCCTTCGAACAAACATTTGTATGTTCAAAGGTATGTAACACCTGAAGAATTTGCGAAGCTTAAAGAGGAAGGCCTTGCGCATGGATTCAGCCATGTTGAGTCTGGACCGATGGTAAGAAGTTCATATCACGCACATGAGCAAGTAAAGTCTGCCGCGAATTCAAATTATGTAGTATAGTAGGTATAAGCCTTTGATACAGAAGAGGCGGTTCGGATAGAAGGGAAGGAAGACGGGTTTGATTCAGATCAGCGGCAAAACTTATGAAGTCTTGCAGGACTATAGAAACGGTTGGAATCCGGAAGCCTTTCGTGATCGGTATAGCGATGTCCTTGAACGATATGATTACATTATTGGGGATTGGGGCTATAATCAGCTGAGACTTAAAGGATTTTACCGAGAGAACCACCCGAAGGCGAATAAAGATACATCGATTACGGGAATGGTTGATTATATTAATGAATATTGTAACTTTGGTTGTGCGTATTTTGTGCTTCATAAGCAGAAGGAGCAAAAAGAATCGAAAGATTCTAAAGAGAAAGAATCCAGCGATTCTTCTCAGCCAAAGGAACTAAAAGAACCGAAAGAAGTAAAAGAACCAAAAGAATCAAAAGAAGTAAAAGAGGCTAAAGAGCCTAAAGAAGCTAGAGAACCTAGAGAACCTAGAGAACGCAAGCCTTCTAGGGAGAATAAAGAAAAAGAAGATACCATAACAAAAAGCGGATCCTGAAGAGGAGCCGCTTTTTGTTGTTTTTTAATCTAGAAAGGCTGTACGGACCCGATCCCAGAATGGGTAAGGGCGATATCTTGCAAAACTTACTTTCTGTCTGGAAACTTGACACCTTACAGATATAAGATCATCAATGGTCATATTGACATGATCAATGGTAAGTAGCAATCGTTGAGACTTTCTAGAAAATATATCACAATGATGGTGCTTAGGTAGTACTATGGGTGAACCGAGGGTACGATAAACCCGATTGTTAATTGAGGCGATTTCAGCAATTTGCATCGCTTCTATTGTAGGATGAACCATTGCGCCGCCTAAAGCTTTGTTGTAGGCCGTACTACCGGAAGGAGTGGATACACAAATTCCATCACCACGAAACATTTCAAAAGTAATGTCATTAATATCGACTTGTGCTACAACAGTACCATCGACACCTTTGAGGGTGAACTCATTCAGGGCAACCATAGAGGTTACACCTGACTTTCGGTGAATCTCAAGGTCTACTAGCGGGTACTCTACAATTCGTGGCTGCAATTGCTGGTTGGCATCTAGACCACTGCTCATAAGTCTAATGAGCTCATGAAGTTCATCAGCCTTCCAATCTGCGTAGAAACCGAGATGGCCCGTATGGACGCCGACAAAAGCAATATCTGGAATACGGTCTATAAACGTATGAAAAGCTTGAAGCATCGTTCCATCGCCGCCAATAGACACAACGATCTCAGGTGATTTGGCATCGAGTACAAAACCTTGCTCTTCTGCAAGCCTGTGAAACTGTTCAGCCAAATCCATAGATAAAGAGTCTCCTCTGTCCTGAACATAATATCTCAAGATGAAAGCTCCTTTGTAATGGGTATATCTTGATGATATCCAATTTTAGGACAGAAAACAATCGCAGCAACAGATCATGTTCATCTTTCCTTTAGCTACGAGGTCCTGTAGCAATATAACGCCGAATCCATACATAGGTAGTAGTCACCAGAACCAAAAATACGATGAAGACTAAGGCGAGTGCCAGTTGTAATGGGATCAGTTGTAGTCCGGTCAGGGGGAGAGAAGCAAGATCCGAAGGGTCAGATAGCTGCATCGAGCTCTGACTTTTCATAATTGGATTCCAGCATAAGAAAACAATTCCTGCTGCGAGCAAAGCGTGAACCGCTCTTGCCAACATAAAAGGGAGGTACCGAATAGGGGTGGAGTTCAAAATGCTCACAACCTGCGCATGAACAGATAGACCACCCCATGAAAGAATACATGCAGCAGCAGCGACTTTATACATAAGTGGCACCCCTTCTAGAGTTCCGGCATAGCGCGCGCCGAGCGTAACTTCAAATAACCCTCCGACCAGAGACTGAGACAATTCTTTAGGTAATCCGAAAAAATGAAGGACTTGTTCAAGGCTGGTATACATTCCGGTCATGAATCCTGCCTGCGTAAATAATTCAAGAATGACAGAAAAAAAGACGACAAGGCCGCCGACAACAATCATGAGCTGTAAAGAAGAGCTAATGGCTTGCTGGACAAGTTGTCCTAAGGAACGACCATCTTCCTCACGTGCGCGGTGCATTGCAAAAAATGCATTTTTTAAGCGATTACCTTCAGTATGCAATACCTCCGTTTCGGTGTCTTGGTGCTTCTTCTTACCATGAAAACGCATCATGAGTCCTACAATGAGTCCTGCTCCGTAATGAGCGATTGCCAGTATTCCTGCTACGGCAGGCAGTTGAAAGAAACCAACTGAGACTGCACCGATTAGAAAAATAGGATCAGACGTCGTTGTAAAGGCAACGAGGCGTTCCCCTTCTTCCCGTGTAATCTGTTTTTGTTCCCACAACTTGGCTGTCAGTTTAGCACCCACAGGATATCCTGAAGCATAACTAATGGCAGCCACAAAACCACCGGTTCCTGGAATACGAAATACGGGTCGCATAAATGGATGCAGGAGGGTGCCCATAAAATGAACAATACCCAGACCGAGCAAAAGTTCAGATATAACAAAGAAAGGAAATAAGGAAGGGAATAGTACTTCCCACCAAATGGATAGTCCGCGAACACCGGAATTCCATACGGATACAGGATAAATCACCATTAAAATGCATATACTAATCAGACCGAAGGTGATCATTAGAGGTAAGGCTAGACGTTTCATATGCAACCGTTCTCCCCTTTTTAGAAGCGTTCGCTTGATGTTGATAATATATGAGCCCAAGTGGACAAACAGGACAAAAAAATAAGTAAGCGTTTCCAAAAAAGCTGTAATTTAAGGAAATCTATGCTAATATAAATAGTAAATAAAGAAATAGATCAAAAGTCCTTTTTTGAAACGCCTAGTTTCTAAAATTTGATGGATGGAGTGGTGTCATGATGGGAGTAATTGCAGGGGTGCTCGTCTGCGCTATTGTGTATGTGATGCGGGAAGCTCATACCCATCCGGGTGAAGAAGACTGGCGCAGTTATTAATGGATAAGTGAAAGTATAGACCAAAATGTAAGAATAGCTGAAGTAAGACAAGAGTCCTAGAAAGGTAGGAGCTCTTGTCTTTTTTTGTTATACTATAGCGGTAACTTCAGCTTGAGAAAGAAGGCGAGAAAATGGATGCAAATAAAACGCTATATGAGAATTTAGGCGGGGCTGAGGGTGTGAGAGCACTAGTGGAGGCTTTTTATCCAAAGGTGCAAAAAAATGAACTTCTATCTCCGCTCTTCCCAGAGGATATAACGCCTGTTATGGATAAGCAGTATATGTTTTTGAGTCAGTTTTTTGGCGGTCCGTCCTTGTATTCTGATGCAAACGGTCACCCGATGATGAGAGCAAGGCATTTACCTTTTCCTGTCACAGAAGAGCGGGCTCAGGCGTGGTTGTCCTGTATGTATGAGGCATTAAAAGAAATGGATCTACCGGAATCTGTGGTTGATTTTACGATTCAAAGATTATCTGGTCCTGCATATCATTTTATAAATACACCTTCTTGAGCGACGGCGAGGGATAAGAAAAAATGCACTGGTATAAACACCGGTGCATTTCTTTTATAAATTAGGCTCTTAGCCGCTGATCGGCAAGTAGGTAATCCTGATCGTTATCGAGCAAGGTGACCTTGTTTTTGCAGCATGGAAAGACAAGCAGATGTTTCTTACCATCGTGTATTAAAGGCAATTCTTTGGGTTTTAAGGGGAGCAGAACATTCTCTGCCTGACAAAACGGACATTGCTGTACGTAAATATCACCCATTACAATATCATAGGGCCAGGTGTTTTCAAAAGGTATCATACGCTCTTATCCTTGTCCTTATCTGTGTTGGTAGTGGAGTTCTCCTCGGTACTTGGAGTTGACTCTTCTTTAGCAAGTTCAGCAAGCTTTTGCATGAGAATATGCTGCGGCATATGCATGAGATGCTCAATCGGAACACCCAGTTTTTTGGATAATGTAACTGCAGTCTCGGCGGAGATCTGTAAAGGTCTCATCTATGTTTCCTCCTGATCTGATATATAGGTTATAAGGTAATGAATGGAATCACATCTAACAAAAATTCTGATATAGTATTAGTTATACACCCTGAGCACTCGTTGTTCAAACCTGTTTCACAATGACTTTTCTTAAAATAAATAGAAGAGGTGGCGAATGTATGAATACAACACTGCGTCAAACATGGGATTTAGAATCAATTTTTAGCGGAGGCTCCTCATCGGAAACCTTTGCTGCTTATCTTAAACAACTAGAGCAGGACATTGCAACCCTAAATGCAGAAGTGACAGACGCAAAAGTTCCTGCAACACTCGAAGATACATATGCTTACGATGGGATTATTGAACAGCTTCAGGATACCATTGGACGTTTGTCGGAGGGTTCCGCCTTTGTATCATGTCTTGGAGCGGAAAATCAAGATGATAAAAAAGCGGTACAGCTTACAGGTAAAATTACTTCTTTACACGCTCAATTATCTAATGTAAAAACTCGATTTGATAGCTTGCTGCAACAAACGGAAGATAAGCTATGGGCCGAGTGGATTAAACGCGCAGAAGTAGAGCCGATTTCCTTTGTAATGAATGAGAGCCGTCAGAATGCTAAAGAGAAAATGGCCCCTGAATTGGAAAGTTTGGCGCTAGATCTTGCTGTGGACGGATATCATGGTTGGGGGGACTTTTACGATACGATCGTGAGTAAGGTGCGGGTCCCTTTTGAAGAGAACGGGGAAACGACTTATTTGTCCGCGGGTCAAGCAGCAAACAAAATGCAACATCCAGATCGTGCAGTACGTGAAGCTATGCTCGTGAATTGGGAAAAAGCTTGGAGCGATGCTGCAGATTACTGTGCAGATACCCTTAACCACTTAGGTGGTTTCCGCCTGAAACTGTATGAGAGAAGAGGATGGGACTCTGTACTCAAAGAGCCGCTTGGCATAAACCGCATGTCTGAGGACACGCTGGATGCAATGTGGAATGTGATTACCCGTGCGAAACCAGTGCTTGTAAAGTATCTTGAGCGCAAGGCAGAGCTTCTTGGAGTAGAACGTTTATCCTGGGCAGATGTATCCGCACCCATTGGACAATCTGCAGGAACGATTTCATATGATGCTGCTGCAGAAAGTATCGTTTCTCAGTTCCGTAAATTTAGCCCGCGTATGGCAGATTTTGCCCAAATGGCCTTTGACAAACATTGGATTGAGGTGGAAGATCGTCCAGGTAAACGTCCAGGTGGATTCTGTACTTCCCTTCCGGTTAGTAAAGAGACACGTATTTTTATGACATACGCCGGGACAGCATCTAACGTATCAACACTGGCGCACGAGCTAGGCCATGGTTACCACCAACATGTGATGGATGATATGGAAATACTGAATCAAAGCTATGCAATGAACGTAGCAGAAACGGCTTCCACCTTTGCTGAATTAATCGTGGCAGATGCCCTGATCAAAGAAGCAGACGAGAAAGAGAAGCTCGCCTTGCTGGAAGAGAAAATTCAAAATACGGTAGCTTTTTTCATGAATATCCATGCTCGGTTCCTATTTGAGACACGTTTCTATGAGAAACGTAAAGAAGGTCTCCTGAGTGGAGATGATCTGTCTGAACTCATGGAAGAAGCACAACGGGAAGCGTTCTGTGATTCTCTTGGATCGTATCATCCTACTTTCTGGGCATCTAAACTTCATTTTTATATTACGGGCGTTCCTTTTTACAACTTCCCTTATACTTTCGGCTTCATGTTCAGTACAGGAATTTATGCGCAGGCTCAAAAAGAAGGCGCGACTTTTGCTGAAAAATATGACAACTTATTGCGGGATACAGGGCGTATGACGGTGGAAGAACTTGCAGAGAAACATCTTGGTACAGATGTAACGAAACCAGAATTCTGGCAAGGGGCTGCCGATCTATGTATCGCGGATATTGAGCAATTTTTACGTATGACAGAAAGCCAGAAATAACAACATTTATATAGGACCTCGGCAATGATGCTGGGGTTCTTTTTTGTAGGTATTTGAAAATAAAAAGGTGTTTTAGGTGTCGAATTATGACAAAAATGAAGAGGAAAACAATAAAATATGCGCAAATGTTAGTAAATTTTACCTAATTTGAATTAATTTTGTTGTATATTAGAAAAATTTGTCATATACTGAGTCATAAGCCCTAAGTTTATGGGCTAAAAGTATAAGAGGATGGATGGTGTATATGGTCTCAATTGATCAACTTTCTCTACCTAGACAATTAGATATTGTCTTTAGAGAACTTGATGAAGAGCTCGCGGGGCTTGATTCAGGAATTGTTTTTGTACAAATCCGAAATAATGTAATAGGTAAATTCGGAATTAGACATTATCCTGTTCCTATGAAAAAAGGGATCGAAAGTTCCATAAACGGACTTACTGACTCCCAGAGATCTTCTTTCCGGCTGATGGCCTTAGAATCATTAAAGTTAAAAAGACACTGGACACATGGGGAGATCACATATGATTTCGCCGTTAGAAATGGAATGATTGTTGTAGATTCAACCTTAGAATCCAATTATAACTTAGCTAGCTTGATGATCCGTTATCCACGGAATACATACACCGATGTAAATGTAGGTCCATCTTAACAAGAACAAAGCGGTCCTCTCCAAGGAGAAGACCGCTTTGTTTAACCTGCTTAGGCTCCATTCTTGGAACCTAGCTAGATTTATGAGAAAATAACGACGTTATTGACGACCAGACAATTGTTGTTCAGCCAATTGTACCAGACGTTTTGTGATATAACCTCCGAGAGAACCAGTCTCACGGGAAGTGTAGTTACCGTAGTAACCATCTTGTGGGATTGTTACTCCAAGCTCTTGTGCTGCCTCCATTTTCAGTTGTTGGAGAGCTGCAGTTGCTTGAGGAACGACAAGGGTGTTAGAGCTTCTTCCTGCCATGTGTTGTCACCTCCTTTTCCTTTGTGAGTTTAGTATGGTTTTAGAGAGAGAAAATATACTCAAAAAAGAAGAAGGTAACAAGTGGAAAAAAGAGAGGGGGTAAATAGAGGTTCATTCCCGAAAAAAGGCCTTTTTAGATACAAAAAATAGACAGCTGAATCAGCTGTCTATTCGTTTCACCATATTATTCTTCTACCGAAGAAGGTTGCACAATTTCGATCTGAGTAAGAAGTTCAACGGTCTGACCTGGCTCCATATGAATTAAGCCGGTAAACTCAGCATCTTTCTCGATATTTGGCGCATCGGGTAACCAAGTGTAAGGTTCGATACATAGATAATCACTGCTCTCTCCTTTGGTAAACAACACCCAGTGCAGAAAAGTATCATTACTCGCTTTATATTTAATGGTGTAACCATCATTACGTTGTAGATAAGCGGTATCTTGTTCACGGTTTGATCTGAAAATTGTATCCAGATTCTGTCCAGCCATATTAATTCCATGTGGCAAATTAGATAATGTGCCTAGATTCTCAAACTCACCTGTTGGCAGTAAATCTTCGTTAATAGGATAAATCCCATTCACTGGAAGTGAAATATTCCAGCGTTCTGGCTCACCATCTAGCAGGAACCAAGTGTGATAACCCATTCCAAATGGGGCTGCATAATCTCCTTGGTGAGTAACACGAAGTTGCTGTGTCAAAGTAGAACCTTGCAGTCTAAACGTCATTGAAAAAGTCATAGGAACAGGGAAATGTTTCATCCAAAGTTCGTCTTCTTCTGTTTTCCATTCTGTTGTTACGGTGCACCCATCTTCATCTTCTTCAATGTCACTTACACACCAAGGCTGAGTACGATGGAGACCATGAATATGATTATTATTTACGGAATTTTGAGCAAATTGATACTCATGACCTTCATATTCAAAGTGACCCAGGTGAATACGCCCTGGTGGTATCAGCATCGGAACTCCAAAGTGGTACGGTTTCTGAAGGTAAAAGGCGAGATCTTGTTCGTCAGGTTTGCGAACGACTTCGCGATTTTGAATGCGATCATAAATGGATATAATGTTGTTACCGAGGCGGGGTAGCAGGGTGACTTCAAGATCACGGCTGTGTAAAGTATAGGTATCATAGCCGTTCCAAAGCCCTTTGGTCACTTGTTTCATTTTTTTTGCTCCTTTTCCCACGAAAGATCTTAAGCATGTTACACGTAAGTCTATCATAACAGATAATCGTCCTTGTGGTGGAAAAGCACGTGGATTTTTGAAATGAAAATAATGTAATCTTTGGATGTCGGATTTCATTGTTGACATTAGAACTTTAACCTGATTATGATAAGGCAATAATATAATTAATAATCGTTGATAGGGACAAGTAAGCTTAGTGATGGCAACTTTGCAGAAAGCCGGTGGTTGATGTGAACCGGTGTTGCGTACTTTGACTGAATGGACCCTGGAGAGCCCAGCCTAACGAGAAGTTCATTCTTCTTCAGTATGCTAGGACGAGTATTCCGCGTTAAGGAATATAAGGTTGCCCTTGTCTTTTTGTATTAAGAACATTGGCAGCGAATTAGGGTGGCACCACGGTCTCACGTCCCTTGCATGGGATGTGGGGCCTTTTTGTATTTTGTTTAAAGAATGAAGGAAACAATAGGAGGAATAAAGAATGAAAACAGTATTTTCGGGAATCCAACCCAGCGGAAAACTAACCCTCGGTAACTATATTGGGGCCATGAAAAATTTTGTGAAGTTACAGCATGAATATAACTGTAATTTTGTTGTAGTAGACCTACATGCGATCACCGTTACACAAGATCCAGCTGCACTACGTGAGCAATCCAAGGACGTAGCTGCCTTATATATCGCGGCGGGAATTGATCCAAGTAAAGCAAATGTATTCATACAGTCTCATGTTCCTCAGCACGCAGAGCTCGGATGGATGCTGACTACATTGACAGCGATGGGTGAACTTGAACGTATGACACAATTTAAAGATAAATCAGAAGGCAAAGATTCGGTTGGTGCGGGCCTTTTTGTATACCCTTCGCTGATGGCAGCTGATATTCTTCTCTACAACGCGGATCTTGTCCCGGTCGGAGATGACCAAAAGCAACACATTGAACTTACGAGAGATTTGGCACAGCGTTTTAACCATCGATATGGTGAATTCTTCACAATCCCAGAAATTTATACTCCGAAAGTGGGAGCACGGGTCATGTCACTGGATGACGCATCCAAAAAAATGAGTAAGAGTAATCCGAATCCAGGAAGTTACATCTCCCTTCTTGATTCTCCAAAAGATATTCGCAAAAAAATTAGCCGTGCGACCACGGACTCAGATAGTGTAGTCCGGTTCGATCCTGCGAACAAACCGGAAATCAGTAATTTGATGAGCATTTACAGCGAATGTTCCGGTCTCTCCCTGCAAGAGATTGAAAAGCAGTATGAAGGTCAAATGTACGGCGCTTTCAAAAAGGAACTTGCGGAAGTTGTTCTTTCTGTAATTGAACCGATGCAGGAGAGATTCCGTGAAATTCGTGAATCAGACGAACTCATGCGTATCCTGAATGAATCTGCAGAACGGGCGAGAGACACCGCTTCAGCTAATCTTTCAGAAGTGAAAAAGCGTATGGGATTTGTTCTATAATAATTAGTGCTGGTTTGCTCCAGAACGGTTGCGTTTCGCTTTAATAACGAATCCCCAGCCAATGTTGCCAATGGACAAGATACAAAATAAAAGAGCGAGCCATAGTGAGTGGGTAAGCATGATCGCTGTGACCATAAGAAGTAATATAGAAGAAGCGGCAAACCAAAGAGACAGACCTTTACTCATGTGAAAGTACCTCCAAAAAATATTTTTTTAAAAAGAGAATAGCTTTTCGAGAGAGAGCCATAATAATCTTGCAAGCTTGCAACAGCACATATAACGCGCGAGAAGCGAAAGGAGATTACACACATGGCATCAGGATCTCGTTCTAACAATTTGGTAGTTCCACAAGCGAACGCTGCACTTCAACAACTTAAAATGGAAGCTGCTCAAGAGCTGGGCGTAACAATTCCGGCAGACGGTTACTACGGTAACTACACTTCCCGTGAAACAGGTTCGCTGGGTGGTTATATCACAAAACGTCTCGTACAATTGGCTGAACAACAATTGGCTGGTCGCAGCAACTAGTTTCAAATAACAATCACATTAGTGGGCCTGACGGTATTTATACCGTTCAGGCTTTTTGCATTGTCTATGTAGCTGATTTTGCATGAAAGCGGTATATTCCGTCAAGCACGAAAAACGGCCCCAGAGGGCCGTTCATTATGGTGAGATTATATATGTGAGCCAAGAGAGAGCTTTTTCTCCATTTTGTCTTCACTAAGCCATCCGACATAAGTGCTGATAGGCTCATAATTTTTATCCATTACCATACAGGCAACAAACGGGTACTGTTTGCGGTGACGATATCTTACATCTCCCCATCTAACGATGTAGCCAAAACTTAATTCTTCTACCTCCGCAACTGCGAAGGAAGTGAAATAGAGGAATGCTTGAATGTCTGGATGGGATTTAGAAACTTCAACAGCCGGATGATCGGAAGAAACAGCATGCTTGCTCCAGACGAGTGTATGTCCATCCAGTTTTCCGATTTCATAACTTCCATCCTGATGTGCCTTAACTACATGCCAGCGATTTAAATGAATGGTAGGGATTACATAATATTTATCTTCGGGCACTTGAGAGGTATCCATCCTTCTTACCTGCTTTGTTCTAGTATAATGGACCAGAGTTCGCCAGATGTAATACAGAGCCAAGAACGAATACAAAACAATAAAGGTCGGAGCAGGATCAAAAATACCCAATAACCAAATCAAGATCGCTACTACATGAGTTACAAAAAGAACAGGGTCAAAAATATGAATGATGTTCCATGAGATCCACTTTTCTGTAAAAGGACGCATAGCCTGGGTTCCGTACGTGTTAAATACATCGGTAAATACGTGAACACATACGGCTATTCCTGTCCAAAGAGCGACATGTAGAATCGGTATGTCTCGAAACATCAAGCCAATAACCGCGGTAATCAACACAGTCCATATAAAGAGAAAGGGAATGGAGTGAGTAATGCCACGATGATTCCTTATATAGGAAGCATTATTCTTTTTTATTCGAAGTACCGTATCAATATCTGGGGCTTGTGAGCCCACAACGGTTCCAATCATGACGGCAATGGCCAGTTCCGGATTTGAGGCCACGACAGGATCTACGAAGCTAAGGCCTGCGAGACCGAAGCCCATAACAAAATGTGTAGCTGTATCCATGTAGGTACTCTCCTTTTTTATCTATACAAATAATGGAATTTATTCTAATGTTAAAGAAAGTTTCTAAATTATTTAATGCCCTAAACGGGAAAGCTGTATTCAATAGGTCAAATGGATTGTTCGTTATTTTGCCATAACTGAGCATGATATTCAAATAACTTACCTCACATGCGAAGAATTTGTCATATCCTATTCATATTTGAATGATCTTTGTCAAAGACTTTCGCATTTTGTTATGATAAAATTTATATCGGAGGCAATAATAACTTCCTCCACAAGAGACGTTTACCGTAAGGAGGATTTACAAAGCGTGAATAATAGATATCAGGCCTCTTCCGATACTGCAGCTATTCCTGCGCGGCAAACTCCGCCGCAAGAATCTGCGACATGGAAAGATTTTATTGTATTGACGAAACCGGGTATCCTGCGGACTAACCTTATTGCCGCTTTTGGTGGTTTTTGGCTTGGTTCACAATGGGATGTTGATTATTTGAAAATGATTATTACCATGATTGGAACGATGCTCGTAATGGCTTCTTCCTGCGTGTTTAATAACTATTTTGACCGTGAGCTAGATAAGAAAATGGAACGCACTCGTAATCGCGCACTACCCACTGGGAAACTTAGCCCGAAGGTAGTGCTTACGTATGCTGTCAGCTTAGGCATCCTTGGACTCGTTGTTTTATTTGCCTTTTCCGGCTGGCTAGCAGGAGTACTTGGCATTTTTGGAATGTTTATTTACGTCATTATCTACACATTATGGCTTAAACGTTCTTCTACTTGGAGTACATCCATAGGTGGGTTCTCCGGTGCGGTACCTCCCGTTATCGGATATGTAGCTGCATCGGGTTCACTTGACCTTGGTGCGTTACTTCTATGTGCCTTGTTATTTTTGTGGCAACCTCCACATTTCTGGGCACTCGCAATTCGCAAGGTAGAAGATTACCGAGCTGCTGGATATCCATTGCTTCCTGTAGTAAAAGGGATTGAAAGAACGAAAATTCAGATGATTCCTTATCTGATCCTGCTTGTTCCTGTACCGATACTCATGTATGTGTACAATTATACAGGCATCGTATTTATGGTAGTTACCCTCATTTTATCGTTGGTTTGGTTATTTTATGGCTTCCAGGGTTTCAAGGCAAAAGACACGGATGCTTGGGCCAAAAAAATGTTTTTCTTCTCCATTAATTATTTAACCATCAGCTTTATCCTTATGATCCTAGATACGGTTCATAAATAAGTCTGATACAATTCAAAAAGACGATATGCACTTAATTACACCAAGGAACTTTGGATTAATCATGAAATGAAAAGGAGACCCACTCCATCTCGGAAAGGGCCTCCTCCTTTTTTACCCTTTCAGCTTCAAAAATGTTACATAGTTTATGAATATTGTCAGTTACATACACTCAAATCATGGCCTCACTCATCACCATACACTTTTTAGGAGAGGGAGCGGATTTTCTTGATTTTCAAAAAATACATATGGACTTGGATTTTACTGTTGATAGCAGCAATTATGGCAGGTTATCTCATTTATAATGCGCTTGATTTTGGTACAGAGAAGTACCCGGAGTTAGGAAAAGTAGAATCGTTCACGATGGAGAATATTGATGGAAGTAATGTTTCTCTGGAAGACACCGAAGGAAAAACGCGTCTGTTTTATTTTTTCTTCACAAGTTGCCCTGATGTATGTCCGGTTACGACGTTTAGCATGTCTCAGATACAAGATTTATTAAAGGAAGATGGAACGTTTGGAAAGGATGCTTCCTTTGTCTCCATTACATTTGATCCAAAAGTAGATACGAAAGAAGCAATCAAAGAATTTGCAGATCGTTTCAAAGCGGATTATTCAGGCTGGTATTTCCTAAGAGGAGATGCGGAGGAGACGAAGCGACTAGCAAGAGAATCTTTCAAGATTCTCATTGAGGGAGATAAGGCGGATAATTTCGTACATGCTAATCTTATCGCGCTTGTAGATAAAGATAACAATATCCGCAAAATTTACAACGCCTCGGATGCAGAAGAAGCAGCACCAGATATTATTGCAAGAGATGTAAGAAACATTGTAAGAGAATAATTATTGTTGATCTCAAAATAAAAAGCTGTGTCCTTAGAGGGCACAGCTTTTTATTTTCACTCACTGATAAATAGGCTGCTCATGTTCGGATAAATAATGTAGTTAGAGAGGCCGGCTTTTTCTAGCTGAGCTATGAGATATTCATCCGGCGTACCTTCAACCCCTGCATAGCCACGTCTTGTATATATATGTTCTGCATCTGGAAAGGTGTCTCTGAGTACACCCCTGATGCGTTTGCCAGAGCTGTCGTTGTCCATAAACAGATAAACCTCATCAGATCTAATTTGCTTACGTAGAGTTTCCAGTTTAACGCTGTTTAGCGTACCATACGTACATAAAATAGAAATTTCGGGTTGTAACAGCCGGCGGAGTTTACTGCGATCATTTTTTCCTTCAACAATGACATGAATCGGCATCGTGTGCTTCACCTCTTGTTCATTTAGCATATGGACTCGAAATTCCCCGGGAAATGTTTATGTTCTATTTTATCGCATAGAAAGAATTTAATGCAAAATGGCCAGCCCGCTTTAGACTGACCATGTAGCCTAGATATGTTTTGGTTCACGTGTAATAGTTGAGGTACGAACTTGTTTGGAAAAAGGTAGAAATAGTAGACCAAGCATGAGAACAAGGAAAGCAAGGAAGTATGGGGACACACCCATACGAATTTGTGCGGCAACGATGGGACCCGCAAAAGAACCTAATGAAGTAGCGATAGATTGTATGGAGAAAATACGACCCAGTCTAACTCCACCGCTTAACTGTACAAACATGGAGGCAAGGGCCGGGAAAATAATCCCTTTAGATGTACCAAGGATATAAAGTACGAGCCACAAAGGCAGTTCGGGTACAGATGCAAGGAGAAAGAAACTAACTGCCATAAGTAAGACGCCTCCGGCAAGACGGAGTTTAGGCGAATACCGATTGAGGAATAGCAAACTTAATGTGCTGAGTGCGCCTAAACTAATGATGGAGAATAACAGCCCTGTTGATAATATGGAAGCAGAACCGCTACCACGAAGAGGAAGTTCGAAGAACAGAACCCCTTGTGCGCATGCGATCGTCAGTGGTAAAACAAAGTATCGCCAGGAGATGGGAAGGAAACGGCCTTCCATAACGGGAATCGCTTTTGTGTTCTGAATATCGGCCGCTTTTATGGACGGTATGGTGAAAAAGGCCATGAGTCCAGTCACAATCAGCAGAATGCCGAGACTCTGGAAAGCGCCTGAGAATCCGATGCCTGCAACAATGAAGGCCCCAGCTGCTGGAGAGACTACAGAAGCCAAGGTATGCACCACACCGTGACCAGACATATATTTCCCTTGAGTCGTCGGGTCGGAGGACAGCTGAGCCAGCAAGGTCATACAGGCTGGTGAAAGGAAGGCAAGAACAAATCCGCTGAGCGCGCGCAAGATTAGCAACTGCCAGGGGGTATCCACATACGCTTGAAGCAAGAGTAGAACTCCCGCGGTAGTCAGACTGAAAATAATATAACGTTTACTTCCATGCTTATCAATTTTTGTTCCAGCGATGAGATTCCCTGGAAGGTGGGTTAAAGAATAAATGCCCATCATCCACCCAATGAAGGTTGGGGCAGCACCTAAGGAAATGGCAAAAGGCGTGAGGATCGGATATTGCGCATGCAAATCAAAGAACGCTAAAAATAGAAACAAATAAAGCCAAATGGCCGTTTTCAAGGAAACAGCACCTCCTATTTCAATTCATAAGCGAGTGTATCGTATGATATACTTGTACGCCTGATTGGACAGTCTTATACCGTTTTTTTACGTGAACAGGGGCTTAGCTGACAGCGGTATCGGTAATCATGTATAATATTCGGGAACTCAAGTGAACTGAGTTCGGGAGGTGGTTGATCACATGGATTTGGAAGTATGGAAAGAGTTTGTGCAGCAAAATTGGTTAGTGATTATTGTGGCTTTAATTTTGTTGTTCATCGTCGTTAATGTGTTGAAGACGGTTCTCAAGTGGGCTATCGTTCTTATCATTGTGGCAGCACTGCTCATATACAGTGGCGTTTCATTGGATCAGATCAAAAACGTAGTGACTGATGTAGGCTCCTCTACGGTGGAAACGGTAAAAGTAGAAGTACAAGAATTGATGCAGAAAGAAGCAGAACAAGCAACGTATGTTCTTCATGAGGATGGATCTTTTACGATTACGAGTCCGAATGTAGAAGTTACAGGAACCCAAGGGAAAGACAAAGTGAAGGTGAGCCTGCGCGGTGTGTCTGTAGGTGAGTGGAGTGTAACTAATGCGGCTGTCAAACAATATATAGAAACGGCACGCAACTAAATCAAGATTAGCATAAGTAATGAGTAAAACAGGGGTGAATACATGTTCGAATCATGGATTGATAGCATATTGAACGGAAATGTGATCACACTTGTTCTGTTGGTCATTCTCCTTGTGTCACTGATACAGGGATTTACGAGAGGAGCCTCCCGCTCGGCGGGGACGCTTGTGAACTTAGTTACGGAAGGGATGTTTACCGTCATTGGTCTCGTTGGGGCCTTTCTTCTCTCGATGCGTTTGTCTCCGATCGTTCAAACTTGGCTATCACAATATAGCGAGAATATACCCAATCGCGATTTGAAAGTATGGGAACAAGTTTACTATACCGTCCTTACGGGGCTAACTGACTTTCCGCTGATGCGGTTTGCCGTACTCTTCATGATCAGTTATTCAGTTATACGTTTTGTACTTTCACTGCTTGGTGGTGTACTATCCGCATTGGGACTAGGTAAGCCAAATGCCAGATCTCGCAAGGAACCTGGGATTTTTAGTCGCTTGCTGGGTGCCGGATTTGGGGTTGTTGTCGGCGCTGCGAGAAGTATTTTGGTGATTGCACTGCTCTTTATAGTGGTGAGCCTGTATCCAGGCAGTTCTTTTAGCAATTATGTTGAATCTTCACCCATGTATCAGCAGGGCGCCAAAAAAGTAATTGAACCGATTTCGGGGAACCTGATCAAGGATCGACTTCCTGTCATTACTCAAGCTGCAAAGGACGAACTAACTGGCATCATGCAGCGAAGATATGAAGTCATTGATCGGAATATTCCGCAGGATATAGAGGGAGCAGCTGCCAAGGTAACAGAAAATGCGGGCACTGATGAAGAAAAGGCAAAGGCGCTCTATCAATGGATAGGTACCCGGGTTGAGTATGACTACGGAAAAGTAGATGATTATGAGCAAAGAGGCATCTGGAACGAACAGACACCTCAAGATACGTTCCTAACGATGAAAGGTGTATGTATTGATTATGCACGGCTGTATGCAGTCATGGCCCGATCGGAAGGTCTGGACGTAAGGGTTATAACAGGACTCGGATATAACGGACAAGGCGGATACGGTGCTCATGCATGGAATGAAGTGTATTTGAGTGAAAAAGATAAGTGGGTTCCTCTCGATCCGACCTGGGCAAATAGCGGGAATTGGTTTAATCCACCGAACTTCTATGATACCCATATCAAAGATCAGTCGGTGTAGTGCACTTGCTAGGCCGCAGTTAGAAAGGATAGTTGAGGAATGAGTAAAGAGGCAATAGATCCATATATGGAACAAGAGATTGCAAAGGAAAAAAGTTTTACTTTCCGATTAAATATCTTTTTTTTAGCTACATTTTTGATTTTTGGTGTACTGATCGTAAGACTCGCTTATTTGCAGTTGGTTCAAGGACCAACCTTGAAGAAAGAAGAAGCAAGCATCGCAACGAAAAGTGTATCAATTCCGCCGATTCGCGGTACGATATTTGACTCAACGGGTGAGAATCGGATTGCCTATTCGACCTCAACTCAGTCTTTGTATATGAGTCTAGATAAAAACTACACACTTGAAGAGAACAAAGCTGAACTGAAGGAATTAATATCGAATATCAAGAAAGTTTTTGATCAATATGGAGATCCGGAAAAAGCAATGACAGAGCAGG
This sequence comes from Paenibacillus sp. Marseille-Q4541, assembly GCF_018310695.1. GTDB lineage: Bacteria > Bacillota > Bacilli > Paenibacillales > Paenibacillaceae > Paenibacillus. The sequence goes on along the minus strand of NZ_JAGXCY010000004.1, from coordinate 265,013 downwards.
AAATTGAGACTGCCCTTGATATTTCCTATCGCAAAAATTACGGGTACACTCCGAGAAGGATTAAAACCGATCTAACAGATAAAGAAATAGCCTATTTTCTTGCTCATAAGGATGAGTTTCCGAATGTAGAAGTCGTGGAAGAAAACATTAGGCACTATGACGAGGATACAGTAGCAGTACAAACGGTAGGGTATATGAAGCCGTTTAGTTCGGTCATTGATCCTGATTATGGACTTGAGTATTATTTGAAGGCCAAAGAAGAAAAAGATCCTACACTGCAATATCTGGATCAGGAAGAAGTGGGATACGATGGTGTAGAGCTGATGTTCCAGGAAGAACTAAGAGGGACGAAAGGTCTTAAGACTTTCCCGGTTAATTCACAGAATCAGATCTCTGGTGAGGCAGAACTTACACCTCCTGAGAAAGGGAATAACGTGTGGTTGTCCATTAACAAGGAGGTACAGCTAGCAACGGAACAGGCGATTATGGATCAGCTTGAATATTTGCAAACGACAAGCAATCCTTCCGTGAGTGCGCCAAATGCCAAGACAGGATTTGCAGTAGCGATGGAAGTGGACACAGGACAGATTGTAGCGATGGCAAGTATGCCGGATTATGATTCGAACGTATGGACAGAAGGAAGCAAATCTCAAGAAGAGATTGATGCGATTGCTCCTTTTTCCTCCAATGGGACCATCCGTGAAGTATATCAGTCGTATGGCAACAAAGAAGAGAGTTATAAACATCCTTCTTCGACAGTATTATTGGGTTCAGTCATTAAGCCATTGTCTGTTTTGATTGGATTGCAAGAAGACTTGTTTACGACCTCCACATTATATAATGATCAAGGCGTAGGCAAGTTTGGTAAAAAAGGGTATGAGTCGTCCGTCAGAAACTCAGGAAATCACAGTTACGGTTTGATTGACCCGGCTTCTGCAATTGAACATTCCTCTAATGCATTTATGGTGGAGATGGTCGGTAACAAACTATATGAGAAATATGGAGCAGAAGGCGTTGACGTATGGGATCGGTATATGAAGGAATTTGGTCTAGGTGTATCGACTGAGAGTGGTTTACCTAATGAACAGTCCGGTCTGAGAGAATATGTTAATGAGGCGAAGAACAGCAGCTCGCAGTCAGCACTAGCGTATGCTTCTTTTGGACAGCAAGGAAAATATACTACGCTCCAGCTTGCTCAGTATACGGCGATGCTTGCCAATGAGGGGAAACGTCTGAAACCGCAAATCGCCAGCAAAATTACAGATGTAGAAGGCAATGTGGTCAAAGAATTCGGAGCAGAAATTTTGAATACAGTCGAATTTGATTCTACCTTTTGGGATGAAATAAAAAGCGGTATGAACAGTAATGCTCAAGGGTTTGAAGGATTTCCTTACGATTATGCCCGTAAAACCGGAACATCCGAGCAAAGTGTTGGTGGTGTAACGGTAGAGAACGGCGTGTTTATTACGTTTGCACCGAGAGATAATCCGAAGCTTGCGATTGCTGTTGTTGTGCCGGAAGGGAAATTCGGATCGAACAGTGCAGCTCCAATAGCACGTAAAATCTATGATGCTTATGATCAATATATTGGCTTAGACGGAACACCGAAGCTTGAGAAATCCCAAGATCAGAGTGAAACTTCAGAGTAAAGTGTGGATTCATATGAAATAGATCTCTTCTATAATAGCATGGCAATAACAGCGTGTACCTCTTTCAGAGGACCGCTGTTTTGTCGTCTTATGACGAAATTGTCACCAGCAGAAGAGAAATTAGGATAGCAGTTGTGGTAGAATAAAAAGACATCAAGGTGATAGAAAATAAAGTGAGGTATGGTATGACGCAGCAGCAAAATCACGAAAAGGAAGAACTATCCAACAAGCGCCGGTTTAGTTTTCGTCTAAACTTTTTCTTCTTTAGCTCTTTTATTATATTTTCGATCATTATTATACGGCTTGCCGTGCTTCAATTTGTCGAAGGACCCGAACTAGCACAGCAGGAAAGCGGTAGTGTAACCAAAAATATTCCTTTACTTCCCGTCAGGGGTTCGATTTTGGATGCTACAGGTGAGGTGAAACTTGCTTATTCGGAACCAATTCAGTCCCTCTATATTACCCTCTATAAAAATTATAGTGAGCCAACGGATGGATCGGTGAATAAGAACCGAGCAGAAGCACGGGAAATGGCGGAAAGACTTGCAGAAGTTTTTGAAGAATACAAAGATCCGAACGCGGAAACGATGACGGCAGATGACATTGAAAAAGCAATGGATCTTAATTATCGTCAGACGCATGGATATACGCCAAGGCTAATTAAGAGCAATTTATCGGAAAAGGAAATCGCTTATTTTATGCAGCATAAGAAAGATTTCCCTGGAGTTACTGTAATTGAAGAAACGGTAAGAAAATATGATGAGGATTCTGTTGCTGTTCAGGCAATTGGATACCTTAAGACATTTAAGACGTCCAAGACTTTGGAAAAATACAAAGAAATTGATGAGACCAATAAAGATCAGACCGATCCAGGACTTGTCTATTCTGAACTGGAATCGGTTGGTGCAGATGGTCTTGAAATGCAATACCAGGATGAACTTCGTGGTAAAGCAGGTTACAGTCAAATTCCAATCAATCCGTTAAATCTTCCAGAAGAAGGTACGGTCATTCAACCGCCAGAAAAAGGTCATGATCTTGTTTCTTCGATCAACAAAGAGATACAGGTGGAAACCGAACAGGCCATTCTGGATCAGCTTGATTGGCTTCATCGCAATCCTGTATCAGGTAGGTTGCATCCTAATGCGAAAACTGGCTATGCCGTAGCGATGGAAGTGGATACGGGGAACATTATCTCGATGGCTAGCATGCCGGATTACGATCCGAATGCAGAATGGGATTACGATAAAATTAAATACATCTACCGAAACGGAACGACAGAATCTTTCCCGCCAGATGATTCGAGAAGACGTATGGAATCAACGGTTCTTTTAGGTTCTACAATTAAACCGCTCACTGTTCTAATTGGTCTGAAAGAAGGGTTATTTAGTACCAGTACCCCTTATCAAGATCAGGGATATGCAACGATTGGTAGAGAAAATAGAAGGATCAGCAACTCACAAGGTCATGTATACGGACTCTTGTATCCAGATACTGCAATTAAGAACTCTTCGAATGCCTTCATGGTCGACATGATCGGTAAAAGATTGTATCAGAAATATCAGAGTGAGCCAAATCAAGGTCTGGATGTATGGGACAAATACATGAAAGAATTTGGTCTTGGGGTAGAGACCGGAGTGGATCTGCCGCGTGAATTTAAGGGGCAGATTGAATATTTGCAAGAAAACCAAACGGCGTTAACTGGCCTTGCGTATGCATCCTTTGGACAGCAAGGGAAGTATACGACCATGCAGCTTGCTCAATTTACAACGATGCTCGCTAACAAAGGGAAAAGGCTAGAACCACATCTCATCAAAGAAATTCGAGATTCCGAAGGTAACGTAGTGAAGAAAATTGAGCCTAAAGTGCTCAATGAAGTGGATTTTGCTGATGAACATTGGAGAACTGTACACCGTGGAATGTCCACGAGTGTAGATATGGCCTTTTCTGGTTTCCCTTATGACTTTGCTCGGAAAACAGGGACCTCTCAGCAGGATATTTACTACGAGGGAACGAAAACTCGGATTGATAACGGTGTGTTTATTGCCTTTGCACCGCGAGAAAATCCGAAACTGGCTGTAGCTGTAGTTATACCGGAAGGTGGATTTGGTTCGAGCAGTGCAGCACCTATTGCCCGCAAAATTTTTGATGCTTATGACAGAGTATATGGTTTGGATGGTGTTCCTAAAGGGAACAAGCAAGACGATACCGATACTTCACAAAATGAATAGATTTCTCTTTGAAACAGGCGTCTGTTGCAGAAATGCAAAAGGCGTCTTCTTTTTTGCAACTACGTGGTAAATGTTGGTATAATTAGAACATATGTACATACTGAGTTGTAGCTACGGAGGTGACAAATGGTTAATCGTTATGAGCAGGAAGAAGAAAATATGAAACTCGCGCGAAGACGCGTTTTTCGAATGAATGTTTCGTTTTTTGTCGCCTTTATCCTATTTTGCGTTCTTATTGTGAGGCTGGCTTTTTTACAGTTTGTAGAAGGGGAAGAGCTAGCAAGTTTGGAGCGAGGAGAGAATAGAAAAGCAGTACCTATGATGCCAGTTCGCGGGACAATCTTTGACGCAACCCACACTCCGCTTGCATACTCCAAGCCATCTCATTCTTTATATATGACGTTATATCAAAATTACGGGTCATCTAACGGAATTCCGACGGCTGCTCGAATTGAAATGAATGTGATGGCTCAAAAAATGGCTTCCATTTTTAAACAATACGGGGATAAGGATGCGGAAGAAATCACGTCCAAACAGATCATTGAAAGCTTAGATCTCAACTATTCCAAATCGGGTGGTTTCGTCCCGCGCCTCATCAAAAGCAATTTATCTGATAAAGAGGTAGCCTATTTTTTACAGAATAAAGATCAGTTTGAGGGGCTTCAAATTGTGGAGGAGACGATACGTAAATATCACAAAGATACGCTTGCCACACAAACAGTCGGATATTTATACAAATTTAAGGGTGCGAAGGACCATCCTTTATACAAGGAGATTGGAGAAAAAAATCTAACTGTGAGTGCGGAGAACCCTGGTTTATTTTATCAGGAGAATGAAAATGTCGGTTTTGGCGGGTTAGAATTGCAGTATCAGGAGGAGCTACGGGGAGAGTCTGGATATCAGCTTATCCCGGTAGACCCTCGTAACATGCCGATCGGACCAGGTGAGATGGTCGCCCCTCAAAAAGGAAACGATCTATACACAACCCTACATAAGGACGTGCAGCGTATTACCGAACAGGCAATTATGGATCAGATCAAGACCCTTCGAACGAGCGGGAAAAGTGAATCTAGAAATGCCAAAACGGGTTATGCTGTTGCGATGGAAGTGGATACAGGTCATGTGGTTGCTATGGCAAGCATGCCAGATTACGATACGAATGTATGGGAAAGCGGAGGCGTTTCGCCTAAAGTGTATGATGAGATTAAACATGTGTACCAAAACGGAACCATCCGTTCCTTTTTTCCTACAGACCAAACGAACACACCGGAGTCTGTCGTCCTTCTAGGTTCAACGATCAAACCGCTTAGTGTACTGATAGGTCTTGAAGAGGGGTTGATCAGCCCATCAACAATCTATACTGATCGGGGGGCCGCAGAATTTGGACGAGACGGTTCGAGAGTTAGTAACTCTGGTGGATCGGTAATGGGGAGACTGACGCCACAGGATGCGATCCGAAAATCTTCTAATGCTTTTATGGTGGATATGATTGGGGAAGGACTATATGAGCGATATGGCAGTAAAGGAGTCGATATCTGGGATAAATACATGAAAAAGTTTGGACTTGGTGTAGAGACAGGGATTGATCTTCCTAACGAATATCGGGGATATATCGAGTACAAACAGGAAGGGCAAACTGCGCTTGCTTCACTTGCCTATGCTTCTTTTGGTCAGCAGGGGAAGTACACTACCATGCAGCTTGCTCAGTATGCAGCGATGCTTGCGAACAAGGGCAAACGAATGGAACCTCATCTTGTCAGCGAAATTAGGGATGCAAATGGTAATGTTGTCCGCCAAATTAAGCCAAAGGTATTGAATGAGGTCAAATTTAGTGACGCTCACTGGAATCTGATCCGAAGCGGTATGGCAACGAACGTAGGAACGACCTTTGACGGATTCCCTTATGATTTTGCGAGAAAGACAGGCACGTCTCAGCAGACGATTTATCCGGGAAAAGGTCAAAAAGCAAAAACAGTGGACAACGGCGTATTTATTGGTTTTGCTCCCCGTGAAAATCCTAAGCTTGCGGTAGCCGTTATGATTCCGGAAGGTGGCTTTGGATCGGTCAGCGCAGCCCCGGTAGCTCGTAAAATCTTTGATGCCTATGATGAATATTATGGGCTGGACGGTACACCAAAGAAAAAGGAGGAAAACAAAGAAAAGTAAGAATAGTAAAGCATTTTTTTATTTATACAGTGTTAGGTACCCGTCATAGTTTGGAATTCAGACAAGCAAGAGAAAATTTCTCTTGCTTTTTTGTTTTGTCTCTAATAAGATTTGCATTAAGGAAACTTTATTGCGTATATATAATAAAAAGGGTTGTACGCAAAACTATTAGCCGGATATAAATAAATTGTTCTTAGTTAATTAACTTGTACATAGTGAAATGTATTCATTTTGTGCATGTCATGATCAATTAGATGAAAGAGAGGAAGAGATGAATGAGAAAGAAGAGCAGGTGGCTTCGCGTTGCTATAGCTGCAGCAGTAATGAGTTCAATGATGGTTTTGGCTGCATGTGGGGAGACAGGTGGAGAATCACAAGCAGGAGAAGGTAAATTGAAAATTACGACGACAACCGGGATGATTGCAGATGCAGCTAGAGAAGTCGGCGGTGAACACGTAGAAGTTACTGGCCTTATGGGACCAGGTGTTGATCCGCACTTGTACAAAGCTTCACAAGGAGATATCAAGAAATTAGAACAAGCTGACCTAATTCTGTATAACGGTTTACACCTTGAAGGCAAAATGTCTGATATTTTGATCAACATTGGCAAGTCCAAGCCAGTTGCTCAAGTAACGAAAGATATTCCGGAAAGTGAATTACTGATGGTCCCATATGGAGACAGTCAAGAGGCAGATCCTCACGTTTGGTTTGACGTTGCAAAATGGATTCGAGTCACCGATACGATTCGGAATACCCTTATTGAGGCAGACCCAGATCACACGGAAGATTATAATCAACAGGCTGATGCCTACATTACGGAACTAGAAGCTCTACATGAAGAGGTAAGTAAGAGCATTGCCTCCATTCCTGAAGCTTCCCGGGTGCTAGTAACGGCACATGATGCCTTCGGCTATTTCGGTCAAGCTTATAATATTGAAGTATTGGGACTTCAAGGGATCAGTACATCAGCTGAATATGGAGCAAATGATGTAAGTGAACTCCGGGATTTCCTGGTAGATAACAAAATCAAGGCGGTTTTTGTAGAATCTAGTATTTCACCAAAAGCGATGGAAGCTATCGTGGCAGGTGCGGAGGAGAAGGGACATGCCGTTTCGATTGGCGGTCAACTATACTCTGATGCCATGGGACAAGAAGGAACCGAGGAAGGGACCTATATTGGTATGGTGAAACATAACACGAAAACGATTGTTGAGGCGCTAAAGTAGTAAGAAAAAAGGAGAGTGGAGTAGATGGGCATTGTTTCGCAATATGATCTAAAAGTATTGACGGATCCCGTGGAAGAACATATTCCGTTTTCCGTTCGAAATATGGCTGTTGCTTATCATAAAAAGCCGGTACTTGAAGATATTACTTTTACTGTACCGGAAGGGAAATTGATTGGAATATTAGGACCAAATGGAGCCGGGAAATCTACCCTGATCAAGGCGGCGCTAGGGCTAGTGCCTACCATCAGTGGGGAGGTTAAAATTTACGGCAAATCTTACAAAGAACAGCGGAAAAGAATTGGATATGTACCTCAGCGTGAATCCGTAGATTGGGATTTTCCAACGAATGCTCTTGATGTCGTGATGATGGGAAGATACGGAAGGCTGGGCTGGTTCAAGAGACCTGGGAAAAAAGAAAAGGAAATCGCGCTCGATTGTTTGAGAAAAGTAGGGATGGGCGATTTTTACAATCGTCAGATCAGTCAGTTGTCCGGCGGGCAACAGCAGCGGGTATTCCTCGCAAGAGCACTTGCTCAGGATGCAGATATTTATTTTATGGATGAACCGTTTGCTGGTGTGGACGCGTTGACTGAGAAAGCAATTATAGCGCTGCTAAGCGATCTAAAGGAACAAGGGAAGACGGTGCTCGTAGTTCATCATGATCTTGCTACAGTAGAAGAATATTTTGACCATGTGATGCTACTAAACGGGAAGCTCATTGCTTCGGGACCAACCGACACCACGTTTACATCGGAGTTACTTCAAAAGACATATGGTGGTCGGATTGCTATGATTGGGCAATCGGCTCCTACGGGAAATGGAAGGTGAAATGAATGATGGACTGGGTACTTTCCATTTTGTCAGATCCGAATGCAAGATGGATCATGTTTGGCTCCATGCTGCTTGGATTTAGCAGTGGTATGGTCGGTTCGTTTACGTACCTTCGCAAACAAAGTCTGATTGGAGATACGCTGGCACACGCGGCTTTACCAGGTATTTGCATCGCTTTTATGCTAAGCGGAGTCAAATCAACCTTCCTATTTATGCTGGGAGCTCTTGTCACTGGTGTTATTGCGACGCTGGGAATATCGGTAATAACAAAGTATTCACGGATCAAACAGGATACAGCACTTGGGGTAGTATTGTCCGTGTTCTTCGGCGTAGGTGTTGTACTGTTAACTCGTATTCAACATGGTGATTATGGAAGCCAGAGCGGACTGGATAAATACATGTTTGGCCAGGCAGCCTCGATGGTCAGAAGCGATGTATATACGATGCTTGGAGTTTCTGTCCTTCTGCTTGTTATTTGCTATCTTCTGTTCAAGGAACTGAAATTGATTAGTTTCGATCCGGGGTTTGCTAGAGGGATGGGTTATCCTTCGGGATTGTTGGAGCAGCTAATGCTGTTCCTTACGGTCATTGCCGTAGTCGCTGGCGTTCAGATTGTCGGTGTCGTGCTTGTTGCTGCACTTCTCGTTACGCCAGCTGCAGCAGCAAGATATTGGACTCACCGGCTGGGTATAATGGTTGCTCTTGCAGGGCTGTTTGGAGCTCTTAGCGGAGCGATTGGCACCATCATTAGTGCCACAACACCAGATTTGCCGACAGGACCTGTTACCGTTCTCGTTGTCACTCTGTTGTTTGGTATATCTGTTCTTTTCGCACCGGAAAGAGGACTCATCGCAAAAGAAATTCGTAAATGGAAAACAAAAACAGACTACAAAGCGCAGCCAAGTAAGCATCAGGCTGAAGTTAGCAAATAGAGGAGGAGTATCATGTCAGGATTTTGGATTATGCTAACCGCGATATTGGTTTCCTCTGCTTGTGCTTTGCTTGGGAGCTTTCTTGTGCTGAGAAAGATGGCAATGGTCGGCGATGCAATCAGTCATGCCGTACTTCCTGGAATAGCCATTGCTTTTTTAATTAGTGGACGTGAGTCGCTCTGGATTTTGGCAGGAGCCACTGCTTTTGGTCTCCTTGCCGTTTTTCTGATTCAAACGTTACAGTCGAGCGGACTTCAATCGGATGCTTCGATTGGAATCGTGTTCACCTCTCTTTTTGCAATAGGTGTCATTCTCATCAGCCTCAACGCACAAAATATCGATCTCGATCTGGATCATGTTCTCTTTGGAGAAATTGCTTATGTTCAGTGGGATGTACTTACCATTGGCGGTATTGATGTGGGTCCTAGAGCCGTATGGATGCTAGGAATTACACTGGCTGTGATCTTGATTTTGCTTACCTTGTTTTATAAGCAGTTCAAACTTTGTTCGTTTGATCCTGCGCTTGCTGCGGCAAGCGGGATTCCGGTCGCGTTATTTCATTATTTACTCATGGGTATGGTATCCATGACTTCGGTTGCTTCTTTTGACAGTGTCGGAGCGATTCTCGTTGTAGGAATGCTGATCGTACCCGCGGCTACGGCCTACCTTTTGACCGATCGTCTTGGGCTTATGCTGTGTATTAGTGTTCTCGTAGGAGCAGTAAGCTCCATTACAGGATACTACACCGCCTATGTACTTGATGCTTCGATTGCTGGATGTATGGTTGCATCTGCGGGTGTTTTTTTCACCCTAGCCTTTCTATTCTCGCCGCTTCATGGGGTGGTCATCCGTAGGCTAAAGCGTGGGAAAGGGATCAAAGAAGCAAGTACAATTTAATAGGTTGTAACTAATAACTTTTATATTCGCTGTTTTCCAGAACAGGCGTAAGTGAACAACACTTGCGTCTGTTTTTTTTATGCATCGAAGCTATTAGAGCAAACCTCTTTTGTTGCAATCCCTTCTTTATGATAAAATGCGTTATGTAATGAGACTTATAATAGATAAATAAAGATGATGAAATGGGTAGATAGGAGAATAAAAGGAGGTTACTAAATTGAATAATCAATATCGATATAAGCTGCTTGCTCTAGATATGGACGGTACTTTGCTGACCGATGAACATGAAATTTCCCACGAGACGTCGAGCTGGATTCATAAGGCAATGAAAGCAGGTATTCATGTATGCCTATCCACTGGACGTGCAGCTCATCACGCGCTTCCCTATGGACAGGAACTTGGTCTTGAAACACCAATGGTTACTGTAAACGGAAGCGAGGTATGGAAATCGCCGAATGAATTGCAAGTAAGAACGCTGCTTGATCCAGAACTTGTATCCAAAATGCATGATATTGCTGTGAGGCATGATTGCTGGTTCTGGGCTTATACGGTAGATAAGCTGTATAACAGCGAACGCTGGGTAGAATCTATCATGGATCACGAATGGCTTAAATTTGGATATACGACAGAGAACAATGAAGTTCGCCATCAGATTTTAATGGAGCTTCAGGATCTGGGTGGTCTTCAAATTACCAACTCCTCGCTAGCAAACCTTGAGATTAATCCTGAGGGCATTTCCAAGGCTAGCGGTATCCAAGAGGTGTGCAATTTGCTTGGGATTACAATGGAAGAAGTAGTTGCAGTGGGCGATAGCCTTAACGATCTTGCAGTCATTCAGGCTGCTGGACTTGGTGTCGCTATGGGTAATGCACAGGATACGGTAAAAGAAGCGGCGGACCTCGTAGTAGGTACCAATAATGAAGATGGGATTGTGGAAGTGATACGCGACTATATTTTGAAGGAGGCATAATCGCCTGATGACAGTCTTAGGCTGGATCCTTGTTATACTTTTATTTGCGATTGGACTCGCGGGAGCCATTTTTCCCATACTGCCGGGCGCTCTCGCCATTTACTTTGCCTTTTTTGTATATGGTTGGTTCTTCGGGTTTGAACAATTCGGAGGCTGGTTTTGGATAATCCAGACACTCATCGTCGTAGTACTATTTGTTGCAGACTACGTAGTGAATGCCTGGGGCGTTAAAAAGTACGGAGGTTCTAAACTTTCGACGACATTAAGTACCATTGGCGTTATTATTGGACCGTTTGTTATCCCGGCTTTTGGACTTATTATTGGCCCATTTTTGGGTGCTTTTATTGGTGAACTCATTGGAGGGTCCAATGTAAGTAAATCAGCCAAAGTTGGATTTGGTTCCGTGGTTGGCTTATTCGCAAGTACAGTCATGAAGATTATTTTGCAAGTAGCCATGGTTGTGCTGTTTTTCATATGGATTGCCGTCAATTAAAAATAGGTTCCTAAACGTTTCGTTCGGGGGAAGGAAGAAGGGAAATGCGTTTTGTCTAAAAAGGAATCATTCATCAGGGGCACGATTATTCTTGCGGTAGCCGCACTCGTTGCCCGGGTACTTGGGCTTGTTCAACGGGTACCACTGGAGCATTTGCTCGGAGATGTGGGGGATGCCTCATTCGGGATTGCGAACAGTGTATATCTGATGTTACTTACCGTTGCTACTGCAGGTATTCCGAGTACGCTCAGTAAAATGGTTTCCGAGCGCTATGCGCTGGATAAACCAGAGGAAGCCAAACGGGTCTATCAGGCTGCGCTCATCTTTGCAACGTTTGCTGGTCTTGTGATGACGCTACTGCTGTGGTCCTTGGCTCCTTTTTATGCGACCTATATTGCTCAAGTGCCTGAATCAGCTACAGCCATTCGTGCACTGGCACCTGCACTGTTGTTATTCCCGACCATTGCCATGATGCGCGGTTATTTCCAGGGCCGTAACAACATGACAGCCGGGGGGATCTCGCAGATTGTAGAGCAATTCGCACGGGTAGGTACGGCTATATTGCTGGCTTTTGTTTTATTAAGAGCTGGTTATGGGGATACCGAAGTTGCAGCAGGTGCGACCTTTGGAGGTGTGCTGGGGAGTATCGGCGCATTTGCCGTTATGCTTTACTACACTCGCAAACAGATTCGGAAAGATAGGGAGAGTGGTCTTCAGAACCTGCCGGGAGCACAGATCCCTTTATCTCGGATTTATCGTGATATTTTCACGCTGTCGATTCCGATTGTTTTGTCATCATTAGCTGTTCCTGCCGTCAACTTTATCGATTCGTCCATTATCAAGCCATTGATTAGTGGTCAGGTTGGCTCCGACACGGCGACGGCGATGCTTGGTATTTTGACGAATCGGGCGCAGCCGGTTGCAGGGATTCCACCGATACTCGCCATCGCATTAAGCCAGTCGCTGGTACCGGTTATTTCAGCGGCTTATGCTAGAAAAGATGAAATGCATCTGCGGGGCCAGGTTACTCTCGCGATGCGTATTGCCATTATGACAGGGATGCCGATGGTCATTGCACTCTGTGTGGCTGCGTATTCTATTAATGGCCTCTTATTTAGTAGCTTGGATGGTAGTGGAATTGTGGCCTTGCTTACACTTGGTACGATTTTTCAAATTACCATGATGACTTCAAGTTCGATCCTGCTTGGTATTGGTAAACCTAGAATTACAATGGTCACGGTGTTTATCGGGATCATCATCAAACTTGCAGCCAGCTTTATTCTTGCGAACTTCTTTGGAATTTACGGGATCATTGCATCTACGGGGCTTGCCTTCTTCGTCATTACCTTGCTGAATATTCGAGTGCTCAAAAAGACGGTCACCTTCTCTATTCTGGGTAAAAGGTGGGCTGGATTCCTAATTACCGTCGTTATATCTAGTGCAATTGGATACGGACTTCATCAGCTTGGGTTATCTATGGTTGATATGATGCCGGCAAGAGTGGCGTTCTTAATTAACTGTATGCTCGTTGGCATTGTTGTTGTGATCAGTTATTTTGTTCTGCTTATTACGCTCCGCGTACTGCGAGAGGACGAGCTTAAAAATTATCCACGGATGATTCAAAGGGTACTTCGACCTCTGATGCGATTACAGCGAGGCAGAAAGCAAAGTAGTCAAGGCTAACATAAAAAAAGAACGATAGCGCTTGTTATACAGGGGCATCGTTCTTTTTTTATGTTAACTTATCGTTTTCTCTGATTTCATTCAAGTCATGAATAATCCCGAGTTTCCACAGAGCAAATCGATGCTGATGACTTACATCAAATACTCGGGGTCTTCTAGGGAGGTTGAGATGACCAAGGGTATCTGTTTGAGCTGTATGTGTCAGCCAATCTTCCCTCGTAATTTTTTCGTAAGGCATATCGTACCAAGCTTTATATAAGGTAGGGCTGTATAGTTTATTTCCATCAGGGAGCACTTCTCTATTACTTAGAACCGTTGTTAGAATCGGCTCCTCCAGTTTTTGACCATGAAGAGAAGTATAATACTTCGGCCAATATTCACTTCGCGAGCCTTCATGAGGAACCTCACTTGCATAAGCTGAAGCTCTCGTTAGTACCTGAGAATAACCGAACAGAAGGGCATACAGCGTTTTTCCAAATTCTATACGTTCATGAAGTTTGTTGAAATGAGTAATGGTTAGACCGACAAGCTCCTGATCAACACCAAGCGGAATAATAATATGATTCAGCCCGGCAAGTTCATGGGAACGAAAAGAGAGAGTCGACATGACGTGATGCTGATAATATGGATTTCGAATCACTCGGTTTTCAATGTAATTTTGTTCGTTAATAATAAGACCAACCGTCAGTATTTCACTGTTACGTTCCAGCCAGAACTGTTCCCAGAAGGGACTCATAAAGGCTGATACATGAAACTCGGATAGCAGATGAAAGTAACTGCGGCCATTCTCCCGGCTTTTCATATACAACAATAACTGCGGATAAGCATCCTGAAAAATAAGTGCATTACACCGTTCTAAGAGAAGATATACTTGTTTGTTATCCTGACTTTTCAGTACATTTTGCAGCAGTTCACTCTTAAGATCCGTCATATTATAGCCCCCGTTTCGGGACACAAAATGAGCAAGCAGCGCCCAGTGCAACTCAGGGTAAGCTTCATAACAAGCAAGATAAGCAGCTGTCCGCGTCAGGTTGCTCTGATTATGCCGCTGCGTTTGCTCCATGATCTCACGAACGATTTCGAGCTCTTCCACACTATAAGGATCCAGCTGACTTCCACGAAAGGCAACAGGTTGTACTCCGCAAGCGTGGACACTAGCCATCGTATGTTCCAGTTCATTCTGTATCCATATGGCAGATGAAGTGGGCCAAGAGAATATCCGAAGCGGATGTCGCAGCTGATTGGAGGAAAGAATGGCAGCACGTTTACCGCGAATCACTTCGGCTATGGTCAGTGGCATGGTTTTTACCATTTGCCAAATAGAGCGAAAGGGATGCATGGAAGATTGCTGATTGTTCACCTTGTTCAAACCTCCTTTTTGATACGGACTATGCCTGGTTATATAATAGTAGTATGTACGAATCATTTGACTTCCACTCGTTAGTTTGATTCACTAAAGTTTGAACATACAAGATTGTTGTTGAGAGGATGATAAAAAATGAAATTAATTACTTCTAAAGCCGAATTTGATGTGCTTACGCAGTCTTCCAACTTGACGGTAGCTGTTTTCAAGGCGGACTGGTGTGTGGATTGTAAATTTATCGATCCGTTCATGCCAGAGGTAGAGCAGGAGTTCTCTCAGCTGCTTACATTAATTGAAGTCGATGTAGAGCAAACAGACACACTCAGTCAGGAACAAAACATTCTAGGTATCCCTAGTTTTGTTGCCTATGCTGATGGCCGCGAACTAATCCGTTTCGTGAATAAAAACCGCAAATCTCGTGAGGAAATTGAAGATTTTCTGAGACGTGCGGTGGAAGTGTACCAAACACTGCGCAGCTAAACTTATCTTTGAATTGTTCACACCGTTCTCTTTACTAAAAAGAGAGCGGTGTTTTCTTTTGTGCTTGGGTATACTATATATGCCGAATCAATAGAGCAATGAGAAAAGTTACGTTCTATCAGGCGTTAAGATATTGTCACAATCGCTTTATGTTTCGGATTCCTTTATCCGTTATAATGAGAAGAGATTGCTGAATATTGTCAAAAATCAGCATGCGGTTATCCGCCACATTTCATAACAGCAGGTGAATAAGTTGAAGCATATCAGACTTTTAAAATGGATTAGTTTTGTGACTACTCTATTCATGTTTTTTGCAACATTCGGCGGGGGTGTAGTTACCCGTACAGAGTCGGGTCTTGGTTGCGGTAACGAGTGGCCTTTATGTCACGGACAGTTCGTACCTGCGCATACGCTCGCTTCGCTCATTGAATATTCACACCGAATCGTCAGTTCTTCAGCAGGGCTGCTTGCTATTACCACATTTGTACTCTTTATGTTGTTTGCAAAGCAGCGCCGTGATCTACAAATCTTTTCATTTCTGACTCTGTTTTTCGTTATCATTCAAGGAATGATGGGGGCACTCGCAGTTGTATTCTCTCAATCACCTCCTGTCATGGCATTGCACCTCGGTTTTGCATTTATTTCACTTGCCAGTGCACTCATGACGACCCTTGGGGCAAGGCAAGAACAGAAATTCGGAGGGCTTGCTAAGTTTGATCGTTTACCACGGGTAAGCAAACAATTCCGCAATCTGGTATGGCTCACAACGATTTATTCTTATATTGTTGTCTACACAGGAGCTTTTGTCAGTCACACGGATTCAGCTGGCGGATGTTCCGGTTTCCCACTTTGTAATGGTGCAGTTGTACCTGAACTATCTGGAGGGGTAGCGGTTGCCTTCTTACACCGTGTTGCAGCCTTCTTCCTAGTTCTAGTCATCGCCGTTCTTAGTCATTATGCTTATCGGCATAACAAAGGTAACCGGGAATTACAGGTGCTTGGTATTACTGCCATTTCACTTGTCGTTATTCAGGTACTTTCCGGTGTAGGTCTTATGCTGACGATGAATCGTCCTGAGATTTACATGTTCGTTGTTCTTGCACACATGACCATAATCGCTGTATTGTTCGGGCTCCTTGCGTATATGAGTTATGTCGTATGGAAGTTGGCGAAACCGGCTGGTGTCCATCGTTAAGGGGAAGACAAAAAAGATAAAAGACAGGGCGCATATCTATAGAAAAGTCTTAGACCAAAAAAGTAAAAGCGTCTTGGAATAAATTAGCCGGACAGTGTACAATAAATGCTGGTGCCTGTCCGTTAAGGCTACATATCGATGTAAATAACAAAGTCCACGAATTTGATTCGCAGGGCTTTGTTTTATAAAGGAGGATCTTCCAAATTGATTTATACGAATTTACGTGAGTTTGTGAACAAATTGAAACAGGAGAAAGACCTAGTCATTATTGATACACCTGTTGATCCATACCTCGAGATTGCAGAAATCCATAGACGTGTCATTGAGGAACAAGGACCGGCGTTGCTATTTACCAACGTAAAAGGTACTCCTTTTCCTGTGCTAACGAATATGTTTGGGACCAGTCGTAGAGTAGATATGGCATTTGGTCCAAGACCTGAAGAACTTATGAAATCAATTGTAGGCGCAACCAAATCACTGATGCCGCCGACACCAAAGGCATTGTGGAACGAGCGAAATCTTATTAAAGAGGGACTGAAAGTAGGGCTCAAAACGGTGCAACGAAGCGAAGCGCCTATTTTGTCTGCAAACCAGACTGCAGCTCCGCTTGCTACCCTTCCGAAAGTGACCAGCTGGCAGCTGGATGGGGGACCGTTTTTAACTTTACCGCTCGTATACACTGAGCATCCCGATGATCATAAAGATCACAATCTGGGGATGTACCGCATCCAAATTTATGATGACCATACAACGGGAGTGCACTGGCAGATTCAAAAGGGCGGCGGGTTCCATTATCATGAAGCCGAACAGCGTGGACAAGGCTTACCCGTGTCTGTCATTCTTGGCGGGCCACCTGCTCTTATTGCATCTGCGATCGCTCCAATTCCGGAAAAACTGCCGGAACTACTAATGGCCTCCTTGATCTTAGGCGATAAGCTGAAGATGGTGGAAGATCCTTATGGGGGACACCGGATGCCGGCGGAAGCTGAATTTGTAATTAAGGGGACGGTTCCTCCCCATGAACGGAGAATGGAAGGTCCGTTTGGCGATCATTTCGGTTATTATTCCTTGGCGCATGAGTTCCCTATCTTGAACGTGGAGCGGATGTGGCATCGCAAAGACGCAATCTACCCGATGACCATTGTCGGCAAGCCACGCCAGGAAGATTATTATCTCGGTGAATTCGTACAGCGGTTATTATCACCTGCTTACTCTATAGTGATGCCGACCGTCAAAGATTTATGGGCATACGCGGAAAGTGGTGTTCATGCGTTAGCTTCTGCAGTAGTCCGTGAAAGTTATTCTCGTGAAGCACTAGTTTCCGGATTTAGCATATTAGGCCAAGGTCAATTGTCCTTGACCAAGTTTTTAATTTTAACGGATCAGATCATTGATTTGTCTAATTTCACAACACTGATCGAAACCGTACTGGAGAGGTTTGATCCGCAAACCGATCTGTTTATTTTTGACCATACATCACACGATACGCTTGATTATACAGGTCACAAATTGAACCATGGAAGTAAGGCGATCCTCGTCGGCGTCGGAGAGAAGACGAGAGAACTTCCGCGTATTTACGAAGGCGGCCACGTTAATGAAATAACGGATATTAAACCTTATTGTGGCGGTGTACTTCTTGTCGAGGGAGCTTCCTATGAGGAAGAACCTGAACTTGCAGGGCGTATCGTAGAGCGTTTTGCTGCACTTGAACAGACTTGGCCATTGGTCATTCTGGTTGATCATGCACAGGAAGTAGCGAAGAACCAAATGTCATTCCTATGGACGGTGTTTACTCGCTTTAATCCGGCTAGTGATATGTATGCGGAAACTTTGGTTAAACGAAATCACATTGGATTTTCATTACCTATTGTCATTGATGCACGAATGAAACCAGGTTACCCGGAAGAAGTTATTCCGCGGGAAGATATTGTGGAACTGGTTGACCAGCGCTGGAAATCATATTTCGCTTAATTGAATATAAAATAGGGATTCTGTGTGCCTTGATGGGGGAAAATGAGGTACAGGGAGGATGTTCATATGCTGCGTACTTTATTGGGTGAGCCACCCCGTGTCAATTCGGGGCATTTGAAGGAAGCCATGGATGCAATGGCTCATATTCTGAAATTATTAATCCTTGAAATAAAAAAGAGTACGGACCCAACCCATGATTATCGTGAACTGGAAATATGGACCCGTGGTCTCATGACCTCTTTAGATGAACTGGAACAAAGTTCATTTGCCGCTTCTTTTTATGCGGCTAAGATTCATGCAACATCCACGGATGATATGGGTCCAGATGAAAAAGCTGATTATGCTCGGTATGTATACTTTTACAAGGATGGTTTCATTCGTATGTTTGCTGTGCTTGATAAACTGGGGAACGTACTGGATGATTGGTATCATTTGCAAACTTCCAAGCTTAAAGCCCATTTTTCCTATTTTACGGTGCTAAAACAGCTGGAGTATCAACCGGAACACAAGGGACTTCTTACGAAGTTATGCAGCTTGAAAGATGAGTACCATGAACCGATGAACCGACTTCGGAAACGCCGTAATACGGAAATTCATCATATGAATGTGGAGATGCAAGATGATTTATGGCAGAGACATCAAGCCCTACATGGGAAAATAAAGCTAGAGGATCTAAAAGCTTTTACTACCGATCTTGCGCTTGGAGTGGATTTGGTCTCACGAAGCTTGCTTGAATCTTTTGAGTACATGAATAAAACGTGGGGCAGACAAATGGTTCGCTCATAATTTTTCCCTTATTTTAGGTGCTAACAGTACTATTGTTTCTAATATCCTTAATTCCGATAAAATTATAATAATTTCCTTTGACAAGTGATGTGAAGTATCATATACTTTCACTTAGTTTCTGAAATATTTATTTCGTTTTAGAAATAACAACATTTAATAATATCAACAA
Organism: Paenibacillus sp. Marseille-Q4541; assembly: GCF_018310695.1. Taxonomy (GTDB): domain Bacteria; phylum Bacillota; class Bacilli; order Paenibacillales; family Paenibacillaceae; genus Paenibacillus. The sequence goes on along the minus strand of NZ_JAGXCY010000004.1, from coordinate 245,974 downwards.
TTGCATATAGTTCTTATCGAGAGTGGCGGAGGGACAGGCCCGATGAAGCCCGGCAACCGATTCTTTATGGAGAGTAACCTATCCATATAGGATGACATGGTGCTAAATCCTTCAAGATCGTATTTATATGGTCTTGGCAGATGAGAAGGAATCGCTTTAGCCATTTGAAGCCCTCTTTTTCTGCGAAAAGGGGGGCTTTTTGTTTATATACGAGCCATGTATTACAAGGGTAAAAAGTGGATGATCCGGGTAAAACAACGTATAGGCTTCTGCTAAAGACTCACTCAAGAAATAGAATGACCGCAAGGCAAGGAGGTACCGTATTGATTGAATTAAAAAATATCCGCAAAGATTACGGACGAGGAAAACAAGTGACTACCGCATTGTCGGGACTTGATTTGTCGATTAAAAAAGGTGAAATTTTTGGTGTCATCGGTCATTCCGGGGCAGGGAAAAGTACGCTGATTCGGTTAATTAACTTGTTGGAACGCCCAACATCAGGAGAAGTTTATGTAGATGGCGTAAACATGACAAGTTTAAATAAACATATGCTTCAAGCTGAACGGCGAAAAATAGGGATGATTTTTCAGCATTTTAATTTGCTAAGTTCTGCTACGGTATATGACAACATTGCATTTCCGCTGCGTCTCGTAAAAACAGACAATAAGAAGATTGATCAGAAGGTCAAGGAGTTACTGGAACTTGTTGGACTGTCAGACCACAGTAATAAATATCCGGCTCAACTGTCCGGAGGTCAAAAACAGCGTGTTGGTATTGCAAGAGCGCTTGCAAGTGACCCACAAGTTCTACTGTGTGATGAGGCGACCTCAGCACTTGATCCGCAGACGACGAATTCGATTCTGAAGTTATTGCTTGATATTAATCAGAAATACAACCTGACCATCGTACTGATTACCCATGAGATGCATGTCATTCAGACGATCTGTGATCGTGTTGCTGTCATTCATCAGGGAGGAATCGTGGAAGAAGGACCTGTAACAGAAGTGTTCCTGAAGCCGCAACATCCAGTAACACAAGATTTTATATTGAAAGAAACTGAAGTTGGCGATTTGATGGCAGAAGCAATTAAGGCTTCTCATCTGGAGCATTCAGAGACAGTGAAAATCACCTTCCTTGGCAGCAAGACGTATGATTCCATCTTATCGCAGACGGTGCGTCAAACAGGAGTCGATTTTGCGATTCTTCAAGGAACGATCTCTACGATTAAACAGATGCCGTATGGTCAATTGACAGTTCGTCTGGAAGGACACCCTGAACAAATTTTAAGGACTGTTGAATCCCTAACTCTGCAAGGTCTTGAAGTGGAGGTGATGAAATGATGGGTCTTGATTTTTCCGTTATTAACTGGGATGAGATACAGAAGGCTACGATGGAGACACTAAGCATGCTGCTCGTATCCGGCATATTTACATTTATCATTGGACTGCCTGTTGGAATTATCTTATTTCTGACTTCTCGCTCTACTTCCAAGACAAGCCTAACGGTATATTCCGTACTTTCTTTTGTCGTGAATATCCTGCGCTCGGTGCCGTTCATTATTCTGATTGTGGCGATGCTCCCTATAACGAAAGCCATTGTAAGTACAACGATCGGTGTTGTGGGAACGATCCCTCCACTCGTGGTAGGTGCGGCTCCTTTCTTTGCAAGACTCGTTGAGACTTCCTTGCGGGAAGTAGACCGTGGAGTCATTGAAGCTTCGCAAGCGATGGGAGCATCAACAGGGCAAATTATTATGAAAGTGCTCATGCCGGAATCCCTGCCAGGATTACTTGCCGGAATTACAATCACGATTGTTACACTTGTCTCCTATACCGCGATGGCGGGGATGGTTGGTGGCGGCGGGCTTGGTGCCTTAGCAATCAACTATGGATATTACAGGTATGAACAAGAAGTCATGATTGTGGCGGTTGTTGTAATGATTGTGTTGGTTCAAGTCCTGCAAATGGCAGGGGATAGAATGGTTAAACATTTTACACGTAAGTAACGAATCTTCATTTATATAGTGTGCATTAAATTATCTAATATTAGGAGGGTTTAACGATTATGAAAAAATGGTTCTTATCCGCGCTTACACTTACATTGGTATTGGTTCTTGCTGCATGCGGCAACGATTCTGCTGGTAGCGATACAACAGGCAATGGAGACAATGGTCAAACAGAAAAGAAAGTAACCCTTCGTGTAGGCGCAAGCCCTGTACCGCATGCTGAAATCTTGGAAAAAGTAAAACCGCTCCTTGCTAAAGAAGGCATTGATCTGGAAGTCGTTATCTTTAACGATTATGTACAACCGAATGTACAGCTCTCACAAAACCAATTGGATGCAAACTTCTTTCAGCACAAGCCTTATCTCGACAATGAAAATGAAACACGTGGTTTGAAGTTGGTCGCTCTTAATAACGTTCATGTTGAACCTATTGGCGCTTATTCTAATACAATCAAGTCTGCAGATGAATTGAAAGATGGAGCTAAAATCGCAATTCCAAACGATGCAACAAATGGTGGACGTGCACTTATTTTGCTCGATAAAAATGGCGTTATTAAACTGAAAGACAACACAAATGTGGAATCGAAAATTAGCGATATTACGGAAAATCCGAAAAATCTAAAAATCGTTGAGCTGGATGCAGCAATGCTTCCACGTCAGCTGAATGAAGTCGATCTTGCGGTCATCAATGTGAACTACGCACTGGAAGCAGATTTAAATCCACTAGAAGATGCTTTGTTCATTGAAGATAAGGACTCTCCTTATGCCAACTTGCTCGTATCTCGCGAAGATAATCAAAATGACGAAGCCATTCAAAAATTGAATGCTGCTCTGAATTCACCTGAAATTAAAACTTTCATTGAAGAAAACTATGCGGGAGCAATTGTTCCTGCATTCTAAAAAAGTAAAATGATGAAAACCCGTTCTCTGCTACTAGCGAGAGGCGGGTTTTATTTCTTATCCTCCTCCTTTCTTTTCTTATCACTTCAGCTATATTATACTGGATAGGAACCGCTCTTTTTAGAAGGAGGAAGGGATGTTGGACAACAAAGTCGCCCTTATCACAGGAAGCGCAAAGGGACTTGGTAAAATGACAGCTCTTCGGCTTGCAGCCGAAGGTTATGATATTGCACTGAACTACGTGCATAGTCAGAAAGAAGCTGAAGACTTAAGTGCAGCAATCGAGAAGCTCGGTGTTCGTTCTATCGCGGTACAGGCGGATATATGTAAAGCGGAAGATATAGAACGGCTAATTACAACCGTAGAGCAAAAGCTCGGCGAAGTGGATATACTTATAAACAATGCTGGACCGTTCATCAGGGAACGGAAGCTGTTTTTGGAATATACGCAAGAGGACATTATGATGTTGATGCAGGGAAATTTGGTGGGTACCATGTTATTAGATCACCGTGTTCTTCCTAGTATGCGCCGAAAAAATTGGGGCCGGATCATCCATTTCGGATTTAGTCATGCGGGTGAAGCGAGGTCCTGGCCACAACGGGCCGTGTATGCGTCAGCCAAAGTAGGACTTGTTTCTTTTACAAAGACACTTGCGGTCGAAGAAGCACCTTATGGAATTACAGTAAATATGATCTGTCCTGGAGATATCCGAGGCGATCATAAAGAGATGACGATTGAACAAGTAAGTGGATTAATTGATGAGGAGACCCCTAGGGGGAGACCGGGAAGCGGAGAAGATGTAGCAAGAGTTATTCATTTTCTATGTCAGGAGCAATCGGACTTTGTCACGGGGAATATTATGGATATTTCCGGAGGTCTTGATCCCATTCGGCCAACAATTAAAGAATAAAAAAAGAGTCCCGCTTCTGAAATCGAAGCTGCGGGACTCTCTTATATACTGATGGGATTATTAGAATACTTGAACGACTTCTTGAACGCCTTCTACTTCTTCAACAAGTGCGCGTTCAATCCCTGCTTTTAATGTAATGGTGGAGCTTGGGCAACTACCGCAAGCACCCATTAATTTCAGCTTAACGATGCCGTCTTCTACATCAACCAATTCCACGTCACCGCCATCGCGCTGGAGGAATGGGCGAAGTTTATCAAGAACTTCTAGAACTTCATCATACATGGTGCTGCTTTGTACGTTTTCGCTCATATTTTCAACTCCTTTCCTTCCCTTTATTATAGTACAATTGAAGTCAAAATAAAATGGTCAAAACAAAAGCAGGTGAATAAATTGAGACCCATTATTGAATTTTGTACCAACAACATGCACTTCGGAACGGATGAGGTCTTCGAGGAACTAGAAGAAAACCTCGAATACGATGTTATTGAATACGGCTGTCTCACGAATTGCGGACAATGCAGTAACGCTCCATTTGCACTAGTGAATGGTGAAGTTGTCACAGCGAATAGCGCAAAAGAACTGCATGAAGCCATTTTGTCCAAAATTGCAGAAGCTGACGCATGGAATGACTTGGACCTTTGAGCAGCAGATTTATGAATTAACCGAAATGTCGTTTTGACATCCAAAGGACACCGCTTTTTAGAATCCGCGGGACTCGTCCCATCATGGATGTTTTGCCCATAAGCCCAAAACCGGATTTCTTGCCGAGTGCTCCTAGAGTACCGCGTAGCTTGAGAGCCTCGGTTTTGGGTTCTTCATTTTTCCAGAATGCATGAATGACATGAGCAATTTGTTCGCCTTGGGCTTCAGCTGCTTGAGCACTTGGCGCAAAAGGAACACTCGCACAGTCACCCACGACATAAACTTCAGGATATTCTGGAATCTGATAATATTCATTCAAAGAGACACGACCTTGTGGGTCTTTCTGAACATTCAAGTCACGAACAATTTTTACAGGCTGTATTCCTGCTGTCCATACTACCGTATCTGTTAAAATTTCTTCATCACGATTATAGATCGCTCCTGGTTCAACGCGGGATACCGAGATATGGTTTTTGAGCTCCACCTGATGTTCTCCAAACCATTCTCCTACATACGCTGACAAGCGCTGCGGGAAGGCAGAGAGAACACGTTCTCCACGGTCCAAGATGGTGACGTTTAGATCTGCCCGGCTTTCTCTTATTTCGGCTGCAATTTCTACCCCGCTAAGACCGCCCCCTACAATATGGACATGACCATACGGCTTGATTTCGTTAAGTCGAAGATAGGTTTCCCGTGTACTTTTGAAGCTTTGGATCGTACTGCTGAATTCCTCTGCACCGGGAACTCCGTGAAAACGATCTGTACAACCAAGTCCAATAACTAGCTGTTCATAAGAAAGCGGATCTTCACCATGAATTAGGATGACCTTTTCTTCCAAATTCACAGATTCTACTTCTCCATATTTATAAATAAGTTGATGATGGACAGGATATTGCACACGCAGGTCATAATCAGAAACAGTACCTGCTGCAAGTGCATAATATTCAGTTTTGAGACCTTGAAAAGGCATTCGATCAACAAGAATAATCTGGGTGTCATTTGGAATGGAGCCTTCAATTAGATGTTTAATTACGGTTAGACCGCCGTAGCCGCCTCCGAGGATAACGATATTTTTCATGACGAAATAACTTCCTTTCTTATGCTTTATGCATATACAAGATGTTAGATTTACGCTCGGTCATGAGTGAAAAGGCCGATGGGGTGAAGAATGATGAATTCTTATAAAAATAGGGGAAACAGTAAAGTGGATTCAGCTCTAGAAGAAAAGGGCTGAATCCATTGGGGAAAAATTAATGCATGTAAAAGAAAACAAAATTATTCAAAAACTTCAATCTCATTATAGAATGTATCACGTTCTACTGGAATACGGCCAGCACCTTTTACTAGCCAGATGAGCTCTTTACGAGTCAGTCCTTCAGGTGTTAGAGCGCCCGCAGCGTGACTAATCTTTTCACGTACAATCGTACCATGCACGTCCGATGCACCAAAGCTAAGCGCAACTTGTGTTAATTGAGGACCGATATTAATGAAGTAAGCTTTCACATGATCAATATTATCGAGCATGAGTCTGGAGATCGCAATGGTTTTTAGATCTTCGTAAGCTGAATTACGGCGCATGATACCGGCATTTTTGCTTTTCGGCTGCATGGAGAGCGGAATAAATACCATGAATCCATTCGTTTCATCCTGAAGTTCACGAATTTGGAGCATATGATTAATACGATCTTCATAGGATTCAACAGAACCGTACAACATCGTAGTGTGGGTTTTCATACCGAGCTGATGTGCCGTACGATGAACCTCAAGGTAACGATCGACATTGGCTTTCTCAACTTTCATCTTCTTACGGTATTCATCCGAGAGGATTTCTGCACCACCACCCGTGAGGGATTGAAGTCCGGCTTTTTGTAGTTCCTGCAAAACCTCTCTAATGCTGAGACCGCTAATGCGAGTGAAGAAGTCAATCTCGGCAGCCGTATACGCTTTAAGCGTAACATTCGGATACTTTTCGTTTAAAGCACGAAGGGAATCGACATAATATTGAAAAGGGACATGGTTGTTATGTCCGCCAACAATATGGAATTCTCTCACACCTGGGTGGATATGTTGTTCTACATAATCGATCATCTCTTGCCCGGAAAGCGTGTAGGAGCCTTCTTCTCCTTGGTCTTTACGGAAATTACAAAATGCACAGCGAGCTTCACATACATTCGTGAAATACAGGCTCATATTTTCAATGAAATAAACTTTTTTACCGTTTTTGCGAAGGTTAGCTTCGTTGGCAAGTTGACCAATCGTGAGCAGATCATCGCTTTCGTAGAGATAAACACCGTCTTCCAGTGTCAGGCGTTGACCATTTTGTACTTTTTCAACAATGGCTGCCATCTTGCTGTCCGTAAATGGTGTGATTAAAGTAGACATGCTGATTCCTCCTGAGTCATGACTTTATGTGTTTGCATAATAATGTTGGTAACTATAAGGTAAACCAATGAAAATAATTTTAAGAATGTGAAAAAAGTTACAACTGAAATTATGGCTGCGAACGCGTCTTTCTGTGACAATTCTTCGACATTTGCGATGTACAATTCCTTACTATTATAAACCTCACATTCCGGGGGTTCAATACATAGGAGTAAAAAGCTTGTTCCTTCTTTACCTTTAATTCCATGTCCATCTCTTGAGGTGCGGGATCAGGTGGAGTATAATTCTACGTAGTACACATCATTATAATTCTTTTACGTCACCTAGACGTTGGTTTATTAATATCATAATGGAAAGAAGGAGGTAACGATTATGATTACCATTTCAGATACAGCAGCAGAGCGCTTGAAAGAAATGTTGGAGCAGCAAGAATCACCGAATATGTTTTTACGTCTTGGTGTAACAGCAGGTGGATGCACTGGATTTTCATATGCAATGGGATTTGACGATAATGAAACGGATGCAGACCTATATATGACTGTTCAAGATATGAAGGTAGTTGTAGAGAAGGATAGCCTTCGTCTACTAGAAGGTCTTGAAATCGACTTTGAAGAATCCGGTATGACCGGAGGATTTACTATTCATAACCCGAACGCGATTGCAACATGCGGTTGTGGTTCAAGCTTCCGTACAGCTACAGATGCAGGAAAACCGAACGAAGAGCCTTGCTAATAGGATACACAATATAAAAAACACCCCCCATAACGAATTTGTTTCGTTATGGGGGGTGTTTTGTCTTTTTTAAACTCATCATAATGAGAGCATTCACCGATAATCTTTTATATAACCAGGGCTTTGTACATAGAAAAAGGAGAAAAACAAGATGTTGTATAACATAAATAGGGTCATAAGAACTATACTTATTATGCTGATTATTTTCGCAATTTTGTTACTATTGGTGAAAAAGGTGGCTGAACCTGCTTTTTCCGATTTAATAGCGGAGCCAATTTCAGAAAAAATAGCGAGAAAAGCTTCTGATTACTTGGAGATGCCGCCAACACCAGAGGATCTTGTACAGTTCAAAGAGGATGCAATTACGAATGGTTGGGTTGATCAGAATGGTCGGTTGAATCTTCAGTACAAGCAGCTTCCCGATGCTACAGAGGGTACAATTACCGTGTCGTATGGAGAGACTTTTATGAGGATGATGAATCTTCATTCTTCAACCGATAAGGTGATCTATTATCAGGAGCCACTCGAGGAGGAGTTTGTTGTCTCGACTACAGGGGCGCAACAGCAGATAATGAAACAGAATACGAAGCAGACTGATTCAACATCCTTAGAAGAGATCCCTCTCGTCGAGGGCATAGAAGGGATAACAAAAGATAGTAGCATCCAGCAGGAGAAGCAAGTTGAGACTGTAGAACAACAAAAGACTACATTACAGACAAAGGCAACAAACGAAACAGAGCAAGTAAACAGCGTGAACGAGGCAGCTGTTGATTTGCCTGAAGCCAACGCTTCCGCCAGTGAAAATGGGGTGGCTCTATATGTAAATGGAGTGTACTTCGATGCCTTTGTAAATAAAAAGGATGCTTTAAAGCTAGCGGCTTTTGTGGAAGACGCTAAAATTATTGATCTGGTTACGAGTCGTGTCGTGTGGGAAAGTGAAAATTAGTATAATTATAGAAAAACCACCTCGAAAGTCCGTTAACTCTGGATTGAGGTGGTTTTTTTGATGTGCGCTGTAAGCGAGTAACGAATTTATTTATACACAGGTCTATTCTAAGATAAGGAAATGTTATCCCACTAGTATGGAATAATCCCCCTTTTTATTTTTACCAACAGGTTCCATTATTAAAGCAATACCATTTTTTATTTTACTTGTGGTTTACAGAAAGGAGGGGAACGAGAGGTGACACTCCATGTGAGGAGTGCAGCCAAGTATTATGGACTATATTAAGGTAACCGCTTTCAATTTATGAGAATCTCCTTTTTCTAAGTTATCTTGTGATAGTAGTTCCTCCTATATGTACTTCTGACGTAAAATCCAGATTTATTTCCACTCTTGTATTTAACTTCTTCTAACTACATGTTACATCTACTTTTTTGGTCTTGAGAATATGACTTGCAGTCAACATTATTTATCAAATTGATAACTTAATAGAGGTGAAGATGGTGAATTTATATCCAAGGAAAAAAGAAATCAAATGGATGAATCCATTTCTTGCTCTTATCTTGCTTCTTACCCCCTTAGTTCAAGCACCTTATGCTCACGCCGAAGAAGGCATTTCGCCAGTTCAATCAACAATCACTGCTCCTACGGTAACGGAAGCGACTTATGATCAGGTCAATCCGGGTGCCCCTCAACATCTGAGATTAGCAGAAGGTGGACTCAAACATAATACAGCAAAAATCGAATGGGATTTCCGTGATGACCCAGATGACAATAACATTCAGATTTATTACGCAGATTCGAACGGATATATTAATTGGGGAAATTATTACACTCGTACGCTTACGGGTCTGAAACCAGAGACTACATATCGTATCTACATTACGTGGAATGCCGATAGCGCAAAGAGTAACGTGCTAGAATTCACTACCCCTGCGGACACAAGTGAATATCCGGATACACCGCTCACACCGCCAAGCGCACTCAGCGTTAGCGATGTTACCTATGATACGGTGAACCTCAGCTGGGGATCTAGTCCTGGAGCAGCGGGCTATGATGTCTACGTGAATGGAGGCTGGGCAGGCGGCAGCTGGGAGGAACAGGATACAACTTATAAGTACAAACCGGACGGTGGTCTAATCGATGGGAAGACATATAAGTTTGAAGTTGGAGCTCAGAAAGAGGGCTATCCTGTCTCCAAGAACAGCAATTCGGTTACGATCACATGGGGTGAGCTTGCAGCTCCTGAAGGGCTTAGTGTCATCACGGCTACAAGGTCTGAGGTAAGTTTAGGATGGGCACCTGTTCCTGGTGCAACGGAATACGAAGTGTACCAGAACGGAACACTTCTCGGAACGACTGCTGATGTGCGTTATGTTGCAGACAAGGTAACAGAAGGACAAACTTACAATTATAGCGTGATTGCCAAAAACAGTCTTTGGATTTCGGAAGCAAGCGCAGAAGTTTCTGCAGTACCAGGGAGCAGCTACAACAACATTTCTTATTTTCCTAACTGGGCTGTGTATGAAGAAGGACGTAACTTCCAACCTGAAGATGTGGTTGTTTCGAAGCTTACCCATGTGAATTATGCTTTTGCAGATCTTTGCTGGAGAGCAATCAATAGCAAGGGTGAACCTTGTCAGGATGCTAACATTCCACTTCAATCGGATTATGTTTTCGATGGAGAAATGATTATTGGAGATAAGGAAAAAGATATTGATAATCTTGCACGCTTCAATGCAATGAAATCCGAAAATCCGAATCTTAAAATGATGATATCTGTTGGCGGCTGGTCTTGGTCAGATAATTTTTCTAATATGGCCAAAAATGAAATTACACGCCGTGCTTTTGCCGACTCTGCAGTCGATTTCCTGAGAGCGTACAATCTGGATGGACTCGACATTGACTGGGAGTATCCGGTAGAGGGTGGAGAAGACAACAATTCGCGTGGTCCGGAGGATAAAGAAAATTTCACCCTTTTAATGAAAACCGTTCGTGAAGCATTGGATGCAGCGGGCTCAGAAGACGGCGTCTATTACTTACTTACGATTGCATCAGCCCAAGGTGATAATTTTGTGGTGAATGCGGATTTGAAAAACTCGGTTACTTATCTTGATTTTATTAACATTATGACGTATGACTACAGCGGAACATGGGAGTCTTTAGCGAACCACAACTCGCCACTATACTATGATCGTAATCTTCCCAAAAGCTCAGCTCCACGTAACAACGTGCTGGGTGGATTACTCGGCCATCTAAACGGAGGTGTGCCTGAGTATAAACTGTTAGCAGGTGTCCCTTACTACGGTAAAGGATGGTCTGGCTGTCCTTCCCCGGGAGAGTACACTACTTGTGAAGGGGAAATACCAAAAGGGTCGTGGGAACCGGGAACCTTTGATTTTTATGATATCCAAACTAACTATGTGAACAAAAATGGTTTCACTCATACCTGGAACGAAGCAGCCAAAGTATCCTACGTATACAATCCAACGACAGGAATTTTCATAACTTACAATGATGAAACAACAATGAAATATACAGCTTCCATGATCAAATCGCTGGACATTGCGGGGGCAATGAGCTGGGAAGTTACAGGTGATCGCAGTAATGCGCTGATCAATGAACTTGCTTACAACCTTCCGATGGATGGCGTAGTGAATACAGAAGAGCTTGCCGCACCAACGAATGTGAGCTTTGAAAAAGTAGAAGATCAAAAGTACTCGGTTCATTGGAATGCCGTATCAGGTGCGACCCATTATGAAGTGTTTTTAGATAGCGAATATATCGCAACAACGCAAAAAAACACGCACACGATTTCGGTAAATGCGAATGAGGACCACGTAGTTCGAATCCTTGCAACAAAGAAATCAGGCAATTCGGTTGAGAAAGTATCTAATTTTACAACAAAGAAAGTAATAGTCACTTCACCTGAGCCTTATCCACAGCCGAATCCTTCACCAGTGGTAACGCCAACACCAACTACACCAGCACTTGAATCAAATCAGTTAGAGGCGACGGTAGTTACAGAAGGAGATACAGCAAAGGTTACGCTAAATACGGAGAACGCTCTAAAAACGATTCGTGCCTCGGCACAAGCTGACTTCAAAATTGTGGTGAAAAGCAGTGCGAAACAGACAGAGATTACTCTTCAGCAGGCTGTGATTGCAGCAATCGCTAAGAAATCTGCTTCAGCAAGTCTTACCTTGATCGTAAATGGAGCTGAACAGAAAATCCCGGTGTCGCTAGTAACAGGAGCAGCGGATATCAGAGTAACCACCTCTGTTGCTTCGGAAACAGAAGCGAAAGCAATCGAAGCATGGATTAAAAACAACAAGATTGTACGTAAACTGGGACAGCTGAAGATAGAGCAAATAAGCGAAAAAGGGACAACAGAGGAGATCAAAGGGTTTGGTACCTCGTATGTCAGTGAGTTTATTATACTGGATGCAAAAGATGTAGATACCAAACACCTTGCTGGGTTTGTTTATATCAAAGCTACAGGTGAATTCCGTCCTGTTCCGACCTTGGTGACTCTGAGTGCCGATGGAACGGCTAAGGTTCAGATGCAGAAAACGGCAGGCGGTATTTATTTCTTGGCACAAAACAGCAGTGAATTTACAGGTTTCGTCTCTACTTGGGCACGAGCAGACGTGGAGCAAGCCATTAACAAGCAGATTCTACTTCCGGATATGAACGGAAAGATTCAAGTAAAAGAAAACATTTCACGTGAAGAAGTCATCTCCATCCTCGTAAGAGGACTGGGTCTAATACCGAATGCCAGTGAACAAAACTTTATCGATGTGAGTAATGAATCAAAGTATGCCAAGGAAATTGCCGCTGCCAAAGGAGCTTCCCTTGTAAAAGGTAAAACAAATGGTACGTTTGATGGCAATGCGGATATCACTCGTCAAGAACTTGCAGTCATCATTGCGAATGTCCTTCAATACGCTGGAAAACAGGAAGCCGCTAATTTGGCTGTGTTAGCACAGTTCGAGGATCAAGGTGATATTGCACCCTATGCAAAATCATCCGTTGCCATTCTTGTAGAAAAGAAACTGCTAAATGGTGTATCAGTGAGTCGACTTGCTCCGCAAAAAAATGTGACGAAAGAAGAAGCAGTCGTCTTAATTATGAGAACACTACGTGATTTGAATCTAACGAATAAATAATTATATTTCTTCGTTTAATGTACTGATAACCAAAAGAAGAGCTGATCCATACCATCACAGGTGGCATGGATCAGCTCTATTTTATTTGCAATAGTAGTTGGGTCATTTTCGGCCTAAGGAATTAAATGAATTCGTGAGTGGGTATCAACTTTGGGCTCTATTTGTGTTAGCATATCACTACAGGATATTTTGTTTTTCAGACACTTCAATTCGGGTTAAAAATGGGTATGGAAAAGAGGAATCACATCATGATTGAAATAGAACGAATTCACCATGTAAGTCTGGCTGTTCGAGACCTGACAAGAGCTCATCAGTTCTATGCTGAGAAGTTGAAATTCAAACAGATTGAGCGTCCTCCATTTCATTCAACAGGAGTCTGGTATGCCATTGGGGAAGGGCAGCAGCTTCATTTGCTTCAGTATCCTGAAGGAGAATCACTCCGAAATAGTGGAATAGATACGACAGATGGTCATTTCGCTGTATGGGTAAAAAGTTTCCAGAAGACGAAAGAATGGCTCGAATCCGTAGGAATTCCTTATGAAGAGAGACCAAACAGTGTGGCAGGATTCGCCCAAATCTTCATTCTCGACCCCGATCATAACATCATTGAGTTTGATGCTCCATATTTTTCATAATCGATACATGAGACAATAAAAAACGACTACATTACACCGATAAACTGCTTCGTGTTATGTAGTCGTAGCTATATATTAAACTTCCGTTTGAAATATAACGGTATCTCTCGAGTAATGGTGTTCCCTGCCATCGTCACTTCTTACACGGACTTTATCATTAGAAAACATCTCTACATACCCTCGAGCGATTTCGCAATAGACGCCTGCGGAATCTTCCTGCCAGACGGAAACGACGGTTTGAGACAAGGCGGCGGTAAAAAACTCTATGTTTTTTTGCAGTGTTCGGGATTTGTTGGAATTCATCGTATCCTCCTTCTATAAGGTGTCATTTACGTTCATGTATACGCTCTTAAGTGAGCTGACGTAAACACTTTACCTTCTCTCTACTCTATTGTAAAGCATTCGACAGAAATTGGGAGAACAAACTATCTGATCTTTGCTAACTCTTCATCCTATCTACGATATATATATGCAGCAAAATGAAAGATTTTACATAATGTTTACGTAAATTTAACACTCGGATGATGATTGACTGTTTTATGAAGGTTTACAATAGAGTAGGCTACAATACTGATATTACTGCGAGGGGTCTTATGAAAAACGAGAGCGTACGTATAGAAACGAAGAGTGAACATGAAGTGTATTCCTATTTGAACAGAGACTTAAGCTGGCTGGAATTCAACCGAAGAGTGCTTCAGGAAGCGCAAAATTCGGATACGCCTTTACTCGAACGAGTACGTTTCTTATCCATTGTTACTTCCAACCTGGATGAATTCATGAGTGTGCGGGTTGCCGAAACAAGAGAGAAGATGAAAGCTGAGCTGATGAAAAAAGACTTTACTGGGTACACCCCGACAGGTCTTTATAAACGATTAATGAAGCGTATTTCCAAAATGATTCAGGAACAGTATCGCTCCTATCGAGATCTTTTGAGACAACTTTCTAAAAAAGGCATCGTATTTATGGAGTATACGGATCTAAATGCAACCCAGCAGAAGGCGATGGAGCAATATTATCATGATATTGTTTTTCCCGTGCTTACGCCGATGGCTGTAGATCAGAGCAGACCTTTTCCACTTGTACACCATAAATTTGTTTATCTTGCTGTCGTACTTCGTAAAGAAGGAGATGACAATGAACTCTATTTTGCTATCGTTCAGGTACCATCCAATATTCCGAGAGTTATTAAAGTACCCTTACGTTCGAACAGCAAAAAGAAATCATTTATTCTTACGGAGGAGCTTATAAAGCATCATATTCATACCCTCTTCAGTGGGTACATACCAGAGTCGGTTCATGGCTTTCGGCTAACGAGAAATTCAGACCTCTATATTAATGAAGAAGAAGTGGAAGATCTGCTGGAAGAAATCGAAAAAGAACTGAGACGTCGTAGACGCGGAGCCCCAGTGTGTCTTGAGGTGGAACAGGGGATTCATCCTTATGCGCTTGGTCATTTACAGCATGAATTCGGTATTCAAGATGACCAGATGTTTGAAATGGAGGGACCGCTAGATCTGGGCTTCCTTGGTGGTTTTGTGGATCAGCTTGAAAGTTATAACCACTTGAAATACCCTAATCTGAAACCCGTATATCCGGAAGTCTTTAATACCGAAGAAAGTTATTTCAAAATTTTACGCAGGCAGGATGTTCTTCTCTACCACCCGTATGAATCGTTTGATGCAGTGACGGATTTTCTGGAAGAAGCAGCAGAAGATCCACAGGTTATGGCGATCAAAATGACTTTATATCGTGTCAATGGAGATTCAAGATTAATTCCTGCGCTTGCTCATGCAGCAGAGATGGGCAAACAGGTCACCGTTGTAGTGGAGCTGAAAGCCAGATTTGATGAAGAGCGAAATATAGCATGGGCTCGGAAACTTGAAAAAGCCGGCTGCCACGTTGTGTATGGCTTGTTAGGTCTCAAAACGCACGCCAAAATCATTCTTATCGTGCGGAGAGAACAGGATATGCTCCGAAGGTACGTTCATGTGGGTACTGGTAATTATAATGCGAGTACAGCTCGTGTATACACGGATATCGGCTTATTGACCTCGAATCCTCAAATTGGGGAAGATGCTTCACAGGTATTTAATGAAATCACCGGTTATTCAGCTGCTCAAGGGCTTGATGAGCTTCATATTGCACCGGTTGGACTAAAAAGTAAACTGTTCGAGATGATTCGGCGGGAAGCTGCCAATGCGGAAAAAGGCAAACCAGCAAAAATCATTGCCAAAGTTAACTCGCTTTCGAATCAGGAAATCATTGATGAACTATATGCAGCTTCACAAGCCGGAGTACAGATTCAGCTTATTGTAAGAGGGGTTTGCTGCTTGCGTCCGGGTCTTGAGGGAGTCAGTGAGAACATTCGGGTGATTAGTATTGTGGACCGTTTTCTGGAGCACTCTCGTATTTTCTATTTTGAGAACGGGGGAGATTCCGAGGTTTATCTTTCGAGTGCAGACTGGATGACAAGAAATTTGGATCGCCGGATCGAGCTGATGTGCCCGGTAAATGACCCGAAACTGAAACAAACTCTTGTGAATACGCTGGAGCTTTCGCTTAATGACAACGTGAAGGCTCGTCAGTTATTATCCAATGGAACGTATACACCGGTTAACAACAAGGAGCCTTTACTACGAAGTCAGTTTGAGGCAATTCAAATCAAGACATGGAAGAATTCGAGATAGACCATTTCATATCTAGTTTCCAAGTTTTTTCTACTTCTTTTTTTATATCTTCAAGTTCTTTCAGTTCAATAAACGGCTCTCTGCGGCAGATTAATTTCAATTGCAGAGTGTCGTTTATTTTGTTTACTGTCATTTTTTCAACGGCAGACCCTCCACTTCCGTATAAGGCAGAAGCAAGTCGCAGGAGTGAGCCGAGGCGTGCAACCCGTTTATTATCTTCAACCCGTAAAATATCCTTGTGATGTTCCATTTCCATAGGAGTTCTACTTTTAGGATGATAGTCGGCAATCATGGCAGTAATGATGGCTTCTCGGTGGCTCAGTCCCCAGACACCGTGGTTCTTAATCCAGTAGAGGGAATGCTGGCTCGCCCGGTGATGCTGAATTCGCTCCCCAATGCGATAGAGCATCGCGGAGGCGTATATAATTCGTTTATCAGATAGCGAGGATTCAGCTTCGAGCTCTTGATAGAGCTGTTCCATACAAGAACGGAGTTGGTTCATTTCCTCTGCCGGAGCAGAGGAGTTGAAATGAAGTAGATTCCAGATGCTTTTGGTCAGTACTTCCTGATTCATATATTCGGGATAATCTTTTTGCATCATTTCATAGAAAAGCCCATCCCGAAGCCCTGCACCGCTGACAATATAATGTGTGGACTCTAGCCATTCAAAAATAGTCTGCAACAATATAACACCTGGGATGATAAGGTCTGTCCGGTCCTTGGATAAACCCGGTGTTTTTTTGCGCTGATCAGAAGGGATGTAAGGGAGCGTATTATAAAATACACGAATATCTTCAGGCTCCATTCGGTAATTATGCATGACCGGAAGGGAGTATTCTTGCTTCTTCTGCGCCATCTTAGCAAGGGAACGTACCGTTCCTCCAAGTCCGACGAGCGGAAGTCCAGTGTGATCCTGTGTCCAGGAGTAGTCCTTTAGATAGGCATGTATGGAACTGCGAAATGCATCTACCATATCTCTGCTCCAGTAAGCGGACGAGCCATAACGAGCATGGGAGTTTACAGCACCGTAAGGGATGGAAAGGCTGTCTTTATATTGTCCGTCCAGAAAAAGGGTGATTTCCGTACTTCCACCGCCGATGTCGATAATAAATCCATCTGAAATAGAAAGCGATTCAATGACACCGAGAAATCCAAGACGTCCTTCGTCTTCTCCTGAGATTAGTTGTACTTCAAGACCGATTTCATTCCTGATCCATGTTGTAATCTCATCCCTGTTTCGAGCATTACGTATCGCGGCTGTAGCAGCTGCTCTGATGTTATTCACTCGATAACTTGCACATATTTCCTGGTAGCTGCGAAGCACCGGCAGAATGGATGCTATGGCGTCATAGCTAATGGTACCGTCGGGATCCACCTTCTGACTGAGTCTAGCAGCGTATTTTTTCTCATATAAGACACGGTGTGCCCCCATATGTAGTACTTCATAAATAACGAGCCTGATGGAGTTAGACCCGATATCAATAATTCCGAAACGATGAGACGTCATATAAGTACAGCTCCTTCTTTCCTTGCCTTTTTGTTATTGTAACCGAAAAAAGAATAGACGAAAAAACCATCTCCCATTTTCGGAGAAGATGGTTCCTTGCTGTAACGGGTCAATTATTGATGAATTTAATGACTTCTATAATAATGGCAGAAAAGATAACAGAAAAAACAATACAACCAATACCGAACCCGATATGTTTTTTGTCACGTATAAATTTAATTCCTGTGATAAACGTGAGAATGGTAACTGCGACTAAAACAATGACCATTGCAAAGTAGGCAATACCGTAGAATCCTTCAATAAATTGAGCCACGGAGTGAAATGCTCCCTTCCCTATCGTAATCTATTTATTTAATATAGCGTATCTCGGGTGAAAATCCCAATTCTCTTTTCCCTCACAAAAAAGGCGTCTCTATAAGGACAGACATACAAGAGAAGAAAGAGTTACAGAAATATATATATATCAGGACTCTAGCTTCATTTTTTATGTTATGAAGGAGGGAAACGTATGGATCGGACCATTGGAAGCAAGTGGATTAAGACAGAAGTACTCCAAAAGAACCCTTTTATCGCCAATCATATCCCAGAGACAGCAATATTTAGCGAACAGCATTTGAAAACGATGCTAGAAAAACACAAAATGGTCTTCGTAAAACCGATTCATGGCGGCGGTGGCAACGGAGTCATCCGTGTTAAAAAAGAAGGAGAGAAGTATTCTTATACCAAAATGGCACATACTTCTAGCTTTTCAAGTTATGGTGCCATGTATCGTTCACTTATGAGTATCAAATTAAAAAGGAAATATTTAATTCAGCAAGGAATTGTACTTGCTCGTATTGATGGGCGCCCTATAGATTATCGTGTTAAATTCGTAAAAAAAGAAAACCAGTGGACGTTTACTGCGATGCTGGGAAGACTGGCTCGTCCGGGATTAGTTATAACGAATGTATGTAAAGGGGGAACGTTGCTGAAATGCAGGGTGGCACTCAGACGTTCTTTACCTCATATTCATGCCAAAACGAAACAGCAAGAAATGCGTGGACTTACTAGAACCTGTACCGTGCTTTTAGAAGAGGAGTTTCCGGGAATCGGTCAACTTGGTTTTGATTACGGGCTGGATAGGTCCGGGAAAATTTGGATTTTGGAAGTAAACACCAGACCCCAATAATTTGATAATGTACTGTTTAAAATAGATCGAAAAAGGGTAAAACTTCACAGTTATTTCTTTTCTCTTGTCTTTTCCTCATACATTTACTTTAAATCTAGCAATTTTCTTTGAAAAAAATATAAATATATTTTTTAAGCCAAAGTTATTATTTATCCTGTGTATAATTATTGTCCACATATTCTCCCTTACAAAACCTCAATATTTTCAATTTATTAACAGTTTATACACAGGATTTCCACAAATGGGTGTGGATAACAGAACGCTTGTTCTACTTTTTGTTCTCTGCTAGAATAGAGACGAGGAAAAAAAAGAAAGGGTGTGTCGGAGATGGCTATGCTTTCAGATGAGATGTTGCTCGATTCTTATCACATGGCAATCGAGCTCCAGCTTGAACGCGATTTCATCGCTCTATTATTAGGTGAAATCCTCAGGCGCGAACTGAACACCGACGTATCTGCCGTTCTTCATTAGAGATCCTCTTGGTTTAACGGTCAAATACTGCCAGGCACTTCCCATGTTTCCACAGCATAAGAAGTTTGTGTCATACAGTGAGGACAGAACATAAGGTGAATGCAATAGCCCTTGGCTTCAGGTATCGTAAGATAGACGGAAGATGACACATACGGGCTGTACGGCCCGGCGTAGTCTTCCTGTAATCCGTAATCCACGATAGGCTCATGGCAGGTGGGGCAAGGTTGTGAAGGTATATTTAGACCGTTACATAATGGGCACAAATAAGGCAAAGGGTATCCCTCCTGATGTAGTTATCAGGAGTAAGATACCCTTTTTTATTGGCTTCTTATTCTTTTACGTAGTGAATAGCCAAGGTTACATTTTCATATTACTGCTGTGTCCAGGAGACAATTTGGCATTAGGATCTACATATACTTTAGCATTATTGACTGCTGTTGGGGCTTCACCAAAGCCGACGGCAATCAGTTTAAGTTTACCCTCATAGGTTGTAATATCACCGGCTGCAAAAATACCAGGAATACTTGTCTCCATTCGAGTATCCACGACGATCGAGTTACCCTGAATATCGATTCCCCATTCTGCAATCGGGCCAAGAGAAGAGATGAAACCAAAGTTCACGATGACATCATCGACTTCAATTTCTTGTGTTTCTTTCGTTTTTACATGAGAGAGAGTTACTTTAGTAATGCGGTCTTCTCCGTGAAGCTCGGTAATTTCCGTTGGAGTGACCACATTGACCTTGGAAGCCATCAAATTCTCAACACTGTGCTCGTGTGCGCGGAATTTGTCACGGCGATGGATGAGAGTTACTTGTTCTGCGATTGGTTCGAGCATAAGCGCCCAGTCAACTGCAGAATCTCCGCCACCGCTGATTAGTACTTTTTTGCCTGCAAAACGGCTCAAGTCACTTACAAAATAATGAAGGTTTGTTTTCTCAAAACGTGCTGCACCCTCAAGTTCCAGTCTACGAGGTTCAAATGCGCCTACACCTGCAGTAATAATGACGGATTTGGCATGATGTACGTCTTTATCTGTCGTAACAACAAAATGGCGCTCATCTTTTTTCTCTACAAAAACTACTTTTTCTTCTAGGCGAATGTCTGTATCAAAACGGTCCATTTGAGAAAGAAGATTGTTTACCAGTTCTCCTGCTGTAACTTTTGGGAATCCGGCTACATCATAAATGTATTTCTCCGGATACAGTGCTGCGAGCTGGCCGCCAAGTTGAGGCATGCTTTCAACAATTTTCACAGATGCCTGACGCATACCGCCATAAAATGCAGCAAACATACCGGCAGGTCCTCCACCGATAATTAGCAAATCAGTCATTTCGTGAGTGGATTCTGGGGTCGTCACCTTGTAGAACACACCTTTCTCTCTATATTTTAGTGAATCAATTTCGTCACGGATGTTGTTCCACGAGATTCTCGATTCTTATGATTAAAGTCATTTTCATTATAGACACTACCGCAAATTGTTGCAAAGGTCATTTCGATTTGTTTTCATGAAGTTTTCATGATTATATATTAAAATTTCGTCTCCCTTGGACAAGACATTTTTTGACTTGCTATTTTGAAGGCGTATCGCTATTATTTTTGGTGCATGAAAAATTTTTCTTGATTTTTGAGTATTTTCCGTATATTTTATAAAGTTTTGAAACCTCATGACATAAGTTGTCGTTTTATTGAATAGGAATAGAACTATTATTATCTTTTAGGAGAGTAGTAATCGATTTCTATTCAGATTATTATGTTTTTGGGACAGCATTATAGGATGGAATAAGGTTTTTTTGGGAAGTCGACACTTTCACGCGTTAAATCCATGATACATACTTTAGTGACTTCTATAATGAGTTGTGAGTTGAATGATTTCGGAGGGGTAAGCGCATGAGTAACATTCCTAAGATTGTCATCCTTGGCGCAGGCTATGGCGGGATTTTAACCGCACAGCGACTTCAAAAGGAACTGAACTATAATGAAGCAGATGTTACGCTCGTAAACAGGCATGATTATCATTACATAACCACACATCTGCACATGCCAGCTGCAGGGACGGATTCCATTGAGCATGCAAGGGTACCCATCTCCAAGCTGATTGACGAGTTCAAGATCGATCTAGTGAAATCTGCTGTAAAGGATATCAGGCCGCACGAGAAGAAAGTAATACTGGAAGACGGAACCTTGTCATATGACATTCTGGTGATCAGTCTAGGAGGAGAACCGGAAACCTTTGGTATTCCGGGTATGAAAGAATATGCAATGACGATTCGCAGTATTAATTCAGTCAGGTTGATCCGTGAACATATCGAGTACCAGTTTGCGTGTTACAAAAATGATGGAGACGCAAGCCGGTTAAGATTTGTGGTTGGCGGGGCTGGATTTAGCGGAGTGGAATTTGTGTCAGAACTGGCAGACCGTTTACCTCGTCTGTGCAAAGAATTTGATGTGGACCCAGCCAAGGTTGAGCTTTATAACGTAGAGGCAGCACCGACTGCACTCCCTGGCTTTGATAAGGAACTTGTTGAATATGCAATGGACGTACTTAAAAATAAAGGGGTTTCTCTTCGTATCGGAGTTCCGATTAAGGAATGTCTTCCAGGCGGTGTCATTATTGGAGACGGGGAACGAATCGAAGCGGCAACCGTAGTATGGACAGGCGGAATTCGAGGCAACAAACTGATTGAAAATGCAGGCTTTGAAGTGACACGGGGACGTGTGAAGGTCGATGAGTATTTGAGAGCACCGGGTTATGATCATATCTATATTATTGGTGACAGTTCACTCGTATTAAATCAGGAGGGTCGTCCATATCCGCCAACGGCACAAATTGCGATGCAACAGGGGGTTAATTGTGCAAAAAATGTAGCTCTTTCGATTCGTGGGAAAAGTTTGGATAAGTTCACCTTTAGCCATAAAGGGACCGTTGCTTCTTTGGGTCGAGGCGAAGCGATTGCCATCGTGAATGGGAAGAAGTGGAAGGGATGGAAAGCTGCTCAGCTCAAAAAGGTTGTTGATATTCGCTATTTATATGTTATCGGCGGGATACCACTCGTACTCCAAAAAGGAAGGTTCTTTTAAACGATGAGACATTGTAGTGTACAGGTAAGGGGATTGCTGACGAGAGATGAACTGGATCGATATAATGCTTTGATGGAAGTGGGCAGTTATCTCGAGGAGCAGGAGAAGTATGATCTTTCTTATATCGTGCAGAAGGAAGTCGACATTTTAATCTTGCCAGCCATTGAAAGATTGAAAGAAAAAGGTCGCGATCGTGACCGGGCAACAGCTGAATTTCTGGAATCGTTAAAAAAGCTGGAAGAAGAAGAGAACGAATAAAAAAAGGATGCCGAATGATGGCATCCTTTTTTATATTGTCATTGTAAAATGGAAATTACACTTTCAGCATGCTTTCAAAGGATTCCGGTGTAAGCAGACTACCTACATAGAAGGAACCAAATTCACCGTAACGCGCGCTGACTTCGTCAAAACGCATTTCGTAAACCAGTTTTTTGAACTGGAGAGCATCGTCAGCGAATAGGGTAACGCCCCACTCCCAATCGTCAAAGCCGACAGAGCCGGTAATAATCTGTTTCACTTTACCTGCATAACTGCGTCCAATCAGTCCATGACTTCTCATCATGGCTTTACGTTCGTCCATAGACAGCATGTACCAGTTGTCGCTGAGTTCGCGTTTTTTGTTCATTGGATAGAAACAAATATATTGTTTTTTTGGTAGAACTGGTTTTAGACGAGCGACAACTTCTGGATTTTGCATCGGGTCACTGTCTTTACCTGCGAGATAATTACTTAGCTCGACAACGCTGACATAGGAATATGCCTTCGTTGTAAAACGGGCGAATGTCGTTTTGTTAAACGCATTTTCGATGGCATTCAGATCTTCCAAAGTTTCACGTAGATGCATCATTACAAAGTCAGCTTTTTGACCAACAATCGTATAAACGGTTGAGCTGCCTTTTCCAGCTTCTTCATCTGAAGCCCATTCTTGTAAAAATTCTTGCAGATCGTCCAAAGCAACAGCACGTGCTTCTTCATCTGCAGAACGCCAGGCGGCCCAGTTAATGGATCTGAAATCATGAAGGGCGTACCAGCCTTCCAGAGTCGATGCAGCTTCGTTCATTTGTTTCACTCCTATATGATATTTAATTTGTATATCAGATGTTTAGACTATTTTAATCAACGCTTACATTGTATCAAAGGCGGAAGCAGCAGAGCAAATGAAGATCTCATTAAAAATGACAAAAATCGCTACGCTGACCTAGAAAGTTCATTGCCGAGACACATTTTATAGGGTACACTATTTATTATCTATTATGGATCAGTGTTCATGATTTGGTAGAATGAAGGAGGATGTAAGCGAATGCAGTTCTTACCTGTGCTCGTGCTTATGATCTTGTTTTTTGTCATGATGTTTGGGATCGGTTTCATCTTGAATATGCTTATGAAAACAACCTGGTTTCCTTCTTATTTATTTGTAATCGTACTTATACCCATTGTTATTTTCTCTATGTGGGATCGAAGCATGAGCTTTGGTACGCATATGAATTCCTATGGACCTGTCGATTATTTGATTGGCCTTAGTGGTGTTGCAGGTGCCATTCTTAGTGGATGGACGATCCAAAAGCTACGGTTTGGCGGTTACAAAATGTTTTAATGACTATCAATTTGGTATGGTTACTTGCCCTCTTTTCATTTATTGAAAAGGGGGTTTTGTCATGAAAGGGTTCACTTTTCATAGAATAGTAGAGTACAATGGAACATCTGCATTCCAAAAATAGAGGGAATGCGAACATTTGTCGTATAAGAGGGAATAGCGGAAAGATTAAGCAGGAAATTTGGCTATTTTTGAAGATTTAAGACGTCCTTTTTTATGATAGAATAGAGTTCACTACAAATCGGAGAGAAGGAGTAATGAGCAATGCGCGTGAAGAACATGCTGCACTTTACCGAAAATCATCGTTACTGCGTTTTCCGCGAGTTTGGCCTTAGCAGCCTGGACGAACGGATGCTCAGCTCTGCCTATCAGCCGATGGTAGGCGCGTTTGCTATCAGTTTGTACCATTTGCTGTTTCAGCATGTAAGAGCTGATCAGATCGGCTACTCGGTAATGGAACAGCAACGCAAATTATTTTTGACTCTGGGACTTGAACCTAGCGAGAAGGGGCGAACATTCCTAATGGAGCAAACCTCCAAGCTGGAAGCAGTCGGTCTTCTGCAAACTTCCCGGGTTTATGTGCCAGATACAGATGAATATACCTACGAATATGAGCTTAGTCCTCCGCTGTCGCCTGGAGAATTTTTCAGGACACAGCATTTGACTCTGCTCCTCAGAGATAAAATTGGCAAGTTTGCTGTACTTGCTTTACGTTCGCAATTATGGACAGAAGATGCACCTGATGTAGACCTTTCTGTTATGAATAAAGAAAATATATCCGTTCCTTTTTATGAAATATTTGAGCTGAACACCCATGTTATTGATTATGAACTTGAGCAAGCTTTGACAGAAGTATCTAGTGGCAGAGCGGATCAAGGGATGTTATCTGTGCCGGAAGAAAGTAAGCTGAACTATGCCGACATTATTCTTCGGTTCCCAAGGGAATCTGCGAATCGTCGTTATGTGGAGCAGCTTAGATTTGATTCCGAACAGCTTGGCGTAATTAATTATGTAGTACACAAATACAGTTTGGGTGTTCAGGATGTATGCCGTTTGCTTGATGAAGATGGTGTATTTAATCCGCAAGGAGAGATTCTCCTTGATCGTCTCCAGCAGCTGGCAAGCCAAACCTTCCGTCAAGGAAAGAAACGTAAAGAAGAACAAAGCATTCATGCAGCGAAAGTCGTTAATCTTCGTCAGGCGGCTCAAAATGAGCCAAGCGATGATCTTCCTGTTGAACATGTGGTAGAAATGGAATATTATCTGGAAGTTCCGCCTCAATTTGCTTCGAAATGTGACATTCACCAATATAATATGATGCTGCGTAATGAGCCTTATTTACGTTTGCTACAAACCTTTTTCCCTGGCTCTGTGCCAGATAATTTGGTCGATATTTTTGAAAAAGTGGATCTCAGCTACAAGCTGCCTGCGGAAGTCATTAACGTGCTTATTCATTACCTAATGACCTTGCTTGTATCCGGTAGCGAACAGCGAATTAACCGTAATTTTGTGGAAGCTATTGCATCTAATATGCTGCTCAAACAGGTTCATACCTATGAGAAAGCAGTTCAATATATTCGCGATCAAGCGAAAATCAAAGGCAACAAGGAAAAGGCAGGATCAGGTGAACGGGTTACCAAAACGGGACGTCCTCGCTCTTACCAACAGCAAGCCCGCTTAAAACCGGAAATTCCTATTGTTCAGGATACAGGTGGTGGCGACGCGGTTAGCGAAGAAGAACTTGAAGAAATGATTCGTTTTGCAGAAGAGATGCAGGCGAAGAAAAGGACGATCGAATACTAAACGCTCGACTTTTACCTAAACCCCTCCGCTCGTTTCGCTTCGCGAAGCCGAAAGTCGGGTTTCAGTCAAAAGTCCCGCTGGTAGCTTAAGGGCGGGTAAAGGCCAGAACTAGAGATAAAGAATGAAAGATAGTGAGTCGAAATCTAAAAGTTATATATGACTAAGGTCAAAAGTCTCGCTACGCGAGGAAAAGGCTCTACCAAGATAAACAATCAATAAGAAAGGTGGGCACAAACCAAACCTATGGAATCTTTAGGCCAAATGTTGCAACAAATGAATCCATCCTTTCGTCAGCAATCGAAACGCATTGCAGATCAGCTCAAAGAAGACCCTTACGTACAAAGGTTCAGGGAAGAACACCCTGAGGTGGATGACTCCAGGTTTATGCTCTCATTAAGTAAATTTTATCAATTTTCGAAAGACAGTAATCATTGTGCGAATTGTCCGGGGCTTGCCAATTGCCCGAACGATTTTCAAGGACATTATTCCAAGCTTTCGGTTGAATATTTTAATGGACAACCTGAAATTATAGATAAGAAAACCCCTTGCTCCTTACAGATGAAAAGCGAGCATGATAAGCTGGTCAAGGAACGTATTCGCAGTTTCTATGTAGACGAACGTACGTTAAGTGAGGGATATAATGTAGCTGAGATTCTGCGTAAAGATCTGCAACGTGCTCCTGCTGTTAATAAAGTGTTCCATTACATCAATGAAACGAAGCAAAAAGGCTTATCACCAGAAGGGCTTTATCTGGAAGGTAATTTTGGAACAGGTAAGACTTTCTTAATGGGGTACTTACTCCATGAACTAGCCTTGCTTGGGCATACGGGAGTTATTGTCTACATGCCTGATTTTGTGGAGGATTTGAAATCCATGATTCAGGAAGGACAGAAGCTAAAGGAAACGACGGAAATTTTGAAAAACTGTGATTTGCTCATCTTTGATGATATTGGTGCGGAGAACTTAAGCCCATGGGTTCGCGATCATGTTCTAGGATCTATTTTGAATTACCGCATGAACCGTAAGCCTACGTTCTATACTTCTAATTACAGCTTAGACAGTTTGGAACAACATCTCAGCTTTACAAGCAAAGATGGGGAAGAGAGATACAAAGGACAGCGATTAATGGATCGAATTCGTCCATTCGTTGAGGTCGTTCCGGTACGCGGAGACAATCAGCGGGGAAAAAATAAAGCGTAAGGTTTTTATAGGTCACCGATAAAAAATGCATAATATACTGCTCTTGAAGACAAAATAAACAAAGTCTGATTCATTCCCGCGTTAGCTGGGTTGAATCAGACTTTGATGTCTCCTGCCAGGTATTCCCATGAGCTTAGATCATCAGGAATTTAATAATGACCATTCCGAAAAAGATGACAGTCATGAACAGGAACATTCCACCGAATCCGGCCATAAGATCGAATAAATCATTACGGGGTTCTTCATTCTGATGGGATCTTGGATCGTACGGACGAAGTACTTTTGGTTCCATAATGGACCCTCCTCATAAGGCTGTATACGCTATCAGCTCTCGGGAGATAACAGCGTGTACGAACTTCTTCAAGTATAACGGGTTTAGGAATATTTTGTAAAGAACTTGCAGGGATAGGAAATAATCATTCGTTTCACATTACGCATGGTTATATGCTATAATAAAGTAATCGTTTATTACAACGATAAGGTGTTTAAATAATACTAGTGCATTATATAGAAGGAGGACTTTCTCATGGCTATTGTAAATGTATCCGATCAATCCTTTAACACAGAAGTTGAAGGTACAGGTACGGTTCTTGTAGATTTCTGGGCGCCTTGGTGCGGTCCTTGTAAAATGCTTGCTCCGATTTTGGAAGAGCTCGCAGCTGACGTTGGTGACGACGTTAAAATCGCTAAGGTGAACGTGGATGAGAACCCTGAATCTGCTTCCCGTTTTGGCGTAATGAGTATCCCAACTTTGATTCTCTTCAAAGACGGTCAACCTGTTGATAAAGTCGTTGGACTGAACTCCAAAGAAAACTTGAAAAACCTAATTTCCAAGCACTAATAACGCTTGAGATTATGGAAAAACGCCTCTGGCCTTGTGCCAGAGGCGTTTTTTATGTTAACCACACGCTTCCACTTGAATAGAAGAAGCAGAAGCTATACTATAATATAGGGAACATGTATTCGATGATTTTCCAGGATGGGTCTATCCTGTTTTATATAAGCAAGTTCATGGTAGGGAGGGGAAACCGCGATGGATTCGCATTTTGAGAGTATACAAGAACAAGAAAAGGCACTTGAGAATATTAGGCATAAACTTGCTTTACTTCCGGATCTTCCCGGCTGCTATCTCATGAAGAATGCGCAAGGGACGATTATTTATGTAGGAAAAGCGAAAGTTCTAAAAAACCGTGTAAGATCTTATTTTACAGGTAGTCATAACGGGAAAACGCAAAGACTTGTTGCGGACATTCGCAACTTTGAATATATCGTCACGAATAGTGACAAAGAAGCACTGTTGCTTGAGCTGAACTTGATCAAGAAACACCAACCAAGGTATAACGTGCTTCTGAAGGATGACAAAACATTTCCATATTTGAAAATTACGAATGAACGACATCCGAAATTAGAGGTGACCCGGCGAGTATTGAAGGATAAAGCGAAGTATTTCGGACCGTATCCTAACTCTTATGCTGCCCATCAGACCAAAAAGCTGTTAGACCGGATGTATCCGCTGCGTAAATGCGGTGTGATGCCAAAGGAAGTCTGCCTTTATTATCACATGGGTCAGTGTCTGGCTCCTTGTGTTAAAGAAATTCCGAAGGAGACTTATGAAGGGATCAGTCAAGAGATGGCATCGTTTCTTGGCGGTGGTCACGAGGAAATTAAAAAAGATCTGCAGAAAAAAATGCAAGAAGCTGCAGAGGATCTCTATTTTGAACGGGCAAAAGAATTACGTGACCAAATTATGAGTATCGATGCACTTATGGAAAAACAAAAGATTACGACGACAGATACGAAAGATCGAGATGTGTTTGGATTTGCCGTCGATAAAGGCTGGATGTGTGTACAGATTTTATATGTCCGCCAAGGCAAAATGATTGAACGCCACGCCACGACCTTCCCGTTTTATGGAGATGCCTACGGCGATTTTATTTCTTTTGTAACCCAGTATTACAGTGACAATCCGGCGTTACCTAAAGAGATTTTACTTCCAGAAGCAGAAGAGATGGAAGAGCAGCTGGCGAAGAATATGGCCGAAAAATCGGTGCCTGACGAATTGCAGGTGCAGGAGGAACAGGATGAAACCAACGAAGATGCTTCTTCCGATTTGTCTCGAACTGAGAGTACGGAATCAAGTGGAACGCATGATCCGGTCGGAGCGGCTGCCCTTTTGCAAGACTGGCTGGGTATAAAAGTGCTTCTGCCAAAACGGGGCCTGAAACGTCAGATGGTTTCGATGGCTATCCAGAATGCGAGAGTATCCCTCGATGAGAAATTCCGTCTGATTGAACGCACCGAGGAACGGACATCGAAAGCGGCGGAACGTTTGGCTGATGCAATAGGTCTTCCGTCATTAAACCGGATTGAAGCTTTTGATAACTCTAATATTCAGGGAGCGAATCCGGTATCTGGAATGGTTGTGTTTATAGATGGAAAACCGGAGAAAAAAGAATATCGTAAATATAAAATTCGATCTGTACAGGGACCTGATGATTATGAAACCATGCGGGAAGTGATTCGGCGTAGATATGAGAGGGTGCTGAAAGAAGATTTGCCAAGACCAGACCTGATCATTGTGGATGGTGGGAAAGGGCAAATATCGGCAGCCCTAGATATTCTGCATAATGAGCTGGGGCTATTTATTCCAGTCTGTGGTCTCGTAAAAGATGCCAAACATAAGACATCCCAGCTGATGAAGGGGGATACTTTCGAAACGGTGCAGCTGGCTCGTGACAGCCAGGAGTTTTATCTGCTTCATCGCATTCAGGAGGAAGTTCACCGTTATGCGATTACGTTTCACCGTGAGCAGCGCGGAAAGTCCATGGTTGTTTCCAAACTTGATTCCATACCGGGAATTGGGGAAAAGAGACGCAAAATGCTACTCAAGCATTTTGGTTCTTTACGCAAAATAAAAGAGGCCAGCATTGAAGACTTCCGGCCTCTTTCTATCGGCGATAAACTCGCCAAACAAATTATTGATTCCCTTCAAGATGAGGAGCCGTAAATAACGGCTTCTTTTTTTTAGGTGCGGGATTGAATCGATAAATAACATAACCCACAATCGCGGGAAGGACGATCCAGAAAATTCCGGCAAAGACGTTCACCGCATCCATCATCATAATCAGGCTTACCCCCATCAGAATGCTGTTAAAAATAACATGGCTGAACATCGAAGTAATGAATCCATACCGTATCATAATGAAGCTGAATATGAGTCCAATAAGGGTAAGTTCAATTGGTCTTGTAATGACAGGGTAGATCGGGTACAGCGTATGCCCCATGGCCCAAATGACCGAAGTGATCAGACTTGCGACAATTGTGCTGCGTACCATTTTCTTGAAGATCCGAATACCGAATAGACGATACACCGCTTCCTCTCCAATGCCGGCCATCCAGGCGAGCAGAGGCATAAGCCATGGATACAACATGTTGTACGGAGACTGGCTCGCATCCGTTGTAGACCAAGAGCCCAGACCTTTTTCCAGAAAGATAAAGATAATGGACTGGATTCCAAGCAGGGCGAACGCCCATAGATACCCTGAGAACATACTGTTTAGTACATAGCGTCCATATCCAGCTTCTTTTGCCTGCGGCCACAAATTATAACCATCCTTGCGCCACAGTCCGTTACCCGCTACGAGTGAAAAATAGACGAGGCAAGTCATTGCTAAGGTAAATAAAGCTTGCACTCCGAACAGAATAACCATCATTCCGGCTGAATAACCTTCTGCCTGAAACGTAGGAAGCAGGTTCACTGTACCGACCATGGTAAACAGAAAATAGAAGATAGATAGCCAAATCCCTCTTTTGAAAGAGGTGTATGCTTTGGTGAGCACACTATAAACAACGGCAAGTACACCGAGTAGCATGGTGAATAAACCGTATCCTACGAGGGTCATAACTGTTGCCTGTGAAGTTTGTTTTTCCACGTATTCTGTATGAGCTGCGGGTACGGAGAACTGAGGTTCAAATGAGCGAATATCCCCGTTTTCAAATGTAAAACGGAGCTCAAGAACAGAATCTCCAATTTTCATGGAAGGATCTGTGTAGGTGAGTCCAGTTTCAGATTCATCCGTACTTTCAAGTTGCAGCGTATTTGGAGCATACCCTGCTTCCGCCAAAATAGGGGCTGCAAGACGCTGCTTTTCAGATATTGAAATTCCGCCTTCTGCAATTCGATTGCGAAGCATCACTTCTTGAGCTTCAGATTTCGGAAGCGCAGCGGTTTCTGTATAGGATGAAGAGGGTAGTTCACGGATATAGCCGACGGGTTTACCTGTATTCATATGAATATCTACACTGACAGACCCACCTGTTTCTGAATCCGGG
Organism: Paenibacillus sp. Marseille-Q4541; assembly: GCF_018310695.1. Lineage (GTDB taxonomy): Bacteria > Bacillota > Bacilli > Paenibacillales > Paenibacillaceae > Paenibacillus. Next base: position 214,815 of record NZ_JAGXCY010000004.1, on the reverse strand, counting down.
ATCCTAACACGGTACACATCATAGGGATACTGTTTCTCGAATTGTTCGTTGTATGACGTGAGTAGCTTCTTCTCCACCAGATAGCCGTATAATCCTGAACGAGACTGGTATGTAACTAGAACTTCATCATAAGAGACGTCATTTGTTATGCCGAGCTGCTGCTCCGCATAAGGAAGAGCGGCCTCATAGGCTTCTTGTTTCGTTAAAACTTCTTGCGTTTGTTGTTCAGTTGCCTGCATCGCGGTTCCTGGCAAAATCTGAAAGACGACAAACAAAATAAGGCCGATAGCTCCTAGCACTCCAAGCCACTTAAAATTAGGCTTCAGCACAAGGGGTTGCCCTGTTCGATTCATGTTATTCCTCCTTGTAACTATACGGGTAAATAGTCTGTTAAGATTACAGTAAAGATAGCATAGCCGCCAGACGAAAGCGAGTGGATCTAGCAATTCCATGATAAAGCGGTTTATTGGCTTGAAAATGTTCAATAATGTCTTATAATCTAATCTTTAACGACGTAAATCTGCTAATTTGAAGGAATTTCTTTCAAATTAACGATTCTTTCATTTTGTATTCCCGATCAGGTAAGACTTATAATCGGGGTTGAACTTCATATGGTCATGGGTAAACTGAATCCTAAAGTGAAAACAAGGGAACCAATACATAGAGCTAACGTATTAGCTCGGACAGGGTTCCTTTTTTTAATTGAGAAAACGAATGAGGTGAACATGTGTTCAACATGAGCGCCCGTATTTTTAAACTTAATCCACCGCAAATATTGGTGCTCGGCTTTGCGGGCATCATTTTGCTGGGTACCCTGCTACTCATGCTGCCTATCGCCAACACTACGGGGGAAAGCCTTGCATTTATTGATGCTTTTTTTACCGCCACATCGGCAACATGTGTAACTGGACTAGTAATTATGGATACGGGTTATTATTTTTCTACATTTGGCCAAATTGTAATTGCCGTTCTGATTCAGATTGGCGGCCTGGGATTTATGACGATGACCACTCTAATTGCCATTGTCTTTCGGCGAAAAATTTCGCTTCGAGAGCGACTTATTTTACAGGAAGCCTTAAATCAGAGTTCGATTGAAGGGATCGTTAAGCTAGTTCGAAAAGTGTTGTTTTATTCCCTCACCATAGAGGCGATTGGAGCAATCCTATTTACGATTCGCTGGTCCTTTGATATGCCATTGGGCAAAGCAATTTATTTTGGCGTATTTCATGCCATTTCCTTTTTTAATAATGCTGGGTTTGATTTGTTTGGCAAATTTCGCAGTTTAACCATGTATGTGGATGATCCCATCATCAATATCGTGAGTATAGGGCTTATTGTATTTGGGGGACTTGGTTTTGTTGTTCTTTCCGATCTTGTAGGGATTCGCCAAATCAAAAAGTTGTCATTGCATTCTAAAGTGGTTATTTCCATGACTTCGTTTCTGATTGTATTTGGAGCGGTTGTTATTTTTATTTTGGAATTCTCCAATTCCAAAACATTGTCGCCACTGGATACAATGGGTAAAATACTTGCTTCTATCTTTCAATCCGTAACAACCAGAACAACAGGGGCTAATTCGCTTGACATTGCAGGACTACGACAAGCTACCCAGTTCTTTATGATTATTCTCATGTTTATTGGCGCATCACCTGGGTCCACAGGGGGCGGTATCAAAACAACAACGTTTGCTATTCTTATTGGCGCTGTCATTTCTATGGTAAAAGGTCGGGATGATGTTGTAATGTTCCGTTACCGGATTGCACAAGAACGAATATTCAAGGCGATAACAATTACAATGTTATCTTTGATCGTTGTTATTGGAGTAACGATGATTCTATCAGCAACAGAGGATAGTCGGTTTTTAGTTATATTATTTGAAACAACATCAGCATTTGGCACTGTGGGGCTTTCGATGGGTCTAACGCCAGAACTCTCGACGATTGGCAAAGTACTCATCAGTTTGACGATGTTCGTTGGTCGTCTTGGTCCAATCACCTTGGGTTATGCACTTAGTAAAAAGAATAAAGAACTGTATAGACACCCCGAAGGCAAGATGATTATAGGGTAAAGGGAGTTAACGAGATAACGATGAAGAAACAACAATTTGTAGTGGTCGGGCTTGGCAGGTTCGGATCAAGTCTTGCCATGGAACTCGTTGAAAAAGGTTATGAAGTACTGGGTATTGATCGTAATGAAGAGATCGTGAACGATATGAGTGATGTGCTCACCCATACGGTTGTAGCAGATGCCTCAGATGAAGATATGCTGCGCTCGTTAGGTGTTCGTAACTTTGATTGTGGTATTGTGGCTATCGGCGATGATGTGCAGATGAGCATTCTTAGTACGATTTTGCTGAAGGAGCTTGGGGTGAAGAAAGTCATTGCCAAAGCGATTTCTGTACTACATGGTAGAGCTCTGGAGAAGCTGGGAGTGGATCGTATCGTTTATCCTGAAAGAGATATGGGCAAACGGGTCGCTCATCAGCTCGTTACTCCCAATCTGCTCGATTATATTGATCTGTCGGATAATTACACCATCGTTGAAATGACGGCTCCGCTGCACTTGGACGGAAAAACACTAAGCGAAGTAAATACGAGAGCACGTTTTAATTGCAGCATTGTTGCATTGCAAAAAAGGGAGGGCGTAATCATTGCTCCTACTGCCCTCGATGCCATTAAGAGTGGAGATATCATGGTCATTATCGGTACCCATACGAATATTGATCGTTTTGAAGAAGAAGTAATTAACGATTAAAGGGAAGACGCATCAGCGTAAGAGGCGGGCATGCAAAAAATTCAACCGTTTCCTGAATCCATTGTTTAGCCGTTGCGCTGAGCTCTTCTTTTTGTCCGTATATCATACAGGTTGTTCGGAGTGTCTGCTTCAGCTCTGGGATATGGACGGTCACCAGATCATTGTCCAGTAATAGCTGCGGCCTTACATAGGATTTGGGTAATAGGGCAGCAGCCTTACACGTAGGGAGCAAACGAATGATCGCCTCAAAAGAATCGATCTCCATCCGAATGTCTGGCATAATCCCGGAACGATGAAATAGATCATCTGTTAATTTGCGATACCATGTGCCTTTGGAGAACGTAATCATCGGCAGTTTTTGCAGATCTTCCATAAGTGACTCTTTGCCGCTTAGCGGATGAGTGCTAGGAACGACAAGTTCGAGATGATCTTCAAATAATGGGGTGCAATTGAGCCCCGGCTCGTTGATGGAAGAAGCAACGATGCCAACATCCGCTTGCTTATCGCGTACTGCAGAAACAATCTCATGCGTCTTGCCGGTGACGAGTTTGATCTCAGCATGCGGATGTTGATCCATAAATGCAGAGATTAACGGCGGCAGAGTGGTCTGGAGCGTTGTGAGGCTTGCTCCTAGTGTGATCATGCTATCCGTATCGTCCTTAAACTGAGCAAGTGTCTGCATAAATTTCAGCTGGTGCTGGCGCTGCTCAAGAGCGAATTCATAAGTTAGCCGACCTATGGAGGTCAGTTCAAGTCTTTTACCCTTCCGATTAAAAAGCGCTACGCCAAGTTCTCCTTCGAGCTTGGCTATTTTTCGTGATAGGGCGGGCTGAGAAAGGTTTAATAATTTGGAAGCCTGATTAAGACTGGATTGTTCTACAACGGTGGCGAAGGCTTGCATTTCTTCATACATATGGCTTGCACCTCCAGATTATCCTTCGAACGTTCTTATATGCTTATACCCTATAGTTATAACATGTAATAATTATATTGCAATTCCATTATAAGAAAAAAAGAGGTAACATAAAACGTGACACAAGTTGTTCACAAGTAAATATTTGGTGCAATTTGTCGATCCCTTTGAATCAAAGGGTAATGCGGTGATCTTTCAATTCAAAATATGAGAACGCTGTACATGGGAAAGGGGAACGTCAATTTATGAAAGGGTTTTATTCGAGAAAGCTCCACTCGCTTCTTGGTGTCATCCCGCTGAGCTTGTTTTTCCTCGAGCACTTAATTACGAATTTTTCAGCCGTTGAGGGCGGTCCGCAAGGTTTTAAGGATTCGGTTGCCTTTCTGAACAGTCTTCCGCTCGTTATTGTGATGGAGACGGTATTAATTTGGCTGCCTCTTCTGTTTCATGGGGTTTATGGACTGTATATCGCTTATCAGGCCAAACCGAATGTGGGCCGCTTCGGTAACGAGCGGAACTGGAGATATACAATGCAGCGGGTGTCAGGTGTCATCACGTTCGTATTCGTAGTATGGCATATTTATGAGACTCGGGTTCAAGTAGCTCTTGGCAACGTAACGCATGAGCAGCTTGGTAGTGTAATGCACGATATTGTTATGAATCCGATTTTCTTCGTTATTTATTTGATCAGCGTCGTGTCTGCTTCCTATCACTTTGCAAACGGCATCTGGTCTTTCCTTGTGAGCTGGGGAATTACACGCGGACCACGTTCGCAGCGCGTATCCTCTTACATCTGCATGAGTATGTTCGCAATCGTTTCTATTATGTTTATCGCATCTTTATTCGCATTCCGCGGCGTGGAGTTCGATGAAGCTTCCGCTTTGCTTGAAGTATTGAAGACAGTCTGAGGTTTAAGGGAGAGTGAACTGTAATGGCTACAACTAACGTAATCGTAGTGGGCGGTGGTCTGGCAGGTCTCATGGCTACCATTAAGGCAGCTGAGGCTGGCGTCCATGTTCATTTATTTTCTATCGTACCCGTAAAAAGATCGCACTCCGTGTGTGCACAGGGCGGTATTAACGGTGCAGTAAATACCAAAGGGGAAGGGGACTCTCCTTGGGTCCATTTTGATGACACCGTTTATGGTGGTGACTTCCTAGCGAACCAGCCACCGGTTAAGGCAATGTGTGAAGCAGCACCGGGCATTATTCACCTGATGGACCGGATGGGGGTTATGTTTAACCGTACACCGGAAGGACTTCTTGATTTCCGCCGTTTTGGTGGAACGAAGCATCACCGTACTGCTTTTGCTGGTGCAACGACAGGGCAGCAGCTTCTGTATGCACTTGATGAGCAAGTACGCCGCTGGGAAACAGCGGGGCTTGTAACGAAGCATGAACACTGGGAGTTCCTACAAGCTGTTGTAGACGACGAGGGCATTTGTCGCGGTATCGTAGCTCAGGATCTTCGTAACATGGAAGTGGTCACTTTTGCAGCAGATGCTACTATTCTTGCTACAGGCGGCCCTGGTATTATTTTCGGTAAAACGACAAACTCCGTTATTAACACGGGAACAGCAGCAAGTGCTGTATATCAACAAGGCGTAAACTACGCAAATGGCGAATTCATTCAGATTCACCCAACTGCAATTCCTGGGGATGACAAGCTCAGACTGATGTCTGAATCTGCACGTGGCGAAGGCGGACGTATCTGGACTTATAAAGATGGCAAGCCTTGGTATTTCCTTGAAGAGAAGTACCCGTCATATGGTAACCTTGTACCGCGTGATATTGCGACACGTGAAATTTTTGATGTATGTGTCAGCCAAAAGCTCGGAATTAATGGTGAGAACATGGTTTACCTCGACTTGTCTCATAAAGATCCGAAGGAGCTGGATGTGAAGCTCGGCGGTATTATTGAGATTTATGAGAAGTTTATGGGTGATGATCCACGTAAAATTCCGATGAAAATCTTTCCGGCAGTCCATTATTCTATGGGCGGCATGTGGGTAGATTACAACCAAATGACGAATATTCCAGGTTTGTTTGCAGCCGGTGAATGTGAATATCAATATCATGGTGCGAATCGTTTGGGTGCCAATTCCCTGGTGTCTGCCATTTACGGTGGTATGGTTGCAGGACCGAAAGCAGTGGAATACATCAAAGGCATGAAGAAATCAACACAAGATGTTTCTTCTTCTGTATTTGATGGGTACAAGAAACAACAAACCGAGAAATACAATCAAATTACTAAAATGCAAGGCAGCGAAAACGCCTATGTAATCCATAAAGAGCTGGGTGAGTGGATGACAGAAAACATGACTGTTGTTCGTCATAATAACAAGCTCGAGCAAACGATCGGTAAGATCAAAGAACTGAAAGAACGTTACAAGAACATCAATGTTAACGATACATCCAGCTGGAACAATGCGGGAGCTTCATTTACAAGACAACTGTGGAACATGCTCGAGCTATCTGAAGCGATGACACTCGGCGCATTATTGCGTAACGAAAGTCGTGGGGCACACTACAAACCTGACTTCCCAGAACGTGATGATGAGAATTTCTTGAAAACAAGTATTGCTAAATGGAGTAAAGAGGGACCTGAAATTTCTTATGAGGATGTTGACGTATCGCTGATTCCGCCGCGTATTCGTGACTACTCCAAAGATTAAATAGGATCGAAGTAATAATCCTGCAGTAATTAGTGAGGAGGGAAACATCATGGCAGAAACCAAGGTGACGAAACAATCATCTAAAAATGTGAAGTTTATTATTACCCGCCAAGATAAACCGGATTCCGCTTCTTATACCGAAGAATTCGAGCTTCCGTACCGCCCAGGCATGAACGTAATTAGTGCCCTGATGGAGATTCAACGGAACCCCGTGAATATCGAAGGCAAACAAATTGCCCCAGTGTGCTGGGAGTCCAACTGTTTGGAAGAAGTGTGTGGCGCTTGTTCAATGGTCATTAATGGTAAGCCTCGTCAGGCATGCGCTGCGCTCGTAGACCAGCTGGAACAACCGATTAGGCTCGAACCTATGAAGACATTCCCTGTTGTGCGCGACCTCGTTATCGATCGTGACCGGATGTTTAAAGCGCTCAAACGCGTTAAGGCATGGATTCCGATCGATGGTACCTACGATCTGGGTCCAGGTCCTCGGATGGCAGAGAAGAAGCGTCAATGGGCTTACGAGCTATCCAAATGTATGACTTGCGGTGTTTGTTTGGAAGCTTGTCCTAACGTGAATGAAAAAACAGACTTTATCGGACCAGCAGCTGTTTCACAAGTTCGCTTGTTCAATGCCCATCCAACGGGTGAAATGAACAAGGAAGAACGTCTGGAAGCACTCATGGACGATGGTGGTATTGAAGGCTGCGGTAACTCACAGAACTGTGTCCGCGCTTGTCCGAAAGGGATTCCACTCACGACTTCTATCGCGGAAATGAACAAAGATACGACAAAACATATGTTTAAACGTTGGCTCGGTGCGTAAGAGATACGGGAATTAACGTTTGTATAGCAAGAACTCCGTCATCTTTTGGACGGGGTTCTTTTTTTCTGGGAAAATAAAATTGCAGTTATGTATGTGAGAGGAACCTCTTCCATGCAACGCTAGATTCCTTACTCCGCCCGAGAATATGATATAATTTGAATAACTAGAAGGGAAGTGCAGCTCTATGGCAGACGCAATCAGAGAAAAGCCGGTTACCCGTTCTGAAATATCCGAAGGGCTTCGAAACCTCGGGGTAAAGCCAGGCATGACAATTCTCGTCCATTCTTCGATGAAGAGCTTCGGAGGATGGGTTCCAGGCGGTCCTCCTGCGGTAGTTTTAGCACTTCAGGATGTCATTGGACCGGATGGTACTCTCGTGATGCCGACCCAATCAATGGATTTAACTGATCCATCTACATGGATGAATCCTCCGGCAGACCCCCAATGGTGGGATTTGATCCGTGATGAGATGCCCGCATACGATCCAGATGTTACAGAAACAGCAGGAATGGGTGCTATCGTTGATGCCTTTCGTCAGGGGAAAAATACTTGCCGCAGCAGACACCCTCATGTCTCATTTGCCGCATCAGGACCGCTGTCCTCGTATATATTAGAAGACCACAGTTATGATTATGGCCTTGGTGAACAATCACCGCTCGGTCGTCTTTATGAACTGGGTGCGCATGTCGTTTTGCTCGGCTGCGGACACGGACGGAATACTTCATTTCATCTTGCGGAATATCGGGCGAACTTTGCAGGTAAAGAAGAGATCGAACACCGGGCTCCTGTATTGTCGGATGGCGTGAAACAGTGGATTACATACCAAGACTATAATATTTGCTCGGATGATTTTCAAAAACTGGGTGCGGATTATGAGAGTTCGGCTCTTTCTTCTTATACCAAAGCACAAATTCGGTGGGCTCCGTGTTTTATGGCACCGCAGCGTGCCCTGGTTGATTATGGGACAACATGGCTGAGTACGAATCGAAAACCGACTTGACGTTCAGCTAAGAAAGGGGGCCGAAGCATGAAGGAGACACCTAAAAACTCACAGCAAAATCAGAAAGACCATCGTAAACCCGTGAGACGTGCCGACGGGCGTGAAACGGTTCCTGCAATTTTTCCAGGTAAAGAAAAGGAGCATGATCCGTCCCGCAGGCGATTCCTTAAAAAGGCGAGCAAATTTGCACTTACGGCAAGCGCCGGGATTTTTACCGGGGGATATGCATGGCTATGGGAGCCAAGACGACTTGAGGTAGAGCATGTGGAGCTGAGACTGCCACGTTTGCCAAAGGCTTTTCAAGGAATGAAAATTGCACATTTCAGTGATATGCATCTCGGATTTCATATGGATGTGTCTGATATGGAGCGCCTTGCTTCGGCCCTAGAGAGACAAAGCCCAGATCTTATCTGTTTTACAGGAGATATGTTAGAAGGACGGGCAGAGCCAATGAGAGAATGTATCCCTTTGCTAAAAGCAATGAAGGCCCCACTCGGCAAATATGCAGTGCTTGGTAATCATGATTATCGAGGAAGGGAATATGAGCGTCTGGCTCAAATGTACAGGGAGGCAGGTTTTACCCTACTTGTGAATAAGCATGTAACCGTGGAGCGTGCGGGAGAACGAATGGCCATTGTTGGTCTGGATGATGCACTTAACGGAGTTCCTGACCCGGAATTGGCCCGAAAAGGGCTAAGCAAAGGGACATTCGCCTTATTACTTATGCACGAGCCGGATTATGCTGATTTCGCGAAGGAATATGATTATGATCTACAGCTGTCGGGACATAGCCACGGGGGGCAGGTGAGGGCACCCTTTTTTGGAGCACTCACGACTCCGCGCGGTTCTCAGAAATACATTCAAGGACTGTACTATACAGGGGAAGAAGGATCATCCATGCCTGTGTATGTGAATCGTGGAGTTGGGATGACCCAGCTGCCGATTCGTTTTCTATGCAGACCGGAGCTTACCATTTTTCATGTTTAGAATTCATAGCAGCTATAGAAGCGAAGCATGCACAAAGGGCAGAAAGGAATGATAACATGGAACGAATCGCAATTGTCTCCGACATTCACGGAAATATGACTGCATGGAATGCTGTGCTTGAAGATATTCGTAAGAAGGGGATTACTCGTATTTTTTGTCTGGGTGACCTCGTGGGGAAAGGCCCGGATTCTGTGGCTGCTGTTGACAGTGTCCGGGAAAACTGTGAAGTGGTAGTACGGGGAAATTGGGATGAACTTGTCGCGAAAAGACAGATTGGACCGCATTTTGAATGGCATGCCGAGTGTCTTGGCGAGCAGCGGCTATCGTACTTGTCGGCACTTCCTTTCAGTTATCACTTCCGGCTAAGTGGAAGAGTCATTCGGCTCGTCCATGCTTCGGCAATCAGTGTTTATCACCGTGTACAGCCGTGGGATAAGATGGAAGAAAGACTCGGCATGTTTGGACCCATTGCGGATTTGGCTTTCGTCGATAACGATCCTCGTGAGCCGGATGTGGTAGGTTATGGTGATGTACACAATGCATATTTACAGCATTTGAGCGGTAAAATGTTGTTCAACGTGGGCAGTGTCGGCAACCCGCTTGATCTGCCGGAAGCTTCCTATTGCATTATGGAGGGGACCTCAGAAGGGCAAGCGTATGCTGATGAAAAGGTGATCGTACAAAATGAACCATTTAGCTTACAGTTTGTTCGCGTTCCTTATGATATCGAAGCCGAAGTAACCAAAGCATTACAGTCCGGCGCACCAGACATTGATCTGTATATTAATGAAATTCGCACCGGCGTTTATCGCGGATTACAAGGAAAATAACTTTTCTCTAAGAAGGAGTATACCAACTTTCATGCATACAAAACTTGCGCTTAGACAAGGCCTGCCGGTGCTGTCTTCAGAGCGCTTGAGAATGAGAGCTTTGGAGCCAGACGATGACGAGGTCATTCTTCACTTTTTAAACGATAGTGAAGTGATACAATATCTAAATCGTGTGAATTTGCCTACGAAAATGCGGGCAAAACGCCTCATGAAGGAAATTCGAATTTCTGGGGCTAGGCTTGAATCTATTCATTACGGAATTTGTCTAAAGGGTACAGGGTGTCTCATTGGTATCATCTCGTTTCAGCAGTGGAAAGAAGGTCTGAAGCAAGCGCAGATTGGTTATATGTTTGATCGGAAGTATTGGGGACAAGGATATGCAGCAGAAGCGTTACAGCGACTTGTCAGGTTCGGGTTTGAAGAACTTGATTTTGAACGGGTGGAAGCAAGATGCCATGAGCAAAATCATCGTTCTCAGAAATTGTTAACAAAAAGCGGACTTATTCACAAAAAAACGCAACAACACTTTTCCTTTTTTCAGAAGCAGAATCAAGATATTCTGGTCTATGAGATGGACAAGGAACAATACAGACATTATAGAAGAGGTTATAATGAAAGCGGAAAATTGGTTTAGACATCCGGTAGGCATTATTGTTAGCTCCGCAGTAGCCACCTTGCTGTGGGGCAGTGCCATGCCCGTCATTAAAAAAGGATATACGGCTCTTAATATAGGAGCATCGGATATTAGCGAGCAGTGGCTGTTCGCGGGATATCGTTTCACTCTGGCAGGACTATTGCTCGTTGTATTTCACTATCTGTTCCAAAGAAAGAAGAGCGGGTCCAGTCAAAGAATCCGTAAAGGACGGCTTGCTCGTCTTGCTCTTATCCAGACATTTCTTCAATATTTACTACTTTATGTAGGGCTAAGTTACAGTACTGGAATTCAAGGATCTATCATTGTCGGATCGACTTCGCTCTTTCAAATGTTGTCTGTTCGGATGTTTGACTCATCAGAGCGTCTTACGTTCATGAAAATTTCGGGCTTGTTCCTTGGATTTGCCGGAATAGCAGCTGCCGGTATTGGGAATGGAAATACAGAAATATCTTTTGGATGGGGAGAGCTGTTACTACTCGGTTCAGCTATGTTTGGCGGGGTAGGAAATGTGCTCGCTAGACAGGAAACTAAACACGAGCCGGTATTATCCTTAACCGGAAGGCAGATGATGCTGGGAGGGATTATGCTGCTGATCGTCAGTTTGCCGGTTACTGGATTTACTCCGTTTCCGATGGACGGTACTACCTGGTTGTATCTATTATATTTAGCATTGTTATCTGCCGCTGGTTTTGGACTATGGAACACGATTATGAAATATAATGAAGTAGGACGCGTCTCTATGTACTTATTTCTAATTCCTGTGTTCGGAGTCATCTTGTCTTCTGTGATTCTTGGAGAACAGTTGTCAGGATGGATCGCAGTGTCTCTATCTCTCGTTGTTAGCGGAATTATTATTGTGAATCGTTCCGTGTCAGTTAAGCGTGTAAACCTTTTGAAATCGAAAAGAAACACGCCATGATATATCATTAACATATCTTTGTTACACAATTGAAATATTGCTGAAACTAAACTCTAACAGAGACAGGGTAAACTGATCTCATGACCCCCTTTTTGATAATATAAAATATGCAGTTAGGACCCGTGAGCTTGCTCAGCGGGTCCACTTTTTTGTATACAGGTAAAATAACGAACATTTCCAGCTAAGAAATTAGCATGGTATTAAATTATAACGGAACGACTTGCATTTCTTTTTGTTTGTAATAGACCCAGTTCTTGAAACCGATTTCCTTCAGTTTCCTGCGAACGTCATCCCAATCCTCCCCGACACGCTCTGGTTTATGTGCATCAGAACCAAAGGTAACGTAGACGCCATAATAATGTGCTCGCTCCAGAATATCATCAGCAGGGTACCATCCACCGCTAAGTTTCGTTTTACCGGATGTATTAATTTCAATGGCAATCTGCTCTTCTGCAATGACCTTCAACGTGTCGTCTATCGCTTGTGCTGCGGGAATCTTTGCAAAAGGAGGATAATTGCCTTTCATGGCATCAATATGACCCAGGATCTGAAACATTCCGCTTCTGGCTGATTGCCTAATCAATTCATAATAAGCTTTTTTCACCTTGATGCTGGCTTCTTCATCATGATCTTTCCAACGATTTTTGTTGAAAATGCTAATTCCGCCCGTACTATGTACAGAACCGATAATATAATCAAACGGATACTTGCATAGCGTTTCACGATATATTTCGGCAAATTCGGGGAAAAAGTCAGATTCTATCCCGAGCAGGACATCAATCTTTCCAGCATACTCTTTCTTGAGTGCAAGCACTTCCTGAACATAATTTGCTAACTCGCTTTTTGCCATCGCAATTTTCGGAAAAGGCTGTTCTTCTTCACTTCCAAAGTAAGGGGTATGGTCCGAAATACCAATCACTTGAAGTCCTTCGGATATTCCAGCTTCTACGTAATCCCTTATGGTTCCATTTGCGTGACCACAGCGGAAGTGATGGGTGTGCAGATCAAATTTCAAGGTGAAAGCCTCCTATTCTATTCGGAACTGACAAACTGAGTTTCCGGCATTCCTTTCAGGTCACTCAGAAACTGCTGCATAGCTGAATTCAAATATCGGCTGGATTTGTATATGACACCAACGGGATGGGCGACCTCAAGATCGCTGAGTGGGATCATAACGAGAGAACCCGAACGAAGTTCACTTGCAGTAGCCTGTTTGGATATAACTGCCGCTCCAAGATCCAGCTCCACCATTCTTTTTACTTCCTCACTACTGGACAATTCCATGACTACATTAGGCTCAATCTGGTGCTTATCTAGAACGGCATCCACAAAACGGCGTCCCACCGTATCGGGAGAAAGCATGATCAGAGGGGTTGTACCTAGTACATCAATGGTTGCATGTTTTTTCTTAGCGAGCGGATGATGGGGTGACACTACGAGTTCAAACGTATCGTAATAAAGCACTGACGTATTTAAATTCGGGTTACGTTCAATAAGATAACCGATTCCGACATCGATCATGCCACTTTCTACTTGTTCATAAATTTGAGAGGAGGGCATAGATTGTATGCTGGTTTTGATCAGAGGAAATTGATCTTGAAAATAGGACAGAATCCGCGGGAGAATCTGAATCGCGATAGAAGTCGTAGTTCCGAGCACAATATGACCTTGTGGATTTTGATCTAGGTCAGTAAGTTTGAGTTTGAGCTCATTCACAATATCAAGAATCCGTTCCGCGTGGCTCAGGAATACTTTACCGCGATCTGTTAGCGTAACCGGCTGCGTACGGTCAACAAGGACGGTACGAAACTCGTCTTCGAGGCTTTTGATTTGAGCCGACACGGCAGGTTGTGTCAGATTAAGAAGTTCTCCGGCTTTTCGGAAGCTCATCGTTTTGGAAATCGTGATCAGTGTCTCCAGTTGACTGATGTTCATGACGTGCCTCCTGACATTAAAGGGTGCGATGATTGCAAATCGTTATCCAAATGATCGTTAGCGTGGATGCCTGTGATCCCTGTTAATATAAATTATAGGTGATTGACTGGAGTAGGGCAACGCTGGGCGTGGTTTCCATGTCTTCATTTTTAATAGAAAACCTGAAAAATGGATTTGCCTAAAGGCGAAAAAGAAGTGATGGATGAAGGGAGGAAGCACTACTTGCCTACAGGACATGATTCTTTCTTTGGATTTAGGGACTGAATAATGAAAATGTAGGTGTGCGGAACTACCGATTATAAATTGACTGAATCTTTGGACTTATATGGGTTCGTTTCATTTGAATCGTTTGTACTTCTTATAAATGTATAAATAATCACTTCTTTCCTGTCGATAACAATTATTATAGGCCTTTGGCTTGAATTCGTAATGAATTTTAGTGTGGCTTCAAGTATAATATTGTTAATTAGAATGGGACTTTTGGTTCGTGACCATTAACCCAGTAAGGGGGCGTAATCGTTGAAAGCCGAAGTGATCAATCCGTTTTTGGAGTCCGCACGGCTCGTATTTGAACAACTGATTCAAATTTCACCTTCCACCGGTAAACTGGGTATCAAAAATGTGGAGCACGTTGAAGATCATATATGGATCATGATCGGAATGACAGGTCAACTGAACGGAAACGTTGTTTTTGGAATTCAGGAGCAGGTGGCACTACGTATCGTCTCAGCGATGATGGGTGGATTTATCATTGCCGAGATGGACGAAATGGGTCAAAGTGCAATTTCAGAACTGGGTAATATGATCAGTGGTAATGCAAGCACCATTTTGTACAATCAGGGTTATTCCGTTGATATTACTCCACCTCAGGTTATGAAATCCTCTCATCCAGGTTTGGATCTTGTTAGTCAGGCATTATGTATACCCATCACGATGGACGGTATTGGTGAGCTGGATATTCAGGTCATGATCTCTTAATTCCGTCTTTCCCTTGCAGCTCGCCTATACCATTTTGTTTTTTACATAAGAGTACATTATCATAGTAGGAATATAGCGAACTGCAGGCTGGAGGATAAATGTAGATGAAGTTACAAGGTCAGGTTGTACTGATTACAGGAGCATCAAGCGGGATCGGTGCGATATGTGCACAGAAGCTGAGTGCGGAAGGTGCTATTCCCATATTGACTGCAAGATCGGAGAAGAAGCTTATAGACATCAGTCAGTCTATTGGTGGCACTCATGAGTGGTTGAAACTGGATGTAACGGATGTAAGTGAAGTACAGACAAGAGTAGAGCAAGTAATAGAGAAATACGGAAAGATTGATATCGTGCTGAATAATGCAGGGTATGGACAATTTGAACAGCTCGTTGATATGCCGATCTCTGCTTTTGAAGATATGATGAATGTGAATTACATGGGAACGGTACGTGTAACGAAATCCGTGTTACCTTACATGCTGGAAGCAGGAACCGGACAAATTGTGAACGTTGCTTCGATGGCAGGGAAAATTGGTACTGCGAAATCAGCATCCTACACGGCTACAAAACATGCTGTTCTGGGATTCAGTAATGCACTGAGACAGGAATTAAGAAAGTCCGGTGTTCAGGTAACAACAATTAATCCAGGTCCTATTGATACCCCTTTCTTTGAACAGGCAGATCCTGATGGCGGTTATATCAAAAATCTGCGCGGGTTTATTATGAAACCTGAATATGTAGCTGACCAGATTGTACAGGCTATCATTCGGCGCAAAGAAGAAGTGAACCTTCCGCGTTCTGCGGCTTTTGGTATGCGTTTTTATCAGTTGTTTCCAAGGTTTGCGGACAAGTTGACCTATGGATTGATGAATCGAAAATAAGGGGAAGCTCCTGGGGAATTACATGCTCAGGGGCTTTATTTTTTTGTTTTTTTATACCTGGTATAAGAACGTATTTGGTACATTGCTCATTTTCGCATATAATGAAATGTAATTGATTTCTTAACAAAGGATGGACTTTTAATGACAACAAGTTTTGATTCACTCGGGTTGAACCCGGATTTGATACAACTTCTCAGTGAGAGAGGGATAACTGAACCTTCTCCAGTGCAGGAGCAGACGATTCCCGTTATACGGGAAGGGAAAGATGTGCTTGCTCGTTCCCAGACAGGAACAGGAAAGACGTTAGCTTATTTGCTGCCGCTCTTGGAAACCGTAGATACGGAAATTAAAGGCACGCAAAAATTGATTTTGGCACCAACGCAGGAACTTGCTATGCAAATTGTAAGGGAAGCAGAAATGTACGGTGCATATAAAGGAATTAAAACACTTGGACTCATTGGTGGTGCTGCGATCAAGCGTCAGATCGAGAAGCTGAGGGAGCATCCCGAGATTGTCGTGGGTACTCCTGGGCGGGTTCGTGAGCTTATTGAGGTGCGCAAATTGAAGATGCATCAGGTTAAAACCATCGTCATTGATGAAGCTGATCAAGTGTTCCAACTTGGCGGTGCAGGTGATGTGAATCACATCTTGCGTAGTGCCCTGAGAGATCGTCAGCTTGTTTTCTTGTCCGCTACGGTGGATGAAGGAACAAGAAAGCTGGCTGAACGTGAAATGAAAGACAAGGTCACAATAGGAATTGATCCGGAGCAAATGACGGCAACAGGATTGACGCATTTGTATTTTGTAGCTGGAGAGCGTGAGAAGATCGATATGCTTCGCCGTGTCGTTCGTCATTTTGATCCTTCTAAAGCGATCGTGTTTGCAAATAATGCCGAGACGATTTCCGAAGTGGAAGCGAAGATGAACTATCTAGGGATCTCTGCCGCAGCCCTCTATGGTGATGCTGATAAAATGACTCGAACTCGTGTCCTGGCAGCTTTTCGGGACGGACAGATCAAGCTGTTGATCGCAAGTGATGTAGCTGCACGTGGTCTTGATATTCAAGATTTACCGCTCGTTATTAACTTCGATCCGGCTTTCGATTCTGATCATTACGTTCACCGGGCAGGAAGAACGGGACGAATGGGCAAGACAGGTACAGTGGTATCGATCGTTGGCGAGAAGGAAACCTTTATTATGCGCAAATTTGCTAGGGAGCTTGGCATTGAGCTGATTGAACGGGCAATGCAAGGTGGGGAAATTAAAGATAAACCATTTGCTTCGTCAAGCAGACCACAGCGTTCTTATACTAAATCGAGTGAGTCTTCCCAGGCTTCCGCATTTCGGTCTAAACCTTCTGCACGGACAAGTAGTACGGGAAGTCGTTCAAGTGAGCAATCTTCTTCTGTTCCGGGACGCAAAAATGAAAGAGATCGTGATCGGAAGAACAAAGGAGCTCCGAAGTGGCTTAAGGATAAGAAGAAAGACCAATAAGTCTATTTAGAAGAAAGCGGGGGGATATCATGGAACAATCACCGATCCTGCAAATTAGCGATCTCAGCGGAGGGTATAGTGCCAAAAAACCTGTGCTGCATAATATTGATTTTCAGGTAGCTCCTGGTGAGATGGTTGGTCTGATTGGACTGAACGGGGCAGGTAAAAGTACGACGATGAAGCATATACTGGGTCTGATGGTTCCGCAGCAAGGAGAAGTTCGAATTCAAGGGAAACGTCGTGAAGAGGACCCCGAATCTTATCAAAGTGGGATGGCCTTTGTTCCCGAGTCTCCTGAGCTGTTTATGGAAATGACGGTTATGGAGCATTTGGAATTTACGGCTCGTGCTTATAACGTCACCCAAGCTGAGTTTGAGGAACGGGTGGATCATTTATTGGATCTGTTTCGGATGAGAGACAAGAAGGATACATTGTCTTCTCATTTATCCAAAGGGATGCGTCAGAAAGTGATGATCATGAGTGCTTTTGTCGCAAGACCGCCGCTTTATATTATCGATGAACCGTTCCTGGGTCTGGACCCGCTTGGTATTCGCTCCCTGCTGGATTTTATGATGGAGATTCGTGCATCAGGTTCTTCCATTCTGCTTAGTTCCCACATTCTGTCGACGATCGAAAATTATTGTGACAAGTTCATTATTTTGCACAGCGGGAAAATTATTGCTCAAGGAACTCTCACTGAGCTGCGTGAACAGTTTGGAATGAGCCAGGCTCCGCTGGAAGACCTATTCTATCAACTTGTACAAGGCAGGGATTGAAGATGGATCTGCAGCAGCTATGGAAAACTAGGCGCACGGCCTTCTGGAATCAGATTACACCTTATCTCGGCTACGTCCTGCAGAGCGGGGTAGCTGTGATGCTAGGGTTCTCTCTGATTGCTTTTTCCGCATGGTACACTTCATTGGTACAGGATATTCCAGAAGGATTTCCAATCCATCTGGTGATGCTGATTGTGCTTGCTCCGCTCGTGATCTTCAGCAGTTTCCGTACGTATCTACAGCAAGCGGATATCGTATTCCTGAGACCTCAGGAATATCGGATGAATCTGTATTTGCAGAAGAGCTTTGTAAGAGGGATCACATACAAGGCAGTAGGACTTGTGATGTTATTCGTTCTCTTGTGGCCGCTATATGTTCGCAGCGAAGGAGAACCAAAGCCCTTTTATTTATTTTTACTTTTGCTTCTGCTGCTTAAATATTTGGCTAGTTTCGGAGGCTGGACGGAGCAACAGATGTTATCACGCACGGCCCGCCTTACATATCGTACGATAAGGTATGTATTTGTCTTGCTAAGCCTATATGCTTTTATATGGCATGCGCTCGCGCCAAGTCTTATTTTTGTCGCCTTGCTTGCTGGATTATATTTGGCATCTCTCCGGATTCCAGTTAAACTGCCTGTCCATTGGGAACAGCTGATTGAGACGGAGCAGAATCAGAGTGCACGTGTGATGAAAACACTTGGTTGGTTCGTAGAGGTGCCTGCTTCTAGACAGCGAGTTCATGCTCGTAAGTGGCTGGCACCACTGGCTGAAAGACTTCGGTGGGGGCAGCAAACGGCATTTCGATACCTAATTACCAAAACATTCATACGCAGTGACTTACTAGGGATCACAGGAAGGCTTACTTTGATCGGCGGTTTGTTTGTATATTGGACGGCAGGTAGTTTATGGGGAAGCGGTGTCTATTTATTTTTCCTCTTTTTGCTAGGCGTACAGTTATCGGGTCTAAGGCGTAACCACCATGATTCTTTCTGGATTCATATTTATCCGGTCACACCGAAAAGTCGGAGAGATCAGGTACTCGGTTTTGTGTATGAATTGCAAATGGCAGGAGCCATCATTTTGTTTATCCCTCTTCTTTTTGGAGGGTGGGGCAGATGGGTAGAGACCCTAATTACACTCGCATTAGGTATACTCATTGCCCGCTGGTTCCGAAATTCGGAACGCAAAAAGTGGTCAAACGAGGAGGATGCGGAATAAATGGAAGGCGCAAGAGGGCTGACATGAAGAAGTAATGAGTCCTTGCCATTTATCCGCAGGAAGAAAACTGGGCCGGGCTTACCCGGCTTTTTGTTTTTTAATGATTACAAGAACAGGTCTTTAATTAGTAATGCATGAACGATTTTGAGATGATGACGAGCAAGATAAAGAGTACGAGGATCGCTCCAATACTTTTACCTCCGCCGAAACCTCCGCCATATTCTCCGCCATATCCATATCCGCTTCTTTCTTCATTTCCAGACATTGATCCAGACATTGATCCAGACATTGTACATTCCCCTTTCACATCGGTTATCGTGCGCCTCATACGAAGCATACAACGTATTCTATGATTAGGGTACCTTGAGGGTTTGGGCTAAGGCCTTTATGTATAAAAAAAAGGAATCTCCATTGCCTGCGGCGGAGATTCCTTTTTTAATGTTTATGGGGTGATCATTCATTTCAGACAGTACTAATGATTAGCCTTGTGTAAGGTCTTGAACCGCTTGATAAATCAGGTCAAACAGATCTTCCAGCTGACTTTCCTCAAGGGAAGAGAAAGCAATTCTGAGATCATGTTCACCGAGTGCAATTGTACCGATACCGTATTGATCCAGCAGATGACTACGGAGTTCTTCTGCAGAAATTTTGGTGAGCTTGAGACACATGAAGTAGCCGGAGTTGAAAGGATAGTATTCCCATGCTCCGTTATATTTACCACTGTCGAGCAGTTCTTTTACTTTATTGGCACGTGCTTTCATAATGACAAACTTCTCTTGTTTCTGTGCAGCAAAATCGGGTGAATTCAGTGCATCCAGTACAAAGGTCTGGGAAGGATGCGGTCCACTTGAAATGGTTGCACGAATAATACCCAGTGTTTTTTGTTCCAGCGCAGACAATACATCGGCATTGTCATAACCATAGGTAATGAAACCAACGCGGAAGCCCCATACGAATTCTTCCTTGGTTGCCCCGTCCACTTTGATAGGCAAAATACGTGGATGAATGCCTGTCAGACTTCCGAACAGTGATTCATGCAGGGAGTCTTCAAAGAAGAGCCCGAAATAGGCATCGTCTGTTACGACAACTACATTTATACCTGCGTCTGCCGCATCTTTAATTGCAGCAACAATTTCTTTGCCTTCCTCAGCTCCTGGAGTATAGCCTGTCGGGTTATTTGGGAAGTTGAGAACAACAATAGCTTTGCCTTGATCCTTCTGGGCGAACAGGGCTTCTCTAAGTCCTGTGCTGTTAAACTTGTTCTTATCATTAAACAATGGATAGTTTACGAGTCTTCCATGTCTGCGTACACCAAAAGTGAGCTCGTAATTTTCCCAGTTTTTATCTGGATATATAACTGCATCTCCTTCGTCTACGAATAGATCGGCCACAATACTGAGGCCATGGGTGAGCGCATTCGTAGCGATCGGATTACCAAATGATTTCCCTTGTAATGACGGGGACTCTTCGAGCATTTTATTACGCCATGCTACGCGGAGATCCGGTTTACCAGCAGGAGGTGCATAAGGGTACAAATCCTGTGGTTTATAGGCAGATAATTTTTCCTGAATGACTTGAAGATGCATCGGTTTACCGCCTTCTGTAGCGATCCCGATCGTTGCATTGTATTTCTTCGCACGGCTAGATGCTTCTGCCGATTGACTCAAAATACCTTCCTTCGGATAATAAAGTTCTTTGCCAAGCTTCGAGAGCATGTCGTACACATGATTGCTGCCTGCTTGAATGCTTTCGTTCAGCTGTAAAGCCAATGGGTTCATCTTTTTCATCCTTCCAAGTCTTTGAATTGCATCCGTTCTGACCTTATAAGGTGATAATAGAAGACACAGCCCGGATAGTCACCATTTTACACTGCCTCATATTATAGCACCAACACCTAGTGTCGTCACGGAAAAAAGGCATAGATAAAATGTATGCTACATTAACGCGTTACTATTATGATTTATCCGCATGGAAAGGACAATATTTGCGCATCAGTTCAGTCGTTTCGAGATCTTTCTCTGTTCCGCGCTCCTCAAGCCTGTCCAGAATTTCCTGGTGTTTTTGTGGCTCTAAATTTTGTCCGAATTTGAACTTAGCGGTTATCTCTTCAGGGATAATACGAATAACAGCTACAGCTTTGAGCTGCCCTGTATACGAAGTGTCATCTGCATCTATAGGCGTGTAACCGCCTTCGGGCTGCAGTTTTTTCATGAACAGGGAGAGGGCTTTTGCTTTTTCGTGAAGATCCGTTACTTTTTCTGCATAACCATGTACCGTTACACTTTTGAAATAAGCGGTAGCAGGACAGGCCAGCAAGGGATCACTGAAATAGGAAGGAATCAGCGCATATTCTTCAGCTACACTGAAGCTTACCCCGTCGTTCGCTTTTAGATGCTTCATTTTCTCTCCAGCAAGACTTCCATGAAAATAAAAATAGCTACCATCATATACGAAGTTCAGCGGTGTAACACCGGGTTTTCCCTTCGGACTGACAGTTCCAAGAAAACCATACGTTTTTTCTGCGAGGAAGGATTCTATTTCTTCTTCTTGCTCTATTGTAAACTCTTTTCGTCTCATTTATTAGTGGTACCTCCCTGTCGTTTTGTTTATCATAGAGGGGAAATTGTCATGAAAAAAGATCCAATATCCTATATTTTTATTAGTCCAATTAAATTGTATTTTGGATGTCCGCAAGAGGAGATGAGGAATATGGAATTCACGTTACCCTGGGAGCACTATGTAGCTAAATATCGATATAAATATAGCGCCCTATATCATGCGATACGAGATGGTATTCTAACGGGCACGCTCCAAAGTGGCAGCAGATTACCTGCAACTCGGGAACTCTCAAAACAATACAGTATCTCCAGAGGTTCAGCTGCGTCGGCCTATGATATGCTGCTGGCTGACGGATATATTGTTTCGGAAATTGGGCGGGGAACCTATGTGGCAGTTGTTCGTAAGGAAGACAAACATGCTTCTGGTAAACCCTCTCAATTACCACTGTCCGCTTGGGGGAAAAGAGTACTGGACCATCAAAGAAGACACGGCGAGATCAGAGGCTCACTGATTTCTTCTGAAACTGCGGAGAAGCATCCTTCGGATCTATTAAAATCTATAACGGATCGTAAAGACGATTCGATTCGGTTTGAAAAGGGGGATATCCCTTCAACAGATTTTCCTTATGCGGATTGGAAAAAAGCAGTCACCGCTGGAATGCGTGATGAAGAAATAGCAGGGTCTGATCCAGCCGGAGATTATTCGCTTCGAGTAGCTATCGCTAATCACCTGGGGCTAAGCCGTGGTATGGCTGTAGAACCAGAGCTTATTGTATTGTTTAGCGGTTCCATGCAAGGAATTGCCCTTATTACTCAGATTTTGCTGAATGAGGCGGAACGGGCCGTTATCGAGAATCCAGGGTTCACAGGTTTTCTACAAGCCGTACATGTCAGCGGTGGAGAACCTGTTTTCGCTCCAGTAGATGAGGAAGGGATTATCCCAGCTGATTGGGATGCTTCCCTCCTATATGTTACGCCAAGCCGTCACTTTCCTACCGGAGCGGTTCTTCCGCTTTCACGTAGGCTAGAAATTTTGTCTTGGGCGCAAAAAAACAATGCTGTCATTATTGAGGATAGTTATGATAGTGAGTTTCGATTTCGCGGGCGGCCCATTGAGCCCCTTAAGGTACTAGATCTTGAAGAGAGAGTCATTTATGTAGGTTCATTTTCAAAAACAATGTATCCGGGATTTCGACTTGGGTATGCTGTGCTCCCGAAGGGATTAATACAGGCTGTTCTTGCAGCCAAAACATTCTATGATCCGTTTCCTCCCGGCATTTATGAGCAGCGCGGGCTCGCGGAGTGGATGTCGAGAGGTGGTTATGCCAAGCATGTACGCAAGCTGACACGGATTTATGGTGCCAAATTAAACGTATTTATTGAAGCCATGCACGAGTATACACACGACCTTTTTCAGCTGCATGTGGGCGATGCCGGAATTAAAGTCTATGCAACCTGGAAGCAAAGCCGTGGGGATTACGTACGATTTATAGAAAAATGTAAGCAGCATCAGGTCTATTTTACGGATAGTTCCAGATATGAGATGACAGTAGGAGATACGTCGGCTGCATATTTTGGATATGTTCACCTGAGTAATGAAAGAATAAGAGAAGGAGCAAGACGGATGGCTGATGCGTGGAGGGACGTGAGGAACAAGAAGTAACTCTTCCAATGCGGTCATTGGTTTTTTTCCGAGACGTTTCACGTTATAATAGAAAAAGTACATAGGACCCACTTAAATAAGGAGGAAGGACGACATGTTACAGGCATCACCGTCGTCTTTTGTGATTTTGCCCGCCGTCGCCAAGATTGTCTGTGAGCCAGGCTGGAAATGGCAGAAGCGCGAAAAACCGATGCAAAACTATGATTTATTTTATGTATGGAGTGGAGAAGGTACCGTCATCTTGAACGATGAACCTCACCAAGCCCAAAAGGGCAGTTGTTTTCTGTTTCGACCTGGTGATCACACGAGTGCCACCCACAATCCGCAAAAACCATTTGTTTTAACTTATATTCATTTTGATGTGGAGGGTCTGGTAGAAGAAGTACCTGGACCTTATCGCAAACTTAGAGAAACCGTTGATTTTGAACATATGCTGGCTAGATATGTCCGTCTCTTCCTGTCCAATTCGTATGGTAGGGAAGTCGAAAGCAAGCTGATTCTTAAACAGCTGATGATTCATTTGCTTCGGCTTGATCATGAGGAACCTGCTGAGAGGAAAGTAAGTAATCAGCTCGCAGAGGCCATTCAAGAGATTGCAAATTATGTGAGACAGCATCCGGGCATCAATCATCGTGTGGAGGATCTGGCTGCAAGAGCAGGATTGTCCCCGCGTTATTTTTCCATTAAATTTAAAGAACTGATCGGTTATTCTGTTCAGTCCTATATTATAAAAATGAGAATTGAACGTGCCGAGCACTTGCTGGTTCACGCAGGTATGAACGTAACCGAAGTAGCTGATGCTCTTGGTTATCGTGACATCTTCTTTTTTAGCAGGCAATTTAAGCAATATACGGGAAAGAGCCCTTCTGAAATTCGGTAACGAAAGTATCCGTTTCAAACCTTCTCGTGCGGGGTATTTACTTGAAAAGAAGTTGTGATATTCCGCACAGTGAGGAGGGTGTCATCGTGAACAGAACACGAAGAGTTCGTAATTGTGGTTGCTCGGGTCAAGGATGGAATCTATTCCGCACTCGGATGCGCCGCAAACCGGCAGAAGATGTGTGGTTTTAATTTCGGGAATAGAGACGACTTACATTGGACATGCAAAACAATGATCGACCATAGATAAAAAGCAGCTAGCTTGTCAGGATATCCTGAAAGCGGCTGCTTTTTTTAGGTATGTGGATGAATCGATTCTGTGCGTGCTTTCTTCGGTTTCAACAGGCCAAGGGGCTGCCCCATTTGTACGTGTTGTCCAAGAGAAAGTTCATCGCTCGGTTCAAAGGTTCCTTTTTCGCAGAGCAGAACAACGGTGGAACCGAACTCGAAATAAGCAAGCTCGTCTCCTCGTTCCCAAGAAGTTGTTCGTTCATCTGTATATTGAATACTGCTAACATTCATCGCGCCAACTTTGACTACAGCGATTTCGCCAAATTCGTGTTTGATGTATGTAATCCGTCTTTCGTTCCGGCTAAGTACCGACTTCATATGACGAAGACCAAAATCATTCACAGGATATACTTTACCGCGGATATGTTCGCTTTCTACCAGTTTTCCCGTGACCGGAGCATGGATTCGATGATAATCCTTCGGACTGAGATACAGTACAAAAGCCCAGCCATTCTTGTACTTCTCGAGATGGGGTGAATGGTTGAGAAGATCTGAGAGTGTGTAATCATGTCCTTTTACATTAAGGAGAGAGCCTCCGGTAATTGGACTCATCGCTGTTATTTTGCCATCAACAGGACTCAAGAGCATGTTTGGATCTTCGTAAATCATTCTTGCGCCCGTCTGTAATCTCCTCGTAAAAAAGGCATTCAGCGAGGGATAATCTCTTGGTGCAAGTTCTGCCTCGTGTGCAGGGATCTCATAGGTTTTAATAAACCAAGGTATAAGCAGCCGGCTTGCACTGCTCTTGGAAAAAGTGCCAGTAAGCCGGGAGATCCATTTACGTGAAGAGAGCTCTGTCATGAGACGCAGCAATGGTTTCGACATGTATATCCCCCTTAAAAACGAGCTTCTAGACCGGGTCTCTACGGCCCGGCCACTCTGCATTATATTGACACAGAACGCAGGTGAAATCAATACAGCTTTTCTACAAATCAAATCTAGCTAAGAAGGATATGGGGATGCCTGCTGCTGGTCAAGTAAAAACCTTGCATAGGCTAGTGGATTTTGATAAGTTTCCATCCATTCCTTATCCATCCCGGCTTTACGAAATCCGTATCGTTGGTCTCTTCCGTTACATTCTATGAAGTAGATTTCCCCTTGCGCAGTTATACCCATATCAAAGCCTAGATCAGCCAAATGGGGTAAGGCTAAGGAAAGTTGCTTGGCCGCTGTAATGGTCAGATGCTGTATTTGATCAGTTATTGTGAGGAGCGAATGGGATGGAAGAACAAGAGGATGAATTTCTTCATAAGGCATAGCGGATCCACCCTGAGCAACATTCGTCACAAAGTTGTTTGGAGGGGCTACCTTTGCGTACATGCCTGTAACCATCCAGCTGCCTGAACCCCCGCGCTGTACAGAGACACGAAGATCAAAGGGACGTCCTTCATAAGTGGCAAGAGCAATTCGTTCCTGTACCAAATAGTTTTTTTTCTGAATACGTTTGTTTAGTACCTGAGGCAGCACCCCTCTTTTGAATGGATAACGGCACTGTTTACTGCGATTAGCCGAAGACAAGATGAGGTTCCCATCTCCATACCTATGCATCACACGCATGATTCCCTTACCAATACTGCTGCTGACTGGCTTCACAATCAAATCCGTATGTTTCTCCATCATTTGCTGGATGGTTGGAAGGGAAGCAAGCTCCGTTTGTGGAAGGTGAGGAGCAAGTTCTGGATTTTTCACGAGTAGACGATGAATTTCATCTTTGCCATATCGATTCCGCACATTATAAATACGAACCCCTCGCTGAATGAGACCGGCGATCTGATAATGACTGATTTTTGCAAAATACATTGCTCGGTTATGGATGACCTCAGGAATTGCAATATGATGAAGCTGATAACGGTTACCTGTAAGAATGTAAGCTGTACATTTTCCAGTAAAGAGATCTATATCCTCCAGTCTTAGGTAACAGGCAGTTAGACCATAGCTAGCAGCAGCGAGCTCATAGTAGAGAAGAGATTCCCGCCCTGTTCTACCAGCAGGGATTCCCCGAAACATGCTTGAATCCAGCAAAATTCCTACACGGTCCATCGCTATCCCCCTTTGCATACTATTTCCTATCAGTTTTCATTCTTTGCCTATTCTATGAAAAAAGAGAACAGCCCGAAAGGGCAGTAGCTGATCTTACAGAAATGATACAAGCCTGATTAAAGCCGGTCACTTCATTCATAAGTGACACTTCAGCGGCGGTATCACAAGGATCATCAGTGTCAGGAGCCTAGAGAACCGCATAAGATGCACTTAGGTATGTAATGCCAAAAGAGTGAATTTACTTGTGGTAGAAGGATCAAACTGCTCTAGATGTATTCCGTACTTTAGCGTCCTACTTAGAAAAACATTTTTTCTATCAAGAGATGAAGATCTTTATTCATGAGGACAGCTGCCGTTTCCAAAATCGGAAGTGGGCATAAGATATACGTGATAACCCCATCTATTTGCTCATGCCTGCAAGGGAGGTTTGTTACGTGGGAGATTTGAGTAAGCGAGGGCAGAAAGC
Organism: Paenibacillus sp. Marseille-Q4541; assembly: GCF_018310695.1. Taxonomy (GTDB): domain Bacteria; phylum Bacillota; class Bacilli; order Paenibacillales; family Paenibacillaceae; genus Paenibacillus. The sequence continues at coordinate 188,079 of NZ_JAGXCY010000004.1, read as the reverse complement.
AAAGAACGTTTTCATGAATAGCTCTATTTCCAGTAAGACTGGAAAGTCACCTGAGCAAACAACGCAAGGCTCATCCCTATATCCTCGAGCCCAGAAAACAAAGAAGTCTAGAAGAAAAAACAAAAAACAGATGAATATGGAATACGAAGTAGGGTGGGCATCGGTATCGCCCTTACATCAAAAGGAATTTATAAAACTCGCAAGTGAAATTCCTGCGGAAGAACTGCTTTTATCGGTTATTATACCTGCGATGAATGAGGAATCTACGATTGCGAATGTAGTGATTGAAAGTCTTGGAATTCATCCATCATGCGAAGTTATCGTCATTGTTAACGGATCTACAGATCAGACAGCAGAACGAGCGGAAGCTGCAGGAGCAAAGGTATTACACTATCACGAGCCACTTGGTCATGATGTAGGAAGACGAAGGGGTGCGGAAGAAGCGAAAGGACGTGTTCTCCTATTCGTGGATGGTGATATGGTAATTCCTTCACGGCAACTTCAGCCATTTGTTCATGCCGTACTGTCGGGAGTGGATATCGCACTTAATGACTATAAAGGTCCGGTGCATCGGACGCCGGTACATCCGGTGATAGAAGCAAAATATGCGTTGAATATTATGCTAGGGCGTCCTGATCTGCAAGGCGCCTCTCTTACGGCAGTACCTAACGCCATCAGTCGTCTGGCTTATGAAACTATAGGACCAAGTGTACTGGAGGTACCCCCTCTTGCACAGACCATAGGCGTATCGAAAGGGCTGGAGGTTCAGGCGGTCCACCCTATTCCAGTCGGACACTTGAACCCTTCTCGGCGCAAGAGCGACACGGACCCCCTGACAGAGATCATTCTTAGTGATCATCTTGTAGCGATTCGCTGGCTCACAGATGAACGAGGTCCAAGAGCGGGTTACACCGATCTATACCGAGATCGACAGCTGTTGCGAATGAAGTGAAGCGAGGTGAGGAGAATGAGGCAAACGATTCATAAAAAAACGATACCGCCACGTAAGCGGAATAACAAAAGCGCTAAACGAAATTCTTCTTCCCAAGTCTCACCCGTCCACAAATCACTGCGAATGCTTGGGATAAAGGAAGGAATATCTGCATCTAAAAATATGACTTCGGCACAGCTATCTGTAAAAGATGTGCATGCAGGCTTTACGTCATGGTACTTTGATACCGTAAAATCCTCACTGCCTTACAGCGAGGTGAGACAAATTGCAGAAGCATACCGCCACTCCTTTTATGGTAAGAAGCATGATAGAAGTATGCCAATGTTACTTCCACTTTCTCGTCCTGCGGCTGCAGTCGTATCGGCTTCGGACGAAGAAGATACGCTTGGAGCGGTTTTGAAGGAACTCAGCAGACTCCCGCTGCAAGAAATTATTGTAGTGCTCAATGGCTGCAGTGACAACAGTTATACCTTAGCGAGAGCATATCCTCTCGTGACAATCATACATGAACCGGAGCGAATAGGACATGATGTTGGGCGGGCAATGGGAGCTCAGATGACAACAGCTGAATCTATTTTGTTCACGGATGGAGATATCGTCATTAAAGCAGAACAATTGGCCCCCTTCCTTTATGCGGTAGACCAGGGAGTGGATATGGCATTAAATGATCTTCGTTCCTTCCTGCCATCGTTCGTGAGCCAAGATGGTGTAACACGTCTAAAAAGCTATTTGAACACCGTGATGAAAAGACCAGATCTTGGTGCCAGTTCGCTGATCTCCGTACCTCATGCCATATCAAGGGCTTGTATCCAAACGATAGGGTACCCGAATCTAATCACACCACCTCTTGCACAAACGATCGCACTGGAGAAGGGGTGTAGGGTGGAGGCGGTTGCAGCAGTCGATGTGATCTCAAAGAACCGCCGTAGAATAGGGAATGTGGGAAAGGGCAATGAGGTTGAACGTATGATTATTGGAGATCATTTAGAGGCATTAACTACAGTGCTTAAAAGTTCGAATACTGTTGCAGATGAGCTTTCGATAAGCAGGGCAGAGGTTGCTAGCTGGAGGAATGCCAAATGATTCAGTCCCATCTAACGAGTATTATTATTCCTTCTTTTAATGGGGTCGCTCTTCTGAAGCAATGCATCAGTTCCATCAAGCAATACACGGAGGAACCCTACGAAGTCATTGTAGTTGATAACGGTTCTACCGATAAAACCTTTGATTATTGTGCTTCTCAAAAGATACGGTTCATTTCTTTGCCAGAAAATCGAGGATTTCCTGCCGCCTGTAATGCGGGTTTGAGACTGGCCAGAGGAGATTCCTTATTACTACTTAATAATGATGTGACAGTCACGCGAGGTTGGCTTACCTTGCTAAAACAAGGGCTATATAGCGATCCTTCGATTGGAATCGTAGGTCCGGTAACGAATTATGCTAGCGGAATTCAGCAAATACCGGTTGAGTTTCATTCAATGGAGCAGTTTCAGCAAATAGCGGCAGTGCATAATCAGGCGGATCCTGAAAAATGGAAAGAGGTAAATCGAATTGTAGGACTTTGTTTTCTGTTCAAACGAGAAGTACTCGAGCAAATCGGGGAGCTTGATGAAATTTTTAGTCCTGGTCACTACGAGGATGATGACTACTGTTATCGTGCAAGGCTCGCTGGATACCTTCTGCTGGTGATGGGCGATGTTCTTGTTCACCACGAGGGAAGTGCAAGTTTTAAGAAGGAAAATACGGAAGCATTGCAGCAGCTTATTCGTCGGAATCGGATTTTATATATGCAAAAATGGAAGGTTGATCCACTGCAATTCATTGAATAACCTCAAAAGAGAAGGAGGAATAGACTTGAAGGGAATTATCCTTGCAGGAGGAACGGGTACACGCTTGCGTCCCCTTACACAATTGCTGAACAAACACCTGCTACCTGTAGGTAAATATCCGATGATCGTGTACGGGATCGAATCTCTGCGTAAAGCGGGAATAATCGATATCTTATTGGTTATCAGTAAGCAGTCATCGGGCCTATACACGGATTTTCTAGGCAGTGGAGCAACTTTTGGCGTAAATATTACCTACCGAATCCAGGAACAAGCGGGAGGCATTGCTGAAGCGCTTGATCTAGCAAAAGGGTTTGTTTTACCAGAGGAGAAATTCGTCGTTCTGCTTGGAGATAACCTATTTGCAGATGACTTGGGTGCCTATGTTGTATCCTATGCCAAACAGCAGCCAGGAACTGCCCGGGTGTTACTGAAGGAAGTGGATGATCCAAGAAGATACGGTGTTCCGGTTTTTGACACAGCACACAAAGAACTGATATCCCGTATCGAAGAGAAACCCGAATTTCCAAAGTCAGGGTACAGTGTAACTGGATTTTACATGTATGATACCTCGGTGTTTCAGCTGATCAGCGGTCTCGCTCCATCGGCCAGAGGAGAACTCGAGATTACAGACGTGAATAATATTTATGCTGCACAAGGTGGACTGGAGTATGACATTGTTCCAGGATTCTGGAGTGATGCAGGGACTTTTGAATCTTTACAGGAAGCCGCTGTAGAAATGAAGGGGTTACTGCCGTAGGAGAGTGGTTCTGATGGGGCGAGATGTACCCCGTAAACAGAAAGGGGAGCGATCAGGTAAACCTGCTTCTAGGCATAAAGGCGGTAAATCAGGTGCCAAACCCCGGGATTTACAACATGGTAAACGTGAACGTAAAAATCGTAAGCAGCGTGCTGACAAACAGAGGAAACAGAAGGGATCCCCAAATGATACGGGAACCCGTTCTCGCTCTTCTCTTCAATCACTTCATAGGGAAGCAATGTATTTAGGAGGAGAAGCCTTAGTTGAGAAGTGGATGCCAGAGGGAAAGCTACTCCCCCATATTACTTGTGAAGAACTGATTCAGGCAGGGCTTACCCAATATAAATCCCATATGATTCAGCTTGCAGGAACCTCTGAGATAAGAGACGTTTTGAGGACTGCCCTAGAGGAAAGGCAACCGTTATCCCTTGTGAGACTAGGTGATGGCGAGTTATTAAGTCTTGCTTATGAGACTGTGATGTCTCCAGCAGAAGTCCATGAGCTAGGGGCATTCCTTCCCTATGCAGGGGTGCCTGTACCTGATGCTTCTGTACGGAGATCTCTAGTGCATGCAATTCAGAGCGCTGATTATATCGGTGTACCCATATCCCGTAAACCGGCTTTTCAGTTACTCATGTTTCCATTGTTTGAATATTATAGTCTGTCAATCAGAGCGTTGAAATTAACGACCTCAACTATTAATTATAGTCTCTATCAATCTGGTTATTTGTTGCCGCTCCTCGAAGGAAGGCGTGTCCTTCTTATTGGTAACAAAGCAGAAAGTGTGGCCGAAGAGTTGAGAAGAAAAGGGATTCAAGTGACAGGAACGATCTATCCAGTCTCCGGGTTTCAGGACATTGATCGGGTCCTTGCCCTAAGTTCCCTGTATGAATATGATATCGGACTTGTGGCTGCTGGTGTTCCGGCGGTAATCATCTGTCAGCGAATAGCTGCAGAATACAAAAAGGTTGCCATAGATATCGGTCATGTAGCGGATGAAATCGTAAAGGATGCAGCTGTGCTAGGTTGAAAAGGAGGAGATAGGTATGAAGGGAACGAGTTCTCGAAAACCTGGGGAATCTTTAGTAAGAAGGAAACGAAAAAGATTGGCTGCTAATACTCGCAAGTCATACCCCGCTTATCAGGAAGGGTATCGTCTAGGCTACGAGGGAGGCGTAGAGGCTGGGACTAAGTCCTATGGGGCTTTGTTGGATGGAACGAGCATTGTCATTCCAACATTCAATCAGCTCGCTTATCTAAGAGAATGCATTGACAGCATTAAGGCACATACAGAGGAACCATATGAAATTATCGTAGTAGACAATGCTTCAACCGATGGAACAGCGGAGTATTTGGAGAGCCGGAGCTCCTGGATACGGTCTACGGTACTTAACGAGAATCGCGGTTTTGCGGGCGGAATAAATTACGGGCTAATGATGGCAAGAGGGAAATATATAGTGATGCTCAACAATGATACGGTCGTAACCCCCGGCTGGCTAAGTCATATGCTATCGTGCCTCAAGAGCGATGAGAGTATCGCTGCAGTCGGACCTGTCACCAATTACATTGGGGGAGACCAGCAGATCGAAGTGCCATACAAACGAATCAAGGACATGTGGAAGTTTGCAGAAGGCTATCGTATGCCCGATCCATCCAAATGGCGAGAAACCGATCGGCTTGTAGGATTCTGTCTTTTGTTCCGGCGAAATCTCATCTCAGAAGTTGGTTATTTAGATGAAGGATACCAGATAGGGAACTATGAAGATGAGGACTGGAACATTCGAATTCGCTTACTGAATAGAAAATTAGTTGTCGCAGGAGATAGTTTTATTCACCACTATGGCAGCGTCAGTATGAAGAAACTGGCTGATCAGTTTGAACAGACGAATGAGCAGAATGCGAAATTTTATACGTCCAAGTGGGGAAATCCACATGATCTTATTCACAGAACAAAGCGGATCATACAGGCAGGAAATATGCCGGTCTGGAAGAACAGACATGCGTACCACTTCTATCCGGTCAACCGAATGGTGCAAAGTGCGACGGGAACCCTATACTGGTTAGCAGATGGAGTGAAGCATCAGGTGAAAACGAGTGGAGACGAATCCATCACTTCTCATTTTCGAAAGAAAGCAGTGACTTTATCAAGGCCTGAACTTTGGAACATTCCTTCAGGGGAGGTCGTACATGCAAACTCTGAGCGAGAACTTTTGGCAATGATGAGAGTGCAAGGGAAAGCTTTCGGCTTGCCTGAAGGGAGTATCTTAGCAGAGAACGTCCTGCATGCGAATTCCGAATTGTATCAGCTTCATCAAGGGAAACGAAGACCTTTCGCGACAAGGTATGCTGCTGCATGCTGGTCCATAGGCGATAAGGATATACACGTCTTGCCTAGTCACCGGATCCATGCGTTACCGCTCGGGCTGCCCATTATTGCACCTCCTGTCATTCGTAATCCACTATAAATTTTTAATATCTCTTCTGCTTCCCTTATGATTCTTTAGAGGAGCAGAAGGGTAAACTTGATTAAAGTTCCAAGTTTGATTACTATTTTCTAGATAGGATAGAACATCGTTTTTTTATTTTTGTACATAAGAGGAGTCCTCATGAATCTGATAGATGTGGTAGAAAGATTATTTGATCAATACGGGTACTATGTGTTACTGATTGGGCTGCCTCTTGATTTCATTGCTTTGCCCATTCCTCCAGGAAATAGTACATTAACGTACACAGGATACCTTGTATATTTGGGCCTGCTGAACTGGCTGCCTGCCTATTTATTTGCTCTAACAGGAGCTATTCTTGGCGTAACGATTACATACAGTATCGGTTATCGATTCGGGACACCCCTCGTAGATCGCTTTGGTAAATGGCTGTCTATTCATCCAGAATTTTTGGAAAAAACGAGAAAAAGGTATGATAAATATGGGGACAAGCTATTGTTATACGTTTTTTTTGTTCCTGGGGTGAGACAGTTTATTGGGTATTTTATAGGCATTATCCGCCTTCCGTACCGTACAGTAGCAACGTATGCCTATGCAGGAACTGCCATATGGGTCACTGTATTTTTCTCAATCGGCTACGTGTTTGGCGAACAGTGGAAACAGGTGTTTAACATCGTAGAACGTTCGCTGACTCGAACTTTTATTCTGGCAGGGATTGTATTTGTACTGTATCAGCTTATTCGGTGGATCATTCGCCGATCGCATAAGCGAAAATCATAATATTTGTTCTCAAAATAAAATGACGATTAAAAGAGCGCCCATCGTAATTGGACTACGATAGGCGCTTCTTCATATGGAAAAATCCATGAATAAATGCAGTTAGCGATGCTGAGAGATAATGGTATCCATTTTATGTTGTAACATTTCTATCACTTTTTCACGGTAGTTAGAATTGGCCAGAGCAAATTCGATATTTGTGTCTAGAAACCCGAGTATATCCCCTACATCATAGCGTCTACCATCAAATTCATAACCGTATGCAGGAGTAGTCTGGTTCAGTTTCTCGATGGCATCGGTCAACTGGATTTCACCGCCGATGCCAATATGGTGTTCATCGAGCAAAGGGAAAATATCCGGAGTCAGTACATATCGTCCGATAATGGCCAGGTTGGAAGGTGAGGTTCCAGGTTGTGGTTTTTCCACAAATCGCAGCGCTGAATAACTCCGATTGTTCTTTTCAAGAGGCTCCATAATCCCATATTTGTACGTATCCTCGTCAGGAACCTGCATCACACCAAGCACGGATGCTTCCACTCTTGTATACTCATCAATCAGTTGCTTCAAGCAAGGTACAGGATTTACGACAATGTCATCTCCGAGGAGAACGGCAAAAGGTTCGTCTCCTACAAACTTCCTTGCACACCAGATGGCATGTCCAAGCCCTTTGGGTTCTTTTTGTCTGATGTAATGAATATTTGGAACAGTAGAGGAAGAAAGAACTTCTTCCAAGGCAGCGGATTTGCCCTTGTCTGCAAGTAGTTGCTCCAGTTCAAAAGCATGGTCAAAATGATCTTCAATCGCCCGTTTGCCTTTTCCGGTAACAATGATAATATCTTCAATTCCGGAAGCAATGGCTTCTTCGACAATATATTGGATAGTCGGTTTGTTTAGGATCGGCATCATTTCTTTGGGCATTGCTTTCGTGGCTGGAAGAAATCGGGTACCGAGTCCTGCTGCAGGAATGACGGCTTTTTTTACTGTCATGAATATGTCATCTCCGTTCTGGCATAATCTGCTTGTTCTCATCATATCAAGATTGGGGAGTAAAGTCACAGAAGATGATGCGTTTTCGTTTCAATATGATTGAAATGGATGAAAAATTTAGAAAACTTTCATTTCCACATTCTGTATTTTCAGAAAAATGTGAAAAATGTCATATTCTCAGAGCAAAAGCGACGCTATAGTAAGAACTCGGCTGAAGCTTTGTGACAATTATCATGTTCTGAAAAAAGGCAATGACACTTATCTCAATATAAGTGAATAATTTCACATGTATTGATGATAGACAAGCATCCATATTTTATCTGCTGTGTGAATAGGATAATCTAGCAAGGCTCACAATATCTAAACAATCAAGAATTAAGGAGTTGGAACAAGTGGGGGTTTGGAATCAAATATATGATCCAATGGGTAATATATGGCTATCTGCTTTGGTAGCAGCAGTACCCATTATATTTTTTATCGTAGCTCTAACTGTTTTTAAAATGAAAGGTTATGTAGCTGGTTTCCTGAGTGTCGCTGTTGCAGCATGCGTAGCACTCTTCTTCTACAAAATGCCTTTTCTTAAAGTTGTAGGTACCGGTTTTTATGGCGTGCTAGCAGGTCTTTGGCCGGTAGCGTCCATCGTTTTAGCAGCGATTTTCTTGTATAAACTGACGGTGAAAACAGGGAAATTCGATATTATCAAGAATAGTATAGCAACCATTACCGAAGATCAGCGTTTACAAGTTCTGCTGGTTGCCTTTTCATTCGGTGCCTTCCTGGAAGGTGCGGCAGGCTTTGGTGCGCCGGTGGCCATCACAGCTGTTATTTTGATTGGTCTTGGATTTAAGCCTGTATATGCAGCGGGACTTTGCCTTGTTGCTAACATTGCAGGGGGTTCCTATGGAGCCATGGGGATTCCTGTTACAACGCCAGCTACATTGACCGATCTTTCTGGTCTTGAAGTGGCGAGCCGGACATCGTTTGTGATACCGGTAATCAGCTTGATCATTGCTTTTTTATTAGTTTATTTAATTGACGGTTTTAAAGGAATGAGACAAACTTGGCCCGCAATTTTGGTTTGCGGAGGTTCATTTGCGATTACACAGTTTATTGTTCTTAATACACTAGGAGCTGTACTGGTAGACATCATCTCTGCACTTGTGAGTTTGGTTGCACTAGCTCTCTTCCTGCGTGTTTGGAAGCCGAAAGAAATTTATCGTTTGGAAGCAAAAGAAGAATTGAAGCAAGCGAAGCAAGGAATCAAGAAAGAATCCTACAGCCTGGGGCAAATTGCCTTTGCTTGGTTACCGTTTGTTCTTTTGACCATTATGGTTATTTTGTTCTCACTGAAACCATTCAAAGCGTTGTTCGCAGCAGATGGACCGCTGAATAGTCTGGTTTTCAGTTTCCCTATAAAAGGAGTTCATAACATGATTCTGCGGCAACCACCGGTTGTTCCAGAAGAAACACCTTACGCTGCTGTATTTAATCTGGATTTATTCTCTTCTACGACAACAGCGATTCTTATTGCGGGCATTCTGACCATTCTTATTTACCGCATTAAAGGAAGCATCATTAAAGATGCTGCCGTAGAAACGGTAAAAGAATTGTACATCCCGATCGTAACCATTTGTAGCGTACTTGCATTTGCTTACATTTGTAACTACTCAGGTATGTCTTCGACGCTTGGTCTTGCCTTTGCTTCAACGGGCAGTATCTTCCCATTGTTTGCACCGATTCTCGGCTGGATTGGCGTGTTCCTAACCGGTTCTGTTGTTAACAGCGGATCGTTATTTGCACCTTTACAAGCTGTCACTGCAAACCAAATTGGAATTTTGCCAGAAGCTATGGTTGCTGCGAACGTCATGGGTGGTGCAATGGCAAAAATGATTTCGCCACAATCCGTAGCAGTTGCTGCAGCGGCCGTTGGTCTCGCTGGTAAAGAGAATGAATTGTTTAAATTTACAATTAAGATCAGCGTAATTTTACTTGTTATTGTTGGGATAATAAATTGGGCTCTTTACTAGGACAAAAATTCAGCTTTCTATAATTGAAGGGAGATTTTTATTATGGTGGGTAACAAAATTAATCGTGTTGTATTAGTAGGTACAGGAGCAGTAGGTTGCAGTTATGCCTACTCTATGATCAACCAAGGAATTGCTGAGGAATTGATCCTTATTGACGTAAATGCAAGTAAAGCTGAAGGCGAAGCAATGGACCTCAATCATGGGATGCCATTTGCACCAGCACCAACGAAAGTACGGAGCGGTACGTACCAAGATTGCGGACAAGCTGATCTCGTTGTTATTACAGCAGGTTTGCCGCAAAAACCAGGTGAAACCCGTTTGGACTTAGTAGACAAAAATGCGAAAATCTTCAAAAGCATCGTACGTGATATTATGGACAGCGGATTTGATGGCATTTTCCTCATTGCTTCCAATCCAGTGGATATTCTCACTTATGTAACTTGGAAAGAATCCGGTTTACCTAAAGAACGCGTTATTGGTTCCGGTACGACACTGGATACAGCTCGTCTTCGTTACATGGTAGGGGACTACCTCGAAGTGGATACTCGTAATATTCACGCTGCGATTATTGGTGAACATGGAGATACTGAATTTGCTGTATGGAGCCAAGCTTCTGTCGGTATTGAAACATTGGCGAAAGTGCTTGATCGTCGTAATAACCCTGAGGATAAAGCAAAGCTGGATGAAATCTTCGTCAATGTTCGTGACGCCGCTTATCATATTATTGAACGTAAAGGGGCTACTTACTACGCGATTGGTATGGCACTCACACGTATTACAAAAGCGATTCTCAGTAATGAGAACAGCATTTTGACTGTCTCTTCCTTGCTTGAAGGTCAATACGGCCATGAAGATTTGTACATTGGCGTTCCTGCAGTTGTAAACCGTGGAGGAATCCGGGAAGTTATCGAAATCGATCTGAACGAAGAAGAAAAAGCGAAATTCGATCACTCTGCCAAAGTACTTAAAGAATTGATCACCAAAGTTTATAGCTAATCCCCTTGATATATAGGAACTGAGCTCCCCGGCCCGGCATATGCTACCAAAGGCAAATGTCGGGCCGGGGATTTTTTGTGTTTATCCTAGATTCGGATATCTGAGCTCAGTTGTAAAAGGAGGATCCGAGTTATGCAAAACAAATTGGATGAAATGCTTGGACACCTGGCTCATGCCCACCAGCAGGTTACCAGGGTTCTGGATGCTGAACGCGAGGTCAATGTCCATATGGCAGAGATGTTTGGGATCATTAAGCTGAAATCCACTGAATAAGGGAACTCCTGCACTACCATGGTATGTGAACCAGCAACTATCTTGCCGGGTTGCATCCCAAGATTGACATCAACAGGAGGAATAAGGATGAAAAGAAAAAAGTCCAGAAAGGTGCTATCCAAAAAGGAAGGCACCAACAAAAAAGTAGTTCGTCCTGCACGAAAAACAGGGAAACTTGGGAAGAAGCTGGCGAAAAAAACATCCCAAACAACGAAGTCTCCAATCAAGCGGAAATCGTCGTCGTCCAAGACCAAAAAATCTCTCAAACGAAAAGGATCTCAAACCACTACCGCCAAAATTCTCTCTCCCGCAAAAAAAACAGGTTCAAAACTTTACAACGAGGCTTACAACGAAGGGTTCAACGTAGGGTTTGCCAAAGGGTTCGAAGATGGCCACGCCCTGGCGTATCAAGGTAAAGAAACCTAGGATTATGATGCCGTCATCGATTGTCTGTCTTTTAATCATTAGGCACAAGAAGATGACGGCACCCGTGTCAGCTATAGAAAGGACAAGTTCCCCGTGTTAGTTATATGTACATATGGATAGAAGGAGACAAATGCCACCCGTACAAAAGCCAATTTTTCTCCGCTTGGACATCGGTCCATGATGCATTTGACCTTAGGGCATATAGTTAGAAGTGACTACATGAACTTATGATCAAGAGAGATAGGTGAGCAACAGGTGAAACTTACAAGGAGGAAGCAGGTGCGGAGTTACCTTGATGGATATGCTGAAGGCATCCGGTACGGCGGTTGTGAGGCAATACTCCAGAGAGTAAAGAAGACGGAGTCATCTGTTCGTAAAATGAAAGTGCTCTATGTCCCTCAAGGTTTCGAAGCCATTGATGATGGGGTCATTCAAGCACTTCAAACCACTGTATCCGAATGTATCGTGGCGGATGCCGCTCATATGAGAGAGCGCGCTGCCCTCTATATGCCGGATCTTGTTCTCGTCATGAACGGTCTTCATGTGTTCCCAGCGGATCATCTTGCTCAAATAGATGAGATTCGTGCGCTGGGCATTCGGACCGCTATCTGGTTCGTAGATGATCCTTACTTTACAGAAGATACAGCTTCCATCTGTCTTCACTATGATCTCGTTTTCACTCATGAAATCAGGGCAGTTTCATTCTACCGAAGCCAGGGTGCTGTAAACGTATATCATGTTCCGCTCGGTGTAAATACATCACTCTTTACTCCCCGCAAGACGTCTGCGAGTTATCAATATGATGTATGTTTTATTGGCAGTGGATTTTGGAATCGGATCTCTTTATTTGATGAACTCGCCCCTTTTTTGAAAAATAAACGTGTACTTATTGCCGGAGGGCAGTGGGGCAGGCTGCAGAGACAGGATTTACTGGGACCTTTTATCAAGACGGGCTGGATTCCTCCCACTGAAACAGTAGATTACTACAACGGAGCAAAAATTGTTATTAATATGCACAGGCCAACGGAACAGGGGTTAGATAATCGAAATACACACGATATAACTGCGGGTTCAATTAATCCAAGGACGTATGAGATTAACGCCTGCGGCACGCTTCAACTTACAGATATTAGAGAAGATCTGACGAGTTACTACAGACCCGGGTATGACATAGAGACTTTCGGGAATGTTTCCGAGCTGCAGAAGAAAATCGCTTATTATCTAACGCATGAAAAAGAACGGCTTGCCGTTGCTTGGCGAAGTCTATATACAACCCATGAGAACCATTCTTTCCAACAACGCATCAGTAAACTGCTTGATTATGTATGAGCTCTTGGAATAGCAAAAGAGAACAAAAAGGAGGATGGCAGTTGTGGCTGTAAAACGAGTGAAGACCCACCGAAAGAAACCACGGCGGGCAAAACCAAAACGTTTGCCCTATACAGCTCATCCAGTAGGTCAGAGTGTACCTTTCCAAAGGGGATATGAGGACGGATATTTACGCGGTCGCGCCAATTATGTAATGAATCGTGCGACGGAGTCTTTTCCAATTCGTCCTGTCCACGTGCTTTACGTTTCCTCAGGCAAGGGATTTCCTTATTCCCCGCTCGACGAAGCGATTAGAGGTACACTCCAAGATATGGTGATGACTCTTCATGTAGCCGGACCTAATGATTCCGTTGCAGAAATGGCAGCTTCTCTAAAGCCGGATCTTGTGCTGGTGCTGGATGGTATGTATTTTCCAACCGAGCAAGTAGATGCGATTCGGAATCAAGGAATCAGAACGGCAGTTTGGCTAACAGATGATCCTTACTATACAGATATGACGCTCAATACGGCTCCTCACTACGATTATGTATTTACACTTGAGCTGAATTGTATTGAACTATACCAGAATTATGGATGTCAGGAGGTACATTATTTACCCTTTGGTGCGTATCTTCCCCAGTTCCATCCGAATACGTTCCCTACCCAGCATCGTAGAGATATTAGCTTCATTGGCTCAGGGTATTGGAATCGAATCAACTATTTTAGCCCCATACTGCCCCAGATCATGTCGTACCAAACTGTGTTTAATGGGATATGGTGGGATCGCCTACCTAAATTCGAAAAATATAAGCACAAAATTGAACTTAACCGCTGGATGAATCCAGAGGAGACAAAAGATGTATACAACGGTACTAAAATCGTGCTTAACATGCATCGCTCCCATGAAGATGATTCCATCAATAACAACAGTCTCAAGATTCCGGCATTCTCTCCAAACCCACGCACATTTGAAATTTCAGCCTGTGCAACCCTCCAGCTTACGGACGCAAGACAAGATCTAAGTCGTTTCTATACTCCAGGTGTAGAGATCGAGACGTATGAAACTGCCTCAGAGATGATGGATAAAATCGAATACTACCTTGCTAATGAAGACAAGCGGAGAGAAGTTGCGCTCAGGGGATTCGAGCGAACCTGGAAAGAACACTCTTACAATAACCAAATTCACACCCTACTCCAAACGATTTTCGGATCATAGAACAAAAGGTTTCTTTATTATTGTGTGAATGTTGTGGTGCAAATGTCGTGCCGACATTTGCCGTCTTCCAATATATTGTGGTTAGAGAGTCATTTATCCTTCATTGCAAAACAGGAGGAGGTGAAGAAACGCACATCATTTTCTGCAAACCATTTTCCTAGTAGCTAGCAGAAAGGGTGTACGTTGTCTGATGACACAGAAGCCGAAACTGATGTTGTTCAGCCATGTCAGTCACAAGCGCAGCATCACAGGTGCTGAAAAGTTGTTGCTGCACTTTTGTCAGGAAATGAGACCCTACTTTAGCTGCGTACTCGTTGTCCCAAGTGAAGGGATGATTTCCTTGCTAGCTAGAAAGAATGGAATCCGAGTCAAAATTCAACCTTTTGATCTACTTCACAATATGTATACTCCCTACAATGGGATAAGGTATGAAGCGGATCAATTAATGAAAACTTCTTCGTCTCGTAACGTGATAAACCTTATTCGCAAAGAATCCCCACAAATGGTGTTAACAAATACGTGTGTTAATGCAGTACCTGCCATGGCAGCTCGAATCCTTAACATCCCTGTCATTTGGAAAATTACAGAAACGATACAAATGAATGATAGTACAGCAGAGGCAGTGCAAATTATCGATGACTTCAGTGACTGGGTGATTGGTATCTCACAGACGGTGTTAGAACCGTTACAGCATGGCTCGATTCCAGAAAAATCCACAATATTATGTCCAACTTGGGATGCATCTCATGCTCCTCGGCAACAATGGAACCTCCTTCGAGCAAAGAGACGCAGCCATCTCGGTCTTACCTCGAAACATTTCTGCGTTGGCTATATCTCCACATTTATTTATGGTGCTAAAGGTCTAAAGTCTTTTATACGGAGCGCCTTAACCCTATGTGAACGATATCCTCATACCAGGTACTGGATTATAGGGAATCCTGCCGATGAAGCCTATTACCACGAATGCTTGAGTTTGATTTCTAAATCTGGCTACAGTCACCAGTTCCTATTTACTCCTTTCTTAGTCGAAGTAAGCGAGGCTTATTGTGCTATGGATCTTACGGTTGTCCCAAGTGTAGTCAAGGAAGGCTTCGGGATGACTGCACTGGAGAGCCTTTATTATGCAACACCCGTTGTTGCATTTGGGCAGGGAGGACTTCAGGAGATGATGATGGCTGTTGGTAGTCCACATTTACTTGTGGAGCCAGGGAACGAAGCAGATTTAGCGCTGAAGATGGAGAACTGTATCCAGAATCCGAAAGAAAGTAGGCTCACGGGAGAACGATGCAAAGTAGAGGTAGAGCGGGTGTACGGTCCAGCAGCTTATTCGGCACGCGCGGCGGAGATGGTTCAGGAGTTAATGAACCGGTTGTCACTTCCTGAAAGGGTTCGTACTCACACGAAACATAAGTCTGCAGGGAGCAAGAAAATTTGGCGAAGACGAAGAAAGAAAGTGGCGGGTAGACGCAAGAAGAAGTTTGTAGCACGAAAGCATTCTCTTCGTAAGTCCCAATCTTCTCTTGTTAAGCGGTTAAAGAAGAAAAAAGGGGTAAGGAAACGACTTGAATTAAAACGTACGCGGTCTAAGAAAAAAAAGTAAATGACTCCATAACAAAGGGAGGGATCACCATGAAGATCATGACGGTGCTCGGAACAAGACCTGAAATTATACGGCTCAGTCTTATTATTCCCAAGTTAGACCGTTATGCTGAACGTCATATTCTTGTGCATACGGGCCAAAACTTTACGGAAAGTTTAAGCGGCCAGTTTTTTAAAGAATTAGGACTAAGAGCTCCGGACTATGTACTGCAGGACGAGGCGGCTTCACTTGGACAACAATTATCGGCGATGTTCGGTCAGCTTGAAACGATTCTGCTTAAGGAACAACCAGATAAAATCTTACTCTTAGGTGACACGAACAGCGCTTTGTCTGCCATTCTCGCTGAAAGAATGGGAATTCCAGTCGTTCATATGGAAGCAGGGAATCGGTGTTATGACCTGAATGTGCCGGAAGAGAAAAACCGCCGGGTCATTGACGCCATATCGACCATTAATATGCCTTACACGGAGCAGAGTAAAGCGCATTTGATCCGGGAAGGGGTCCCAAGTCAGCGTATTGTACTGACAGGGAATCCAATCTACGAAGTGATGAAGCATTATGAGAATCGTATGCTGGACAGTAACATTATGAAAACGTTGGGACTGGAAAAAGAACAATATTTTCTGGTTACTGCCCACCGAGCCGAGAATGTAGACCATCCTAAACATTTGGAAGCCATTATGACAGGACTTAATCAAGTAGCGATCGAACAGGGAAAACGGATTATATGCAGTATCCATCCTCGCACAGCAATCCGAATCAAGGAACATCTGAAGCTCGAAATGCATCCACTAGTCGAGTTCCATGAGCCTTTTGGTTTTTTTGATTTTCTTCTGCTTGAACAAAATGCATGTTGTGCTTTAACAGACAGCGGTACCGTACAGGAAGAATGCTGCATCATGGGAATCCCGACGGTAACGATGCGCAAAACAACCGAGCGACCAGAGACTGTCGATTGCGGCAGTAACATTGTTTCTGGACTTGATGCAACACGTATTGCAGCATCAGCGAAGCTGATGACAGAACTACATCGATCATGGGAGTGTCCAAAAGGATACCTAGCACAGGATGTATCGGATAAAGTAGTTAAATTTTTGCTTGGAGGGAATCTGCATGTTTGAAAATCAGCGCATCCTCGTAACTGGGGGAACAGGTTCATGGGGACATGAATTGATTAGTCAGTTGCTAACCCTGAATCCAAAGGAAATTATCGTATACTCTCGCGGTGAATCAAGTCAGGTTGCGATGAGCCGTGAATTTGAAGACAGTCGTCTCAGTTTTTGTATTGGAGATATAAGAGACAAGGATGCATTAGTTGCTGCTAGCCGTGAGGTAGATTATATATATCATTTGGCAGCACTAAAACATGTACCCGTCTGTGAAGATCAACCCTATGAAGCGCTAAAGACGAACGTCATTGGTACTCAAAATGTAATTGAAGCTGCAGTAGAGAATGAAGTGAAAAAAGTGATCTATATTTCCACAGATAAGGCAGCAAATCCCTCGAATTTTTACGGAATGACCAAGGCGATTGGTGAAAAGCTGATTGTCTACGCGAACTTACTCCGAAGCAAAACTGCGTTCGTGACGGTTCGTGGTGGGAATGTTCTTGGCACAAACGGCAGTGTGGTACATCTGTTCAAAGATCAGATCAAGAACAAAGGAGTAGTATCGATCACCGATATGGAAATGCCCCGCTTCTTCCTCACCCTTCGTGATGCAATTTCCTTGTTATTTGAAGCTTCTGTTAAAAGTGTAGGCGGAGAAATATTCGTCATGACGATGCCAACCTGCAAAATTGTGGATCTTGCAGAGGTGCTTATTGAAGATTCAGGAATTACAGGCGTTCAAATTGTGGAACGTGGCACGCGTCCGGGGGAAAAAATCCACGAAATTCTGATGAGTGAATTCGAAAGCAGAACTACGATTGTTTATGATGACCAGTATCTCGTTATTCTGCCAACGCTCAATTTACCAGAACTAAAAGCACACTATAAAAATTATAAGCCGGTGACCTTCTCCAGTTTCAGTTCCCAATTTAATCTGATGACGAAAGAGGAGATTAAGAATATCCTGCAGCGCGGGGGGTTCTTGGCATGAAACTACTCATAATTGGTGGCCATGGCATGGCTGGCCATATGATGGTCGATTACTTCAAAAAACAAGGACGCCATACCGTGTTTTATACGTCTCGTGATAAGAAAGACCCGAATGGACTTGTGCTTGATGTAAATGACATCCACAGCGTAGACCTACTCGTAAAAGCGGTTTGCCCAGATGTCATCATTAATGCAGTGGGGATTTTAAATCAATATGCGGAGAAAAATGTCATTCAGGCATACCATGTAAATGGATTTTTGCCGCACCGACTAACGAACCTTGCCGATCAAATAGGAGCAAGGCTTATTCATATCAGCACGGACTGTGTATTCAAAGGTGATGGAGCAGGCAGCTATACAGAAGAGGATGTAACAGATGGAGAAACGGTATATGCTATTACCAAATCACTCGGGGAAGTTCGTTCCCCGGGTCATCTTACGATACGTACCTCCATTATCGGCCCGGAAGTACGTAAGAACGGGATTGGTCTCATGCATTGGTTCTTCAATCAAAAAGGAGTCGTTCAAGGATATACAAAGGTGAGATGGAACGGAGTGACTACACTGATGCTCGCCAAGATGGTGGATGAATATTTGACCTCCAAAGTATCAGGGCTGATTCATCTGGCTCATCCTGAACCCGTCTCCAAGTATGAGCTGCTGCTGCTTTTTAAAGAAATCTGGAATCTCAAAGAAATCGTTATCGTCCCAAGCAGTACTTTTGTTCAGGATCGTACGCTCGCTGTCACTCGGGAGGATGTAGACTCCTTTTTACCGTCTTATCGTGACATGCTGAAGGAGCTGGAAGAATGGATACATCCGGACTGAGAGACAAGATTGTACTAGTAACCGGAGCTTCCGGGTTTACAGGGAGGCATGCGGTTCAGCTGCTAAGCGACTGTGGTGCAAAGGTGAGCGCAGTGGTAAGGATGATTTCTGCTGATCTATTCCCTAATCAGGTAAACGTACACCTGTGTAATCTGACAGACCGTCATGCAGTAAACCATCTTCTCAGCATTGTAAAACCCGATTATATCTTGCATTTGGCAGGGCAGAATTCGGTACCTGCCTCTTGGAATGATCCCGTATCCACCATCGAAATGAATGTTATGTCCCCGCTATACCTGCTTGACGCGATGCGTGCTCTGCCTGAATGCCGGGCAGTTATCGTTGGTTCTCGTCTGAAATACGTTCCAATTCCAGATGTTCCTTTGTCTCCTCCCCATCCATACAGTCTCAGTAAATACATCGAAGAACTAGTAGCTGTATCTTTCTCCGCTTTGTACGATCAACAGGTAATGTACGCTGAACCCGGAAACTTGATTGGCCCTGGGCCTTCGACGGGTATCTGCTCATTGCTTGCAGGGCATGTCTCTTCAGCAGAACGAGGGGAGAATCCAGCACCATTCCGTCTATCTTCCAGGGGTGATGCGCGTGATTATCTGGACGTAAGAGATGCCGTCCGGGCTTATCTGCTGCTTCTGCTGAAGGGTAAACCAGGTCAAGTGTACCCTGTTATTTCTGGTCAGGAGAGAACGCTTGGAGAGATTGCAGATCTGCTGATATCCTATGCGAAAGCAGATATTCCCCTGACATGGGGAGCCCCTTCTTCTGGACCTGGAGGGGCGTCCTCATCAGGGAATGAATCACGTTCTTCTCTCAAGGAGTTAGGGTGGGAACCGAAAATCCCTTTTTCCAGTTCTATTCTGGATGTACTAAATGATCATCGCCATAAGCAGAAAGGAGGGTGTGGATGAATACTCATCCTCTCGTCACGGTTGTGATTCCTTTTTATAATTGTCCATTTGTATCTCAGGCGATTAGCAGTGCACTTAGTCAAACATACCCTATGGTTGAAATTATCGTGGTGGATGATGGGTCTACGGAACATGTCGAACAAATTCATCCCTACCTTCCTTATATTCATTATCTTGGGAAGGAGAATGGAGGTACCGCCACTGCACTCAACCATGGAATTAAGCACGCATCTGGAGAGTACATTGTATGGCTTAGTTCAGATGATATTTTATATCCAGAAAAAATTGCGAAACAGGTACAGCTGATGATGGATCAAAGAGTAAGTATTTCCCATACCAACTTTAATTACATTAATGAACATAGCAGTTTGACTCAATATCGTGCTGGTGCTTCTCCGATGACTAGGCTTGAGATGTTACGTATCTTTATTTTGGGAAACCCGGTGAATGGATGTACAGTCATGTTTCACAAATCTCTGATTCAGGCGATTGGGATGTTTGATGAAGCACTTCCTTATACTCATGATTATGATTTATGGTACCGAGTACTACTTGCAGATTATTCTTTCGCCTATTTGGCAGAACCGCTCACTGCATACCGTAGACATCAGGGGATGGGCAGTGTGAAGCACGCAGAAGCAATTACTCATGAAATACGTTATACGCAAAACAGATATGCCGATCAGTTACGACACATGATCCAGATGCTCGAACGGTAGGAAGGGGGATTACAACGATGTATCATGAAATACAGAACGCCGATTTTTTGCCATTATTGTGTGAACTCCTTCGGTTCTCGGATAGTGTGCTTGATGTGGGTAGCGGTCTAGGTGTACTACTGGAATATTATGAGTGCAGACTCATTGTAGCTTTAGAAATCCATCGACCTTATCTCGAACATCGAGTATATCAAGCTCCGCATGTCATCCCCCTGAATGCAGACGCAAAATTCATGGATCAATTGTTTCTTCCAAACTCCTTCACTACTGTAACGCTAATTGATTCTCTTGAACATTTCACTAAAAAAGAGGGTACTCGTGTACTCCAGCAGGCAGAGCAAATTGCTAAACATCGAATTATTATCTTTACTCCGCGCGGTTTTTTTCCTCAAAAGGGTGTGGATCATTACAATTTGAAAGGTGAAGTTTATCAAAAACATTACAGCGGTTGGGAAGCTGAGGAACTGATCGATCTCGGCTATCACGTCATCGTGCTCAAGGGATTCCATAACACGAATAACCCTTCCTTCGAGGAGTCCTATGGTACAGGACATGAACCGGTCGACGCACTTATAGCTTGGAAAACCCTTGATGTATAGAGAGAGGTGAATAAGCGATGTACAACAATCCCGTCGTTTCCATCGTCATCCCATTTTATAATGACGGATACATCGCGGAAGCGATTGAAAGTGCGCTGATGCAAACTTATCCGCATATTGAAATTATTGTGGTGGATGATGGGTCAACCCAGCATACGGAACTTATTACACCCTACAAAGATCGGATTCTCTATCTTCCTAAGGTGAATGGAGGAACGGCTACAGCACTAAATACGGGAATTGTGCATGCGAAGGGACGATATTTTGCTTGGCTAAGCAGTGACGATGCTTTTCTTCCTAACAAAGTAGAGACACAAGTAAAGTACATGATGGAGAAACAATTGTCTTTTACCCACTCGGCATATCACTATATGAATGTTCTTAGTCAGGAGACAGAGACGATGTATCCGAATCTTGGCAGAAGATCAGCCATGATACAAACTCTTTTATCGTATTGTCCGATTAACGGATGCACCGTGATGCTCGATATGCAAGTGTTCAGTAAAGTGGGACTATTCAATCCCAATTTTCGGTATGCGCATGATTATGAGATGTGGCTCCGGCTTCTTCCTCACTTTGAACTGGGGTGTATCGATATCCCGCTCATTAAGTACAGGATGCATGATCAAATGGGAACGGCAAGGCATAGTCAGGAGATCGCAGAAGAGGTTGTCCGCATTCAGAATCTTCATAGACCTGCCTTACTGTCGTCCCTTTAATGTAAGGGAGGTGAAGGACTTGCGTTATATTATACCTATATATACATTATGTCACGGAGGGGCACAGCGGATGCTGTCTGAACTGGCTAATCGGCTTGTTGAAACTGGTCATGAAGTTCTTATCGTGATGCCTGCCCAAGGTGTTGTAGAGTACGAGATTAAAGCTCAAATTTTACAGCTAACCGACACGGCTTTATTATCACATCATTTTCCTAAAGGAGACGTTATATTATCTAACTTTTATACGACAGCCTATCCTGCTCAGCAAGCGAGTGAGGAAGGGAAAGGTCTTCATATTCGGTTATCTTTGTGTTATGAACCTACCTTTTTAAAAGAAAATCAATACTCCTTTCCATCGTACCATCTAACTCCACACTTGCTTGTATTGTCCCGGTGGCAGCAGGATATGATCTTTCTTAATCATGGAATAAGGGGCCGGATTGTACCTGTGGGTGTAAGTGGATTTTTCCATAACATGAATATTCGCAAGCAATTAAATGGACCTTTGAATATTACTTCTATCTACCGTAAGGAAGAAGGAGATTTTTCGTGGCATCGGGAACAAAAATATTTGCTTGCCCAGCTTGATCTTGTGAAGGCCGCCCATCCTGAAGTATCTCTTAATCTCATCACACCGCCTGGTGAGTATGCAGAATCTGAAGATATACAGTACCTACGATCCACGGGGAAATATAAAATGTACACCCCATTTAACGATGAAGAGTTACGATATCATTACAATCAAACGGATATCTATGTCAGTTCAGGTTCATATGATACAGGTTCACTTCCGGGACTGGAAGCCATGAGATGTGGAGCCGCTCTTGTTACATGTTATTCGGGCGGAAATACGGAGTATGCTGTGCATGAACGGAATTGTCTAATGTCCTACAGGTACGAAAATCGTCTGGCGAAAGATGTCATTCGGCTCATCGAAGATCGTAGCCTTCGAGAAAAACTTGCCAAGAAAGGTGAGCGTGACTCAAATGTCTTCACATGGGAGAAAAGCTACAATGAGCTAGAGCGGATTGTGAACGATATTGTGAGCCGAGCCAATGCAATTTAACCTGAGGAAACATAGGAACACTGGATTTATAAATTTGGATATGTTTTATGCTCAAAAACCCCCTGCTTGTGAGGTAGGGGGTTCTTTCACTGAGTAATCAAACTCAGAATGAGCAGGTTATATTAATACAGAAGGTCTTGTTTCTCTTTTAAAGAGGAAGACTTTTTCCTGAAAGAAAACGTTCTGGTTAGAAATACACTAGCGTATCGGTGATTGACAACGATCGCGAGAACAATGCTGATCAGGTTAATAGCAACGGCTAGTTCAAATACACTCGATACACTAAGACGTTCCAATAGAATACCCGTTACGAAGGGAATCGTTGTATATGAGATGGAAGTAGCCGTATAAATGAATCCGGTAATCTGTCCTTTACGTTCACTGAAAAACTCACTCATGACAGTTAGTGTTAACTGCAGCACACCTGATATAGAGAACCCAATGGCAAAGACATTCACAATAACAGCCATCGGAGATCTTACGGTCAGTAGCAGAATGAATGCAAAAAGGGAAAGAATAGGATATAACAGCACTACATTAACAGGTTTTAACCATTTGCGTAGTGCAATGACTAGAAAAACGACAGATACTAGAGACCCGATATTGTAATAGCTAATTAGTTTAAGTGAATCTGACTCTGTCAAACCAATGATCTGCTGCCCATAAGTAGGCAGCCATAACTGCATGATATATAAGAGGGCAGGTCCAGTGAACCCAAGTAAAATCAAGCATAATCCTTCAATCCGAAAACGCGGCTGAGAGTGAACAACCGGTTGTTGTGGTGTTTCATTATTTGTCGTATCTGTATCTACTTCATCTTTGTTGTTCATGCTTGGGAACTTAGCTTTATAGATGAAGACGGTATTCAGGAGAAAAATGACGGCAGGAAGGAAAAAGGCATAACCATAAAACCAACCTTGGTTCATAAAAAATAAAATCATAATCGGTAATAGTGCTGCTCCAACGGAAATCACGCCTCTAACTACTACGGTTGCCGAACCGGCAGATTTAGGAAAGGCTTCAATCAGTGCCGGGTAGGTACCCGAATCCATTGACGCATTGGCAATCCCTGCGAGTACCGCAAAAACAAGGGCAGTGCCCAAATTCGGACTAAGCGGAATACCAATGAGAAAGACGGCCATGAGTAGCCCGGCTGCAATAATAAATGGCTTTCGTCCAAGGCGGTCAGATAATACACCGGACACATAGAGTGTAAAAAGACGGCCAAAACCGATAGCGGATACTAAGAGACTGATACCGGCAGCATTTGTATGAAGGGTTTCGGTCAAAAATGTCATGTGAGATGCCAAAATAATATTGACCATACCGTATAGGAAATAGTTGATGTACATACCGGAAGCTGCATGGATGTAATTATTTTTCAGGATATGTTTCATGATGTACTCCACCTTACCGATAATGATAGTGAAAAAAATCACAAACGATGAGACAACAATATAAAAATTCAACTCGAACTCTCAATCTGGAGTATAAAGTACATCGTTATATAAATCAATAGATTATATTTAAGGGAAATATGGACTTGATTTCCATTTATCATTTCATGTTTTATTGAACCGTTCCTTGGCAGTAACCAATTACGAAATCACGAAACTGAACCGCGGCAGGTGACAGGTAACGGTTTTTTACAGTAGCCATATAGATATACCGCTGATAACTGGGGTTTGAAATGGGCAGTACTTTCACATCAAAGTGTTTTAAAGTGGAGATACGGGGCATAATACCAATTCCGTAATTTACAGTTACGAGGCCAGCCATCGCATTATCTTCCTCGATTTCGCAAATGATCTGCGGAGTCACATGAACTTGGGCAAACAGATCGTCAATAATGGGTCTGACCCCACTATCCTTATTAAAAAAAATAAAAGGATAACCCGCTGTATCCACCAAATCAATGTCATCCTGCTGAGCCAAGGGATGCTCCGGATGTACGATAACGACAAGTTCTTCTTTCGTAACCGGAATGAACTCAATTTCTTCTTGTTCCTCAGGGAGAAGGGAGCAGAATGCGATATCGAACTTATCATTCTTCAATTCCTGAATCAGATGTTGCGTATTCCCCTGATGAAAAGACAACGTAATATCTTTGAACTCTTCTTGAGAAGAAAAGGAATGAATCAGAGAAGGGGCAAAGTGGGAACCGAGCGTATAGATAAAAGCCAAATCGATTCTGCCATGACTTGGACTAGAAAGCGTCCGCATTTTTTGCTCTCCCTTTTCCAGTTCGGATAAAGCACGGTCGACATGTTCACGGAAGATACGGCCATATTTGGTCAAACGGACATTACGTCCTTTTTTTTCGAACAAGCGAACGCCAAGCTTCTTTTCTAGTTCTGCAATAGCATGGCTTAGACTGGGCTGGGTAATATGCAGTTTGGCAGATGCTTGTGTAAAATGTTCCATGTCAGCGAGCACCTGAAAGTACTGTAGATGTCTGAGGTTCAAGATAAATCATCCTTTCCTAATAAGTCACAATGAGAGAAGTAGACGTAGCAAATTATAGTGTAATATATAGACAAAATCTATGGATTTTCATAAAAAGATGAATTGGATTTATTAATATTCCCCATATATGATGATTGCATAACGTTCAGCTGAATAAAATTGAATGAGATAATGAATAGTGATTTGATTTACAAAACAAACGAAAAAGATGAAACATAGGGCCTCTCACCAAACATATTTAAGTAGCCGCCAATAAGAGCGGTTCTATTTTAGGACTTTTATGTGAAATAATTCACATTAGAAAAGTGCAAGACATAATGGATGCTGGCCTTGAGCAACATAGAATTGATAACTGGAGGAATAGAAAATGTATCCTACTATTTTTTCACCCTTAGCTGTGAAAAGCATGACCCTTAAAAACCGTATTGTTATGCCTCCCATGGGAACTAACTTTGCTGGTACAAATGGGGAAATGACGGCTAATCACATGAAATATTATGAGCAACGGGCAAAAGGTGGAACCGGCCTTATTATTGTGGAAAATGCTTGTTTAGATTTTCCGACCGGTTCCAACGGAACGACGCAACTTCGTATCGATCATGATCGATATATTCCAGGGTTCTATGAACTGACCGAACGTCTGCACAATCAAGGTGCTAAAGTAGCGATTCAGATCAACCATGCGGGTGCTTCTGCCGTACCTGATCGGATTGGTGGACAGCCGGTATCTTCTTCCAATATACCTTCGAAAGCAGGCGGAGCTATTCCTCGTCCACTCACAAAAGAAGAAATTTTGGAGATCGTAGAGAAATACGGTAAAGCGGCAAAACGCGTAAAAATGGCAGGGTTTGATGCCATTGAGATCCATGCAGGTCACTCTTATCTGCTGTGTCAGTTCTTATCACCACTATATAACAAACGTACCGATGAGTTCGGTGGCAGCTATGAAAATCGCGCCCGTTTTGCACGAATGGTCATTGACCGAATTAGAGCCGAAGTGGGACCTCTTTTCCCGATCATGCTTCGTATCAGTGCAGATGAATTTGTCGCTGGAGGCAATACACTGGAAGATTCGCTGCAATTACTTGATTACTTGAATGCTGAAGTAGACATTATCAATGTGTCGGCTGCAGTAAATGATTCCTTGCAATATCAGATCGATCAAATGAATCTGCCAGATGGCTGGCGTTCCTACCTAGCAAAAGCAGTACGTGACAAGTTCAATAAACCTACGATTGCTAGCGGTAACTTCCGTCATCCACAGGTGGCTGAGGATGTGCTGTCCAAAGGCGAGGCTGATTTGATTGCCATCGGCCGGGGACTCATTGCTGATCCGGATTGGGTAAGTAAGGTAAGCCGTGGTGAGGAAGAACTGCTGCGTAAATGTATTTCCTGTAACATTGGCTGTGCGGGACACCGGATTGCGCTGAACCGTCCAATCAAATGTACAGTGAACCCAGATGTGATTCATGGTGATGAGTATATGGAGCAACAGGTGAAGAGAAAAACCAATGTTGTTGTCATCGGCGGAGGTACAGCCGGCCTCGAAGCAGCATGTACTGCCGCAGAAGTCGGTTGCAACACATTCCTATTTGAGCAGAAATCGTATCTAGGCGGGCTTGCGAGTGAAATTTCAAGATTGCCTGACAAAAAACGTATTGCAGATTTCCCGAAATATTTGATTCAAAGAAGTAAACGATTGAAAAATCTAATTACTTTTACAGGAACCAAAGCAGATATCCCTATGATCGAGAATTTGAAACCAGATGTGATTGTCAATGCAACAGGCTCTAAGCCTCTGCTTCCACCAATTCAAGGATTGTTAGAACATATTGATAAGCCGGGAAGCCATGTTCATTCTATTTTCAGTCTGCTGAGTGATGTGAATCAGTTCCCTGAAATGGAAGGCAAGAAGGTGGCGGTCATTGGCGGAGGTGCTGTAGGATTAGATGTGGTAGAATTCTTTGCAGCACAAAAAGCAGAGGTTATCATTGTAGAAAGATTGCCTGAGCTAGGAAAAGATCTTGATATTATTACCCGATTGTCTATGATGAGTATGCTTAAGAAACATAATGTCGATGTGCGAACCAGCACTTCGTTGATTGAAGTTTGCGCTGATCATTTTAAACTAGAGTATGAAGGTGAAATGAATAATCTTGATTTTGACTACGGATTTGTGTGCTTGGGTATGAGACCAGAACGACCTGAACTAAGCGAGATCGAGCAACACTTTAAGGATCAGGATGTACAGGTGATTAATATCGGAGACAGCTTAGGTGCACGTAAAATTTTGGATGGGGTACGCGAAGGTAGAAATGTACTGTCCACCTTGAAAAAAATAGGTTCATTATAAAATGAAATCTGGTGAGCTGAGTGCTGGAACGATGCTTTAAGCACTCAGACCATCATTCACATAACAAAGTAGACCGAGTTTGGTCTTGTCTTTGAATAAATAATGAAATGCAGACAACTAAAGGAGATGTTAACAATGGCAGAACGTATTTCAGGAAAAACGAAACTTATTGGGTTACTTGGAACTCCGATTTCTCACAGCTTGTCCCCGAAGATGCATAATGAAGCTTTTGCAAAACTTGGTTTGGACTATGTATATTTGGCATTTGAGGTTGGTAATGAGCAGCTTCCTGGTGTAATTCAAGGTTTCCGTTCCCTTAATGTACGCGGCTGTAACGTAACCATGCCTAATAAAACGGTTGTTCTTCAATATTTGGACAAGTTATCACCGGCTGCTGAATTAGCTGGGGCCGTAAACACAGTAGTTAATGATAATGGAGTGCTTACTGGACATATCACGGATGGGGTAGGGTACATGAGAGCACTCAAAGAAGATGGAATTGACATCATCGGTAAGAAAATGACCATTGCTGGTGCTGGTGGAGCGGCTACAGCGATCAGCATTCAGGCAGCACTGGATGGTGTGAAGGAAATTTCTATTTTCAACAGAAAAGACGAATTTTATGACCGTGCGAAACAAACGATCAAAAATATTATGGAAAAAACAGATTGCAAAGTTCAACTATTTGATCTGGAGCAAACGGATAAACTTTATAAAGAAGTGGAAGATAGCGCTATTTTCACGAATGCAACAGGTGTAGGCATGAAGCCGCTCGTAGGTCAAAGTCTGATTACCGATCCTGCTGTACTGCGGAGTGACTTGATTGTATCCGATGTTGTATATATTCCGCAAAAAACGCGTCTACTCGAAATGGCGGAAGAACAAGGCTGCCGTACGATTAATGGTCTTGGCATGATGTTATGGCAGGGAGCAGAAGCATTCAAAATCTGGACAGGGGAAGATATGCCTGTTGACTATATTAAAGGATTGTTATTTTAGGAAGGTGGACACCTTCTTATGAGTGACTTTGTGAATTTTTTAACAATGTAATCTACTCTAAAGGAGCAGTGAACTTTTGTGAAGAATAAGTATATGCCGACGGCATTAGCTTTGTATATCAACTATTTTGTACATGGTATGGGTGCGATTATCCTTGCACAGAATATGGGGTTCTTGAGTGAACAGCTAAATACCGATAGTGCGGGGATCTCCTATGTGATTTCCGCGCTCGGTATCGGGCGATTACTCGTGCTGTTTATTTCGGGTGTACTGTCCGACAAACTGGGCCGGAAACCGTTTGTTTTTATCGGGATGGGGATGTATGCCGTGTTCTTCGTCGGGATTTTGTTATCTCCGAACGTGACCGTCGCCTTTATCTTTGCCCTGCTCGCAGGGATGGCGAACTCGGTACTCGATTCCGGTACTTACCCGGCACTTATGGAAGCTTTCCCGAAAGCGGCAGGTACCGCAAATGTTATCATTAAAGCATTTATTTCCGGTGGTCAATTTGCACTTCCTATGATCATCAGCGTGCTGATCAGCAGCAACTTGTACTACGGTTATTCGTTCCTGATCTGTGTAGCGATCTTTATCGTGAATGGTTTGTTCCTTATTCGCTTGCCATTCCCTGATCAAGAACAGCAGGAAGAGCAGCAGACATCAGTTAGGGATGCAGATGAGAATAACTCTGCAAGAAAACCTAGTTTCTGGATTGAAGGTCTGTGCCTGATTCTGATTGGATATACCGCAACAGCCACTTTTTATCTGATCTCTGTATGGCTGCCAACGTATGGAGAGCAAGTAGCAGGCATGACCAATACATCATCTTTGAAACTGATCAGTTATTATAGTGTTGGATCTTTAATCTCGGTATTTGTAACTTCTTATCTTGTAAAAAGTCTGGTGAAGCCTGTAACTTTTGTATTTATTTATCCGCTGATTTCTTTTATCGCACTGATTGTACTATGGGCGTTCCCATCTGCAACCGTATGCGTACTCGCAGGGTTTGTGATTGGTTTCTCTGCAGCTGGCGGCGTATTGCAGCTCGCACTTACAACGATGTCCGAACTCTTCCCGACCAGCAAAGGGAAAATTACCGGTATTGTTTATACGGCATCAAGCCTTGCTACATTCTCAATTCCTGTAATAACAGGTATACTATCCAAAACAAGTATCAGCAGTATTATCCTATTCGATGCGATCGTTACGCTTGTCGGTGTTATTCTGGCTATTGTTGTTAATATCCGTTACCGGAAAGTAATGAACGCACCACTAAAAGCAGTACACAGCTGAGGAGAATAGGCAGTTCTATCTTACATTAGTCATTTCTTATACAGAAGATAAAGGAGTCTATCGATATGCAAAACACCCTAAAACCTGTCATCGTTAAAAATGTTGCTATTGGCGAAGGTGCACCAAAAATTTGCGTTCCGCTCGTAGGAGAAACCGTTGAACAATTGAAAGAAGAGGCACGTTTTCTAGAGTCCCAGGATTTAGACGTTATCGAATGGCGTGTTGATTTTTATGAACATGTGGAAGATATAGAAAAAGTGAAAGAAGCGTTAACCGAAATTCGTACGATTCTACCGTCCTTACCTATTATCTTTACCTTCCGCAGCGCGAAAGAAGGCGGGGAAAAAGAAGTAAGCACTTCTTATTATGTAGAACTGAATCAAGCGATTGCGGCAACCGGTCAAGTGGACATCGTGGATGCTGAATTGTTTACTGGGGATGCAGAAGTGAAAGCTATTGTTGATACTGCACATAAACATAATGTGTATGTAATTATCTCGAACCATGATTTTGACAAAACACCATCCAAAGAAGAAATCGTATCCCGCCTTCGTAAGGCACAGGAACTTGGTGGAGATATTCCGAAACTTGCAGCAATGCCGCAAAGTGTCTCTGACGTACTGATGCTGATGGACGCAACTCATACGATGAAAGAACAGTATGCAGACAGACCGATCATTACGATGTCCATGGCGGGTCAAGGTGTAATCAGCCGTATTGCGGGTGAACTGTTTGGTTCTGCACTGACCTTTGGTGCTGCCAAAAAAGCTTCCGCTCCAGGTCAGGTGCCTGTTGGCGAGCTTCGCGATGTACTGAGCATGCTGCATAAGCATATGTAAATCAATTAGTCATCAGACGGAGTGAAGAGATTAGTATAAAAATATGTATGATAAAAAACGCTTGAGCTGTTATAGCTCAAGCGTTTTTTGTGATAGGGTATGGCTAAATTTGAGATGACCCAAATCTTTGGGTACGACGAACTAGGGTGCTGAGTCAAAGTTCGAGAAGTGAAATGGATCTATCTGTATCGAGTGTTTGTCTAATGTCTCAGCGACTGTGCTCTTAGAATCTGCAAAGGGTTCGGTTACGGGCGCTGTATTGCCTCCATAAATCTGAGATATAGTCACAACACCTGCGACAATCAGCATGACTGCAATTGC
Organism: Paenibacillus sp. Marseille-Q4541; assembly: GCF_018310695.1. Classification (GTDB taxonomy): domain Bacteria; phylum Bacillota; class Bacilli; order Paenibacillales; family Paenibacillaceae; genus Paenibacillus. Next base: position 157,257 of record NZ_JAGXCY010000004.1, on the reverse strand, counting down.
GCTATTCCTTAATCTTTTAAAGGGCTCTTTCCTCACTATGTATGTCTCCTCTAGGGTGTATTGGAATTCGATTATAGCCTAGTAGTATCCCTATGACAAAACTATTGCTTATAGTGCCCTGGATGTAAGAGATACCATGGCGTAAATTCAGAGCTTTTCTTTAAGAACCTTGGGTTTAATGCCAAGGTTTTTTTCTGTAACTGGTGATAGTAGGTGTAAAACCTTACTCGTTTATACAGAAGATTGTATAATGTTGCAGCGTCCATTAAGCTAACGGGCAGGTTAGTTGAACAAATTGAAAAATTCAGATATGATAAGTTCATAACATAAAACAAAACACAGTTTCACTGAGTGAAACAGTTTAAAGAGTAATACAAAGTTCGAAGAATTAGTACTACTGACATTGCTCACTGTTTACTGCTTCGAAAATTAGGAGGTAACATTATGAATATTAATATGAAACCAATTGCCTATGTCAGAAACAGTCGAGAAACAATAGAAGATGATAATTGGGGTGAAATTGTATCTTCTATAGAACTTGCAGATGGATATACTGAACAAAGTCTTTTAGGTATTGAGGATTTCTCCCATGTGGAAGTCATCTTTTACTTTGACAAAGTAAAAGATGACAATATTGAAATTGATGCAAGACACCCACGGAATAACAAAGCGTACCCAAAGGTAGGAATCTTTGCCCAACGTGGTAAGAATAGACCGAATAAAATTGGACTAACTACAGTAGAATTGATAAGGCGTGAGGGTAAAAAGATTTATGTAAAAGGTCTTGATGCCATAAATGAAACACCAATATTAGATTTAAAACCTGTAATGAAGGAATTTACTCAACTATGGGAGATTAAACAACCGCTCTGGGTCTCAGACCTCATGAAAAATTACTGGGTGTAACCGATTGGGTAATAAACTTCGAATATTATCTAGCGGAAACTGATAGCAAATGGATACAAGAGCTAACTCATAGCGAAGGTGTACGGGGAGACTTCGTAATTGATACGACACTGGACACATTTATGTACCAAGTGTCCCTAAACTAACGGGAAACATTAGAGCAAAAATAGCATGGAGCAGTTTGCCGGTGGGCAGCTGCTCCATTTTTCGATAAGCTAACGGGATAGGATACTTCTATGAAGACACAACGGCAGTGGACCTACGCGAACGGCTGCCGTTGTTTTGGAGCTAACAGAATGCATTATGCTTTATTGAAAGCAGATTTTGGGAAAGGAGATGCTTCTAATAGGTCTAAATTTTAGAAGAGCCATAGAAAGGCATGCTTTGACGCCTTTTATTTTTAGCGTTTAACTTAATGCTCCAATACGAATAGATGATTAAAATCCAATATCAAGGGAGTTTTCGAATAAAAGTAGCCATTGACTGATCGCCAGGTATTCGAACGCGATGGAGAGTTAAATATCCCTGTTTTTTCTCGGCGTAACCAGGTTTTGTCGTTACGGCAAATTCAAATCCAGCACGCTTAACGACCTGTATTACATTCTGATTGAATTTACCGGAAGGATAAGCAAAAGCAATTATGGGATGCCCCAATCTCTTCTCAAACCTTTGTTTAGCTCCCGAAATTTCGTCCTCAAGTTGTAACTGGTTGCTTTTTGTCAAATCTACATGATGCCGGGTATGCACACCAATTTCAATGAGTTCAGATTGTTCCATTTCCTTTGCTTGAGTCCAATTTAAGTGATTGGGTGAACCAATAAAATCGCTGGTGGCGAATATTGTTGCTTTCATTTGAAACTTTTTTAAGATCGGATAAGCGTCTGTAAAATTATCTAAATAGCCATCGTCAAAAGTAATCAAAATCGGTTTATCCGGGAGCCATTGACTCGTCTTCCAACTCATTAAATCCTTGAACGTGATGGGATTATATCCGGAATTCTTTAAATGTTCCATTTGTTTATAAAATACTTTTGGGGGCACAGAAAGCGTATTAGATTGATTGATGCTAATCGAATGGTACATCAAGATAGGAATAGATTCTGTGCTGTTGACTCGTGAGATCAATTGAGTTTCTGGTGCAGAATGTTTTTTCTCTATTTGTGATTGGAGAGGAGGATTCGCTTCTTCTTCCCATCCGCTTATTAACATACTAATGAACAAAAGAAAAATGTACATAATGTGCAATTTACTCCACCTCCAAATATATCTTGTGCATTTCAGAGCAAAAAAAAACTAGGGAATTTTCAAGTTTTCGCTAATAGGACACGATAATTGAATCATGACATAGCGGTAGCCAGTCAATTGACGAGTGATAAAAACATGTTCCCATTACCGATTAGGTGAATATCTAAGTGGGAGTTGGTGAGTCTTTTTTGAATGATTGAAAAGCAAAAGGCTGGTTTATGGTCAAGAGACTAGCTTCATTGCTCGGAAGTATCTCGACCTACTGTGACCCCATTTGAAATGGATACCAAGCTCATCTCAATGAGCACTTTGGCAAAAGAAATGTGAAAGCGCTTTTGGATGAAGAGGTGAAATATATACCGAGATCGTACTTTGTGCTGAACCTGTCATTCTTGAGGGACAAGAACTTGTACCGATTTTCGATTAATATGTATCTAATCGGTCTTCAACCGTTAATTCAGTAAATGCTCAAATAAATGTTGTTTCATATTTTAATTGAATTGGGGTGGCGAGATGATGAACTCAGTTGAGTTGGTGAAACCTTCAGCTGCATATAAGGACGAGTATATGTTTTTTTACAAATATTGGATGTAAAATGAGCAAGATATTACCCCGTGGGTAGTGAAGAAAGATCCTTCTAATTTTGATTCAATGATTGATTTTTTGTATTCGGAAGATACAGAGGATAAAATAGCGAACGAGAATGTTGTCCCCCATTCTACATTCTGGCTTATAGACAAATATTCAAATAAAGTAATTGGTGCAGTAAATATTAGACACAGACTTAATGAAAAACTCTTTAATTGCGGCGGACATATCGGTTTACGGAATACGTCCATCAGAAAGAAGAAAAGGCTATGCCTCCATACTATTAGCAATAACACTTGAAATAACAAGAGATATGGGATTAAACAAAGTTCTCCTAGTATGTGATAAAGGAAATTTTGCATCAGAAAAAACCATTATAAAGAATGGTGGTCAGTTTGAGTCTGAGTATGTGGAGGAGAATGGGAACGTTGTAAGACGGTTCTGGATACTCTTATGAACCTTTTTTTACTGTGGAATCTACCTATATATTCAAATTCATTACGCTAACGGGCAATTTAACATGGTTTATCGTAGTGGTTGGTGTTGAATTTAAGTCATGGGTGGAAGCCAACAAAAGCAGCTGGAAAAGTTACATACCATTCATGCTTCGCTAGTTGCGACTAAGCTTCTATTATAATTTATGATATTCTATTGATAGGATGAAGCGAGAGATCCAAGAAAGGCAGGCACATGTCATGAGGCTTATGTTTCCACACGTGAATACAGCGGAAGAAATCGCTGAGGTTGCTCGATTAGCGGAAGAAATATGGCGTGAATATTATGTTTCCATTATTACAATCGAGCAGATTGATTACATGATTGGCAAGTACCAATCAGTTCCAGCGATTACGGATCAGATCCATCATCAGGGCTACGAATATTACTTGATCCATAACGATGGCTCTGCAGTCGGATATATTTCGGCCAGACAAGAAGAGGGGAAGCTCTTCTTGAGCAAGTTTTATATAGGAAAGGAGTACAGGGGACGCAGCTATGCCAGCCAAGCGTTGGCATTCCTGGAGAAGCTGTGCAAAGACCGAAACCTAAGCCATATTTGGCTGACGGTCAATCGTCATAATGAATCCAGTATTGCGGTATATGAGAAAAAAGGCTTTCGGACCGTACGGGAACAAATTGCGGATATCGGGAATGGGTTCGTCATGGATGATTTTATTATGGAAAAAGAAATTCCGGTCCCATAAGCGAATAGAGGCGATACTCGTCTTTTGTTGAATGATTCACATGGCTCCCAACCTGCCCGCATATTATTTGGATCTGAAACGAATTGAAAGTAACTCATCATTTATGAACTCGTTCAACTAACGGAGAACGTTAGTTCAGTAACAACAAGTAAGCAGCCGCTTAAAAGTTCGGCTGCTTTTTCTTTAAGCTAACGGGCAGGATAGCGTGGTGTGCTAGTTATATTTAATCAATTAAAGATAACCATATATCAGTTATCTTTCAAGGCTAATTTGATGATAAAATACTTTGAAATCTAGATTGATGCTGTTGACACTTCGAATATTTGTATCTCTGAAAGGAAGTTGTCATATTATCAATGATTGATTTAAAAACGATTAAAGGAAACATTCGGAAGCTTACGCGTTTTCGTTGTATGCTTCACGTTATAAACGTTAACAAGTTTTAATTCGAATTTTCGAGGGTGATTTTTATCAAAATTTTCATCGAAGTAATAGACCATACAGAAGAAGAGGAGGTCCGCATCAGGTGTCACCAAGTAGACGAAGAAATACATGAGCTCGTTAATAAAATAAAAACCGAAACGCTCATTATACTTGGTTATCATGAGGATAAGATCAGCCGCATCAAAATTAGTGATATTTATTATTTTGAAGCTGTTGACGGAAAAGTGTTTGCGTATTGTAAGAATAACGTTCATGAAGTCAAACAAAAGCTTTATGAACTGGAGGAACTTTGCAAAGAGAAATATTGTTTTCGCGCCTCCAAATCCACCATTCTAAATATAGCTAAGATTTCCAGTATTCATCCGTCGATTAGCGGCCGTTTTCAAGCGTTATTGGATAACGGGGAGAAGGTAGTCATATCACGGCAGTATGTGCCAATGCTTAAACACATACTCGGATTATAAAAGGGGGACCTATATGAAGTATTCCGAGCTCATTAAAGAAATGATTAGAGATTTCTTAATTATATTCGCCTCCATCATTATAATCATCACTATTTTGCGGCAAATCTATGCTCCAGATGCAAATTTCGAATTAAAGACGATTTTTACAATTATGGCTTTCTCTTTTCTGGGTGCTTTGACTGGAATCATTTTATATACTCCGCATGCGATTAGCGAGAATAAAATGCGTTTCCGAGTGATTTTTCATTTCTTTTTTCTGGAAGCCCTTTTAATTTCTCTAAGTATCATATTGAATCTCGTATACAGCACATTCGATATAATATTATTGGCTTTGGAAATTGCAGCAGTATACGCTATCGTTCGCCTACTGACGTATAAGAATGACAAAAAGGAAGCTCAAAAGATCAATGAAAGACTAAAAACCTTTAAAAACGAGGTTTAGAAAACATACACAAACTTCTCCTAAATAAAGTCGTATTCGCAGCGTAAGTGCACTTGATTGCGTTGTTTTTACAACTTATTGGCTCTCAGCTACAGCTTATCGTTTATGCGTATACACCTGCTCGGTCATTTATTATGATGAACTCATAAAAAGTGGGAGAAGGAGCAGATAAGTCTTATGGAGATTTTAATACTTGTTGTTACGTTGGTCTTTGAGCTGGCAATTGCCGTTTATTCCATTGCAACCAAGCAAAGCCGCAGCAAGATAAAGAGTTGGACGAGAATCGCAATGTTTATAGGATTTATGATGCTGATCTTGGGGAAAGTTGTTGTATGGGACTTCACTTGGGGTTTGTTTCAAGGCTTGCTCTTTATATTAGCGTTCAAGGAAATCGTTGCTCTACTGCGCAAACAAACACACACTCCGCGATACAAAGCATTCTCTACGATATGGAAATTCCTTTTGTTAGCACTGACCGTTGTCGTTACCCTTGTTCCTGTTTTACTTTTTCCACAGCATAGGCTGCCGCAAGTGACAGGTCCGTATGCAGTGGCGACCGCCACTTACAGCTATGTGGACAAGAATCGTATTGAAGAATTTACGGATCAGGGAGACAATCGGTTTGTTAACGTGGAATTTTGGTATCCTGAACAGGCAGATGGAACATATCCTTTACTTGTATTCTCCCATGGATCATTCGGTATTAAAGCAAGCAACACTTCTACCTTTACTGAACTTGCGAGCCACGGTTATGTCGTCGTTTCGATTGACCATCCCTATCATTCTTTTTATACCGTTTCTGAGGATGGAAAGGTCGTGACGGTTAATCCCGAGTTCATGCAAGAAGTCAACGATGCAAATAAAGAAGGGGTTTATTCGCTTGGTGAGTTTTTCGAGCTTACTCAAAAATGGATGAAATTGCGAACGGATGATATGGATTTTGTCATCGATACGATTTTGGAACAAGCCGGGCAAAAAAAAGATTCTGCATATGAACGCATTGATACACAGAAAATAGGCGTGTTCGGTCATTCTATGGGGGGTGCGGCAAGCGTAGCACTGAGCAGAGAACGCGATGACATTGACGCCGTAGTAAATATAGATGCTCCGTTCTTTAGCGAGCTTTTGTATGATAAAGTTACAAACGAATTAACTGCAAAATCCGAAGCTTATACCATCCCGCTTTTTAATATTTATTCGGATGATGTGTGGATACAGCTCGACAACGCTTCTTCGTATATCGCGAATAGAATTTCTAATAAAAATTTTAAAGGTGCATACACCGTTTATTTTAAAGGCGCAAAACATTTAAGTTTAACCGATCTACCTTTATTCTCACCTATATTGGCAAACCTGCTGCAAGGAGGCAGAACAGCAAGTATCGATAAATATTATGCGATTGAAACTCAAAATGAACTTATCCTTCGTTTTTTTGACTATGCTCTAAAGAATCAAGGTCAGTTTGCTCCAAAAGCGACGTATTGAGTATCCAGTTCCGCATGCAGGAAGAAGAATCTGTAAATTGCAACTTAGTGTAACCGATCCACAATGTATTTTGCGTGTGAACAGAGCTTGGGTCATTTGGTGAAATAATCGCTTTTAAGGTAGATAGGAAAAATTGAGCTAACGAGAAACGTTATTCAAAGAAAAGCGACGATAATCAAATGAAGAGAAGCACGTAGACTGTATAGAATGCTTTTATATTACTCTATTTCTTTCAGCACCTTTGGATCGGGTAATAGATAATCCGCAGGAAGTTTACTCTGCAAATCTGCCAACAGTTCTGATGAAATGGATAGATGATGTAGAGGGGGAAGCGGCGATGCATCCATGGCGTTATTTCTACTATTTTTTATATCAGCTGGGCCATCGTGCTTCACCATTCTCCACTGATCAATATACTTCTGATAGACAGATAACGTATCTTCCGCCTGTCGTTCCAGTGAACGATATTCACGCGCCCAGGTACGTGCTGCTGCTCCGACACGAGTTCTTACATTATCATGCGTGAGCAGGTAGTCAAGTTTGTGAGCGAGAGCGGCTGCATCCGAAGGAGGAACGACATATCCGGTCTGCCCCTCTTGCACCATATCCGGCATTCCGGCTGCATCCGTTACAATGACCGGAACACCCGCAAGCTGAGCTTCCGTAACAGAGAAAGGCTGGGTGTCCTGCAAACTCGGCTGTACATAGATGTGAACATTCTTAAGGAACGAAGGTACATTATCAACCATCCCCCAGAATACGACGTGCTCAGAAACTCCTTTATGAACCGTATGTTCTCTATATAACTCCCCCATACTTCCCTGGCCAGCAATCCAAATGACAAAATCATTCCTGCGTTGTTTTAGAAGCCCAGCAGCTTCAAGCAGAACATGGATCCCTTTGATGTATTCCAAGCGCCCAGTAAAAGCGATTACTTTTTTGGCTGGAGGAGGCGTATAAGAAGTAACTTCGGCAGCCCGCTGATCATATCGTTTCAGATCCACAGCATAAGGAATAAGGTCAAAGTGAACCGGAGATGCGTGAAACTGCACCATCAGCTGCTGAATCCAGTTGGAAGAAACAATGAATCCATCGGAAGCAGCGATGCCGAGTTGTTCCATCGTTTTATAATATTTCCCTAACGGGTCAAGTAGGTAATCTTCTTTACGCGTACGAGGATTCATCTGCAGTTCATCCAAAAATCCTTCCAAATGCAGTGACCCATGATAACTCGTGACAAGCGGAATCGACCTCTTCATCACACGCGAAATAGAATATGCGCTAATGGGGTCTTGGGCATGAATCAGGTCGTATGATTCGGTTCCAAGGTAGGCAATCCCTAGCTCGTAGGCATATCGATTAAGTTCTAAGTAGGCTAGATAGGGGTCTGTATGCAGTGCCGGAACATGGTCAGCAGAGAGAGTCGATCGGAGGGCGGGTAGAACTGCTTTTTTCTCGAACAACCATCCTTTCTTTAAAATATAGACGGTCTCCTGCTGCATATCGGTACCGATGACATCGACTTCGATTCCATGCGCAAGAAGCCACTCCGAGAGTTGGCGGATGTACGTCCAGATCCCGCCGAGGTTTTGCAGTCCCCAAAAGGTTGCCATCAGTATTTTCATAAAGGCATTTCTCCTTTTTTCTAGAAAATAGCCAAGGCGTTCATCATCTGACGGAAAGAATGGGCGTAAGCACCCGGGGAAAAATGGGACACAAGATGCTCACGGCCTGCCTTCTGAATCTGTGTCCTTAGCGTTTTATTATTCATGAGTTCTAGTGCTTCGTAGGCTGCTTGCTCCACCTGACCGAGCGGATAAAATTTACCAGTCTGGTTATGTGTGATAAATGCTCTCACCCCATCCGAATCAGTACTTACAACGGGGCATCCACAACTAATAGCCTCGGCTACAGCGTATCCGAATCCTTCCATAATGGACGTAGAGATCATGACACCACCGGACCTGGCAACCATGGAGTAGTACATCGGCATTTTGGAATTGGGAATGTTGCTGAAAATACCGATTTTGTCCTCCAGATCGAGTATTTTTAAAGTTTCGTAAAACTGTTGCTCATCCGCTGTAACCGCAAGCGTGGGATCATGAAAAAACCATAATTTCGTGTCCGGTTTTTCCTGAATAATACGGTGTCCAATGTTGAGAAACTCCCGCCAATTTTTGTTGTATTCAAGACGCCCAACCCAAATTAAAGCTGGATAGGGAGGAATATCCGTTTCGAGCGGGGCAAAACTTGTTGTATCGAGCATTCCCGTAATAATAAAGCGATGCATAAAGGGGCACATGTCCATAAAAAGCTGATGCAAATGTAATGTTGGAGGAATTAGAACCGCATCTGCATAAGCTTGCAGGTAGGGGATTGCCATTTCGATCGTTTCAACCGCTGCTTCTCTTGTGCCGAGGCCCTGTGCTTCAAAGATGATTTTTCCTTTGTAATGAAGAAAAACGCGAAGCCGTTCTAACATATTGATGTCTGAGGTGGAGATGACGGCATCGTATTGTTGTTGTTCCAAAAGGAGCCTGATCTCCTCATTATCGGAAGTTGTGAATACCGTACCCGTATTGTTCTGAAGGCCGGTCCCAGGCATGAGATATAAGGTATGGGCTTCGATGCCATGATTGTTTAAGGCTGCACAACGTAGTCGATTCAACGTCTCTACACCACCGCTCGCAATAAAAAAGGTGAAAAGTACTTTCAAGACATACCCCTCCCGTTAATTCTTATACGATAAGGTACGTATAACACGGATGAGCGGTGTGGGTGGGTGGACAGTAGTTCACAGTTTAGACACAATATTTTAAGGATTCTTTTACCTTCATTTAAGAATCGTTTATTGTTACAAGGATATGCTGGGAATAACCGTCAATGAACGGAGAAGAGAAAGCAGAAAGGATGAAGTCTTTTGCTGAAGTTAGATCATGTAAGCAAAACTTACAACGGCCAAAGAGGCGTTCAGAACTTGGATTTTTCTATGGAACGCGGAGAGATCGTTGGTTTTCTGGGCCCAAACGGAGCGGGGAAAACGACAACCATGCGAATGATTACAGGCTATTTACGCCCGACCGAAGGCAAAATACTTTTGGATGGAATGTCTGTTCATGAGCAGGGGAGGAAAGTTCGTTCTCGCATCGGATATTTGCCGGAGACTCCGCCGTTATATCCTGACATGTCGGTCCTGTCTTACTTAAAATTTGTAGCGAAATTGCGAGATGTGCCAGCAAGAGAGCAGAAAAAAAGAGTCGATGAAATGGTAAGCAGGCTCGGACTTATTGGACGAGAACATCAGATGATACGGAGCTTATCGAAAGGATATAAACAGCGGACGGGCCTGGCAGGCGCCATTATCCACAAGCCGGATTTATTAATTCTTGATGAACCAACGTCCGGACTTGATCCCAATCAGATTATGGAAATTAGAGATTTAATTAAAGAATTAGGAGAAAATCATACCGTATTGTTAAGTACACATATCTTGCCCGAAGTAAGTACCTTATGCAATCGGGTTCTAATTATTAATCAGGGAGAACTTGTGCTTGATGGAGCGCCTGCTTCGATTGGAAGTTCAATGGAGAATTCTTTCCAAGTTCAAGTTACGGTAAAAGGAGAAGCTGATCATGTACTGCCGATCCTTACCTCATGGGGAAATACTCAGGAGCACCCCATTTCGCTAGGTTTACAAAATGAATCGGACGGAACGCTGAAGCTGGAATTTACTACACCTTCCCGATATGACTATAGAGAGGCTCTTTTTAACAAGCTTGCTTCAGAGAATATTCCTATCCTGGAAATGAAAAAACAGGACCAATCCTTAGAAGAAGTATTCCAAAAGCTAACGATGTCCGAAAAAGAAAGTTCCGTAGAACTTCCTAAGGAAGTCGTAGCATTAGATTCAACAGATGCGAAATCACCAGAAGCGTTAGAAGAAGGGAGCGAGCAGAAGTGAAACGGATGATGGCCATTTTCTATAAAGAACTTCAATCCTATTTTCTTGCTCCGACCACGTATTTTGCCTTTGCGGTTTATGTATTGTTGTCGAGCTTTTTGTTCTTTATGAGTTTCGTCTACTATCAGCCCAGTATAGTGGATTATAGGCTTGTCCTGGGAGATACCCTTTCATTACTCATCTACATTGTACCTCTGCTGACCATGCGTCTGATTGCAGAAGAGTTCAAGCAAGGTACAGACGAGCTCTTAATGACGTCACCAACGAGTGTAACCGAAATTGTGTTTGGGAAGTATCTAGCGTCTTTAGTCATTTTACTGCTTCTCATCCTATGCAGTTTAACCTATCCGCTCATTATGTCCCTCTATGGTGATATTAATGAAACGACCGTTTGGTTATCTGCTTTAGGCTTGTTTTTACTTGGGGCATCCATGATGGCGATTGGGTTATTTGCCTCCTCTTTATCTCAACATCAGATGGTATCCGCAGTAGCTGGATTCATTATTTTGTTTGTACTGTGGATGATGGACTCTTTTACAGGAAGCGACAGTGCCATAACCGCTTGGCTTGAGCCCTTTTCCTTATCTAATCGATTCATGAATTTCACGAAGGGCGTTATAAGTGGGCCTGATGTGATTTTCTATCTTACATTAGCCGGTGTTTTCCTGACGCTCAGTATTCAGGGCATTGAGCGGAAACGGTGGAGGTAAGAAAATGAAAAAATGGCTCAATCATACGAATAGTGGTGTAATTTCAGTCGCTGTCATCGGTATTTTTATCCTGTTCACTTTCTTTATGAATTCACTCGGTGGATTTCAGCTTGATCTAACAGCAGGGAAACAAAATACATTATCAGAACAAACGAAAGATGCGATTAAAGACGTAAAAGCAGATACCCGGATATTGGTGTTTACGGTAAACAGTTCGAGCGACGAGTTGTTAAACCGGGAAGTAACAGACTTGGTTGACGAATACAGTAAGTTAAATAATAAGCTGAAAGTGGAAAAATACAATCTTGAATCCGAACCTCTACTCGCCCAGCAATACGGTCTGACTTCAAGTTCTATCGTGATTTTACAAGAGGACAAGCAGCAGATCGTGTCCATGATTGATTTATTCTCGTCTGGTGAAAGCGAAGGTTCCTATTTGTTTTCTGGTGAAGAGAAGTTAACACAGGCACTATTGTCACTTTCTTCTGATGAAAAGCACAAGGTAGCGGTGTTAACGGGGCATGGAGAACTCGGACTATCCGCAGCAACGACGCTGCAAAGTTCACTCAATCAGAGCAACATCGAGACAAGCGAAATCTCTCTTGCAGAAGGAACTGCTGTCCCTGAAGATACAGATGTCCTGGCTATTTTAGGTCCACAGGCAGATCTGACCGATGCGGAGCTATCGCAGGTTCAGACCTATATGAGTAACGGAGGCAAGCTGCTGCTTACTCTTGGTTTTCATGAAGAGATGGCAAGTCAGTGGAAGAATATAGATACGCTGATGAAACAATACGGTGTTACAAATGAACATGCCATCATGGTGGATAAGGAGCAGTCTACGACGTACGGCCCTTTATGGTCCATGCCTGAACTTGAATCACATGCAGTGACTGAAAAATTAATTCAGAACAATCTTCAGCCTGTCTTCAGCTTATCCCTTGGACTCAACACGGAGAAGCAAGACAAGTGGACCGTAACTCCAATTCTACAATCCTCAGATACGAGTTATGGGGAAACGAATATTACAGCGCTTTTGGAGAATGAAACGAATAATGATACCGCTGAAGATCTCCAAGGACCGGTCGATCTCGGATATGCCGTAGATACAGCGGATGGCAAACCCAAAGCCGTTATTTTGGGAGCGACCACCTTTTTACAAGATTCGGAAATTGTGAGTGGAGGTAACAAGGATTTTGCGCTGAATACAATCAATTATTTGGCCGAAAAAGAAAATGGTTTAACCATTCGCCCGAGAGAACAGGCAGGTTATGAGCTGGCTTACTTAACCCAGTCTCAAGGCTCGGCAATTTTCCTTGTTGCTGTGGTAGTAATGCCGCTTATTTTTGTAGCCATTGGCATTATTTTATGGTGGAGGCGCAGAAAGAAATGAAAAAGTTTATTCCGACGATTGTATTGTTAGTCTTGCTGGCCGGAGGGTGGGCATTCGCTCACTCCCAAAATTATTTTCAGGAACAGGCTGACGAACCGGAAAAGCTGATGGGCACCGAAGTGATTGATTCCGCATCGATTACCAAGTTTCGAATTGTGAATGGTGATGAGACTACGGAGCTAACGAAACAGGATAGTCAGTGGGTAATGACTGCTCCTGAGTCGTACCCTGTTAACACCTATGCTGTGGATGAATGGCTGAACACCATATCAAGTGCGAACTTGGTTACAGTCGTCGAAGAGAATCCGACAGATCTTGAGAAATATGGTCTATCTCCAGAGGACAAAGGAATTACAATTACGACGCAGGATGGTGGGACAGTCCAGCTCGCACTTGGTAATAATCTTCCCAACGGAGATAATGTTTACGCCCAAATTGGGGGAGGGCAAGTTGTAAGTATTTCCGAGACTACGGCAACGAGTCTTCTTTTATCCCCGCTGCAGTTAATGGACACCACTCCATTTGAGTGGGATAACGATCAGCTCGTATCTCTCGAATGGGAAAGCAGCGATATTTCATGGGTGTTGAAACGTAAAGAGGAACAAGAGGGAGAAACTACGGCTTGGACCTTGAATGGTAAAAGTGTGGAACTTACAGATGCGGATTCACTGATGAATCAGTTGAAGACGATTGCTACCGATCAAGTGCTGCAAAAACCAGCGCAAGGTAAAATCTCTTTCACTGTGACCGCCGAACTTAAAGACGGAACGACACGTGTGTATCAAGGGCTAACAGATTCTTCACAGCAAGGTATGTTCTATGTAAAAACAGGACAGGATTCCTCGCTGGCTTATATCATTCCGGAAGAATCGCTGGATAAGGTATTAGACACAGCCAAAGGTTTATTGGATGAATCAGCTGCTGAAAAAGAAACAAAAAGCGATACAAATGAGTAAAACATGATTAAAACTTTAACCCGAAGACAGTCACTTTCCAGAAGTGGCATATCTTCGGGTTTTTCTATGGGTATGTTCCAAATCCTTTCAGCATAAGGGGTAAGCGCTTCGCGCATGATAACGAAGTGCCATAACAACTTATAATTGAAGCGGAGGATGAAACATGCCAGGAATGAGAAAAACCAAAGTCGTTACTCTTTCTTTATCAACAGCAATTCTTATGATGTCAGCCCTCACAGGTTGTGGAACAACAACTACAGACCATGGCGTGAAGACGAAAAGTGTCCGTAATTATTCTACGGAAATGAACCGTGCCGATCGTTATGGAATCAACTATGGCATGAATGGAATTAATCCAGATAGAGCCAGTGTGCACCGCACAACAAACCTTTCCGCCAGCAACCAACTATCAAAGGCTGTATCGGAAATGAACGGAGTGGGAAAAGCCCATGTTCTTCTTACTGATCACAACGCTTATGTTGCGGTTTCGCTCAAAGAGGGCGTCCAAGCTCAAAGCACAAGACATCATAACCGTAATCAAATGAATCAAAATTTAGGAAGCCTTGGTGTCAATGATGTAGGAACAAGAGCTCCTTATACTACAAGCGGTATTGCGCCAGGACTTCGCTCAAACAGCTATTCCCAAAGCAATATGGTGGGAGACAATGCGAATGGTCCACGCGGAGCAGGCGGGATTTTTAACCCGAATAGCGTTCGCATGAAGAGCACAAAAGGACCAGGTACGTATAGCAAAATGAACGATACCTTGGCTGAAGAAAAAGTAACAGATGAAATGAAACAAAAAATCGCGAAAAAAATCAAACAAATGGATCCGAAAATTAAAAATGTATATGTTTCAGCAAACCCAGATTTCGTACAGCGTGCTGAAGGATATGCAACCGATCTGACGAATGGTAAACCAATCAGCGGTGTCGTAGGAGAGTTCCAAATCATGATGGACCGGATCTTCCCAACGAAAGAAACAACAAACCATAAATAACCATAACCCCTTCTACCAGGGAGAGAAGTAACTTAAGCTATTATGGATTTATATCATAAAAAGACTTATGGGGATTTAGATAAGAGGCGTTGTCCATTAGGACAGCGCCTTTATTTCTTCATAAATGTAACCGTTGACAAAAATGATGAATAGACTTACACTTCGATTATTAATTAAACGTTTACGTTTAAACAAATCCACTTTCTCTAAGACATAGATTCGTCTTACAATTGCTTATTTGATCCTGATTACATATCATTTCGGTTATGGGAAGGATACAAGAAGGGGACACGTCCGAATGTCTTAAGAAAGATAAGGATTCATTTCATTCTAATTTCTTCTCATTTATTTATCATATTTACGTAAACGTTTACTTCTTGTGTTTATTCCATTTTAGGGAGTGAGTAGTTTGGAATCAAAATGGTGGCATACGGCTGTGATCTATCAGATTTATCCCCGCAGTTTTCAAGACAGTAATCACGATGGGGTAGGAGATATTCCAGGTATTATTCAGCGTTTGGATTATTTAGCGAAGTTAGGCATTACCGCAATTTGGCTTAGCCCAGTGTATCAATCACCAAATGATGATAACGGTTACGATATTAGTGATTATCAGGCGATTATGACTGAATTTGGGTCCATGGATGATATGGATGAACTTATAGAGCAGGCGGAACAACGAGGAATTAAAATTCTAATGGATTTGGTCGTTAATCATACTTCAGATGAGCATAAGTGGTTCATAGAATCTCGTCAAAATAAAGACAATCCTTACCGCGACTATTATGTGTGGAGAGATCCAGTGGATGGCAAAGAGCCTAACAATCTTCGTTCTACTTTTAGTGGATCGGCTTGGGAATATGACGAACCAAGTGGGCAGTATTATTTGCATCTTTTCAGCAAAAAGCAGCCAGATCTGAATTGGGAGAATGCGCAGGTTAGACAAGAAGTATGGGACATGATGAATTTCTGGCTAGAAAAAGGAGTCGGCGGATTCCGAATGGATGTTATTGATCTCGTTGGTAAAATTCCAGATGAGGGCATTACGGGAAACGGTCCTAAATTACATGAATACCTGCAAGAAATGAACCGCGAAACGTTTGGCAACTATGACGTATTAACGGTCGGAGAAACATGGGGCGCGACACCGGAGATTGCGAAATTATACTCTGATCCCAAACGAAACGAACTGTCGATGGTTTTTCAGTTTGAACATGTGGGTCTCGATCAGCAGCCGGGAAAAGAGAAATGGGACCTCAAACCACTGGATGTGAGTGAACTAAAAACGGTACTGAGCAAATGGCAGACCGCACTCGGTAACGAAGGGTGGAACAGTCTGTTCTGGAATAACCACGATTTGCCAAGAATCGTATCGCGGTGGGGCAATGATAAGGAGTATCGTGTCCAAAGTGCGAAGATGTTCGCAATCCTGTTGCACCTTATGAAAGGCACTCCATACATCTATCAGGGAGAAGAAATCGGGATGACGAACTATCCAGTACAGGATATTGAACAAGTTGAAGATATTGAAAGCAGAAATATGTACGAAGAGCGTTTAGCCAGTGGTTATAGCAAGGAAGAAATCATTGCTTCTATTAATGCCAAAGGCAGAGATAATGCCAGAACTCCGATGCAATGGAGTCGTGAGAAACATGGTGGTTTTACATTTGGTACGCCATGGCTCCATGTAAACCCGAACTATCAGGAGATTAATGCGGAAGCGGAACTCGCAAATCCAGATTCCATCTTTTATTGCTACCAGAAGCTGATTCAGCTTAGAAGAGATAACCCGATTGTCGTATGGGGAGATTTTGAAAAGGTTGAACATGTCCCAGATCAGGTCTTTGTGTACTTACGTCACTATGAAGGCGAGACCTGGGCCGTTGCTGCGAATATTGGAGAAGAAAAAGCAGAACTGAGATTGCCGGAGCTAAGTCAAAAAAGGGAATTAATCATTAGCAATTATGAGCGCCAATCCTTTGATTTTGCACATCTTATCCTGAATCCTTATGAAGCTTTTGCTGTGAAGTTATAGGATCAGAAGTAGAAAAAAAGTCGAAGCGTAACGTCTTTCTTTTTACTATAGAGGTAATCTCCAAAAAGCATTTTGTAGAGGGAAGCTACGAGGATTTGACAGAGTACACCTGCTTCAATATGCTTACATTAAACGTTTGCATAAAGGAATTACCCTAAGATAAAGAAGGTACGTTATGAATCCTCCTACAATAAAAGATGTAGCCAAAGCGGCGAATGTTTCCGTTGCTACCGTTTCTCGGGTACTGCATAATTTATCTGGGTATTCCGAGAAAACTAAGAAAAAAGTATTAGATACGATAGAGGAGCTTGGTTATCAGCCTAATGCAATTGCAAGGGGACTGGTGAACAAAAGAACGCAGACCATCGGGGTTCTTTTTCCCAATGTGTCTAGCAGCTTCTCATCCGAACTGCTTCACGGGATTGAAGAAGTGGCGCATGAGCAGGAATTCAGTATCATCGTTTGCAATACGGTTGCAGACGGTATTCGTACGATGAAATATCTACAGGTTCTTCGTGAGAAGCAGGTAGATGGCATTATTTTTACGAGTGAGTTACTAAGAGATGAATATTATCGCATCATAGAAGAGATGAAAATTCCAGTCGTTCTTGTGAATACCTATTCTCAGAAATACCAGATTCCATATGTAAAAACAGATGATCGGCAAGCGGCTTATCAGGCCACCGATTATCTTATACAGAAGGGCCATCGTGACATCGCCATGATTGCGGGGACAAAATCGGACATCATCGCGGGTATTCCTAGGGTGGAAGGATATAAGCAAGCCCTCACCGATAATCACATTGACATTGATGAGTCCAAAATCGTCTATGGTGACTTTCAGCTCCAAAGCGGCAGGGATGCCATGGAAACGTTGCTTGCAAACGAAACAAGGATCACCGCTGTATTTGCAGCCAGTGATGAGATGGCCATTGGGGCTATGGGGGTTGCGTACGAGAAAGGAATCAAGATTCCAGAGGAATTGTCCATTATGGGATACGATGATCTTAGTCTAGCTCAGATGGTTTATCCACCACTGACGACTGTTCATCAACCACTGAAAGAGATGGGGCGGATCGCTACAGAAAACCTGATCAAACTGATCATCGGTAAAGAGCGTGTTTCGAGTAACATTGTTACCCATCACATCGTGGAAAGAAAAAGTGTCACGGAAAAAGCCTAGATATCTAGGCTTTTTTTGTTGACTTAACAATTAAGAACCTATTGTCTCACAAAGTGAATATCCTTGAAGGGATCTCGCCATCAGAGTAATAGCGGACTGTTTTTCCCGTTTCTTTTGCATACAGAATCTCTTTTCTTGTGCTGTTTCCTATGTAGCCATCCACATCAATAACGAATATTTCATCAGACATATCAATTTTCTTAAAATGTAGCTCTCCGAGTAATTCAGCTTGTTCTTCTGTAATTTCAAATCCATCACTTTGCTCATAAAAGGCAACACTAATGACAATGTTACCTTGAAGGGTTAGAAATGCATTGGTCTGCTCGAATTGTTCTTTGAATTTTGTTGAACCACATAAGGTAATGATTCGCATTACTATTCCCCTCTCGGTTGATATGTAATTTATTCTTTCATTCGTTTGTATTTCCTTTTAGAAAATAAAATGATCCTGGGATTCAGTTTAATCCCTATATCAAAAAATCTTAAAGCCTCGTTGCAAAACGAATTGCAACGAGACCTAACTCCTCGCAACCAAATACGGGAGAAGACGATTTCTGACGTAACTTAACCTAGGGAATAAGGTGATTTCGAGATCGGAGCGAAGAGCCCGAAATAACCGTTTCCCTACCACATCAACTTCTCCTTCCGCTATCACTCAATCCCTATGTACATACATAGTCAGCCACAAGTCGCGTCCCTCTATATTCACAGTAAAAGCCCTCTTCTTTCATCCCGTAGGATCAACGAAGAGGGCTATGACGAAATTCAAGAAAACGCTTTTTCGTCAGATTTTTAATTCTCCTAGCTTGATTAATTCCACTACCGCTTGCGAACGACCCTTAACATTGAGTTTCTGCATCACATTTGTGATATATTTTCAAGCACACAAAGAAAAAACGCTGATTCTACAGGGGGTTTTCATGAATTCTAAAACTACAGTATGAGGTGAATGGTAATGGAGAACTGGAGCGTATTAAACTTCTTAGAGATTAAATAATAAAACAAAGGCACTGGCGTAATGATAAATCGCACGAGTGCCCTCCCTTTGTTTTATAACGATTTGCGACTTTTTTTAATTCTTTTATAAGTTTGAGATCTTTCTTTTATGTGGTCCTTAATTATGGAATATATCTCTTCGGATTTTTCTTGATGCTCATCTACCATTTCCTCAAATTTATCTAAACCCTTTAGTCTTATTGCTCCGTCGAGGTCCTTGTTATAAATCTTGTACGCTTGCATAAATTTAACTTTGTTTTTTAATTTCTGTATGAGTTCGAATTCGACATTACCATACAGTTTATCGAAACTTCCCTCTAAAGTTTTGATGAATTTAACAATCACTAAACCTTTAGTTTGTATTATGTAAGTTCTTTTTTCATTTTCATTTACAAACTCACCATTAGCCATCCTATATTGTTCTAACGCTATTTCCGTAGAAAGATAGATATTAGATATAAAAGTAAGCTTATCAGAAAGTTCGACTAGCTCTTTCATCTCCAGATCATACCCAGTTATAAAACTGTCCCTTCTTTCCTCAAGTAAAGTTCTCTTAACTCCAAACCAAGTTATTGATCCTCCGATAATAGCTCCTGCAAAAGAAAGCACATCCCAACCTTCTGGCAACTTCGGATATATCACTGTCAAAAAACTAATTAGAATACAGGCTAAGCAAAGATTACCAATCCACATAAGTACACTTGTTTGAATCTTAGAACTAAGGAAAGTTGCTTTGATCTTATTTCGCATACTTAAAGGTACACTCTCCTTTAATGTATGATTTACCTTTAATAATTACTGTCTTCTCCGCGATCTCTTCAATTACTCCACTATTTACTAATTCATTAGATTTAAAAACCAATACTGGTTCATTTTCTAGTTTAGCTGTATGGAGATGTATTCCTGAAGAGAGTTCCTTCATAAAACGACCAGGCACAAATCTCAACTCCCCAAATTAGAATATAATTCCTTTCGGCATATTTTTACATATTAATTAGTGCATTGAAAGTGTTTTAAAAATCTTTTTACATTTATTTAAAATACCTATAAACCATTAGGTTTCTGATAGGTTATATTTATAGCATAGGAAATAAAGAGAACAGCACCCGACACTCTCATATACCTGTTTGACGGTGGCAGGCAATAAGCCAAGCAGCACCAGTTAGCTCCTCGCCATAAGACCTGCAGGGAGCCGCAAGGGTAGAACAAGCGGGATGCTGTTTCTTTATGTCCTTTATTGATGTGTTGGCGGAATAGGTAGACGCACAACCTTAAGGGCAATAAAGGATACGGTAAGGGTGCAGCCCATTAAGGACCGCCCGTATCATGTAAGGTGCAAATCCTTACATACATCAAATACTACATTTGAAGGATTTACTTCTCCATTGTCGAAGTTTCATATTAAGAAATGTAATTTCCACGAATTACTGAGGACATTAGGAGGCATTATGAACGAAGAAGTGAAGGAAGATTTAGTCAGAGAATTATTAGCCCTTGATTTAGAAAAAACAGAGCATATTTTATCTCATGAAAAAAGCATTAGCGAAACCCGATTGGATAGAATCGATGCGAAGGATATCTATTTAGGGTTAGTTGCAAACAATCAAGAATATATGATTCCTTGGGATATCATAGCCAGTTATGCTAAAGAATCAGAAGGTATATCGCTATTTACTACTTTTTCTGATAAGCCTTTACGAATAGCCAAACGAGTTGGCAGCTAAGTAATTACATAAAAACTTTATATAGCAACAAAACTAGGCGTCCTGCAAAGGGCGTCTTTTCTTTTACATAAAATCCGCAGAAAGGGGGTGATTCGAGTGATAAGAAATCAAACAATATACATTGGTCCACCTTACAAAGGCCTGATACCTAATCAGGTCTTTTCTAATGGCATTCCAGAGCAAGCATTTAAGGCGTTGCAGCTCTCTGGACCTGTACAAAGGCTTCTGGTCCCCGTTCACCTCTTAGCTTCTGCAAAGAAGAAAACGAGGATTAAAGGGACTGAGGAATACAGGGCATATCAAACTCTACTGACCGCAAGAGGCGGTGAAAATAGCGAAGGAGTGAGTCATGTAATGAACAGCGAATATTATAACACCCCAGTACCGAATAAGCAGATCAACAGCGCTGGTGAGATTGTTAACCCAGCTGATTACTACGGTCCGAATGGATTGAAAGTGGATTTGTCAGGTGGATCAGTAGAAGCACAAGAAGAGTTTGTTTTTGCTAACGCAGTAACGACAGCTGGTAGCAAGCAATATACGGCAGCAGGGAAAAAGGATGTTGTAATAACCTTCCTTGGTCCAGGATCTGCAATATTTACAGCAAAGTTAATAAGCTATGGCGTTGCGCTACCAATTCAAGGAGTACGCAAAACTGGAGTGATTGATATTGTGGATACTGCAAAATCTGGTGAGATGGTGGAGTTCGAAAAACCTGCGGGGTCGATTTTAGAAATATCTTGGACAGCGCCAACAGGTGGAGCTGTTTCGGCAAAAGCGACGGTGAGTTAGTTGATCTTAGGTAGATAACAGATAAAAAAGGGGGAGGAGTTTTTGGACGATACTAGTGTAGTCGTTCTTTCCAAACTTGGACCTCTGGTAAGTGATCTTAGTTCCGAGACTTTCAAAAGTTCAACGGCGTGGTTTAACGAGCTTGAAAAGAGAATCGTCGACAATTCAATAAATATTATGGACAGAAAATACAACGCTTCTGGTTCCATGTCAGTCTACTCGGGTAGTATTGCCACAGGAACCAAAGTACTGACCATTAACGGCGGTGCGCATGATTACAAGAGGGGGCACGGAATATCATTGCGGACCTTTAACGGTGTGACTGCTGTTCAAACTCTGAAGGTGACCAACTCGCCTACAACTGCCGGGAAGTTTACAATTAATCTAGATGGTGGGACATTAACCATACCTGTCACGGTCGGAGAAACACCAACAGGTATAGCGACAAAAATTGCTTCTATCGGAACGAATGGAGACGGAAGCAACATCAGCCAAAAGCTAGATGGTACAGGGTGGACAGCGACGTCTTCCGGGGATACAGTAACCTTTCAACACGCTAACCAGGCGCCTAAAACATTAGGCGTTTTTAATGCTGTGAACACAGGTTTGACAGCGACATTCGCGAGTAAGACTGCTGGTTTTGATGGTCAATACTTTGAAACGAAGGTCGCCGCCATAGATGGGAGCAGACTCACGTTAAGGGACGTTTTCACTGGAGCGACTAATAACAGCATTCGTGTTGAACACGACGACACAGAAGCGGTACAGCAAGCGGTGCTTGATTGTTACGCTCGCGGTGGCGGAAAGGTACTGATTCCTTCATACAACTTCCCGGTGAGAGGAATCAAACTTCGTTCTAAGGTCGTCCTTGTTGGGGTTGGTTGGGAGTCGTGTTTATACCAAAGGAGTAGTTCAAACGTCGATGTGATCTCCTTGTTTACTCCTAGTGAGCAAATGACGGGGATATTTGATCTGTCCATAAACGGGCAGAAGAACACCCAGACGACCGGGAACGGGATTAACCTAGATAACACGGGTGGGACTGGGTTCACGTTCTACGACCCTTGCCATATCGTTGATAATGTGTTTATCCAAAACATAAAAGAAGATGGTTTCATTTCTGGAGGCACGAGGAACCTGACTTGCAGAAGCGTGGTTGTTTTCTCCGCTGATAAGAATGGTTTCAATATCACAAACACAGATTCATACTACTACGGTTGTACGTCAGCGAATGCAGGAACGAACGGATGGAGGATCAATTCTCCGAACTCCAAATTCGTTTCATGCAAAAGCTACGGAGCTGGTAGGTTAGACAGCGTGTTTGCTGGTTCTGGGTTTTATCTCGTCGGTCACAGGCAATCGATGTCAGTTTGTGAGGCTCAAGATAATGGACGTTTCGGATACTTCTTAATCGGCAGCTCGGGTAATGAAATTTCCGGGATATTTGCTGACTCTAACGGGAATAGAATGCCGACAGGAACGTCATTCGGTGTGTACTTATCAAACGGAGCGTCTAACAATCGCATTTCAGGTAATGCGTTTAACCGTGAAAATTACGTCCATCAAAACTATGCATTGCATGTGCTGGAAGATTGCCTAGGAAACACAATAACGCTCAACTCGCCTAACAATAAATCAGGTAATGTCGCTCTTGGTCAAGGCATGGGAAATGACATAACAATCAATAGTCAGAAGGGTACGCAACTGGCTCAATACGCTGCTGAGTTCGTTCCTGCCCCTTACAAGGGATCAAACATGATTGTCAACTTGACTGGCAATATCACAATCAACAAACCAGCTGAAGGACAATATCACCAAGGTATGACGATGACTTTTGTGTTGAAGCAGGATGCGACAGGTGGGAGGACGATCACTTTCTCATCTGACTACAAATCAAACTGGACTCCGGTTACTAATGCCAACAAAGTGAATACAACAACGTTTATTCATGATGGAACTAACTGGGTGCAAACCGCTTCTCATTCTGGAATCTAAAAGAAGGGAGGTTTTGAAAATTGGCTGACGCAATGGAGAATATTGCTTTTTCAAAAGCTAAGAAGTTAGAATTCACTTTCATGCGCCGGGAGATCATTCCGAAGAAGTTGAACACCTTACCTCCAGTTATGACGACACCGCCAACGATTACTTTAGGAGCAAGGAACGGAACTAGTGCAATCACATCAAGTGTGTTAGTCCTTGCAGCGGATATCACGACTGGTGTTCTCAATCCGAAATTTAGATTTGTAGGTGATCCCCAACGTTACGGTTCTGCTTACCCTGACAACAATTTCGTAAAGAACATGGCTGTTACCACAACACAATCAAATGGGAACTTGGTGGTTGAATTCTCGTTCCATGGCTCGAAGCTGGAGCTATATGAAAAGGCTCAAGCTGGGAAGTATCGGATTGCTGTTGATGATGGAAGTGGGTACAAATATGTATCCCTCCAAGTAGCTGAAGGTCCACCTGCTGATGGTGGTGTGTATCTCCGCTTAATAGAATTTGGAAGTGTTGCAGTTCGTGGGATACGCCTTGAATACAGCAATACTGTATTTGGCGGTATACGGATAGGTCCGAATGATTCTATATTCCCACCAACAGTTGCTCCAAGACCAAGAGTGATTATTTTCGGGGATTCGTTCACAGAAGCGGGCGCTTCTGGAGGGGCAATCAGCCATGGTTATGCTTCTATCCTTTGCGATCTACTAGGTTGGGATTGTTGGAATAGTGGAGTGGGCGGTACGGGCTACAATGCGACTGGTGCGGCAGGGTCGGGAAGGGTTAACTTCCAAGCTCGGGTTTGGCATGACATAATTTCGTACAGACCTGATGTTGTGATTATTGCCGGAGGAATAAATGACGAATCATATCCAATTGGTGATGTAGAAGCAGCAGCAAGGTTATTGTTTGCGACTATAAGAAATGCACTACCTGATACAGAGATCATCATACTGTCAAACTTTGCACCAGCTGGAAATCCTCCAATTAATCGTTTGGCGATCCGCAACGTTTTGAAGTCCGCTGCTTCTGATTACAGAGCACCGTTTATTGATGTGCTGGAAGGCGCTTCTTACGATGACTCCGGTAAGTTGATTTCGGATAAGTCCGGTTCCTGGATCACTGGCTCTGGTAATACTGGAGCGCCACAGGCGACTGGTAATGCAAGTTTGTTCATAACAAATGACGGGACCCATCCAAATAAGGATGGTCATTTTTATTTTGGCCATCGGGTCGCTGCTGAGATATTTAAGATTTACAACAATTAAGAGAATAATTTGAAAGGAGGTGGATTGATGGTCGATGTTGGTCATTTGGCTTATTCAAAATCCAAGCAGGTGGGATTGACTGTATCTGATGTGAGTGGGGTTTCTGTAGATGAATTCTCACAATTGGGAGATACATGCGATGCCGATTCGATAAACAGAGCTATTATACATTGTCAACAGACCGGTAAGGTGCTGAAGCTACCATACAGAGTTTACACAATAAAAAAACCAATCGTTGCCCAAACATCAAATCGCCAAAGCCCCCTGAAAATCGTTGGCGTTTCTGGTAAAAGCTCACGGTTCAATTTAAACAACTGCGTAACCATCAAACGACATAGTTCATTTGTTGGTGGTGATATGTTTCAAGCGTACGGACAGGGTTTGCATCTCGAAGATATTTGTTTTGACGGAAGCAGCATCCAAGGTAACGGAGTTAACATCAACAGAGGATTCGAGTTATATATGCTCCGCGTAAGAGCTTTTAATTGCCGTGGAACAGGACTGCTACTACGTTCCCTTTCAAACCCTAACATTATTCATTGCAACGTAGACAACTGTGGCGCTGATGATGGAACCGAAGCAGGTCACTTCCCTGCTTTTAAATTGACTGGTTCTGACGCTTCGGAACGTATCAGTAATTCGGTAAACATCGAATTTTTGAATGTTGAACGAAGTAATGGGACTGCGGTAGAAGTTGCTTACGGGTCAGGTGTAAATGATATAGCGGAATTCGTAAAGTTCTGGTTCCTCCATGTTGAACAGCCTGCTGATAACATTACTGGAGGTATATCAACTAGACCTGCTGTTGTCGTGGGAAATGCACGGAATGTCGATTTTGTTTCTCCGTTTATATACGGAGGCAAGGGTTCGCTTCTGGTTGTGGATAAGCAGCGTGCGGTTAGTAATGACAGAACGAGTGTACAAGTGACTGGTGGCACTATCATGGGGATGCTCATAACTGGCGGCTCGGATATATCTCCAACAAACACACCAGACACGTTAATCCATCTTAAAAAAGGTGATTTTTTTAGCATCGTAGGAACGTTGGTATCATTCGCACTGGTGGAACACATCAAGATTGAAGCGGAATTCGGTTCGGAAGTCCATTACAATTCGATAATCATTAATGATCGAGTTGGGGTAGAAAGAACAATAACAGACGCAAGAACAAATCGTGCTGGTATGAAAAACTCAAGTACGACATGGGCTGAAAATACATTCGGTCGAATTGATGGTACGGCAGGCATAAGGTTTCAGTTAGACGGAAACACGAAAGTTTTTGCCAACAACGGGCGTATTGATCTAGGTGATTCGAAAGGTGTGACATTGCCATTAGTAGACGACTTCACGTCCCCTGTTGGTAATCGATCGATGTTTGTTCAAAGCACAAATAAAAAGTTGGCGTATAAAGATGATTCCGGTGTTGTTAACTACGTTTCTAATCTTGGATTAGGAACGACGGGTTCAACAGCGGCAGCAGGGAATCACACGCATACAACCGCAAATATTACGGGGCTGGATACGGCTCTTGCTTCCAAACTCACCGCGAATAAAGTTGCTTCCCAGGCGCAAAGTACCGCGACGGATGTAGCCACTTTGATGGCTGACCATAACGCATTGCTTGCAAAGCTTAAAGCAGCCGGTGTTATGCTCTAGTGAACTCAAAATGAACTCGTTTAATGCCCGAAAAGTTGCCACAAAAAGTGACGATGAAGTAGGGCAATGGGTTCTAATTAATCAATCTACATATCCCTTCTTGGGGTATAATTCTCCACCAAAAAAAAAGATCTCTTGGGGTAGAGTTCTCCACCATAAACACCTATTTGTGGTGGACGATTCTCCACCACTAAATTATTGCCTGTATTTGCTCTTGGTGGAGAGTTCTCCACCGCTTGTGGTGGAGGATTACCCCCCTAAGAAAACTAAAAGAAATATAAAAGAGTAAATAATATATATAAGTAATATAGAGCAGAGGGTGAATGAGTAGATGTACAACATCAAGCTACTACAGATAATCCAACTGATAGTGTTGATACTAATCTACTATTGTGGGACAAAGATCATAAACAAGGCGAGTCGAGAAAAGAACATGTACAAAATTGTAGCGACAGGGATTACCCTTATAACGATGACGATATTTACAATGCTATCGAGGTGAAGAGTAGAACATGAGAAGAAGGAAGTACAAACATATGGCAAAGATAGGAGCGCTCATAGCGTTCCTTTTTGTTTTGAATGAACAAGAACAATAGGAAACGGTGGGTGGATGATATGGACAAAGTATTTCCTAAAGAAGCAATGCTATCTATAAACGAAAAAGTGATTGGCATGGTAAGAACAGATGGAAGGATTATTCATAAGACAGCGAATGTAGGCAGGTCTGAGATAGACTTCAGTATGTGTCGTTCAATACCACCACAGCCTATTGAGTTCACTGTACAGTTTGATGAAGAAGAATTAAAAGGCGCAACTCTTAAATAGGAGGGAAGAACAATGAACAGTGTACCAAGTAAGGCTGAAGCAATTGCTCATGCTGCCAAGGCTGTTTACACCGAGCTGAAGAAAGAGTTTGATGAAGATACAGCTAAGGATCTGCTGATAGCTTCAATGCCAACGATTACAGAAGATGTGGTCAAACCTACAGCTATTCGTTACTTCGATGGTGGACTGACTGATGGGATGGTTCTATGGGGTGACACTGAACCAGAGATCACTATTCCTCTCAATAAGAAACATGAAGGTAAAGAACCAAGATGGTTTAATGCTTGGAAGATGCATTCGAGAAAGCAATGAAGAAGATGAATAAAAGTATATAAACAAGGGGCGGACAGGCGATCACGGGTCCCTCTGGAGGTCGAGATGGGGTACGGGTGCGAATGACCCCGAATTACCTCCAGTTTTATTTTTGAATTTTTAGTTCCGATTCCGAACGCTATAGAGCTTCTATAAGCCTGTTTGAGCGGTTTCCTTCATTATATGGACAAATATCCAAACTCGTTATAAAAACGCCTTAAAACGGAAGTGAGGTGCCGATAATGGCGAATAAAAAAGAAGAACAAGCTTTGCCTCTACATGAACAGACTGTAATGACAAATCAACTCGCTGCCATTGTCGGCAAAACTCCACGTTGGATTAACCAACTACACCGTGAAGGCGTGTTGACTCAAGAAGGTAGAGGCAAATATGTACTGGGTAAGTCGATTCAAGATTATATGGAGAACCTGCTTGGCGGCAAAGAGGACAGCAAGAAGCCAAAACTGATCGATTACAAAACCGAACACGAAAAAACAAAAGCTGAGAAAGCGCGATTAGAACTGGAGCAGATCAAAGGACGGTTGCACGATGCAGCCCAAGTTGAGATGCTTCTTTCTGATTTAATCCTAACTACGAAATCCCGACTGCTCGCCATTCCAAGCCGAATAGCTACTGAATGCGAGAATGAATCTGCCAGTATGGTCGAGGAAGTAGTGAAAAGGGAGATCGAAACTGCGCTTGCTTCCCTGGCAAAATACACCCCAGGACAGGATGGGGGCGAATTCGACCATGGAAACAGTTCAAAATGAGCCTAAGAAGATTCACTTTGACCAGCAAACATTGGACTTATTCGCTCGTTCTTGCCAACAATGGGAGCCGAGAAGACGTCTAACCGTGTCTGAATGGGCTGATCAGAACCGAGTTTTGACCTCAGTGAGTAGTTCGGAACCGGGTCCATGGCGAACTTCAAGGGCTGAATACCAACGTGAAATCATGGATTCCATTGAGAGTTGGGAAGAGGTTGTGATTATGGCCTCGGCTCAGGTGGGTAAGACTGAGTTTCTTATGAACGTAACCGGATCTTATATTTCTCAGGACCCTTGCCCGATAATTCACGTCTTACCGAAAGACGACATGGTGGAATCTTATTCGAAAACCCGTTTCACTCCGATGGTTAATAGCACTCCTGCCCTTCTGGAGAAAGTGGGAGTTGCAAAAACTAGGGACAGCAGCAACACGATTAGTGAGAAGTCTTTCCCTGGTGGTTACCTGGCTATCGTTGGAGCCAATGTACCGGATAACTTATCATCCCGTCCGGTTCAGGTCGTGCTTTGTGATGAGATCGACCGCTTCCCTGTTTCCTCTGGTAATGAGGGCGATCCGATTGCTCTGGTTACCGCTCGTACCAAAACGTTTAAGCACAAGCGACGTCACCTGTTTGTTTCAACTCCAGTCGATAAGGAAACATCACGGATCAACCAGCTGTACGAGAACAGTACCATGGAACAATGGTTCCTTCCTTGCCCGCACTGTGAAGAAATGCAGCCGCTTCGATTCAAAGACGGTATCAAATATGATTATCACGTTGAGGACGGAGAGTTTATAGTCACTCGGGCTGAACATGTTTGCTTATATTGCGGTGCGCTTGGTAGTGAGAAAGAGTGGAAACGTGGTGAGGGACAGTGGGTCGCTCGTAAGCAACACACCACTCGCAGAGGCTTTCACATCAATCAGCTATCTTCTCCATGGTCTGACTGGAAAGAGATCGTTAAGTCGTTCCTGGTAGCTAAGAATGAGGGCGTCGATAAGCTGAAGGTTTTCATCAACACAGTTTTGGGTGAGCCGTGGGTAACGAAGAAGACTGGAATGGATGAAAAGACTCTTGCGGCGCGGCGTGAGGAATATGAATATGAAGTTCCAGATGGCGTCAAGATCATTACAGCAGCTGTTGATACTCAAGATGATCGATTTGAGGTTGAAATCATGGGTTGGGGTGCTGGTAAAGAGTCATGGAGAATTGAATATCAAAGAATTTATGGAGACTTGGACAGACCAGAAGTGTGGAAAGATCTGGACAGGTTTCTTTGTCGTTCCTGGATAGGGAAGGATGGACGTGAGTTCCGAATTGTGGGTGCCTGTATGGACTCAGGGGGTCACTATACGAAGGAGGTGTACGAATTCACAAAGGCGCGGGAACATCGCCGTATATATGCTATTAAAGGGCAGGGGGTTAACCCTAAAACTGCGGAGCATGTCCCGTTCATATCAAAACATACACGAACACAGATGAGTAACGCATTGCTTATCCATCTCGGAGTAGATGACGGAAAGGTGAAAGTGTATGACAGCCTGAAGCTTGAAAATCCAGGCCCACTATACTGCCACTTTCCAGATGATGAAGGTAAGGGATACACAATGGAATATTTCCTAGGGCTTACTGCTGAGACACATAAGATCGTCGTTAAAGAAGGGGTCAAATACAAAGCGTGGGTCAAAATTCGAGATCGTAATGAACCTTTTGACTTGGCTGTGTATAACCGGGCAGTTATAGAACTTCTTAAGCCGAATTTATCTCTTCCGATAGAGCAGCAGCCTAACGGTCCAAAAGTGAATCCAGACGAGCCGGTGGTGCGTGTTCGTAAGAAAAAGAAACAAGGAGTTTCAAGTAGTCTGTAAACCAATTAAAGGAGGTGCACAGGGGATATGCCTAAAATTACGTTGGAGGAAGCAAGAGAGAACTATGACCTCTGGAGAAATGCTGAAAAGGCGCTCGCAGGTGGACAGTCTTATAGCATTGCTGGTCGCTCTTTAACCAGGATCGGAATGAGCACGATTTTGGAAAGAGTACGATACTGGGGGAGGATTGTTGATGATCTTGAAAACCCGGGCAGACGCCGAAGATCAAAGACAAGAGTGTTTACCCCTTTTGATATATGAATCCGGTTGACAAGATGATCGGGTACTTTGCTCCTGGGGTAGCAAAAAAAAGAGCAGCAGCTCGGACGGAAATAATTCGTCAAGAAAAGATAGCTCAGGTGTTGGCTCAAGGGTACGGATCACATGGCGCTAGTCACACTAAAAAAAGCATGGTTCATTGGAATCCGGGCATTGGTGACGCAGAATCAGACATTCACGATCACTTAGAAACACTCAGAGCTCGCTCGCGTGATTTATCAGTTGGTGGCTCTGTAGTTACTGGAGCTATGAAGACAATGCGGACAAACGTAGTTGGAACCGGACTGAAGTTAAAGCCATCTTTTGATAAGGAATTCCTTCGACTAACTGATGATCAGTCAGCAAAATTGAAGAAACAAATTGACAGGGAATGGTCAATCTGGGCTGAATCAAAAAATTGTGATGCTTCCGGATTAAACGACTTCTATGGGTTACAACAGCTTGCTTTTATCTCACAGTTGAAAAGTGGAGACGTATTCGCTTTACTGCCAATGATCGAAAGAGATTTTTCGACGTATGATCTGAAAATCAAGCTAGTAGAGGCGGACCGTTGTAGTACTCCAAATGGATCAAGTTCAGACAAAATTCAAGCAGGGGTAGAAATTGACGACGATGGAATGGTTATAGCATATCATTTCAGCAGCCGTCATCCTGGTAGCGGCAGTAGTTACTGGGGCGGTGAACAGAAATGGACAAGGGTACTCGCTAGAGGTGAAAATTCAGGGAGATACAATGTGTTACATCTTATGGAATCAGAACGCCCTGACCAACGTCGAGGAGTACCAATCATAGCACCGGTCATTGAGGCACTGAAAAAATTAGACCAGTATACAGAGTCCGAATTAACGGCAGCTGTTATTCAGTCATTTTTCACAGTGTTCATTGAAACTCCTGAAGAGGATCTGGATGAGTTTGGTTTAAATCCACCTGATACTGACAATCTCGCAGGGGATCCATATGGAGGATATGAAAACGAGCAGGATTTAAAGATGGGAGCAGGGGCTGTACGCAAGCTGGATCCGGGAGAAAAAGCAACATTCGCTAATCCTACCAGACCAAGCGCAAACTTTGATCCGTTTGTTATCGCTATCCTGAGACAGATCGGATCTGCTTTGGAGATTCCGTACGAATTGTTAGTTAAACATTTTACTTCTTCGTATACAGCGAGCCGTGCAGCACTCTTGGAAGCTTGGAAAATGTTCCGTATGCGGAGAACCTGGCTTGCATCTGCATTCTGTCAGCCGATTTATGAAGAATGGTTTGTAGAAGCAGTAACCAAGGGGCGTATTGACGCACCGGGCATCTTTGATGACCCGGCTATTTTTCGTGCTTACACAAAGGCAGAATGGAACGGCCCTTCTCAAGGTCTTCTTGATCCATTGAAAGAAGTTAACGCGGCAATTACTCGAGTGGATTATAACTTTAGTACAGCCGAGAAGGAGACGGCTGAACTTACGGGAGGCCAGTGGGAAGCCAACGTGCAGCAACGTGCCCATGAAAAAACCACGCTAGCACTATACGGCATTGGTGAAGGAGCAGCGGCAGCTAGTCCAGCCACGCCCGCACCCTCAGATGTTGGGGATGAAGAGGACGACAGCGATGATAAATCGTGAAAGGGGGTGAGAAAAGATAATGCCGAAGAAGATCAAACTTAATGGCCCAGTCATATCTGATGGCGGTACGTGGGTATACGATTGGTTGAACATGCCATATATCAGTGCATCCAAACTGTCTAAAGAGTTAGACGACGCGCGCGGTGATGATATTGAACTTTATATCAATTCTCCAGGCGGATCTGTTTTTGTTGGGTCAGAGGTATACACACTCTTGAAGGAATATGCAGGTAAGGTAACTGCTAAGATCACAGGTGTAGCCGCTAGTGCAGCTTCATTTTTTTTAATGGCTGCTGACGAGATCAAAATGTCCCCACCGTCCCAGTTGATGATTCACAATGCAGCGACTAGAACCGAAGGAGATAAGAATGAGCATTCCAGTAACACTGAAATGCTTCAAGGAACTGATGTCGCAATAACTAATGCATACCGTCTCAAGACGGGAAAGAGCACAGAAGACTTGCTCAATTTGATGAATAAAACGACATGGATGAATGCACAGCAAGCTGTAGAATTAGGCTTTGCTGATGGGATTTTGTTTGATGAGGGAAATGTTCTTACTAATGTTTCAAACAGCATCAGTGGTGAGATTCCGGATGAAGTAATCAACAGGATAAGAGATTTTTTGATCAATAGCATGCTAAAAGAGGGCGGGGCCGAGGCTCTAATAACGAATAGTGATAAGTCGATATTAGAAGGTCTGGACTTGACCGCTATATTGCCTCAAGGCATCTTGCAGCTAAGAAACAGTATGGAAGATGTTGCTATTCAAGATCCAGTAAATGAACCAGAAATTAAGGAGGCTACCGAGAAAATGGATATAAAACAACTGAAAAACGAACATCCTGATCTATTTAATCAAATCACGAACGATGGAAAAGAGCAGGGGCGTAAAGAGGAACGTGAGCGAATTAATTCTTTAAATGTTTTGGCAAAAGCACCAGGAGCTGCCGAAATTGTAGCCAAAGCCATTGAAGATGGTCGAACTGCAGCTGAAGCTGCTATTGAAATTGTTAATGCTTCCGCTGTTCGCATCACAGAAGAAGGGAATTCACGAAAAAACGATGCTGCTGCAAGTAATGCGACTCAAGTACTTTCGCAGGAAGAAGATACTCCTGAACAACGCGCAGAGGCTGACGAAGCTAAAGCTCAAGCCGAGGCCGATGAGGTTATCGCAGAAATGAAACGACTAAGAGGAGGTAAGTAATTATGCCAGCATATGAAAGCCAACCATACGATATTTTGATTGCCGGGTATGTAGTACCGCTTTCCAAAGTTTCTATTATCGTGAAGTCCGGATCCGGAGTAGTTAAGCGAGGAACAGTGCTTGGAGTTGTTAGTCAGTTGCCTGAATCAGATCAATACCATGGAATGTATGTAGTTAAACCAGTGGACTCTACACAAGCAGATGGTTCTCAGGATCCGTTCACAATCTTAGATGATCTTGAAGTTGATGCAACAACAGAAGATGTGAGAGCAACAGGGTTCACCAGCGGCGAGTTTAATCGTCATGCTTTATTCTTCGGTGGAACAGATACCATTGAAGACCACGATGTAGCAATGCGTAAAATCGGTTTAATTACAAAACGGATCGTAGAATAAGGGGGATAAAATACAATGCCAGATATCTATTCATTTCCACAATTAGTTAAAGTCGTAGGTCAGCTTCCACCACCATCTGAATACATCCTAAGTACTTTTTTTGCTGAAGGAGAAACAGGACTCACAACTGAAATTGAAATCCAGACTTTGAAAGGTAACAAGCCTATAGCTCCGTATGTTTCTGACCTTCAGCCTGGTAAGGTCGTTGCTCGTAGCGGTTTTACAGCAAAGCAGTATGCACCAGTTCCTGTTAAGCCAATGCGTAATATCACCTATCATGATCTTAAGATCAGACAAGCGGGGGAAGTACTCTACAATCCAGATAGCATTGAGACTCGTCAACGTAAATTGATCGCGAAAGATCTTGTAGAGCTGAACGATACAATCATTCGTCGTAAAGTGGAAATGGCTACTCAATTGATTTTCTCAGGTAAAGTAATTCAGCTTGGTGAAGGGGTGAGTGATGAACTGGATTTTGATTTCACAAATAAACTTACCCTATCAGGAACAGATCTTTGGACTAATGCTGCTTCCAAACCACTTAGAACATTGGATAATTTGAGATTATCTATTCTGCAAAAGAACGGCCGGACTCCAAGACGTTTGCTTTGCGACTACAATGCAGCTGTAGCTCTTATGGAACATGCTTCAGTCCTAGCATTAGCTGATAATAGAGGTGTTAACTTCGGCACCATCGACACTACGCTTCTTCCAGATGGTGTGACGCACCATGGGTTTATTAAAAGTCTTGGATTGGATGTCTACAGCTACACCGGGACATACACTGATGACAAAGGAGAAGACAAGCCTTTCATACCTGCAGGTCATATTGTACTTCTTCCTGATGGTAAGCCTTTTGAATTTATGTACGGTGCAAATCCTGTGATGATTAATAAAGAAATTCGTCTGGTTAATACTCCGGTTGTAGCTCAAGTATTTGCTGATGAAAGAACCGCTGTACGTACTCTGGAACTTCAATCTCGTCCAATCCCTGTACCTGAAAATGTCGAGGGTTGGTACGTGGCCAAAGTTCTTTAAGGAGGAATGATCATGGACATTAAAGCGATTAACAAAATTTTGCATAATGGAAAAATGTACGGGGCTGGTGATAAACTCACTGGCCTTTCTGATGAAGAAGCAAAGCGCCTGGTTGTATTAAAAGATGGTATTGAAGTTGATCAAGAAATTCTTGAGGTAAAAGCGGACTCACTTCATGATCTTAGCGAAGGCAAAATTCTGCCTGAAGATTTAGACGATGACAGTGTTGCCTTAACTACTGAAGAATTTGAGAAACTTAATGCCCAGGAGCAAAAAGATGAGCTTCAATTGCTTGGTATTGAACCTGCTGGCAAAGAAGCAGAAAGAATTGAACAATACAAGAAATGGTACGAATCCGAGGATCAATAATCTTATCTGTGAAGAGTGGTGAGTTTTCTTGAACCTGAAAGAGCAAATGGAGAAAGATATTCAGTCCGTCTTCATGAACCCGAATGAGTTTGCCGAGATTCACACGGTTACAACTTACACAAATAATGATAAAAAGACAGGGCAGAAGGATCGGCTACTTAATATGATTGTGGAGAAATTCACTCTAGATGGCCGACCAATTCCAAGTACTGAAGGTGTTTCTGCTCATAATGCAATCGTTCATGTCGATCCGAAAGTTCTGGTGTATACCCCACGGGTGGACCAGAACTTTTATTTAGATTTGATGCAATATCGAGTGATGGGAGTATCGAACGATACAGGGATCCTAAAGATCGTCTTACAGGCTAACGGCGGAAAACAGCCATGAGCAATCTTATCGATGTAAAACATAATCTTAAAGCTGCGAATCGGTCGTTAAAGCAAATGGACAAGGCTGTACGTCAAGCAGTCTTGTCTAGTATTAACAGGGCTACTCAACGCTCGAAGACTGAGGCTGGTCGTAAGGTCCGTGAGAAATATGTGATCAAGCAAAAGGAAGTAGTTCAGACGCTTAGCATTAGAAAGGCAACAGGAAATGCTCTGCAATCTGTTATTACATCAAAGGGTCACTCGATACCTTTGATTAACTTTGCTGTTGCTCCTAAGCGTAGACTCAAACGAGCTCCCAAAGTGCTGAAGGCAGCAGTACACAGATCTGGAATGAAGAAACCTATTCCAGGTGCATTTATCGCTACTGCAGGAACTCACCTTGGAGTGTTTATGCGTACGAGTAAGAAACGATTGCCGATTAATGAACTTCGTGGTCCTGCTGTACCGTCAATGGTTGGTAATGAAGAGGTTCGCGAACATATCCAGCAAACGTATGGAGAAGAAATGCAAAAGAGAGTACCGCATGAATTGGATCGTGCGTTAGGGAGGCTGAAGATGTGACTCCTACGGTATTAATGAATAAGCTTCAAGTGTTTTTGCAGGACATCACCAAAGATATGTTTTTAGGACCAGACAGACTGGCTCCAAATATTTATATGGTCGATCTTCCTGCAAGAGCTACACCTGAGTATGAGGATCAGACCTTTGAGACTGATATTAAGCCAGCAGATACAACGATTGAGGATGAGAAAGATGAGCGATGGCCCTTTATCATTATTATCTTTACTGCTCCGGCAGAGGATAACGAGGATGGGTATCGTACGATGAACATGGATTTTATATTTGGTTGCGAGGGAAGTGGTTCCGATGGCTACATGGATGTTTTGCATCTGATGGAGCATGTCAGGACTGCTTTTTTGCGTGATACCTATAACGGATGGCCGGCACGTTTAACACGGCCGCTCTCATACGGATTTAACGAAGAGCAAGCGGATCCTTTTTGGACCGGCTACATGTCTACGGCATGGGAAATGCCATCTATAGTACAGGAGGTTTGGGAGCATGGCTATTAGTAAGAAGAAAGAACTGAAGAATCAAGAAGAGGTCCAGTCACTCGAAGAATTGACGACGACTGACGAGACGACAACAGAACCCGAACAGCTTATTTATATTGGTCCATCGATCAGGAAAAATGGTGTCGGGATCCGGACTAACAATGTGTTTATTGGTGGGCACCCATCGTATTACAAGGTTCTGTATGATGAGTATCCTCTGTTCAAATTGTTGTTTGTGCCAGTTGATCAGCTACAAGAGTCTTTAAAACAAATCAAACAGACGGGGACGGCATTAAATACCGCTCTCATGTCACTGAAAGGAGTTTAACCATGACTGAA
The DNA here is from genome assembly GCF_018310695.1 of Paenibacillus sp. Marseille-Q4541. Lineage (GTDB taxonomy): Bacteria > Bacillota > Bacilli > Paenibacillales > Paenibacillaceae > Paenibacillus. Next base: position 120,350 of record NZ_JAGXCY010000004.1, on the reverse strand, counting down.
TTTCATGGCGTAAAAGCAACCGAGGTCTTTGAACCAAAGAAGGCAGTGCAACAATCAAATACCTTGCCTGTTTACTTTGGCACAGCGCCGATAAATCTCGCAGATAATCCTGCCGCAGCAGTAAATAGTGTTGTTTTGGTTGCTAATTTTGACGACTTTAAACGTAAACTTGGCTACTCCGATAACTGGAAATCATACACGCTCTGTGAAGCAGCTTATGCCCATTTCGTGGATTCTGAGCAAGGACCTGTGGCATTTGTTAACGTGCTGGATACTACAGACGTAGAAGTAACAGCTCCAGCTGCAGCGGTGATTGCTGATGGCATGCACACGATTAACAAAAAGGGAGTTTTGAAAGATTCTGTTACTGTCGCTGATAGCACGAAAACCTATGCACTAGGCAAGGACTTCGCTCTTACATTTAACGACGCTGGCGAACTTGTCATATCTATCGTGAGCGGCGGTACTATTCCGGTAGGCACTAGTTCTCTGCAAGTCGGATACAAAACTCTGAAACCTTCTGTAGTTAATGCTGCACGGATTATCGGTGGGTCTGACTCGCAATCAGGAACCAGAACGGGTATGGAGCTGATCGAAGATGTATTTTCCGAGACATCATTCGTTCCTGATCTTATCCTAGCGCCAGGACACTCTGATAATCCTGTTGTAGCTGCTGTTATGGTGGCAAAAGCTCAGAGCATCAACGGTCTCTTTGAAGCTCATGCGATTACCGATCTTGATGCAAGTCAAAAGTATATTGATGTCGTGCAGTGGAAAGAAGAGAACGGCTATACCAGCCATTTGCAGACTAATACTTATCCAATGGCAACTTACAAAGGGCGTGTTTATCACATGTCTACGCTAGTTGCTACTGCTATGGTCGCCACAGATCAGCGTAACGAAGGGTTTCCGTTTCAAACCCCATCGAATCAACCCATTGTTGCAGATGGATTAGTCTACGCCGATGGAACTCCGGTAAGGATCCCTTTTGATCAAGCGAATGTATTGAATGAAAATGGCATTGTTACGGCAGTACGTTGGACTGGAGAATTTAAAGCATGGGGCAATCGTACGGGAGCCTATCCAGAATATAAGGATGCCCAGCGAACTTTTATCCCTGTACGCAGGATGATGAGTCATATCAAGAATCAGCTGGTGTTGAGACACTGGCAACGTGTGGACAATCCTTTAAACCTGCGTCTAATCGAGTCTATCGCTGATGACTCAAACGTATGGCTGAACGGTCTAGTGGGATCTGGATACTTACTCGGTGGTCGTGTAGAGTTTCGTGAGTCAGACAATCCAACGGATCAACTCGGAAACGGCAAGATGGTGTACCGCATCTTTATAACTCCACCTTCTGTAGCTCAGGCCATTGAATTTATCTTTGCATACGACACATCATATCTGGCTGCTTTAACGGCGGCTTAAGGAGGTTTCATGCATGACTAACAAAATTCCAATTAAATTATCAGGTATGAACGTATTTAAAGAGGGAAGTAACAACAGTTTTGCAGTGGTTGATCTTACACTTCCCTCGCTGACTCTCATGACGGATTCCGTATCAGGAGCAGGTATTCTTGGTACAGTTGATGTTCCAGCTGAAGGCCATTTTGAATCAATGGAACTCGGGATTACTTGGAGAACCATTGATAAAGATATGTTTAGTCTAATGGGCTCTTCTGCTGGTCTGGAAGTCCGAGGTGCTTTTAGTGGATGGGATAATGCCAAAACAGCAACAGTGTACACACCGATTAAAGTCGTAGTTCGGGGTATGAGTAAGGGCGTAGATCTAGGAACCTTGGCACAAAACGCCACAACTGACTCGACTAACAATATCGAGGTTATTTACATCAAAATCTTCCTCGATGGTCAAGCAGCTCTGGAATTCGATAGGTTTAATTATATATACCGCCTGAATGGACAAGACATGCTTGCTGATGTAAGGAAAGCCCTTGGATTGGCTTAATAAAAGGAGGATAACAATATGAGCGATAAAGTGGTTAGCACAGAAAATTTAGAAGAAATCAAGAAGGCCGGGACGGTGATTAAGCTGTCTCGGCCTTTTACTTGGGAAGATCAGGAATATAAAGAACTGGTACTCGATTTTGAACGTCTTTCTGGGGACAGCATTATGGAAATCGAGTCTGATTTTATGGATTTTGTCATTGGTCAGAAAAATGTATTTGTTAAGTTCAAAAATGAACATCCGGCTTATCATGCAGTGACTGCTGCTAAGGCTGCTGGAGTGAGCCCGTTCATGCTTAAAAAGCTCCCAGCGCGTGACTTTTTGAAAGTGACAGGTGCTGCAAAAGATTTTTTGACCGGTCTGGTTTAGCTGATAATCCCATTCGTAAAGTTATGAAGATCTCGATAAGGTTGTCACGACATATCGAGGGAGATGTTTCTTATTTTATGAGTCGACCGATCTGGACATTGTACGAGTGGGATGCTGCTTTAGATGAAGTTTACACCGAAGATAAAGCTCGGAAGGAAGGGGGTTAGATTATGCCAAAAAAGTATGAAGTGTCATTTGAATTAAATGGTGATATCGACCCTCGACTAACGAGAACCTTTGATAATCTCAGCAAGGATGTTACGGGGCTCGAAAAAGATTTAGGGATGCTTGGAAAGACAAAGAGTTTTGATCGACTCAGCCGTGAAGCTGGACAGGCTGGAGGAGCCTTTGATGAGCTCCGCGAGGATGTTAGAGAGTTCGGTCAAGTTTTCGAACGAACACTCCAGTTCACAGGGGCTTACGCCATTATTGAGCAAGTAACTGGATCGCTTGGGGAGATGGTCAGCACCATTGGTCAACTCGACGCACAATCTGGTCAGTTGGGAGCGGCAACAGGAGCCATAGGAGCCGAATTAGAGGGCCTTCAAGATATCTCCCAATCTTTGTATCGTGAAGGACTTGGAGAGGGTGTAACGGACCTCACAGATGCTCTCGTCATTGCTCGGAATGTAACCAAGCAGCAGGGAGATGAATTGGAGACTACCACCAGAAACGCGATCGTTCTCCAAGATGTTTTCCGCTTTGATATTCCTGAATCCGTTAAGGCTTCGGACACGATGATGCGGCAGTTTGGAATCACATCTGAAGAGTCGATGAACCTCCTAGCTCAAGGTGCTCAAAATGGTTTAGATAAATCGGGAGAATTGCTCGATTCTGCGAATGAATACGCGCCTCAATTTGCCGCACTCGGTTACTCCGCAAATGAAATGTTCGATACATTTAATGCGGGTCTTGAAGCAGGAGCTTGGAACCTGGACAAAGTCGGGGATCTAGTTAAAGAATTTAATATCCGAATCCAAGATGGCAGTGAGAAGACAAGTGATGCGTTAGCAGCCTTATTTGCTCCTGAAGGTATCGAAGATTTCACCGCTGCTCTAACCAAAGGTGGAACAAAATCAGCCCAATATATGGAGCTACTTAAACACGTATCAGCAGATACAGCCAAAGAAATGGTTGAGAATCTCCAAAAGGGTGGCAAGAAAGCAGAGAAAACTTTTACTGCTCTCTCCGGAATTATGGGTGACGGATTTAGCATCCTGGACCAACTGAGTACTGGGGCGGTCAAAGGTAAAGATGTAATGCAAGATGTTATCACGGAATTAAACAGTATTGACGACACCGTTTATCGAAATATGATCGGTGTTGAGCTCTTTGGTACACAGTGGGAAGACCTTGAGAAAGAGGTAGTTGCTGCCCTTGGTTCTACACAAAGCCAGTTTGATATGACCAAGGAAACGATGGAAGAGATGGCAGCTGTAAAGTATGACAATCTCACCCACGATTTAAAGGTCTTAGGCCGAGAGTTAATGGATGAGTTAATTGTTCCGATCGGTGAGGATCTTATGCCTGTACTGAAAGATATGACAGCATGGGCAAAAGACAATAAAGACGTGATCAAAACAATAGGACTTGCGGTTCCAGCTGCTATACTCGCAAAAAACACTGTGGGTATCGCCAAGGACTTTGGCAAAGTGGGAAAGGCTGTATTTGATACAACAAATGGCGTGAGTAAATTTAGCGGCGCAATAGGATTGATGACAAACCCAGTCGGTTTGGCTGTAGGCGCAGTCGGTGCTCTCTCACTTGGAGTTATGGCATATAAAAAACATCAAGATATGGCTCGCCAGTCTCTGATAAATATGGGGGCTGAACTGAGCGAGGTTTCAGCTCAGTATGATCAAGCTACTGAGAAGGCTCAGCAAACTAATGATCTGGTTTGGACATACAATAATCTAAGTGATGCAATTGAGAACAGCAGTGGAAATTCTCATGAACTCGTCGTTCAAAAGGAGAAACTCGCAGAGGTTACTGCAAAGCTTCAAGACCTTTATCCTGAAACAATAACCCAGTACGATATTGAGAACGGAAAGGTTAGAGAAAAGGTCGGACTTTTAAAACAGGAATCTGACGCAGAACTCGAACTTGCGAAATTACGAATGGAAAAGGAAGTTGCGGAAGGGCAGAAGAAACTTCCAAAGCTTGAAAATGAAATTACTTCACTCGAAAAGCAAACCGCAGACTTGCAGGAACAAAAACAAGCTTTAGATACGGCTTTACCTGCTCTTAAAGAGTACCAAGCTCAGTTTGAGAAAATTATGCAATCTGGTGAATCTGAAGATCGCTCTGCGAAGCTTGAAGCTCTCAGACAAAAGGCAGATGAAGTCGGAGAAACAGTAGGTTTTGTTTACGAAAATATTACTCACTTGAATTCCTTAGATAGCAATATTGAGGATCTTACGAATGAGAGAATTAGCACGCTTGATGCTTATATTGCAAAAATGGAAGAGTTAGGGACGGCCAAGAGTAGTTACGAGGATTTATACCAAGCTCAGCTCAATCTTATTGAACTTGATTACGGTGCGGATTTGGAAAAACAAGCAGGTAAGTATTCTACTCTCTCTCAGGCGGAGCAACAACGTTTCGAACGGGCTATGCAAGATGTATCTGCTCTGCATCAAGAAATGAATCTTCTCCCTACAGATAAACAGATTAATATTGATGTATTATGGCGTCAGATTGGTACTCCTTTGAGCAACATGAAACAACCAAAGACTTTTGAATTGCCTCAATATGCAGATGGTGGTTATGCTAACCAACCATCCATTTTCGGTGAAGCTGGACCAGAAATGGCTATACCGATTCGAAACGATCAGCGGTCACGGGACTTGCATGCTATGACAGGTCGTATGCTCGGAATTGATTCTGGATCGGCTGGCGGTGGAGACTTTATATATAACCCTCAATACGTCATTAAAGGAAACGCCGATGTCGAAGCGATTAAAGAAATGGATAACCGCAACAGAGCAGATTTTAAACAGCAGTTCGAAGCATATAAACGTCAACAACAAAGGGTGAGTTTGGCATAATGAAAAATTATAGAACAATTCAGGGCGATACTTGGGATGGTATCGCCTTTTCTATTTCTGGAAAAGAATCTTTCATGGTTCCGCTCATTGATGCTAATCCTGATCATGCTGAGGTAGTGATATTCCCCGCAGGAGTAACTCTTAATGTCCCTGATATACCTATTTCTACAGCTTCTACTCTTCCACCTTGGCGGTTAGAGGATGGTGAGCAATGAAAACGGTAGAGGACGGTCGTCATGCATATCTTATGCTCAAGTACAACGGTAAAGAGATGGGTACAGAGTACCTAAGTAAGTATCTGATGGATTTTACTTATGAGGATTCTGCTCCAGGGGATCAGGACAGTATTTCTGTGACTCTGGATGATAGAGAAGCAAACTGGCAAGACACCTGGAAGCCGAAATTTGGCGATAAGCTCATTGCGGAGATCACAGTCGTCAATTGGGATAAACCAGGAGAGAAAGCCAAGCTACCGTGTGGATCATTTGAAGTTGATTCTATTGATATTGACGGTCCTCCTGACAAGGTGATGATCCAGGCACTAGCTTTGCCACTTGGCGGTGCACAGGCCAAGCAGGAGAATCGTACAAAGTCTTGGGAGAAGGTTAAATTAAAAACGATAGCCCAGGACATTGCAGGTCGTGCAAAGCTGAAATTAGTTTACTCCGCAGTAGCGAACCCCACATATGAACGTTTGGATCAGAGTGACCAAACGGACTTTTCGTTTTTGGTGGATAAAGCAAAAGACGAAGGTATAGCCGTCAAGATTTCAGGAGGCAGTTTGGTCCTGTTTGATGAGGCTGAATATGAAAAAAAACCTGCTGTTATTGATATTGTCAAAGGTAAAAGCAATATCCTTAACTACAGTTTTAGTGAGAGTAGCACAACAACAGCGTATGGGAAATGTGTTGTCACTTATCGACCACCGGCTTCAGCTAAGAAAGCAAAGAAGAAGGAAAAAGATAAGAGCAAGGATGATAAGCCTGCAACGATTAAAGCAGCTACTAACACACAGTCTACAACTAAAGTGATTACTGGAGAATACAGCTTGCCAAATGCGACGGGTCTTCCTGTGCTTCGCATTAATGAGCGAGTAGAAACAGTAGCAGAAGCAAACCGATTAGCGAAGAACAGACTGAGGGAACAGAACAAGAAATCTGGACTAGCATCATTTTCACTTGACGGTGACATACGATTTGCTGCTGGTATAACGATTAATGCAAAAGGGTTTGGTCGGTTCAATGGGAAGTACATCGTTGTTAGTGCTACTCATAGACTCGGCACAACGCCTTATGAGACGGAAATACAAATACGTAAGGTTCTGGGGTGGTAAGTATGTCTGCAAGTGCTTTATGGAATATATTTCGAATCGGGTTATGCTCCACCTCAGATCCGGAGTCAGGGACAATAACGGTTACCTTTGGAGATAGAGAGGATATGGTGTCTGGTGATCTGCCAGTGCTTAGCCGAGGAGGATGGGCACGAGGTAATGATCTGCCTGAACCTGGGCAAGAAGTGGCATGCTTATTTTTGGCAAATGGCTTATCTGAGGGTATCTGCCTTGGTGTCATCGATGACGATGATCCACCTGGAACTCCCGATCAGCGAGGTATCTGGTATGAGGATGGCTCTAATGTTTACTATGACCGATCCACTAAAAAGTTGATAGTCAAGGCAACCGGCGGAGTAATGATAGATGGTGACGTGACGGTAAAAGGTAACTTGGACGTTAGCGGAACTGTTAAACGAGGTGGTGAGATTTTATGATTGGACTTGGTGCGTTAGGGGATATCGTATTTATTTCGTCGTTTAAAACTCCGAGAAAGGTACGGACGTTCCAAGATTTCCAACGAGATTCAACAGCCCGTTGGGGAAATAATGATATCCACCTTCAGAAGCCCCGTAGCCAATTTCTAGGCCCGGGGCTTGATACGATTACTTTCACGATGAGTTTTGATGTGAATCTTGGTATGAATCCCCGTGTTGAGATGGAAAAACTCCTTAAATATCAGACGGAGGGGAAGGTGCTCCTTTTGCAGATTGGTGGAAAAGGTCTAGGTCAAGGGAAGTGGAAAATCTTGAACCTAGGGCAAGCATGGGAACGAATTGACCGAGACGGGAATCTGCTGAAGGCGTCACTGGCGGTATCATTGGAGGAATACGTATGATTGAACATAAAGTATTAGGCCAGCAGCCAGCAATGCGCTTTGGTCTTACGGGTATTGATTCAATAAAACAAAACATACAGGTCGTAGCAACTACCTTTGCTGGCACGGTCCCTTTGGATCGTGCCTTTGGTATATCTGGGGATGTTATGGATCGACCTTATCAGGTAGCGCAGGCACTCCTGATCAATGAATTGATGGCTGCAATCACGGAGTTTGAACCACGAGCTGAGGTGATCAGCATTGAGTTTGAAACAAGCACAGAAGAAGCAGAACAAGGCAAATTGGTCCCGATCATTAAGTTTGTAGAGAAGGAGGTGGTGCAATAATGGCACTGGTCGAGTTACCGGAAATCAAATTTGTTGAAGATGATGCGGAAAAAGTTTTTGGGGAAATGGTTACTGTCTTTCAGGGATTTACAGGGGAAACGCTTAACCGAGCGGATCCGGAAATGTTGGCTTTACGATCCTTTGCTCAAATCATTATCCAGCAGCGTGTATTGATCAACAGAGTTGCAAAGGGCGAGTTGCTAAGGTACGCAAAAGGAATTGTACTGGATTACTTGGGTGATCCTAAGACACCGATATTACAGGCAGAGCCTGCAATATCAATTGTACGGTTTACATTGTCCATTCCGCTTGTAACACCGCAGACGATCCCAGTGGGGACCCGACTCGCACCGGAAGGCGCGGAAGGATCGTTATTATTTGCAACGAAAGTATCTTTAACGATTCCGGCAGGGAACACAACGGCTGATGTGCTTGTCGAGTGTTTAACTCCTGGTGTGATAGGTAATGGCTTTTTACCTGGACAGATCAATACCTTGATTGATCCGCTGCCATTTGTGGCTTCAGTGACCAATCTTACGACCACAGCAGGCGGTGCGGATACCGAGGATGATGATTCATACAGAGAACGTATTAGAATGGCACCAGAATCATTTTCTACGGCAGGACCAGAAGAAGGTTATAAATATTGGGCAAAAACAGCCAGCGCAGCTATCGTGGATGTAGCAGCTGTCTCTGAGGCACCGTCAGAAGTGACGGTCATACCTTTGCTGGAAGGTGGAATAATCCCAACACAAGTGGTTTTAAATGCAGTAGACGAAAAGATCAATTCTCGAAAGGTACGACCATTAACAGATAAGGTCACGGTCAAAGCTCCTACAGCTGTCACGTACAATATCAATATTACTTATTACATCAACAGAGATAGAGCGTCAGAGTCCGAAATAATCAAAGCGGCAGTAAACGAAGCTGTGAAGTCTTATCAGCTTTGGCAAAAGTCCAAGCTCGGGAGGGATGTAAATCCATCGGAGCTTATTTGGCGTGTTATGTCTGCTGGAGCGCTCAGAGTTGTGGTAACAGCTCCGACCTATGTAAATATAACGGAGCTTCAGGTCGCTCAGGACGCGACAGTTAATGTGATCGATGGAGGGCTGGCCGATGACTAATATCGATCAGATCAGCGTTTATGATTTACTGCCACCTAATGCACAGGTTGATCCAACGGTATCGGCTGCAGCTCGTGCACTGGATAGTCATGTTCAGCAGCTGACTCAGGAAGTTGCGGACCTTTCCTTTTACCGCAGATTGCTGAAGGGGCAGATCACGGACGCAGAGGCAGATGAACGAGCTTGGCAGGAGCATCTTGATTACTATGACACCTCGTTACCTTTGGAACAAAAAATACAACTACTCCTTAACGCTAAGGAGTTTCATAGGATTAAAGGGACGCCTGCAGCTATTGAGGACTTAATCACGATTCTCTTCGGCGAGGGTAAAGTCGAGGAATGGTTTGAATACGGTGGGGAACCAGGAAAATTTCAGGTGACAACAAATAATCCAGCAGTCACGCAGGAGCGTGCTCAAGAGTTTTATCGGGCTGTTGAATCGGTCAAACGACTAACTGCTCACCTGGAACGAGTAGTTCTTTCTCAGGTCGAAGAGATACGTCTATATACCGGCTTTGTTTTTCAGGTAGGAGAATTTATAAGAATTTAGGTAGGTGGTGTGCGAATGTCAGTTTTTACGAAATCATTAACAAATAAAGGTATCGCACTGCAGGCCAAAGCACAGGCGGGAAGGGAATTGAGATATACCCGATTTGTAATAGGTGATGGACGCCTTTCGGGACAATTACTTCCAACGATGACGAATGTAATTAGCCAGAAAAAAACTATCCCTGTCACCAAACTACAGATGCGTCCACCTAATGAGGCTATTGTAGGTTTCTCGTTATCAAATCAGGATGTAACTGCTGGTTTTTACTTCCGTGAACTTGGTTTGTTTGCCATGGATCCCGATGAAGGAGAAATATTGTATTTGTATGCCAACGCTGGTGAGACAGCTGATTACATTCCTCCTGCTGGTAGCGATGATGTAATTCAAAAGAGTTTTGATACCCTTGCCTTTGTGGGGCAGGCGCAGAATGTAACAGCGAATATTGATCATTCACTCGTATATGTAACTCATCCCGAATTGGCTGAGGCTATTGCTGGAGTAAAAATCGAGGTGCCAGACGCGTCCCTAACAAAAAAAGGTATCACGCAACTGTCAAATGCAACAAACGGGACAAGGGAGAACGTAGCGGCTACGGAAAAAGCAGTTAAGACCGCTTACGACAAAGGAGCTAAAGCGGAAACAGATGCGGCTACAGCTCAAGCGAGAGCAGCAACAGCTGAATCGAATGCCAAGGCGTACACAGACGCTCGTCCGTGGCAGAAATCAATGATGACGGCGGACAGTGGGACCGCAATTAATATGCCAGCAGGAACTGATCTGCATACGTATGCATTTAGTACGGGGTTTTATATGGGATCTGGGATTGTGAACGCGCCAAATTCGGGGTGGTTTTACTTCGAGGTGCTTAAGCACAACGATATGTTTATGACGATCAACGCTTACAACCTAGATAACTCAAGCCACTCATACAGACAGAAGAAAAAAATTAACGGAATATGGGGTCCTTGGTCAGACGATCTTTTTACCTCTGTAAATGATGGTAAGGGCAGTCTTGAGACAATCATCATTGGTAAAGGCGGCACAGTCTCTAAAGCTGGAAGTGTCGCCACGTTCCCTGAACTGGTCAACGGAGTCAACTCGATTCAGCAAGGAGTGTATCAGAACCTTGTAATTAATACGGGGGGGACACAATACTATTCAGTTGCACGCGGATTCACTGGTGTGGTGAAAACACTTGGAACCATACCTGCCAAAACCAGACTGATCACTATGTCACCGATTATCTACGCAGGTTCCACCTCAAGCTGGCAATTATCCGCCATGAACGGGCTCAATGCGGCTATTTGTCTAGTAGACTCAAATGGGGTTAGATGGCAAATTGGAACAATAGCCTACGGTAACGAGCTTGAAGTAAACTTCTACTACAATATTTTAAGCGTAGATACAGGTAATTGTGACGGAGCGTACTACCGCAGGGAGAATGGAAATCTAGCTAAGGTCAACATTTCAAAACCTGCGAATTTTAGCAACAATGGACCTATGACGCTTGCTATTGTGTGCATACAAAACACTCGAACTGACACCGCAGATATTATGTTCTACGCATCATCTTTATCAGTTATATCAATGTAAAGGAGGATTTTAAATGAAAAGATATATCACGTGGGAACCATACTCCCCGAATGTCGGCAACGTAACCGGAATCTATGAAGGTGCTGTTGATGAGTCAATAACGGAGGGTCCAAACACTATTGAGTCTGAATCGCCTACACCAGACGGTGCTAACGCAGTCAATGGTCTGACGTCAGTACTTCGTATCAATCTTGAAACAGGCGAGTTGTATTATGACTATATAAAAATAGAATCAACGGAAACACGTTTGGCAGCTACGCAAGCAGAATTAACTCAAGTACAACAAGCTTTAGCAGATGCTTATGAACAACTTACGATTGCTCAAAATGAAAGTACTACTACCCAGCAGGCATTATCAGATCTATATGAACAGCTTCTAAAACTCCAGGAAGAAATCGCAGCACTAAAGGGAGGGGGTGATTAACATGTTATCTATGGTCCCTATTTATGTATCTTTAATCAAGAAGATTGTCCGTACACTTGAAAGCATACCGCATGTGGTTGTGGATGAGAATGGAACCACTCTCCGTGATTTGGTTGAAGAAAGATTGATCAGCAATGCTGCATAACAAGCACGCCTCAAGATGAGAGCGTGTTTTTTTGTGCCCTTGTGTGGTCCGGGGGTTCTTTTATTTAGAGAGAAGGGGGAAGGAAAGGTGGACTGGAGCGTGCTTACAACCATAATCGCAGCATTAGCTGGTGTCAGTGGTATTTGGCTGGGATGGACAGGTAAAACAAAAGCCTTCCGAGCAGAAGTAGTGCAGGAAGCGACAGCGGATGCATCGTTGCATACGGATGTGTCTTACATCAAGCGAGGAATTGATGACATTAAAGTTGATGTCCGAATACAAGGGCAACGTATGGATGGTTTTGCTGAACGTTTAACGAGGGTTGAGGAATCAGCTAAACAGGCTCATAAGCGGATCGACAAAATAGAAGAATAAGGAGATGGACCATATGGAATGGAGTAATATTTTTAATCTTATTGATCCTAGACTTGTCATTGTAGTGGCGTTTTGCTGGGTAGTGGGCTTTATCCTAAAACAAACACCGAAAGTGCCGAACTGGACTATTGTATATGGAGTAACTTTATTCGCTTTGATCCTAACTGTATGGATGCTTGGTTGGGGTCCTGATGCTCTTATTCAGGGTGTGTTAGCTGGTTCCTTTGCTGTTTATGGGAATCAACTGTTTCAACAAACTAAACAGGGAGTTGAAAAGGATGGACATAACTAAATATAAGATCGAAAGACGTTATATTAACAAGCGTCCAAACGTGAGACCCGGAACCAGATTAGTATCTGGCACTCCGGGTTTCTTTGTTGCTCACGATACTGGCAATCCTGGAGCAGATGCTGAGCAACACTTTAAATACTTTAACAGCATGGTAGATCGTGAAGCTTCGGCACAAATATTCATTGATGACAAGCGTATACTGGAGATCATCCCAACCGGAACTGGTCCAGATCCTGCTGAGAAGGCTTGGCATGTCCGTTATAATGTCACCACCGACAATGATAAATATGGTGATGACGCAAACGACATTGCTCTTGGCGTAGAGCTCTGTTATGGAGGAAAGATAAACACGATTGAAGCATATAAGAAATTTGTGTGGTATCTTGCCTATTGCTGCTGGAAGTGGGGGAAGAATCCTTTGATTCATATCCCTACGCATAAACAGCTTGATCCATCGCGTAAAGCTGACTGCGAACAGGCTCTTAAGTCGGTCGGAAAAACTATGAAGGATCTTATATATGACGTAGCGACTGAGCTAGAAGGCGAGAAGGTCGTTCCTAAAGCACCATCATTCGTGGCATTGACACCTTACATTGCAAATGCGTTGATCACGAACTATGTACGACCTGCGTGGAAAGCATCTAAAGATGCAGGGGATATCGATGGAGCAGGTCACTTCCACCGTTTAGCAAACAATCTTAGGAGTGCGGCTGGCATCGATGCTGAGGGAATGAAATTAGCAGCTGCAGTTAAACTGCACAAATCCAACGCTCAAGAAATTATATTTCGGTGGCTCAAACCTGCATGGCAAAAAGCTCATCGAGCAGGTGACCAGGCAGGCAAGACACATTATAACAACTTAGCCAAGTATCTACGGCAAGCTGCAGGAATGCCTACTGAATAAACATGTCGGAATGAGAAAAAAGCCCGGGGGGGGGGAATCCTCGGGCTTTTTTGTGTTTCTATCCAGCATATCTAAACATGCAAGCTCCTCGAATGTAATGCTCACCTTTTATCGTAATGTGAGTCTCCGTAATATCCTCGATTACACCACTGCCAACAAGTTCAGGACCAAAAAATATCACAATCGGCGTTTTATTCATTTTCGCTGAATGCAATTGTATATCGTTGGTCAGTGGTTGCATGTGTCGTTTTGAATAACGTGTATGATGCATGTAAAGACCACCTTTCGTATTCAATGCGTTTCGACAAAATGCTATAATATTCCTGCTTAATTATCAATAACCCTGCCATAGATTGCCGGCAGGGTCATTTTTTATTTTAGTGATTCATTTGCTTCGAGCTGGTTGTTGTAATCATATAAAACCATTTTGTAGTCAGTACCCCACTTAGAAGAGGAACTAGAAAGTATTTTTTTCTTAACCTTACTATTGTCTATGTCCAGCTTTTTTATTTGAATATAGGCTTCTAGTTGCCCCTGGAAATCAAATCGTACCATCTTAAAATCGTGGTCCCACTTCTCGTAACTGGTATCTAAAATTCCTTTTAGTACATCATCATCAATAGACAATTCTGCCAACTCATTATAAGCGGTTGTCTGCTCCTTAATTATGAAAGCTTGCATCTCGTAGTCGTCTTCCCAATCTTTTTCTGCGTTAGCTTTTATAATGCTCTTTACCTCATTAGGATCTAGGGAGGCAATAACATTAGATTGTGCCGATTCAGAACCTTTTTCCTTTGTATCGACGTTGTTAACTGTGACTGATGAATCGTATTTCTCTTTTAATGAAGCGAACAAAGGTAGTATCTCTTTTTTATTTCCATCACGAATGAGTTCAGTAATATCTAAGAAATCTTTTCTGTTAGTTACGCTAAGGAGGTCAACAGTGGATTCTATAGTCTCGGCTATTCTCAATTCAAGTTCCGGAGGAGTTTCTTTTAATAAGTAATTCTCAACAACCTTTAATATTTCCGCTGTTAGCTCTTTTTCGGCATCGGATATGGGTACAATGTCATCTTTTACGATGTCCGTTTTAGCAGTTTCGTTTTTGTTCTCATCAATAACCAATGATGGTTCAGAATCAATGGTTCCATTGCTTTCATTGCTTTCTTGCACCGATTGTTGTATATCTTCTTGTTCACTGTTGGTGCAGGCTACAAGAACTGAAAAAGAAACGATCAGGGACATAAACAAAATAATTATCTTGCGCAACATCTCACCCTCCTATAATTCCATTAATGAAAATTAGTCTACCAGACCTATAAACATTTTTCTATATATTTCCACTCACCAAAAATCAGAAGCCATTACATCGTATCCATGTTTTCTTAATGCTGAAATAACTTTGGATTTAGATTTTATTTGAAGTTTCTCGTGATCTCTATTCCCATCACAAAGTCTTGAGACAGCATCCCTACTAAGACCAGAAGTACTTACTAACCACTCTTGAGTGATTCTATTCCTATCCAAAAAAGCCCCTAGCCTAGAACGTTTCTTTCCTAACCCATACATAAAGTAACCCCTCCTAATAGTAATAGGATGGGACAATCTATGAAAATTTATTCATGAGTTAAGGAAACATAGGCAAGCTGTGCCCATAGTTATAGAACTAGATACCTAACCAAACCGGATCAAGGCGCCTGGTTACGTATCTGGATATATAACCAGACATCAGGAGTGTGATCCTTATGATAAGCGCAATCGATCCAGGAGGACGTAATACAAAGTACTTTGACAGCCGTTTGCCTAAGCCAGTGATGTTTCCGTCTGCAATCGGCATTAATGATCTGGACCGTAACCTAAAAAGCTCAGGAGAATTTGATTTTGAATGGGAGTATGACGGTCTTACTGGCTTTGCCGGCAGTCTTGCGCTCAGAGAGTCGGAGTATGTAGAAAGTCGAAAAGACGAAAGCAAAGCTCATTTTGATGCGAAGCTACGGACGCTCATAGCACTGCACCAATACGGATCCGGAAACGAACATCAAATCTTAGTTGGCCAACCGATTGATACTCATACTGAAACTGAAAAGCAGGCAATTAAGAAAATGTACATCGGCAGCCACGATCTGACTGTAAACGGTAAGCGGAAAGTCATTGTAATCAAGAACTGTGAGGTTGGACCTGAAGGAGCTGCTTCTGGGCTTTTGGTAGCTCCTGCAGTCGGCACTATAAGAATCATTGATATCGGAAGCGGTAGCGTGAACTTCGCCACGATCACGGACCGGCAGTTTATCAATAAGAGCAGTTTTACACTGCCTGAAGGTATGGAGAGCAAGAGTAAGCTAGATCCACGATCCTTTGGACGACAAATAGCTGCTAGGGCAATCGCTCGGAAATGGGATAAGAACGATGTGGTTTATGTAACTGGAGGCGGTGCTAATGAGGTTCTACCGTTTATACAGCAACTCTTTCCATTAGCAGTGCTCCTAGATCCTGATCCTTTTACTACAAACGTCAGGGGACTCCTGATGATTGCAAGGAGGGTATACGGTGGCTAAGCAAATTAAGATCATCCAAGTAGCCTTTAACCTACTCGATCCGGAACAAAGATACTGGCATGAGCAAGTGTCGTGTAAACCTAATTCGTCCGGATACATCAAGCGGCTGATCCAGAGGGATATGGAAGGTAGCAGCATTACTATTCAGCTG
Organism: Paenibacillus sp. Marseille-Q4541; assembly: GCF_018310695.1. Taxonomy (GTDB): domain Bacteria; phylum Bacillota; class Bacilli; order Paenibacillales; family Paenibacillaceae; genus Paenibacillus. The sequence continues at coordinate 104,358 of NZ_JAGXCY010000004.1, read as the reverse complement.
CCAGAGGTTAAACGATCAGAAGAATTCAGCGTGGAAGGGTGGATATAAAAATGAATTTCTTCATCCCATTTGCAAGTATTGCTGCCGTAGGAATCGTTGGACATATCATTGAACGAAAACTTGAGATGAGCGGTAATGCCGGAAATGTGATCATGGTAAGGATCGGTGCGCAGGTGAGCTACTTCTTGATTGCCTTTGCTACCTGGAAAGATTTCTTCAAGGTCGCGGGGCAATATCTCGGTGTACATGTATCTTGGTAAATGTTTTAGTAATCATTTAATTAAATGTTTGAGTGAATATGTATTAAGAAATGTTTAATACAAGCCAAAATCATTGATATAGAGCCAAAAATCAAATTTGTTTCAAAGAAGAGGAAGCAGGTGGAATTATGCTGTTGAGTTCAGCGGGTATTGCGAAGATGGTGGGCGTTGTGGGAAGTATAGGTGGAGCATATGTGGCTTATGCGACACATCCAGTAAATGTAGCGTGTGGGAAGTTAAACACTGTCCTGCGCATGGGTAGCATCTATATGAGCATCCAGGGATATAAGGGTAGGCAGATCAAGAAGTATCCTTCTTTCAGTAAAAAGGATATCCGAATTTATCTGAACCGAACAGAAATCAGTTTCATGTTACCCATTGGACTCCTGCCGGATGAAGTTTATAAGAAGAAGGATTTGTTTTACCAAGCGTTCGGGTCGGAACTGGAATTCGAATTATCAAAAGATAAGAGAAGATTTTTCATCAAAGCATATAACCAAGAAGTGAAAATGTTTGATTACGATAAAGAGAAAATTGCAGAAGCTGTGAAAGATATCCCTCTCCCTATCGTTGTAGGAAATACACAATCGGGTCTTGTGGTTTATAACATGGTCGAGAATCCCCACCTGCTCATTACTGGTGAAACAGGAAGTGGTAAATCAATACAGCTTCGCTCCATCCTTACAACGTTGCTTACCCAGTGCAAAGACCGTGTAGAGCTGTACTGCGCCGATTTAAAACGCACAGAGTTTCACATCTTTAAAGGTGTAGCGAATGATGTGGTTATCGAAGTTGACGACCTACGAAAAATAGTTAATAACATCAGCAGTGCCATGAATCACAGAGGTAAGCTACTCAATAAATATGGTCTTGCTCATGTGGACGATCTGCCGGAAGATGTGAAACCGAAGTATATTGTCTTTGCGATTGACGAATTTGTTTTGTTGAAAAAACAAAATGACATCATGAATAAGTTAGAAGAAATATCATCAGTCGGTAGAGCGTTAGGCGTGTTCCTGATCCTCTCTTTGCAACGTGCCGACAGTACCACTATGGACGGAATATTAAAGAATAATCTAACCGTCAGAATGGCGTTTCGTGCCAGTAGTGCAGTTAACAGTCGGATTGCTATTGATAGCGGCGAAGCATCAGAAATCATGAATAAGGAGAAAGGGAAGTTTGCATTATCTTTGGATGGTATCAGGTTTGCTCAGGCTCCGTTATTAGCCCTTGATGATGCCAAGGCAATGTTAGAACCACATAAGTGGAAAGAGGTCATAGAATCGAAAGTTGTTGATCTGACAGAGGAAGAATATAGTACGGAAGATGCGAACGAAGACGATGAAGTATTTGGGGTGTTGGCATATGAGAACTAGAGATCGAGAGATCATCAACAGTCTGCATGAGTTCCGGTTTTTAACTGGAGAAGATGTCGCAGAAATGTACTTCTCCCACACGAAACATCCAGTGATTCACGCGAATTCTACACTCAAAAGGTTACGCCGGGATGGATATATTAAATGCTCCACGGAACGCAGGAAATATGTGTATTACTGTGCCGAACGCAAAGTTAAATCAGACTCACAGAAAATAGGTCATTTCCTTTCGATATCACAGTTCTATAGGGATATATTCCGCATTGAAAAACCAAGAGCTTTTGTAGTCGAACCGAAGCTTGGCGGTAAGGGAATGCCTGAACCTGATGCATTCGTAATTTGGAAGAACACACCTTTTTACGTAGAGATCCAGCGTTCAAAATATACCAAACCACAAATGCAGGACAAAATGAACCGTTATGAAAAGTACTATCTATCAGGGGATTGGCAAAATGAATCTTGGCAGATACCACAGAAGAAGATCTTTCCGCCAGTTTGGATTATCGGGGTTGGTTCCGGATCGTATGAGACAAATAAACAATCGTTCAAAGTGTTTCAAGATACTGTGGAATCAATGCTCAGTAGGTTTAACAAATAGGGGAGTGGCTGTTGGCCGTCGCAGTTTAGAGAATGGTGATCTCATTCTTTGAAATCTGTGGCGGCCTAATTGCATTTACTCATTGTAAGGAGAAGTATGTTCGTAAACATGATGAGGAGTTGTAACCCATATGGTTGACAATTTACTCAGGGGGAGAGGTGTTTGAAATACAACACGCTCAGTTCCTTTTTCGAACGACATTGAGGATGTATAGATCTGTTACGCGGCAGCCTAAAATGTTAGCAGCATTTATAGCGAATTCTAGGGACATTTTACGATCTCCACTGACAAGTTTGCTTACATACTGGCGAGTTACGCCCATACGCTTAGCAAATTCAGCTTGAGTCCAGCCCTTCTCATTTAGTCGTTCCAGCAGGAGACAATCCCCGAGCCGGAAACTCATTGGGTACTCCTTTCATTACAACTCTATGTATTTGATTAACAAAGAACGTTTGTTCTCGTTTTTTGGCGAATTTTGTGGTATGCTCATTTTAAATATTTATCGGAAAAATTTAACAAACAACCCCACAACTAGGAGGACAAGCAGATGCCGAAAGAAATTGATCTAAAAGTTTTATTAAGACAGCTGAAAGAAAAAGGTGTTCAAACACAAGAGGTAGAGGCTTACTTAGAATCACTTATTTCTTCCAACGTTTTAAAGCTGCCTCCAAAAGATCGATAACATCGTCGGCTTCTTCTTTACTCAGTGTGTGCCCTTTGTAGGTAAGGGTGTATTGGTTCAATTTTTCTATAGGTATATCCGCTAACTCCGATTCCTCGTGAAGATCGGGGTTTTTGCTTTCTATAAGATCAGAAATCTTTATGTTAAGTACTTTCGCAAAAGCCTCAAGTGTTTCGACACTTGGGTTGTAACGATTTCTTTCTAAATCAGCAACATAGGAACGTGATAAATTAGTCTTTTCTGCTAATTGCAATTGAGTTAATCCTCTGATCTTTCTCCACTCTTTTATGTTTGCTCCAATAGACATTATTTTTTACCCCTCCACACACAATTTCTTATTATAGATGATTATAAGTTTAAAATGTCGGTAATACAAATCATTTAAAGACGGAAAAACACGTAATATTTAGCAAAATGACGGTAATACGAGTATTTATGGTGGTATTTCTCTCATTTGCTTGATTTTGGAGTTTTTTAAAACTTTACTAAAATGACGGTTATACACTACATTATGTACAGGAGGTGAGCAAAATAACCATGGATAAGAAAAAACTTGGCAAGGTCATACAAGATCAACGAAAACAAAAGCACATGAGGCAGTATCAAGTGTCAGAAAAAACAGGTCTCTCCCGGAATTATATCTCTGATATAGAGAACGGGAGGTACATGCCAAGTGTGGAAACATTGGCAAAGCTAGCGATTTGTCTTGATCTCGATCTAAACATACTCACAATGACGGAAATACACGTACAACAAGGCAAGATATGCTGCAGAGAGGGATGAGTTAATGAATTTTTCAATCATGCTCAAAGTTGCAATGTTGAGGTTGGGAGTGAATAAAGCAGACTTATCTAGATCGACGGGATATTCGTACTCCTACATTTCAGATCTCTTTAAAGGTAGACGCAGGTGGAATGAAGAGTCGCTGGATAAAGTTTGTAAAGCATTAGGTGTTGAAATCAAGATTGCGCACTCCGATGAATCGCGGAGCTAGATGTAATCAATAAATTCGAAGGGAAGAGAACGCAAATGTATCAATTACAAGTGATCGAACACAACGGGCAAAGAGTACTTACCACGGCGCAACTGGCCGAATCATATGGTACAGATACAAAAACCATAAGTAAAAACTTCGAACGTAATGAATCTAGATACACGGAAGGAAAACATTTTTACATGCTTAAGGGGATGGATTTAAAAGAGTTCAAAGCCTCTCGTCAAAATGACGACACCCTTAAATTCACCTCGATCCTTTACCTTTGGACCGAAAAAGGCGCTTGGCTCACTGCAAAATCATTAAACACTGATAAGGCATGGGGAGCTTATGAAATGCTCGTCGATGACTACTACTTTAAAACCGATTTCCTTAATAGCAATCCTCAATATCAATCAATGAGCAGTGACGATCTGCTCCACTTTAGGAAAGAAGCATACATGATCGAAGTTTCAGCTAATGTCCTTCGATTGCCTGACAGCGGACGCTTAAAACTTCTAGGCGATTTCAACAAGCAGCACGGACTTTCAGTACCTCTACCAGGATATGCAGACGAAGCAATTACAGAGTCAGCGAGTGCCCTTCTTAAGAAACACGGTGTAGGCATCCAAACACAAGCCTTCAATCAATTGCTTATCAGCCAAGGGATCCTAGAAGAAAAAGAACGTCCTTCCAGTAAAGGCGGTTCTAAAGTGTTCAAGTCCATTACGGATGTTGGTCTAGAGTACGGCAAGAACATAATCAGTCCAGCCTCACCAAGAGAAACAGCACCACATTATTTCCCTAATCGTTTCGCTGATCTATTGAAGAGAGTGGGGTTGTCATCATGACCGCGAATGAATTTGGAGACTACTTTCGAAGTCTGCGCAGATCTAAGGGGTATAAAACGCAAAAATCACTAGCGCATGCTTCGGGGATTTCTCAAGCCACTATTTCTCGTATCGAAGATGGTATACAAATTCCACTGGGAAAAACAATGGCGATATTTGCTGAACTATTCGATGTGAATTTATCTAAGTTGCTTCCAAACTTTGAGCGCTCGGTGGATTCATCCTCAAATGAGGATTTCGGTGATTATCTGCGGAGTTTGCGGAACACAAAAGGGTTCACACCTACAGAGATTGCGCACTCCGCCGGACTTTCACAGCCATTCATTTCACAACTTGAAAGTGGACAGAGAAATCCAGCACCTGAAACACTCAGAAAATTATCAAATGTCCTTAATGTAAGCTACATCGGTCTTATGATCAAAGCCGGCCACCTAACAGAAGCGGAAGTGTTGGAATGCCGCAGAGAAGCCGGAATAATCGATTAGTTGAGGAGATGACCAAATGTCACATATCGAAGGCATTGAAACAGAAACGGTAAGGCACCTAAACAAACTCATCCAGTTCCGTAACAACGGACAAGTTCTTGAAGCAGCTAAAGATTGGCTTGATAAAGAAATCTCTGATCTACAAGGCTTGCTTGGACTAAGGGGGCTGACCGCATGATCTGGTTGGCTATTGTTCTACTCATAAATGTCTGGTTCGTTGCAATGAGATGGTCAGCAGTAAAGGAGCGTGAAGACCAGTGAGTGTAGCAATTCACGACATTCACAGAATGCTAGCAGCGATCTACTTTAGAAGCCTAACACCTGAAGGAAAGCTAAAGGTCCACTGGCTAGATCAAATTAGCATTGTTGCAATCCTTCAAAAGAATGCTGAGCTAGTACATCAATTGGATTCCCTTAAATCTCTTGCCTTCCACGCTCATGAAATCGGGGACATGGATTGGCAACAAGAAATCTGTAAGCAGATTGAGGAGCTAGAAGCCCAATGCATATAAGACCTCGATTAACGCTTGTTGGTGCATTGCCTACTTGTAACGTATGTAGCAAGGAAATGGACCCAAAGTTCTTACGGGATTGGAACGACCAGAAAGTATGTAGACATTGCATCTCAGATCTAACGGTAGATTACCCGGAAGGGGGTGACGAAGAACATGACCGCAAAGCAAAGACCAGATCTGGTCGGCAAAGTCGGCAGGGTGCAGTTGGAAGATGAAGCGGAACAAGGACACTTTGAGTTTGAAGTGATTTCAGCTGAAGAGGATGAGATCGGCAACATAGACATTCAAATCCTTACAGACTCAAATAAGAAGTTTTGGATCGAATTTGATGAAGAGATCAAGCTCAGGGATAAGGAGGGAACGAAGTGAAACAGTTCAGATCAGAATCAGAGCTTTTCACAAGCTTTAGAAACGAATTGCCTGAAGAGGTATGCAAAGATATAGACCGTTTGCTCTTTATGTACGACATGTACCTGGATGAAACAGACCCAGAAGCTGAAGCGGTACTCATTGAGGGAATGAACATTATTGAACGCAAATACAACATGGAGGTGACTCATGGAGCAAGCAAAGCAAATATCAATCAAACAAATCAAAGCGAGAAACTTCAAGAATCACAAACAGTTTAATCACGAATTCGGATTATCTACTAAAGCAGCCGGCAAGAACGGCGAAGGAAAGTCATCCATCGGGGAAATGATCACATGGTGCTTGTACGGATGCGATACTTTCGGAAGCCAAATGATCAAGACTTTATCACCTGTACCAACGAATTATGAATACGACTCAGTAGAGGTTCACCTGCTTATTGAAGTAGACCAGACGCCTTACCTACTCAGCCGGACCATCGAAAACGACAATGCAAAATATTACTTCAACGAAGTTCCGAAGAAAGCGAAGGAGTTTGACTCCATAGTATCGGACATGTTCGACAAGAAATTATTCCTTTCATTATTCACTCCAGGCTATTACTTCGCACAGAAGTGGGAAGAGCAACGAGCGCAACTACTCAGTTACGTGTTACCACCTGCAAACTTAGAAGTACTTAAACACCTACCTACACCTCAGTCAGACAAGCTTTCCGAACTACTCAAGAAAACAAACATCAACGATCTGGAAGCGAAACATCGCGATAACAAAAACAAAAAAGAAAAGGCTCTGATTGCTGCTAAGTCACGAGCGGAAACATTGCAGGAACGACTAAGCACAACAAAGCAATTCACTGATTCTGAGCTAGTTAATCTTAAGAACGAACTTCAATCGATCAATGAAAAGCTTGAATCACAAAAGGAAAATGTCGCTCAAGCAAGAGAGCGTAACAGCAAGATTGAGCGAATGAAAACTCAGATGAAGGTGTCCTTTAACGAAGCGAGCAACGTCAAGGAGCAGTTTACATCAATTAAAAGCCAAGAAGTGGACGAAACCTGTGTCACTTGCGGTCAGTTGCTTACTGAGGAAAGCCGTACTCATGCTCATCAATCAAAACAAAAGCAACTGGATGAACTCAAGGCTAAGTACACCATCATGGTGGATCAATATAAACGAATGAAAAGCGAATTTACCACTCTTGAAGAGATCGAGGTTCCAGATACAAATGACCTTGTGAATATGAAATACAGCATCGAATCAAGCCTCAAGGATGCTGATGCATTAAGCAATCTTGCTGGAGATGTAGATGAAGCGAAGCAAGCAGCCAAAGACATTCATGAAAGCTTCGCGGAATCGGTATTCGTACTTGATGCAATTAAGGCATTCAAAGCAAAAGAAGCTGAGCTCATGGCATCCAAGGTATCTAGTCTCTTCACAAACTTAACTCTTAAGCTGTTTGAAACAAATGTCGGTAACGGTGAACAAAAGCCTTATTTTGAAATTGAAATGGATGGAAAGCCATATCGGAAGTTGTCAGTCGGAGAGAAGATCAAAGCTGGTTTAGAACTCATACAAGTCCTATCAAAACAAAGTGGCACTATCGCACCGTGCCTGGTGGATAATGCCGAGTCATACACAAGCGCAGTTGAAACGCTTGGTCAGATTATAGTCTGCATGGCCGTGCCTGGTCAATCCCTAACAATTACGGATATCCAATAAAACAAACTAATGGAGGGTTCTCCCTATGATAAAAGATAAAAAAGTTGCTCTTACTGCTGCAAGACAAGCTGGTGCTGCGAAAGCTTATGCACTCTACAAAGCTAATCGTCAATTTAAACGTGAAAAGATCTTGAAGGATCCTTATGTACCAGGAACAATCGGGCTGTCTGAAGTTTCAACAGCAATCAAGAAAGAATATGGTGTTATCTCTGACAGATGGACTAGAAAGATGGTTGCTGAAGCAACTGGACGGCAAATGAAGTTCTACGGAGGTAGCCAATAATGATTAGACTCGTTCATTTCAAAGGTTGGGTTCGTGGTGAAGATGACGCGGTATTGGTGAAACGTGTACGTGATGGAAAAACCATCATACTCGCCCTTCCTTTTTGGGAAGACACTCCAAATATTGAACTTAGTTATTCCGAGGCTTTAGATCTTAAACATGCATTATCAGAAGTGATTGGGGAAATTAAGTCTCTTCCAGCACCAGAGCTTTTCCCAGAAACGTTTATCTCTATTGCTGATCAAAGCAGATTGAGTGCATTAATTGACGACTACCCATCTTCATCTGATACCGATAGAGCAGCGCGCATTGCTTTACGAAAGGTATTTAGCCTCTTTGGGCTTCGAGATGGAGGTCACCCATATTGAAAAACGGAAAAAATCCAACACTCAAGCATAAGCAGGCTATCAAGGCAGCTCGTTTAAACCCAGACAATTGGCTCGTTTTCAAAATAGAATCAGATCGCATTCATATTATTCATCGTTACTCGGATACAACAAAAACAGTTTTTATGGAGGGTTAACAAATGAAGGTTAAAGAAATCAGCGTTGGATTCACCTATACAAAGAACCTAGGAAACTACGAATCCTTAAAGATAGATGCAGGTGTTGTTGTCTCAGTAGAAGACGGAGATACGACAGATGAAGTTTACAGTCGTGCATGGAACACAGTTAAGAAACAGATCAGCAATGGCATTGAAAAACATCAAGGGGGCAAATAAACATGGCAGCACAACAACAATCTACTAGCGTGCAACTGCAGGCAATCGGTAATTTCACAATCGAGGAGCTTCAAACCATGAAGCATACCCTCGCAAAGGATGCCTCCATTGATCAGTTCAATCTTTTCGTTCGGACAGCGGCGGCTGCAGGGCTTAACCCATTCCTTAATCATATCTATTGCATCATCTACGGTGGCAAGATGTCTATCCAGATCAGTGTTGAAGGTATCACCTTCCTAGCGAAGCGAGTAGAAGGATATCAAGGAATCGATGTACAGCTAGTGTACGAAGGTGACGAGTTCAAGGCTAAACGAGTTCGTGATGAATCAACGGGCCGTTATTACTGGGATGTTGAGCATGAAATGACTGCGAACCCTGGTAAGGTTATTGGGTGTTACGCTCTGGCTTACCGTGACGGATTCTCGCCTGTTTATGAGTATCTGAAAGTTGATGAGGTAGACCATCACCTGTCCGGTAACAACGCTGCAAACTGGAAGAAATACTTCAATGACTTCTTTAAAAAGACAGTTGTTAAAAGAGCTGCAAAACGTCAGTACGGTATTGAGATTAGTGAGGATGAAGCTCCAGCATCAAGTGGTGATGTACAAGCATATGAACCTCGACGCGTAGATATTACCGATGAAGCTAATGCCGTCCAATCTGAACCTGCTGCTACCCCTGAAAAGACGCAAGAAGATAAAGAAGCCAAGGAGATCAAGGCTGTTCGTGCCAAGATTAGTACAGCATTCAAGAAGCTTGGAATCACTGACGACAATGAAAAAATCAAATATATGAATGACAACATCACTCCGAAAGGTGATTCTCCATCTCTCCAAGAGTGGAAAGCACTTCTGAAAGTCATGGAGATGGACATCGAGGAAAAAGAATCTGGTGGCGAATTAGACCCAATATTGGTGTAGGCCATGAAGCAGACTCTCATGGTCGAGATTTATGAACGTGCCCCTGATTGTGAGATATGCGGCAATGAAATCAATCCAGGCAAAGAGGAATACACCAGGCGTAAGCGGGTGTGTCCTCGATGCTACGAGGGGCTGGCGGTGAATGTTCGTGACAAGAAGGCAAAACGATCCGGTGCAGCTCGACTTATTCGAAATCGATGAACCAGCACCAACACTGAACGGAATGTACTACGAAAAGGCGACAGATAAGTTTGTATCCTTTGTTCTTGGTCGTCGGTACTATGAAGAACCTGCAAAGGGATGCCCTCACCTGAAAGAGTGGCAAGATCGGATAAAAAGGGAGCGTGCAATTTAATGAGGGATACTCAACTTACAGTTAATTGTTTCTCGTGTAAGCAAGATCAAGCAGTCAAGGTGAATGAGAAGGATTTGGAAAATTACAATAATGGTGCGCACGCTCAGCATGTGTTCCCTTATCTTTCAGCAGACGAAAGAGAATTGCTTATCTCAGGAATTTGTGGATGTTGCTTTGACAAGATGTTCGAGGGTGATGAGGATGAAAGTTAAAATCCTAGCAACCGGCTCTGACGGAAACTGCGTGTGGATCTCTAATGGAAAGGTCAATATCCTTGTGGATGTTGGCCTGCCAGCAAGAAGTATCGAAAAAATTATGCTTGAGAACGACGTTAATCCCTCTGAGGTAAAAGCAATATTTGTAACCCATGAACATAAGGACCATGTGAGCGGAGTAGGGATTGCAAAGAAATATCTGATTCCAGTATACGGATCAGAAGGAACCTTGAAGAAGATCAGCAAGCTAGAAGGTGCAGAGGTCATGAATAAGCAAAGTGCCATCACCTTCGGTCTTGGTTCCCCTGAGTTCATGACAATCAAGAGATTCGATGTTCATCATGATGCTCTCGAACCTACCGGCTTCGTTATTGAGTCAGCAGGCGAGAAAGTATCAGTCCTTATGGATACTGGCAAGGTAACACCGGATATGATCCATGCAATGTCCTACAGCGACATCTACATCTTTGAGTGTAATCACGATGAGGACATGCTTGCTAACGGAGAATATCACGATTCGTTGAAAGCTCGGGTGTTATCAGATAGTGGCCACTTATCAAACAAGGCTGCTGCTGAAGCTTTATCCAAGCTAATCAAGGGCAAAGGCGAGCAGATCTACTTAACCCACATGAGCAGTAAGAACAACCTTCCTGCATTAGCAGAGCGGATCGTAAAGAGGGCACTAAGACAACGAGGATATGAAGCAGGGACGCATTATTCCCTTGTGACAATATAAGGCTTGGAACGGGTGAGGTGAATGGCAAGTCCTCAAACTCAAAATGGTTATACCAGTATAGCTAACGAAATCTTGGAACAAATAGCGCGAAGAAGATTCAACGGGGTCCAGCGCTCTATTATCGATGTGATCTGGCGCTATACCTACGGATTCAGGCGAAAGGAACATCAGCTGGCAAATGGTTTTATTGCTGAAGCGATTGACGCGGATCTGAAAGGCGTGAAAGTAGAGCTAACCAGGCTTATTGAATGGAATGTAATAACGGTAACCAAGGAAGGTGCAGGTTCTCGTCCTCGAACATTGTCCTTTAATAAGAATTATGATCAGTGGATAGTGGGCGGGAAATCTGAACCTAAGAAGATTAAAAACTCAGGTGGAATTGAGGATAGTTCAGCGCTAGAAGAGGACGACTCTCCACCGATTAACAAAGAAGGAGATGCGAAAGTTATGGCTCCGAAAGGCAAATTGGAAAAGAGTCGCATAGGTAAGCAGGAGTATGCTGAATCCGTTTGGCTCAAACCTGAAGAACACGAGAAGTTGCTCAGTGAGTTTGGTCAAGAGGGTGTAACCTGGATGATCGATGTACTCAGCTCGTACAAACTTTCTGTAGATAAATTCTATGCCAGTGATTACGCCGTTTTCAAACGGGGTGGGTGGCTTAGACAAAAGTATGAAAAGTATATTTCTATTTCTGAAATGAACAAAAACGGCGGATATAAAAATAGATCCCAACAGGCTCATGACGACCTTGATGACTTGAAAAATCTGTACTTGAACGAGGTGAACGGGGATGGAAACAATCACAATGGCTCAGATTCTAGGATTGTTAGCGAAGATCAAAAGGGCCTACCCGAATTTCGTCAATATCGTTAAACGCAGTCCTCATACTAATCAGGTTCAATCCAGTCCTACTGCGGACTTGTGGTACGAACGACTTAATATGAACGGAATTACTTTTGATAGAGCATTATCTGCAGTTGATTATCACATTGATACATCGGATTTTGAACCAAAGATATCGAGCATCATCAACTATCAATGGAGAAACGGATCCGAGCACAGTCTTTATGAGGTCCAGCAGCGTCAACGGGAACAAGATATTTTGGAGCTGAAGCAATATCACTCCTCTGAGGATGTTAAACCAATGCCAGATCATATTCGCAAGCGTATAGAGCGAATAGCAGGAGCAGAAGCTGGTGATCTCTATGAGTCTTGAAACAGAACAAACAGTACTCGGATCGTTGTATCTCAAGCCTGACTTAATGAAAACATGCATTCTTGAATCGAAACATTTTGATCACGAGCTTCATGCACTTATATATAAAGTTTTTAGGTTTGCTTGGAAGAAGTTCGGCACTCTCGACATTATGGTTCTCGCTAATCATTACCAAGGTCATATGGAGAAGATTGGCGGTATCTCATACATTACTAAACTCGCTCAATCAGTGCCGACAGTCGCTAACTTTGAACATTATCAGCGCATCATTCTTGAGGAATACTTCGACCGGCAGAAATCCCAAATCGTAGCCGAGGCTAACGGTGCAAATGGCGGAGATTTGGATGAGATTGTAGAAAAATTAACAGCTCTTAAAACGGACAAGGATTTTTTAGCAGATGATACCGGACCAGTAAAGATGTCGGAAGTGCTGGCGGATCACTCGAAGATACTCTTAAAACGAGCTAGCAGCGGTGATGGAGTAACAGGAGCAAAGACCTTCAGCGCAGACTTAAACAACATCAGCGGTGGGCACCAGGATGCAGACTTAATCATTGTTGGAGCTAGACCGAGTATGGGTAAAACACAGGCGGTGCTGAATGATATGAAGTCTGTTGCAATGAACGGCAGACCAGCCTACCTTTTCTCAGCAGAGATGAAGAAGCTCTCTGTAGTAGAACGTATGGTGTCTATCACTGGAGGAATTGACGGTAAGAAGATCAGGTCCGGACTGATGTCTGATTCGGACTGGGATGCTTACTCGAAGGCGCTAGATATTATTGAGAGCTTACCACTTTATATAGATGATCGGCCGAGGATGACAGTCGAGTATATATTACGACAAGTTGAAAAGATTGCTCAGAAACATTCTAATGCAGTCATATATATCGATTTCCTTCAAATGCTCGAGACAGAAAAGAAGATTCAAGATCCAAAAGCGAAAGCCACATATATCTCAAGAGAACTAAAGGCGATGGGAAAAGAATTCAATACGCCTGTGATAGCACTCTCTTCAATGGGACGAAAAGTGGAAGAGAGAACGGACAAGCGACCGCTGATGTCTGATCTGAAAGAATCAGGTGATATCGAATCTGATGCAGATGTAGTGATATTGCTCTACAGGGATGATTACTATAATGCTGATTCGCCTATCCCTGGAATCGTGGAACTCATTTTAGCCAAAGGAAGAAACATTGGCAGCGGAACGATAAAGATGTTCTTCAACCGAAAGAACGGCCGTTTTACAGATCTCACTGATGAACAAAAGAATGCTGTAACTGAGAAGGTGAGGGAATATGAAAAAACAAATCGAAAACGATGACCAGTATGAGAAAGCGCGTATCGCTGTATTAGAACTTGCTGAGTATCTAGATAATCCTGATCCACTCGATGAAGCAGTTGAAAAGAAACAACTCATCTACGATAGGACAACTGACCTCATGCTGCTGTACAGCAGAGGACATAACGTTAAGGAGTATCCAGCTTACTACAAACCTAAGTACGATCGAGCAGGCTGGGCTTATCAAGAATAGGAGTGGAACGAATGAATGACATGTTGGCTATCGTTGTACCGATAATGGATTACCCAGTTCAAGGACATCAGCCTGGAGACATGCGAGTTAAGCTGCAGGAAGCTCTGGATAAGATGATTGATCAGGTAGAGAGTGTGGACTTTAACCAGCGTCAAGCAGTATACGACCTTCTGGAAGTGATCCAAGCAACTACTGGGTTAATACGGAAACAGGCAAGAGAAACGATGAGTGGTGACGATGCCACATCGGATGTAATCAAAAAGTTCAAAAAGGCAAACAGGGATCACATTTTACGTCATACAGATGATGAGGTGACATTGTGCTTCGGTTTGTAGGTATTGATCCAGGAACTACAACAGGGCTCGTGATATTTGGGCCAAACGGAGAAGTCTTGCGGGCAGAAGCTATCAAGGGTGAGGGTAAACCGCCCCTAGATGCCAAGCAACTTGTATCGCTTGAGAACGAACTGTACAAGCGTCTTAAACCAGAAGATGAAGTTAGTATTGAATCCCCTGCGGTAGGTACTCAGAAAGGGGTAACCACTGGAATGATACATGGTGGTCTTCAGTCGATGGTTGTTCGTAAAGGATTAGCGTTCAACCTGGTTAACCCTACTTGGACGAAGAAATATGTAGGTGTTACAGGCTGGACTGGAGAGAAGGGAAGCAAGCGGCGCCTCAATGATAAAGAGAAGAAAGCAGCGGTTAAAGCTGCGGTCCTTGAACACTTTAATTGGACTCATAAAAATCATAACGTAGTCGATGCGTACATCATTGCTCGGATTGCATATAACCTATTCCGCGTTCGTGAGTATTTAGAACCGATTGATACTAAGCCTTATCAACTCGAAGTCATACAAAGCATACTCGATCAAACGGAACTATAACCCCAGTCAAATGCGACTGAGGGCGGGAAGACTCATGCCTTTTTCAGAACAAATGATCTTATTTTGAGGAGATGAAATCATTCATGGGAACGTCAATTCCACGTAAAGAAACTGAAATCAAAGGCACTAACCGTCCACGAACGAAAAACAGCAATAAAGAAACACTGAAAGCTGTAGAAGAGACCAAACCGCTACTACGAGAAAAAGACGTTTCTACAAAGAAAACTAATCAAGGTAGGCCACCTGGTTCAGTCAATAAGGTTACAGAAGTTGTGGCTGTGAAAGAAACTCCTAAGCCTAAAGTCGTAAGTAAAAAAGTTGAACCTGCTGCTGATCCTGCTGAGCTAAGTAAGTACGAAGCAATGATTCTTCAGAGAGCAGTTGATGAATACGGCCTCGATGGAGTGCTACTCATAGCAATTTCGAGACAACCTTGGCCCGATCGAATAGAGGATCTCGCTAAGTTACCACCTACTACGCTTGCAAGAGCATTGTACTCAGGATACGCAATCAACCCTACACCAGCTGAGAAAGTTATTGAAGAATTATCTGCACAGAGAACATCAGATTACAATGACGGCATGCTGTTCGTTATTAAGGCTTTTGGTCTTAATATTCCAGGTCTGCCTATGGAGGAGATTTCATAATGGATGATCGCGAGAAAAGACGTCAGTTCCAGTACGCAAAGAGCCTAAGCAACGACAACTTTTGGACCTGGATGAACCATATTCATACCAAAGTGTACGCGTTAGCTATAGAGCACATGACGGATGCTATGAGCTGCCATCAAAGAATATCCAAATCGATGATAGCTGATGTGCTTCGGAAAGCTGAAGAGATCCGTGAGATGTGGGACGGGATGAAAACCATTACTGTGGACGATTCCGTTAAGAAGGATTTCAGGACAGCAGATGAGATCATACTTGGCCTTACACCAACTGAGGGAGCTATTTACAGACTTGAAAAGGAAACAGTCATTCAGATCGTCGGCAGAGACTTCCTTGTTGTACCAATACCATCCAAGGAGGGAAAAGCAGATGAGAACAATTGACCTGTACGAAATGCAAGTGGAACTCGATGAGCGGATCATCAAAGAGAAAGGACTTGAAGGTCAGGATCTGATCTCTAACACAGCCCTTGCTCTCCAGGTTGAGGTCGGAGAGTGTGCAAATGAATGGAGATACTTCAAGCACTGGAGCAATGATCGGCTGCCACGCAGGTCAAAGATGCTTGTCGAGTACGTAGATTGTCTTCATTTCATCTTAGGTTTAGCGAGACAGCTACATGTTAATCCAGAAGATCTCTTTTCACTCGACTTCGCTTATGAAGGAAAGACTGCTTCGCTCTTTACAAGATTGCTTACTACTATTGGGAAAATCGAGCAAGTATCGGATCCGGATTCAAAAGTAACCTTCCTATTATTAGCGTCAAATTACTTCATCTATCTAGGTGTTGACCGTCTTGGATTTACCTGGGGAGAGATTACCGCAGCTTATGTCACGAAGAACGCTGTAAACCATAATCGGCAAGCAACAGGATATTAAGAGAAGATACAGCCTAATAAGGGAGAGATAAACACATGAACACACTTAAATTGATTTATTTCAATCAACAATGGAATCCATACTTTCTTTTGGATGAACCAAAAGAAAAAGTTTACCCAGGCAAATTGGATAATACATTTAAATTCGGTGATGGAGATTTTCTATATAGTTTTAGCGAACTAGGTCTTTGTGATTTTGGGTTTCGCGCTCATAAAGAAAAAGACAAGCCGGGTCACGGTGGTTTGTGGTCTAGCAATTCCGGAACACTCACTTTCGTTCTCAAAAAGAGCATGAAAGAGGTAAGTGTGAAAACGACAGAAGAAGTAGGATTTGTTAGATTGGCCATTTCGGTTGAAACGCTAAAAAACATCCTTCCCTCGGAAGGTTACACAATCGTAAATCATCCGTTTTCAGACGGAATGGAATATTGGAATATACATCATGAAGATGATGACAATTTAGACCTCTCAGGATACGGATACTACGGCGGTCCTACCAGAGAATTCGAATTTGAAACAGCAATGTTGCAGAATTGGCCGAAGGCGACCGATTCGACCGAATCACCTAGCGAAGCGGCAGCCGTATAACATATTTCAGGCTATACAGCCCTAAAGGAGAGATAACAGAATGTTAGGTACAGGCAAAGAGATCAGAACACTGTATGTCCGAGAGACAGCTGACAAGAACATAGACCAAGTAATAAATGAAGCGTTGAACCAAATGGCTAACCGGGAAATCGTTGATATAAAAGTTATGGCTGGGGAAGAAGTTTGGCATTCTGCTTTAATCATTTACAAGGTGGTTTGAGGCATAGCCTCTTTCCTGGGAGGGGATGAAGAAACATGACTATTAAAAAGAACGTTGAAATTGAAATAGAACTTGATGTTAGCCAGAGATTTTGGATCGAGTCTGAGAGTGACGGACAGTTGTTGCTAGTAAGTAAAATAACCATCAACCCATGGGGGAACATAATCAACTTCGAAGGCAAGTCTTTCTCCATTGATTACGAGAGCATGAGTATTCAAGGAGAGTCAGCGGCGCATATGAATATTGATTACACTGAACGAGCCTTTTTCGAGGAAGATTAAAAAAATGGAATTGTATAGATCGTTATTGAGGATCGATCTGGAACCCAGCTGAAGGGGGAGGTAGACCAATGAATCTACTCGAGAATTACATCGAAGAAATCATCAGTGTTGAACCATACGAAGAAGAGTGGACAAAGGAATTTGATAAAAAGTTTTTAAAAGTCGTCATCGTAGTCGATTGTTACGGAATTGTTGAGACAAGAGATACAGTCGTTTCAGAAGAAGAATGGGGAACCGCAAAAGATCGCGGATATTTTATGTGGTAGGAGGTAGAGCATGAGTAAACAAGAGCATCTTATATCAGAGTTGATAGAATATTTGGAAAGAAAAATAACTGAGAACAAAGAGTCAATTGAAGATGGAGCTGAACCCGATTATGTAAACAGTCTGTACGGAAGAATCGAAGGAATGGATATCGCAATTGAAAAGATCAAAGAACTGTTTGATCCAGTAACCACCATTAAGCCGGGAGATAAGGTGAACCATCACGGAGAGCACCTTCCATTCTTAAAAGGCGTGAAAGTGAGCTACTTGATGGTAACTGAATCTGCAACACTTGCAGTCCTTAGTTATAGAGGACAAAGCTATCCAGTGACTTTGGACAGTCTGGAGGTAGTAAAGGATGAATAGAAACTGGCAGCAGGACAAGTAAATTCACTTATGAAAAACAATGATTACCTATAAAACATTCCGAGAGGGGAAACCACACCATGGCTAAAGCAGATAAATTCCACACTGAGGCTATAGAAGAAACTTATGACTTACTCCGTAATATGATCGAGGAGCATCATGATCATTTCGAAGATACAGAAATCTTGATTCTAATGAAACACGGCGGGTGGAAATCGAAAGGGAAAACAGTGTTCGGTAAATTCAAGGTTCTCGGCGATGATCTAAGAAGTACCTGGGGCAAGGATGCAATTCTATATCTGAATGCAGAGATATGGAACAGAACTTCAGAGCCACAGCGGAGATTCATCTTGGATAACGCTCTTTATTCTTTAGATCTAAAAACGAACAAGCATGGGGATACGTTAGAGGCTGCTGATGGACGACCGTTGCTTAAGACAATCCCACCCGACATTGAAGCCTATGTTGAGGTAATCAAGCGACACGGTACGGTTACGGAGGATGTTAAGCGCCTTGCTCTTGCAATCAAAGAGGTCAATGTAGTGCAACTGACTATAGAGGATGCTGGTCGATCGCAAGAACAACAACCGCAACAGGAGCCGAGAGAAGGCAAGCGTGGCAACATTAATCTGGATGGAACTGTTGAGGTTGAAGATGATCCTAACCAAGTAAAGCTTGAGGAAGCAATCGAAGCTGCTGCAAAGAATGATCCAACATCAGAAGAGGATGATCTGCCGCCACTACCTGATGAAGATGACTCGCTCTAATACAATTCATAATCATACAGCCCCGGCTTAGGTCGGGGAATCTAACAACAAGAGGTGAAAAGGGTGGGGCAGCTAAGTTTTTTTAAAGAAGTTGATCAAAAGAAAACTCAACAAGCTGTAGTTGATGCCCTTGAAAGATATCGTTTTTATAAGCACATGTACTTTGAAGAACGAGAAACATCTGTAACAGCGTCTTATGGTGAAAGAGTTGGGGGTTCGAGTAACAGTATCACAGATCAGACAGCAGAGATCGCAATTTATAATGTTGATGAGAAAAAATACCGACATGAATTTTGTGAAAACGTTGAAAGAATAGTTGAAAGTATGCCTCGCCTTGAACGGTTGCTAATAAAAGAAAGATATTTAACAGTTGAATATGAGTACATTACCGATTTACATGTTTATACATTCGTTTTTGATCCTCCTATAAGCGAACCGACATACAGCAAGATAAGATGGAGAGCCTTCATGAGGCTAGCTACGAAATTACAACTAGTAGTAAAAAAAGATGGAGACTAGGGGCAAGTTGTTCAAGCCCCTCTTCATAGCATAATAGTGGGTGATGATAACATGGAGAGCAGGAAGAAATCTTACAGTTTACATTTCGTCGGTTGCGGGAATCCTGAACAAGTCAATTCAGTTATCAAGGGATTGGTAAAAGAATCTATCCAGAAAGTACTAGATAAACACGGAGCAATAGCTTATAATCTGGACGAAGTTTTGGATGAATATATTTCGGAGGAAAAACACAATGGTGATGAAAGAAGATCGAGCTTACGTGAGGGTATCGACACAAAAAGACTCGCAGAAGGATAGTCCTGAACACCAAGAAGCATTCATTAAAGAACACGCTGCGCGTTCAAATACAACGATTTCATATGTTTATCAGGACCGTGATTCTGCAACAAGTATTGTAGCTAGGGAAGACGTACAACAGATGATAACCGATGCTAAAAGAGGCGAAATCAGATCTTTATGGTTTGCCTCTCTTTCTCGTTTTAGTAGAGATGCTCTTGATGCGATCTCGCTAAAGCGGATATTAGTGAATGCCTTGAAAATTCGGGTTGTTTCTATTGAAGATGGCTATGACTCAGCAATCAAAGATGATGAACTACTGTTCGGTATTAAATCGGTTATAAACCAAAATACAAGCGGCGACATCAGTATTGCTTCCAGAAGAGGTAAAAGGCAGTCTGCTATAGAGGGAAACTTTACTGGTTCGATAGCTCCCTTTGGATATCGAAAGGTAACTGATGGCAAAAGGAAAACGCTAGAAGTTATCCCTGAACAAGCTGAAATAGTAAAGAAAATATTCGATCTATATTTAAACGGTTATGGCGACAAAGCAATTGTTAAGTTTTTGAATGGTGATAATGATCAGCAGAAAGTTTATCCTTCATCTAAAGGTGGAGAATGGGGGCTATCGAGTGTACAGCGCATATTGAAGAATGAGAACTACACTGGGTATACAGTCTTTGGTAAACATACAACAGAGGTTTCCTATAACGATCTAGCGGATCTTATGGATAGAGGAAAGAAGCTTGTGAATTTACCACCTGAGAAGTGGGAGCGGACAACCTTCCAGACTCATGAGGCGATAATCTCTCAAGAGGTATTCAATCAAGCCCAAGAAATAAGGTTGCTTCGTGGAGGTAAAACAAGGGGCGGAAGAAGAAGTTATGTGAATGTATTTGCTAAAATGTTTTTCTGTGCTGAGTGTGGATCTGCTATCGTATGTGGAAAATCAATAGCACATGGAAGAGAGTACAGATATCTTATTTGTTCCCGTAGACGGAGGATGGGAGAAGCGGGGTGTAGTAATGCTAAATGGTTACCCTATCTTCAAATACGAGATGAACTGATTGAGAAGCTTCTAAACCTTATGGATGAGAAAATAGATATTGTCGAAAATATCATCCTAAAGAAATTAAAGATCGGATTTATAAACAACGATTTTGAGAAAGAAAAACGCAAGTTGGAGAAACAGATAGAGAATAATAGAAAGTTGCTATTTGAAATACGTAAACAGAACATGCTCGGGGAAATAGATAAAAATCAATATGAATTCGAGAAGACTCAATATGAGAAAGAGATAACTGATTGTGAAAATCAACTTTCCATAGTCCGCGTAAATGAAAAGAAGACCATGAATATCGAGCAAGTATTCAAAGAAGCTAAGGAAGCTACCAATAATATCAGAAAGTTAAAATCGTATGATGATGTTGATACAACTAGAGGGTTGCTTATGCAAATTATCCAAAGGATTGAAACTGATAAATACGGAAAAGTTGAGATAACCACTAAATTATTACCGGACTTATAAGGTCCAATTTTTTTATGTCTTCTTGTGTGCTTGAAGACACGTCACATTTGAAATATGATTGCGCACCGTTTTCTCGCTGATAAAAAGAAGTCCTGCGATATCACGCGTCGTTTTGTCCTGCACCAGAAGCTCGAATACTTCGCGTTCACGGTGGGTCAACAAAAATTTGCTCTTGTGGTCACCCTTCAATGTTCACCCCTCCTTGCCCGGGTTTGTATGGTGTAACAAGGTTAAGGGATACAGTCAAATCATCTTATGTAAAGTCACCTATAATGGTTCGGTATGTGCAAAAATTTGGGCTAAATCATGTTTTCGTTGTACATGCTACAAAAAGGACACAAAAACCTAGTTGGAAACGGTTGATTTCAACTTCTGTTATGGATTACTATGAAGGCATAGTTAAAATAATTTTCTTTGATTTTTATTTATTGATTAAAATAATTTTCGTTACGAGGTGTAATCACATCATGGCTGCTATCTTACATGCTCTCTCGAAAGAAATGGAACAACTCCCTCCTCAGGAGAGAAGGATTGCTGAGGTTATTTTGGAATCACCTTCTGAAATCACGCAGTTGTCTATTAAGGAACTAGCTGAAAAAAGCGGAACCAGTCCTGCTACGGTGACTCGGTTTTGCAAATCAAGGCATTTTCGAGGTTTTCCAGATTTCAAAATGAAACTTGCCGCAGAGACTTCGCAGCCTTCCGGTGTTACGGCTTATCAAGATATCGTAGCGGGCAATTCCCTTTCTACAATTGTAGAAGCGATTGAAGCGAATCATCTAGCTTCCATTACGGATACGACTAGGATGCTGGATATGGAACGACTTCAAGAATCGATACGACTGCTATGCCAAGCCAGACGTGTGGATCTGTATGGAGTTGCGACTTCATCCATCGTCACACAGGATTTGTATCAGAAGCTAGTTCGTATCGGTGTTTCCTGCACTGCTTTTTCGGACGGACATATGCAGGTGACCTCAGCTTCATCGCTGGGTCCACAGGACGTTGCCTTTGCCGTTTCTTATTCTGGCGAAACACAGGATACGATCGATGCGCTCGCCTGCGCCCAAGAAAACGGAGCGAAGACGATATCCCTTACATCGTATGGGCATAATACCCTTGCTTCCATAGCGGATATTCCTTTGTTCACTTCCTCACTCGAACAAGGAATGCGCCGAGGAGATATGGCTTCGCGAATTGCACTTTTACATGTCATTGATATTTTGTTTACGGGTATGATCAGTCAGGAATTTGAGCGGTTTGTTCCTAGACTCGATGGTTCATATGAGCAAGTACAACGTGTGAAATTACGAAATGGAGGATGATTGGATATGAATATATGGACTTTTGATCAAGAGAAAGATTTAAACACAACAGGAGCTGGCCTTATCGCAGCACTTTTACAAAGTAAACCGAAAGCAGTACTGGGCCTTGCAACAGGGAGTTCCCCTGTCGGAATATATAACGAGCTGATTGATATGTATCGTCGCGGTCTCGTGAGCTTTGCGAATGCTTCTTCTTTCAATTTGGACGAATATGTGGGCTTGCCTGTAGATCATTCCGAAAGCTATCGCAGTTTTATGAATGAAAAATTGTTTAAACATGTAGATATTAAGCTTGAAAATACACATGTACCTGATGGTAATGCACCAGACCCGGATGCTGAATGTGCACATTATGAGCAGCTCGTGAACGATCATGGTCCTGTTGATATTCAGCTTTTGGGAATCGGACATAACGGACATATCGGATTTAATGAACCAGGAGCGAACCTGACTGGCGGCACCCATGTAGTAGATCTAAAAGAAGAGACGCTCAAAGCGAATGCTCGTTTCTTCCCTTCCTTTGACGATGTACCTAAACAAGCGATGACCATGGGCGTTGCTTCTATTCTTAAAGCAAAACAAATCCTGCTCGTTGCTCGCGGAGAAGATAAGGCGGAAATTATTCGTACAGCGCTGAGAGGTCCAATTACAACGGAATGCCCGGCTTCTCTTCTACAGTGCCATCCAAACGTGATCGTGTTGTTGGATCGTGGAGCTGGGAGGTTCATGTAATATGATCAACCAACTTTTAGACAATAGCGGGCATTCCGATACGAGTGTGCAACATGCAAACGGTCTGACGACCATTTATGGAAATGTGGTCACAAAAGATCGCATCATCGAAGATGGCGCAGTAATTATGCAGAATGACAAAATTGTTTATGCAGGTCCTGCCTCCGAAATTCCACAAAGATGGGTGGAAGAAAAGGGAGAAGTAATCCAAGGAAATGATGGTTATATCGTTCCTGGTTTTATTGATATCCACGTCCATGGCGGCGGCGGCGAGGACTTCATGGATTCAAATAAAGAAGTGATCGACACCATTACTTCTTTCCATGCAACACAAGGTACAACGACCATGCTGGCTACGACGATGACTGCTCCAAAAGAGTGGATTGATAAAGTACTTCGTGAAGTGAATGAATATCGATCCCAGCCGATGCCTTATGCGCAGCTTGCTGGTGTTCATTTGGAAGGTCCTTTTATTAGCCCGAAATGGCCGGGAGCACAGAACCCTGAACATATCTCTCTTCCGGATGTGAACTGGCTAATGGCTTGGGAGAAGATGTATCCAGGTCTGATTCGCCAAGTAACTCTTGCTCCAGAACGTGAGGGTGCTCATGAAGTGATCGCATGGCTTAAGGAACATAAGGTTATTGCTGCACTCGGTCATACAGATGCGACATATGAAGAAGTAGAAGCTGCGGTTGAAGTTGGGCTTCACCATGCGGTGCATACTTTTAATGCAATGACTCCTTTGCATCATCGGAAACCGGGAACTGCAGGAGCCGTACTCGGTGACAAGCGTATTAGTGCAGAGGTAATCGCAGATGGGATTCATGTGCATCCTGGTGCAGTTTCTTTGATAGCTCAGCTCAAAAGCAGTATCCAAAAGCTTGTCCTGATTACGGATGCGATGTCTGCTACCGGTCTTGAGGATGGTAACTACACTCTAGGCGACCTACCTGTTGTTGTAAAAGAAGGGGTAGCACGTTTGGAAGATGGTGTAACGCTAGCGGGTAGCACGCTTACGATGATTCGTGGTTTCCGCTTCTTAGTAGAGGAAGTGGGACTTAGCATCGTAGAAGCTTCTCAGGCGGCAAGCCATAATCCGGCCAGCCTGCTCGGATTGCTGGATGTGACAGGTACCATCGAGCAAGGCAAACAAGCAGACCTGTTGCTGCTTGATTCTTCTCTTGCGCTTACAGACGTCTGGATTAAAGGTTCAAAGTTAGGCAAATGATTTAATAACTAGATTAAGAATTGTATTCCATAGAATAGAAGAAACCTCTACGATCATTGTGTTCATTGATCGTGGAGGTTTTTTGTTATCATGGCAGATGAATTTCAGGCGTTTGCTTTATCCAATTTCTGTTATAATATGCTGTAAAATAACCTTTGGTAGTGTACGTAAATAAAGGGGGAACATCAGATGGAAACCGCTACGAAACGAAAACTCAGTGAGCATGAAATATATAACGTTGCGGCACGTGCTTTTCCCGGATCTACTCTCGTAAATGCAACAGAACTTACAGATGGTTGGGCAAATTCAGCCTATGTATTAACCGTGCAATTAATAGATAAGGAAACAAAACAATCGGTATTAAAAGTTGCTACAACGAACACAGCCTCCTTGTTGCGATATGAACGTGATCTAATGACCGCAGAAGTGGAGGCATTTCGGTTATCTAAAGAAGCGGGATTATCTTTTATACCGGAAGTGCTATATCATGATGTATCCCGTGAAGTCATTGATGCTGAGTATTTTGTAATGAGTTTTATTCCGGGACGAGCTTATAGTAAGGTGAAATCGGAACTGTCAGCGAAGCAGAGAAGCAGAATTGAACACCAACTGGGCGTGTATAACCAGGTCATAAATGAAATTACAGGGAGTACATTCGGGTACCTTGCTCAGAAAGAACGGCAATGTAGCACCTGGCGTGAAGCTTTTTTAGGCATGTTGGATGACCAGTTCGCGGATGCTGCTGATAGTGGAGTGGCGATGCCTGCTAGCATTGAGGTCATGCGCGAAGCTATGTACCGAATCGCGGATTGTTTGGATGAAGTAACCGTGCCACGTCTTGTCTTATGGGATTTGTGGGATGGAAACATCATGGTAGAAGATGGGGAAATCTCAGGTTTAATTGATTTCGAGCGAGCTTTTTGGGGCGATTCACTCATGGAGTTTTATTTTAATCATTTTCAGGACTCGCAAGACTTTCGGAATGGCTATGGTATTGGAGTACTGACGGAGACAGAAAAATCACGCTTAGCTTTGTACAATCTGTATTCGGATATTATTATGTGGGTTGAGTGTGATTTTCGGAAGATCCCAGATGAGGGACATGTGAAGTGGGCATGGGGCAACCTCGTGCAAGGCTGGGAGAAATTTAATAGACAATATGGAGTAGAACGAACAGGTTAATATTATCTAACAATCTTAAAAAAACCTCTGTTAAAGAGGGACAACTTAGCTTTTTGCTAAAAATAAACCACAATCCCTTGGGACTGTGGTTTATTATTTTAACAATAACTATGCACGCTTCAAATACTCGACAATCGTCAGCAGACCTTTATCGAAATTCTCCAAGTTAAAATGTTCATTCGGTGCATGCAGATTTTCATCTGGCAAGCCGAAGCCCATCATAACAGCAGGAGCGTTCAGGGTACTGGACAGTTTTTCAACGATCGGAATGGATCCTCCATCTTTCGTGAAGAGCGCGCGAGTACCATATACCGTTTCAAACGCATCTGCCGCTTTTTGCAGCATGGGGTGAGAAGGATCAATGTTAAACGCGAACGCTTTTTCTTTAGGAGTCACAGTGAGCTTTGCTCCTACTGGTGTATGCGCATGTAGATGTGCTTCAATTGCATCAAGGCAAGCTTGCGGATCTTGATCCGCTACTAAGCGGCAAGTGATTTTGGCATGCGCTTCTTTAGGAATAACCGTTTTGCTACCTTCTCCTTGGAATCCGCCGTATACGCCATTCAGTTCCAGCGTAGGACGTGCACCGATTCGTTCCACGAAAGAGTAACCTTCTTCACCAAAAAGAGCATCAAGACCGAGATCTTGTTTCAGCTTCTCCTCGTCAAATTGCTGTTTCGCAAACTCTTCACGCATTTCGGAAGACAGCTCTTGTACTCCATTGTAGAATCCTTCTACACTGACGCGTCCTTGTTTATCATGCAATGTGGACAACAGTTCAACGATCGCATGAAGTGCATTCGGTACACCACCGCCAAAGGAACCGGAATGCAGATCCGTATTTGCTGTATTTATAGACAATTCAAGGGAGCAAAGTCCGCGCAGACCTGTAGAGATCGCTGGTTTCCCTGGCGCAAGCAACGAGGTGTCTGAGATCACGACGACATCAGCAGCAAGCTTGTCTTTATTCTCTTCAAGGAAAAGTGGAAGGTTTGGACTGGATACTTCTTCTTCACCCTCAATACAGAACTTGATGTTAACCGGCAGTTCTTTTTCTTGCTTCAAAATCGCTTCAACAGCTTTTACATGTAAGAACAATTGTCCTTTATCATCTGTTGCACCACGTGCATACAATTTGCCGTCACGAATGGAAGGCTCAAAAGGAGGAGTATCCCACAAATGTAATGGATCAACGGGTTGTACATCATAATGTCCATAGACCAAGACTGTTGGTTTACCTTCCGCATGCAGATAGTCTGCCGTTAGCAGAGGGTGACCTTTGGTTTCATGGATTTCTACATGTTCAAGGCCCGCCTCTGTCAGTTTCGCTGCAAGCCATTCAGCAGCTTTGTAGACATCTCCTTTATGTTCAGATAAGGCAGAGATACTCGGAATGGACAACCATTCTTGTAGCTCGTTCAGATGTTGTTCACGATTGTTTGCAAAATACGTTTTGTAATCAATACTCATAGTGAAAGAATCCTCCTCAAATAACGTCTTCAACGATTCCTTATTATTCTACACTCTTTTTCCAGGAATACGAAATACCTAGTAAGTTAAGAACAGAATAATCTATATTTGCAGGATTAAGGATGGGGGATAGCGAAAAAACAACATACTACCACATTTGTATGTTTTGCACCCAACATAAAACAATACTCCCAAAGGCTTATGACTTCGTGAAATAGGTAGGTGAAGCTAAAGTGATTTCTCATCCCCGCTCCGTAAAAAGAAGGAAGTTGCCCCCACTTGGTTCCATGAAGGGCGGACCTCGCAAAGGACGCTTTTATCGAAAAAGTTTAATTACCATTCTGCTGATCGCTAGTATTCCAGGTCTGATCACAGGGATGACGATGTACTGGCTCGTTATAGGTCAGATGGAAAAAGAGTTTAACCGGCTGCATCAAAATCAAATTCAGAACCGGGCTGAAAATATTGCTGACCAGTTCAGCTTTATGGAGCTCAGCCTATCTCATTGGGCTTTTGAACCTCGTTTTGGTGAAGATTTGAAAGAAATGAACTATATCTATCATTTTGATCAGACCGAAGATATCGTCAAAACACTATACGTGCTGCAGGGCTCAAATCCATTAATCCAAAAGGTCGAGTTGTATGTGAATGAACCACAGCCGATTTTGTTCAACCGCTCTTATGGGGAACTGACAGACGCCCGGCTCATTGACTCTTACAACCAGTACTTGAGAGAAGGGAAGCATATTTATTGGACGGACCGAAGTCCAGGACAACCTTTAACAGGACAGAGAAATGAGGGTACATCAGATGAGGCTAGTGCTCTTCTGTATAGTGATCCGGGGGAAGCCTTAGTTCTTGTTCATAAAATTCCGGGAGGAAGCGTAGCCCCTTTTGGCGCGCTTATTGTAAAGCTGGATAACAAAAAAGTGACCAACCTCCTGAAAACGCTTACCCCTTACGATCAAGGATCGACCTTTCTATTAGATCAAAAAGGGAATGTACTCATTTCCACAGGGGATCCTGATGCCAACTCCTCTATACGATTAAATGAAGAAATCAGACAACAGGTGGACCTGTCCCAAGACAGTGGTTCGTTACTCTATACCTTTGAAGGAACAACATACTCCGTATCTTATGGAAAAATCAACCGCATCGATTCGGACTGGGTTTATGTGTCTGCTGCACCCGTTACAGACATTACGGCTCCGATGTTATCGGTATCCAAGGGCGTTGTCTTCATGAGCGCAACGGGATTACTTTTGGCTATCGTTTTGTCCTGGTTTGCATCCCGCCGAATCTATACACCCGTCGAACGGTTATTGACGTTACTTTCTACGGATTCATCAGGTAGTAATCCTGTGCATTCGGCAGTAACCATTGATGAGTTTGAGCTGTTTGAAGACCAGTGGAACGAACTACTTACGGAAAGAAGCACGGCTCGAAAAAGATTAGAACTTCAGCTGCCCCAGTTGCGGGGCGGATTTATCATGCAGCTAATTCAGGGGCATCTGTCTGCACATTCGGAAGAAGATCTTAGGGAGCGACTTCAGGATCTTGGATTTCAGATAGTAGGTCAACATTTTGTACTGGTGAGGTTACAGCTTACCGGTTATTCCAAGCTTAGCGGAAGATTCCTGGAACAGGACAAAGGGCTTGTTACCTTCACAGCGGTTAATATTATTGAAGAATTTGCGGAACAACGTTTTGAACAAGTTTCTGTTTTGAACTTCCACGATCTGTCGGCTGCCATACTTTTGAGCGGTGAGGAAGCAGAGTTAAAAGCCACGGTCCTTGATTGGTCTGAAGAGCTGATGCTTGTTATCAATCAGATTATGAAAATGAATGTGACCATTGTGGTAGGCAGGTCTACAGCTTCCGTTAGTGAACTGCCTTCCCTGTTTCTAGAGCTTGAGCAAGCAGAAGCTTTTCATAGTATTGAAGAGCTGAATCAACTTCTTGATTTGGATAATGAGATTCTACTTCATGAGATGGGGCAATCAAGTTACCCGTTTTTACTGGAAAGGGATCTGATCCATGCGGTTCGAACCGGAAAAGAGGAGGAAGCAGCACACCTCCTCCATGATTTTGTGAAGGAGGTAACACAGCATCAATGTACCAAATATCAGTTGCAACAAACGATGCTGCAACTCCTTGCAAGCATACAGCACATGATGTTACAGTCCGGTATTCCTCCTTATGAATTGTTTAGCGGCCGTAATTTATATGAAGAGCTTGCACAGCTAAGGGAACCAGCACAAATCCAGTCCTGGCTGAAGACCGAAGTGATTGCACCTTTTATTACGTTTATGGAGCAGAGATCTCATTCAGGACTAAAACCAGCTATCGAACGAACGATGGAGCGCATCAATCAGCAGTATATGACCGATATCTCGCTTGAAGCTTGTGCAGATTTGGAAGAAATGACCCCTTATGCGCTTAGCAAAGCTTTTAAACAAGTTGCTGGAATTAACTTTATTGATTACGTCACTTTTCGGCGTATGGATATGGCAAAGCGTCTACTGCGTGAAACGGATTTGAAAATAAATGAAATTGCGGATCAGGTTGGCTACCAGCATAGTTACTTTAATCGAATATTTAAAAAGCAGGAAGGTTTGACTCCAGGGCAATACCGTGATCAGTGGAATCGATAAGTACGTGTGAGCATATAAGAAGCAAACTTCATCTTAAGTGAAAATACCGCCTTCACTCCAGAGCAGATCTGCTAAAAGGAGCGGGCGGATTTTTTTATACAAAAAAAGAGATGAGTGCAAAAAAGTGATATAGGCTTTGAACAAAAAAGGGGTAGAGTACGGAAAAAGGTTGATATATCAACGCTTTTATTCATTTTGATGTGATGCACAAAAATAGCTAGTTGCTGGAAATCGGCGTGACTCGGTAAAGTAAGGATCAATCAAATGTTAACGCTTCCAAAAAATGAGCCTGATTAATCCATCCAAGAAAGGAGAACGCTCATGAACCAACATTCACCAGGAGAACTGTCTTCAGGTTCACCAGATTCTACAACGGTTTCGAATTATTCGCCTGATGGTATGACGAAGGCTGAATCAAAACGAAGAGCAAGAAACAGATGGCTGTCTCAGTTAAAACGAAACAAGTGGCTTTATGTTCTACTAGCTCCCGGACTGCTTTATTTTCTTATCTTTAAATATGCACCAATGTGGGGAGTCGTTATCGCATTTCAAGACTATCAACCTTTTCTTGGCATCCGTAACAGCGAGTGGGTAGGGTTTGATAATTTCACTACATTTTTTCAGAATCCCGACTTCTTCAGGCTACTTCGAAACACCCTGATTCTGGCCCTATATGATCTGATCTTCTTCTTTCCGGCACCGATTCTGGTGGCCTTACTACTCAATGAGATATCGAGATCATGGTTTAAAAGAACGATTCAGACGCTTGTTTACGTACCCCATTTTGTATCCATGGTCATTATTGCAAGTATTACGTATGTATTTCTAACACCGGATGGCGGGGCCTTATATGAACTCATCGCCCAAATTACCGGGAAGCCCGTTGATGTACTATCAAATCCAGATTCGTTCCGGCCTCTCATTATTATCCAAATGCTGTGGAAAGAAGTTGGCTGGGGCACCATTATATTCCTTGCGGCACTCGCTGGTGTAGATATGGAACAGTATGAGGCTGCCATCGTAGATGGAGCAGGACGGATGCGAAGAATATGGCATATCACGCTTCCGGCAGTTCGCAGCACGATTATTATTTTGTTGATCCTGCGACTTGGTAACTTCATGGACACCGGATTTGAGCAGATCTATTTGATGACGAATCCCTTGAACCGGGATGTAGCAGATGTGTTTGATACGTATGTGTATCAAGTCGGTATCACTCAAGGAGCTTTCAGCTACAGTACAGCCGTTGGATTGTTTAAATCTCTGGTTGGCATTGTCCTGATTCTCGGAGCAAATAAACTAGCCAAAAAGTTTGGGCACTCTGGTATCTACTAGTACAAGGCCGGTTAGCTGCCTCGATCCTAAATTTTTAGTAGGAGGGTCCGCAAGATGAACAAACGATTTAATACCCCAGGCGGCCGTGTGTTTGATACGTTCAATTACATGTTCTTGGGCCTATTTGGACTTGTCACAGTGCTGCCTTTTCTGTATATCATCGGCAATTCATTTGCCACCGAAGCAGAGATTACAACTCGTAGTTTCTTCCTCATTCCCCAAGAGTTTTCCTTCAGTGCTTATCAATATATTTTTTCTTCGTCTACGATTTTTAGAAGTATTGGAAATTCCATTTTTATTACGGTTGCGGGTACGCTGGTTAACTTGTTTTTTACACTCACGATGGCTTATCCACTGTCTCGCAAAGACTTTTGGGGACGAAATGTAGTGATGAACCTAGTGATCTTTTCTATGCTTTTTGGTGGAGGGATGATTCCAACTTATCTTGTCATTCGGGGACTCGGCCTCCTGGATAGTTACTGGTCATTGATTTTACCGGGGGCGATTGGAGCTTTTAACTTAATCGTAGTTAAAAATTTCTTTCAGGAACTTCCAGCAGGCTTGGAAGAAGCGGCTCGCATCGATGGATGTACCGATCTTGGTGTCTTATGGCGTATTGTTCTTCCGCTATCTAAGCCTGTCATTGCCACCTTTGCTCTTTTTTACGCGGTAGGACATTGGAACAACTTTTTCTCAGCTCTCCTTTATCTATCAGACAGTGCAAAATGGCCGCTGCAGATTATGCTGCGCCAGATTGTACTTCTATCGCAAGGGACTGTAGGAGATATGTCCAATATGGATCCAAACTTTGTCCAGCCACCAGAACAGTCGATTAAAATGGCGGTCATTGTAGTCGGGACCATTCCGATTCTGCTCGTGTATCCATTCCTTCAAAAGCATTTTGCAAAAGGGGTTCTGCTTGGTTCGATCAAAGGGTAACAAGAAATTAAAATAATGGGGGTACTTGTTCATGAGAAAAAGCAAAAGTACGTTATCGTATTCTGTAAAAATGGTGAGCACTGCTTTCTTGGTTACGTCCTTGCTTGCTGCCTGTTCACCTGGGGGAGAACAGAACAGTGCAGAATCTGGCACACAGAAAAGCCCTGATTCCAAAAGTCAGATCAGCATTATGGTTCCTAACTTTGCAGCAGAGACGCCTGCAGATAACAATGCGGTTCTACAGAAACTAGAAGAACTTACAGATACAGACGTAGAGTTTCAGTGGGTACCAAGTAGTTCTTACGATGATAAATTTAATATCACACTCGCATCTGGGAAATTACCAAGTGTTATGGTCGTGTTGGGCAAAACCCCAAGTTTTATTAATGCAGCCCGCAGCGGTGCTTTTTGGGAACTCGGTCCTTACTTGAAGGATTATCCGAATCTATCGGGTGCCAACGAGATTATTCTGAACAATGCCTCCATTGATGGGAAGACATATGGTATATACCGTGCTCGGGCGCTCGGAAGAAATGGCGTTTCGATTCGGAAAGACTGGTTAGATCATCTTGGTTTGGAAGCGCCGACAACGATTGATGAATTTTACAAAGTTATGAAAGCGTTCACGGAAAATGACCCAGATGGCAATGGCAAGAAGGATACGTACGGCCTCATTGCAAGTAAATTTAACGGTCCATGGGATATTATGCAGGTGTGGTTTGGGGCGCCAAATGGATGGGGAGAAGAGAATGGAAAGCTGATTCCGGCGCATACGACTCCTGAATATTTGGAAGCGCTGAAATTTTTCCGTCAGCTGTATGCGGAAGGTATCGTGAATCAAGATTTCGCTGTCATGGATGCTACGAAAATGACAGATTTGATGGTTAATGGAAAAGGTGGAGTGATGGTTGACGTAGCAGACAATGCACAACGTGTAGAAGCAAAAATACTGGAGAAAGACCCGAATCATACGGATGCTGTCGATGTTCTGCCTGCGATGGTAGGTCCAGAAGGACATCGTGATCTTCCGACTTCAGGATATGCCGGCATGATTGCGATCTCTAAGAGCGGGGTGAAAACGGAGGAAGAGCTTAAGAAAGTACTTGCTTTTCTTGACAAGCTCAATGATGAGGAGCTACAGATGCTAATGTCATCAGGTCTAGAAGGCACTCATTACGAGAAAAAGGATGACTACATCGTGCCGACTACGGATAAGCAGAAGCTGAGAGATTTGAACGGAACGAACCAGATTCTGATGTTTATTCCGGAGACACGAGGACTCACAGTAGAGCAGACACCACTACGCAAAAAAGTAGCTGAACTGCAAAAAGAAAATGAATCGATTGTTATTCCAAATCCAGGTGAACCACTCATTTCGGATGTCTATGCACAAAAAGGACCACAGCTCGATAATATCATTAATGATGCGCGCACGAAGTTCATCGTAGGCCAGATTGATGAAAAAGGATTACAGGATGCTTTTGCCTTGTGGGAGAAAAACGGAGGTACAGAATATGTAGCAGAGGTGAACAAACTGTACGCCGAGCTGCAGAAATAAACGTGTTACAAGGAGGTTGTCAGGATGTGGAATGCCGAAACATTCCAGAATCCAGGGAATGAATATCGTGTTCATCCTTTCTGGTTCTGGAATGGTGAGATGGATGATGAGCAGATCCGTCACCAGATTGATGAGATGGCAAAGCAGGGAGTAGGCGGTTTTTTTATCTGTGCGAGACAGGGACTCACCATCCCTTATCTCTCACAGTCTTGGTTTGATAAGGTACGGTTTGCTGTCCAGGAAGCAAAGTCAAAAGGGATGCAGGTTTGGCTGTATGATGAATATCCGTATCCAAGCGGTATGGCAGGGGGCGAAGTGACCCTTGAGATGCCGGAAGCGAAGCAGCGTATGCTCGTTCATCACAGCGGTAAGGTCAGCCATGGCGAAAGCGTGTCATGGACCTTGCCTTGGGCTGTAATTCTGTATGCAAAAGCAGTCCCGATCAGCACGGATGGGAAGCATCAATGGGATAAGGCGATTGAACTGCGGAAACAGATCGGAAATGTCCAATTAGATCAGATATATCAGGAAACAGGACTTACTTCGTATAATCGCAAACGCTTCTTTACTTATGAGACCGCTTTCTGTCTGGAATGGGCAGTGCCTGAAGGGAATTATGAGATCTTCATTTTCATGGAACAAGAGATTGATGATTTTAAATATTACGGTAATTTTGTGGATCCGCTGAATGAGAAGGCAATGAAACGTTTTATTCAGCTGACACATGAGCGATATCAGGAAGAGCTTGGAGAAGATTTTGGAACAGTGATCAAAGGAATGTTCACGGACGAAATTGCTCCTCTTGGTCGTATCCCTTGGTCTCCCCAGTTACCCTCCTTTTTCAAGGAGAGCATGGGTTATGACCTGCTGGAACAACTTCCCGCTTTGCTGCGAAGCGATGTGCCGCAGGCAAAACAAACTCGTTATGACTTTTTTCAATCGGTTCATTTGCTGTTACGAAAGTCAGTCCACAAGCAAGCCCATGATTTCTGTGAACAGGCTGGTATTCAATATGCAGCCGAAGTTCCTTCCTTACGGATGACAACCCAGCTCTATAGTCATCTGCCGGGAGGAGATTCTGCCCATGAAAAAACCGGCCGTTCTCTAGCCTATATTCTGGAGCGATATGGACTAAACATGCGGGACAATCCGAAGATGGTAAGTTCCCTTGCCCGCCAGCTAGGCAGACCCCGTAATATGATTGAATGCTTTCACAGTGTAGGCTGGTCCATGACATTGCAGGATGCGAAGTGGATGATTGACCGAATGGCTGCGCTTGGAACTAATTTTTATAATTTTCACGCGTTTTTCTATACGATTGGCGGGCTTGCGAAACATGATGCGCCACCATCGCAATTTTTGCAAAATCCGTATTGGCCTTATTTCCGACAGCTCGGTGATTATGTTGGACGCATCAGTTACTTGATGAGTGAAGGGAGGGCTGATATTCGAATAGCCTTGCTAGATCCTACGACGACGTTTTGGACGCTGATGGGCAACCCGCTGCATGGCTTCCAATATGGGGGAGAAGTTGAGAAGGAGCGACAGCTGCTGGATCAGCTGAAGTCTGACTGGCTCGCACTCTCGAATCAGTTACTTCGCTATCGCCGTGATTATGATCATCTCGATCCAGAACTGCTGGCAGAAGCACAGATCGAAGATGGGAAGATTGCGATTGGTACGGCATCTTATGAGGTACTGATTTTGCCTCCAATGATGAATCTTGAAGCAGCAGCTTGGGAACAGATCGAGGTATTCGTAGCTTCAGGTGGAAAATTGATTACGACCGGGCAGCTTCCTGTCGAATCCGTACAGCCAGGATCTCCTACGGTAGAGGATTGGGAAGAGTTTTGTAAAAAAGAGCATGTTCACTCGCTCCCCTCGGACTTGTCCATGGAAGAAAAGATACCGAAGTTACTTCTTCCGAAGCTCAATGAATGGGTGAGTGATGCGGCCGTGTTGAAGTTGGAGAATGATACCCTGACAGTACTCCAGCAGTTCCGGATCATTTCCGAGCATCAGGCTTTTTTGTTCCTGACTAATCAGGAAGGGGAAACCTTACAAGGTCATGTACAGATTGATTTGAAAGTACTACTGGACCGACTAGAGACAACAAATAAGGAGATCAGTAAGACCGAAGTAACGGTTCGGAACTTGTCACTGCGTACAGGAGAAGCGAGCGAAGAGATACCGGTCATTCTTTCTTCAACAGATCCATTAGGAAAAGAACAATATGAAATGCAAGTAACGCTGGCTCCTTATGAAGCAGTGATCTTCCTCTTGGATGTTGTACCAGCAAAGGTGGAGGCCTCATCACCTGATGAAGTAATCTTGCCAAGTCGTCATCGCATTGAACTTCCTGTCAGAGGGCAATGGAAAGTGACTCCAGAGCAAGACAACAAACTGCGAATAGGCGAGTTTATTTTGACCGTTACAGGCGCACAGGGACAGGTACATATTCAGGACCTGAAAGTACAGACCAAAACTTTCATTGAGCAGGTAGCCGGTGATGCTGGAAGCGGCTTACCACTACGATTTGATCAAGTATTCGGTACACCGAAGAAAGCGAAATTAGCCTATCCACTACGTGCCACTTATGTATCTCAACTGGAATGTAAAAGAAAAGAGCAAACCTGTCTTCTGTTTTTTGATCAGAACGCTATTTCAGGGGAGTATGTCATCGAAGTGAATCAGCATCGTCTATGCCCGTCCGATTTTTCAGCTGTCTGTATCACGGATTATAACAACAAGGGGGCAGATATTGCTCCTTACCTGCAGATTGGCACAAACGAAATTACCATTCAAATTGAAATTACCAAAGACCATGATGGCGTTGTTGACCCACTCATGTTGTCTGGTTCCTTCGGTGTATATTACGAGGACGGAAAGTCAGTCCTGGCAAAATTGCCGGAGTATACCGATGCGCTACTCCCAGAGCCAATCGTTGGTTTTCCTTATTATTCTGGGACCTATCGTTTGGAACAGACCTTTAACTACAGAGCTTCGGAAGGGAAAGAAGTAGACCAATTTGAACTGTTGTTCTCCGACTTTCGGATACAGGATGTCGTAGAGGTATTAGTGAATGGCAAGTCTCTAGGTATTCGTGCTTGGTCACCTTACTTCTGGGAGGGAAGTACATCCCTTCTATGTGAGGGAGACAATCAGTTGGAAGTGAGAGTCACCGGAACTTTAATCGGACTCCTCGAAGGGACTTATTTTGATCAAGAGCAGCATGCTGCAGTAGATGTGAGAACAAAACACAATGAGAGCCGTTTATTACTTGCCGAAGTACAAAATAAGGGGCGATTTAGGAGGTAATATACAATGAGCAAAAAAACGTATGCAATTGTAGGTACAGGGGGGCGAGCCGGATTCTTTTATACGGCACTCGCCCAGGATTTTCGTGAGCAATCCGAACTGATCGCCTTTTGTGATTCCAATCAGACAAGAATGAATTATGCCAATGAGGTTCTTAAGGAGAAGTGTAACTATCCTGAAGTCCCTACTTATAAAGAAACTGAATTCGAGAACATGATCGAGAAGCATCGGCCGGATACCATTATCGTCACTAGCATCGACCGAACACATCATCGCTATATTATCCGTGCGCTGGAACTTGGGTGTGATGTGATTACAGAAAAGCCGATGACGGTTGACGAAGAGAAGTGCCAGGAAATTTTGGACGCAGTAGAAAGAACCGGACGAAACGTGCGGGTGACTTTTAACTACAGGTATGCCCCGCATCACACCAAAGCCCGTGAACTCATCATGAACGGGACGATAGGGGATGTACATTCGGTTCACTTTGAATGGCTACTTAATACTCGTCATGGCGCAGATTATTTCCGCAGATGGCACCGGGACAAACGAAATAGCGGGGGACTACTCGTACATAAATCGACGCATCATTTTGATCTTGTTAACTTCTGGATCGGATCCCAGCCGGAGACGGTCTTTGCTTTTGGTGATTTACTTTTTTACGGCAAGGAAAATGCCGAGAAACGCGGAGAGCGTCATCCGTATCAGCGAGCAACGGGTAGCGAACTCGCTAAGGATGATCCATTTGCATTGCATCTGGATGAGAACGAGTCTTTAAAGGCGATGTATCTGGATGCAGAGCACGAGGATGGATATCAGCGGGATCAGAACGTTTTTGGAGACGGAATTAGCATTGAAGACACGATGGGTGTCCTTGTCAGATACAAAAACCGGGCTGTCCTTACGTATTCACTGAATGCATATATGCCGTGGGAAGGATACCGTATCGCTTTTAATGGCAGCAAAGGGCGTATTGAAATGAATATCGTGGAGCAGTCCTATGTAAATGCTGGCGGAGATCGTGCGAATGAGGGTGCACTACAAGGCCACAGCATCAAAGTGTTTCCGATGTTTGATGCACCGTACCCAGTAGAAGTGAAGGAAGGCGAAGGCGGACATGGCGGAGGCGATCCGGTCCTTCTAAATGATCTGTTTGGCGAGCCCGTGCATGATCCATTTGAACGTGCAGCAAATCATGTGGATGGCGCACGTTCTATTCTGACAGGGATTGCTGCGAATAAGGCGATTCGTACCGGCCTTC
This sequence comes from Paenibacillus sp. Marseille-Q4541, assembly GCF_018310695.1. Taxonomy (GTDB): domain Bacteria; phylum Bacillota; class Bacilli; order Paenibacillales; family Paenibacillaceae; genus Paenibacillus. The sequence goes on along the minus strand of NZ_JAGXCY010000004.1, from coordinate 66,309 downwards.
CGGTTCGGATTGATGATCTTGTGAAGTTTTATTAGGTAATTCAGCTTTAACTGACCCTGGATTCCTACAATAAAGCAGAAGGGGCTGATCCTCATCCGATATTTTCATGCAAATGAATCAATAGCTAGCCGTGTATCTGATTCCATATCAGATGTGCTTGAGACCATTGCACAACGTTATATTGGCGATAATCCCAAACAATCGTTTACCTTCCGAGCTTTTCATAAAGAAGGTTTCAAAAGGCTCCCGGATTACAGATATGAGATGGATCTCAGCCATCGTCTGCCAGAAGCGACTACTGGAACTTATGCTTATGTATGGGGAAAGTTATGGAGCGGACAGCAACAGGAAACGAAACTTAATATGAGTCTTAGCTGTTATAGTCCGGTGAAAATTTATGTGAACGGAGCTTTGTTTTTTACGTCGGATCTGCATCAAGAACTGTTTCCGGAAAGACGAACGGCTTTGCAAATCCCGGTCCAGTATGGCTGGAATGATGTGATCCTTCAGTTTGTGAAAACAGATGTCGGGTTCGGCGGTGTGTTTGGAACGGGTTCATTCAAAAATTTCCCCCTTCACTTTATTGTCCCTAGTCAGGAGCGAGATGGAATGGAAGGGTGGTTGTACTCAGAGGCATTTGAGGAGCCGCCCCTACATCTACCTCATCAAGGGATGAGAGAAGAAGACACGGGTCTGAACTGGTATCCTCGGCAGCAATGGACTGATCTTGAGCATCGTATGGGAGTGTTCGGGAGGTTATATGGTACGAAGCAACAAGCAGAAGCCTATGCTTGGACAAAGGTGATGGTAAATAAGCCAAACAACACCCCTCTGATATGGAGAGGTCGGCATGAAGGGCCGATCACAGTTTATCTAGATGGGGAAATAATCTATCAATCACAGGCATCAACAGGTGAGATGGAACTGAAACTTCTGAGAACATACGGTGTTCATCATCTGGTCATGAAGGGGAGTTGTATTGGTTCTGGGGCGTCTAGGTGGGGATTTGATCTAGAGGAGCTGAAGACGGACAGTGGAGTTCAGCTCCTTGCTCCTCATCCAGTTGCCGGAAGTAGTGAACCTTTTCTTTATTTAGGTCCTTTTACGCCAGAAACCAATCTGACCCCTGCACAGGTTCAGGAGGTTCACTGTGTATTTGACGATGGCAAACAAGGGCTGTACTACGAGCTCGATCAGCCGGAAACGACGATTAGACCTTATCTCGAAAATACGCATTACGGCAAATGGAATTATCCGCTTGGTGTGACGTTACTTGGCCTTCTTCATACAGGAACAGAGCTCGGAAGAGAAGATTATATCCGTTACGGCGTAGATCATATTTCTCTCAGTACGACCTTTGATCATTATGGTTTGTGGGATAGGGCTGTGTATGGAGCGGCGGGGATTAATAATCAGCTGTCTGCGATCGACAGTCTTGATGACTGTGGTTCCTTTGGGGCAACGATGCTTGCTGCGATGGATTTGCAGGACATCCCTTATGGAAGAGAGACGGCGGACCGCATTGCTGCATATATCTCCGAAGAACAGGAACGTTTAGCAGACGGAGCTTTTTTTCGGCAAAGAGGCAGTGGAGAAATGCGGCAGGAGACGATGTGGTGCGATGATTTGTATATGAGTACTCCTTTTCTGTCGCGATATGCGGCACTTACGGGGGAGTCAGGATATTTAGAGGATGCCGTTCAGCAATTTCTGCTGTTCCGAAAATATCTGTATATCCCAAATCTGCAAATCATGTCTCATGTGTATGACTTCGTGAGAGGCAGTGCAACAGGAATTCCGTGGGGACGGGGAAATGGTTGGGTGCTGTTTTCGCTCACTGAACTTCTAGATATCTTGCCGGAGCACCATGCAAAGCGCACAGAACTGATGTCATTTTACAGGGATTTGTGCGAGGGGTATCTTCGTTTGCAAGGGGAGAATGGGTTGTGGCATCAGGTGCTGAACCGACCTGACAGTTACGAGGAAAGCTCCTGTACCTCGATGTTTGTCTATGCTTATGCGAAAGGGATTCGGAACGGCTGGTTTACGGAGCCTGCCCCGTATATAGATGCCGTATTTCAAGGCTGGAGAGGGCTAACTCGTGTAGCGATTGATGCGAAAGGGAATATCTACGGCGTCTGCCGCGGTTCGGGTTATTCTTTTACAGCTGCTTACTATAAAGATGATCTGGGCTGGAATCTGAACGATACCCATGGAATTGGTATTGTACTGCTCGCAGGGGTAGAGGTGCTTCGCTTGCAGAAAGAGCTGAGGAAATCGGGAGCTGCGCAAGTTGAAACCGTGTCACCTCGTTCTTCTTGAGGATCAGGATTTTCGTTGACAGGAATGAGGAGGGCAAGACGTTCAGTGGACGTCTTGCCCTCTTTCTATTGCCCTACACGACAGCTAAAATAGTTCCAGTTGTTCGGGTTCCTCTTCCTTCCTCTGCCTGATGATGTCTGAAGCGAGTGGCTGCGGTGACATGCCGAGTAGAGTCATCAATTGTTTGGCATTCGCAGCAGCATCCCCGCCAGAGTTGTTATTAAAGACGATGCTGATTTCCTTGCTCTGCTTAGATAGCTCGTTCAATTTTTGCTTCCAGTCGGTAAGTTCCTCTTCGTTATAGCGGTATAAGTACCTGACTTCTCTCCAGTTCGGGGCTCCACTTTGATGCCATCCTGAAGCGTTTCTTCCATGGAAACGGACGATGGATAAGGCTTCATCCGTTGCGGAAAGAATGGTGGGCACTGAGCCTTGTCCGGCATCTGGCTCATCACAGATGCTGTGAATCCACCCTTCGCGGCGCATGAAAGCAAGTGTTTTTTCTTTCATGTCCCCTTCAAACCAGCTTCGATGACGAAACTCAAGCGCACAAGGTATCCCTGTCATGCGTTCTTTGACTTCGCGTAGCATCGTTACATTCTCGCGAGTACAATCAAACCAAGGGGGAAACTGAAAAAGTACGGCTTTCATTTTTCCGCACTCCATCATCGGTTCTAGAGATTCTTTAAAAGCAACATACATACTTTCCACGTCTGTAAAGTACGGTTTGCCACGAAGGTGGCCCGTCATCCCCTGATACGCTTTAACAATGAATGAGAAGTGATCAGGTGTTTCCTCGGCCCATCTGGCCATCCGTTCTTTCGGTTGTACGGCATAGAAACTGCTGTCTACTTCAACAACCGGGAAATGGGAGCTGTATTCTATCAGTTTATCTTTTGATTTGGTGCCGGGCAGGTACAGATCATCATGGTCACCCCAGCCCGTTAGACCAATATGGATCATTAGGTGTACCTCCTTGGTCTTGAATTATCTCGTATGATTCCTTTATTCGAACATTATATAGTATGGTCTATGAGAGGGACAAACAGGAATCACCTATGGATTTTTTATACGACCTCACGTATCATTTTGAAACAGAAGGAATCGAAATCATCGTTTTCCATAAAACGAATTTGTTTAGAAAAGAGGGTATAACATGAAATTGCCTGAATGGACAATGCACGAGGAAGAACAAATAGTACAGGTCAAGATTTCCATGTCCTACCCGTTAAGATGGGTTAATAGTTATCTTTGGAGAGGGGAAACAGGGGTTGTTATCGTGGACCCTGGTCCTCGCAGTGAGCAGACGGAAGAGGAATGGCGGATCGTATGGGATGCACTTTCTATTGCTCCGAATGAGATCACAGATATTGTGCTTACTCATCATCATCCGGATCATTACGGTCTAGCCGGCTGGATGCAGGAACAGACAGGAGCTAAGGTTTGGATGTCTCAGCGAGCACATCAGGAAGCCGAGTTTATGTGGGGAAAAACGGCAGATATCAATCAGGTGTTGCCCGATTTTTTTCGGAGTCATGGAATGACCGAGAAGTGGGCGGAGCAGCTATTTTCACATATGGAAAGTTTCCAGCCACAAGTTACGCCATTCCCTAGAGTCCAGTACATAGAAGAGGGTGCGTTTGAGGTAGGGGGACGCAAGTTCCAGGCGATTGAAACTGCTGGGCATGCACCCGGACATTTGTCATTTTATGATCCAGAGCGAGAGCTGATTCTATGTGGAGATGCGGTTCTACCTCAGATTTCGCCCAATGTAAGCTTGCTTCCGGGTAGTGATCCAGAACCGTTGCTACATTTTCTCGAAGGATTAGAACGGATGGAGGGGCTAGAAGTGCGAAAAGCTTTTCCCGGTCACAGGCATCCTATGGTCTCTTATCAGTCGCGCTTAGGCACCCTGAAGGCCCATCACGGAGAACGTCTTCAACAGATGGAGAAAATGCTTACGGGTCAGCCCCTGACTGCGTTTGAGGTATGTGTAGCACTGTTTGGAGAGAAATTTGGAATTCATCAGATGCGTTTTGCCATGGCAGAGACGTTAGCCCATCTCTATGAACTCGTTCGTCAGGATCGTGCTAAGGTCTGTCAGAAAACGGATGAGGACAGCAAACGAATCGTCATTGCTTTTCGTATCTAGGTTTTAGCAAAATATATAAAGGGACAACCTTCTGCTTATCAGGCTTCTTGAAGAGTAAACACTCAATTACGTGTTCGTTCTTTTTAGATGCGCTGGTCCATGATCAGAAAGGCTTGTCCCTTTTTTTATTGAGTAAGCTTATTTTTCTTTTTTTATTTGCTCTTCCATGTCATCTTTTACGGGATCTCCACCAAGCTTGGCTTCTCGTTCCGCCTGTTTGCGATGAGCAATTCTACTGCTTGCCGAGGCAGCAACGGCTCCAACAATATCATCGAGGAACGTATGGATGTGACCGTCATTTTTGTCATTTAGTCTTTTGAGAATCCCCGGTTTCAATTTATCGATATAGCCGTAATTGGTAAAGCCAATACTGCCATATACGTTAACGATAGAAAAGGCGAGTACCTCATCTACCCCGTAGAGTCCTTCATCATTTTCAATCATATCCTGCAGCGGTTGAATCAGTTTGCCTTCCTCAGCAAGAATATCCAATTGAATTCCTGTAATGACCGCATTTTGTACTTCGCGTTTCTTGAGCACTTGTTCTACGTTATGAATGCACTCTTCCATCGTGAGTCCTGGAAAATATTTAGATTGCAGCATGAAGACAAGCTCGGCAATCTCTTCGATTTTTACACCGCGTTTTTCCAGCCATTCGTTTGTTGCATCGGACACCTTTCGGCTGTTTAGGCTGTAAGGCACTTTTTCCAGTGTCATCTAGTTCACTCCTTTGTCAAAGCACAGTTTATCCCGTTTCCATAAAATTTAGTTATTTTTTGATCAAGGGCTCGTATACATAGTAGTACAATCTGTACAAAATTGTTAGGAGGACTATAAATATGAGTCGTTTCCAGCGCAAGGTTAAAATGATATCTGCAGTGGGTCTGATTACGGTCCCTGTGATGCTTACTGGGTGCGGAATATTCCCATCCCAGACTTCTGAATCCATTGATCAGCCGCCGTCCATTATTGAGTCTGCCATGATGAAAGCAGCTGAGGGCGAAGGTCGCATCCCTCAAACGGCACAAGCTACGATTTATTTGAAGGATCAGAATGGTCTTTTGGCTCCCGTATCGATGTCACTACCTACACTCGGAGATTTGACTTTTGCGGAGTCTGAGCTTTCTGCACTCGTAACAGGTGGAGCCTACTCGGGGTATTTACCAGAAGGGTTTACAGGTGTACTGCCACAAGGAACGGAAGTTAAGGATGTAAGTATTGATACAGATAATAAGCTGGCAGTCGTAGAATTCAACTCCAAGTTTACGGAATACAAGCCGGAAGAGGAGCGGCAAATACTTGAAGCATTAACCTGGACACTAACTGGAAATCCGGATGTACAGAGTGTGCAGCTGTGGGTAGATGGCAAAAAGCTCAACGAAATGCCAGTCAACGGGACACCACTCGCCCAGTCTCTGACTCGAGGCATGGGTATCAATCTCGATCTTGGCAGTACACTCTCTACGAACTCAAGTCCAGTTACCGTATATTTCACTGATTTGTCACCGGATGGAGTGCAGTACTATGTGCCTGTGACAAGGCTGGTTGAACCGAGTAATGACCGTCTCAAATCGGCATTGAATGAGCTTATCAAAGGACCTGATTCCGATGGGCTTGAAATGGTGCTGACAGCAGGGACCCTTTTAGATTCGGTCGTTACTGGGGAAGATGGAACGGTGACGGTAGCCCTGCAGGATGATATCTTTGAAGAAGGCGCGGTTATCCCTACAGAGCTGTTGCAGTCGGTCGTCATGACAGTTGCAGATAACTCAGGTAATCCGGAAACAAAGGTGAAAATTACGATGAATGATCAAAAGACGGTGATGGGTGAAGATGAACAAAACTATGGCGAACCGGTAACCAAACCGGAGTATATTAATGAAATTCCAATCTAATGAATAATTCTTGATTCGTAAAAGGATGCTTTTGATGGACCATTTTGGTAGAATAATAAGGACTATTACAGGACGCTTAAGACGTAGGAGGCAGTAAAAGATGAGATCTAACGGACGTACCAGTGAACAGCTAAGGCCGATCACGATGACCGCAGGTACCAACAAATTCGCAGAGGGTTCCGTATTTATTGAGGTGGGTGACACCAAAGTAATTTGCACAGCCACTGTGGATGAGAAGGTACCGCATTTCATGAAGGGACAAGGCAAAGGCTGGGTGACAGCCGAATATTCCATGCTTCCTAGGGCAACACAAACCCGGAATCAGCGCGAGGCAGCTCGCGGTAAATTAACTGGACGTACCATGGAAATTCAGCGCCTCATCGGACGTGCTTTACGTTCAGTTGTTGATTTGCATGCCCTTGGAGAACGTACCATTACGCTTGATTGTGATGTGATTCAGGCGGATGGAGGAACCCGCACGACTTCTATTACCGGTTCCTTTGTTGCAATGGCTATTGCGATCGATAAGATTGCTCAGCAGCACCGCCTGCCTGTGTTTCCGATTACCGATTATCTTGCTTCGGTGAGTGTTGGTGTGGTGGGACAGGAGGCTTTGCTGGATCTGAACTATGAAGAAGATTCCAAAGCGAAAGTCGATATGAACATCGTCATGACAGGTAGCGGAGAGTATGTAGAACTTCAGGGTACGGGCGAGGACAGACCTTTCAGTCGTAAAGAACTGGACGAACTGCTCGGTCTTGGAGAGCGCGGTGTACTTGAGATGATCAAGCTGCAGAAGGAAACACTAGGTCCCATCGCGCTGAAAATCGGTTCACGCGGGATTGGGGAGGCCTGAGTCTACCATGTTTCAGCTAGATAGTCCTATTCTCATTGTCGCAACCAAAAATAAAGGGAAAGTCCGTGAGTTTTCTCATGCCTTTGCTGCACTTGGGAAAGAAGTAAAGAGCATGTATGACTACCCGGACTTACCCGATGTGGTGGAAGACGGGGAGACGTTTGCAGATAATGCGTTTAAGAAAGCAAAGGCCGTAGCGGATGCTTTACAGCTTCCCGTACTCGCCGACGATTCCGGCTTATGTGTGGATCGATTGGACGGGGCACCAGGCGTATACTCTGCGAGATATGCCGGTGAGGGTGCGACGGATGCGGATAATAATGAGAAGCTGCTTAGCACCCTTGAATCTCTTCAGCTTGGAGAAGATACGGAGCAGCCACTCTTGAGCCCAGCTCGTTTTGTATGTGCGTTAGTGCTGTACGATCCTTCGACTGGAAAGAAAGTAGAGTCCTTCGGTTCTGTAGAAGGATTCATCACATCGGAACGTGCGGGTGAAGGTGGCTTTGGGTATGATCCACTCTTTTATTTGCCAGAGTACGAAAAAACTATGGCAGAGCTTAGTTTGGATCAAAAACAAGCCATCAGCCACCGGGGAGCAGCGCTTCGCGAGCTGATGGCCAAGCTAAAAGCTTAAAATCTAACATTGATTGAAACAGTCAATCCGTATTGGGTGGAAGCAAATATGATATACAAGAAGAGAAAGACCTGCCGATTGGCAGGTCTTTTTTTGATATATAGCATCTATATTTCAGCGAATAGAAACCTTATATGTCTTGAGCCAGTAGTTAACCTGGGTAAGGTAGGCAAATAGTTGAGGGCCAGACATTAATTGGCCGAACCATGGCAAGTTCGAGGAAGCATCCTTAGACGAGGCAAGTTCTTTGATCTTCTTGACATCCAGCAGAGGGAGTACCGGTGAAGTCGGGTCGTCGAGTACTTCCAGCATTTGTTGGCGGACCATAGCCAAATAGTTCGGATTGTGTGTTTTGGGATAAGGGCTTTTTTTACGATAGAGTACGTCGTCGGGTAGGATGCCCTCCAGTGCTTTTCGCAGGATTCCTTTTTCCCGGTCTCCAGTGACTTTAATCTCCCAAGGGACATTGAATACATATTCAACAAGTCGATGATCACAGTAAGGGACACGGACTTCCAGACCCACTCCCATACTCATGCGGTCTTTACGATCCAGCAGAGTTGGCATGAAGCGGGTAATGTTCAGATACGACATGACACGCATTTGAGCCGCTTTCCCGCTTTCGCCTGCAAGAAGCGGAGTTTCAGCAACGGCATCAGAGTACCGATCATTTAAATATTCGAGAGGACGAGTCCACTCCGCGATATCAGCGGATAAGAGACTTGCTCTCATTTTGGGAGCGACCGCCCATGGGAAGGTGCCGGAGTTCAGCATATCTTCACGGTGGAACCATGGATAACCGCCGAATACTTCGTCCGCAGCCTCACCGGAAATAGCGACCGTTGCTTTTTTCTTAATTTCACGGCAAAACAAATAAAGCGAGGAATCGACATCCGTCATCCCCGGCAAATCTCTAGATAGAGTGGCTGCATTCAGAGCCTCCACAACTTCATCTGTATCGAATTCAATAAAATGATGGTTGGTTTTTAGTTCATCGACCATTCGCTGGATAAAAGGGGCATCGGAGTTGGGCTGAAAAGCATGAGCTTTAAAATGTTTATCATTATCTACATAGTCAACGGAGAAAGTATCAATGTTACCTTGGCCTGTTCTTTTGTAATAATTCACAGCAAGTGCAGATAATGCACTGGAATCGAGACCGCCGGATAACAAGGAGCCAAGCGGTACATCCGAAGCGAGCTGGCGCTCCAGCGTATCTACAAGCAGGCGTCTAACTTCTGCTGCCGTTGCATCGACATCATCTTCATGCGGCTTACTCTCGAGCTTCCAGTATGCGTAGGTGCGGAAACCATTTCTGCTAAAAATAGCTGCATGACCTGCACGAAGTTCTTTCATCGAGGAATAAACGCCGTGTCCTGGTGTTCTCGCAGGTCCAATAATAAAGATTTCAGCAAGCCCTTCCGGCCCTACCACGGCTTCAACTGCCGGGTGAAGGAGAAGTGCTTTTGGTTCAGAACCAAAAACGAGTGTATCTCCTTGATGACTGTAGAATAGAGGTTTTACACCGAGACGGTCCCGTGCCATAAAAATATGCTCCCGTCCACTATCCCAGATGACGAAAGCAAAAATACCATTAAACCGGTCTACACATCCCGGTCCCCATTCAACATAGCTTGCCAGAAGCACCTCTGTATCACAAGTGGTCTTGAAACGATGACCGCGCTGTTCTAGTTCTTTTTTTAGCTCCGGCGCATTATAGAGCTCTCCATTGTACACGAGTGTATACTGTTTGTCGCTGTGGTTCATGATCATCGGCTGTGCCCCGTTTTCAGGGTCCATTACGCTCAGTCTTCGATGTCCAAAGGCACAAGGTCCGGATATCCAAGTTCCCCCAGCATCCGGCCCTCGATTCGACATACTTTCTGTCATGCGAACAAGTAGTTCTGAGTCCTGAGTGAGATCATGGTTCCACTGTATGAATCCAGTAATTCCGCACATGAGAAGTTCATCCTTTCTGGTCGTTTCTTCCACAGAAATTTGCCTTAGGGTGTGGAGAGCGGTCCTACCTTTAAATCCCATTCTCACAGTAATAACAAATATATGCCGAATTCAGGCATAAAATGTCTGTCCGCTTCCGAAACTATAAAGGTGAAAACTATGCGTTAGGGGCGATGAACATTGCAAAAAAGCCTGTATTTCGTATCGGTAGGGGGACGATCCGTTCTGGGTGATCAAAGAGCTGCTTCCTATGAGTGGATCATTCAAGCAACGCCCGAACAAGCAGAAAATCTGCAAGGGTTGTTAAGTTTGATGCAGGAAAAAGAAGAAGAAGCCTTTCCCGGTTATGTTTTCCCATGGCCTGATACGGAAGAAGCCTCCGTCAATGTGTTATATGAGGAAGCACTTCAAAACGTGTATAACGAAATATATCGGCTGGGAACAAATGAGACGAGGAGCCATTTGTCGCAATATGGAATCGTGCGGAATGTTGTAAATGATCCTACGTTTTTGTAGGGAATGCGGGTAAATCTAAGTATTTAATTCAACTGAAAGTGGACAGGACTTTAATTAGCAAAGGAGAAGGAACCCATGTATGTTATTCAGAATGCAAAAATAACAAAGGCAATGGAGTTAAATGGAGTTTCTTGTGTGGAAGTTGCGGTGGAGCCGGCTCAAGCCGGAGATCCTTCCTTGTTGTTATACATTACAGGAAGTAAGGATGGGTCGAACCTCGAACTTCACAGAGTCGTGCGCAACCATCATGATCTTACACTGGATTGGTATAACAACAACGTAAGTGCTGCTTTTGAAGATTCAACGGAGTTTGCTTTTGAGAACACGGGTGATATTACGGCAGAGCAGGAGAAGGAAGGCTTTATGAAGGCATTGCTAAATTATAGTTCCATGAACCAGGAACTTCGAAGCAAGCTCCTAAAATAGAATTTGAAATAAATACATTTGCCAATGTGAAATAGGAAGTCGTTTTTCTACACATAATACTCCTGTAACCCGGGGAGGTGAACTGAAAAGTGACTTCAAAGTACAAGAAAAGCAAGGGAAACCGTTATAACTTCAATAATGAGTTTGCTGATGAAGTACTTGCGAAGAACACGCAACATGAAGTACATCGTAACCCGATGCGCTTCGGGAACAAATAACCGGGCTGCAATCGACGCCTCCACTCTTTCTTACTGAAAGGGTGGAGGCTGTCTATTAGTATTAGATAGGAATACATACTTTAGTCTTAAGCTTTTGAACGAAAGGAATAACTATACGTTATTTTCACTGTTTTCCGATTCTTTGTATAGGGTATAAGCTTACAAGGTACAATCGTGTTTTTTCTCATAGACAAGTGAACTTCTATCGTGATAATGATTATGTTTTGTGAAACACACTGAATAACAGAAAGGTGTTATGACATTTGAATTAAGAGAGATCGAAGGTGAGTAGCGATGAGAGAATTGGAAAAACGAAGCAGAGAAGATGAACTGACAGAACTAACATTAAGCATTGAGGAATCGATTAAGGTAGGACGCATTACTGAGATGCGTGAAGAGTTTGTCGAATGGGAACCTTACGATTTAGCGGTCGTTTATAAAGAACTTGGCGAGGCTTACCGCCCGCAGTTTATGAACGCTCTTGAAATTGAGACACTTGCAGGGATGCTAAGCGAGCTTTCTCCAATGGTTGAGGTGAATGCTCTCTATATACTTAGTAAGGAAAGAGCAGCACAGGTACTAAACCGCATGGACAATGATGACCTTGCTGACTTGATGGGCGAGATCCCTGACGAAATGAGAGAGTACATGCTCTCTATTATGGAGGTAACGGAGAGAGAAACGGTTCGCGAACTGATGAACTTTGGTCCAGAGACGGCTGGGGGGATCATGACCAACCGTTATGTGTGGTTTTATGCGAGATACTCGGTACGCGAAGCGGTCGAGAAAGTAAAGCATTTTGCCGACCTCACCAATGATATACAGGACTTATACGTTCTAAATGAACAGAAAGAATTGATTGGACTGACCACATACCGGGATTTGGTTCTTGCCCAAGATACCGAGATCATCGAAAATTTGATGCGTGAAAATGTGGTAAAAGTGCCGGCAGATATGGACCAGGAGGAAGTGGCTCATCTATTCGAACAATATGACCTTGTCTCTATGCCAGTTGAAGATCCGCAAGGCAAACTGATCGGGGTCGTTACCTTTGATGACGTGCTCGACGTACTGCGGGCAGAGGCGAATGAGGACATTAACAAACTGTCTGCAACCGACAAAACGATCGATTTTAATACACACCCGCTGACGGCTGCAAAACGTCGTCTTCCTTGGCTCATTATGCTGCTCTTTCTCGGGTTGTTATCGGGCAGCATCATTAGTATATTTGAGGGCACGGTTAGCCAGGTTGTAGCGTTAACTTTCTTTATGCCGATGATTGCAGGGATGACAGGAAATACGGGTACACAGTCTTTGGCTGTTGTGATTCGGGGATTAGGACCGCAGACGAAAATGAATCGATCGACAATCTCTCGTCTTATGTGGCGGGAACTACTCGTCGGCGTGACGATCGGTGTCGTATGTGGTATTAGTGTGGCGCTTGTCGCAGGATTCTGGCAGATGAGTTTTGCTCTGGGGGCCGTCATTGGATTTTCTCTTCTTCTGACCATAATTATTGGTACAATGGCAGGAACGATCATTCCTATTATTTTATACAAGCTTAAAGTAGACCCTGCTGTAGCCTCGGGTCCGCTGATCACGACACTGAATGATTTGTTCTCATTGTCAGTTTATTTTGGTACAGCTACGGTATTTATTTCCTACTTAACTTAATGTAGAAACTCGAAAAAAGCAGTTGTTCCTAAGGAACAACTGCTTTTTTTGCTAGCAGGAAGGATTAAGCATAATCTCGAAGCACTTTAACGCCTTGATAAATGTTGTAGACAAAAGCCCCAAAATAAATAACAAGAAAAAGGATAACATATCCGACAATAGAAGCTGCATGGTTCGCATTAAACATAAAGATTAATAAAGGGATCGCCGCGAGAAAAGGAAAGATATGCGAGAAAAAAGCTTTTTTCGCATGACCTGAAATATAGTCATCTTTCGCAACAATCCATACAATGAGCGGGAGTAGAAATGGGGCAAAGAAGATGCTGAAATAACTAAGGGATGATAGTAATTGTCTCATAAGTTTGGTACGCTCCTCTGTTGATTATCATATTTACATCATATTACCCTGCCTGCCTCAGGATGATACCTAAAAAAAGACTTTGACATTTAGTCATTTTACGATATAATAAATATCGCACGTGAAAATATATACATAACATGTCCCAGTAGCTCAGCTGGATAGAGCAACGGCCTTCTAAGCCGTCGGTCGGGGGTTCGAATCCCTCCTGGGACGTATAACGTAAAAAAGACATCCATTTAGGATGTCTTTTTTTTATATCCTGGGGGATGAGCCGCATAAGGGTTATCTCTGAAGGTGAATTCAGGTATGATCAAACATATAATCTTGGTAAAAAATAGAAGGGGTGCTTTGTTTTTGGATAAAGTTTCGTTTCTTATTTTATTTTTTACTATTGCAGCTTTAATTCATCGAGGCAGCTCTATATACTTCCCTTATAGATAAGGAAGCGGAGGAAGAGGCGAGGGAGACATTTTCGTTACAGAGCAACATTTTGGATATCATTTTTATCCTAATTTTCATTTCACTTGCGGTGGTAGTACAATTTATTTTAGGTCCTTCCACTCATTTTTTCTTATATTTTCTTATATTTATAATAATGCATGGGTATTTAGCTTTTAGAGAGTGGAGATATAGCAGGAAATCGGGGGGGCTATAAAAGGAGCTTTTTGTCTTTTGTATTTTGTGTCATATACACGGTCATAGCGTTTATGTTGTACCCTTGAAGAAGTATACTTTGAATCGGTACGGAGATGAGTTTTGTTAGAAGAAGCCAGCAATAAATGTAGTTATGAAATAGTGGACATAAAAAAAGACATCCAAAAGGATGCCTTTTCGTAATATACGTCCCAGGAGGGATTCGAACCCCCGACCGACGGCTTAGAAGGCCGTTGCTCTATCCAGCTGAGCTACTGGGACAAAATCAAGCGCGAAATAGAGCATAACATATATAATTCATAAGATCAAGGGATAAATATAAATAAGTTTTAAAATCAAAATTGAAGAAGGTCCTCTTCTCCATATATGTTTATTTCATAAAAATGATAATCAGATGTTTTTTCTGCTCAGTATTAGGTTATTCTAATATATTAGTGCTATACATAGACTACGGGTTTCTATATAATCAACGAGTCGCTTTAAGCTTCCGATAGAGAGGAGGTAATCTTAATCAAAGACACAAGCTCACAAACCACAGAAAAAAATATTGTGCTATTTCCGAAGACACTCGATTTTTATCAGATTCAGCTCACCGTTATGTTGGAGAATGAACGTTACGTGGAAGCTATTAATTTGCTTGAATTTCTGCTTCAGTGTCAGGGGCAGGAACAGCGAAACTATGATGAATGGGCAGCGCTGCTTGAATGGCTGAGGGCAGCATTTCCTCAATATATAAATTCTGATGACGACAATCCCGCGCTGGAAGAAGAAGATCTTATTGAAAGTGAAGAAGATCTAGCTCGCCAAAATGCGAGAAACAAGTTAGCTGAGGACGGGGAGTATGCGAATAAATTACTGAGCACCGTGATGGAAGAACCTCTAAGTGAACAAACGATGCTTGCGCTTGATCAGCTCGCTTATGTAGACGTGCCAAACGTTGATGCTTCTCTCAAGAACTGGCTTGAAAAAAGCAAACTACATCCTTTGCTCCAGTTCCGAGTACTTCAAACGCTTCGGAAAAGAGGCGCGCAAATGACCGTTACTCTTCAAAGAGGGACTGAGAATGTCGAAGTAGAAGTGGAGACGGTTCCTCTGAAGCCGGATGATTTTCCACATTCAGTGATACGCATTCTAGAACTTGTTGCTGAACAGACGGAAGTTCATGAGCCTACGTTATTTTATTTCGCTCAAGAACTTTGGTCACAATATATCATGGCCGTTTTTGGGACAAGTGATTACCGCTCTATGCTGGAAGGCGATGATTCCATGCTGGATATGTGGGCTGCTGCTCTTCATGCGGCGGTTGCCGAGAGTTTGGGCGGTTCCCACAATGAAGAAGAGATACGCACACTGTATGGGATTACGAGTGAGGTTAGGTTCCGATTTGAACAGGCTTATCGCTCGATTAAGCAATTTGTTTCCGGCGGACTTGATGCAAAATAGGATATAAAACTTTTCCTGCACCGCTTGCAAGGGTTTTACCCTTGAAATTGCATTTAATGTTGTTTATACTAAAATGGTTATTTTGTACGCGCTTGACAATGGTTAACACGTGAAATTTGGAGGGGAAAGCATAAATGAAAGCAACTTGGGAAAAAATAGAGAAGAACCTTGGGGTTCTTGAAGTTGAAGTAGACGCAGATCGTGTAGCTGCTGCTCTCGACAAGGCTTTTAATAAAGTCGTTAAACAAATAAATGTACCTGGATTCCGTAAAGGTAAAGTGCCGCGCTCAATCTTTGAAGCTCGTTTTGGCGTAGAGAGCTTGTACCAGGATGCAATTGACATCCTTCTTCCAGAAGTATACACGGAAGCTGTTGATCAAACAGAAATCTTCCCTGTAGAACAACCTGAAGTGGATGTTGATCAATTTGCTAAAGGACAAACTTTCAAGTTTAAGGCAAAAGTTGTCGTTAAACCTGAAGTTGATCTTGGCGAATACAAAGGACTTGAAGTCCCTAAAGTAAGCATTGAAGTTTCTGAAGAAGAACTGTCTGCAGAACTTGAGCGCCTACAACAACGTCACGCTGAACTAGTAGTTGTAGAAGAAGGACAAGCTGCATCTGGTGATGTAGCAGTTATCGACTACGAAGGTTCTGTTGACGGTGAACTGTTTGAAGGTGGATCTGCTGAGCGTCATTCTCTTGAACTTGGATCCAACACGTTCATTCCAGGTTTCGAAGAGCAAGTGATTGGTCTCGGAACAGGTGACACTAAAGACGTTGAAGTGACATTCCCTGAAGAATACCATGCAGCTGAACTAGCTGGTAAAAAAGCGGTATTCAAAGTGAAAGTACACGAAATCAAACGTAAAGAGCTTCCTGCACTTGATGATGAGTTCGCTAAAGATGTTAGTGAATTCGAAACACTTGCTGAATACAAGGAAGATCTGAAAAAACAACTCGCTTCCCGTAAAGAAGAAGAAGCAAAAGCAACTCAAGAAAATATCGTTGTCGAAAAAGCTGCTGAAAATGCAGATGTTGAAATTCCACAAGGAATGATTAACAGTGAAGTTCGCAACATGATGCGCGACTTTGACAACCGTCTTCGTCAACAAGGTATGAATCTTGAAATGTTCATGAGCTTCTCCGGCCAAACGGAAGCAGATCTTCAAAACCAAATGAAAAACGATGCTGAAAAACGCGTTCGTAACAACTTGGTTCTTGAAGCAATCGGTAAACAAGAGAATCTTGAAGTAACAGAAGAAGATGTGAACGAAGAGCTTAATAACATGGCTACTTCTTTCAAACGTTCTGCTGACGAGATTCGTCAAATTTTGGAAAGCAACGGTTCTTTCGATAGCTTGAAAGAAGAAGTGTTGCTTCGCAAAACAATCGACTTCCTTTTGACTAACAGCAAAGAAGTAGATGCTCCTGCTGAAGAAGCAAAAGAAGAAGCGGCTGAATCATTGACATCATGAGCATGTAACATAAAACCCTCCAGCGATTGGAACGGGTTTGTGTAATGCTGATCACGTATATTAGATAAGGCACGTAAGGTTTTTTACTCACGTGCCTTATTTTTTCTCACTAATATCCATTTTATAGTTATTTTTATAATTAAATGGATATTAGCTTATATACGTGATAATTTTTGTCTCCTTCCATATACTTGATATATAGGTCTTTGCTCTTTAGGCTGGAAGGCGGATTTGCACATACATAAAAAAAATGGTTAAATATGATCAAGCTTTCTCATTAATGGTATGTATGAGAAGTTGATCAAATGACATGAAACAGGGATCATGTTAAAATAAGATATATTGTAATTTATAATTTACAGATTCTTATTATTCCCTGACTTATGCGGTAAAGATTCTACTAAGGAAAAGAGGTTTACACATGAGTCTCGTACCTATGGTTGTTGAACAAACGAATCGTGGTGAACGTTCATACGATATTTACTCCAGACTGCTGAAAGATCGTATTATCTTTCTAAGCGGTGCAATAGATGACGATGTGGCGAATCTGGTAATTGCCCAGCTTCTTTTCCTCGCAGCAGAAGATCCAGAAAAGGATATCAGTTTATATATCAATTCTCCTGGTGGTTCTGTAACAGCAGGGATGGGTATATATGATACGATGCAGTTTATCAAGCCAGACGTATCCACGATCTGTGTAGGTATGGCTGCCAGCATGGGCTCCTTGCTATTAACAGCAGGTGCTCCAGGTAAGCGATATGCACTTGAAAACAGTGAAGTGATGATACATCAACCGCTTGGCGGAGTTCAAGGTCAGGCATCCGATATTCAGATTCACGCTGACTGGATTATTAAGACACGTCAGAAACTGAATCAGATTTACGTGGAGCGTACAGGTCAACCCCTTGATAAAATCGAGCGTGATACGGACCGCGACTATTTTTTGAGTGCGGAAGAAGCATTGGAATACCGTATCATTGACCAAGTACTCACCAAACCGATTAATTCTTAAAGGGGTGGTTATATGTTTAAATTTAACGATGAGAAAGGGCAATTGAAATGTTCTTTCTGCGGTAAATCCCAGGAACAGGTTCGGAAGCTGGTAGCCGGACCAGGGGTGTATATATGTGATGAGTGTATCGAGCTTTGCGCGGAGATCGTGGAAGAAGAGCTCGGTCATGATGAAGAGATCGATCTGAAAGATATCCCGAAACCAAAAGAGATTCGTGATATTCTGGATCAGTATGTTATTGGTCAGGATCAAGCCAAAAAATCTTTGTCTGTAGCGGTATATAATCACTACAAACGAATTAATACTCAGAGCAAAATTGACGACGTGGAAATGTCGAAGAGTAATATCTTGTTGCTTGGACCAACAGGTTCGGGTAAGACTTTACTTGCTCAAACGATGGCGAAAATTCTAAACGTACCGTTTGCCATTGCTGATGCTACATCTTTGACGGAAGCCGGCTATGTTGGTGAAGACGTTGAGAACATTCTGCTTAAGCTGATTCAAGCAGCAGATTATGATGTAGAAAAAGCAGAACGCGGCATCATTTATATCGATGAGATTGATAAAGTAGCACGTAAATCGGAGAACCCTTCGATTACACGTGACGTATCGGGTGAAGGTGTACAACAAGCTCTCCTCAAAATTTTGGAGGGAACTGTTGCTTCTGTTCCACCGCAAGGTGGACGTAAGCATCCTCATCAGGAATTTATCCAAATTGATACAACTAATATTTTGTTCGTATGCGGCGGTGCCTTTGATGGTCTGGAGCAAATGATCAAACGTCGTATTGGTAAAAAAGTAATTGGATTTAATTCTGCAACAGAACAGAAGGATCTAAAACCAGGTGAATACCTTGGCATGGTTCTTCCAGAAGATTTGCTGAAATTCGGTCTGATTCCGGAGTTTGTTGGCCGTTTGCCAGTTATCTCTACTTTGGAGCCGCTTGATGAGGCAACACTTGTCCGCATCTTGTCTGAGCCGAAGAATGCACTGGTTAAACAGTACACCAAAATGCTCGAACTCGATAATGTATCCCTTGAGTTTGAAACAGGTGCTTTGGAGGCTATTGCCCGTGAAGCGATCAAACGGAATACAGGAGCGCGTGGACTTCGCGCCATTATTGAAGGCCTATTGCTGGATGTAATGTACGAAGTACCATCTCGTGAAGATGTAACAAAATGCGTAATCACAGAGCAAGTCGTTGAAGAAAAAACGACACCTGAACTACGCAGTGGAGATGCAAAAGATAAAAAGCAGGAAGAAAGTGCGTGATCTTGGCTGATCCCACTTAATCTAGTTTAAATAATTTAGTCATACTCCACTGGTAAAGGGGGCTTATTACTGGAATCTTCCAGTCCCCGTACTGGTGGAGATTTGACGTTATGGGGAGAGAAAGCCATCATGTTTCTGAGACAAGATACACGTCCCGTAAAAGTTGGAGATTTGACGATTGGTGGAAGCAACGAAGTTATTATACAGAGTATGTGTACTACTAAAACTGCAGATGTAGAGGCGACAGTCGCTGAAATTTTACGACTGGAAGAAGCAGGTTGTCAGGTAGTTCGGGTAACGGTAAATAACGATGAGGCAGCAGATGCGATCAAAGAGATCAAGAAGCGTATTCACATCCCGCTGGTAGCTGATATTCACTTTAACTATAAACTTGCTCTTAAGGCCATAGAAAATGGGATTGATAAGGTTCGTATTAATCCAGGTAACATTGGCCGCCGCGAGAAGGTAGAAGCAGTAGTAGAAGCATGTAAAGCGAAGGGAATTCCAATTCGTATCGGAGTTAACGCGGGTTCTCTTGAGAACCACTTGCTTGAAAAATACGGATATCCAACAGCAGATGCAATGGTAGAAAGCGCACTTTATCATATTGGTATTCTGGAAGAACTTGATTTTCATGATATTATCGTATCCCTCAAGGCTTCCGATGTACCAATGGCGATTGAAGCCTATACCAAAGCAGCTCAAGTGATTCCATATCCTCTTCACCTTGGTATTACAGAAGCAGGAACGTTGTTCTCTGGAACAATCAAAAGTTCTGCAGGTATGGGTGCTTTGCTATCGCTAGGTATTGGTTCTACGATGCGGATTTCTCTTAGCGCTGACCCAGTTGAAGAAGTGAAAGTAGCGAGAGAACTACTCAAAACATTTGGACTGATCTCTAACGCAGCTACACTCATTTCTTGTCCAACATGCGGACGTCTAGACATAGATTTATTTTCCATTGCTAATGAAGTGGAAGAGTACATCTCTAAGATTAAAGTGCCGATCAAGGTCTCTGTTCTTGGCTGTGCTGTTAACGGTCCTGGAGAAGCTAGAGAAGCCGATATTGGTATTGCAGGAGCACGAGGAGAAGGATTGCTGTTCCGTTATGGAGAGATGATCCGTAAGGTGCCTGAGGCTGAAATGGTTGAGGAATTGAAAAAAGAAATTGATAAAATTGTTGTTGCCTATGAAGAGACTGGCTTAATACCAGGTCGCAAGCACTAATACTATAATTATGATCAACAAAAAAAGTCAGCTTTCCTTTGCGAAAGTTGGCTATTTTTGTTTTCTATCCTACATAATCCTAATTTTACGTTTACCAGCAGGTGAAAAGGCTATACTACCAAGTATCGAACTTTTTACGAGGCAAAGTTAAAGGCAATGGAAAGAAAGTAAGAACAGGAGGACATATAATGGGAACTGAACTGAGTATTATCGTTATGTTAATCAATTTGTTTTTTGGAGTCGTAATTGGACTCTATTTTTGGAATATGCTGCGTGGGCAAAAAAATAATCGCAGTGCAGTAGAGAGAGAATCTCGCAAGGAATTGGACAAACTACGGAAGCTGCGAGCGATTTCGCTGACTAAACCACTTGCTGAGAAGACTCGTCCAGCCAAGATGGAAGACATCGTTGGTCAAAAAGACGGATTACGAGCAATGAAAGCTGCTTTGTGTAGTGGAAATCCGCAACATGTTATCGTGTACGGCCCACCAGGAGTGGGGAAGACTGCGGCAGCTAGAGTTATTTTGGAAGAAGCTAAAAAGAATCCGGCCTCTCCTTTTAAGGCAGATGCTAAATTTACAGAGATCGATGCGACTACTGCGCGTTTTGATGAACGAGGAATTGCTGATCCGCTTATAGGATCCGTGCATGATCCGATATATCAAGGGGCGGGAGCCATGGGTGTAGCTGGCATCCCTCAGCCAAAGCCGGGGGCAGTCACGAAAGCACACGGGGGCATTTTATTTGTGGACGAAATCGGTGAACTCCATACAATTCAGATGAACAAGCTATTGAAAGTACTGGAAGATCGCAAAGTGATTTTAGAGAGTGCGTACTATAATTCCGAAGACACGCATACTCCTGCTTATATCCACGATATTTTTCAAAATGGGCTACCAGCTGACTTTAGGCTTGTAGGTGCTACGACCAGATCTCCTCATGAGATCCCGCCAGCACTACGTTCTCGCTGCATGGAAATTTATTTCCGTGCTCTTTTACCGGAGGAAATTGGTCAGATCGCTGAGGATGCCATATCCAAAATCGGATTCTCTGCCAACCCGGAAGCGGTTGAGGTTGTTAAAAAGTATGCGACGAATGGCAGGGAGGCTGTGAACATCGTACAGCTGGCAGCCGGACTTGCCCTGACGGAAAATCGGGATGAACTTCAGGCTTCAGATTTAGAGTGGGTAGCAAGCAGTAGTCAAATCCAGCCAAGACCGGATCGGAAAATTCCTAATCGCCCTCAGATTGGTTTTGTTAACGGACTTGCTGTATATGGTCCCAATATGGGAGCATTGCTTGAGATCGAAGTTTCAGCTGTACCTGTACCAAAAAACAAAGGCACTTATAATATTACAGGTGTCGTTGAGGAAGAAGAAATTGGTGGAGGTTCAAGGACGTTACGCCGGAAAAGTATGGCTAAGGGTTCTGTGGAGAATGTGCTAACTGTTCTACGTTC
Source organism: Paenibacillus sp. Marseille-Q4541 (assembly GCF_018310695.1). Lineage (GTDB taxonomy): Bacteria > Bacillota > Bacilli > Paenibacillales > Paenibacillaceae > Paenibacillus. Next base: position 44,754 of record NZ_JAGXCY010000004.1, on the reverse strand, counting down.
TATGGGATATGAGCCAGCAAATTATGATTTACACATTAATTTCCCAGGAGGAACACCAATCGATGGGCCTTCCGCTGGGATTGCGATGGCTACAGCTATCGTCTCCGCCATTCGGGGGATTCCTGTGGATCACGAATTAGCTATGACTGGTGAAATGAGCATTCATGGTAAAGTGAAGCCGATAGGGGGCGTTCTAGCCAAAGTCGAAGCTGCTTTTCAGGCGGGAGCTAAAAAAGTAATTATTCCAGCTGAAAACTGGCAATCCATTTTTGATAATTTAGAAGGCCTACGTGTTATTCCGGTTGAGACTGCAGAAGAAGTGTTCCAGCATGTATTTGGAGAACCGGAAAAAACAGTGGTTGAGGATATCGCTTCACCTCCGGCAGAACTCTTCCCACCGTCCTCCCCTTCCGTTCTGCATGCGGATCTAAATCGGGGCGGTAAACTGAATAGTACGGAAAGCATGTAATGTCTTGCTCCTTCATTGGTTTTTTATGTGAACATTTGATAAAATAATGAATGATAACAACTTGAGAGCCATTGGAGGTGTGAAAGCGATGGGACCGAGCAAAGCCAAAGGTCGTCGTTTTCCTTTACTGCCTTTGAGAGGACTTCTCGTCTATCCGAGTATGGTGCTCCATCTCGATGTGGGCAGGGAGAAATCCGTTAAGGCTTTGGAAAAAGCGATGGTAGACGAACATTTAATCCTCCTGTGTTCCCAATCGGAAGTAAATATTGAAGAACCTACAAGGGAAGATATCTTCCGGATCGGGACAGTGGCAAAGGTTAGACAGATGTTGAAACTTCCTAATGGGACGATTCGAGTACTTGTAGAAGGATTGGAACGCGCGGAAATTATCGAATACACAGATAATGAAGAGTTTTATGAAGTGCTGGCTGTAGAGCTTCCTGAGGAAGAATCCAATCATCCGGAGATAGATGCTTTGATGAGGACTCTACTTAGCCAGTTCGAGAATTATATAAATCTGTCCAAAAAAATTACACCGGAGACGCTCGCTGCCGTTTCAGATATTGAAGAGCCAGGGCGTCTTGCTGATGTGATTACAAGTCATCTCTCACTCAAGATCAAGGATAAGCAGGAAATTCTTGAGACGGTTGACGTCAAGCGGAGACTTGAGAAACTGCTGGATATTCTCAATAATGAACGGGAAGTTCTGGAGCTTGAACGCAAAATCAACCAACGTGTGAAGAAGCAGATGGAGAAAACGCAAAAGGAATATTACTTGCGTGAGCAAATGAAAGCTATTCAGAAAGAACTTGGCGAGAAGGAAGGGCGCGCCGGTGAAGTAGAAGAGCTCCGAAATCAAGCGGCAGCTCTTGATTTACCGGAGAAAGTCCAGGAGAAGATCGACAAGGAAATTGACCGCCTTGAGAAAATGCCGGCCAGCTCTGCTGAAGGTGGAGTCATTCGTAACTATGTCGATTGGCTGCTCGCATTGCCTTGGAGTCGAACAACCGAAGATGATCTTGATATTCAGGCTGCCGAAGAAGTGCTAGATGCGGATCATTACGGCCTTGAGAAGCCGAAGGAAAGGGTCCTTGAGTATCTAGCTGTTCAGAAGCTGGTCAAAAAGCTCAAAGGTCCTATCCTATGTCTTGTAGGACCTCCTGGCGTAGGGAAAACTTCCTTGGCCCGTTCCATTGCCAAGTCACTCGGTCGTGAGTTTGTGCGGATTTCACTCGGCGGAGTTCGGGATGAAGCAGAAATCCGTGGTCACCGCAGAACGTACGTAGGCGCAATGCCAGGAAGAATCATTCAAGGTATGAAAACAGCGGGCTCCCTGAATCCTGTATTCTTACTTGATGAAATCGACAAAATGGCTTCTGACTTCCGCGGAGATCCCTCCTCGGCACTTCTTGAAGTGCTAGATCCGGAACAGAACAATACTTTTAGTGATCATTTTGTTGAATTACCTTTTGATCTATCCAATGTTATGTTTGTCACGACAGCGAATACGGTACACAGTATCCCAAGACCTCTCCTTGATCGTATGGAACTCTTAAATATTCCGGGTTATACTGAGCTTGAGAAACTGCAAATTGCGAATCGTTATTTGCTGCCGAAGCAGATAGGGGAGCATGGCCTTACTGAAGAGCAACTTCAAGTAGGGGAAGACACGCTGCTGAAAGTAATTCGAGAATATACGAGGGAATCCGGAGTACGGAATTTGGAACAGCAAATGGCTTCCTTGTGCCGAAAAGCAGCGAAGAAAATTGTGACAGGACATGAGGGAAGTATCATTATTACGCCGGAAGAGATTAAGGATTATCTTGGACCAGGTAAATTCAGATACGGTGTGGCTGATCTCGAAGATCAGATTGGTACCGTTACTGGGCTTGCGTGGACTGAGGTAGGCGGCGAAACGTTGGTTATTGAAGTGACAGTTGTTCCAGGTACCGGCAAGTTAACACTTACCGGAAAACTGGGAGACGTGATGAAAGAATCAGCACAAGCGGCATTTAGTTATACCCGTTCGAAAGCATTAGAACTTGGTATTGCTCCTGATTTTCATGAAAAAAATGATATTCATATTCATATACCAGAAGGTGCTATTCCCAAAGACGGACCTTCGGCAGGAATTACAATGGCAACGGCTTTGATTTCTGCTCTTACGAACCGTCATGTTTCCAAAGATGTAGCTATGACGGGTGAAATCACATTGCGTGGCCGAGTGCTTCCTATTGGGGGACTGAAGGAAAAATCACTTGCTGCCCATCGTGCTGGATATAAGAAAATTTTACTCCCCAAAGACAACGAACGTGACTTAAAAGATATTCCGGATAGTGTCCGGGAAGATGTTGAATTCGTTCCTGTCGCTCATATGGATCAAGTACTGCAGCATGCTCTTGTAGAACAGGCAGGAGTGCATTAGAGAGGACAATTATTTATTATGAAAGTAACAAAATCGGAATTTATTATTAGTGCTGTTAGCCCTAGCCAATATCCTGAGGACGCCTTGCCAGAGATTGCTCTGGCAGGGCGTTCCAATGTAGGAAAATCATCGCTCATTAATCGAATGATTAATCGAAAAAATCTGGCAAGAACGAGTTCAACACCAGGGAAAACCCAACAGCTTAACTATTATCGCATTAACGATCAGCTTTATTTTGTTGATTTTCCCGGTTATGGATATGCCAAAGTGTCCAAGACACAGCGTGCTTTGTTTGGACAAATGATGGAAAAATATTTACTGGAGCGTCAAGAACTCAAACTCGTTATGCAGATGATCGATATGCGTCATGCTCCTACCAAAGACGACATCATGATGTATGACTGGCTTAAACACCATGGCCTTCCCGTTTGTGTAGTGACTACGAAAATGGACAAGATTCCAAAGACACGTCGTGCCAAGCATGCCAAAATTATAAAAGATGCCCTTCAACTTCATCCAGATGACTCCTTTGTTTCTTTTTCATCTGAGGAAGGCATTGGTAGAGATGAATTATGGGCTGTTATTTCCCGCTACGCTTTCTCTAACGATCCTTTCGGTGAGGAATTAGATCAGGATGAATTAGAAGAAGGTCAAGCCCCCTCAACTGAAGAAGCGTGACAAGCTTAAAATGCAGGATGACTGAGTTAACACGAACTTTTAATGCAGGAAAGTGAGCATCTTCCCTTTCAGCTCTATAATTTAGGCGTTCATCCCGTTTTTTACGGGTTTTGCGCAGAAATTTATCGTTTGGAGAAGAAGCAAACGGTTTAAAAGGTAGTGTATAATATAGTCAGGCATAAGCCTTGTTACGAAAATTCCGGTGAAAACACCGGCCTGATCATATCAGGAAAGAATTGAGGAGATTTTTATGGCTCAGCGGTTAGCCACAGAATATGTTAAAGCCACTTTGAAATTGTCGGAAACTCAAATGAAGCAGTTCTTGCAAATGGCAGAGGATGGTCATATCCATTCAAGAGTGAAAGTGCTCGGTAATGGAGGACAGGACATTGTACTAGAGGATAATGCAGGCGAGGAAGTTCATTTTCCATTTCATCGTAGAGAAGGGTTTTATATCTGTGAGTTGTCTTGCCGCTTGGTAAACTTACACTTAACGAATTTGGTGCGCAAGTTATTTCTTCATTTCAAAGGAGAAGGGGTCGTAAACCGAGTGTATGCTGGATTTACGATGGCGTATGTTTATTCAAATGGCTCTGTACGAAAAATTGTTGAAGTTAAGCCAGATCATTCCCGTACCGTATATGAGTACAAAAATACGCTTCAGGAAATGGAAGAAGTATTTCAAATGAGGAATGTTGAAAGGCAGATTACAGAAGTCAAACACTGCATCAATAAGCTGTTGGATTTACGAAATACTACCTTTGGTCAAGAAGGAATTGCTAAGATTGACGAGCAGCTACGCACTCATACCTTTACTTTATTCGCTCTAGAAGCGTAAGTATTTCCATAAGGAAATACATAAGTGATCTTGTTCCAAAACTCCTTACCGTCAAAGCGGTAGGGAGTTTTTTATTGTATGGTTTTATTCTGGTGCCATCTATATACTGTACCCATGAAAAGTAAGCTGTCTGTCTTAGATGACAAAGCACTTATATTTATACAATGCCCTAATTTTTGCCCCGCTTTTTTTTGTGAATTATTTCATAGTATGGCATGAATATATTTGTATTACTGGTAAAAAAACTATTGCAATTGATGTGGATAGATGTTATTTTTAATCTCGTTGAAAAGAATATAGGAACCAGGATTCACTCAGGACATTGAATGTTGCGAGAGATTATTCCCTCGGGAAGTGAATGACGTAGGTCCTAGCGGATGAAATTTTTTCAAACATTTTATTCCTAGGAAGGGGGAACCGGAAGATGGAATATTCAACTTTCGGAAGACACGTTGCTGTTGATACTTGGGGAGTCGACTTCGATTTACTGAACAATGAGGAGTTTTTGCAAGCGCAGATGGTAGATGCAGCTGAGGCTTGTGGTGCTACTGTATTGTCTGTACAATCTAAGCAATTTGATCCTCAAGGAGCTACAGTACTTGTATTGCTGTCAGAGAGCCATCTCTCGATTCACACGTATCCTGAGAGAGGTTTTGCCGCAATTGATTGTTACACTTGTGGAGAAACGGTAGACCCGCAGTTAGCCATTGACTACCTGGTGTCCGTATTGAAACCGGAAAAAACGTACGCCAAAAAATTGGTTCGCGGTTTGGGTGAAATGAAGGTTGAAACGCCTGAAATGAAACAAACCGAACTTGTTTGATGGGATTTTAATAATATTTGAATGATCTAACAACCATGGATAATCCATGGTTGTTTTATATATGTAGATATTTTACAATTTTGTTATACTTAATTACGTGAATATGTGCAGATCGAGATTTGGCTTGAAAGAGGTTTCAAGAGCTTTTGAAGTGTATAAATATATGAAGTCCCGGTAAAATTAAGGGAAAGCTGCCCCTGAAAATGAGGATTTCATAAACATGTCATAAAAAGGGGAAGGTCCGGCAAATACATATGTTATACTGAGTATTGCTTATGTTAAGTACTTAGATTACGTGCTGTTAGCAGCATATTGTGATATAGATCATATACAAAATTACGAAAACGTAGAGGCAGGTGAACTTGCAATGCACATCGTCGCAGTTGGATTGAACTACCGCACAGCGCCTGTTGAAGTCAGGGAACGTTTTACGTTTGATGAGAAGGACTTATCCCTTGCACTCCAGCAGCTTAAGATGACAACTAGTGTATTGGAAGGCGTCATTGTGGCTACATGCAACCGAACGGAAATGTATGTGGTAGTCGATCGTCTCCATATGTGTGGTTATTTTATTCGTAGTTTTATGGAGCAATGGTTTGGGATTCCTCGTGAAGAATTTACCCAGCATCTTTATATCTACGAAGATGAGCAGGCAATTCGTCATCTGTTCCGTGTGACTAGCGGGCTTGATTCTATGGTCATCGGAGAAACTCAGATTCTTGGGCAAGTCAAGCAAGCTTTTATTAGTGCACAACAAGAAAAAGCGACAGGCACTTGGTTCAACACTTTGTTTAAACATGCGATTACGGTTGGCAAACGCGCACACTCGGAAACTTCAATTGGTGAGGCAGCCGTTTCCGTTAGTTATGCTGCAGTAGAACTCGGAAAACGGATTTTTGGTTCGTTTACGAACAAAAAAGTGATGATACTCGGAGCGGGTAAAATGAGTGAGCTTACAGTTCAGCATTTGTACGCAAACGGGGCAGAAGAAGTCATTGTCGCCAATCGAACCTTTGGGCGGGCAGAGGAGCTTGCAAAGAAATTTCAAGGTACCGCGTGTACCATGGAGCAGGCATTTTCCAGACTGCATGAAGTAGACATTTTGATTAGTTCTACCGGAGCCAAAGATTTTGTCATTTCACTCGATATGGTTAAAGAAAGTATGAAGCGGAGAAAGTCGCGTCCGCTCTTTATGATTGATATTGCCGTTCCAAGAGATATTGAACCGGCCATCAGTGAGCTATCCAATGTTTACTTATATGATATTGATGATTTGGAAGGCGTAGTAGAGACGAATCTTGAAATGCGCCGTATGGAAGCTGCCAAAATTGATGCTTTTATAGAAGAAGAGATGGCAGCTTTTGATCAGTGGCTTAAAACTTTAGGTGTGCGACCAGTCATTCGTGCCCTTCAGGAAAAAGCGAATACGGTTCACGAAGATACACTTGAAAGTTTATTTAATAAGTTGCCTGAACTCGATGAAAGGCAGCGCAAAGTGATTCGGCGTCTCACCAAAAGTATGCTGAATCAAATGACGCATGAGCCGATTAACCGGATTAAAGAAATGGCTGCTGACAAAGAATCAGACGATGCTTTATCGATGTTTACCAAAATGTTCGGGCTTGAGGATGAGGTTGAGGACAAGAAACAGGACGCTCCTCCTTCGCATGGGAGCTTGAAGCCCGCCGTGGAGCAGAATCGTGGAGCTACAAAGGAATCTTCGCGTCTCTCTTATGTTCCTGTGAGCCTATAAGGCAGGTGTAGAGCATAGTGACGGTTCATGATACGATTCACAGTTTTATTATTTATATTTATGCCCTGAGCCTTCTGTTTTACTTCTCGGATTGCATTCGCCGTAATGCGAGTGCAAAGCGGATGGGCACAGGGCTTCTTGTTATTGTATCTATGATGCAGCTTCTATACCTAGTGTTTTATACGATACATCAAGGATATGTTCCAATCTATTCTATGTACGATTTTGTTTTTCTTTTTTCATTTTGTATTGTGCTGATTTCGCTTATATTAAGCCGGGCACAGAGATCTGAATATATTGTATTTCTACTCAATGTGGTTAGTTTCAGTGCTTTGGTGCTTAGTGACTTTTGGCTGGCTCCTAGTGAAAATGCTTTACTCAATTGGCAGACCGTGCACGGCATGCTGGTGATGCACATTGCGCTCGCCAATCTTGGATTTGCTGCTCTGACAGTATCGGCTGTTTTTGCGATTATTTATCTTTTTCTACATTACAGACTGAAACTGAAACGTTGGAATGATTCGATGAGACGTATGCCGAGTCTTGAAAGTCTACAGTCTCATATGAATAAAGCGAGTCTTATTGGTACACCGATTCTTGGAGTATCTGTCATCCTTGCCGTTTTGTCCATCGTTGCCGAGAAACGCTGGTTATATTTAGTGGATCCGAAGGTGCTTGCTACTTTTATTGCGCTTTGTATCTATGTCGGTTATTTTGTATCCAAGCGATATGTTGACGCCCCTCAGCAAGTAATGGCGAGATGGATCTTGATTGGATATGCTTTTATGATTATTAGCTTTGTAAGTAACGCTTGGTCTATGTTCCATAGTTGGACAGGGGAGTGAGGCAGGGTGGAAGATCATTATGTGCCTGTCATGCTGAATTGTTCGGGACGGCGCTGTCTTATCATCGGCGGAGGTAAAGTAGCTGAGCGTAAAATCCAAGGACTTATAGGTTCAGGAGCACTGCTGACGATTATTAGTCCCGAGGTAACAGAAAGTCTTCTTCACATGGTTCGCCGGGGTGAAGCCGATTGGCTGCCAAAACCCTATCTTCAGGGAGACCTGGAAGGGGCTTTTCTTGTATATGCGGCTACGAATATAGCAGAAGTAAATGAGCAAGTAATAGCAGATGCCCAGCAGAGTGGAATCCTTGTGAACAGTGTTGATTCGCCCCGTATAGGGCATTTTATTACCCCTAGTACAATCCGTCGTGGAAAGTTAACGATTGCCGTTTCTGCGTCAGGTGCAAGTCCTGGACTCGTGCGTCGTATTGTACAGCAGATGAGTGTTGATTATGGGGATGAGTATAGTGTCTACCTTGACTTTTTGCAGCAATTTCGCGAAGTGATTCTGCTTGAAGTGAACGATAAAAGAATAAGAAAGCAGCTGTTTGATCGGGTGCTGGAGCTAGATACTTTAATACAGATACGAGAAGGACAGTTTCATCCATGGTCACAGGAAGAGATGTTACTGTGGATTGCTGCCAATCAGGAGGAGTAAGTAGGATGCGAACAATCATAGTGGGAAGCAGACAAAGTGCTTTGGCTTTAACTCAAACAGGTCATGTCATCGATGATTTGAAAAAAATATGTTTACAGCATGGTCTTTTATTTGATTTTGAAGTGAAGAAAATTGTCACCAAAGGAGATCAAATCCTCGATGTAACTCTGTCAAAAGTAGGGGGAAAAGGGCTGTTCGTGAAAGAAATAGAACAAGCCATGATGGACGGAGAGATAGATATGGCTGTACATAGTATGAAGGACATGCCATCGGTACTTCCTGATCCGCTGACTACGGGGGCCGTACCAAGGCGTGAAGATCCTAGGGATGCTTTGATTTCTCGAAGTGGAGCTTCCCTTGATGAGCTTCCGGAAGGAGCTAAAGTCGGTACAAGTAGTCTTCGTCGTGCCAGTCAGTTGAAGGCGTATCGACCTGACCTCAAAGTAGAGTGGATTCGTGGAAACATCGATTCACGATTACGGAAACTTGAAACAGAAGGATTCGAAGCTATTATTCTAGCAGCAGCTGGACTTTCTCGTATGGGGTGGAGTGATCGGATTACCTCTTACTTATCACCTGATACCTGTTTGCCAGCGGTTGGACAAGGCGCTCTTGGTATTGAATGTCGTAAAGACGACAAGGAACTACTTACTCTCCTTTCTTTATACAACGATGAAGTAACGGCTAAACCTGTTTCGGCCGAACGTGAATTTTTACATGTGCTGAATGGCGGGTGCCAAGTTCCGATCGGAGCGTATGCTACATGGGTTTCTGATGAGAAAACAGAAAATCAATTGATGGAGCTCACGGGTATGGTTGGAACACCAGACGGTCAAACCATTCTGAAAGAAACGTTAACGGGTACAGATCCGAAACAGCTTGGTAAAGCTGTTGCTAGCAAGCTTATTGAAATGGGTGCAGAGAAGATACTGGCAGATGTAAGGGGATGACGTCCATGATGGGGAAAGTTTATCTTGTAGGGGCAGGTCCAGGCAATGCAAAACTCATTACCGTTAAAGGTTGGGAATGTATTCAGAAGGCAGATATTGTCGTTTATGATAGATTGTCGAGCCCGAGATTACTTCGGATTATGAAGCCAGGAGCAGAAAAAATCTATGTAGGCAAAAAAACAAATCGTCACACGATGAAACAAGAAGATATCAATCAACTTCTCGTTGATTTGGCACTTGCAGGCAAGAAGGTCGTTCGTTTAAAAGGCGGCGATCCTACGATTTTCGGAAGAGTTGGTGAGGAAGCCGAATTGCTGAATCATTACAACGTTCCTTTTGAAATCGTGCCGGGTGTAACTTCTGCTATTAGCGTACCAGCCTATGCAGGTATTCCTGTAACTCATCGGGATTATGCATCTTCGATCTCGATCATTACAGGACATGAGAGCCCTGATAAACTAAACCGTGCTATCTATTGGGACAAGGTTACAAATGCAACTGGAACGCTCGTGTTTATGATGGGCGTTGCGAACATCGGATATATTAGCCAGCAACTGATCGATCATGGTAGACCGAAGGATACACCCGTTGCGTTAATACGCTGGGGTACTTGGGCTGAACAAGACACGCTGATTGGAACGCTGGAAAACATCGAAGCAAAGGTAATTGAAAATGGATTTCGGCCACCAGGCGTTATTGTGGTAGGTGAAGTGGTTAAACAGCGGGAGCGGCTAAAGTGGGCGGAAAAAATGCCTCTATTCGGCAAACGTATTTTGGTCACTCGTGCTAGAACACAAGCGAGTGATCTCGTAGATAGAATTGAGGAGCTTGGCGGCGAACCCTACGAGCTGCCTGTTATTGAGACGCTTGCACCGGTTTCGTTAGAAACAAGAAATCAGGTGAAAGCTGCACTCGCGTCCATGGAACGATACGACTGGGCGTTTTTCACGAGTGTGAATGGGGTTGATTATTTCTTTAGGCATTTGGAAGAGCTTGGACTGGATATTCGTTCCTTGTCACGGGCAAGAATTGTAGCGATCGGTCCTTCAACAAAGGAAGCTTTACGGAGGAAGGGCATCGTAGCTGAGGAAGTGCAGGGTTCTTTTCAGCAAGAAGGATTAATGGAAACATTCGAACATGAATTACTGGCAGGACAGAAAGTTTTGCTGCCTTGCGGAAATCTTGCACGTACCTGGTTACCGGATCGTCTTCGTGAGAAAGGCTTGGAAGTTAGCCTAGCTTACGTTTATGAGACTGTAATTCCTGATGAACAGGATGATGAAATCATTCGATTGCTCAAAAAAGGGAAAATTCATGCAGTTACATTCACAAGCTCATCTACCGTAACTCATTTGCTTGCTCTGCTGAAGAAAATGGGGGACACCGATCCGGTCCGGCTTTTTGATAAAGTTCATGTCGTATGTATCGGCCAAGTGACTGCTCAGGAAGCAGAGAAGGCTGGTCTCTCCGTCAGCATCATGTCTGAGAAAGCCACAATGGAAAGCCTGACCGATGCCTTATGTAAACTCGAAGATAAAGTAACTGCAATATAAAAGGGAAGACAGAAAGGGGAATAATTCATCATGGGATTTCCAAATGTGAGACTTCGTCGCTTGCGTAGTACAGCTGCCATTCGCAGCATGGTGCGTGAAACACACCTGAATGTGAGTGATTTTATTCAACCGATTTATGTTACGTACGGAACCGGGGTTAAGCAGGAGATCTCCTCTATGCCGGGTGTTTTTCGTTTTTCTTTAGATACATTGAAGGAAGAAGTTCGGGAGATTGCTGAACTCGGTATTCCAGCTGTGCTTCTGTTTGGTATACCGGATACAAAAGATGCAGTTGGTTCTTCTGCCTACGCAGAAGATGGCATTGTTCAGGAAGCGACAAGGCTTATCAAATCATGGTATCCAGATCTTCTGGTCGTTGCCGATACCTGCCTGTGTGAATTCACAGATCATGGACACTGCGGAATGGTACATACCCACGAAAGAGACGGGCATGTGCATGCACATGTGCTTAATGATGAATCTCTTGAATTACTTGTGAAAACAGCGATATCCCAGGCGGAAGCGGGTGCGGATATCATTGCTCCTTCCAACATGATGGATGGTTTTGTAGGTGCGATCCGCCAAGGTCTGGATGAAGCAGGATATGAAAATATTCCGATCATGTCATATTCTGTGAAATATGCTTCTGGATTCTACGGTCCCTTCCGGGAAGCGGCTGACTCTGCACCTCAGTACGGGGATCGTAAAGGATATCAGATGGACCCTGCGAATGCACGGGAAGCGCTTCGTGAGGCAGAAAGTGATGTCCTAGAAGGGGCAGACATGTTGATGGTTAAGCCATCTCTATCTTATTTGGACGTTATGCGTACCATCAAGGATCAGTTCGACCTTCCGCTCGTAGCTTACAACGTAAGCGGTGAGTATGCCATGGTGAAAGCAGCAGCAATGAACGGATGGATCGATGAAAAGTCGGTCGCTTTGGAAATTTTACTTAGTATGAAGCGTGCAGGTGCAGATATGATCATTACCTATTACGGTAAAGATGCAGCCCGCTGGCTTTCAGGAAAATAAGATGCGGCTACTAGAACAAAGTGATTACACAAAGAGGAGTGAATGGAATGAGTGACAATCATCGTCAGCCTCGTATGGAGGAACGGTCAAGAAACGCTTTTGAAGAAGCAAAACAGTATATGCCGGGTGGAGTGAATAGTCCGGTTCGTGCGTTTAAATCGGTAGGACTGACTCCAATGTATGCGGATCATGGTATCGGTTCTAGAATTTTTGATATCGATGGCAATTCGTTTATTGATTATGTTGCTTCCTGGGGTCCGCTAATTATGGGACATGCCCATCCTGAAGTCATCACGGCTATTCAAGAGACAGCAGCGAAGGGAACAAGCTTCGGTGCACCTACCTTGATTGAGACGGAAATGGCCAAACTGGTGTGCGAACGTGTTCCGTCCATTGATGTTGTGCGTATGGTCAATTCAGGAACAGAAGCGACAATGAGTGCGATTCGGCTTGCCCGAGGTGTAACCGGACGAAGCAAAATTTTGAAATTTGAAGGTTCTTACCATGGACATGCAGATAGCTTGCTTATTAAAGCGGGATCAGGAGTAGCTACTCTTGGTTTGCCGGATAGTCCAGGTGTTCCGGAAGGTGTTGCTGTAAATACGATTACCGTACCTTATAACGATTTAGAGTCGGTAGGCGTTGCTTTCGAGAAATTTGGACAGGAGATTGCTGCTATTATCGTAGAGCCGGTTGCTGGTAACATGGGCGTGGTTCCACCTGTAGCAGGATTTCTCGAAGGTCTGCGTCAGATTACAGAAGATTACGGAAGCATTCTCATCTTTGACGAAGTTATGACGGGATTCCGGGTCGGACTTCATAGTGCACAAGGTAGATTTGGGGTTACACCGGATCTGACGTGCCTGGGTAAAGTGATTGGCGGAGGATTACCTGTTGGTGCTTATGGAGGCAGACGTGATCTTATGGAACAGATTGCTCCCGTTGGACCAATCTATCAGGCGGGTACACTGAGCGGTAATCCGCTCGCAATGGTAGCAGGACTGACTACACTTCGTCTATTGAATCAAGAAGTCTATGATCGTTTGGAAATGCTCGGTGCGAAGTTGCAGGCTGGTTTTGAGAAAAACGCAAAAGAACTGGGTGTTCCTGTTACGATTAATCGGGTAGGTTCTATGGTATGTCCTTTCTTTACCGATCAACCGGTAACGAATTATGATATTGCGAAATCGAGTAATCTTGATCACTTCCGGGCGTATTTCGGACATATGATTCAGGAAGGAGTCAGCGTAGCACCTTCTCAATTTGAAGGTATGTTTATTTCGGGTGTGCATACGGAACAAGATATTGAGGAAACGATTGAAGCCAACTATAATGCGCTGAAAAAGCTATGATCACTTCAAAAAGAAGAGGGGAGTGGCTAGAGCTAACTCCAGGAAAAAAGGCGCTCTCTGGCGAGAATCGTAATGAGTCTGCTGAGGCCTGGCTTCTGAACGAGCTAGGAATGCCGCATAAACTTCTCCATGAACTAAAACACAATCAAGGAATCAAGATTGCGGGGGACCGGCTACGGCTGGCCCTTTTTCCGTCTGTTTCCTTAGGGATCACTCCTCGTTATATTGAGCTGGACGTTCTGTACGAGGATGACTTCTGTCTCGTTGCTAACAAACCGGCAGGTATGCCTGTTCATCCCGATGGTAATGAACGAAGTGATGGGATTATCACATTGGATCATGCAGTCGCTGCATACTATGAATCCCAAGGACAAGATGTCGCTGTTCGGCATATCCACCGTTTGGATGTAGATACATCAGGACCTGTACTGTATGCCAAAAATCGATATGCTGAATTAAAACTGAATGGGATGATGGAGCATAAGGCGATAGAACGCGATTATGTGGCTATTGTTCATGGCGTCATCACGCAGAATGAAGAGGTATTGCAATACCCTATTGGTAAAGACCGTCATCACAAACAAAGAAGAAGAGTTTCTCCGACAGGGCAGCACGCAGTCACCCGTATGGAGGTCTCTGAACGACTGGACGATGCTACGCTTGTCCGTCTTCAGTTAGAGACGGGAAGAACTCATCAGATCAGGGTTCATCTTAGTCACATTGGACATCCTTTGTTCGGAGATACGCTATACGGAGGTTTACGGGAAGGCATAAGGAGACAGGCGCTTCACGGAGAAATGCTTACATTTGCCCATCCTTTTACGGGGGATCAGTTGAAAGTCAGCTCCCCTTGGCCAGAAGATATTGTAGAGTTATATGAAGTAAGAAAAAATCGCTGATTATACTAAATCTCAAATGTGATTTCATAAATTGGTATGAGTCCTCTAATAGGTGCATATACATGTCAACGAGAAGAAACTTATTTCTGAACTCTCGTAACATGAGCGAAAGCCATGATTTTTTTCATGGTAACTATATGCCCGAAAGGAGGACTACAGCTATGTTAAACCCGCCCTACGGACTTCGTTTTGATATTTATGAACGTGTTCAATTACCAGAAGATGTTCCTGCCATTGCGGAACTGGAAGAAATTGAGCTTTATCCTCGAATCCAGGTAATAACAGAACAGGAGCATGCAGCTCTTCGGGGTCATTTGCTGTTGTCAGGTGTGTATGTTGGCGAAAATAAGGAGCAGGAAGGTCTTCAGCATCTTATTCCGGTGGAGATAACTATTCCACTTAGCAGAGTTGCCTCTGTGGAGGATATTGCTGTTGAGATTGAAAATTTTGACGTAGATCTCTTGTCTACTCGAAGCTTGAATATTACAGGTGTTTTGTCCTTAAAGGGAATAGAAGGGATTCAGACGGAGGAAACATCAGCATGGAGTCCGGATGAATTTACGGTCGTGCATAACAATCCTTCCGAGCAAGGAAGTGGGACTCCAAGTATATATAGCGGGTTTAATCCATACAATCGGGATCCTAATACGGAAGCAAATCCAGAATCATTTGATCAAAACCGTACTAATGATGCTTCGCCAGTAAATCCAACGTTCTATACTCCTTATTCAACTCCGTCTCCAGCTCGCGAAGAAGCTCAAGAGGAACGAGATTCGTGGAATCTACCTTACGAGGCTCTTTCTGTAGATGAGGTTTTTGATCAGCAGGAAGATTTTAATCCAGAGGCAGAGGCTCAACAAGAGCAAGGTCAACAAACCTCAGAACCAAGAGAAATTAAAGAAACCCAGAATGCATTTAATGCTTATTATGCTACTCAGCAAGAAGAAGCTGGTGTGGATGATCATGAACGTAGTGCTCAGGAAAAGTTTTATTCGTCCACAGGATCATATGCTCAAGACGAAAGAAAATCAGCATCCGAGCCTTCCGCAGAACCAGAGGTTTGGCACTTTGAGACTGCAGGGGAACCTTCCACGAGTCAGCAGGAAGAGGCAGCAACTCCCGTTGATGAACCTGCAGAAGAGCTTGTGGCGATCCAGCGAGAAACCCAGGAGATCAGCTGGGAGGATGAGAGCGCACTATTGACAGCAGATGTACCTCAACCCGAAGCGGAAGACGAAAAACCGGAGCTGAAAGTTGCCTTTGGTAGCAAAAAAACAACGGATAGTACATCAGCTTCTGATTCGTACGGAATTACATCTCTTCTTCAGAAGGGCAAAAGAACGGAAGAGGTTTTACAGCTAGAGGAACAGATTCCTGTTGAAAAGCGTGATGAAGAACAGACAGAAGATTTACAATGGAAAAATTTATTCCTTGGAGGTACCTCTGAGCAGACTCCATTTAAGAAGGTCAAGCTATGTATCGTCCAACGGGAAGAAACCTTGGAGACAATCGCAGGAAGATATCAGCTTAGCACGCGTGAATTACAGCTGTACAATCGTTTATCCGAGCAGTCAATTGAAGAAGGTCAGGTACTTTATATACCTTAATTAAGATACGAAACGATGTGTTCTTGGGCGTGTTAACGACCAGGGACACTTTTTTCGTTATAATTTTGGAAAAAGACCAGGAAAGGAGATCTTATGTATATTCGATTATTTAGGTTAGAAGATACGGAGCAGCTTGTGCAGCTATTCTATGAAACTGTCCATACAGTAAATGCATTACATTACTCACCAGAGCAGTTGAACGTTTGGGCACCTATAGAACGAAAAAATGAGCTTGTTACTCGCTGGAGAGAAGAATTGGCTCATCGTATCACCTATGTTGCTGTTTTAGATGATCATATTGCAGGCTTTAGTGATATGACAGATACAGGGGATCTGGACAGGCTTTACGTACATAAAGATATGCAGGGACGCGGTGTTGCCTCAGCACTGCTGAATGCATTGGAGAAAAAGGCAGTGGAACAGTCTATCACGGACATTTTGGCCGAGGTGAGTATAACCGCGAAGCCATTTTTTGATCGGCACGGATTTCAAATCCTAGAAGAACAGAAGGTCCTCCGTGCGGGCGTATTTCTTACAAACTATAGAATGATGAAAAGACTACGCTCGCAGTAGTTTGATGAAACTTTGCTATCATCTCGCTCCAGTCTTTACCTGTATGGAAAAATAGACACTCGCCTGTTGACGAATTTAGACCAGAAATGTATGATGTCTGTAGGATTGGGGATACAATGAATATAATTAACTGTATTTCGTAGTTCTCTATAGATCCTTGAATTACACAATAAACAACGAAGAACGGGAATAGTAGGCAGTAAACCCTTCAGAGAGTGGAATTGACTGGTGTGAAATTCCGCAGGTTACGTTACTGGTTCGAAGTCGCCCGGGAGTTGCCCTTTTGAATGCTTTTTTGTAACTAAGAAGCACTAGATTGAGGCCGGCTGCAGCCGTTATACTGTCTAACGAAGTGTCATATTAAGCTCGTAACCATAAGGTTCGCGGTATTTATGTCTTGATATGAAACAAAGGTGGTACCGCGAAAGAATGACCTTTCGTCCTTTGAGGATGAAGGGTCTTTTTGTTTTTTTATCAATACTTGATGAAAAATTATTGAATTTTTAATTTAGCAGGAGGAATGTTTATGTCTGAACCAACAAATCAACCTAATAAGCCCAATCAGACGGAAATGCCGACAACTTATGATCCGCAGGCTGCGGAGCAGAAATGGTATCCGTACTGGATGGAAAATAACTTTTTCAAAGCAGGTCAGCGCAGAGATGCGCAGCCTTTTACCATTGTAATTCCACCACCTAACGTAACGGGTATGCTTCATATCGGTCATGCGCTGGACTTTACTCTCCAGGATATTATTATCCGTGCGAAACGGATGCAAGGTTATGATGCACTCTGGCTGCCAGGTTCTGACCATGCAGGGATTGCAACACAAACCAAAGTAGAGCAAAAATTGAGAGAAGACGGTATTACCCGTTATGACCTCGGACGTGAAAAGTTCCTCGAGAAAGTTTGGGACTGGAAAGAAGAATACAACAATACGATCCGTTCCCAGTGGGCGAAAATGGGATTGTCACTCGACTATTCCCGCGAGCGCTTTACGCTGGATGAGGGGTTATCCAAAGCCGTTCGTGAAGTGTTTGTTAAGCTGTATGATAAAGGACTTATCTACCGCGGTAAACGTATCATTAACTGGGATCCGGCAGCGCGTACTGCTCTGTCAGATATTGAAGTTGAATATAAAGAAGTACAGGGACACTTGTACCACCTAAAATATGAATTAAAAGACGGCAGCGGTTCTATTACCGTTGCGACGACACGTCCGGAAACTATGCTTGGTGATACAGCGGTAGCGGTTCATCCTAAAGATGAACGTTACAAAGATATGGTTGGTAAAATGCTCGTATTACCGATTATCGGTCGTGAAATTCCAGTGATTGCGGATGAATACGTAGAAAAAGACTTTGGAAGTGGCGCTGTAAAAATTACGCCTGCTCATGATCCAAATGACTTTGAAGTAGGTCTTCGTCACGATCTGCCGCAAATTACAGTGATGGATGAGACAGGTACGATGAATGCGGACGCTGGTAAGTATAAAGGGCTTGACCGTAGTGAATGCCGTAAGCAAATTGTAGCGGACCTAAAGGAATCAGGTGTACTTGTTAACATTGAAGATCATGTTCATCAAGTTGGACATAGTGAGCGTTCTGGCGCTGTAGTCGAACCTTATTTGTCCACACAGTGGTTTGTTGCAATGCAGCCGCTGGCGGAAAGAGCTATCGAAGCACAGAAAAATGGCAAGGGTGTAAACTTTGTCCCTGATCGTTTTGAGAGAACCTATCTGCAGTGGATTGAAAATGTACGCGACTGGTGCATTTCCCGTCAGCTGTGGTGGGGACATCGTATTCCGGCGTGGTACTGTGACTCTTGCGGAGAGCATCATGTAAGTCAAGAAGACCTCACAACTTGTTCCAAGTGTGGTTCTGCTGAACTTCGTCAAGATGAAGATGTACTTGATACTTGGTTCAGTTCGGCGCTATGGCCGTTCTCTACGCTCGGCTGGCCTGAAGATACAGAGGATCTGAAACGCTACTATCCAACGTCCGTTCTCGTAACTGGCTACGATATTATCTATTTCTGGGTAGCTCGAATGATCTTTACTGCGCTTGAATTTACGGATGAAATTCCGTTTAAAGACGTATTGATGCACGGACTTGTACGTGATGCAGACGGCCGTAAAATGTCGAAGTCGCTTGGTAACGGGGTAGACCCGCTTGAAGTAATTGAGAAATATGGTGCAGATGCGATGCGCTATATGATTTCAACAAGCAGCACACCAGGTCAGGATCTTCGTTTCCGCTGGGAACGTGTAGAGCAAGCTCGTAACTTTGCGAACAAAATTTGGAATGCTTCCCGCTTTGCCCTCATGAATTTGGAAGGCGTAACTTATGAAGACATTAATATTACAGGTGAGCTATCTACAGCAGATCGCTGGATTCTACACCGTCTCAACGAAACTTCGAGAGATGTAACTCGTCTGATGGATGCCTATGAATTCGGGGAAACGGGACGTGCGCTTTACAACTTCATTTGGGATGATCTGTGTGACTGGTATATCGAGTTCTCCAAATTATCCTTATATGGAGAAGACGAGCAAGCGAAACGCAAAACACAGTCGGTACTTGCTTATGTATTGGATCGTACGATGCGTCTAATTCATCCGTTCATGCCGTTTATTTCCGAGGAAATCTGGCAGCATTTGCCGCATGAAGGGGAGTCCGTTACCCTGGCTGCATGGCCTGAATTTAACGAAGATCTTGTAAACGAGCAAGCAGTTGCTGAAATGAACATGCTGATGGATCTCATTCGAGCTGTTCGTAATGTTCGTGCAGAAGTGAACGTTCCAATGAGTAAGAAGATCGAAATGAATGTAAATGCAAGCCATGCAGATGCACTGAAAATTATAGATAACAACCTTGTTTATGTTCAAAGATTCTGTAATACTTCCGATCTTACGACAGGTATTTCTTTACCTACGCCGGAGAAAGCGATGACTGCTATTGTGTCGGGTGCTGAAATTTATTTCCCACTGGCAGGACTGATTGATATTGATCAGGAAATTGCTCGTCTTGAGAAAGAACGTGAGAACTTAGATAAAGAAGTACTTCGTATCGAGAAAAAACTTGGAAATGAAGGCTTCGTATCAAAAGCACCAGCTAAAGTGATTGAAGAAGAACGTGCAAAACTTGCTGATTATTCCGAAAAACGTAGTAAAGTTATTGCTCGTATTGGTGAATTACAAAGCTAGGTTTTATCGTTTGCTCTTTATCCGGCAGTACTCTTAGTAAAGCTGATCTCACAAATTTCGCAACCGGAGGGTGAAGAAAATGTCTGAAAATACAGGAGCTGCATGTGCGGCTCCTTTACAAACCTACGATGACGCAGTAGCTTGGATTAATAATCTCATTCCGTTTGGAATCAGACCGGGACTATCCCGTATTGAACTACTTTTATCCAAGCTGGGCGACCCTCATAAACATCTGAAATTTATTCATATTGCGGGAACGAATGGAAAAGGGTCGACTTGTGCTTTCCTGACCTCTACACTTAGACAGTGCGGGTACGATGTAGGAACGTTTACTTCTCCGTACATTACTAAGTTTACGAATCGTTTTCAGTATAATGAACAAGACATTCCAGAAGACACTCTGTTGCAGCTATCCAATAAGCTGAGGCCCCTTGTAGAGGAAGTGGCTGCTTCAGAACTTGGCTCTCCGACGATGTTTGAGGTTGCGACAGCTCTCGCAATTCTGTATTATGCTGAGGTATGCTATCCTGATGTAGTAGTATGGGAGACCGGGCTTGGGGGAAGGCTTGATGTAACTAATGTCGTTACTCCTATCATTTCGGTGATTACGAATATTGGATATGACCATACCGATATTCTTGGGGATACGATCGAACAAATTACTTCTGAAAAGGCAGGGATTATTAAAACCGGCGTCCCTGTCGTCACTACTGTTGAACAGCCGGAAGCTGTAGATATCATTCGTAAAACCTGTGCTGAGAAAAAATCAAACCTGTATCTTGCAGGAGAACAGTTTACTTATGAGCAGCTTGAGGTTAATAAGAATGGTCAAAGAATCCATTTTAATGGACCGTTTCGTGAACTTGATGTGGAGCTGACAATGCAGGGCAAGCATCAAAGTGCCAATGCTGCTTGTGCTCTAATGACACTTGAAGTGCTGCGCCAGTACATGGCGTTCTATATGGAAGAGGAAGATTTGCAAAAAGGATTCCAAAGGGCATTCTGGGCCGGACGTTTTGAAAAAGTGTCTGACGATCCAATTCTTATTTTGGACGGGGCACATAATCCGGAAGGTGCAGAAACACTTGCCAGAACGATAAAGGATTTGTATGCGGACCGGAAATTAATTTTAATGATGGGCATGCTTGAGAATAAGCATCACAAGTTGTATTTTCAGCATATACTGCCACTAGTGGATACGCTTATCCTGACTGAGCCCGATTTCCGACGTAAAATGGATGCGGCACAGTTAAAAAATATGGTAGAAGAGCTTCGTCCATCCTTTGCCAAACCAAACCTTGACATCATTGTAGAACCTTCATGGAAAAATGCACTCGACTTGCTTAAGTTACGGACGGAAGCGGACGATCTAGGGGTTGTGTCTGGCACACTGTATTTAATTGCAGATGTTCGGGCCGCTCTTTTGCATCAAACCGATTCTGAAAAAGGTTGGTGAAAACTTGTTGAATACTTCGGAACATGTACATTTTATCGGTATCGGCGGCTATGGGATGAGCGCCATTGCAAGAGTTATGTTAGAGATGGGTTATAAGGTTACAGGATCTGATGTGGCATCCCAGGAGCTTACTGAAAAGCTCGCCGCAAAGGGAGCAAAAGTATATATTGGCCATACGGCTGAACAGGTACACGGTGCGGATTTGGTCGTTTATTCTACGGCTGCGCCTAAAGACAATGTGGAACGTGTAGAAGCGGAACAATTAAAAATTCCGGTTCTTCACCGTGCACAAATGTTGGCTCGTTTACTTAACGAGCGAAAGGGAGTAGCGGTTGCCGGAGCACACGGTAAAACGACGACTTCCTCGATGATTGCGCTTGTTATGGAAGAGTGCGGAACCGATCCCACGTATATCATCGGCGGAGAGATTATGAACCTCGGCACGAATGCCAAGGCTGGTAAAGGTGATTGCGTCGTTGCTGAGGCAGATGAGAGCGATGGTTCCTTCTTGCAGTACCACCCTTGGGTTGGTATTGTAACGAATTTGGAAGCCGATCATCTGGAGAATTACAACAATGATTTTAATGAGCTGAAAAATGCATATGTGAAGTTCTTAAATCAGGTAAAACCTGAGGGCTGTGCGATTGTTTGTGCAGATGATGAGAATATTCAGAGCATTATGCCACAGCTCAAATCTAACATTGTTACTTATGCGATTGACGCTGAAGCTGATTATACGGCAACGGATCTTAAGCTCGGCGATCGTCACATTTCCTTCACGATGAATCATCGTGGGGCTCCGCTTGGTAAAGTGGAACTATCTGTACCAGGCAAACATAATGTGAGCAATGCAATGGCAACGATTATTTCTTGTCTAGAGGCAGGTATCCCATTTGAATCTATCGTGAAAGCCATTGTGAAATTTAGTGGTGCAAAACGCAGGTTCCAGGTACTTGGTGAGGCACGAGATATTCTCATTATTGATGATTATGCTCATCATCCAACTGAGATTGAAGCTACAATCAGTGCTGCTAAAGCTACGGGAAAACGGATTATTGCCGTATTCCAACCGCAACGCTATACGCGAACGTTCTTCTTGCTCGATGCATTTAGTCGTGCTTTTGCAGAGGCAGATGAAGTTATCATTACCGATATTTTCTCTCCTGCTGGCGAGAAGCAAATTGAAGGGGTTCACTCTTCAAAATTAGTTGAGCTTATTAAGCAAAACAGTAATCCAAATGCGATCTACTTCCCTACAAAAGAGGATGTAGTAAAAGATCTTGAACACCGTCTAAACCCGGGTGATCTGGTGTTAACGATGGGCGCAGGAGATATTTGGAAAGCGGGTTATGAGTTAGCAAAAGGCTTGAAATAAACCTGTGTTGCTACTTGATTAGCCATAAATAAAAGCATCATTTCTGCCTATAGGCGGAGGTGGTGCTTTTTATGCATATCTGGCGTTTTTCTCACATATAGCTGTTAAAAAGGACAAGGGAGGGTCTTACACAGTGAATAAGGCGAGAATGACGTTTCGTTTCGGTGAGGAAGCTCAAAATGCATCTCCTAAATTGCATAATCCGAAGACTGAAGAGATTCAAACCATTGAGAACGCACAGGTAAACAAGAGACCAGAGGCTACAGTCATAAGTGGTACCAAAAAGACAGAGAAGACTCATCAAAACATTATTCCAATGCCACTGCATCGCCAAGTCCCTCCACTTGGTTCGGAGAATCGGATGAATCATCAGAAAGAACGGACAGGCCATCTCGAGCAAAGTTCACCAGCCCATTTTTCGGATAATGACGAGGGTAGCAAGAAAGACGCTTATTATGGAAATCCGATATATGACGATTGGGGAGAACCGTTTGGTCCCTATGTTAGTTCTTCTGTGATCGAAAAAAATGTACCCATTTCCTCCGTACGGGGAAAGGAGGAAGATAACTCTGATCATGACCATGACCTTAATTGGCAACATTCGGTCGAGTATCCAGAGATAACATCGGAGCAATACTCTGTTCATCATCGAAGATCACCAGGGGGATGGAAGCTATTTGGTTCGGTGACTGCAGCCATAATTACTGGTGTTCTATTTGGATTTGTAGCTATGTCCATGTTGAATTCTGGTTCAGAAAATGCTCCACAACCGACAGTAAAGGAAACGGCAGGTGCTGGAATTGCTTCCTCCAATGAAACGGTAAAGACGCAAACACCTGTAGCTGGAATTTCAAGTATAAATAAAACAACCGTTTCCATACCAGGAGTCACTTATTTTATGCTTCAATATGGTGTCTTCAGCACTGCAGAAGGTGCAACTCAGGCGAAGAATGAACTTGCCGAAGCGGGTATTGCTGCAGGAAGCGACCCGCTAGACGAAGCAAGAGTATATGCAGGAGTATCTTCAAACAGAGAAGAAGCGAAGCTAATAAGTAATCAGATGAAGACAGAAGGAGTAGACCTGTATGTAAGGGAGATCACTTTACCAGCAGTGTCAGACGTTGTCTTTACAGGTGATCCAGATGTGATTGGTCCTTTTTTTGAGAACAGTAGAGCACTTACTGATATGCTAACTTCCATTTCCATTGGGCAGATCGGACAACAAGTACAGGTTGCCGTACCGAAAGAGAAAATAAGTGAGCTGGCTGATGCACATCAGCGATTTACAAGCAACGTTGGAGCTATTCAAGCAGGACTTTCTGAGAATGGGAAGAAGGTTGAGCTGAAGATGGAATCTTCCATGAGTACTGCGATTAGCGCAGTTTCTGAATATAACAAAAATCCTACTAAAGAACATATGTGGAAAGTTCAATCTGCAGTGATGGATTACATTCTCCAAGAAAAGCAGCTCCTCGAGGTTATGAAGCAAACATAAGGATGTCCCTTGATCCGGCCGGGAAATGGAAATACTTCCCCAGGCCGGATTTGTATTTGTACTTAAGCCTTGCTTCCCGTATAATAATGAAGGTGTCAAAATATGGCGAGGGAAGAGTACAATGAAAAAAAATTTCGGGATGTTTTTGTTGTTTCTGCTCCTAGGATGGCTGATAGGAGCCTTTATAGCCAAGGGTCTGGAGCAATTCAAGGCTCTTTCTATTCTAACGAATACGACAACTATTAGTTGGTCGCCAAAGGCAAATTTCGACATCATTAGCTATAACCTTAACATTCAATTGAAAATGAGCTTGCTCAGTCTGCTAGGTATGGTGTCAGCAATTTGGCTTTATCGCAAATTGTAAGCAATTATTCATAAGATCATAACTACGTAGTATGAGTCATAACAAAAAGACGAATTCAAAGTAAGATATGCTTATAGCATTATCAATCCAGTAAGGAGTTATCCCTTTGAAAAAGCAGCAGAACCATCGAATCATTCTAGCTTCAACATCTCCACGTCGACGTGAGCTTATCGCTTCACTCAGACTGCCGTTTGAAGTTGTTCCAAGTCATGCGGATGAAGACACGCCAGTAGACTACACGCCAGAGCAAATCGTTGAAGAACTTTCGGTACGTAAGGCAAAGGCAGTCTTTGATTCATACGATTCAAGTATGGAGGGTGCTATTGTAGTTGGTAGCGACACTATTGTCGTAATGAACGGAATGGTACTTGGTAAACCGAAGGATGAGGAAGACGCTTTTCGAATGCTAGATATGCTGCAGAATCGTACTCATGAGGTATACTCCGGTGTTGCCTGTATCTCAGGAGATACAGGACGCATTATCGTAAATCATCGTAAGACAAAAGTGAAGATGAAAGCACAAACGCGCGAGGCAATTCTCGCTTACATTGGAACAGGAGAGCCGGCTGACAAAGCGGGAGCCTATGCAATTCAAGGGATTGGTTCTATTCTGGTAGAGTCCATTGAAGGTTGCTATTTTAATGTTGTAGGTTTGCCATTGTCCTTGCTTAGTGAACAACTCGCCGAGCTGGGTATGTACGTGCTTGCCATAGATGAAAAGTAAAATTTGATATTTTGATTCAAGTGGTGCAAGGGAGTTCTTTCGAAAAGAGGGAAAAGATGAGTTCGCCAGGGTACATGTTGCGCGACATCCCCCAAGAACAGCGCCCGAGAGAACGTATGCTTCATCATGGGGCGGGTGCACTTAGTCATGCAGAACTTTTGGCTATATTGCTTAGAACAGGGACAAGGCAGGAATCTGCTATTCATGTTGCTCAGCGAATTTTGACTGAGGCAGGAAGTCTCCGTAGTCTTGTTGATTTAAGTATCGATGAACTTATACAAATCAAAGGAATTGGACCAGCGAAAGCCATTCAGCTAAAAGCTGGCATTGAGCTCGGACAAAGATTGGCTCAGGCAAGATTACCTGTTAAGCCAACCATTCGAAATCCAAGGGATGCAGCTGAACTACTCATGGAACAGCTCAGATATTTGCAGAAGGAGCACTTTGTGTGCCTTTTTCTAAACACCAAAAACCATGTCATTGCTCAAGAGACGCTCTCCATGGGAAGTCTGAATGCTTCTATTGTCCATCCTAGAGAAGTGTTTCGTGCTGCTATCAAGTGCAGTAGTGCCTCCATTGTTTGTGCGCATAACCATCCTAGCGGAGATCCTACGCCAAGTCCGGAAGATATACAGCTCACTCGTCGCCTTTTGGAGGCAGGAGAAATTGTAGGAATTGAAGTTCTAGATCACGTCATTATTGGCGATGGAAAATTTGTAAGTTTGAAGGAACAAGGGTTCATAT
The DNA here is from genome assembly GCF_018310695.1 of Paenibacillus sp. Marseille-Q4541. Taxonomy (GTDB): domain Bacteria; phylum Bacillota; class Bacilli; order Paenibacillales; family Paenibacillaceae; genus Paenibacillus. The sequence goes on along the minus strand of NZ_JAGXCY010000004.1, from coordinate 18,937 downwards.
AATATAATGTGGTACGTTAAAGGTTTATTAAACGGAATAACCAGAATACATACCTTGTGTTCTGATCTAGCCATTTTATTAAATCAGATCATAAAGATGCAGCTGCTAATCAAAAAGCAGCGTTAATAATGCAGGGAAGAGAAAGGGAGATTACAGCATGTTAGGTGGCTTTACAAAAGATTTGGGAATTGACTTGGGAACGGCGAATACGCTCGTTTATGTCCGTGGAAAAGGAATTGTCGTTAGAGAACCATCCGTAGTTGCACTACGTACAGATACACAAGTCATTGAGGCAGTCGGAGAATCTGCTAAGAAGATGATTGGTCGTACACCAGGGAATATTCGTGCAATCAGACCAATGAAGGACGGCGTTATTGCTGATTTTGATACAACAGCAACCATGATTAAATACTTTATTCGTCAGGCGCAAAAACAGCGTTCATTTTTCCAACGTCATCCGAACGTGATGGTATGTGTACCTTCCGGTATTACTGCTGTTGAACAACGTGCAGTAGAAGATGCTACGAAACAAGCGGGTGCGCGTGAAGCTTATACCATTGAAGAGCCATTTGCTGCTGCTATTGGTGCGGACCTTCCAGTATGGGAGCCTACAGGTAGCATGGTAGTAGATATCGGCGGAGGTACTACAGAAGTTGCAGTCATTTCTCTTGGTGGTATCGTTACGAGTCGTTCTGTACGTGTCGCAGGGGATGAGATGGATGAGTCTATTATTCAATACATCAAGCGTCAGTATAACCTAATGATTGGTGAACGGACATCAGAACAGCTCAAAATGGAAGTAGGTTCCGCTCTTCCACTGGATGCTGTTGAAACGATGGAAATTCGTGGTCGTGACCTTGTTACTGGGTTGCCTAAGACCATTACAATTACTTCTGACGAAATCAGTGAAGCTTTGGCAGATACAGTGGGTTCCATTGTTGAAGCTGTGAAAGTTACACTTGAAAAATGCCCACCAGAACTTGCAGCTGATATTATGGATCGCGGTATTGTTCTTACAGGTGGCGGTGCACTTCTTCGTAACCTGGACAAGCTTCTTGCTGGCGAAACAGGCATGCCTGTTATTGTTGCTGAGAATCCGCTGGATTGTGTTGCAATCGGTACGGGTAAGGCACTAGATAATATTCATATGTTTAAATCAAGAAAGAAGTAGCGCAGCTATCCGTTTCAAACGCTAAGCCGCGATAGCTTTGCTTTCAGCCCGCTGGCTGCATCCGCCGCGAGCTGAGCCGATTCTGGCCGTAAGGTGCAGATGCAATTATGCATAGCTGTGCCATTGATTTTTATGTTGATGCTACGATGGGATCGCAAGAAAGTAGAGAATGGGCCTAAGGCTCGCTACACTTGCTTTCCCTTTTTAAGTAGTAGACATTATAACGAAATAAGGGATGTAAGAGGGTGTTGTAACTGTTTAAATGGCTTGGCAACAAAAGATTGTTTATTTTACTAGTTGGCATCATTATTTTTATTGCACTGATGGGTTTTACCGTCGGTTCCAGAGCAGGACTTTCCTTACCTGAAAAATTCACGAAAGATATGGTGGGGTTTGTACAGCAAGTCTTTTATAAGCCTACGTCTTACGTAGCAGGCTTTTTTGAAGATATAGCTAACCTGAAAAAACTTCAGGAAGAAAACGAACGGTTAAAAACGTCTGTCGCCCAGTATAAGCAGGATTCCGTAAGATACGGAAATCTGGCTGAAACGAATGAAAGGCTTCAGAAAGATTTGGAGTTTACAGAAGAACAGAAAAATAGACATAACTATAATCTTCGTACGGCACAAGTCATTAGTGTGAATTCAGATCCTAACAACCGGGTGCTGAACATTGACATTGGTAAAAATGCAGGAATTAAAGAAGGAATGGCAGTTACTACACTTGATGGACTTGTAGGTACAGTCAGTCATGTGAGTAATTTTACGGCAACAGTAACCCTCCTTACGGCACTTGACCCAAGCTCTAGCGATGCAAATGCGATTGCAGCAACAGTTGTAGGTAAAGAGAATAATACCTTTGGTATGATCGAGAAATATGATCCTAAAACAGGTTATTTACAAATGACGAAAATTTCGGAGAATTCCAAAATTAAAAAAAATGATGTCGTGATGTCCTCAGGAATTATTGAAGGTTTTCCGAAATATATGATTGTGGGTACTGTTAAGAAGATACAGGTAAGTGAATTTGGCTTGGCACAGGTTGCTTATATCGAACCAGCAGCGAATTTCACGGATTGGAAAGAAGTATTTGTAGTTATTCCTCCGGAGGTAACACCATAATGGCGGGCCGCAAGCAAGTACTGATCATTCTGTTGTTCTTGCTCTTTATACTGGAAGGTACGGTCATGCCTTGGATTATTCCGGATGCGTGGTTGCCTCGTGTCGGATATAACTTCGTGTATATTGCGATTCTTTTTGTAACGGTATACTATCACAGACATACGGCATTAGTGCTCGGTATTATATTCGGATTATTACATGATGTTGTTTTTTATGGACATATGATTGGACCTTATTCCTTTGCAATGGGGCTTGCCGCATATTTACTCGGACTCATTTTCAAGTCCCCGAGAACTTCGATGCCTGTCATGATGATGGTTGTCATTTTTGGGAGTTTGTTATTTGATACGATATTGTTTTTTATTTACAAGCTTTTTCAGCTCAATCAGGTTTCTTATGACTGGGCGCTTGTGGAATACATGATACCTACCGTATTCATACATTTTATATTTGCTCTTATTATTTATGTTCCTTTGCGTAAGCAGTTGGATAAACTGTCTCGGCGCAGGGTAATGAGTAAGGACAAGGTGTAATGTTTTTGCATTTTGCAGGGAAAAGAAGGAACTGCTGCGCTTCGGCACGAATGTTTGAGATGGGAGGGACAGGCTTATGACAGTAAAATCGAATCATGTGACGATTAAAGGCATCAAGGATGGCCTGGTTTTCCTGATGGATGACGAGTGTGATTTAGAAGAGCTGCTGAGTGAATTGCGATATAAGCTGGAACACAGCCATCAAAATATATTGTCCGGTCCCATCATTCATGTCGATGTCAAACTAGGTTCTCGTGTCGTTACCGAAGAACAGAAGGATGCCATTCTTCAGATATTAAAACAGAAGGGCAATCTCTTAATTCGTTCCATTGAGTCTCCGGATGTGAAGGCTGATCATGACGATGCGAAGGCAATTACGACTATGACTGGAATTGTCCGATCAGGTCAAGTTTTGCATCATGAAGGCAACTTGTTATTGCTCGGAGATGTAAATCCAGGCGGGATTGTAAGCTGTACAGGTCACATTTTTATAATGGGTGCCCTGCGCGGGATGGCACATGCGGGGAATGCCGGCAATGAAGAGGCGATTATTAGCGCAGCTCATTTTGCCCCGACTCAGCTGCGTATTGCAGAGGTCATCAGCCGTCCTCCGGACGAATGGGAGATACGCGAAGCAGGAATGGAGTTTGCTTACTTGCAGAACGGACAAATGCAGATCGACAAAACGAGTAACATCGTTCGGTTGCACCGTGATTTTAACGCGTTTAAAGGGGTGTAGCATACATGGGAGAGGCGATTGTTGTCACTTCGGGGAAAGGCGGCGTCGGAAAAACGACGACATCCGCCAACATAGGCACTGCACTTGCCTTACTGGGTAAGAAAGTATGCCTGGTAGATACAGATATCGGACTACGCAACCTAGATGTTGTTATGGGCCTTGAAAATCGGATTATTTATGATCTGGTAGATGTGGCTGAGGGCAGATGCAGGCTGGGCCAAGCTTTAGTCAAAGACAAGCGCTTTGATGAACTATACATGCTGCCTGCTGCACAGACAAAAGATAAAAACTCGATATCTCCCGAGCAAGTGAAGGATATCGTGCTTGAACTTAAAAAAGATTTTGAATATGTCATTATCGATTGCCCGGCTGGAATAGAACAAGGTTTCAAAAATGCGATTGCAGGGGCAGATCAAGCAATTGTAGTTACGACACCAGAGAATGCGGCTGTACGTGATGCTGACCGTGTTATTGGGCTTCTTGAGAGCTCACATATAAAGTCTCCTAAACTCGTGGTTAATCGAATTCGCAATAACATGGTGAAATCGGGCGACATGCTTGATATCGATAGCATTCTTCAGGTTTTGAACATTGATCTTATTGGAATTGTTCCAGATGATGAACTTGTCATCAAAGCAGCAAATTCAGGTGAACCAACCGTTATGAATCCCGACTCACAGGCTGCTCTGGCTTATCGCAATGTAGCAAGACGTATTCTTGGGGATACCGTACCGCTTATGCTGCTCGAACAGAAGAAGGGCGTGTTTACACGCTTCAAGAAATTTTTCGGGATGGGTTGATTTATTTTGCTTCGCAAATGGAAACAGCTGGACTGGCAACTGATGTTTCTCCTCATGCTATTCATGATCGTAAGTACAATGGTAGTCCATAGCTCCATTATTCCTACGCCAGAATTTAAAGGGTACGATATCAGGACAGCTGTCTTTTATGTAGTAGGGTTTCTTGTTGTACTAGGAATGTCTTTGATCGATTACCGTGATTTACTTAAATATAGTGCGGTTATATACGGGATTGGTCTATTATTGATCGTTCTCGTATTTTTTGTCGGCGCTGAAGTGAACGGAGCAAAGAGCTGGTTCCAGTTACCTGGAGGATTGTTATTTCAGCCTGCCGAATTATTGAAAATCATTTTGATCATCGTGACAGCTCGGATGCTTGGTAAGAGAAAAGGGGAACCTCTTCAATTTAGAGCAGATATTATTCCTGCTTCTTTCGTTGTACTGATTCCTTTTATTCTCGTATTGATTCAGCCTGACTTAGGAAATGCGATCATTTATTTGGTTGTGTTTGTAGGCATGCTATGGATTGCGGGTACGCGATATAAACATGTTCTGATTGGTATTACCACTGTTTTAGCTGTATTAATTATTTTCGTAACCGTATTTAATACGTTTAATGATCAGATTAAGCAGACCTTGGAAGAGCAGGATCGACTTCACTGGTATCAGCGAATTAATACGTTTCTGAATCCGGCAGAGGCATCTAGTGATGATCGGCATCAGTCAGGTTATGCGCTAATTGCTATCGGTACCGGTGGATTATCCGGTGACGGATTTATGCAAGGTGAACTCAAGAACAACAAATTTATACCGTATCCGTATTCGGACTCCATCTTTGTTGTCATTGGGGAGGAGTTTGGATTTCTAGGCAGCGCATTTGTATTGCTTATGTATTTTTACCTGATTTATCGGATGCTTCGGATTGCAGCTTCTTGTCATGACAAGCGGGGCGCCTATATTATTATCGGGATAGCTACCATGTTTATTTTTCAAGTATACGAAAATATCGGGATGATGATTGGTCTAATGCCGATCACGGGAATCACATTACCCTTTATTAGTTATGGTGGTACTTCTCTGCTGATTAATATGCTGTGTATCGGACTTATAATGAGTATCAAATTACATCAGGATAAATATGTGATTGAAGAAATAGAGAACGGGTAGATTTGATTAATGACGTTCCTTGTCATTTTCTAAAATAGAAAGAATGAATATAGCACTGGAGCTTCCGAGCTTCCGTGCTTTTTTTATGCTTAAAAAGGAGGCTTGTTCATATTCGTCTCATCCAGCTCATAAAATGAAATAGTTGGAGTATACCTCACTAGGAGGGCTGGAGTTTATGGACATTAAACAAAATATTAAAGAACGAAGACAGGAACGAATTAAGGAACTTCTTGCGCTTGAGACAAGTTATCAAGAGAATAAACGAACTTTAGGGCAGGAATTAACCGGCATAGGATCTCAAGTCAATCTACAGGACAAGCAAACGCATTTGTTACAAAAGAATCAGCAATTCACGGATCAGCCGGACGAACGGCTTTATCGATATGAACGAATGGATCAAGTGAACGAGGAACGGGACCCTGAGGTTCTTTGGAAAAAGGGATACCGTGGCTGGGGTGATCTTCCTGAAGAAGATCCGCCCCGCCGTCCTAACCGATTCGGCAAAGGTTTTGTAAAAAGGTTAGTATTTAGTGCCATATTGTTTGGTGCTATTATAGGTGCTTTCAAATGGGATGCGCCTTTTTTACAGCCGACGAAACTGTTTATTGCGGACAGTCTTCATCGGGAAATGGATTTTTCTGCCGCTACCGTTTGGTATACAGAACATTTTGGCGGAGCTCCTTCTTTTCTCCCGATCTTTCAAAATGACGATCCGTCTCCTCTGAAGGTATCGGCATCCCGAAAACGGACAGCCCCGCTTCAAGGGACGGTTGCACAGCCATTTGCCATAACCATGAAGGGTATTGAAATCGTACCTAATCCAGAAGGTGGTGGGACTCAGCAGGTGCAGAGCATTGATGCTGGTCGAGTCATCGAAGTGAATAACAGTCCGGGGGAAGGAACAACGGTTGTTATACAACATACAGCTACGCTTACCGGTATTTATGGAAGGCTAGAAGAAACAAAGGTAACCGTCGGTTCTTGGGTAGAAGAGGGAGATCGAATCGGTCAAATTTCGGCAGGTACTCCTGAACATGATCAAACCCTATATTTCGCGCTCAAAGAGGGCGACACGTATATTGATCCAACGGAAGTGATCTCTTTTGATTAAAGTGATGGGTGTAGGACTGTCCATGCATCCGGTATTTGTACTCCTTATGATGCTTTCCGTTGCTACGGGTCAGTTCGTTGAACTCATCACTTTGTTTGTGATTGTGTTTATCCATGAACTGGGACATGCAACAGCAGCCGCTCTTCTTGGTATTCAAGTGAAATCTATTCAAATGTTGCCGTTCGGTGGCGTGGCAGTTATTGAAGACAGGGGGGATCTGACCGCAGGGAAAGAGATACTTATTTCTCTAGCAGGTCCTCTTCAAAATGTACTTATGATAGGTGCCGCTGCAGCAATGCAGAGCTTAGGATGGTGGGATGGAGAATTCCTGACCTATTTTATTCAGGCGAACACGATCATTGCATTGTTTAATCTGTTGCCCATTCTCCCGCTCGACGGGGGGAAAATAGCTCAAGCTTTGGTGAGTTTGTTTCTTCCTTATCACAAAACGCTGATCATCACTTACAGAATCAGTATTGTCGCAAGTATGTTTATGATTGGGATTGCGTTGTTTCCTCTTTTCATTGACCAAGGGAAAATAGAGCTGAACATTCTGCTCATGGGATGTTTTTTACTGTACTCTGGGATCGTAGATTACCGCAATATTCCCTATCGATTTGTTCGCTTTTTGGTTAATCGGGACAAGTTATTTACTTATCATGTTTCAGCCGGTAGCCTTGCCCAGCCAATAATTTCAATGCCAGCGAAACCTTTGGATGCTATCTTGCGTTTATTTAAGAGAGAGAAATATCATATGGTTTATGTCATGAACGCTCAGGGCAAAATCATAGGTGTTCTACCAGAACAGCGTATTATTGAGTCATATTTTGAGAAAAAGGGGTAATTCACAAAATAAGAGAGCGTGACGTTACTATTTCTTCTCTCTAAAAGTCTCTAGAGGTGAAGCCATGAAACAAATGATTGTACACTGCCAGCCAAACCTAACTCAAATGGCACTTCTGGAGAAGGGCAAGGTAGTTGAATATGCAGCAGAACGAACAGGTGAACGAGGGTTGCTCGGTTCTTACTTTAAAGGACGTGTAGTCAACGTACTACCAGGCATGCAGGCTGCCTTTGTTGATATCGGTCAGAAAAAAAACGCCTTTCTATACATTGATGATGTATTACACCCTAATTTGGACAAGCAGCCCAAAGTGAAACCTTCTATTACCGAATTGCTTCATGTTGGACAGGAGATTATTGTACAGGTCTTCAAAGAACCAGTTGGAGGCAAGGGAGCCAGAGTGACGACTCATTATGCACTTCCTGGCCGTTTTATTGTATATATGCCGCTCGCTGGATACGTAGCAGTTTCCAAAAAAATTGCCAAAGACAGCGAACGGAATCGGTTAAAGTCGATCAGTGAAAAGTGTAAGACTGAGGAAGAAGGCATGATCGTCCGCACCGTATCCGAATCGGAAAGTCTGGATTCCATTAATGGAGATTTAGCTCAGCTCAGGAAACAGTGGGAGAAAATTCAATTCAAAGCAGGAAACAGCAGTGCTCCTCGCTTACTACATCGAGATTTAAGTATTGTGCAGCGATTCATTCGCGATAGCTATACTGAGGGCAGCGATGAATTTGTTATCGATGATGAACAGAGAGCCAAAGAAGCAGCAGTTTATTTTTTGGAGATGGCATTTAGTAAAAGTCCAAAAATCCATGTATATGCCGGCAATCTGCCTGTATTTGAAGCGTACGGGGTTCAAGAACAGCTTGAGAAAGATTTCAAACGGAAAGTATGGCTGGACGGTGGCGGATATGTCGTGATTGATAATACGGAAGCTCTAACAGTCATTGATGTAAATACGGGTAAATATATCGGAGGGCGGAATTTGGAGGAGACGGTTACAGCAACCAACCTTCAAGCTGCAGCGGAGATAGCACGGCTCATTCGTCTTAGAGATATCGGCGGAATTATTATCATTGATTTTATTGATATGGAGAAGGAAGATAATCGGAGCGAGGTTTTACGAACACTTGAAACGGAAATTAAAAAAGATCGAACGAAATCCTATGTAGTCGGATGGACGAGACTCGGTTTGCTTGAGCTGACACGCAAAAAAGTGAGAGAAGAAAGTACACTTTTCAACGAATAGAACGATTGTAGAAAATATTGATTTATACATATACCTGTGCTACAATCAGTAGGTATGTGTTTAGTATTCATTGCTGCACATGCTGCAACCGCTCCGATCAGGTTGAAGTACTACATTCCGTAAGGACGTGCAGTCACCTGGATTAGGCGAGTCTGAGACATGAGGAGGTGCAAGCAAATGTACGCAATTATTGAAACTGGTGGTAAACAATACAAAGTTCAAGAAGGCGATGTTCTTTTCATCGAGAAATTGAACGCAGCTGATGGTGAAACTGTAACGTTTGACCGTGTTCTGGCTGTTTCCAGTGAAAATGGTTTGACTGCAGGTACACCGGTAGTAGCCGGCGCAACTGTAACAGCGACTGTTGAAAAACATGGTAAAGGTCAAAAGGTTGTTATCTACAAATACAAACCTAAAAAGAACTACCGTGTAAAACAAGGTCATCGTCAACCTTACACTAAAGTAACAATCGGCAAAATCCAAGCGTAAGAAGGTGGGACAGTGATTACTGTACACATTTTTCGTCTTAGTGATGGCAGTATTCGTGGTTTTTCTGTGAAAGGCCATGCGAATTATGCAAAAGCCGGTGAAGATATTGTATGTGCGGGTGTATCTGCCGTAACTGTGGGTACCGTGAATTCAGTTGAGGCCCTTACAGGTGTTCAGCTTGATGCGGAAATGGAACATGGTTTTCTTAGTGCTTATCTTCCTTCCGGGATTCAGAACAATATCTATTCTCAGGTACAGCTGCTGCTTGAATCACTTGTGGTAATGCTGAAATCGATTGTCGATTCATACGGTGAGTATATTCAGATAAAGCAGCATAATAACTAAAGAAGGAGGTAGACTACAATGTTAAAATTGGATCTTCAGTTATTCGCATCCAAAAAAGGGGTAGGTTCCACAAAGAACGGTCGTGATTCCCAGTCTAAACGTCTTGGTGTTAAGCGTGCAGACGGTCAGGCAGTTAGTGGCGGCAGTATCCTTGTTCGTCAACGTGGAACGAAAATTCATCCAGGTACGAACGTAGGTATCGGTAAAGATGATACTTTGTTTGCGAAAGTGGACGGCGTTGTTAAATTTGAACGTTGGGGCCGCGATCGTAAAAAAGTGAGCGTCTACCCTGTTGATGTTGCTCCAGTAGCAGCTGCAGTAGAAGCGTAATAAGGCATTAAAGCCTAAGGAGCCTTCGGCATGTTTGCCGAAGGCTTTTTTTATATCATGTTACTGTCTGATAACTTTGTGTGTGATATACTGCCTGTATAGCCTAATATGAAGGGCGGACAAGATTCGATGAACGGGGAGAAGTTATGAATTCCTGGAAAAAAGTGCCTTATGCGGCATTAACCTCAATTCTATTTCCGTTAGTTCTGGTGATCATCATGAAGACCCTGATCTCCTGTATTTTGCTTGGCGTGTGGATCGCTGTCGTCTTTGTATTCTTACTGAGAATTATGGACAAACAGCTTGAGGAGCAGCGCAGGCATATTACACAGAGAATGGAGAATACAGCGATATCAACATTAAATCATCATAGACATGATTGGATGAATGACCTGCAGGTGTTATATGGATACATTCGTTTAGGAAAAGCTGATAAATCCATACAAGCTGTGGAAAGAATAAAAGAGAGAGTTACGGAAGAAAGTAAAATCTCCAAGCTCGGCATATCTTCTCTTGTTTTTTATTTGCAATCGTACAGAACGAGCGGCAGTCCGCTTGAACTTCATGTTGAAGTTGAAGAAGGTCTAAGGCTGGATACCTTGATTTCTCCCGAGGACGGTGAGATGTTGACAGGGGCGATTGCAGATACGGTCAGGGCTTATCAATTCAGCAACCGATCGTCTTGGGGAGAGATCCGCAAGCTGATGATACTTTTTCATCAGGATCAAGGTGATATTATCGTGCGTTTCGAAGGGGAGAAGGTATCGCCAGAATCCGAAGCCTGGAGTAATCTGTTTACCATAAAGCAAGGAAAAAAAGTAAAAGTCGAAGCGGAACCGACATCTGAAGAAGATGCGTTATTTCAGTTTCGTGTGACTTGCGGTATGTGAGGAAGGAGTAACTATGTTTGTAGATAAAGCGAAGATATATGTTAAAGGCGGCGATGGAGGAGACGGACTCGTCTCATTCAGACGTGAGAAATACGTTCCGGAGGGCGGTCCAGCCGGCGGTGATGGAGGAAAAGGCGGTAGCGTTATTTTCCGAGTAGATGAAGGTCTAAGAACACTGATGGACTTTCGTTATCAACGTCACTTCAAAGCAAAACGTGGAGAAAAAGGACGTAATAAAAGTCAGCACGGCGCAAATGCGGAGGATATGATTGTACGAATTCCTCCTGGTACAGTAGTAACGGATGAAGATACAGGCGAAGTACTCGCTGATCTTACGCGTCACGGACAACAAGTGGTCATCGCACGCGGAGGCCGAGGTGGACGCGGGAATATGCGTTTTGCAACTCCCAAAAATCCAGCTCCGGAACTTGCTGAGAATGGGGAAGAGGGTCAAGAACGTTATATTGTGCTTGAGATGAAAGTAATGGCGGACGTTGGTCTGGTAGGATTCCCGAGTGTTGGTAAATCCACCTTGCTGTCTGTCGTGTCTGGTGCAAAACCGAAGATTGGAGCTTACCATTTTACAACGATTACACCTAACTTGGGTGTAGTTGAAGTAGGGGAAGGACGTAGCTTCGTTATGGCCGATTTGCCTGGTCTTATTGAAGGGGCAAGCGAAGGGATCGGACTGGGTCATGAATTCTTGAGACATGTTGAACGAACTCGTGTTATTATTCACGTCGTGGATATGAGTGGTTCGGAAGGAAGAGATCCTTTTGAAGACTGGAACAAAATTAATGATGAGCTTCGTCAGTATAACGAAAAACTGATGAGTAGACCACAAATTGTAGCAGCTAACAAAATGGATATGCCTGAATCTGAAGAGAACCTTGCGGCGTTTACGAAGCAACTCAAAGAGATTCAGCCTGAGATTGAAATTTTGCCGATCTCTTCACTAACAAGACAAGGGATTAAAGAACTTCTCTATAAAGCAGCTGATCTGCTTGATTCTATTCCTGAAGAATTGCTTGTGGAAGAGGTTGCTGAAGTTAATGAACGCAAAGTGTACAAGCTGGATAAGGCTGAAGACGAAGGTTTTACCATTGTCCGCGAGAATGAGATGTTTGTTGTACACAGTGCTAAAATTGAGCGCATGATGAAACGGATGCAACTTAACTCTCACGAAGCCATTATGAAGCTGGCACGTACATTGCGTTATATGGGTGTAGACGATGAACTTCGTAAACGTGGTGCCAAAGACGGTACGATTGTGCGTATTTCTGATTTTGAATTTGAATTTGTAGAGAGCAGCAGCTACTTTTAAGTAACAGCATAACGATATACTACCGCGGATATCCTTTTGAAGGATATCCGCGGTTTTTTACAATCTTCATGCCATCTGTCTATTGCCCTTTTCGTTTCTGTCTATTATAATGTCCACTATATGAATACAATAGTCTTTGAGGAGAGGACGTTTTGAAAGATCGTTACTATTTAGTACGAGAAGATATTTTACCTGAGGCTGTGGTCAAGACGATGCAAGTGAAACAGCTGCTTGCTTCTGGTGAAGTGAAAACAGTGCATGAGGCAGCCGAACGGGTTGGCCTGAGTCGGAGTGCATTTTACAAATATAAAGATGGAATCCATTTAGTTAATCAGTTGGAAAAAGAAAGAATCGTTACCATTTCTATTGACTTAGAGCATGAATCAGGTATGCTTTCACAAGTACTGTCCTTGGTGGCAGCGTGCGGTGGGAATGTACTCACGATACATCAGAGCCTTCCTCTTCAAGGAAGGGCGAATGTAGTGATATCCGTGGAAATTTCACATTTAACTGAAGAGATTGGTGAGATGTTGGAGCAGCTTGAAAAGTTGCGGGGAGTGAAACGCACTCGTCTGATTGGTCAGGGATAGAGGGGAAGAATCACTAAATCGTACATTAGGGGATGAATGATATGAAACCAATTAAAGTAGGTTTGCTCGGTTTAGGAACTGTAGGAACAGGTGTAGTTCGCATTGTGGAAGGAAATCAGGAAGATCTCAGCAGTCAGGTAGGTTCTCCTATTGTGATTGAGATGATTGCTGTTAAAAATACGGAAAAAGCCCGTAATATTCCTGTGGATTCCACAAAGCTGACAGAAGATCCTTGGGAAGTCATTCGTCATCCTGAAATTGACGTAATCGTTGAAGTCATGGGCGGCGTAGATCAGACGAAAGAGTATATCCTAGAAGCGCTTGAGCGCGGAAAACATATCGTAACTGCCAATAAGGATCTCATGGCACTATATGGTTCAGAGATTTTGGCCAAAGCAGAAGAAAAACGTTGTGATGTTTATTATGAAGCGAGTGTAGCTGGCGGAATCCCAATTATTCGTACATTGATTGAAGGATTCTCCTCGGATCGTATTACCAAAATTATGGGCATCGTCAATGGGACGACCAATTATATTTTAACGAAGATGAGCCAGGAAGGCGCCTCTTATGAAGAAGTACTAAAAGAAGCCCAAGACCTTGGTTATGCAGAGGCAGACCCGACTTCAGATGTGGAAGGCCTTGATGCAGCTCGTAAAATGGCGATTTTAGGAACTTTAGGTTTTCACACCAACGTTGAACTTCGCGACGTATCAGTTAGCGGAATTTCATCGGTTACGAAAGAGGATATCGGGTATGCGAAGCGTTTGGGTTACGATATGAAGCTTCTCGGTATCGCAGAGCGTCAAGGAGACCAGATTACAATTAGTGTTCAGCCGACTATGGTGAATAAGCAACATCCGATTGCCTCTGTAAACGGTGTGTTTAATGCGGTTTATGTTCATGGGGAAGCTGTAGGGGAAACGATGTTCTACGGAGCAGGAGCAGGGGAACTACCAACTGCCACTTCTGTTGTAGCTGATCTCGTTTCCGTTATCCGTAATCTAAAGCTTGGTGTTAGCGGACTGAAAGCAATCATACCGTACAAAGAAAAAAGGCTGATCAAAGACGAAGATATCAGTTATAAATATTTTATTCTGCTCCACGTTGACGATAAAGCGGGGGTTCTGGCTAAAATTACACAAATATTTGCTGAATATGATGTTAGTCTTGCTTCGGTTGTACAGCAGCCAAACGAACTAAATCCGGATGCAGAGATTATTATTGTGACACATGATGCAAGTAAAGCCAGCATGGATAAGGTGCAAAGACACTTTGAGTCGCTTGAAGTGATTCGAAAGGTGAAAAGTGTGTACCGCGTAGAGGGCTGAGCTCATTTCGGATGACTGGGGGAAATCATTAGTTATGAATAACATCGTAAGAGTTAAAGTCCCGGCTAGTACAGCGAATCTTGGCCCAGGCTTTGATTCCTTGGGCATGGCGCTCAGGTTGTATTCTTATATAGAGATGCAGCAAGTGGATGAGACTTGTATCGTTTTGCATGGTGAACATCTGGATGGAATTCCAACAGACAAATCAAACTTAATCTATAAAGTAGCTCAGGCTGTTTTTAAAGAAGCTGGAGTAGAGGTTCCTGAACTCTCTATTTCTATGTATTCAGAGATCCCTCTTACACGTGGGCTTGGAAGCAGTGCTTCTGCCATTATTGGTGCGCTTGTTGCAGCGAATGCGCTCATTGGCGCTCCTTTATCAAAGGATCATCTGTTTACAATGGCAACGCAGATAGAGAAACATCCAGATAACGTGGGAGCTTCACTGTTTGGTGGATTTGTTGCCGCCGCTTGGGATGGGGTGGATGCTCATTATGTAAGGGTTGCACCACCTGAAGCATTAGAGATTCTGGTAGTGATCCCGCATTTTCAGCTGTCTACATCTAAGGCTCGCGAAGCGTTACCGAAAAGTCTCTCCCTTCAAGATGCGATCTATAATATCAGCAGATCATCCATGCTAGTAGGGGCTATTGCAGCGGGTCGTTATGATTTGCTCGCTACAGCGATGAAAGATAAGCTTCATCAGCCTTATCGCGCAGAATTAGTCCCTGGTATGGTCGAAATTTTAGAGCAAGCCCCTCATAGAGGAGCTCTTGGAGCAGCGCTTAGTGGAGCAGGACCTACTGTGCTAGCACTTGTGCATAAGGAAGAGACTCGGAAGCAAGAACTTGAGAATTATATGTTAGAAACGATGAAGGCGCATGGACTTCAGGCAGACACTTTGTGGTTACAACCGGATCATAATGGAGTACAAAATATTTCACTGATGCATTCCGGTTCATTTTTGGATATGATAAAAGGGGAAGTTGAAGCATGAAACGAGTTGCGTTATTGCCAGAGGGCACCGTATCCCACGAAGCGCTCGATTTTTTGTTTGGGGACGAGCCCTATGAGGGCGACCATTACAAATTGATTTCCGATGTATTTCGGTCAACAGACCGGGGACAAAGCAATTACAGTGTTATTCCCGTGGAGAATACAATAGACGGTTCGGTAAGTCTACATATGGATTGGCTAATACATGAAGTGGACATTCCCATGCAATGCGAGTGGGTATACCCATCTATTCAGAATTTGATTGGTGATCAGAAAGAATTTCTGAATGACAGAGGTGAGGTTGATTTTACACTCATTCGCAAAATTATGTCTCATCCAGTAGCGATTCCGCAATGCCAGCAATTTATTCGTACCTATGCACCTCAAGCGGAACTTGAGAGTGTTGGAAGCACGGCTGAAGCAGTGGAGATTGTTAAAAGGAATCCGGGAAAAGGCTGGGCAGCGATTGCTACACGCCTTGCAGCCAAGAAGCACGGTCTTGATCTGATGGCTGAGCGCGTTACAGATCACGATAACAACTACACTCGGTTTGTTTTGATTGGTCACGATCCTATTGGCTTGGATAGAAAGATCGACCACATTAAGACAAGTGTCTTAATTACGCTTCCTGAGGATTTTGCAGGTGCGCTTCACCAAGTCTTGTCTGCATTTGCTTGGCGCAAACTAAATTTGTCGCGAATTGAATCCAGACCAACTAAAAAGAAGCTGGGCAATTATCATTTTTATATTGATGTATTGGAGTCTACTGATTCCGTATTGCTATCCGCAGCTTTCGCTGAGATTGAAGCACTGGGATGCCAGGTGCGCGTTTTGGGATCATATCCCTGCTACACATACAAGGAACAATAATTCGGAGGTGCAGTCATCATGTCAGAACAATGGATTTATTTAGATGGTCAATTTGTAACGAAAGAAAATGCAAAAGTTTCAGTTTTTGATCACGGCTTCTTATACGGAGACGGAATTTTTGAAGGAATTCGAATTTACAACGGAAACATTTTTAAATGCAAAGAGCATTTGGACCGTCTGTACGATTCAGCGAAATCCATTATGTTGAATATCCCGCTTGCTTACGATGAAATGCTCGAGGCTATGGCAGAAACGATTCGTCGTAACAATATGCGCAACGGTTATATCCGTCTCGTTGTATCTCGGGGGTTCGGAAACTTAGGAATCGATCCCAATCGTTGTCCAAAGGCAACCGTCGTTATTATCGTAGAAGAGCTTGCTATCTATCCAGAAGAGGCTTACCTTACAGGTCTTAGAACGGTGTCTGTTTCCCAACGTCGTAATATTCCTGATGCACTGAACCCTAAGATTAAATCTCTAAACTATCTGAATAATGTACTTGTCAAAATCCAGTCCAATTATGCAGGCGTGGGCGAAGCGATTATGCTGAATACACAAGGCTATGTAACGGAAGGATCATCAGACAACATTTTTATTATCAAAAATGGAGTTCTGTTCACACCTCCATGTTACCTTGGTGCACTCGAAGGTATTACAAGGAACGCAATAATTGAGCTTTGTGATAAGCTGGGGTTCCAAGTGAAGGAACAACCGTTCACACTTCACGATGTTTATGTAGCAGATGAAGTATTCTTTACTGGTACAGCCGCAGAAGTTATCGCTGCTTATGAAGTTGATGGTAGAACGATTGGTTCTGGTGTAGCGGGTCCTATTACGCTGAAATTGCTTGAAGCTTTCCGTCAAATCGTTGATAAAGATGGATATAAAGTATTTGAAGACTAAACTGTAATGTATAGGTGTGATGATCTTGCACAGCTTATGTAAAGAGCAGATCATTGTGTGATAGTGTTATGGAAATAACATAAGACCTCTTTAGCAACTTGTCCCCATTTAGGGATTTTTGCTGAAAGAGGTTTTTTTTGCGAGAAATGATGTCAATGTGAAAAGTCCTGCATAGGATGAGAGTAACGAAAGTAAGGGCGAATGTCATGCCTGAAGATTGTTAGGAGGTTATGAACCTGTGAGAATACACATCGTAAAAGAAGGGGATACCCTGTATTTCTTGTCCAAGAAGTATAATGTGTCTTTAGAGAAGATCATCAGTGCGAACCCGGAAATTGCAAACCCTAACCAGCTAAGTATTGGAATGAAGGTGAAAATACCATCTGTACCTGTTACGAACCTTCCGGGAGAATCAATTTTACATCAGCACAAGGTAGTCCAAGGGGATTCACTATGGAAACTTTCCAAAGCTTGGGGCGTCTCGCTCCACGATATGATTGCTGCAAATCCACAGTTAAAGAATCCAAATGCACTTATGGTAGGGGAAACCGTATATATTCCTTCTGGATCAACTGGAACCCATCATGGAAGTACAGGAGCAGAACAAATGGGTAATGAAGAGAATTTGGCGGAAACCACACCAAGTGGTCAGGAACATACGGGGAAAAAGAATACAGCTCCAATGCCGAATTACCCACAGCTACCAGAGCTTCCAGAGATGCCGGAAATGCCTGTCATGCCAAAAGCGGAAATGACAAAGCCAAAGCCACCTAAAGCCGAGATGACTAAACCAAAACCGACTCCGCCAAAAGCGGAAGTGACAAAACCAAAACCAAAACCAGAGCCACCGAAAGAAGAAGTCAAGAAACCGGTTGAACCTGCTCCAATGCCAGAAGTTAAGCCGATCGCACCTCCACCTCCTAAACCAATGCCTCTGCCTGCACCTAAACCTGAAATGATAAAACCCATACCACTTCCCGTTCCAATGCCACCAATGAAGAAACCAGAATATGAACCTAAAAAAGAAGAGTACTACATGAAAAAAGAGGATTGTAACGACGAGTACATGAATCCTTATCAAAACAAAAAAATGCCAGAAGAAAAAGTGTATATGGATTCAAAAAAGAGCTCAATGATGCCTGTTTATGATAAAGGAATGTACGAGGGGAATGCAGGGTGGCAACATTATCAAAAACCTTATGAACAAAACCCGATGGGGAACATGAATTATAAGAAACATGCACAGCCAATGCCGTATGTACAGCAGCAACAAAATAAGCATAACATGCCTCATCATCCCAATAATGGAGAACCGAATCAGCCATATACCACTTATGAGCATGGTGGGTATATTGTAAATTACGCTCTTGTGGATGTCCCTTCCTATGGAGATTGCGGATGTGGCCATGCAAAACCATTACCTTATAGCTATATGCAAGCGGAAGCGGACTGGAAAGCAGCAACTGCCCAAAATGCGCAGCCTTTACTGCATCCACAAGCATATGGCCACAATCCACAGTACACAAATTACTTCAGACCAACTGAATATGGGGTTCAGGCACCTTATTATAATCCTAACTACGAAAATCAAAATGTTCAAAGCGGCTATGAGGAACCTTCTTTTCAACTAGAGGATACAATAAACACTGCGCAAACCAGTGGTAACACGGCTGAATTACAGCAGGAAGCAAGTGTCGAATTGAATGGCTTAAATCAGCTTCCAATGTTGGAAGAGGAAAAGACAACAATTCAGAAAAACAAAGGCAAAGCCAATAAAGTAAAAAAAGCAGTAGTGTCATCTAATAAACGTAAAAACTCAACAAATAGTAAGGGGCAATCCACAAAAAAAGGTAAAACCTCGAAAAAACGTAATAGTCCATGGATTAAACTATAAGGAACAAAAAACGAAAAGCGGTCCCAGAGCCGCTTTTCGTTTTTTTATATTTAGGGGTTGCGTTATTCATAGGATCATGATATATTATAATTCCTGTCACCGACAGGCAGAGAGAATGGGATTAATAGTTTGCTAGATTGATTGAAAATAAAATTAAAAAAACTGTTGACAAACATTCTACTGACATGATATGATATAAAAGTTGTTGACGACGAGAGTTGTTAGCGAGATTGATCT
>NZ_JAGXCY010000049.1 GCF_018310695.1 Paenibacillus sp. Marseille-Q4541 | reverse complement strand
ATATATTACGTAAACTATTTATTATACATTTAGTCAAAACTCGTATTTTGATCATATGTCTGGGACAAAAGAAAGAGCCATCCATACGGATGGCTCTCTTCTTCATATAGCGTTTCTTCTATTATATGTAAATTCTCTCCAATAGTCAATTTCACTTAACCCTTTTGATAAATTTATTCTCGAAAGAAACAAATAACAATTCTTCTTTTTCTTGGTCATTCTTTTCTCTAATTGAACCTAAAGTTTTACGCAAACCGATTTTCCAAATCAGACAAATAATTAAGGTCTTTCATTGTCACACCTCAATTCCGACTAAAACCACTCGAATTTAAAACACCGCCCTCTTTGTAGGCGGCGATCTAATTCAGTAATTTCTCATGGTGTATTATTATGATACCCTTATCACAGTCATTAAATACATAGTATGGAATATAATTTGTCAAACGTTGGACTATTTTGTAGCTCTATAGAGAATATCTAATGGTTTGCGAGCTGCATCCACTGCTGTTGTTCTCCTTTAGTCAGCTTTTCCTCAAGTATTACCCCATTTTCATCAGTGCTCTTCAGCTTTAGTTGCATCAGCTGCTTGCTTAGTTCAATATATTCCTTTAATTCGTCTTCAATCAAAATATCTCCTTATTAAAACCCCTAGTATTTTATCGGTTGTCGTAAATTCTTTAGGAAGACATAAGATGATATTTGAGTTTATTTAGTTCTGTTACATAATCCCGAAGTTAGTTTGAATTAAAATGGAGCAGCTACCAACCGGCAACTGCTCCATTCTGTTTTAAACTTACGTTTCCCGTTAGCTTAATCAATATCTGTAAAGTCCTTTATCATTCTGTAATGTGCTTGAGCACCTTGGCCGGATTACCCGCGACTATCGTGTTTGCTGGCACATCTTTCGTTACAATTGAACCAGCTGCCACAATGGAATTATCACCTATTGAAACACCTGGAAGAATTGCACAGTGCCCTCCAATCCAAACATTATTTCCAATCGTTACAGGAATACCGTAACCAGATTTATTTCGGTCCTTTGGATTAACATTATGACCAGCCGTGTAAATGCCGACATTAGGTGCTATCATGCAATCATCACCGATACGAACCTCTGCCATATCCAATATGGTGCAATTGTACCCTGCATAGAAGTAACGGCCAACATGAATGTTATAACCCAAATCACAGTGAAAATTATGATCGATACTAAAACCTTCACATACGCTGCCAAATAGTTCTCTAATCAATCGTTCTTTCTCTTGCTCATCTTCCGGATCGCAGTCATTATAAGCCTTCACAAGCTTTTGGGCTCTTATGCTTTTTTCTCGAAGTTCCACCGTTCCTCGTTCGTAATAGACCTTTTCTTTATTTTCTTTCATTGTTTTCCTCCAGGCAAAAACGGTTTTACTTATTATATACTAGCCAGCATCTACGTTGAAACTACCTGCCCGTTAGCTTAACGAAAAAGGAGCAACTGCCAACCGGCCAACTGCTCCATTGCTTTTTTGGTCTTCAATTTACCCGTCACCTTAAACACTGAATCATTTCATTGATATTGCTATCAAGATCATTTCCTCTTTAGTTAAATCTCCGCTTTGGATTTCAATGAAAGTACCATCTTGTATCCATCGTAGGTATCCTCCTGATTTATGGTTAGCCCATTGTTCAAATCGCCCTTCTATTCCATTCATGTTAATTTTCTCTCCATGTCCATTAAACTTAAATTCCTCGACTATAGTTCTTGTTGTACTTGATTGGTTGCGAAGATCGATGTTAGTGACAACCCGGTTCATTTTATATCCAACTGCCTTATGTTCTTCAATTCCAAACAGATATGTCTTTCCTGATTCATCAAAAAAATGAAGTCTAACTTTTGAGACTGATCGACTATGATCAAACGGATATGGTTCCTTAATTTCTAATTTATAGCTTTGAACGGAGGAAGACGGTGTAAAAAGTTTGAAATCAGCAATAGTTTTTAACTTATACAATTCAAAATCCGAAAAAGTTAGCGTAGGTTTAGCTGATGCGATGAGTAAGTTATTGTTGATTCCAACAGAAATCCAACAAATAAAAATCAATGAAATAATCCATCTAGACAAAAACATTCCCTCCATATTTTTTTGGGAATATTATGCCCTTGTTTAATTAAACTAACCTGCCCGTTACTAGAGTAAAGGGCTGGGTAAACCAGCCCCTCCTCATCAAACCGTACGTGAGGTTTTCCCTCATACGGCTTTCCGATGTTCGTCATTCATGTGCATACAGATTACAAAAGCGTTTTGAGTCCACATTGACTCGCCATGTTCCTCACTTCTTGGACTGCACTTTGCCACCGAGAACGTTGTCTTTTCTTTGCATACCACTTTGCCAAACGCAGCACAATGTACCAATCTAACTTCGCCATTTTTCGTTGGCTGTAGGACGTGTGGTAGTAATTGCGCCACCCCTGAATCTTCGGATTCAGCCAACCTATGTGCTCCGCGAGTGACTTGTGTCTTTGGCTGGACGGAGCTAAGCGCTCTTTTACCACTTCCCGGATGCGTTCCTCCGCTTTACTGCACAGCCACTGCTGCGTGGTGTAGTACACTCTTCCGGAGGATGTCTCAGCTTTCGTCTTGCGATGATGCATGCCTAGAAAATCAAACCCTTCTTCTCCTGTCCATAATCCTACGATCCGCGTTTTCGTCGGATGCAAGGTCAGTTCCAGACGCTCCATAATCGCACGTATGAGTGCATACGCCCGATCTGCATCTTTCTTCGTTTTGCATACGACAACGAAGTCATCCGCGTAACGCGTAAGTTCCCCATTTTCACTGCCATGTCGTTCCCACAGAATATCAAAATAATTCAAATAGATATTCGCTAGCAGGGGGGATATCACACCACCTTGTGGTGTACCCAGATCGGATCGCCTGATCTTTCCTTCCTCCATCACTCCCGCGTTCAGCCACTTCCTTACCAGCTTCAGGACGCGCCTGTCGCTGATTCGCATCTCTACCAGTTTCATCAGTTTCTCTTGGTTGATGTTGTCGAAGTAACCTTGGATGTCGACGTCGACCACCCAATTTCCTTTTCGGTTGCAGGCTTTTCGGATTCGGTCCAGTGCCCCTTTCGCACTTCGTTTTGGACGGAACCCAAATGAGGATTCCTGAAAGTCCGCTTCAAAGATCGGTTCCATGACCAGTTTCGCTGCCATCTGGATGACGCGGTCTCGGACGGTTGGGATGCCCAGCGGTCTTTGCTTCCCGTCTTTCTTCGGAATGTAGTGCCGGCGGACGGGCTGTGGATGGTATTTGTTTTCCTTCAAGTGTCGTTGGCATTCGTACAGGAAAAACGCTTCTCCCTTTTCCTCAATATCCGAAAATGTTTCTCCATCGACGCCAGCCGATCCTTTGTTAGCTCGTACTCTCCGCCAGGCTTCCTCTAATACATCCATTCGATAGACCTTGTCGTACAACGCGTGGAATCTGCGCTTTTGTTTTCCTTGGCCGTATGACCTAGTTTCTTCTGGAGTTGTTGAACGTTTTCCTTTGGTGTCGTTAGCCGTTTGGTATTCACTAATTCGTACCTCCTAAAAAAACATGCACAAAGCAGGGCTCCTTCCCTCCTGCAGGTTGTGTTGTCCTGCAGTTCCTCAGTATTATGAGCCCCTCGGACTCCCTTCCTGCAAGTAGATCATTTCGTCTTTTGGACTTATAGACCACTTTGCTACGGTTTAGCCGGGGTTCGGCTTCCCCTTGTCCCTCTTGCGAGGCCTCTTTGACGACGCGGCAGGATTCACTTGATGTTACGGCCTGGTATGTTGCTCGCTCTGTCTCCGACAGATACTTTTGTCGATACGCTTCTACGCACAGTTTTCATCATACGTAGGTATCCTAGCTACACAGGGGCTTGGCCCCTCCCGTGACCGGACTTTCACCGGCTAGAAGATGCGTGCTTGGCTGGGCACGCGCTTAATAGAAGAAAAGCAGCATATCATGATGATCTGACCTGCTGCTCTTTAATGATGATTTAAATTTATTCTGTTGATAGAGAGGACACTGTGTACGGTGTATGGATTTTCCCCTTACTGTGATCTGCTTTCATTCCATTTAAAACAATTCCTATTTAGAAGGGAATTACTTATGCAGCCGATCACTTATTTCAGTAAGATTCTCAGCAAACCCCACGAATACTCTATCATCTATAACTATAGTTGGAACTATCTGCTTCCCCGTTAGTTTCCGAACCTCTTCTGCATACGTGGCATCCTCTTCGCAATTATATTCAGTAAAGGATACCTGATGTTCATTGAAAAATCGTTTAGCATAATTGCAATCACTACAAGTTGGAATCGTATAAATCTTAACAGAATTTCTACTCATCTCATCTCTCTCCTTCTTCTTTGTGTTGATTATCCAGCTACACGCTTTAGCTCATCAAGCGAGACCCGATTGACAAACTTACTGAACTTTTCTTTTCCTTTGGCATTAGCAATGTAATAATGAATAATGGCCTTAATAACCGGAACCAGCTGCTCTGCCACTAGTCCAGTTAGTAACTTAGTTGCAATGGAAGCTTTTAGTCCCTTCGGTTCACCACCGACATAAATATCGAATGCACTCTTCATCTTGACTACACTAATATCTTTTAACAATGGCTCACTTGTTCCGAGTCCGCAACCTGCATAACCAATTTTTATTGGTGTTGGTGTTTCAATTCCAGCTATCGCTTCATTTAACCTTAGTGCTGTATCTAAACCGGCATCTTCTGCTCCTTTGCAAAAATTACAAGCAATTAGACTTTTCACCACAAATCCAGACGGATAAACTTCTAATCCAGCTTCCCTTAGCTCTTTTGTAATTCTGTCTCTCTGATTGACCGGTACTTCCATGTAAAGCTGCTTGAATGGTGTCATTTCTAATTTTGTTTGACTATCTGCCAAAGTACCGATCTTTACTAACTGCTCAGGAGTGAAGAGGCTTCCGCCAACTTGTATTGGCGGATTGACAGCAATTTTAATGTTTTCTCCCATAACTAATCCCCCATGTAGATCATTAATGCTAGAGTTTCACACGTTGTAATCGCAAAGCATTTAGAACAACGGAAACTGAACTCAGTGCCATAGCTGCACCCGCGACCCAAGGCGCCAACAAACCGATAGCTGCGATCGGAATCCCAAGGGTATTGTAACCAAGAGCCCAGAAAAGATTTTGTTTGATGTTGCTCATTGTCTTACGACTCATATATATAGCGTCCGGAATGCTAGATAGATCCCCTCGCATTAACGTAACGTCCGCAGCTTCCATAGCAACATCTGTGCCAGTGCCGATTGCCATTCCGATATCAGCTGTAGCGAGTGCCGGAGCATCGTTAATTCCATCCCCCACCATAGCAACCTTTTTACCTTCTGTTTGAAGTTTTTTTACTTCCTCTGCTTTACCTTCTGGAAGTACTTCCGCACGAACATGGTCGATGCCGACTTCAGCGGCGATCGCTTTCGCAGTTCGTTCATTATCCCCAGTGATCATAATGACCTGAATTCCCATATCCTTCAATCGGCTAACCGCAGCTTTTGATGTCTCTTTGATAGTATCCGCTACTGCCACCATTCCGGCATACTGACCATCAATTGCAACTAGCATTGCAGTTTTTCCAGACTCCTCCAAGGTCGCCATGTTTTCAAAGGCTTCTTTCGCGCTCACGCTGTATTTATCCATCAGCCTACGTGTTCCGATCAGGACATTCTTTCCTTCTACGGAAGCCTTGATGCCAAAACCGGGAATAGCCTCAAACGCTTCGGTTGCTGGAATCTCAATATTTCGATCTTGAATACCTGCAACAATTGCTTCTGCAAGCGGGTGCTCTGAATTTTTTTCAGCGGCACCAACAAGTCTTAGAAACTCCACTTTATCTATATTTGTTATTACATCTGTAAGTTCTGGCTTCCCTTTAGTGACAGTCCCCGTTTTATCCAGAATGATGGTGTCAATTTTATGAGTTTGTTCTAGGTGTTCGCCACCTTTGAATAGAATACCGAATTCAGCTGCCCGTCCGGATCCTGCCATAATGGATGTCGGGGTCGCAAGACCAAGTGCGCAAGGACATGCAATAACAAGAATCGCAATTGCCTTTTCTAAAGATCCGGCAAAATCACTTGGAGTTATAAAGAAGTACCAAATTAAGAAGGCCAACACTGCGATACCAACAACGATTGGGACGAAAATGCCCGAGATCTTGTCGGCAATTCGTTGAATAGGAGCTTTCGAACCTTGAGCTTCCTCTACGACTTTCACGATCTGAGCTAATGCAGTTTCTTTGCCAACTTTCGTTGCTCGAACCCGAAGCATACCCTTTTTGTTAATCGTCGCTCCAATTACCGCATCGCCGGGTTTCTTTTCGACAGGTATGCTTTCTCCCGTCAACATGGATTCATCTATTGAAGATTCACCTTCAATGACTTCACCATCTACAGGCACTTTGTTTCCAGGACGTACAAGGATGATATCACCAACCAAAACCTCGTCTACTGGCATTGTTAATTCCTGGCCATCACGAATAACTAGAGCTGTCTTTGCCTGAAGTCCCATCAAGGATTTAATAGCTTCTGAAGTGCGTCCTTTAGCTTGGGCTTCAAACAATTTACCCATGACAACCAATGTAATGAGAACCGCACTTGTCTCAAAATACAAAGAAGGACCATGATGCATATCGCTGCCGCTTAAGTACCAATCCATTGTTAAATATAAACTGTAAAAATAAGCTGCAGAAGTACCTAGCGAGATTAGTACATCCATATTCGCACTGCCGTTACGAAGAGCTTTATAGGCGCCAACGTAAAAATGCCAACCTATATAAAATTGCACTGGTGTTGCAAGTATTAATTGAAACCATGGATTCATAAAGATCTCCGGCATGTAAATCCAGGATGTGAAGGAGAAATGGGCAACCATACTCCACAACAACGGCAATGATAGGATTGCTGAGATGAGTAACCGCTGTTTCTGACGCTTAGTTTCTTTTTCCCGGTGATCTTCAGCAGATTCGTTTTCATTCATTAAGATGGCTTTGTAGCCTAGCTGGTTGACTTTGTTTTGCATATCAGAAACTGATATTTCATCAGGAGAATACTCAACCCGTGCCGACTCTAAAGCAAAATTGACGGTTGCATTCGTTACGCCGGGCAACTTTCCTAGACCTTTCTCTATCCGGTTGGCACAGGCAGCACAGGTCATACCCTCAAGCTGAAATTGAGCGACTTCGCTTACCGTTTCGTAACCCAACTTACGGATGGTTTGCTCAAAATTCTCAATACTTATTTTAGTAGGATCATAATTAACACTTGCTTTTTCCAAAGCAAAGTTGACGTTTGCTGAAGTCACACCATCAAGTTTGCTCAATCCTTTTTCAATGCGATTTGCGCAGGCGGCACAAGTCATGCCGCTCACCCGCAAAGTTGTTTGTTTTATTGGAGTTGAACTTGTTTCCAATGTACTCACTCTCCGTCCATTAAAATTCACATAACATCATATCCTTGTTCTTCAATGGTTTCTTTAATTTGATCTAATGTTGTATTATCTTCGTTATAGGTTATCTCCACAGTATTGCTGTTCAAATCCACCTTTCCAGATACCCCTATACTTTTCAGTGCACCTTCGATGGAGTTCACACAATGCTGACAGCTCATTCCCTCAACTTGCAAAGTCATATTTTTCATTTAAAATTCTCCCTTCAATATCATTTTTTGTAGTGTTTCCCTATAGATAAAATTAAATGAGTTTATATACCCCCCCACCGTATATAAAACCCCTTTTTAAAGGGCCTTGTTGAATGGGCCCTATATTACATAAATCACTTCTGTTTCAATTTACTATACCCCCAGGGGGTATGTCAAGACAAAAAGTTCAAATTTTCCAAAACTAGGTATCTGTTGATTTTAAGGCTTGAAGTTGTATCATTAGATCCTATAACATAAAAGATACTTCGTTATTTAAACATCTATTTCAATACAAAACACGAGGAGTAAATAGAATTATGATTACAGTATTAATAATAGACGATGAACAGAGAATGCTTGATCTATTGTCGCTTTATCTTACCCCCCTAGGGTATAAATGTATCAAAGTAAACTCAGCTGTAGATGCATTGATTTATTTGGAATCAAATCAAGTAGACATAATTTTATTAGATATAATGATGCCAGATATGAATGGTTGGGAAGCATGCGAAAAAATCAGAAAAACTTCGAACATTCCAATCATTATGCTTACCGCTCGCAGTGAAAAATCTGATATTGTAAAGGGTTTAAAGATCGGTGCTGACGATTATGTAATGAAGCCATTTGATGATACTGAATTGGTCGCAAGGATAGAAGCCGTACTTCGAAGGGGAAAGACTGAAGAAGAAATAAATGAGTTATCCTTTAAAGGCTTATCCTTAATAAAAGATTCGTTTGAAGCCCTTTATAAGAATATAAAGATTGAATTAACCCCCAAAGAGTTCTATATGGTCGATCTCTTCCTCAATAATCAAAACAGAGTTTTCTCAAGAGAACATCTAATCAGTAAGATTTGGGGATATGATGTTTTTATTGATGATCGTACCATTGATTCTCACGTTCGAAATATAAGAAAAAAACTTAGAGATGTAGATTTTCCTGCTGATGATTATTTACACACTGTATGGGGGGTAGGGTATAAATGGACAAGTGATAAAAATCAATCTTAGAATATAAAAGGCAGAAGAAGGCTTGTACGATGCTCTCTTCTGCTTTTTTAAGACAAATCACTTAGCAGCTGGTGCTAACTCATTTTCTGTTACCCATTTATGATTCTTAACTTCTTCGCCACCTGTAGTAGGGGTAAAATCAATCATATACACTGTTGTTCTTTCAGCAGAGTCAATTTTAACAGTCGCCCCCTTCATACCTTCCATATGAGAAGCTTCTGTTTGTACTTCATCCCCAGGCGCTAATGGTTCTTCACCTGCATCAACTAGTTCTTCATGAATTACCCATTTATGATTTTCTACGGGTTCTCCACCTGTAGTCGGGGTATAAGAAATCGCATAGGCTGTAGTATCATAAGCACCAACAATAGTTGCTTCAGCGCCTTTCATTCCCTCCATATGCCCTTCTTTAATAATAGCTTTAGTACCGACAGGATACTTAGGATTCTCTGCTTCCTTTAGATTCTCTGGTACTTCTCCTGAAGTCGAATGATTCATCTCAGAGTGATCCATCCCTGTATTTTCTTCTGTACCTTGATTCATGTCCGCATTTTCATTTTGATTTTCATCATTAGCGCCACCACACGCAGAAAGCATAAGCGCTGTGATTAGTGTAATAATACCGATCATCAATTTTTTGTTTTTGAACATAATTAATTCCTCCTTTATTTACACTCACTATAACCACTAAATTTGCAGAAAATATGGAGCAGTCAGACATATAAACCTTACAGACGACACATTTTAATCGTACAAATTCCAAAGTCATTTTAAATATTTCCTGGAAGGTGAACTTAATATACATAAAAAGTTATTTTGAAATAAGAATTTGCTTCTCAAAAATTAAGAAAAGAGCACTAGCAAAGTGCTCTTCTCTAATATTCCTTTTCTAAATACACTTCAAATCTTGTTCCTTTCCCTGCCTCACTAGATACACGAATAGATCCATTGTGTAACTCAACCAACATTTTCGTTATGGCAAGTCCTAGACCGGTTCCTCCATGTTCTCTCGACCTTGATTTCTCGACCCGGTAAAATCTTTCAAATAAGAAGGGGAGTTCTTCTTTTGAAATCCCTGATCCCGTATCTGTAACTGAAATACATACCATAGTATTATTAACTTGCTGTGCTGATATTTCTATAGAGCCCTCCTTCGTATACCGAATGGAGTTATCCAATAAGTTCAAAAAGATTTGTTCAAGTCGACCAGGATCACCATTAACTATCAACGCTAGGTCAATATGATTTTTAATTGTTATCCCTTTGTTCTCCGCTCTCATAGACACTTTACTGACAACTTGTTCTATAATTTTATTGATACATACCGCATCTTTATATATTGTCAATTTACCTTCTTCCATCTTGGATAAATCGAATAAATCAATAATCAAGCGATTAAGCCGTTTAGCTTCCTGTGATATGATGTCTAAGTATTTTTTCATATCTTCTTCAGTCTCATAAAGTCCCTTTGATATTACGTTTGCATAACCTTCAAGGTACATAATTGGCGTTTTAAGTTCGTGTGAGATATTAGCAAAAAACTCAGTACGTGTATCTTGATATCGTTGCAAGTCTTTTGCAAGATCATTTATTGCAGCTGCTAATGAACCAATTTCATCCCTAGTACTCACTTCTACTCTACTATCAAGATGACCAGCAGCTATTTTTCTAGTAGCTTTCTCCATCTGAACCAAAGGTCCAGACATCTTTCTTGATAAAAAAAATGAAACACCCACCGCTATGATAAAACCGATCAATCCAGTTAAACATAAGAGCTGTCTTACCTCCAGTATAGAGGAATTAACGATATCAAGTGAAGAAATCACAAGAACTCCACCCCCAATATCCAACAATGGTTTACCAGAGATTAGGTAGGATTCTCCATTCTCAGTACTATAGTTTATCATTAATGATTCTCCGTTAAGTAATCTATTGATTTCAGTTGCGGTAATGAAATTTACATGATGATTAGAGGCCTTACTTGATTTTCCTAATAATTCTCCTTGCCTATCTAAAACAAAGATCTCCACCTTCGAAAATTCTGCCATAGTGGATATCAAATCCGTAGGTATGCTCTTACTAGAATGTACCATTTCGACAAAATGGGATGACATTTCGGCCACATCTTGTTCTGATTTTTGATAATACATATTCGAAAAGATTTTATCAACGACAAATCCCAAGGAAAGCAGAACCGTTAACAGCAGAGATACGATAATAATTCCTAATTTAAAAGCTATTCGATTCATTCTCATATGTGACCACCGTTCTGTTAGTTATGTCTAAATCTATGACACTTATAATTCTCTGATATATGGAGTAGTGAGTGTCTCAGAAATACTATTGTGACCTCGTAACCAACGATCACCTTATAACCCAACATTATTCCTCCATTAGGAGGTTTATATTATTATACGCCTGAAATTTGAATATTTTGTGCATAAACACGACTAATCTATTTAAAGTTCTTAGTTCCGGCTATGGTAGAGAAATAGCTTTTCAAAGTGATTTTTATGCTTCAAGCTGATCATTAATCATCTTAGCTTTTGAAAAGATATCGAGAATTTTTTTTATTTTGACTCATTATCTCCATATATTCTGCACATTTTTGGTTTATTGAAATACAAGGCCTTGAGGAATCTGGTATGTATCGAGGACTAATTGTAAATAGTAATTACGTATGTAAAGAATTAATCACTGAAAGGAGAATGGAAATGTCACATGAACAGTATAAACAATGTATAGAGGAATGCTTACGATGTATGGTGACTTGTAATCACTGCTATGATGCTTGTTTAAAAGAAGAAGACACTAAAATGATGGCAGAATGTATCCGTTTAGATCGGCTTTGTGCTGACATCTGCTCTTTTGCTGCAACAGCAATGAGCAGTAATTCACCATTTATCAAAGAAATTTGCTCATTGTGTGCTGAGATTTGCCAAGCATGTGGTGATGAGTGCAAAAAACATAATCATGACCATTGTCAAAAATGTGCGGAAGCTTGTTTTAAATGTGCAGATGTATGTCGTAACATGGCTGCATAACATTAAAACTACTTTTATAACCGCTCCCAGTAACTGGGGCGGTTATTTTTGATTACAGCTGAAACAGTTTCTGATTATTAAAAAAGACATATCTATTACAAATTTGTTATGGTTATATGTCACAAAATTTGATGAACTTTTTTTAGTCTGTCAATTTTTATTTAAAATCTCGATATGTTAGATAAAAATCCTTATCAAATCATAAGAAGCAACAAATTTTAAAGGTTATAATTGACAAGTCTCGATTTATACACTACAGTGATTAGTGTTACAATATTTTAATTATTTTGCCGAATTTTAATCTATTAAAAACGGGGGAACCACACTGGGTGAATTGTTCAAAATAGTGTTATATATAGGTAACCTTCTACCGAACCCTTAAGCTAACTCCGTAGGCATCGAAGGGAGAATATTATACTTGAAAAAAATTATTATGTCTCTATTAGGGGCTGTTATTATTATTTCTTCTGGAACCACAAGTGCATTTGCTAATGACCAATCAAAATTACAATCAGAAGTTAGCCAAGTGGTAGGAACACCTTATAAATGGGGTGGAACGTCCGTAGCAAGTGGCTTTGATTGCTCCGGCTTCATATTGTACATATTTGATAAATTCAATCAAAAACTTCCTAGAACTTCGGCTGCTCAAGCCAAAACAGGTACTGCGGTAGCAAAAAGCAACTTAAGAACGGGAGATTTGGTTTTCTTCAATACGAGTGGAAAAGGAATATCTCATGCAGGGATCTACATAGGGGATGGACAATTTGCTCATTCCTCGAGCAGTAAAGGAGTAAGAGTAAGTAAACTTTCGGAAACATACTACAAGGAACGGTACGTTACAGCTAGAAGAACAATTAGTGATAAGAATTTTTCTAAGATGGTTGATGACTCTCATTAAAGAGGGAAGGACAAGCTACTTCACAGCACTTTGTTAATGATTCTAAACATCTTCTACTTTGAAGTAGAAGATGTTTTTTTATTTATCTTTCACTGTGGTTTATGTAAGGATTAAAAAAATATATACTCCTAGGTAACAAGTCCGCCTTATCTGTTGGAAGTTTGACTTAAACTTAAACTATTTTTAATTTAATTTTGTTAAACTAATCTGCCCGTTCGTATTATGAGGTCACCAGATCTTTCTGGTCGACCTCTTTTTTGTTTGGTCGTAAGATAGCGGTAGCCGGGGATCGAGCGTATCTGCCCGTGGGACTTGGATCCCGAGAGCTATTCTGTTCATCCCCCCTACTTGTTCAACCATGGTTAGGCTGGTTGGGACGTTGATCCCGTATCACATGCGATAGTGTGGAAAACAAGAAGGTTAGGGGTTACCGGTGAATATACTTTGGGAGTGATGTCATGAATCCAGTCATTGGTTTGGATGTGTCCAAGGGAGAGAGCCATGCACAAGCTTTTTTAGACCGCGGAGAAGCTCATGGGAAGATCTTTAGATTTAATCATGATCTAGAGGGATTATCGGCTTTTCTTAATTATGTTAGAGCGGTAGAATCAGTTGCAGGCATAAGCCCTTGTATTGTGATGGAGGCAACAGGTCATTATCATAGCCCTGTTGTTCAGTTTCTGGATGAGCACCAGTATCTATACATCGTCATTAATCCGTTAATCTCATATGAAGCTAAAAAGACTAATTTGAGACGCGTCAAGACGGATGCTGCTGATGCCTATCAACTTGGGGCCCTGTTCTATAAAGAAGAATTCGAACCCATCAAAAAACGGGGGCAGCATCTCATGAATTTACGCTATCTCACGCGTCAGCATGAATCTTTAACGGGTATGTATGTTCAAGTGAAGCTGCAGTTCCAGGCTATTCTAGATCAGGTTTTTCCTGAATACCATGGTGTGTTCGGTGACCTCTATTCGAAAGTTTCTCTTCGATTCCTAGCTTTACACCCGACCTCTAAAGAAATCCTGGAAATGTCGGAGCAGGAAATTTCAACAGAGATACACCACCTGATCGCACGAGGCAAATCCACCTCATGGAGTTTGGAACGTGCTCAAATTCTAATGGCTGCAGCTAAGCGAAACCCCTTTAAGGAGACGGCATTTCCAAGTCATCTGATCTCCATGCAACTGCTCATTAAATTGCTTCTTCAATACCAGGACCATCTAGCAGACCTTGATAAATCGATAGAGATCCTGGTTGAAGAGTTACCTGAATATGATTTAATCCAATCGATACCTGGTATCGGTACTAAAATTGCTGCAACAATTTTGGCTGAGATTGGGGAAATCGATCGATTCGATCACGCAAAGAAGCTGGTGGCTTTTGCTGGTGTTGATCCCAGTGTATTTGCTTCAGGTAAGTTTGTGGCAACCCAAAACAGAATCACGAAACACGGCTCCAGAAGGCTTCGTACAGCCCTGTATCAAGCTGTGCAATGTGGTATTCGTAGTAATAGAAACAAGAAATTAAGAACTTACTACGACAAAAGCGTGCTGAAGGAAAGCTTTTCAAAGTAGCGGTAATTGCTTGTGTAAACAAACTCATCCACTGGATTTTTGCTATCTTGACTTCGAAAGAAGCATTTCGGCTAGAATAAGTTGAATGAAATTCAAAGATATGAAATATATTCCTGTGCCGAAGGGGACGGTTATTTATCATGCCCTTTTTAAAGTATACCACCTCATGAAGTCGCAATTAATAATTAAATATTGACAAGCTATTAGCTGGAATAGCTTAATGAAAATGGAGCAGTTGCCGACTGGCAATCTGCTCCATGCTATTTGTCTATATAAATAAAATAACTGCTTGGCTGCAAATTTACATTGTTTTATATAATCGGCGAAGTGCATCTCTCATTTCAGGCTTAATATTGATATCGGGTCTCTTAGATTTTGCAGTTAGTTCAGCAGAATCTACATCCTTCTCGTGTCCTAATTCAAGCAGAAGTCCTGTTGAAACCGTTCCTGTACGATTACGCCCTCCTGAACAGTGAAAGTATACCTTCTTCCCTTCATCCACTGCTTTCTTAACAGCATGAATAGCCCTTTTAATCGATTCGTCTTGATGATCTTGATCTTCAACGAGGGAAATGGTGACGAGTGGTACTCTCACGTAACTCTAAGTTGCCACTTGAACCGTCCCGCAAGTCAAACACATCCGTTATCCCTTGCTCCTTTACCGCCTGTTCAATATCATCAGCACCACCTATATAGACTTTATCTTTAATAAGTTCATGATAACTCATTGCTGGTTTCCTCCAAATTCTCTAAGATAACTTCTATCCCTAAAGAAGCCGAGAATTTAATCTCGGCTTACTTTGTACGCTTACTGGCCCGTTTTCGCGAACGTTTCGATACGCTGTCCAATCTCATCACGTACCCGTTGGAATACTGACCATTTTTCTTCGTCTGTTCCTTGGGCTTTCGCTGGATCATCAAATCCCCAGTGTTCACGGCGAACATTTGGTGGAGTAATTGGACATTTATCAGCTGCATCACCGCAAAGAGTGATGACAAGATCAGCGGAATTCAGAATAGTTGGGTCGATCATATCGGATGTTTGATTGGAAATATCAATTCCCACTTCGTTCATTGCTTTTACCGCATTTGGATTTAATCCATGGGCTTCAATTCCTGCACTATACACATTCCATTCGTTCCCAAGGTGTTTTTTAGCCCAGCCTTCAGCCATTTGACTGCGGCAAGAGTTTCCAGTACACAAGAAATAGATCGTTTTTTCACTCATATTGTTATCTCTCCTTTAATAAGTCCAAACTATATTTTTTATAAAATGAGGAGCCATAGGTACAAACCTAAGAGTGTAATAAACAGGGTTGGAATCGTAATAATTATCCCTGTCTTAAAGTAGGTTCCCCATGATATTTTGATGCCTTTCGTTGAAAGTACATGCAGCCATAGAAGCGTTGCTAATGAACCGATTGGAGTAATTTTAGGTCCTAAATCAGATCCGATGACGTTTGCGTAAACCAAAGCTTCTTTTATGACTCCTGTAGCATGAGTCGCATCAATAGCAAGCGCATTAATCATTACTGTCGGCATGTTATTCATAATGGATGAAAGAATAGCTGCAATGAATCCCATTCCCATCGTTGCTACAAATAATCCCTGCTCTGCCACAGATGCAATTGCATCAGCCAAGAGATCTGTCATGCCTGCATTTCGTAGTCCATATACAACAACGTACATCCCGATTGAAAAGAATACGATATTCCAAGGTGCTCCTTTAACTACTTCTTTCGTTTGTACAGCAGGACTTCTTCTTGCCAGCATTAAGAAGGCTAAAGCGATGATTCCAGCAACGATAGAAACTGGAATACCCACGAACTCACTTACAAAGTAACCAACAACGAGTATGGCGAGTACGTACCAAGATATCCGAAACATGGCTCTGTCCTTTATCGCTTCACTTGGAGCTTTAAGATCGGAGTCGTCAAATCGCTTAGGAATACTTCTTCTGAAGAAAATATAAAGAACAAGAATACTTGCCACCAAAGCAAAAATATTTGGAATGATCATCCGACTGGCATACTCGTTGAAGCTGATGCCAAAGAAATCGGCAGACACGATATTGACCAGGTTACTTACAACCAGCGGAAGCGATGTTGTATCTGCAATAAAACCACTGGCAATGATAAACGGAAACACTTTTTTCTCATCAAAATTCAGGGCTCGTACCATAGCAAGCACAATCGGTGTCAGAATGAGTGCGGCTCCGTCATTTGCAAAGAAAGCCGCTACGATTGCACCGAGTATACTAATGTACACAAACATTCGAATCCCATTTCCTTTGGCTGCTCGAGCCATATGCAGCGCAGCCCATTCAAAGAATCCAATTCGATCCAAGATTAATGAAATTAAGATAATGGCCACAAACGCTAATGTTGCATTCCATACGATCTGGGTAACATCCCAAACATCTTGAAAACTGACAACTCCAACTAACAGAGCTAGGACAGCACCGCCACATGCAGACCAACCAATGTTTAAATTTTTTGGTTGCCATATGACGAGCACTAGTGTAACTAAAAAAATGATACAAGCTAATATTGTCGACACCACTATAAAACCTCCAACTTGACTATCTTCTAAGGTTTAACAAGACATACACAGCATGCTTTGACCTTATTTGTAAGAATTTCACCGTGCCAGAATATAAGCTCTAGGATTTGTCATACACCGCCTCCTCTATTCCGAGATCATTATATAAGCATATGCTTATATATACAACCCACTTTTTTTATTTTCCTCCGATACAAGAAGATTGTAATCCCTGTTTATTAAGCTCCGTCAGAATTTGCTGAGCATGAGGTAAATTTTGCAGAACAGCCTGAATATACGGTTTGTCCTCCACATGCAACGAATAGTAAATCCACTGACTTCTTCTCGTTTCTTTTACAAGATCCAGGGATTTCAGCTTCCGGATATGCTGACTTATCGCCGGCTGAGACATTTCAAAGATATCCACAAATTCGCATACGCACCATTCGCGTTCTTGTAAAAGCAACATCATCGTAAGTCTTGTCTTATCTCCTAGAAGCTTCAAACGATCCGCAGCGAGAGATAAATCAGATGTGGTTACAATTCCACTCATGATCCTACTCCCCTTTCTTACTCTCGATTATTTCTGTTGTATTCATCATACATAACATCTATCTATTTATCAAATTATTTTGATGTATTGATACAACACTGACTCTATGTTAATATTTAATTAATCAAAAATATTTGATTATTATAAGGGAGAATATTCTCATGACGATAGACGCGACATTCTTGGCCAGTTATGAGGCCAAATTTAAAGCATTAGCGGATCAGAAGCGACTTCTCATTATCAATAAACTTTGTCAGCATGAAGAAGTTTGCGTTTGTGATCTTGTAGAAAAGATGGAAATACCTCAGTCCAAGCTCTCCTATCACCTTAAGATACTTCTAGATGCCGGATTCATACTCAAAGAAACAAGAGGTACTTGGAGCTATTACAGGCTAAATCAAAGTGAAATCAATAAAGTACTGTCTCCGGAATTGTGCTGTATATTTACAAAACCGAATCGTACAACCGATCAAACCACATGCTAATCTAATTTGTAACGCCAAGGAGGATTCTTATGTATAAATCAGTTATTATTGGTACCGGTCCTGCAGGATACACAGCAGCCATTTATCTTGCACGTGCTAATTTGAACCCTCTCATTATTGAAGGACTTCAGCCTGGTGGACAGTTAACCACAACGACCGAAATTGAGAACTTCCCGGGTTTTCCTGAAGGGATCATGGGTCCAGAATTAATGGATAACATGCGTAAACAAGCCGAACGTTTTGGAGCTGAGTTTAAATCCGGATTTGTAAGCGAAGTAGACTTCAGTCAACGACCTTTTAAACTCAAAATTGATGGCCAGCCTGAGATCGAAGCAGAATCCGTTATTATCTCCACTGGAGCATCAGCTAGATATCTCGGTATACCTAATGAGCAAGAATACGTCGGGCGTGGCGTGAGTACCTGTGCTACATGTGATGGATTCTTCTTCCGCGGTAAGAAAATCATTGTCGTAGGCGGTGGAGACTCTGCTATGGAGGAAGCTAACTTCTTAACTCGATTTGCTTCTGAAGTCGTATTAGT
The DNA here is from genome assembly GCF_018310695.1 of Paenibacillus sp. Marseille-Q4541. Classification (GTDB taxonomy): domain Bacteria; phylum Bacillota; class Bacilli; order Paenibacillales; family Paenibacillaceae; genus Paenibacillus. The sequence continues at coordinate 5,576 of NZ_JAGXCY010000049.1, read as the reverse complement.
CCATCGTCGGGATGATTTAAGGGCCTCTAAAATTATGCAAGACCGGGCAAGATCAAACCCGAAAATAACGTTTGCCTTAAATCGAACACCAGTAGAAGTACTTCCCAAAGAAATGGGGATTCAAGGATTAAAAGTCCTTAATAATGAAACGGGACAAGAAGAAGTGATTGAGGCGGACGGATTATTTGTCGCTATTGGACACACGCCCAATACCTCTTTCCTAGGTGGACAAATCAATACGGACGCTCATGGATACATTGTTGTAAATCCAGGAACGACAGAAACCAATATCCCAGGTGTTTTTGCTTGTGGAGACGTACAGGACTCTAAGTACCGTCAAGCGATCACCGCTGCAGGATCAGGTTGTATGGCTGCTATGGATTCTGAAAAATTCCTGGAGGGTTCGGCCATACAGGACTGGAGCGGCATTCTAGATCAATAATCTCTCTTCAAAAGCTCATCAAACATTACTGATGAGCTTTTGTTTTATATTAAAGAAAATAGTCTACAGTGGAGGCAGCAAAATGGAGATACGTATTCGACCTGCAATCGAAAGTGATGCTCGAGGTATTATGGAGATCTATAATTACTCAATCGTAGTTGAGAGAAATGCAACCTTTGATACAATACCTAAAACGTTAGAAGATCGAACCCAGTGGATACGATCCCAAGGGGATCGGTATCCCATTGTAGTTGCAGAATTGAATGACCAGATTATTGGCTGGGCCTCTGTGTCCAGTTACCGGACAAGGGAGTGTTATCAAGGGGTTGGAGAATTTTCTGTATATGTACATAAAGACTTTAGAAAGCAAAATTTAGGCTACAAGCTGCTTGATCAACTTATTAAGGTGTGCAAGGATGCAGGTTATTGGAAGCTGCTCTCTCGTATCTTCACCTTTAATCAAGGAAGCCGTAAACTATGTGAACGGTGTGGATTTAGAGAAGTTGGGATATATGAAAAACATGCGAAATTAGGGGATGATTGGCTCGATGTAGTCATAGTAGAGAAAATCATTTCCGAAAATCTAATCTAGTGGAGATTAAAAAGGCCCGTCATCGGCGGGCCCTTTTAATTATTTATTTGTAGCTTAGCTACAACAAGAAGACACTTTCGCAGCAGGTGTTGGAGAACAGCAGCTCTCCTCAACTTGATTGGATACATTATTTATACTGCATACACCCGTCTCTGGTAATTCCAACTCCACTTTTTCGGCTCCTTCGTAATCCCCTGCCAGATATGCAGCAATGGATCTCACCTGCTCATAGCCTGTCGCCATAAGAAAGGTTGGAGCTCGGCCGTAGCTCTTCATGCCCACAATATAGAAGTTCTTTTCCAAATGCCGAAGTTCTTTTTCCCCGTGTGGACGAACCGTTCCACAGCTGTGTACATTAGGATCAATAAGTGGAGCTAGAGTCTCTACACTTTCCGTACTTTGATCGATACTCAGTCGCAGCTCGCCTAAGAACGAGAAATCCGGACGACTTCCTGTGTTTACAACAATTTCATCTATGCCCTCAACTTGTTTTACTTCACCAAGACTCGTGCCGGTAATGTTGATTTTACCATCCACTTGTTTCAACTGATGAATATGGAATGGTGTAAAGACCTTTATTCTACCTTGATCTACAAGTCGATGAATTCGACTTCCGAGTGCTCCTCTAGCCTTCAGTTGGTCATTGTCTTCCCCACCATACGCATTTCCTACTTTACTCTTTCGCATGATCCAAAAGATTTTTGTATTTGGATCTTTAGACAGTTCCAGCATTGAGTTAATTGCCGAATGCCCTCCTCCAATTACCGCCACTTTCTTACCATTGAATCGTTCACCATCTCTGCTATTAATATCAGGGATGCCATAATAAATATGCTCTTTAAGATCTCCTTCTTCCTTCGTCCAAATCCCACTGCTATGGACAGGATTCGCTTTCCCCCAAGTGCCTGTCGCATCAACCACTGCTTTTGCTTCATACAGGGTTGTCAATTGGTTTTCCTCCACCAGAACAATAAATGGCTGGCTTTCACGCCCTAAGGTCTTCATTTTGTCCATATCTTTTCTGCTGACTGCTGTTACTTTTGCATTCAGCTTTATGTTGGATTCTATCTCAGGCAAACGGGATAGTGGGTAAAGATACTGCTCCAAAAGCTCTTTACCAGTTGGTAAAACATCATCATCTGGACGTTCCCAACCCGCTTTCTCGAGTAATCTAGCCGCTGCTTTATCGATGTTGTATTGCCAAGGGGAAAATACTTGTACATGCCCCCATTCCTTAATATGACTTCCCACCTCAGCTCCAGACTCAAAGATGATAATATTTTCTCCTCTTTCAATGAGGTGTGCTGCTGCGGCAAGTCCGATTGGTCCGGCACCAATGATGGCTACAGGTAGATTGGATGACGGGTTACCGCCCGTTTTAACGACATCTTTGTTGGTTTCAGAAGCACAACAATTATTTTGAACTTGTGTAAATTGGATTTCTTTCATTTAACATACCTCTCTTCATGTTTTTATTTGCATTTTGCAAGTATATGTTGATTACGTAGGGTGATCTTGAAGATCACCCCATTGGTGTACAGCATTTATCTGATTTAAGCATACTTTCATTTAACAACTTAATGGATCGGAGAACCGTTTCTCGCTCAAATTCATTCATAAAAGAGAAAACCTCATTTAAGTAGCTGTTCATATTCTCATCGATCGTCGTAGCCACGAATTTTCCTTCAGTCGTCAGATGCAGAATATATACTCTACGATCCTCTGGAAGTGTTGTTTTCTTAACTAAGTTCTTTTTAATCAATGTTTGTACCTGACGGCTAAATGTGGTTATATCCATGCCAAGCGTATCCGCGATCTGCTGCATAGATGGCTCATGCTGTCGATCAATTTCATAAAGTATATGGCTTTGGATCATGGATATATCATTAGTCCCTACACTACAACAATTCTTATTCAAAAGGCCGAATCGGCGTGCAGTTACTTGTAGTAGTTCTCTCGGACTTTCTTCCATCTAAGCTCACCTCTTGATTCAGTTATACTATATATATTTGCATTTTGCAAGTATATGATTTGAATCATCCATGTATATATCCGATCACCAAGTCAATATTCAATATTAAAGGGGCAGAGCGTTAAAATCTTAAAAACAAATTTAGACTTCTGATTTTAAACTAACCATCCTAATTTAAAATTTTTTTGGCTTGATCGATTACATATCGAGCATCGGGTCCAACACCACGAAGTGTAGCAGATGAAAAAGACCGCTGTCCAGGTATTCCCACATAATAAAGTCCTTCTACAGCAGTACTTACCCCTTTCTTTTGTAACGGTTCTTCATTCACATTTAAAGCATCTAACCTCTTTAAATATTCATAATTTGATCGATAACCCGTTGCAAATATGACCTGATCTATCTTCTCTTTCTCACCGTTTTCCCAAACCACTCCTTCTTCATAAAAGGCACTGAACATCGGTCTTTGTTGTGGTTTTCCTTCCTTTAATCGCTGTCGATAATGATCTAGATCCATTACGGATGAATTAAGGGCTAACTTTTTACCGATGGGCCAAACGGAATCGATACCAAACCATTTAAACCAATCATGAATATCTCGACCTAAAATACGCTGCGGCACCAGAGATACAGGTTCTCTTACTGCGAGTGTAGCATGTGCTACTTCCGCTAATTCCATGCTAATTTGTACTGCTGAATTCCCTCTCCCCACAACAATTACCCTTTGATCTTTGTATGCTTCAGGGGATCTATAAAATGCAGAATGAGTTATAGACCTTTTGTAAGTTTGCTCTCCGGTTATTTGAGGAACATAGGGCTTGTTAAACGATCCGGTAGCACAGATAAGAGTCCGGGATAAGTACCTTTTGCCTGAAGAAGTATGAATTTCAAAAACACCTGTATTATTCCGGAGCACCTCTATGACTCGGGTATGAAAAACCAGAGGCAACTCAAAAAATCTCGCGTATTCATTTAAATACGCTATCACTTCATCTCGAAGTGGATAACGCTCCCCCGGAGATGCCAAAGGAAGACCCGGTAATGATGAGTACTTAGCCGGTGAAAATAACTTAAGGCTGTCATAATAATAAGGCCAAGATCCTGCAGCCTGCCCCCCAGCTTCTAAAATCAAAAAAGAACGTCCACTCGTCTTTAAATAATATCCCGAGGCTAAGCCTGCCTGGCCGCCGCCAATAACAATCGTATCCCAAATTTTCATTTGTACCCTTCCCTTTCCTACATCATTATGAGACTTGATACAAGCGTTTCCGCCGATGATTATAAAATAAAAACAGACTACACAACCATAAAAGCAGAGCGGCCGCAGTGTTAATCATCGTATCTCCGAACACGGAGAGTAAGGTGAATCCCAAAAAAGGGCCTAATGCTGCTCCCACATCGACAATCATGGAGTAAAAAGATACGACATGATGCCGATTGGAGGACGTAGAAGCGTACTGAGCAGCGTCTGCATCAGTAAGGGTTGTCACAATAGAAGAAATAAGAAGTAAGGCGATCAAAGTAAGTAACCAAGCTAATGTATTGACATTCAAGCCCAAAATGGCAAACATTATTCCTCCGGCTATAAAACTTACGGTTAACCAAACCGTCCTTGATTTGGATTTATCGCTAAGCTTACCTGCCCAATAACCTAAGATCGGATCTGAAAACCATTTACATGCAAGCAGAATGCCGGTAATCGTAGCTGCTCCGATAGAGCTCAATAAAGCTATCTTTGAAAAGTCCTGCAGTTCAATCCAATAACTTAAAGTGGATTTCATATAACCTTGAAATAGGAGGGAAACACTGAATCCAGCAAAAAGAATGATGAGGAGTTTTGAATCTATTTTTAACATTGCTCGCTGGTCCAATTGTGTTAATTCTTTTTTTGTCATTTCATTACTGCCTGGCTTACGAATAAAGAACAATAACGGGATGGAGATCAAAGCAAATATACCAAATCCCATAAGTACAAATGAAACCCCGAAATTTTCTGACAACAGAGAGCCAAACACCATACCCACCACAGCCCCACAGCCTGAGAGCCCATTAAACAGTCCAGTAAGCTTACCCGGCTGGCTGCTTACGGTAACAGCTTCAACGATCGAAAGTTGACCGGCTTGTCGGATAAATGACCAAGCAATGCCCCAAATACATCTTAATACGAGCAAAAAGGCAAAACCTTGAAAGTATCCGTAGGAAAAAGTAGTAATTATTGTGAGTATAATTGCAATCATTAATCCACTTTTAATGGAATACCGGGTATAGAACCAGCCAATGAGCGGATGAATTGGAATGCGGATAAAACGATTAATAGATAGTAGAACCCCTACCTGCCATAAAGCAGTTAGTCCAAAATCCTTGCTATACACAGGTAATACTGCGTAAAGCATTGCATCACCAAATAAACAAATTGCTGTTATTATTGCGATAATTCTCAGATTATTTTCAACTTGTGGTGTATTAAGTGGTTGATTCCTCTTCCTTTCAACGAGCAACGTTCTTCACACTCCTCTGCTTCGCTTCTCAATAAATGGTTTTATGAAACATCTTCTTTATACCCTTAAAAC
>NZ_JAGXCY010000048.1 GCF_018310695.1 Paenibacillus sp. Marseille-Q4541 | reverse complement strand
AAATAATAATGTAATTAGTAGATATAATCCGGAAAATATAGCGAAACCTGTTGGAAGTTATAGTCATGTAACAAAAGTAAGCAGAAATGCTGAAATGTATGTTTTCTCTGGTCAAATTGGTATCGATCACAACAATAATATCCCCACAGATTTTAATCAACAAGTGACGAATACGATGAGTAATATTGTTGAAATCCTCTCATCTCAAAAGTTGACCCCTGATCATGTCATTAAAATCAACATTTGGGCTACGGAAGAAATCGATTGGGGTCATTTCTATGCCATTTGGAATAAAGTATTCGGTCCTACTCCTCCTTCCATGACGGTAGCTTATATTAAAGGATTAGGTTTACCTGAATTAAAAATTGAATTAGATGTTTGGGCTGCAGGCTAAACACTAAAAATAAACTCTAACAAGAATCAAAATATGTTTCCCTTTGTGCAAAACGAGCCTTAGAAGCGATTCTATAGGCTCGTTTTTCGATCAACGAATAAAGGCCACCAAAATAGGCGGCCTTTATTCGTTATCTATTTATCCAATCCAACACCTTCAAGATTTGCTTTCTACTAATTTTCCCGCCAGTAAAGCGGTCGATTTGACGAAACGGCATATTCAGAACAAAGTAGACATTATTCGCGAGCAGAGGTTTATTGACTGCGTCAAAAAACTTCTTAAAGAATAGCACTACGTGATAGATCGTTTTCCCGAGTCCATTCTTATATCTAGCTTGAGCGATGGTGTCGTTCAATCCAAGATCCTGTTTTGGGTCCCAATAAGGCGATGGCGGTGCGTAACCTAAAAGTCGCTTATATTCCGATTCCGTTACTTCATGAACATGTCCGCTAAAATAATGCGGGAATTGATCCTTCGTATGCTCAGAAGAAACGGAATCCCCCTCGAGCGTAATCTGTTCATGCAAATGAATAGACTGGATCGAACTTCCGATTTGAATGTCATAAGCTCCAGGTTCAACCGCCCAATCGTGAGTCGTCGGATTATAATATGAATAATCACGTTCTGTAAGCTCTATCGTGACACGTTTGCTTTCCCCTGGCTCTAAAAACACCTTTTCAAAACCTTTTAATTCTCGTTTCGCTCTAAATATAGAAGAATCAAGTTTCTGAATGTAGAGCTGTGCAACCTCTTCCCCCGCAACCGTCCCTGTATTCGTAATGGTAAACGAAGCCTGATGCTGTTCAGCCGTTAAATCCGTATACGCAAAAGTTGTATAGGACAGCCCATAGCCAAACGGGAATAATACAGGTTTCTCCGCGGTATCAAAATAGCGGTAACCGATAAAAATACCTTCGATATGTTCTGCTGTTGCCTCCTTGCCCGGATAATAAGGAGCAGAAGAAACATCATTGTATGCGATCGGGAAGGTTTCGCTAAGCTTGCCGCTTGGGTTGTACTCCCCAAGTAAAACACTCGTTAACGCTTCGGCACTTCCTTGTCCGGATAAATAAGTATGAACGATAGCTTTTACATCGTGTACGAACGGCATTTCAATGGCGCCGCCGCCAGCAAGAATAACAACAATATTGGAATTGACTTTCGTTAATGAACGAAGCAAGTCTAGCTGATTCTCACGCAAGCCAAGGTGTGCGCGGTCAACACCTTCCGCTTCGCTGCCTTCGTCTAGCCCGAGGAACAACAGAACCGTATCCGCTTTTTCAGCTAACGTAACGGCTTCCCGTAGTAACCGATCATTACTTCCGCCCATTCGCTTGAAGCCTTGCGCGTACCCAACAATCGGCAAGCCAGATTGACTCAGCACATCGCAGCTATTTGATAACTTAGCAGGATTAATAAGCGAGCTTCCTGCCCCCTGATAGCGAGGGTTTTTGGCAAAATCACCAATAATCGCAACTTTTTTATCTCTAAGCGGTAAAATATTGTCCTCATTTTTCAATAACACAATCGAACGCTTGGCAGCTTCAACCGCTTTGTCGTGGTGCACATCATAATCAATACGCTGCGTGTCGCGATCGTGCAGCTGGGTAGCAAAGACTAGCTCAAGCAGACGATCGACCGCTTCATCCAGCACTGCTTCGGCCAGCTCATTGCTTCTTACGGCTTGCACAATTTCTTGATCCGTAATCCCATTCGTCGAAGGCATTTCCAATTGATTTCCTGCCTTAAGCCCTGCAACGCGGTCGTTATTTCCGCCCCAGTCGGTAACGGTGACACCACTAAATCCCCATTCTCCGTACAAAATATCCTGTAGCAAATGGGTGTTTTCATTGGCGAACGTCCCGTTCACTTTGTTGTAAGAGGTCATGATGGTTCTCGGCGCACTCTTCTCTACAACACGTCTGAATCCTTCTAAATACAACTCCCTTAATGAGCGTTCATCTACAACTTCATCAATCGTCATCCGCATATGCTCTTGGCTGTTAACCGCAAAATGTTTGGGGCAGGCAGAAATACCGTTCGCTTGAATGCCTTTAACCATCTCGCTCGCTAATTCTCCCGTTAAATAGGGGTCTTCTGAAAAATATTCAAAGTTGCGTCCACATAAAGGATTCCGTTTGATGTTTAATCCAGGCCCAAGCAACACGCTCACTTTTTCACTAGCTGCTTCTTTGCCAATCGTTTGGCCAACATCATAAATCAGTTGTCTGTCCCAACTATTAGCCAAGGTTGCCGCCGTCGGGAAACAAGTGGCAGGCAGACTTTTATTTAAACCTAGATGGTCTGCCTTTCCCCCTTGCTTCCTTAGACCGTGCGGTCCATCTGTGAGCATAATGCTTGGAATATTCAGGCGCTCGATTGCTTTTGTATTCCAGAAATTTGCGCCAGACATTAAAGACGCTTTTTCTTCTACTGTCATGCTTTCAATTAATGTTCTATACTTCAATCTTTTCACCCCGTATTCCAGCGCCTATGATTCGAATAAGTAGGTTTGCAGGATCGTGTACAACACATGATGAACACTTGTGCGAACTCCGTTTGCAATACCTGAAGGATCCTTCTCGTACGCTTCTTTTAACAATTTTTCATTTTTACTTGGCGTCATAATATCGAGCATGATGTCATTTCCAGCCACAACCGCATCCGGCGCTTTCATAAAACCAAAGACTGCATCACTCGAAACAAACCCTTCAAAGCCCCATTCTTTGCGTAGAACGTCATTTAACAACACGGAATTCGCTCCGGCCCACTTAGTCCCGATGATCGAAAAGCTAGACATTGCGCCTAGAGGACTGCTTTCTTTGACTGTAATCTCAAACGGCTTCAAGTAAATTTCGCGCATCGCTTGCTCATTGGCCCATATCAGATTCCCTGAACGAGCATTTGTTTCTTGATCGTTTAGCGCAAAGTGCTTCATGAAGGCAATAATGCCTTGGTCCTCAGCACCATTTATCATTGATGCTGCCATTTTTCCTGAAAGCACTGGATCTTCGGAGAAGTATTCGAAGTTACGACCGCCTTGTGCCGTACGGTGAATATTCATCCCCGGTGCATACCAGCCTTGAATGCCATATGCTCGCGCTTCTTTGCCGACCGCTTCTCCCATTTGATACGCCAGATCATTGTTCCATGTAGCTGCAACGACGATTTCAGACGGATATGATGCAGCTTCGATAGGCTTAAAGAAGTAACTGAATCCAGCAGGTCCGTCCATCAACAACGTTTTTGGAACGCCCAAACGGTCTATAGCCATCGTTCGATAGGCACCATTTGCTACATAATCGATCATCTCTTCCAATGTAAACTGATCTAAGAAAGCATCCCATTTCGGATCATCAAAAGCTAAGCCTTTCAAATCCTTAAGTACTAAGCCGTTATCGGCACCAACCGTCGGCATTTCTAGATTTGAAACTTCCGGCTCTTTAGAGAATGCGTCAAGCACATATTGCGGTGCTTCATGACTAATATTTTCATCGGAAGGATACGTCTTCTCCCAATCATTCCGTGATAAATACGTGATTTCGCCTTTTGCTAAATCAAAGCGATTTTCGTAAGCCGTCTTGGTATCCTTATCTTCTTTATAAATCTTTTTCTCTGCCAGCTCAAAGTCATAGCTTGCTACGATATCATGGACGTTACGAGCTACTTTAATCTCATAAGTACCCGGGTCTAATACATATGCTTCTTCTACGTTCATATCATAAGAAGCCATCTCTTCGGTAGCGAACGAAAGGGTGAGCACTTCGGATTGGCCCGCTTCCAGCAGAGACGTCTTTGCATAGGTGGCCAGTTCAATTGCCGATTTTTCAATACCGCCTGCAATATATGGAGCCGAATAATAAACTTGAACAACATCTTTTCCGGCCCGATCGCCAACATTTTTCACTTCGACTTGCAGTTCCATCTTTTCTTCTGACAATGTTTGGCTCAGGACCTTCCATTCGAAATCTGTGTAGCTTAATCCGTGTCCATAAGGATATAAAACCGTATCTTGATAGCCTGCTTCGTCATTTACATAGAAGGTTTCATAGAAACGGTAACCCACATAGATACCTTCTTGATAATTGAGAAATGAGTATTCCAAATTATCGTATTTGTAGTCTCCAAAGTTCTCGCTTGCCGGAGCCGATGAATTGTCATAGACATACGTATCCGTAATACGACCCGATGGATTGATATTCCCTGCAAGAATATTTCCTAATGCGTTTGCCCCGTAAGGACCAGGTGTTCCTATCCACAATACCGATTTAATGGATTCGTATTCATCTACGAAACCAAGCTCCAGTGCATTTCCCGCATTGATCACAATCGTCACATTTTCAAAGCTTTGTGCTACCTTTTCAATCAAGGCACGTTTGTTTTCTGTCAATTCCAGCTGCTCAGCTGTCGCATCGCTAGCTTCTGTGCTCTCACTAGCAATAACAATGAGCGCATTTTCCGAATAAGCTTTTGCTTGTGCTATCGCTTCGTCCGATAAGTAATCGATTATGGGTTCATCGCTTGAATTCCCGCCTAACATGCCTTTTACAACTTGAACGATTCCGGTGCTTGCCTTAGCACCTACCCCCGCTTTTGCACCGACTTCTTGATACAACTCATAAAGCTCGGTATTGTACGCAATATCGGCATTTTCCAACCCTTTGAAAAGATTAACCGCACGGGAAGTATCGCCCGCACCCGATCCTCCGCCACCATATCGTAAATCTAATGCCGCTACTCCGAAGACGTTAAGCTTTTTATCCTGTAATGGAAGCTGTTTCTTTTCATTCTTCAATAAGACAATGCCTTCATTCGCGATTTCTTCCGCTATTTTCCCTCCGTGCTCGCGTGCTGCAAGCGCCTCAGGTGAATCGGTTACGGCCGTGATATGTTTGGCTGTTAGCGCATCGATAATGCCAGAAGCAATGGGACCGAATTGCACAAACAGTAATATGACAATAAGCCCCGCTATCGACCAGCCAGCGAAACGCCTTGGTCTGTTTTTAATTTTCTTGTATCGCTTCGCTTCTCTTTTTAATGCTCTGCGATTTTTGCCGCTTAAAGCTTTCATCTCCATTTTTCTTTGTTGCTTTTGTTCTTTTCGTAATTGTCTGTCCTGTTCTAAGGCTGCTTTACGTTCCGCTTCCGGCAGAGCGTTAATTTCTTGTTTTCGCTCTCGCTGCTTCGCCTTATCTTCCTTCACTTTTTGCACGATCTCTTTTTTTTGTGCTTGTTTGGTTTTAAAATAGTTCAACATGGCGACACCCCTCGGTTTCGTCTTTCATTTTCCTCAATCTTAATATAGCGCTTACATTTTCACTATGAGGATCTTGTCGAAAAAAAAGCTAAATATTGCGATCATCCGATTTTTCACAAAATCGAAAGAGCAACATTTAGCATTAAACGTTCGTTTTTTCTAGGTCAATCATAACGATCCCAAATATCGGAACTTCGAATTCAAGTGTATAATTTCCCTTTATGTTCAAGTGTTCAACACTTCTCGAAGGTCGATTGATTGCATTCCAATAGGTAATATCTTCAAAGGACAATTTTTTACATTTCCTTAAATCCGCTAGGTCAGATCGCTGATCTACCTGCTCAGGCGTCAATCGTTGCTTGGTCAATCGATACGTTCCTTCTAAGTTTGTAAGGTCTAGCTTTACGAAAACATAAGGACTTTTTGCCTTATGCCAAGCTAATTTGGATTGTTCATTGTTCTGATTGACAATCAGATGTACCTCTTCCTCTGGATAAACGGTTAAAATGCGATAATTCTCTTGCCGCTTTGTCACGATACAAGAGTTGTTTTTAAACACAAGCTCATCAAACAGGCGACTCGCAAACTCTGTCGCGTACCAATTGTCCTTGTAACGACCATCCGGTGTGCATAATGACATCTTACTCGCCAGTTCATCAGGAAAATACTCAAATAGCTTGGCCGAATCGAGCGACAACGGCGGAAAGTAGTGGCCAGCTATTTGGCTACGATTCATTAAGCTCATGTATTGCCAAATAATTGCGTTTGCTTGCGCTAGATCCGAATAGGCGTGTAGATAATCATCGTTTTCGTAAAACAGCATTCGGTCCAAAATACGGTTCTGACTTTTCATGTTCATATTCTCACCAATAACCCGAATAAAAGCTTCGTCGAATAGATGATGAAGTGCAGCTTCGAGTGAAATCTTGCGCATACGTGTCCAGTCATCAATGCAATAAACGGTATTATGGCAATCTGTATCAAGCGACACGGCATCTTCGGGAGCCTTGGGAAAATGAATGACCACGTTTTTATATCCTTTAAAAGTTGAAATCGCATTCACTAGCGGCTGACATAATTCCCCGCTACTTTGCGATTCATAAAAACAGCGGAACTCGTACATCCATTCGGAGTTTGTCATATAATTTTGCTGCAAATGGAGATTTAATTGCCTAATCACTTTCCCGAACCATTCCTTGTTATGGAATCCTCGCTCTTCCCAATCATCGAAATCTATAGATTGAAATTGAAGGTAGGGAAACATGCCGGCTGACACAATCTGCTGCAACATTCGATCCAGCTCTCTAAACGAACAAACAAGCTGGCCTTCATTTAGTTGTATCTCCACTTTTTTGATGATTCGGTTGACCGCTACCCACTTCACCCCAAAGCGCTCCCGTACTTCGATCAATCGGCTATCTTTAAGTTCGCCCTTTACTTTGAGTACATGACTCACCTTTGAATACTGACCAATCGTTTTTTGCAAATCCAGTTGAACCTCGATGCGATCCGGAACATTAGATGAGTTAGCCGGTAATTCGCCTAGAGACACATATGGAGATAGTAACGCTAATACATCTTGGGATAGTTCCCCGTCGGCATGATTCTGCACCGCTCTAATTTGACGCTCTTCGCGAAATTCAGCGGGTGTAAGCTTATATCTTATTTTAAATGCCTCGTTAAATGAGCGTACATTGGGAAATCCGTTGGCTAAAGCGATCATGACAATCTTGTCGTTCGTACTCTCCAGCATGCGTAAGCTATGAAACAATCGTACTTCTTTAATGTAGTTTCCGATTGAAATTCCTAGCTGCTTTTTAAAGGAATGGGCCAAGTAGTATTTGCTACTATAAAACTTTTCAGCAATCTCGTCCAAACTCAGTTTCTCGGCATAATTAACATTGATATAAGATACAATTTCTTTCACCTTATCCGAAGCAGCGTGCACTTGCTCCTTTTCGTCTACCCACCCAAGGTGCCGGTGGAACAGTCCGATTAAATGTTTCGAATACCCCTCGATGATATAATCAGAACCGACTCCTGGATAAATCATCTCGACGTACAAATACGCCATACCATTTTTCACAAGCTCATATCCGTCTTTTTTGTACACCATCGATAGTGGCATGTTAAGTTTAAATGGAGGAAACTCCTCTTGATACTCACTCGTTAGAAACTTTACCGTGAGCGTCACATTCTCTTCACTGCCAATCACACGAACAATATCACCTTTATTCAAAACAAAAATATCGCCTGTCCGAATCAAAATATCCGAACCATTTCGCATAATTTCCAGGTAACCGGAAAGTACAAACCATGCTGTTAACTGCGTCATGAGCAGAAAATCGACTTCCTCAATCGTTTCGATTGATGCCAGTACGAATTTATTAATTTCATTTTTGTTCTTGTTCAAATTCAAAATAACTCCTATTCATCCATTTTAATTCAGATTATCGTTTTCGATTAGCATTTGGATCTGACAACTGTAGGATTGCGTATCAAACAGATCGTTATATAATTCGATCTCGATATATTTTTTTACGTTCAGACTGTTTTTTTCTACATAGTCTAATACTTTTTTTACGCGTTCCACTTCGTTTTCCTTACGATAAGCCCAAGTTACATACCTTCCTTCCGGCAGGATTTGCACACCTGAATCGGCTTCTGTGCTTTTGTCGCCTTCAAAACCATGAAACACATAGCGAGGTTCGAGTTCCCCCTCCGCATTCAGGAAGTACAGAATGCCTCTCTCCATTGTCATTTTTTTTTGCTGACTCCGTATGATCTTCTCCAACTCGGAATAATACAACAGCTCCTTCAGACTGCCTGCTTCCTTGCATGGAGCTGTCAAAACATAACGCTTCTCAAAAAATTGAATACCGATCTGATCCTGATTTAGTATTTCTTTTGAGGACTCGACACTCTTGTTTAAATTGTCAATATTTTGAATAACCTCTTTCACTTGGTTCAGATTTTCTTCCGCTTCCTGTCTCTTCAGTTGCAGAAATTCGATTAATTTGTCAGTGTTACTTTCTTTAAAAATCTCTTGAAGTTCTTTAATACTGGTGCCAAAAGAACGGCAGCCTTTAATGACGTCTATATAAATAAATTGATCTAAAGAATAATACCGATAACCTGTCGTGGGATCGATATCCCTGGGAACCAGGATGCCCATTTTGTGATAATATCTCAGGGCTTTTATAGATACCTCTTTTAATTTGGAAACTTCACCGATCGAAAACAGGTTTTTCATTTAAGTCCTCCTTCGTTACATTCTCCATGCCCTTCCTTGACTCTCTTCTAAGGGGAGACTTTAAGATCATTATAAAGGAAGTCACCATTAGAAAGGAAAGTGCATCCACATGTGTGAGGTTACCTATAGAGAGATTATGAAAGCTGATTATGACCGCATCAAAGAATTAATAAATGAAGCATTCGGTATCCATGACCTTATTCAAGACAACAAATTTTTAGATGTCATATTGAACCTCTATTTACAAAGCTGTATTCTGGACAGTTCTTTCAGCAAAGTCGCTGTAAAAAACAACCGGGTCATTGGTATTATTCTTGGCAAAGCCCAAATAGATAAACATTGCTTAGCGAAAACACATAATCGTTTAAGTCTTGCGAATGCCTATTTCAAAATCATCACGGCGAATAAAGAGAATAAAAAAGCCGCTAAAGAACTGGAGAAGGTTCAAAATACGTATAAGGAAATTATTCAAGGAAAAGAAGACGATTTTCAAGGTTATATCGAGTTGTTCATTGTATCTGGGGAATCGAGAGGTCTTGGCGTGGGAAAAACGCTGATGCGCCATTTGTCCGATTACATGAGAAGTATGGATGTAGAATCAATCTACGTGTATACAGACAACAGATGCAACTATGGATTTTATGAGAGCCAGCAGTTTACAAGGCTGAATGAAAAAGAAATATTTTTGGATTCCGTCCAGAGTAAACTACTTATTTTTCTATATGGTCAACATCTTAAGTAACGATTGAAAGCGAGGCACCACACAATAACTACCAAGTTAAGCATATGTAGCCATATTCCTGACACATTCAGAAGTTACATTTAGTAATGTGCTAACTGCACACTGAAATGGTAATACACACCACACTCTAGGAGGAATTGAATATGAAAAAATCACTAACCATCGCTTCACTTGTACTTGCTGTATCTGCTGTCGGAACATCTGCATTTGCATCCAGTGACATTGGAATTGAAAAAATCAATAATCCCAGTAAAGCAATCAGTGTTAATGAAGCAGCAAAATCGGATAACGTCGTAGACCTCGTTAAAATGGCAAAAGAAAAAGGCATCACGGTAGATGAACTGATCGCTCAGCTTGAAAAGGAAGGTAAGTTAACTAAAGCCGCTTCTTTAACTGAAGCTACAAAAGCTACAGGCTCTAACGACTCAACGATGGACAGCAAAGCAACTACAATCACACAATCCAGTGAAGCTATCAGCTTAGACGAAATGGCGAAAGAAAAAGGCATCACGGTAGATGAACTGATCGCTCAGCTTGAAAAAGAAGGAAAGCTCGTGAAAGCTGAAAAAACTACAGCATCCACACAAGCAGAAAAAAACAATAAATAACAAATAAAGCGAAGCTAGAGCTGTCACAAAAGTAAACTTCTACTCAGGAGAGCTTTTGGGACAGCTCTGTTGTTCCATAGAATAGATTTTAGTTAGACTAGTACTATGAAACAGGATTATGGAAGGATGGTTATTTCCTTGAAGCGAGTATTGATAGTAGAAGATGAACTGCCGATCGCAAGCTTACTTCAAGCCTATTTGGAAAAAGAGGGTTATGAAGTAATGTGGAATTCGGGTGAGGGTGAAATTGATGTGATGGAGCAGTTTCTCAGTTGGAAACCCGATCTCGTATTGTTAGATCTTATGCTTCCGAATGATCAGACCGGAATTGATATTTTGCATCAAATTAGGCAACTAGGAAGCTGTCCCGTCATCATTCTTACAGCACGCGGAGCTGTACCAGAGCGTCTTCAAGGATTTGACAAAGGGGCGGACGACTATATTGCCAAGCCATTCGATCCCCAGGAAGTCATGGCACGCATTCAAGCAGTACTTCGCCGTTCAGTCTATATGATAGATTCGAATATTATGCGGCTCGGTAGTTTGGTTATTGACGCGAGCACTCGGACGGTTACCGTCGGAACTGAGCAGATCTCTTTGCTTCCCCGTGAATATCAACTGCTTACTTTTCTAGCGGAGCATCCAAATCAATGCTTTGAACGCGATCATTTACTTAATCAAGTGTGGGGAATCGACTTCGAAGGTGGCGATCGTTCTGTCGATACCTCCATTAAACGGCTACGTAAGAGTCTCCAACAATGGCCAGCAAGCGAGGGTGAAATCGAAACAATAAGAGGAATGGGGTACAGTATCCGTGTTTACTAAGCATCCAGGCAAGTCCATACACAACAATGTAGAAGCTAAGCCGCAAGCTACCTCTGTTTCCTTGGTGCGATATTGGACATGGCGCTATATGATGATTCTACTCATTATGCTTATGGGGATAGGTTTATTGGGCATGTACTGGATTCGAATGAGTACTGTGGAACAGCAGTTTCAGCTACTTGAGGCAAGATCTGCAATGATGAGCGATTCATTCAGCAAAATGGACGATTTTATGCAATTAGGCACTATGGTGTCACCTGCACATTCTTCAGAAAAAATGCCACCAACCCCCACAGAAAATATCCCATTGCAGGAATCGATTCCTTCGATCCCCGTGGAATTCATTCCTTCGATTCCGGATGGTTATCAATTTCAACTATTTAACCTTTCAGGTGAGATGATTTATTTTTTCAGCAATTCATACGCGGAGCAAGGAGTCTACCTCTACTCCCCGCCAAAACAAAACGAAGTCCTTTCAGGCGAAAAAATTCGTGAGAAGATCGATACACCGTCTGGAAAGTGGCTACGAGTCGGTGTACCCTTCTATAAACACAACCAAATTTCAGGAACGCTCTATATGACCGCCCAATATAACGAGAGTAGTTTACCCCAAATATACGGACTCATTGTGGTTACATTTGGGCTTATTACCTTATGCGGCTGGGCTGTCGTTTTCGTATTGTCCCGCTCTCTCACAAGGCCACTCATACAACTGGCTAGTGCAGCTAACCAACTTTCATCAGGTAATTACCAGCCGTATTTGCCTGATCCGAGCCTCGTCAAGGAAAGTGAAATTAGTGGACTTATTCAGGCTTTTCACGAAATGACTGAACGTCTAAACCAACTTGAACGTATGCGTACCGATCTGCTCGCAGGAGTTTCACATGAGCTGCGTACGCCGATTACCTCAATCCGCGGTATGCTCCAAGCTATTCAGGAAGGCGTAGTCACAGGAAGCAAAGCGGATGAGTTCATAAATATTGGGTTAAATGAAGCAAAACGGATGCAAGTGATGGTGAACGATCTGCTTAATTTTTCTTCAATGGAGTCAGGTGTGATTCACCCTGAAAAGTCTCAGGTCTTACTTGAGCCACTAGTAAAGGAAATCATTCATCAGTTCCATACAATTCAAGCATCTGCACCTGTTCAAGTGGAACTTGAGGTGCTTCCTTCCGATTTGCTATGTACCTGTGATCAATCACATTTGAAGCAAATTTTCCTCAACTTGCTAAGTAACAGCGCCGCAGCTTCGGCTACAATCATCAAGATTACGGCAAGATCGACTGAATCGATGCTCACTATCGATATTTCTGACAATGGAAAAGGGATTGCTCCCGATGAAGTTCCATATATTTTCGAACGCTATTATAGAGGAAACAGTCGCCGCAAGAAAAAGCAAGGACTCGGTCTCGGGTTGTCGATCTGCCGGTTACTCGCCCAAGCAAACAGCGGAACAATCGAATTACTCCAAACGGCATCGACAGGTACCTTATTGCGGCTGTCATTCCCTGCGTATCTTAATGAAAATAAACAAAAGTCGTTCAATCACCGTTGATTGAGCGACTCACAATTCGTTTCCTTATCCCTCAGAATTGCTTCTTTTCCGACCCTTTTAAGATGACATTAAAGCAAGTTCCGCCATTTTCATTATCGGTAACCGTAAGCGTACCATGATGCTTTTTAATAATGCTATCAACAATCGAAAGTCCCAAGCCTGCACCACCTTTTTGACGGGAGCGTGATTTGTCAACACAATAAAAAGGTTCAAATATATTCTTTTTGTTTTCTTTAGCGATGCCGATGCCTGTATCCTTGATCTGAATTGAAACCTGTTCTTTACCTAATCTATTTACAATAACCTCAACCGTTCCGCCCTCAATGTTGTACTTAATACCGTTTTCCACAAGGTTGTAAAATGCACGATACAATAAGTCCGTGTTTCCAAATATAACGCTATGATCACAATCTAAGGATAGCGTAACCTGGTTATCTTTAGCTATGTGAGAGAGCTCAGAGATAATATCCTCAAAAATATCCTTTACGTAAATGCTGCTTTGCTCACCGATATCGTCCATATTTGTCATGTCCAAGAGGTTACCTACGAGTCCTCTCAAGCGATGGGTTTGCTTTTCAATAACATGGATAAGAGCATCATATTCCTCTTTGGTATGATCCGTTTTCTTCTTAAATACATCTACCTTTGTTTGTAATACAGCAAGCGGTGTTCTAAGCTCGTGGGCGGCATTTGCGGAAAATCGTCCTTGCATCATAAAAACATGATCTAACTTATCCGTCATTTCATTAAATGTCACCGTAAGCTCTGCAATTTCATCCTTTGTAGGCGGCACAGATAATGTTTCAGATAGATTATGTACATTTATGTTTTTCACTTGACCATTTAATGTATCCAGAGGTTTCAATGCCTTACCCGCAATATAGTAGGTTAAGAATCCCCCGAGAATAACAACTAACAACATATACATAATACTATCCATTTTAAAATCCACTCTTGCTTGCTCGGAATCAGCAGATGGAGTGGTAGGAGCCATACCAATTGCCGGTGGTTGAAAGCTTTCATCAACCGATCCATCTTCCCCCACCTCTTGTGCTGGTAACACAAGAGATGCGCTAATCCTTGTAGCCATTCTATCAGCAGATATATTAAGTATTAGGGTAAGACCTACACAACAAATCGTTAAAAGAGCAACCGTCATCACCGTAAGTCGCAATCGAATTGGCATTTTCTTAAGCATGAACATCACCGCCCCCTTCTGATAAAAAATATCCTTCTCCGATTTTTGTTCCAATGGGGTCGTAATTTAAAACAGATTTTAGTTTTTTTCGGAGCGTTGCAATATGAACCCGAATCGCACCACTAAAGCTATCCGCATGCTGATCCCAAACATGTTCAATCAGTTCTTCTTGGCTGACCACTCTATCTTTGTTAAGCAAGAAATATTCAAGCAGTGCAAACTCTTTTTTTGTAAATGAGATTTCTTGCTCATCAACAACTGCAATACGCTTTGATAAATCCACCTTCATTGCACCGCAGGAAAGCATACTACTTTCTTGCACAAACTTTCGCCTTAACAAATTTCGTATTCTTGCTTCCAGCTCAGCGAAATCAAATGGCTTTACCAAATAATCGTTTGCCCCTATGTCTAAGCCCTTTACTTTGTCATGAACACTACTTCTTGCACTGAGAATAAGTACCTTTAATTCAGGCTTTTCATCTCGTATCTTTTCCAAAACCTCAAGTCCATCCATTTTGGGAAGATTCAAGTCAAGTACAACCAAATCGTAATTCACTTCATAGATAAGCTCGTAAGCAGCTTCACCGTTATCACAAGTATCTACAGCATAACCATCTATTCTAAGCCCATCTGCAATCGCTTCTTGCAAATCAAGTTCGTCCTCTACGACAAGTATCCTCATACACAAATCACCTCTTTTTTTATAGTGTACCTCAAGTATGTGTTAAATCTTTGTTAAGCATTTAATGCATAACACAACCATCCTTAACAGGAATTTAACATCGTTTGTAATACGATGGTTTCAACAACTTGGGGAGGAACAACAATGTATATTTTCAAGAATGCAATTAAAAACATAGGAAGAAACAAAGGAAGAAACCTTTTAATAGGTGTTGTATTGGTCATTATCGCTATCACTTGTGTAATTTCACTGGTAATTAACAGTGCAACAAGTAGTATCATAACCGATTATAAAAATCAGTTTGGTAGTGAAGTTAATGTTGAGCTTGATTATTCAAAGCTTTACGAAGATGGGATTACAACAGATTTCCCCGAAGTAACCCTAGATCAGCTTAAAAAATACGCAAGTTCCGAGTATGTAAAAGACTATTACTTTTATTTAGAAGCTCCAGCTGTGTCAAAAAAAATCAATGCGATAAATCAAGAAGGGAATGCAGAAGTTCAGGGTAGCGCAAATGCTGAAGGTGGTGGTCCTGATATCGGCCCTCCAAATTTAAAAGTAATTGGAAGCTCGTCCTATGAATTATTTGAAGAATTTAAAAAAGGCGAACGCAAAATTATAGAAGGAAAAATATTTGAAAAAGATGATGAAATTGTTATTAGTGAAAATTTGGCACAGAAAAACAGCTTAAAAGTCGGGGATGTCATCACTATTCGTTCGATCGCCGATGCGAATAAAGATATTACCCTTACAATAACAGGCATTTATAAAGATCTAACCAAAGACAACACCGGTGACTTTGCCTTTAAAGACCCATATATGACAAGAAACAATGAAATCTTAACGACGTACGAAACAGCAACGAGACTAGTAGGAAAACAAGCAAATACAATGTCACGCATTAAGTATTTCTTACATTCCCCTAGTGATTTGGATGTTTTTGTAAAAGATGCTCAAAGTAAAGGACTCAGTAAATATTACTCCTTAACCAATAACGAATATCTGTATAAACAGATTGCAGGACCTGTTGAAAGCGTGCAAAAGATAAGCACCGTCTTCTTAATCGTAGTGCTTATTTTAGGCGGTATTATTCTTGTTCTACTTAATCTCATTGCTCTAAGAGAGCGTAAATATGAAATTGGTGTTTTGAGAGCTATCGGAATGAAAAAAACCAAGGTTATTAAATCCTTGTTATATGAATCAATTGTTGTAACCATGCTTGCCATTACTGTCGGACTTGGAGTGGGCAGCTTTGCAGCACAGCCTATATCGGACAAACTGCTAGCCGACCAAATTGAGCAAAGACAAGAACAAATGGAGAATATGGGAGGTAATTTAGGCGGATCCGGTGTGGCTATGCCGAATACAGATGAAATCATTAACTCATTACATGTGAAACTGGACGCATGCGTTATTTTAGCGATGTTCCTTATTGGCAGCTTGCTTGTCATCATCTCAAACTCCATGTCACTTGTGTATATCACAAAATATGAGCCTATAAAAATATTATCAGAAAGAAATTAAGGAGGTCATAAAATGAATGTACTCGCAGTAAAAAACCTTTCCTATGTCTATGATGGCACTAAAAAGAAAGTTCTCAATGAGATTAACATTGAATTTGAGCCTAAAAAAACATATGCAATCGTCGGCAAGTCAGGTTCCGGTAAAACGACACTTCTAGCGTTGCTATCAGGGCTTGACCTCTGTAAAGAGGGCGAAATACTTTATAACGGTGAAAATATAAAAAAGATTGACCGTGATAACTATCGTTCTAACAAAATCGGTGTTATTTTTCAAAGCTATAATTTGCTTACGAATGCCACAGCCATTGACAATATTATGCTCTCCATTGACATTAGCGGTATGAGTGTAACGAATAAAAAACAATATGCTTATTCCTTATTGCAGAGTGTAGGAATTGATAAAGAAACCGCGGATCGAAAGGTACTAAAATTAAGCGGCGGTGAACAACAGCGAATTGGTATTGCAAGAGCTCTATCACACAATCCTGGCATCATCATTGCAGACGAGCCAACGGGAAACTTAGATACCGAAACCGAAGATAGCATTATGAAAATACTTACTTCCCTTTCAAAAAAGGAAAACAAGTGTGTAATCATTGTAACGCACTCCAAAAAAGTTGCAGACTATGCTGATGAAATTTGGGGTATTTCAGATGGGAAACTAGCACTTGTAAAGAAAAACTAGCAAAACTGAAAGGGGAAAATAGAATGTTTGAAATTAAGAACGTATCCAAACAATATAACGGCGAATTCGCATTGAATAATATTTCCTTCACAATGGGAAAAGGATTGAATTTTATAGTCGGTGCTTCGGGGAGCGGTAAAACAACTCTTTTGAAAATCTTAAGCGGTATGGAGCAACAATTTGACGGTGAGGTTTACTATTGCAATAAACGTATTAAACAATTAACCTCCAATGAAAAAAGCTATTTCTACAACAATGTGTTCGGGTTTGTTTGGCAGGATTTTAATTTACTCGAAGATTTTTCGGTCTTAGAGAATGTGTTGTTACCACATTACTTAAAAAATAATCAAAATCAAAAGTACGCCGAAACCATTTTAAAAGACCTTAATATATTTAACCTTGCTCATCAAAAGGTGAAAAATCTATCTGGCGGTCAAAAACAGCGTGTTGCCATCGCAAGAGAGCTTATGAAAAATCCACAGGTTATTATTGCGGACGAGCCAACCAGTGCCTTGGATGAAAAAACCGCAAAAACAACCATGGATATTCTGAAAGCTATTTCTAAGAGTAGAACCGTCATCGTCGTAACTCATGATACTTCTTTGATCACGTCTAAAGATAACGTGTATGAGCTTGATAAGGGTGAGCTTATCTCCAAACCTGAAATTGTACCTGGCAAAAGTTCCGAGCTTAAAGTACAGAACAGCCATCGTTTATCTATAAAGAATGCTTTTACACTTACAAAGTCGACTATTAAACGCAAATTCGGACGATTTGCAATAGCTGCTTTAACTCTTATGGTAGCAGGGATATTACTCCTTACCACTGTAAATGGGACGGTGGAGAATAGTAGTCAAGGTGAATTTGACAAGCTAATTGATACGTATGGCCAAGGACTTAATGATATTACTGTAGTTAGTAGTTTCATGAGTGTGGGAGGAGCAGACGGCAATATGGAAGAACAGCCAGACGCTAATGTAAACCAGGACATTGGTGGACTATATGATAAATATGTAGGCGATCAGCGTGTTGACTTTACTGCTTTTTTACAAGCGTTTGACGATATTAAAGTAACGGTTAGCGGCAAAGAATATCAAATACAAAGCACAGGCAGTTCACCGGCAATCAATAAGCTGGTAGCGGGAAACATGCCGACAGGTAAAGGCAACGAGGTTATTGTCCCAGAAAGTTTTGTTAAAACACTCGGAATATCAAACGAGCAGGCAATAGGCAAAGAAATTGATTTTAACGGCTCTATTTACAATTGGGACACTGGAGAGCCTGTCTTAAAAGCTGCATCTATAACCGCAAAAATCGTAGGCGTTGCAGATACTTCGCAATTTATTGAATATGAAGGCAACATAACAGAGTATGCCGTTACTGACGCTTTCTTCTTCAGCAAATCCGCACTTGACGATTTGAGAGGACAAGCAGAAATTAATAATGACACCATGAATTTTCTTATTCGAGCAAAGACTCCGGCTGATATGATTTCCATTAAAGACGAGCTTAACGAAATAGGTATTGTGCCTCTTGGCAGATTTGAACTTGTTGAGGATCTTGTTCGATTAAACGAGCAAACAACGGAACAGTCAGGTTCTGCAAGTGTACTCATCGGAATATTGTCTGTCGTTATGGTTGGTGCGATCTTCCTGATTACAGGTTTTATGAGAAAAAGAGAATTTGCAATTTATAAAGTCAGTGGCTTTAACCATGCTCATCTGAGCCTGCTTAACTTAACCGAAATGATAACAGCAACCATTGCAGCGATCTTGTTGATGCTTGTTTCTTCACCTCTTATCGATCTAGCCACTACAGGCTTGTTCGACGTAAACATTCTTAATTCAGAAATGTTGTTAACCGGCGTCCTGCTGATTGCTGTATTAGCCGTTGTGGCTTACTTTATAACTGCTGTTACTATCATTAAGACCAATACAACCAAAGCTTTGAAGACAGGTGACCGATAATGATTCAAATAAATAACCTAATAAAAAGCTATAGTAATTCACTTGTTTTTGATGATACAAGCTATACATTTCCAAGCAACGGACTCACTTGCCTGTTAGGTGCATCCGGCTCTGGTAAAAGCACGCTGCTAAATATGATTGCAGGCTTTGACAGTAAGTATAGCGGTGATATAACCGTTTGGGATACTTCTATAAGCAAAATGAACGCAGATGAATTGTGTGCTTATCGTAGAGATCATATCGGATTTATCTTTCAGAATTATCATCTTTTAAGCGGATATACCGTACTTGAGAACATCTTGCTTGCTTGTGAGCTAAATACTTCAAGTGAAGAGGTAAATAGACAAAATGCGATAGAACTGTTAAACAAATTAGGATTGTCACAAAAGACGAATGAAAAAATCGAAAATCTTTCGGGCGGTCAGAAGCAAAGAGTTGCTATTGCAAGGGCGTTAATTAGTAACCCTCGTATTATCTTAGCGGATGAGCCGACGGGGGCGTTAGATCGTAACAACTCAGATGAGATCATGAAACTATTAAAAGAAATTTCAAAAGACCGCTTGGTTATTGTGATTACTCATGATCAGAAGATTTGTAGCTATGCGGATGATGTTATTTATATCGAGAGCGGAAAATTGATTGCAAAAAATATCGACACGCAAACAGACCGTACTGGTGATCATAGTCTCAGCTTAAATATGGCTAACAAAGTATCTGCTTTCAAGCTAGGGCTTAAGAACTTCAAGGTTCATATCACACGCTATATCGCTGTCAGTTTGGCCATTTCCATCGGTATCCTTGCGTTCATATTGTCCTTATCTTCAGGGAATATTATGGACAAATCCATTTCCGATTTTAAGGATAAAAACACCGCTTATAATAACGGATATATCAAAGGCGAGGATAACGGAACCGTTTATAAAATGCTGAGTTCTGATGGGCGCATCGAAAATGTATATTATCAATACAAAATAACAGATGTCACTTTAAGCTTGGGCGATAAAACCGAAAAAATGGCAGAGAAATACCCAATGCCAAAAGCTACGGAAAATATGTCCTACGGTACGATGCCAAAAGCTGGCCAACAGGAAATTTCACTTAGCCCAAGCCTTGCTAAAAAGTTTGAGAGTGATATTCGTAACTTGATTGGCAAAGAACTTACCTTAAAATATGGCGTACATGAATATAGGCTAGCGATAAGCGGTATTTTTAATGCTGGCTACGATGACTTCTTTGTAAGTTCCGATATTGAACAGCAATTTTATAAAGATGTGGAGAGTGGAAAACACTACTCCATTAGTTACGATGTAAAGGATTTTGAAGATATCGTTCCCGTAAGTCAAATGCTTGCTGACCAAAAAATAGAAAGTAAAGATTCAGCCAAAGAAGTAGGAGCTTTGCAAAGTACATTCAACAGTCTTAGCCGCTTGTTCTTAATCGTTTCCATATTAATTTTAGCCATTGGACTTTTTATTAGCACAGTACTACTCATCAAACTGCAAAATTCGAGATACAAGGAATTAGGGCTGTTATCGGCTTTGGGATTTAATAGAGGAACCATACGAAAAATGATTGTCAGCGAAAATCTGCTTCTATCGGCAATGTCGGCGATCTTAAATGCTTTCCTCGTTGTCTGTGCTTATGTAATCAGTACCGTTTTTAATCTAGCAATGATCATTACGCCATTACAAATCATGCTGTCTATACTTTCTACAGGCGTTGTTGTTATTGTGATTAGCATAATAGCCAGCCATAACCTAATCCGTACAGAGCCTGCTGCAGCCTTGAGAAAGTAATGTCACTAAGATATTTCTTTTGTCCGATATGGAAAAAATAATGTTTTCAAAACTATAGTATATAATAAATAGAAAGTATTTATTATAGGGGTGGATTCCATATGATCATCGTAACAACCGAGAATGTTGCTAATCATCAGGTTACAGAAGTGCTAGGTCCAGTGTTTGGTTTAACAGTAAGAGCCCGAGGCCTTGGGAAAGATATCGTTGCTTCTCTAAAGGGACTCGTAGGCGGAGAAATAAATCAGTATACAGAAATGCTTGAAGATGCTAGAAAACAAGCCATGGATCGTATGGTGAAAAACGCTACTGCCATGGGTGCAAATGCGATTATCATGATGCGATTTGACTCTGGTGAAATCGGTCAGAATATGAGTGAGATTGTAGCCTACGGGACAGCTGTTATCGTGGAAAAGGAATAACCAATGGAGTGGATTATAGGGGTATACGGCATCCAATTCTTAATTCTGATTGTTTTAATTATCGGATCGTGGTTCGTATGGGATCGCCGTTTCAAAACAAAACACGGTAGTCAAATTCCAGAAGGATTCATACGTACAAATGAGATATCCATTGATCCAACCACTGATAAAAGATTAGTCGTTTATTTCAATCCAGAATCCGGCGAGCGCTTTTACAAAGAAGAAAGCAAATAAAATGAAAAGGCACCCATTGTAAAATAGGTGCCTTTTTCATTTTTTATTTTGTTTTATCCGCACTTACTTATGAATGGCTCAATCGCTTGCTGAATAGAAGCACGTTCCTGTTGCTTCCACTCATCATCAATTCTTTCTTCCCATATTTCTTCATCATTTAAAAATTCACTTATTTTCATAAGAGGATAAACATCTTCACGTGTTATGCAATGGATACGCGCATGGTTAACGAAGCGATAAAGAATCGCGCTTTCAAATAAATAGTCTTCGGCCTCAGGGTCTATCTCTTCATATAATAGCGTTTGGATGATAAGGCCTACTCCATCATATAGCTCTTTTGAAATCGTCTCTTCATATAATGCTACCGCAAGTTCTCCATTGATAGCACACGTATAAGCTAAATAATCGTTCGGAATGATATTCTCGCAGCCCTTGGTCAGCAGCCACTGTTTTATTTCTGGCGTAGTTGCTTCCAGCTCTTCAATTGCAGCAATTTTTCCATAACCATGGACAGACTGAGCGAGTTTCCAAATTTGCTCATTTGCTTGCTTGGTTCCATTTTTCAACGCGAATATGACATATGCGGTGAATTCCTCATGCATACCTAAGGTGAATAGTCGTTCTTTATATGATTCACAATTCGTACAACCAAGTACGGTGATTGAAAATTTTACAACCTCTCTATGCGCTGCATGTTCAAGAAGCCATAATGCCTCCTGCTGTACGAGAGTTTCGTCCCACTCAGCCTGTTGGAACCGTTCAATGAATTCCTCACGATAACTAGCGATATTATCAAAAATAATATGCTCGTATGTCGCTTTTCGTGTTTTGTTCGTAGGGTGATTGATCTGTTTTTTAAATAACTTTAGTAGTTTTTTCACATAGAATGGAGTAGGTATGTCATCTACCATATGATCAGATAAGCCAGCGGCCACTCGCGGATGATTCTCATCATAGAAGTACTCGTCATCTGGTAATCGATCATCTGTTATTTTGTTGTGTGTTTGAACTTGTTGCTCAATAAAGGGAACAATTTCGTCTTTATGGTTCCACGGAAGAAAATCGAGTTTGAAGGAATCATCAAGCACTGTATCATTGTCGATTTTGACAATACAATTAAACCTGATGTAGCCACCAAGTTTAACGGAAACCGTATGCTCTACTCCATCTCCCAGATCAAGAACTCCTGATAGTTTGGAATAAGGCATGATATGTGAAAATATAGATTTTCGTTTATTCGTATTAACCGTAATCCCATCTATGATCAGAATCTCTTCTTTTAACTTGTGTAAAACCTCAATATCATGCCCTTTATAATCAATCCTCCACGTTTTATGTACTTCTTTTTCTACATCTTTCATTGCATTACGCATTTCGCGTTTAAATTCATCTTTAAAACCCATAATGTCCTTCTTTCGTGTATTAAATATTTAACTATAAAAGTATAAATGATTTTAAACCATCAGCATACCATGAAAAAATGCACTACACTCTGCTCCTGGCGAATCTAGTTATGGGATACCTATGGCTAGTCAGCTAGAAATATTGAATTGATACAGCAGCCAATATAAATTTCATTAAAAAAAATATGAAAATATACCCTTGGGAAATTTTATTCATAGTTAGCAATACCCTCCGTAAATTTGTATATATGTCTGTTTTTACATAAATAAATAACCTAAAAAGTAAAAACTTCCTATTTAAATGGAATTATATAGTCGATTACGATCTGTTTTAAAAATGTTCAAAATTTCACAAACTTCCATGCTATATAAGGCTTTATCGACTCCACAAGTTCTTTTTTTCACAATATTGACACAAAGTAATAGAGGGGTTATTATTGAGCAAGATTCAACTTACAAAAAGGAAGTAACTTTACTATATCGAGCTTTTTGATCGACATATTTTAGAACCAATCGCAACACGAAAACAACATTATCTACTCGAAGGAGACGACAACGATGAAAAAACTAGAAGGAAAAATCGCAATTATTACGGGGGCAGCAGGTGGTATTGGTAAAGGTATAGCAACAGCTTACGTTAAAGAAGGCGCAACAGTAGCCATTATCGATTTAAACGCTGAAGCTGGGAACCAAACAATTAAAGAACTACAGGAGTATGCGCCTGAGTCTATCTTCATTCAAGCAAATCTAGCAGAACATGAAAAATTAGCAGATATCGTTAAAACAGTCGCTGAGAAGTTCGGAAAAATTGACATCTTGGTCAACAATGCACATGCATCTCGAATGAATTCGATTGCAGACACAACTCAAAAAGATTTCGATCTATCTTTTGACACTGGTTTCTATCCAACGTTCTACTTCATGCAAGCAGCACTACCTTATCTAAAAGAAACAAAAGGTAATATCATCAACTTTGCATCTGGCGCTGGAATTAATGGAGACGTTAATCAAGTTTCATACGCAGTTGCAAAAGAAGCGATTCGTGCATCTACTCGCGTAGCAGCAAATGAATTTGGTCCTTTCGGTATTAATGTAAACATCATTGCTCCAATTGCTAAATCACCTGGTTTGGTTCAATGGGCAGAGGAAAACCCAGAGTACTATCAAGGTATGCTTTCTAAGATCCCTATGAGAAGACTTGGCGAACTAGAAGGCGATATCGGACGTGTAGCGGTATTCCTAGCAAGTGAAGATTCTGCTTATATTACTGGTCAAACCATTATGGTTGATGGTGGATCTATCAAAATGCGTTAATTCTTATATCTCAATAAAATGAAATACGAACTATATATTAAAAATATAAATTGATGGATATGAAGCAACTTTGGGTGTTTCATACAACGAGAAGATGAGGGAAAAATCATGAATCACAACAAGAAAAAAATCCATTTTGCATGGTGGGTATTATTAGGCCTTGCTCTAATGGTTGGTGTTGCAAAAGGCGGCGTTATGACGGCCGGCGGGCTATTTTTGACACCTGTAACAGAAGATTTGGGTATTGGTATGGGAAGCCTATCCTTATACTTTAGTATTTCATCGATAGTAACGATGATATTCCTTCCTATTGCAGGTAAGATGATGGGTAAATATGATATTAGATTGCTTTTAATCGGAGGCGTTATTTTACAAGCCGGATCATTCGCAATGTTTGGACTTATGAACTCGGTATGGGGTTGGTACTTATTCTCGATTCCTATGGCGATTGGATCTATTTTTGTAACTCAAATGGCGGCACCTGTACTCATCAACAATTGGTTTAAAAAACATAATGGCTTAGCAGTGGGGATTACGGTTGCTTCAGGTGGTATTTTCGGGGCTATCCTTCAACCTATGGCAGGTAATTTGATCGCTAGTGATGGCTGGAGATATACCTACATCTTCTTGGGCGTCTTAGTAATGGCGGTGGTTATTCCAACTGTTATCTTGACAATCAGAATGGCTCCAGGGCAAAAAGGCTTACAAGCATTAGGCGCAGATGAAGTAACGGATGAGAATAAAACACAAGCAACTCCAGCTCAAGGTATTGCAGCAGCTGTAGCGAGAAAATCAACTGCATTCTATGCACTACTTCTATTCTTCTTCTTCATTACTTCCATCGGAAGTTTCGGTCAGTACGTAGCACCATTTGCAATGGGAATTGGCTATGATGTCACATTTGCAGGTAGTACAATGGGTGGCTGGTCAATTGGTGTAATGATTGGGGCACTAGCTTTCGGTGCATTATCAGATAAAATAGGTGCTAGAAATACAGCGATCTTTGCAATGGCACTAGGATTAGTTCCAATTGCCTTACTGACAACGGTTCCTGAAAACCCAATTATCTTTAATATTGCTATTGCTATCTTTGGATTCGTAGTCGCTTCAATCGGAACTTTAGGACCACTACTCACAACAGCATTGTTTGGTAATAAAGAGTATGCACAAATCTACTCTTCAGCTGTTATCGGACTAGCTGTCGCAGGTATCGTAGCTCTACCAGCATACGGTTTCATTGCTCAATTGACAGGTAGCTATTCATCCATATTGTATGCGGTTGGGGTTATGTTAATCGTAAATATTGTATTGCTAGTCATCGCTTTCAACGGTAAAAAGAAACTAGTAGAAGCAGGACAATGGAATTAATAACCTAGGCTAGACATAGAGTAATAAAAAAGCGTCAAAGGACACGAAACGGTTTCTTTGCATTAATTTATACCAGATACTTCGACGTCTAATACTTCGATGTCTAATATTTATATATTTAATATCTCAACACTGTTTTCGATATACTTTTTCCATTTAAGTGTAGTACACAATCATGATTTTTCATTACTAAGGAGGATGCAAATAATGACACGATTGAAAGGCAAAGTAGCGCTGATCACTGGAGGCGCTTCAGGCATAGGCTTATCCACTGCTAACCTAATGGCACAAGAAGGAGCTAAAGTAGTCATTGCTGATTTTAATGCTGAAGGGGCAAGAGAAGCCGCCGAGAATATTAAAAACCAAGGTGGCGAAGCAGTAAGTGTATTTCTTGATGCCGGAGATGAAGTATCCATTAAAGAAGCTGTCGAATTTACAGTACAGCAGTATGGTAAATTAACGACTCTGTTCAGCAATGTTGGTTCGACTAATCTAAAAAAGGATCTCGATATCGTTAACGTTGATCTTGATGAGTGGGATCGGCTCATGAATATCAATTTAAAGAGTGTGTTATTGGGGTCCAGATTCGCTATCCCCCATATGATTAATGCTGGTGGAGGCTCAATCATTAATACAGCTTCCATGGCAGGATTTGCTGGAGATGCGGTTCGGGTTGCTTACGGGGCCTCGAAGGCGGGTGTCGTCAATCTTACGAAATATATTGCTACCCAATATGGTAAGCACAACATTCGTAGTAATGCAGTCGCACCTGGATTGATTTTGACGCCGGCTGCCAAGAATAATATGCCTTCCGAAGTATTGGATATCTTCGAGAAATATAACGCGCTACCTTATCACGGTGAGCCGGATGATATCGGACATACGGTTGTGTTCCTGGCTTCAGATGAATCCAAGTTTATTACCGGACAGACGATACAAGTAGAGGGCGGACATTATATTGCTAATCCAACTGCCCCTGATTTCGAACAATTTATGAAAATGGCACAGCAATAAAACAGTTGAAACGTACAGCCAAAATCAGATGAAAACCATATGAGCCACATCAAGATAAAAATCCACTGACCATAAGCATCTATGGCTGTTTAGGGTCAGCGAATCTATTAAACTACGTTAGGAGCATGCAAAATGGGAAAATTAAATAACAAAGTAGCTATCATTACTGGAGGAGCTTCC
>NZ_JAGXCY010000047.1 GCF_018310695.1 Paenibacillus sp. Marseille-Q4541 | reverse complement strand
ATATAAAGCAAATATAGAGGATCAAGGGGAAAACACTTACAATACTTTTAAACGAGTTATAAATCGTGCAGCTTATATAGAAAATGAATTAGAAAAAGATTTGTATGATTTTAATGCAATGGAAATAGAACGAGTTTTAAGATTATTCAACCATAGTACACTCAATTCTGTTGAAACTACATTTAGCGTAATCAGTTCTTATTTGAGATGGGCCATGGAGGAAGGGTTAAGAAAAGATAATATTAATCCTTTAGATATTTTAAGGGATAGAGATTATCTGAAAAAGTTTATCAACTCCAACGTTAAACGATTGTTTACAAAAGATGATATCAACTCAATAATGAGAGACGTGAGGAACCCACAAGATAATGCTCTTATTGATGCCCTGTTTAATGGGATAATGGGTAAGAAATATAGTGAATTATTAAATCTTACTAAGTATGATATTGACGAAACGAATAATAAGTTGAAACTTAAAAATGAAATTAACGAAAAAGAAGTTTACACTAGGGAAATAGAAGTAGATAAATCACTTATTAGAAACTTATTGAATGCTGCAGAACAAACCAATTATTATAAAGCAAATGGTAGTCCATCAGAAGGCACAAGGAATGCTATTCAAAAGCTCCAAGAGAGTCCCTACGTATTCAGAACTGGAAGATCTGGAAAGTATAAACAAGCCGAAGAAGGAAAAGCTCATTCTGCATTGGTGTCTCGTAGATTGAAAACAATAAGCGAATACTTTGGATTCCCTGATCTTACACCAATAAACGTAAGAAATAGTGGAATGGTTTATATGGCTTATCAATTATCCGCAGAGACTGGCAAACTCGCTGTAAAACACAAAAATTACATTTACGAGCGTTTTGGTATATATACAAGCGAGAATGATAGACCTAAATATCACTTAGCGCAAGATTTCTTAAATATAGAAACAGTAAATTTACTATATGGAAATGACGATGAAGAATAAGTTGAGAAACTTATTCTTTTTTTATTTTTATTGTATTGACATCCATATACTACCATGATATATTATCGATATAAGAAGTACATTATTTTTATTTCAAAAGGAGACACGACACTGATGTACGAAATGTTACTTAGTATATTGATATCAATGATTGAAGGATTCTCTATTTTGTATCTTATATTGCACATGTTTCGAATGAATCCGAGGTTTTACATACAAGAGATTCTATTATGCAATTTTACAATTTCAACCGCATCCTATTTTATAGGGAAAAATGAATCACTAAGTAGTTATACATCACTAATGAATATGGTAATGCTTCTGATCTTCCTGATTCTAGTTTTTAGAGTATCTCTGCTGCATGCAATTTTAGTGAATATTCTAGGATATATTGGTTGCTTAGGAGTACAGTATGTATTGATTTATACACAATCATTTGTCACAGGGATAACATTGATAGAAATACAAACAGATACATACTTAGGGTACATTTATCAAGTAATAACTGCTGGGGTATTTATATTATTGGGCTATCTACTCAGTAGAAAGAATATTGGATTCACCTTCATTCCTTTTGATCAAACATTTAAATTTAAACTTTCAAAACTGAACAGCTTAGTTTTATTTCTAGCAGTAATATGCGTTGGTGTTGCTGGTTCAATACTAAGCATACATAGTATGATTATCGGTCTAACACTAGTATTAGTTCTATTTACTTCAATATTCGCACTAGCTATTAAAAGTGAGGTGAATGGTGGCCTTGATAGATAAAATTAGTATTGAGATAGCAGACAGATTAGAACATAAGAATAATATGCCTCCAAAAGATATAATATTTTATTCTGTGAGCTTTCTGATCACCAATATCTTATCAGTAATAATATTAATTCTGATCGGTCTAACTACAGGATGTTTAAATGAAATTTTATTAATCACAGCAAGTTTTGCAATTCTCAGGAGAGTATCAGGAGGGTTCCATTTTTCAAAACCTGACTTATGTGTCACAGTTTCTGTCTTGATTTTTACATCGTCAGCGCTTTTTATCTCTAGCATCACTTTCATTGCTGACTACCTAGTGATTATAAACTGCGTATCTTTTATTGTGCTATCAGTATTTGCGCCATCTAATTTAGAAGGAACATCAAGAATAGATAAAAAGTGGTACCCATATCTAAAAATAATATCGTTAATTTTAGCGATCATCTCTTTGATAGTTAACGATCCTTATGTTACTGCTGGTATTTTTCTACAATCTATTAGCACAATTCGCTTGAGAGGAGGTGAAAAGAATGATTAAATCCGTTAACAATAAAGTTTGGGCGCTAGTTGGTATGTTGTTTGTAGCGATTGCAAGTATTGAAACTCAAACTGGAAGCTGGTTGCTTATTGGAAATAAACCAGTGCCACAAAGTATGAAAAAGTAAGTAAATAAAACAATACATATCTCCCTGTTTAAAACAGGGAGAACACTGTGTTAATCGAGGTGAAGTCAAATATGAATGAACGAAGTAACAACGAAACAAAAATAATCGAAAAAGAAGTAAAAATAATCCCCGTCAAAAGACGAATGGGAAAAAACTTATTAGGAAAAGATGTCTTAGGTGAAATAGAATGGTTGAAAGTTAACGAAATTCAGTGTGCCATATCGCTTAATAACTCTAAGACTAAAAAATCAATTTTAGTCTTACATGTTCAAGAGAAAGAATACCAGTCTGTGATTGGTGTGGATGATACCATAGCATTACTACAAAACGAAGATGATTTTTTTAAAACAGATAGAGGATTTGTAGCGAATCTGAGCTTTATGCCACTGTTAGATGAAAAAAAGCTCAAGCTCTTTTATGTGATTGGGGATAAAAGAATTGAACTCAACATAATGTCTGCGAACTTAGATGCTTTAAAAAGTATTATGCAAAAATTTTTAGAGAGGTAAACAGAATGACTAAATAAAACTCGAAGTTACGGATGACCCAATAAACAATTAATGTATTGCCTTAAATTAGAAATGATCTTATAATAAGAACAAACGTTCTGTTATTGATATTTTTAATCTGACAAAAAACGACAATAAATACTTGTATAAGGATATATTGCTTTAAATGTCAACAAAAATTGACGCATCGGCAATCTCTGTTGTATAAATATCCCAGAGGTTATACAATTATGTTAAAGTCAAATACGTACTTATGTAGTTGTTTTTCGATTATATTGTAGGATGTGAATTTCAAAACAGCTACTTACTTACTATACGGGACAAATTGATTGCATAAAGGGGTCATACAGATGAAAGATGATTACTTCGAGGAGCTAGGAATAAGCAAGAAAGCTGTCGCTTTACGAGAGAACATCAACTATTTTTATCCAACAGATAGTAAAATGGTTGAGTTCAGAGAATTATGCACAGGTATGGATGAAAGAGAGATCAAGCGTTTTTTGGACAAGCATAGGCTTATGCTGTTAACGTCAAGAAAGAAATTGACGGAAGAAGAGTTTGTTATTCAATACGGCGAGAAAACAAAGACTGAATTTTTCTCAGATCTGTTCCTGCAGAATGTAGAAGATTTTCAGATGCAATACCTTAGAGTTGATGATCCAATAGTGATATACGAGCAATACATAATACATAGCAACATAGATCCCACAATTGGATTTTATAAGTTTACGACGCAAATATAACCCATACTGTGCCGGGCATTCCCGGCTTATAATTTAAATTAAATAATAAAAATAATTTAGTTGTTGACAATATAAAGAATGCGATATAAGATGAAATAGTACCGAATGGAAATATTATGAAACAATAGTTTTATGAAGAAATTGACTTCGTAAAACAGAGTATAAAGAAGTATGAGTGAGCATAAAAGAGTATAAAATGACACGTTTGGCAGCGTGATTATATAAATCATTAGTGATTTTGAAAAGGTGGTGAACAGGATCAACGACAAGCTGAGAAGTCCTCCCGAGAGAGGAAGATCGCAAAAGGGAACAGAAAAACGAAAAATATAAACTCAAGGGAGATTGATTAAATACATATGGCAGATTATAAAATTAAGGTAAATAAAAAACACCTAGGTAAAGAATTTAAAAGTGGTTTTCGGTATATTGGCAAAGTTAGCTCAGTGAATAAAAAAGATCCTGTAACTGATAGTTGGGAAAAGCAACCTATCTACACTGAGACGTTAACTAAAACAAAGAAACCACGAAGAGTACTTCAGTTTGATATTGAAACCGCAGAGAGCAATAAACTTAGAGTCGAGTTAGCTGGTATGGAGCAACAATATGCTTATGCATATAGTAGAAGCGAGAATAAAACGTTGCGCTTAGACTGGAAAGACCGTTCCAATAAGGAAGCATTCACTAATGATTCATATCATGCAATTGAAGTTGATTGGGATAAATCAGAGAGACTAGGAAAGCTTGTACAAGAAGATGAGTGGTATGAAGTAAGAGGCCAATATCAATTCGATACATTCACACCTGAAGGTAGCGATGCTGAAAAAGTGTTCATCAAGCGAATCATCAACTCAGTTCGGCCAATCAAAGATGGTTTGTTAGTGAATGATGATGGAACAACTCAAACAGTGAAGCATTCAGGAGTAGAATTTGATTATGTCACAGATTTTAAATCTTCAGAATTTAAAGAAGTAAACTATGTAACAATGCAAGTTGGTATTAGAAGTACATATCAGGACGATGTAACAGGTGATACAAAAGTAAATGCAGTATTCCTTGACTACGGGAAAGAGAAGTCAGAACCTAAAGCAGTTGAGATGATTGTTTATCAAACAGAAGCAGTTGAAGGCAAGAAATCACTAGCTGATGCATTTGCTTCACTTAATACATATGATTTTATTGAGATTACGGGTCAAGACAACAATCGTGCAACATTCACTTATGTTGATATTGTTGAGAAAATTGATGAAAGCGATC
The DNA here is from genome assembly GCF_018310695.1 of Paenibacillus sp. Marseille-Q4541. Taxonomy (GTDB): domain Bacteria; phylum Bacillota; class Bacilli; order Paenibacillales; family Paenibacillaceae; genus Paenibacillus. Next base: position 23,284 of record NZ_JAGXCY010000047.1, on the reverse strand, counting down.
CTTTCAGTGACGTAGATGAATCACAGAAACTAATTAGAAAAGAAAAAGTAACCAATGGAGATAAAAAAGGAATTGAAGTAACGGGGTATGTAACAAATAGCCTTATGCGTGAACTATTGACTGAAGAGGAATTCAAGAAGGCAGCCTCCACAACTACCGAAGATCCTTTTAGTAAAGTTTCGAGTAATGCGACTAGTAGCGATGACCAAGATCCATTTGCAGTTTAATAAATAAAAATAATTTACATAATAATTTAAACACTGGTGGTCTCAAATAGGCCACCAAGTACATAAAACAAAATAAGGGAGAGATTTATTTAATGAGTTGGAGAACTAAGGTTACAACTAATACACCTAAAGTGGAACTGCATAGCATCGATTCACTTGTTGTAGGTTCATATAAAACAGGTAAAACGCGTTTGTGGAAAGAAGCAACTGAGATGCATTATGCAAACCCAGAAGATGTACTACTTCTTGCTTTTGAGCCGGGATATGAAACTTGGGAATTAGAAAGTATTATCCCAATTCACAAAGAAGGGTCAGACGAAGAGCTATGGAAGGTTTGGGAGTACTTCAAAAAAATAGTTGTTCCTGGACTAGTGAAAGAAGCAAAAGAAGGAAGAGTAACAAAATTACTAGGTATTGATACCGCAGATCGTTGTATTGATGCAGCTACTGCTTGGGTTCTTCGCGACAGAGCTAAGCGATATGGGGTGCCTAACATTGTTTCATTACAAGCACTGAATGAAGCATCTGGTAAGGAAGAGAACGGTTATACTGCATTATATGAAGAAATGAAAAAACCATTTGATGCTCTGAAAAATGCTGGTTATGGCAAGATGAGTTTGGCTTGGACTAAGGAGAAAGAAACAACGCTTTACAATGGAATGAAATATAACTCAATCGAGCTTATGATGCACTCCACTGGACGTAAGATCTTTGAATCTCAAGCTAGTTTGATTGCTTGTCTCTTTAATGAAGTAGTTGTTTTAGATAAATCAGGTAATGAAATGAGCGAAAATATCAAAGATAAGAAGAAAAGAGAAAAGGGTAGTAACTTCCATGAAACAAAGACAGTAATGGTATTCCGACCTACAGAATATATTTCTATTGCTGGTGGCCGTTACACTAATCTACCTGAAGACCCAGTAGATTATAGTGCAGCAAATTTTCTTAAAGTGTTCGAGGAAGCGGTTAAAGGGCAACTTAAGAAAACAACTAAGTCTGTAGAAGAACTTAAAGTTGAGCAAGAACAAGAGCGTGAAGAGGAGGCAAAAGAATTTGCTGAGCAAGTAGAAAGCAAAGCAACAGCAGAAGAATTAATTAAGAAGATTGACGAACAGAAAGTACGATTTACTTATGAACAACTTTCAAATCTTATTGTTCCAGAGTTTAAAAAGATTCTTGGTACTCCAGCATATCCAAGCGTAGACAATGCGGAAGCGCTAGAGAAAGCACTAGAGTTCATCACTAACTTTAAGATCTAAATACATAGATTCGGATCAAAGACAGATATCATCAAAAATCATGGGAGTCTTAAATGGCTCCCTTAAAAGGAGAACTTAAATGAAAATTAAAATCAACTTATATAGTGGTGAGACATTCTTTACAAGTTTGGAATCCTATGAGGATATTAAAGAACTTGCTTATGATTTGGAAAGTTATAATGCCAGATATTTATATTCTAACGATTTTATCATCAAAGCAAGTGATATTAAAAGCATAGTAAAAGTTGTTGAAGAGCCCAAGATGAGTGAACCAACGAAAACCTTTAATGAAGTTTTCAGTGGTATTTGTAGCAACTGGAAGTATTACACAGAAGCTCAGAAAGAGAAAATAATTAATAAGCTTGCTGGAGAATAAATAGTCTCACTTAATAAGTAGCTAAATTTTAAACTAGGAGGCTGATTATGGGGATTATCCTATCCCTGCTACTAGCATTGTCGTTAAATCAGGCGGAAGTTGAAAATGCTAGGCAAGCACAGGAAGCAAATAATACTATTGATGAGCAGCAAATAAGAATTGATATGTTATCGCAGAGAGTTAAGCGGTTAGAGAAAGAGAAGCAAACACTAATACATAGTAAGAAAGAAGTAAAAACAATCAAAGTTAGTAATGAAAATAATGATAATAACAATAAAGGTTATGAATCATATACCGTAACTTGGTACACATCAGGTTATGAATCAACAGGTAAGACATCTGGAGATTCGGACTATGGAATTACCGCTAGTGGTGAGAAGGTTAAAGAGGGTCGTACATTAGCATGTCCTAAGTCTTTAGAATTTGGAACGAAAGTCTACATTAAAGAGTTAGATCATACATATACCTGCACTGATCGTGGAGGAGCAATTAAATCTGGCAGACTGGACATATACATAGATAGTTTGAAGCAAGCTTTGAAGAATGGAAAGCAGAAGTACAATGTGAAAATTATAAAAGAAGGTGCATAGATGAAAAAAGTCTTTTTACTTGTTGGTCACTCTGGCTCAGGTAAAACGGAAATAGCAAAGTGGTTTGCTGATAATGGGTATGATGTTCTGCAGTCATATACAACTAGGCCACAACGTTATGAGAATGAGTATGGTCATCTATTCTGCTCAGTTGAGGAATATGATCAGTTTAAAGCGAATGGTGAAATTGTAGCGTACAGTTTGTTTGATGGAAATCACTATTTTAGTACGAAGGAGCAGTTATACGAAACAGATTGCTATGTAGTTGATCCAGATGGAATTAATGATTTGAAAAGTAAGATAAAAGATATCGAGTTTGTTACTATCTATATCCAGGTTGATGAAGACGAAAGAGTAAACAGGATGTTAGCAAGAGGAGATAGTGAAGAAAAAGTAAATGGTCGCTTAATAGTTGACGCTTTAAAGTTTATCGATCTTACATTTGATTACGCAGTGAGCAACAAGGATTTGAATAAGACTTTGAGTGTTATCAAGTATATTGTTGATGTTGAGTTGGAGGATAAAAAGTGAAGTTATTACATGAATCGTTGATATATCTCAAACCTTCAAGTAAAGGATATCTATTATTCCAGGCATTAATGATTTCTTTTGTATTGTTTATGTTGGGTTATACAGCAGCATTTGAGTTTGATGATTATAAAGTTGTGCTCGTGGGATGGGTATTTATGATATATGGAATAGCTAATATCGTCATAACATATTTAATCATCAATAACGGAGACAAATGAACACAAGTAAAACAGTTAAATACATAGTGGATACACCAGTTGAGGAAATGGTAAAACGTATCAAAGAACAAGGGATGGACATAAACAATGTGATAAGCTCATCCCTTTTGTCTAGGAAGGAATTTGGATTGAAGGTGCAGCAGTTAGTAGATGAACTAAAGAAATTAAAACAAGGGGAGATATTAAATGAATAACGAGTTAATTGATTTGAGTGGAGTAAGCACCAAAGATTTGACTAAGGAAATCATGAGAAGAGAAGGGGTAGAAACATTGGTGTTGAGTCCCGAAGATGAATTTTCTATTGTAACAGATAGAGGGAAAATTAAAGATTGTGGGCCAGCAATATTACTGATAAATAGAGATTAAAAATAATCAAATCTGTATTTTATGAAGAATTAGAATTCATGTAACAACCATAAATAGAACTCGATAATAGGGGGGATATGCGCATGAAAGCAAATGTAAATCTCGAAATTGATAAAGATGACTTGAGTTATGAACTGAATGCATTGGTTCGTGAAGTTGCAGAAGAAGAAATTAGAAAGATGGTTAAGCAACAGGCCGAAGCACTAGTAAAGGAAGAAATCAAACGAATTATCGCTCCTATAGTCGATGAGTATTTACAAGATGCTCAAGTCGGGCGTGAACATATTTCATATCACGATAAAGGGCCAAGTAGAAGAAATATTGATGATTTTATCAAACGAATAATTAAGGATTATTTGGATGAACCGGTGTATCTATATTCCAAAGATGCTGAAAGGATCTCAGAAAGATATAACAAATCATCGCAACCATATGACAAAACTAGAGCGGAATTATGGGTCATCAATAAAACTATCAAATTTGTAGATAGCGAGGTTTTCCCAGCTCTTGAAGCAAGATTGAAAGAAGTTGCCGATGTGATTGTGCTAAATGAAGAACAGGTGCAAGAGATCATCAAAGCAAAAGTACTTGAAAAGTTTGCTTAAGACCTTAAAGGGGAGGAAGCTCAATGACCAAGAAAACTGAAATTGAAATCAACCTCACGCCTGATCAAAGGTTTTGGATTGAGTCCGAACAAGATGGTCAAATGTTACTAGTAAGTAAAATCACCATCAATCAATGGGGTAACATGTTGGATTTCGAAGGGATGTCATTCTCGGTAGATTATGAAGATATGAAGATTGAGGGACAAGAAAAAGCGAATATGCACTTGGAATATAACGAATGTGGATTCTATACGGATAGTGACTGCTAAAGGGGAGGATGACCAATGAAGAAACTTGTATGTACGTTGATTGGGCATCGATGGACGCAACACACATATGGACAAGGGATAACATACATAGGAAAACATTGTTGGCGATGTAAAAAGGGTTTGCCAGAAAGTGCTCATGGTTATGAGAATTTGTTGAATAGAAAAGGTTCGTACTAAGGGAAGGATGAAAGGGAATGAGCAAACAAGAAAAACTTATATCGGCAGATAAGATGCTAGAACACTTAAAGAGCGTAGATTTAATGAGTACGGTGGGTAGGTACGGTCAAGCAACATTCACATTCCAGGAACTAGACCAACTTATTAAAAAAGGACTATATGACCCTGATCCAGTACCCACCATTAAGCCGGGAGATAGAGTGAATCACTATGGATTCCAGTTTCCATTCTTAAAGGGTGTAAAGGTAAATCATTTGCAGATTCACAGATTTGGGACATATGCAGTACTTGAGCATGATGGTGAGACGTATACAGTACCTTTCGATAGTCTGGAGATAGTAAAGGATGAGTAGAGACTGGCAGAAGGATATGAAAATATGTGAAGAAGCAAAAACAAATGGGCTTATGGATGGGTTGGCGTTTATGTTACCTGATATAGGTATTCACTGGCTCCAACAATTCGCAGAATGGAAAGCAAAAGCGTATGAACTTGAAGTAAGGAATCACGAAATGCTCAAGGTGCTAGAGCGAATCAAATTGGAGATAGATGAGTTTAGGAACTATATAGATATTGAGGTATGTGAAAATGCAGAAGATCAAGTCAGGGCGTTTAATGAAATTCTTAAAGCAGAAAGAGAACGTGCAGATAGAGCAGAACATAACGAACAAAAATTAAAAGAAGCGATAGGGGCTGCAATAAGAGATGGAGGCAAGTGGGAAAATACCTACCAATCTCTCATTGATCTGCAAGAGGTAATAGATTTCCATTACCCAAAGGAGTGAGTAAATATGTCAAATGCAGAAGATAGATATCGTTTATTCTTGGATGGTAGTTTGTATGGTGTAGGGCCTTACTCATATATTGAGGAATTGTTAAGGGATTACATAGTTGCTTCGAAAATGTATGGACGATCTTTGTGCGAATTTGCAATTGTTAAACAATAGAGTTGATCAAATTATGATTTCATTCAGAAAGGATAGATATAGATTTGAACGTCATTGACAGTATTCAATTATCAGTAGATGAGATTGCAGTCGCAGAGTATGAAAATGACATTACTCCACCTAAGTTCACAGTAAGTCTGCTATATGAAGAATGTAGTAGTAAGGAGCTATTTGAAACTGATTATGAACACAAAATCATTATGACAGTAGAGCATAATGGTTTAGCTTTTAGTAAAGTGTTGTTCCCCTGTACTGACATGATTTATGGTTACTCAGATTTAAAAGATATTATGAAATACCTATATAACAGAACAATGTAAGGAAGGAATACATATGATTGATAGTTGTGAATGTGGTGGAGAGATTTTTGAATCCAAGACATTAAGTAGATGTTTGAGATGCAGGAAGTCAACAGTATGGGAAGTTGATGCGAAGATGTATTTTAAAAAGAAAAATAATAAACAGAAGGAAGATGGATATGGGAAATTTATTCAAGATAATAATCTCTAAGTTGCTACCAAGCAAGCAGGATTCGATTAAAGAAGAAAATAGCGGAAATTTGGAAGAGAAAAAGTTCACTCCACTCACATTAGGAGATGCAGATTATAAGGATGTTGAATTAGAAAAGGCATTTGTTCCACAAGATATTGATACTGGGCAGAAAAGTGAAGAGGTTAGACGATTAAAGAGCCTTGCTGCTAAAACAAAAAATAAACGAATTAAAAAGAAATTAGAAAAGAGAATTGAGAATAATACATAAATTAATCACGATTAAAAAACCTCCAAGCCATGTTGGAGGATGGATAAGTTATCCCAATAGAGGGTTTAGTTAGTAAACATTAAAATTGTTGAAAGTGTAAGTAATCCAATCACAATAGTCAATGGAATTGCGCTTATAGTAATTGCCGCAATAGCTAACCCTCTTCCTGATGTGGAACGTCTAGCACTTATTCCTAGAAAAAAACTTGTTAAATTAATCATTAAAGTTAATATTGTTGTGACTAATATTCCAGTTTCATTTGGATCATAACTTGTACTATAGGTTTCCATTGCCATACAGAATAGAGTGAAGGAAGCTAATCCAATAAAACTAAATATAAAGGATACAACTGCTCTACCAAGTCTGTCTACTTTCTTAATTTCTGTTGTTGCTTTCTGTTTTACTGCACTTTCCATGATGACCTCCTGAGACTTATGTACTATTACGTAGTTAAAAAGTATTACTTCAGCATCACTATATTAACATGCTTGTAGCGTATATGGAATAAATTTCTTTGAATTAACTACATCTTAGTACTAGAGTGAAAACTGTTTTAAAATTGATATTCGTTTCAGAAAGGAGGCAGTCTGTATGATTTTTTCACGGAAGGCAACTATTGAAGATTTTCATAAAGAGAATATAAATTGGGATAGCATTCTCCGCCCGGAACTTAAACAGATGATTCATCAAGGCAACAAGCTTCAAGCCGCAAATTACTATAGAAAATACAATGGTTGTGGGATACAGGAAGCCAAGAGAGTAATTAACTCTTATATGAACTTTCAAAAAGCTTGGGATGATTTCGGAGACACTAAGGACGTTTTTGTTCAATATGATAAAAAATATATTTAGAAGGGTGAAATTTTTTGAACAGTGACATTCAATTTATAAAAGAGTTGCAGCAAGAATGAAGATAATAGAGTTTTTACAAAGTAGCAAGGTTGTGAAATTGGAGGGATAACATGGGAACAGATGAAGAGGTTAAAGGGTTTACTGCTAAGATGTATGACGGTGTAACTGACAAGGAGTTGTGGTCTTTAGATAATCTCACTACTCATAATTTTGAATATTTACCATCCTCAGATAGGCCAATTAAGAAGCTTCCTGGGTTGCTTAGTTGCACACTGACTCTAGAAAAAGCTGAGATGAATATGAAAACACTACGCAACATGATAATGTCTCAAAATGAAACCCAGTATACGTTAAAAGCAATAAACACACGATTCAAGAGACTTCAATACATAGTTAATAGAACGAAAAATAAGCGTATTAAAAGTAAGACAACAAAAACAATTAGAAAAATTGATCCTTACCAAATTTATTCACAATTATCGGTAGGCATGACCGTAAATGCGTCAAGCGTAGTGTTTGAAAAAGTAAAGGGATATAGGAATTACATTAAATAAGGATTTCATTTAAAAATTAAGAAAGGATTGATTAATTGTTAAAAGAAGAATGGATTAATAAGATATATCACGGAGACTGTATCAAAATCATGCCCAAATTACCGGAGAAATCTATGGATTTAATTCTAACAGATATCCCCTATGGTGCTGTTTCTCAGAATGGTGAAGATAGAGCGAAATATGATGGTCAGATGAGAAAGTTAGATAAAGGATTGGCCGATATTGAAACATTTGATCTTAATGAATTTCTAGAGCAAGTTTATAGATTGGCAAAAGGAAGTGTCTACATATTTTGTGGTATTGAACAAATGTCAACGGTGTTTTCATTTTTTAATTCAAAAAAAGATATGTCTACAAGACAGTGTATTTGGCATAAGACAAATCCTTCTCCGGTAAATGGGCAATATTATTGGATTCACAGCATTGAGAATTGTATTTTTGCTAAGAAACGAAAAACAACTTTTAATCAACATTGCAAACACAATGTATGGGATTTTCCGGTTGGGAGAAGCAAGATTCACCCTACAGAGAAGCCACTCAAGCTGTTTGAATACTTAATAGAAAGTTCCAGTAATGAGGGGGATGTAATCTTTGATCCTTGTAGTGGAAGTGGTACAACGGCTGTAGCTGCATTGAATAAAGCTAGAAAATACATATGCATTGAGAGCGACGAGAAGTTTCACACAAACTCTGTTACAAGATTGAATTCAGTAACAGAAAAGGACTGTATATAGAAAGGAAGATTACCCGATAAATACATTGTTGGAGACTTTGGAGACTAATAGAATTTACCAGATGGATTGTCTTGAGGGCATGAAACTTATACCTGATAAGTCAATAGACATGATCCTTTGTGATTTGCCCTATGGAACCACACAGAACAAGTGGGACTCCATTATCAACCTAGATCTCTTATGGGAGCAATACTGTAGAACCATTAAAGACAATGGAGCTATTGTATTAACGGCTCAAACACCATTTGATAAAGTTTTGGGCTGCAGCAATTTAAAGATGCTCAAGTATGAGTGGATATGGGAGAAAACCACTGCTACTGGACATTTAAATGCTAAGAAAATGCCAATGAAGGCCCATGAAAATGTACTGGTGTTTTACAAGAACCTGCCTATATATAATCCTCAGAAAACAACAGGACATACACCAGTACATACCTATACGAAGCATCAAGAGGACGGAAGAAATTACGGTAAAACTAAAATTGGAATTAGTGGTGGCGGCAGTACTGAAAGATACCCAAGGAGCGTTCAAATTTTTGCTACTGATAAGCAAAAGGAAGCATTGCACCCCACTCAAAAACCTGTAGCACTATTTGAATACCTGATCAAAACCTATACAAATGAAGGAGATACTGTACTTGATAATTGTATGGGGAGTGGAACGACTGCAGTAGCTGCTATACGAAACAAAAGAAATTTCATAGGATTTGAAACAGAAGCAGAATACATAAAGGTAGCAAATAAGCGAATAAGTACTTTTGAATCATTGTAAAATTGATATTTGATTTAGAAAGGTTGTAAATAAATGACGTACATAACTATTGATGATAAAGATGAAGTACAGAAAATACTTCTTGATCAGATCGCATATTACAAAGAAGAACTAAGCAAGAGTTACAAGGGCGTTAAGTATTATGAGCTGGTTAAGCATATTGTTAAAATTGTGAATGCAGCCGAAGATGACGAATCAGAAGAAAATGAAGATTATGATGAATCAATAGCTATCTCAGATATTAAATGGCATCTTAAGCACAGTGGAATTAACTTGGATAGCTTTAAATAAGAGAGTAAAGGAAAGGGATGCTTCATATGACATTAGTAATTGAAACAAATCTATCAATGGTAGATGGAGATATCCATGATTTTCAATCTAGAACGATAAAAGTAGCAAGTTGGAACGATTACATAAAAGAGTTTATAGATAATAAATCAGTCACAAGGACTGCTCATATTGGCAGCATGTTTGGAACGACTATTCCGCAAGGCGCTACAATTGAAAACTTAGTTCACAATGACCACACTCTTAAATGTGATGTTTACAGTTATTCAGGAGTGCATACCAGAAAACTCAGTTACTTAGTTAAATAGGTAACGTTGATCAAATGGATCTTTTACTTAGAAAAGGAGGCGGCTATTTAAATTGGAGAAACTTCGATGTACTGAACCGGAGTGTATGGAACTTAATGAAAAAGAGTGGGAAGAAATTGAACTGTTTCTATATGTAGAAGAAACAATGACTACTCAATACAAAATACTTGAAAATGGAGTATTGAAATTTCTTGATTCTGATAGTAATTATCAAAAAGTTTGGTTGTGTTGTCCATGCTGTGATAGAAAATATGAGTTTAAACAAGAATATGTTGAAATTGAAAAATGCGCAAGATTGGATTTTGATATTAAAGATGAAGAAAATCTTCAAATCAACAGGATTATGGAATCTTGGGAACGGCAATTTTGAACGAATTCAGCATTTGATTAACTTGCCTCATTATAATTGTCCAAGCATTCACATCAGTCTCTCATAAGATAAATAGTAGGTATTCTTAATGGGAGTTGATAATGTATGGTCAAAAGAAAATATTGTTTAGACAGTAAAAAAGGTTCTATTGCTGGATTCATAAATAGTAAAGCAGGTAAGACTGGGACTTTTTATATGACTTACAAAAACAATAGTGAATGGAATGCTAAGATTTTCAGAGGAGTAATTAAAGCAGGAAGAAGAGAGTATTTTGTTATTCAAGATCCAACTACTAAACAAATCTTTGTATTATCTTATAGCAACCTAGATTACTTCACTCTGTGATTAGCTTTAGGGGGAGGTTCTCCTCCTACATACTGATAAAATGAAACTTTGATTTATAAATACATGTACGAGGAGAAATTATAAATGAAAATACATATTGAAGAAAAACTCTACTTAGAATCAGACGGTATGCAATTTATCTTGAAGGAATATAAGGGAAAACAATCTATCTCAAAAGACGACGGCAAAACGACAGACTTATTTAAAACTTACGGATACTTTCCTAGTATTCACACAGCGTTAGATAAGGTTCTAAAAATGAAAATTATGAACAGTACAGCAACTGATCTAAAGGGACTCATTAAAGATGTTGCCCAAATAAGAGAGTTTATTAAAGACAATGTTGATTATTAATCAATATCAAATATAAATATAATTTAGGAGTTGATTAAAATAACAGTTTTAACAAATATAGAGTTTATATTTGAAAATGTAGAAGGAATTATGTTTGATGGTTCTAAGTGTGAAAACTTGAAGATTGACGATGTCACTGAGTATTATGAATCATTTGGTAAAAAACTTCACAAGAGAAAGAAGTGTAAGTCTTTTAAGGTTCTTCTAAGTTCTAAGCTAGATATAGAATATTGTGATAAACGTTTGTTGAATCCAAAAACAACTACGCCATTTAAACGAATCACGGAACATAAAGATATCATTGCCGTAATACTACAATTCAGCGATGGGAGTAAAGAGGAAATTGAGGTTGCCTGGTGTGAGAACTCAGATGTCTCAAATAAATATCAAAATACACGCATTGATGATAACGGTGATTTATACATAGTAGTTTCTGAAGAAGAATACTTGAGAAATATCTGCAGTTTTAATTTCTTAAACAAATGAGAATTTTAAGTAGATAATAGGAGGCATTTATATTTATTTGAATAATGAATTGCAATCACTTGAATTAAATTCTTTTTATCATTGTGATTGTTTGGAGGGAATAAAGCTTATTCCCGATGACTACATCGATCTCACTGTTACTAGCCCACCTTATGACGAGCTCAGGTCTTACGAGGGATTTAATTTTAATTTCAAAGAAACTGCCAAGCAGCTATTAAGAGTTACGAAATCAGGAGGTGTGGTCGTTTGGATTGTTGGTGATGCCACAATCAAAGGATGTGAATCATTGACAAGTTTCACTCAAGCACTGTATTTCAAAGAGTTAGGATTCAACGTGCATGATACGATGATTTACGAAAAAATCAATCCAACCCCTATGAAAGGAAACCGATACCAACAGAGTTTTGAGTATATGTTTATTCTTTCAAAAGGAAAACCTAAAACTTTTAATCCCTTAAAAATAAAGAAAAAGTATATGGAAAATCGAAAAAACAAGAAATACAACAAGGCAGTTGATGGAAAGACAATTGAACACGTATACAAAGCGAACAGTGAAATGAAAACAATCCACAATATATGGAGGTACACTGTAGGACTTTATAATTCAACTAGTGATAAAATTGCATTTCAGCATCCTGCAATATTCCCTGAAAAATTAGCAGAAGACCATATCCTCAGTTGGAGCAATGAAGGTGATATTGTGTTAGACCCATTTATGGGCAGCGGAACAGTTGCAAAGATGGCTTTATTAAATAAAAGAAAATACATAGGATTTGAGGTTTCAAATAAATACATTCAGATAGCGAATGAAAGAGTGGAGAAATTAAAATCATAAAAAAGAACAGAGCATATCCTTGTAGCTTATGCGAGATAGATTTGTTGTGGATGAATGATTATCAAGAGAATGATAGAATTGAGAGCTTTTATTGGTGTGAAAATTGTTTTAGAGAGCTAATTATTATCATAAAATCGTGATTTCATAAAAAAAGAATGAGAAGTCACTCATTCAGAATTGTTGCAGTTTATTAAATTCAATTATTTTTGCGGAAAGATTTTTGACGAAAAACTCACAGTCTTCAATTATCTTATTAGATGAATTCTCTAACATTATAATTTCATGATATTCGTTTAACACTACTATTTTAGTTTCGCTGATTTCTTCATTTTTGATTTTTCTAAATAGCTCTTCGTAATGTTTTGGGTGAACTACTCCTGCATCGTGTATTATTCGATTTCTTAATTGAATATAAAAAATGATGTTTTTCCATGGTTTTGATTTACAAATATCTTCTAGTGATAAATGAAGAGATAGGCTTTGAACAGCTTTTTCAATTAAACTGCCTTTAAGTTGGCGGTTACTTTTAAGACTTACAAAAATATTATCATAATTCTCCTGGAGATCATTGTAAATATTGAGTGTCGCTTTTTCAAGATGGGTTATGCACGATATAAGTAGTGATGTCCGGAGAGTATTTGGATAGTCTTGATACAGTTGTTTAAATCGATCACTGTTATAATCCCAAAATATATCAAGATCATGTTCATCTGAATATTCCTTTGCAAGTTCATTCATATGATCAGAGTATCCTTTTGCTTGCTCTTTAATTGACTGCTCCATATCTTCTGAAAAATCTCTAAGAGTATTATATTGAATTTGCGCTAAGGCATGAATGAACCTAGACCTCATATGTATCACCTCGATAGTTTATCGTGTAATTATAAGTGAATTTTTGATAATAGAAAAGAACGGTAGAATAACATTCTTGTAAAATTGTAATTTCATAATGAAAGGCGAGAATGCATGGTAAACCTTATCAAGTTTGAGCAGGCAATGAAGTTGTTGTACAAGTTAAAGGAAGTTTATAAAAATAAAAAGAATGATGAGGGATAATATGCCAAAAGAAAATAGTATTCGATTCAATAAAGTAAATATATATCTAGTATTTGATGTGCATGGAGAACATAATGATGATTCAGTAAATATTGAAGTTAGCTGCGGTGAAGATATTGAAATGTATTTGAATTTCTACCGTGATAGAAATTGGTCGGAATTATTCGAAAGTGAAGGATACGGCGGATATGATGTAGATTATGCTGTGTTTAAAGGAATTACAGTTAGTTGTACTGATGAACATGGTAATAGATTTTTCGCAGGCAACGATTTTGGCAGGTACGGAAGTGCTACGTTGAATATTAAGCACTTAGAAGAAGATAATGCTAAGAAATTAGATGAGATAAGAAAGATCTTGGGCTAATAAGTGAGGACTTTTATGAAGAATAATTAAATGGAGGAAATTGAATGACAGATAATAAAATCAAAATTATTGCAATCAAGACAAAGAGTAAAGTTTATATCTCAGATAACGTAGACTTAGGTTCATACTTCCATACAAAGTTGAGTGGTGTATTGGTGAATGGAGAACCCTTGAAAAATACATATAAAAAAGATTGGTTTGAAACTAGCAAATTACCAGATTTAATTCAAAAACAAGCACCAGGACAGCAAATTAATGTGAGATACGAATTGAAAGAAACACATTATAACACTGGATTGCCTAAAGTTTTGCAATACTCTGATTTTGATGAAGATACTGGACAATATGAGGCAGTATATGGATTATATGACCGCAAATATGATATGACTGAACCTTCTTTGGAGGAAGTTAAGTTTGAGTTAAATATCATTGAAGAGCTAGATGAATTCGAGATAGTACGAAGCGATTTTAATTTGCAGCATTCTATACTCGACCAATTAACTACTCATCCTGTTCTACTATCCACTAAGCCGTGCAAACTCTCAAGACAGGAAAGTTACAGTATCGTTCGGAATTATGTTAAGTCTCATATTGATAATAAATGGGCTGCTATCACAAGTGACTATGATTTTTGCTTTACTGTTAGTAAGAAAGTTGAACATGAACCTGAGTCATACAGAGTCAATGTTGGTAAACGTAAACCGAAATATGAAACAAGATATACGAGATCACGAACTGTTAAAGTTTACGAAGTCGCACCTAAGACATATGATCGCTATCCAGTTATTGAGCCTTTTGAGGGTAAAAACGAAGATGATTTAAAGAACAATATTCAAAAGTTTCTCGATGAATTGATGGAGAGAATCAATAAACCGCTAGTTGAATGTGAACATTGCAAAGGATTTGGAGTGATTTCAGATGAAGTTTAAGAAGAGTTACTTAGTTAACGAATTAGATCTACCCAGCAGCGCTATGGTCGATAAAATTACAGGCACGTCTAGATGGAGCGTTTATCATGAAATTGTATTTGAGCATCAGGGTAAATTTTATCAAACAGAATACTCAGTAGGTACAACTGAGATGCAAGATGAAAGTCCGTGGAAATATGACGATGAGGTTGATTGTGTAGAAGTAGAACTTAAACCAGTACAAGTAATGAAGTGGGTACCTAAATCCAATTAGGAGTGATTATATGAAGTGTAGCAACAAACATTGTTTGTGAAATGCATTTGACACTTGTTGCCATGAAAGTGAAGAAGCGTATGAAAAAGCGACACCAAATGAATTAGACTGCCCTGTTTCACTAAGAGAGGATCTGCAAGAGTCAATGTACTTAATACTTGATGAAGTTAACGAGATGATGGAAAAGAGGAATTTTAAAGAGTTAGCATCAATACATAAGTTTGTCCGAGAGCAAAGGAAGTAGATAAAACATAGGTTTTATATAGTTAAAAATAATAAAAATTAGGGAGAGATTAAATGAATACATATAATTATCAAGAGGAATTTAACAATATCTTTGAAGATGGAGATGATACATATTATCTGCAGGAAGATCCAACTTGGAAAATCACTTCTTTAGAATTGGCGGTATGGGCAGATGAAAAGATTCATGAAAAAGAAGTTAAGATAGCTGAAATTGAAAAAGTAGCTGATAGCAATATAGAAGTGTTGAAAGCGAAAATTGAAAAATTAGAGCAGTGGAAAGAGACCGCTTCTAAGAAAGATAAGGATGATATCACATTCTTCAAGGAACATTTGCATCTATACCATAAGAAAGTCATTGAAGAAGAAAAGCTCATAAACGAAGAATTGAAGTTGAAGGGTAAAAAGGAGAAGAAACTCAGTAAAACAATCAAGCTTCCATATCGTGATCTAACCAGTAAAGTTCAGCAAGCTAAAATTTTAATTAATGGAAAAGATACAACAAGTGCAAAAGATGATGAAGCATTTGTTGCTTATGTTAAAGCAAATAATCCTGAATGTATCAAAACTATAGATGAAGTTAAATGGGGAGAATACAAGAAAACACTCAAAACATCTGCAGTTAATGGCAAGATGACTTATATAGATGATGCGGGAAGTCCACTTGATTTTATTACATTCCAAGAACTCGACGATAAGTTTGATTGGAAAATCAAATTAGATTGATTTTATAAAACAAATATAAGTATGTTCAAAGCATTCGAATTACATAAACGGATATAATAACTATATCCCCTCCTTAATTATTATAGGAGCAGTGTATTATTGCTGCTCCCCTTAATTATCTAATTGATAATAAGTTTTGAACTTCTTTATAGACCAATCCTAAGATTAATCCTGCACCAATTATGTAGAACTTTTTATATTTAGTATCCTTAAAGCTTTCTACAAAACACCACATGAATGCAATTCCTAATACTACATACATGGCGTTATATAGAAAATTATAAATTTCAAACAATCTAACTCGCTCCTTTCAATTTAACATAAAAATGAATACTACCCTTAAATACGATTGAAGTACAGTTAATAATTACCTTCTAGATATAAGGGTTTGGCTTTGCTATTGATGAAATGCATGTTTTATAAAATAAGTTAAGACTAAGCAACAGAAAAGAGATGTCATAATTTTGTTGTTGATATAAGAACGGATGTTTGGGTATAATACTTAAAGCAAACAAATGTTCTTATAGGAGTGATTTTTCATGTTACCGGATTATGAGCGTAAAATCTTGAGAATTCTTTATAATTACACAAGCCAACGTCACCGTACACCTAAAATAAATGAACTAGAAATTAAAACAGGACAAACGAAAGAGCGTATAAATGAAGCATTGTTATATCTAGAAAACGAGAACTACATAGCTTGGGAAAACAAATCCAATCTCGAAGGGATTGTCATACTCAAAGGATGGGAAGATGAGAGCGATATCCCTAGGCAGTTCTCATCACCCAACGGATCTATTGATTATTGGACGGAGTACTGATTATGAGTAAAAAACTAGTGGGAAATGGGATATTTGAAGGATCACGTATGATTATTCCCGAACATAGAACTGCATGGCTTATGCAAGAAGAAAGTAAAAAGATAAGAACTAAACCAACATTAGATGACCAAGAAATTCAGCAAATTGAACATACAATAGTGTATTCATACAATAAACGTGTGAATATAAGTCTTGTCCTATTTGATCCAATAGAAGACAAAGAGGTCGAAGGAGTCGTCATTGGTATAAACACTTATCGCAGAGAAATAAAATTCTCTAGCTCTGAAGATGATTGGGAATGGATTAAAATTAAAAATATCATATATGCTTCTTCAAATAGGTAAGAGATAAGAAATTAGACCGTCACCAATTAGACGGTCTTTTTGTTTTGTTTTATTCTTTTGGTTACATCTCCAGGTAATTTTGTGATAAATCTAGAGTATCCCTGTGAGTTCTTAATATAGTTCATGGAATGATACCTTTTTAAGTTTCTAAGATCCTCTTCAACAAAAGGATATAGCTCACTTTTCAATTCATCGAAGTTCTTTTTGTCACAGCCTGCCAATAATAGATAACTCGTATTAGCCGATCTAAGCTCGTCACGCATGTAATTTAGTTGATTAATGTAGTGGCAGCTGATAATTGGTTTCACTATGAACTTTGCCATTTGAGATAGTTTAGAAGTAACAAATTTCTCTGAACATGGGGTTTGGTAAATTTCATCAATAATGAGATTGCATTTTGTTCGTTTGGATTTATCTCTAATTTTTTCACTTCTGATTTGCGCAGCCAACCATAGCTTCTGTAAAAAATAAAGAACGAGAGTATCTTTCTCAGATTCCACAGTAAACATATGTTGAGGGAGCTTAATTGTTATTAGTTGATTCTTTTGCATTTCGTCAACAAGGTTGATATTGTTTTTTGTATCTTTTTTTAGCATAAGTTCCGTGTAGGTATTCCTTTTAAGGGAATTCAAGCGATCAACTATACCAACAATTAGGTTTAACTTTGTACCCGTTACGTTATCCTCTTTATCCTTTTCATCTAATTCAAGGAGACTTTCTATATACTCCTCCAGATTGGTTAGTTGGTGTATTGGAACTCTTGATAGGTAATTATGCCTTACTTTATGACTGTGTAATACACTAAATACATCTTTAATGCTGCCACTATTGATAAATACAACAAGTGATGCACTCTCCAGATAGCGCTCCATTTTAGGACTCAATCGGCTATCATCTGAATTGATTGAATTAACTAAGGTAAGCATATTAGAGGTTTGACGTTTAGCATTTTCGTATTGCTTAAAAACATCTGTGCTTTGACCCACTTCGTTAAATCCTAACCCTTGCATCATTTCGAAGTCATCACAGCGAATTTCTAACACCTTATCTTTGGAGAAACATTTGGAAACTTCATTACTAAGCTCGCAGTTCTCAATAAAATCAAAGATAACAACGCATTCTCCAGCTTCGATTGCATCAATGGAAAGATTGGCGATTAGATTAGATTTTCCTGCACGAGTGGGACCAATAAGCAAAGTAAGTAGATTTCTAAATTCTCTGTCGTTGCTCAAATAAGCTTTCTGTCCTTTACCTCTATAGATATTCTCCCCAATGCACATTACTCCACTCTGTAAATCCTCCGGAACTTCAGTTTCAAAAGTTTCTACACTATCTATAAAATTATATCTTTCTAGAACATCTCTTCCTGCGATAGACAGGAAATTTTGTGCTTCTTCATCTCCAATAATATTTCGTATTGATCCAGTCGAATAATCAGTAGGAGAGAAGTGTTTTATCTGTGGCTTATAGACTAATTCATTGTCCTGAGAAATCGTATCGAAGCTTTGAGCTAAACTTTTGATTTGATTACGTTGACGAAATTTATCTCCACTTTCAGCCAATACAACAATTTGAGCTTCAAGCACTGCAGAGTTACCCTTCTTTAATGTAGCATCAGATATTTGAAATTTCTTGTTGTTAAGAGCAAGTATAAAGTTGTTGATTAAACCAGAGTTGGAGTCGGATTGATTTGATGATTTATTGCTTGAAGACGACATAAGAGCATCGGAAAATGTATTCATTGCTGAGTCGATGGCCGAGATAGTCCACTTAAATATGTATCTCCAGCCAGTCTTATTACGTTCAATTGGCTTATTGGATTTGACTTTCTCTATTGTTGTTCTGTGTTTGTGTTTCCATGCATGTTGAGTAGTAGGCATGAAATTATAAAAGATGCCTAATTTATCATTCTCCTCTAACATTTCAACAACATTTAGGTTGGAGTTAAGAAGGTCATTGTTACGTCTATCAATTGCTAGGCTAAGGGCATCTTCTTTGTTGTAGTAGATTTGTAGTTTAGTAGAGTCAGAAGAGAAGAAGGGGATTTCTTTTACTTCTTCAATTGTAATATTAGACCAGACATCAGTTATTTTTTCTTTTATAAACATAAGTTGATGTTTGGGGACAATAAAGTAAAACTCTATTTTTTTATTCTCCATGTAAATGTAATAGCTGATTTTAGAGTTGGGATGATATTGGAATTTAGAGGGGATGAAGTAATCCTTACCAAGCAACCTAACCAACTTTTCTTCTGTGTGTTCAATATTCTCAATTACATTTTTATATAGATTGCTTATAGATCTAGCGAGTTTGTGAGTGGAGTTGTTACGTATGGAGTTGTTGGGCTTGAGCTTGAGATACACATACTCAGGTTTAATAATTTGAAACACATCTGACAATTTAGATGATAACATGTATCCACCTACCCCAGAAGTAGTTTAATAATGACATATCCCAAACAGAGCATTCCAGTCCATCTCTTACCATCACGCCATCCAGCTACCCAAAAGAGTAAGCACAATCCACTTCCTACTAAGGCAATAGTATAACTTAAATCTACAAGCACATCTCGAACAGCATCAAGGGCTCCAAGTATAGCTTCAGTTGCTTGGTGGCGACTCCAATCACGGATACTTTCTTTGACTGGATTGAGTGGATTAGTTAGAGGAATTCCATTCATTGTGATAACCATGTTGATCGACTCCTCTACATATCGCTAAATACAGTATCGACTTGTTTTAGAGACCAGGGTAAAGCTAAGAGTATTATATAAACCATTAGATATTGAAGGAATGCTCTCTTTGCCATATCAAAATCACCTTTAATGGTGTTCTGAATTGTGTCCCATCCTCCTTTGAATATAATCACCCATTTACCAAGTCCAACTAATTTTTCATATATCCTAGCTCCACCAATATCAATACCATTTGGAGCAGCAAAAGCGGAAGGATCTATAATTCCAGATGCAAATATGATGATAGTGGTTCCTATGATACGATAGACAATCTTGTATTTATTAAGGTGTTCGACGAGAGTATTTTTGATTTCATCTTCTGAATTGTTATTGAAGAATTGATTGAAGGGAATCGTCTCAGTTTTAACCATACGATTTAATCTCCCTTCTATTAAGGATGTAATCCACTATAACAAGTGCGCCTACAACAAAAGAAAAAAGGATTATTGATGTCGTATTGTCAAAGAAGGGAAGTGTGCTTTGTTTTGTGATTGCTACATTGGATAAATCGTTTAAGCTGAAAGCATGTTGATTAATTGTTCCTGTGTAATGCTGTAAGTCGGCAACTAGATTAGATGGATCGACAAAGTTACCTTCTTTAATTAGACCAAAGTGTAGATGTGCTCCTGTGCTGTGACCAGAGTTACCGCTCAATCCAATAAAGTCTCCAGCTTGAATTACGTCACCCTTATGAACAGAGATGTTATCCATATGTCCGTAAACGTGCAGATCTCCTTGTTCGGTGCGAATAATAACACCTTTACCAATATTTTCGGTTCCATGATTGACAATGCGCTCTACTGTGCCAGATGTAATGCTGTGTAATTCAGTTCCCTTTGGAACAGCTAAGTCGATGCCATTGTGAAATCTTCCATCACGAATTTCTTCCATAGTTCCATATTCTGAGCTGATTCTGAATTTCATAGGTGTTGTTGTTCTCATTGAAATTTCACTCCTTTTTTGTGTGGACAAAGAGAGACAGGCATAATTAAAGAGTGCTGTGAATATAATTAGGGATATATCGTCCCTAATTAACTTAGCCTAAGTCTGCCCATAAGGTTAGAGAGGGAGAAAAGGTTGTTCTCCCTCGTCCCACATTCATTATTCTGCAGCTGTAATTTCTTCTTCGCTTGCAGCAGAATCTTCCTCTTGCATCATTCCTAAGAATACTTTCCAACCATCCTCGGTAATGTGAAGCTGTACTCCTTTGTTATTAAGCCCAATCAACATATTCAAAGTTTCATTTTTCATCATAATGAACACTCTCCTCTAATTTTTAATATTTGTATTTGTTAAGGATATCTAACACAGACTTCTTTTCAGCCTTTTTAGGTAACGTTGCAACAGAAGTGGTGGGCGTAAATAAAATTTCGTTGGTTGATCCTATGGCTTCTTGCTGATCTTTGTATATCTTCAATGATTCTTGAATATCTAACAGTCTTTTGAATGACCATGGAAGACCAGTTAATAGGCTAGTTACTCTGCCATTGGATTCGTGATAATTACCTTCAAAGAGTTCGGGCATAAAATCTTGAAATATTAGATTGTGTTGTACATATTCCATAAGAGTATCTTGACCATCGAAAATGATAGCGGCTCTTTCAATCCTTTTGCTTGAGACAGGCGCGAATATAGATGATTCCCACGACTGGACAATCTTTGTTGAGACTCCTTGAGGTAAAATATTTGAGCTTAGTGTAGCTATTTCACATTCAGATATGGTAGCAATGCCAGGAGTAGCTAAAACAGTAATTAAGTCTTGCTCATCAAAGTTTCCATTCTTAGAGTGCTTAGTGGTGTAGGATACGAGCTTAGATAAATAAGATATGGATGATTGATTGGTGATTTCGAATATCTTGTTCTTGCCAGCTAATCCGTGAGTATTACGTGCTTGCTGATTATCGATGGGAAAAACAGCGATATCTAATTTAGATAATTCAGCAAATGTATTGAGGCAGTTTATTTGACTCGTTTGAGATTCGGTTATTTCAGGGATGATGGGCATAGCTACAAATGTAGTATCAGGAAATGAGTTTTGACACACTTCAAGTAGAATGGGACTTATACCACTACCTGAACCACCAGATGTACTAAAGGTGAAAATAATAACCTTTGAGTTAGAAAAGTAATCTCTAACAAATGATAATGCTGTTTCCCATTGATCTTGAAACAATTCGATAGCTTCATTACGTTTCTTTCCAACACCCTCAGATCCAAGGAGACGTAATTTGTGCTTCACATTAACTGAATCAAGATCTCTTTGAGAATAGTTGATAGCTCCAGTAAGAAATCTTGAATTAGAAGCTTCTTCTGCGATATTGGAGCCTGCCTGACCTAAGCCTATTACTGCTATCATCTAAGCACCTACCTTTTCAAGTGATTTATTGACTGCGGCAATACCAAATTCAGTTAGATAGATGAGGTTAGATTTCTTAACTGTGATTGTTTCGATTAGCTTATTTGCGGATAATCTATTTATTGTTCTGCGATAAGTTGCTTCTGTAAATTCAACTGCACGTTGTAGTTCAATATTTGGCAAAGCCTTGAATCCAGTTGTTGCATCATTTTCCTGTAAGGCTCCTAAAACAAACACATCGTCAATTGTTAAGCTGCTTACTACGTAGTCGAAATATCTTTCCATATAGTTGCACCTCCTTGATGATTTTCAACCATCTTTGAACACCGTTGATGATGTTGTTTGATGTCTGATGATATAGCATATTGCGACATGCTTGGACACTATTCCTAGTTTTTGAATAATTCTTTCATAGATTGTCCATCCTAGATCTATAAGGGGTGGATAACATGTTTGGAGTATATGAAGGAAAACGAAGAACAAAATTAGGTAGCTGGTTAAATCGGAATAGGGTGAGCCAGGAGTTTTTAATTAACAAAGTTCCGTTAAATAAAAATTCTGTGTCTAAACTTTGTAATGATCCCAGTTATGAACCCAGAGAGGTTACACAATTAAAAATAATTAGCTGTCTTAGAAAACACGGGTATGACGTGAGTGTGAGTGATTTCTGGTGACATATAATGAAGGCATTGGTTCTGAAAAGGGATCGATGCCTTTTAAATAATAAAAATAATTTAGTTATTGATTATAAATGAGTGATGTAGTATTATATAGACAGGAAGTTAATGGAAGGGATAAAATACATAGGAAGAAGACGTTGAAATAATACTTTGATTTAAAAGGAGAAGAATGAGAGTCGAGTAGGAGTGAGAATAAATGCCTAGTTATTTTTATGAGTTCAGCAATGCTTACGCGTTACTAGTTAATGTATATGGGGATGGATATTATATCTTCGAGAAAACCAAAAAGTTAAAAGATATAGCAGAAGGTAAATTTATTGTTTACATTGAAAGAGACTATTCGTCGAATTATTTTATGAAAAAGAGCATTGATTCTGAAATTACAAAAGTTTTTCAGAAGATTAAACTAAAGTCCTTATATGATTCTGTTCGAGAGAAAGAATTTATTTTTTACAGGAAGTATCAAGATAGAAAGTATGAAGAAATTTTTAAAATTAAAAACTAAATGGAAAATTTCAAATTGAAACAATTCTTTCATAAGGAGTGAAGAGTAGTAA
>NZ_JAGXCY010000046.1 GCF_018310695.1 Paenibacillus sp. Marseille-Q4541 | reverse complement strand
ACTATATATAGTATGCAATATCAATCTATCATTATCAATCATTTTAGGGAATTATATAAAACAATAAATAAAGGGTTCTCATAAATGCGTGCAGAATATTTACATTAATACTAAGAATAGGTGGGATGAAATAGTGAATCAGGTTTGTGTTATAAGTATTTACGTGCCCAATTTAAACAAAGCAATTGACTTTTATACCAATACTTTAGGTTTTGAATTAAACAAGCAGTATGGACCTAATATTGCATCACTTGTACACGGAGAGTTACCAATTATTTTAGAAGCAAACGATAATACAACCTTTAATCAAGATAATAAAATCACAGGAGTTGTATTAGGACTGAGAACTGAAGATATTTATGAAACGGTGAAATTTTTAAAAGGTAAAGAAGTGGAATTTATTGTAGATGAACCAACTAATTGTCCTCCAGGAAAATATATTAGTTTCAGAGACCCCTTCGGAAATATTTTAGAATATCTCCAATTTGAAAATATGTAACAAGCATTAAAAGTTCAACATAATAGTTGAACTTTTTTAATCTCCTTTTATAACAAACCTTCTTTGTTAGTTGAGTAACAGTAAACCACTGAATCTGCTTAAAAAGCATCTGATAAAAGGCGCTTTTGGTCTTTTCTTAATGCTTCAACTGTGAAATAGTTAGATTTTTGACAAGCTGAAATAAACATTTGCTCTAACCGATTTTCAAATGCCAAGTTTTTATGTAACTCAAGCCAACGATACCAGTAGAGGTAACTATCCAAATAATACGTACCAACACCTTGAAATCGTTCCATCCATCCTTTCAAGCGGCGATGGAAGTTATTAACGTGTTATATGTGGAATATCCCTTTTTTTACTCGTTGATTTTGATTAAGATTAATTGTTTCGTGTTGAAGATTTTTTGCTGCTGCTAACATTTTATAATTGGTAGCTGTATCTGTGCATAACAAAGAAAAATGGGCTATATAATCCCCAATAACCACATCAATTTCTTCTGCTTTTACACGACCTCTCCCCGCCGTACCTTGTAATAATATTGTTATTTCGATCTTGTGCTACAACTACAGAAATTTTCTGATTTGAAATTCCTCGTTTTTCATCCTTTTCTCCCCGTTTTTTGGGTTTGCGATGTGTAAATTTACGGCCTTTTAAAGATTCACGAAAGAAAGTCTCATCACTTTCAATGATGCCAGATAATTGATTAAAGCCGTGACTTCCCCGACTGCTTCATACACATATCTCCACATTATTGAACGCCTCCTGAAAAAGCATTATATTGTATTTTCAATAGAGCAACAATCTATACGAAAACAGCCTAAATAAAAAAGGATGAGCATTTTCAGCTCGTCCTTTTTTGCGCCGTATTTCCTTATTTTATTTAGATGGGTACTTACCTTGTTATTTAAGATTCTGAGATGAGAATTCATAAAAAGCGAAAGCATCCTCCCAAGTAGGGAATCCAGCTTGTGCTAGAACTTCGCTGCCTCCACCTTTTCCATTAAATTTCCCTAGATGCTCTTTAAAAAATGCACCACAGGAGTGTCCAGAATGGTTACTCCGCGCTAAAACAACCTTATTCTCAGCAGTAGTCGCTAGCAACACCATGACATCATCTCGATGTGCAGTGATTTTAGTTGCCAAGCTCTGCAGATCTTTAAGCGTCTTATCTTCAAATCTGTATGCGATAAGAGAGCCTTCTTGATTATTTAACAATTGCTCTGCTACATATTCGTTATTTTGTTCTTTAAGGATGGCTAGCTCGGCTTGCAGTTGTTTTTGCTCTTGCTCCCATTTCTCGATCCGTTGAATAATTTCATCCTTACCGGTTTTGAATTTTGCAGACAAGGTGCCTAATATTCGCTGGGAATCATTAAATTCCTCAAGGGCTCTATAACCTGATTTAAAATAGATTCGGATATTTCCCTTTTGCTTCTCCATTTTGAGTAACTTGATCATCCCGATTTCGCCGGTAGAAGAGACATGTGTCCCTCCGCATGCGTTGTATTCAATCCCTTTGATTTCTACAATCCGAATATTTTCTGTCACTTTTGGCTGCTTAACAAGGTTCAGTGATTTTACTTCTGTTTCGGTAACCCAGTAGCTTAGAATTTCACGGTTCTGATAGATTTGACGATTAACCTCACGCTCAATGGATTCAAGCTGACTTGTACTTAGCTCAGATGCTTCCACATCAATCGTGCAATAATCCGTTCCTAAATGAAAACTCAAGGTATTCATCCCATATAAATCAACGCAAACCGCCGAGAGTAAATGCTGTCCACTATGCTGCTGCATGTGATCAAATCTTCGATTCCAATCGATTTCACATGAAACTTTACTATCATCAGGCATACGCTCAAGCTTATGTAATACTACATCCGCCTCACTTACGACATCAAGAACCGGTATGCCCTGAATGAATCCTACATCACAAGGCTGACCTCCCCCATGCGGATAGAAAGCCGTCTCTTCCAAAATAACATAATAGCCATCTTCTTTCTCCAGCGTTTCTACAATATTTGTCTCCCACTGACTCAAATAAGCAGAATCGTAATACATCTTTTTCGTCATCATCATTTCCCTCTCTTAATGTAGTGCATGAATGTGAATGTCGTTGTTCGAATACATATTCAAAACAAAGGTAATCTGCAAACTTTATTCATACTACTATCCGTTAATTATAAAATCTAGGTTATGTATCGATTATTATACATGGATCTTGTACGAACTTGCCAATTATAACGTTATTGGGTGGTCGGTTACCGAGTGAATGGTAAAATTTATAATGATGAGCAGATTCATGTTATCGAACCATGGAAGAAAAAAAGAGCAGGCACCTTTGCCTGCTCCTCTTTATTTTATTCCACTACATTTTCACATTTCTCTTGTATCCCTTGGATAGAAAAACGATAGATGTAACTTCGGTTCGCAAATAGAGTGAACTCCGGATGCGTTCTTGCATTCCAACTATCGTCTCCGCCAACCCCCATTTGTCGATAATTCACTCGAATCACCGCTCCGCTGCTTTTCGGTAATTTATAATGATGATCATGTGCCTCCAATTCTTCGGGTGAATACGGAAGTGCACAAAATTCGATCAAAGAATTCCCTTCAAATCGCAAACCGATGCCGTCTCGACGAGTGACTTCGGCCCATCGAACTTCTGTCTTATTACCGCTTTCTTGTGGACGCAGGTAAGGAGTTAGCTGTTCTTTTACATCCCCTTCATAGATGCCAATCTTCGCACCTTCCGCACGATCCCAATAATTCTCATGTGGACCTTTGCCATACCAACGCAGATTTTCAAAACCATTGGGAAGCCTCAGCATAAGGCCTACCTCCGGAATTTCAGGAAGATTTGGACCTGGCATAAGTTCCATCGTAACTCTGATTTCCCCATCTCCATTCACCTGATACAACAGCTTACTGTATGAAATCGTAGTGGTCGGCAGTGCATAAGTGACTTCAATCTCGGCCTGATTAGCATGTATTCGATAAGTGAAATTTTCTAGTCTGCGCCCCGCTCCTGCACTACGCCATGTGGATGCTCGTTCAGGAAGTCTATTCCCTCTGTCATTGTCTGTAACTGCTCGCCAGAAGTTTGGCTTTGGCACCTCTCCGATTAACTCTACTCCATTATATGAATATGACGTCAAATCTCCCGTCCCTTTATTAAAAACAGCTTTAAAATCTAATCCCGTGAGCGTAATCGTTTCTTTCGTCTCGTCAGAATTCAGATTCTTATCCAGTGAAACAGCAGATCCTGTCCTAGCTTGCAGTAAAAATTGACTGAAGGCCACTTCATGACCTTTTGTTGCCCAAAGTGTCTCCATTTTTTCTCTTAGCGATAAGGTCACTATATATTCTTCACCTGGGATGAAACGCGATGTATAGCTACAAGGCAACGTTACTTCAACTGTTTCTCCGGGATGTACATCCAAGGCATATACACCTTCTTCTATCACGACACCCGATTCAGAAATTTGCCATACGAGATCATAATTACTGAGATTTGTGAAGAGATATCCATTACGAATTCGGTAGCGCCCTTCAAGCACATCCACTGATTCAAACTTCGCGTATTGATAACATTTTTTCACTTCATACAGCTTTGGAGTTACTGTCCTATCGGCAAAGATCAGACCATCCCCACAAAATGTCCCGTCATTTGGCGTGTCTCCAAAGTCTCCTCCGTATGCCAAATAAGTTACACCTTCCGGTGTTTTTGTGCGTATCGATTGATCAATCCAGTCCCAAATGAAGCCTCCTTGCAAAATGGGGTATTTCTCAAATAATTCCCAGTACTTCATCAGATTCCCATTGGAATTACCCATAGCATGGCTATACTCGCATAGGATGATAGGTTTCTTTGGGTTATTTCGCGCGTATTCCTCGACTTTGGCCGGAGGTGTATACATTTGGCTCTCAATATCAGAAGCGGCTTCAGAAGCACGATAATGGAATACACCTTCATAATGAATTAGTCGAGTGCTATCCTGCGCACGAATGAAATCAGCCATTTTAATAAAATTATCTCCACCAAACGACTCATTTCCTAAAGACCAGATGATGATGCTTGGATGATTTTTGTCTCTTTGCAGCATGGAGTTCGCACGGTCTAACACATTCTCTGTCCATTTCGCCTTACTTCCAGGAAGGGCACCGCCTTCCTCTTTTTGTCCATAAGACCAGCTTCCGTGTGTTTCCAGATTGACCTCGTCCATAACATAGAGTCCGTACTGATCACAAAGCTCGTACCACAAAGTCTGATTTGGATAATGAGAAGTTCGTACTGCATTAATATTATGTGCCTTCATCAGCTGGATATCGCGTATCATATCTTCAGCATTCAATACACGTCCCGTGTCGCAATTGAATTCGTGGCGATTTACCCCTTTTAACAAGATACGTTTACCATTAATCTTCATTAAACCATCCTTAAGCTCAAACCGGCGGAAGCCAATCCTGCAACCAACAACTTCAACTAATGTACCGAATTCATCATACAAACTTAAAATAAGCTTATATAAATGGGGTGTTTCTGCACTCCACTTCATTGGATTCTGTACGTGAGCTGTTAGGCTTAGCTTCTGCGGAGCTTCTTGATCAGAGTTTAGTGAAGCTGTTAGCGTTTCTAGTTGCTGTTCACCGTTTGCATCATAAACTTGCGCTTCTAATCGGTACTTATTAAGAGATCCACCCATTGTATGAACTATCTCTGCTTCAATCTCTAATCGTCCATGCTCATATTGATCATCAAGGTCAGCGACTGCCCTAAAATCATAAACATGTGCTATTGGCCTGCTATAAAGATACACGTCCCGAAAAATTCCGCTCATTCGCCAAAAATCCTGATCTTCGAGCCAACTCGCATCGCACCAGCGATAAACTTCAACAGCAAGTTTGTTCTCTCCCGGCTTGAGATAAGGTGTCAAATCGAATTCAGCAGGAGTAAACGTGTCCTCACTATAACCAACTAAATCTCCATTCACCCAGACATAAAATGCAGACTCTACCCCTTGAAAACTAATATAAATTGGCTGCCCATTCCATGCATCAGGGACAGTAAACTTCTGTATGTATGAACCAACAGGATTATATTCAGTAGGAGCAAAAGGGGGGGAAATCTCTTCTTTTCCTTCCCATGGATATCTGACATTCGTATATTGCGGGTAATCATAACCCTGTAACTGCCAATGTGCAGGAACGGTAATCTCTTGCCATTCGCTATCGTCGTAATCCAGTTCATAAAAATGGGAGATGCGTTTCTCAGGATTCTCAGCAAAACTAAATTTCCATTGCCCATTTAACGAAAGCCTAGCTGTAGATAGAACTGGATCACCGCTGAGTGCATCTTCTAAGGAATGAAATGGTGTGAATGCAGTATGCGCTTTCAATCGATTTAACTGATAAATTTCAGGATTATTATTCCACTCTGGGTATCCATTTGCTGGGGGTACGTATTGGTATTTTTGCGACATGCTAGCACCTCTTTTAGGGTTATAGTTTAGTAGCGCTCTTGTAAAGTATAACTCTCTTTCTACCAGATATCACCTATTCGTAGATTATTTTACTTATTATATGACTTACTTATTTCACTGAAAAAAAGGATGCCCTATAGCCATTCGGCTGACAGGACATCCCCTTACTACGTATTCAATTACCCGGATATTTCTAAATATTGAATTAACATCTTCGCCGCTTCAGCTCTAGTTGCTGTACGTGCTGGGCGAATCGTTTCATCACTGTATCCATTCATAATACCAGCAGATACGATGCTTTCCATAGGAGATTTCGCATAATTTGGAATTTTATCCGCATCTTTAAAACGCTCGAGTTCACCATCTGATGGAAGATTTGTATCCTTCAGTGCATTGAAGATCATCACTGACATTTCCGCACGTGTAATCTTTTGATTCGGTTTAAAATACGTTTTCCCATGTTCTTCGTATCCTTGAATCAATCCCGCATTAACAGCTGCAGTAATATCGGACTTCGCCCAAGCTGGAATATCACTCTCGTCTGCAAACGTAATGGATTTTGATGTTGTCTTTACATCCATCGTTTTTACAAGCATGCTTGCAAACTCCGCACGTGTTACTGTCTGCTCAGGACGGAAGGACTGATCAGGAAAGCCTTGAATTACGTTTTTTGCAGCTAAATTATTAATGTATTCCTTCGCCCAATGCGTGTCGATATCTGTAAATTTGGACTCTTCTTGTACATCGACAAAGATTGGGTTCGAATAGAACCATAGATCTTCGTAGTTACGATCATTAATCGCGTTGAAACGCTCTTCCGCATCTTCAATCTCTATCTTAGGATCCAGTTGTGGCTCCCCGTTCACTGTTTCACCAGGAACATTCATCCCTAAATTCGTACCACGAAGACGGAAATACTGATCTTTATTCATATCTTTCATATCGTACTTAATAACATGATATCCTTCTGCATCAGTCGTCCAATCTTTCTCAGTAAAAGAAGCAATAACCTTAGTAGAATCATTGGTAGCTTTGTTATATGCATCTGTTCCTGGCTTCGCCTTTTCTGTAATATCGCCCGCAATCAGATCAATATGATCCACTTTAGGCGCTACATTTGCGGATACGCCGCTATTCACAGGATTTTCATAGTGGTTTGTTTCTGGACTTTTGAACCGAATCGTGAGCGTAAGGTCATCACCTTGGGACACTTCAAGTTCTCCGCCCATTTCTTCCTTCTCAGAACCTTCCGAGGCAGAGAAATCAAGCGCATCAATCAAGTCTCCGTTCACTGCAAAAGACTTCCCGGAACGCATTCCATCGAGGACCGCCTGCATTCCTTCCCCTTCTACAAACACATAGTTTTTCGCGTATTCACCAGGTAAATATCCGCTAGAGTTCGTACCGATTGTTTTGAAATGATAATCGGAATTAGCGTAGTTCCAAATATGCCGTCCTTCTCCTAATAAAGCATCCCATTCGCCGCCTAACTTGGCAACCATAGCATCTACACCGCCATAGGAACGATTTTGGGATTTCGAATCAGCCGAAGGGTTCGTTTTATCATATTCCGTATTGTAACCGCCACGATCCGGTTCCATCTGATTACCGATCATACCTTCCAAACCAAACATAATATTTGGAGCCAAATCATTAAACTCTCTTATATCAGAAATCGTGTATTTCCCTACAATTCGGGAAGGGTGATTCAAGATAGCGTAACTGGTGTTTGGATAATTTGTTTTGAGCCATTCCACCGCTTGAAGGGCATCTTCGTGAGTCTCATAAGCTCTGTCGTCTTCTTTCTCCCATTTCGCAACATCTAAAGGATCAAAAAGAGAGGCATCTCTATTTGTAAATAGATATTCAAACTGATTCGCTGCTTTAAGAGCCTCTTCTGAGTGAGCTTCATCTGATACGATTCCTACTCCCACATGTTCATGCGTAGGCATATCCCATTCAAATCCAGAAAAGATCGTCTTCCCTTCGTATTTACCTTGTTCTTGAAGTTCTTTAATTTTGGGTACCTGATACTCATTCATCCCTTGGGAAAAAGGAATTGGGCCTCCCTCAATCTTTTCTCCTTCATCATCTCGCTCTGATAAACGTAGGTGATCTGTAAGTGCCACCCAATCCAGATTATACTTGTCAAAGGCTTGATCAAGAACCGTTTCAAGCCCCGTTTGTGCATCATTTGATTCAAAAGTATGTACATGTAAATCTCCAGTCGTCCACCTGCCTTCAGCAGATTGCGAAGTTGCTACGTTGACGTTTGGAGCTGCATAGACCTTAACTGGTGCAATTGCAGCAGCTAAAATACCAATAGATAGAGGAACCATTGTAAGTAGACGTGACCATTTTGTTGATAAGACCATTAATAAACACCACCGTTTATCATATTCGCGCATAATCCCTTGTTGTCTAGGGGTGTTGGCGTGTTAACCATTTGTTGTTCTCTAATGAATAAAGGACAACATGTATGATTGTATCTCTGGAGTGTTAATTAACGATCAGAGAAAGATCAACAGAATGTTAAAATTAACCTTTAGTTAAAAAACATCCCTTCCTTCTCTTTTAGAAAGACTTCAAACTGTTCGATATTTTGAAATTGATTGATCTCGACACCTTTCGTAAGGAGATAGCTATCTAGTAGAGATACCAAACTTTGAACCTCTGCTTGTAATAAAGATAAATCGTGAGCAGTAAGATGAGTGACAAGCTCTGGGAGCCCCACACGTTTATATATGTCCTGATAATCTGCATTTAAGGTTAAATTGCATGGCCAATGTCCCGTTTCAGCGAAATAAAGAAAACTAGCGATTGTCTCCTGCGCATGGATAGCAGAGAAGAAAGCGGTCTCGTAATCATGTTGCTCACAAGCTGTAATGATTTTATCCAACGTCCCCTTTTCTTCTTCATAAAAACCTTTCAATCGATCTGGATATGAAGGATTGCGAGAATATTTCTCTTTTTGATCTATCAAGAGTTCAAGAGTATCCTCTGTTAGTTGCTCACAAGCTTGTAGAATATCTTTCTTCACTTCGCTATGCATGATCGTGTGCATATACGACTCTAAATGAGCAGGTTTTAGAGGAAATTTTAAAATTTGCTGCTTGTTTTTACCAAACCCTTTCGTAAAATACGTTTGATTTATGAGGGCAAGGCTTTGCAACACTTTCGTTAATACCGCGTGAGCTTCCGTTCGGTAAAAAGTAATATTTTCTGAGTCATCCGCCTTATTTAGCTTATATAAGTGAATATACACACTTCCTAGTTCCGTTTCTGATTTTTCCAGCAATGTAAGCCTATGTTGTGGCTCCTGGAAAGAGGAAATCGTATCACGTAATTTCATGAATCGTTCACCATCTTCGTTTGATCGAACGTAAAGCAGCTTGCAATCTGCAATAATCGTTGTTTTTGAATCGTTAAACGAAGCCATACTTTCCGCGCGCTCCCAGCTTATTGGCCAAAAATCGAAACTAATATCATGAATAAGAAACTGAATGCTTGCATCATAACCTTTGGAGGTGGCTGGGATGAAAAAGAAATCCAAATCAGAACGCTTGCTAGCCGTTCCTTGTGCATATGAACCGTAATAAGCTACAATCGCAATATCGTCAGGATAGTTCATCTTTATATGATTCAATAATGTTTCAGATACGTTAAACACGTCTAACATCATAAATTCCTCCTTCAAATGTAACTGGGCTTCAGTTCATTCGGCTCCTTATCAAACATGTATTCTTGATGATGACTTCAGTCTACCATTCATTCCTTGTTAGGAAGGTGTAGAGAACACTTATAATTGTAAAATCCACAGCAAAAAAGCCGTCATCATGACGGCTAGTTGGTAGTTGAAAAGCTTATTATTTATTGAGCATGATTTCTAAATTGATATGCTGTAGCCAGTTTAACTAATTGTTACGTTCATAGTTATGTAAATACCTAACTTCTATTCTCTATTTCAATAATCGAATACAAGGTTACCGGATAGTTATCGAACACTCTATCCATCATCTTCAGAACTTCTTTCCACTCCGTACCGCTGCGATTAAAACTAATTCGATAAGGTAATGCGATAGAATAACGATGATCTTCAGCAAAATTGCGAAGTTCAATTAGAGCCTTTTCTAATGCTCTCATGTTGGTCGATTGCTTCTTACGTAAGATACCCCTTTTATAATATTTCTGTCCAAACAGATTGGCTATGATCTTTCCGTTTGTCTGTACGAATTGAACTTGTCCTAATAAAGAAATTTCACTATTTGTTAGCGTGATATAAGAAGAATACGCTTCTGGGTACTCTTTTTTAATTTGTTTTGCAATACCGCCTCCCATAACTCCCTTACAACTTACTAGGTGACCAATGATATCCTCATTCGCTTGAGCAATATCACCCCTCACAATCTCCACCATTCATTATTCCCCCTCTTTATTCATGTAGGTTCATCTCGTATTCTCTATAAGTATCTTGGTGAAATGGAAAGAAGGAAGAGGAGTAATTCCTAACATAATTATAGCTCATGATTAGTGGAGATAGGAGATTTTTAATTGAATTTACTAACGCATAATAAAAATCATATATAGAATCAAATTTCATTTAATTTATCGTTCTATCCACTCTATGTATAGACAAAAGATGCTCTCAATGAGCATCTTTTGTTATCAATGGAAATAATTTAGGCAAAAAGCTTTGTCCACGTAGATGGGCCAGGTATTCCATCCGCATCACTACCACTCCAGCCTTGGGAACGTTGAAACGCAGCACAGGCATTTCGGTCTGAGTCGCTCCACTTAGGTCCCGCGCCTACGGAGTAATATTGCCCATATCCCTTCGTAGTCAAACGTTTACCCATGCTGGTAACGTATTCATTATTTGCTCCTGGTCCAAAGAAATGAGCACCTGGAAACGAAGATACATTCGGTGTGCTTCCAGTAACATCAAACAGTCGCTGCCATGTAGATGGACCCGGGTAACCGTCTGCGTTACTACCTGTCCAGCCCTGCGCTTTTTGGAACTCCTGACAATTCAAACGATCAGCTTCTCCCCACGTTGGGCCTGGACCAACGGTATAATGTCTTCCGAAGCCAGCTTTGACAAGTTGCACGCCCAATTGAGTAACATAGGCATTGGAGGCACCTGTACGGAAGTAAGAATCACCTGGAAAAGACGGCGGCCAGTTAATACCGCCTCCTCCACCACCTGAATAAGCGGTCGTTAGACGTTCCCATGTCGAAGAACCTGGATACCCATCCGCATCACTCCCACTCCAGCCCTGCGCACGCTGAAAGGCAGCACAAGCACTTCGATCCGCTTCCGTAAATCGGGGACCGGCACCCACTTGATAATAGCTGGAGTACCCTGCGTGAATCAACATTTTACCTAGCAAGGTTACGTAGTTATTGTTCGCTCCGATGTAAAAATAACGGCTACCCGGAAATGCGACAGAGCTTCCTCCACTATTTCCGTAAGGTGGTTCCGCTGGTTTGACCCCTGCGCCAGACCCTCCTCCATAATCCGTATCGTAATTTTCATAATAAGGAATAGCAAAACCTACAATATTCCCGTCCGACATATTCCGGTATCTGCGGAACACTCCTTGATAGTTCTCGCCTTTAGATGGGAGGTATGTATTACCTTCCACGGTGACGACGGAACGGTTGGTAGGATCATATCTTTCAACGATACCAATGTGAGAATCTCCGCTGAAAAAGATGAGACAACCGGTTGCTCGAGCTATTCTCTTCTTATCGTTCCCGATATAATCAATAAAGGATGATTTGCCCATATATTCTCCAAACGCTTCATGAAACCTTCTATGTTCTCGTACTGCTGCACTTTTGGCAAAAAGGGGACGTCCACCTTCAAAATTCATATTTCCTGAATTCGTAGCGCACCAGCTGACGAAGATGGCACACCAAGGCTGATTATTAAGGCCATACCATACACCGTACTTGTTGTTATTGTTAGCTCCCTCCAGATTACCGATTTGGGATATTGCCGTGTTCAACATATTCATTCGTAAAGACATCTCACTTCCTCCTTCTCTTATGATTTATTTCTCATAGTGCATAAATTGCATCCACATCCATTAACAACACATTCGGGTCTTGTGGGAGTTCTTCTTCCAGTTCCCCAATGGTATCTCCCCATTCACCTGGATCTTGAGGGAGTACAACATCCTCTGCTGCTGCGCTTCTCATAAATTCATCTTGTATTCCTTGTTCCGTGCTTTTCTCATCACTCATTTGGTGAAGCTCCTTTCTACTTCGATTATTTTTGTTACTCATATATAAAGGAGTTTTTATACGTCAATCTACAACCACATATCTTCTAAAATTTAAAAAGTTATGAGTAAAACAAAGAAGAGTCCAATATTGGACTCTTCTTATTGCTAAGATTTTTATTAGAATACTATAGTTCAATTTCTCGAATTATTTTCGCGGGATTTCCACCAACGATCATATTGTCAGGCACATCTTTGGTAACCACTGCCCCGGAACCAATCACGACATTATTTCCGATAGTAACACCAGGATTAATAACTGCTCTACCACCAATCCATACATTATTCCCTATGGTTACTGGTTTCCCGCACTCTGGACCTGCAATACGTTCAAAAGGGTTCAGTGGATGGGAGGCAGTATAGATATGTACACCAGGTGCGATCATGCAATTGTCCCCTATACGTACTTCACATACATCAAGAATGGTACAGTCAAAGTTAGCATAAAAATTTTCTCCAACATGAATGTTAGAACCATAATCACAGCGAATATTAGGTTCCATATACAGGTTTTCACCCGTCGAGCCGAAAAGTTCTTTTAAAATCTTAGTGCGTGACTCGCTATCGGTTTCTATTGTCTGATTATACATACGTGTTAATTTTCTAGCTCGTTCTCTTTCTTGTGTCAATTGTGGATCTGAAGCCAAATACAGTTCCCCATCCAGCATTTTTTGTTTTTCTGATTTTGTTATCGTTGTCATGATCTTTCTCCTTCGTGTTAAGTTAACGTATCTTTAAGTACCAACAAAACGCCATACCGGATGGACTCAGGATTCAAGGTGAGTTCAGCTTTCATCGATTTCCCTATCGCCGCTTCTCTACAAGTTGCAAAGAATAGGCTAAACTTTCAAGTGTCATAGCAACCAGCCCATTCATATAATCATCATCGGGATGTTCCAACACGATAAGCTCAGGCATATGTATACTTGGTATATCCTCAAGACATTTTTCAAAAATAAGATCTACATCAGATATACTGACCATATCCCCGGTTAGGGCTATCGTTTCAGGGTTGATTATCGCAATCAAACTTACGATCGCCCGCGAAGCTAGTGGAATAAAGGTGTCCGGTTGATGAAGTTGCTTAAATTGCTCCTCCCGAGATATTCCAAAGGGTAAAAATGAGATTTCACCTGCAAAACGTGTATTCCCCTTATGAATATGGCCATCGACCATGATACCGGCACCTGGAAAACTACCTTCGATAAAAGTAACCACAGCAATCGTCTTATCCTCATCGTAATCTTGCTTTTTATAAAAACCATATGCAGTCAAATTCATGTCATTATCTATGATCACTTCAACCTCATACTTTGTCCTAATTTGAGCTTCTAATGGGACATTTATCAGTTTTTTGATATCACAGATGGTAATTATCCCTTGATGAGCTACCCCTGGGATCCCGATACCCACTGCCTTGATATGATTATTTCTTTCAATCATTTCTCCGATCAAGCTATCAATTGCAGACGCGTCAACCTCAGCTAATTCAATATATCCGTGTTCAATAGGTTCACCTGCCAAATTAGACACTGTATAAGTTAACGATTGTTTATCGATCTCCGCTTTGGCATAGATACAGGCAACATATGAGAAGTTAACATTGTAGACATAACGTCTAGCTGGGCGTCCTCCACTTGATCCTTCAAGTTCGGTTTCGATGACTTCTCCTAACTCATGAAGTTCATTAAGAATATTTCCACAGGTGGCGACGCTGAGTCCAGTAGCGCTTGCAATCATTGATTTTGTTCCATACTCCATGGATTTTAAAGCTTGCTTAATCAGTTCTTGATTAATCTTCTTGACTCGAATCGAGTTGTTCGTGATTTGATTCATTTCTCACTCCTCCACTTATTAAAACAGTTTTAATAAGTGTTATTATAATAAGTTACTTTATTCTTGTCTAATTCATTTGTTTTGACTATTGTTAGAATATCAACTAATGCTTACTATAATTTACATGTTCTAAGTTCATGTGATTGAAAAGTTATTTCTCGGGGAGGTTGCATAAATATAATATGGTGTAGGAAAAAAGGATTTCTGATTACAATTTAATTACCAATTTAATCACTTTAAGGAGTACGACTCCATGAGTCTTTTTGTCCGCGAAAGTCTGTTTTATAAAAGTTTTTTCAAGTTGATTTTTTTTATTGGTCTTCAAAATGTGATCACGATCGGAGTAAATCTGTCGGATAATGTGATTCTCGGCGGATATAGTGAAACCGCTCTCTCTGGGGCATCCCTTGCGAATCAAATTCAATTTTTTGTATCTATGCTCGTTATGGGGGTTTCTGAAGCCGTTGTCATTCTAGGATCTCGTTTTTGGGGAGCTAATCAGCTTAATCCGATGAAGAAAATTAGCAGCGTAGGGATGGCAGTTGCACTCACTCTTAGTATGAGCATATGGATTGTTGTCTATTTTTTCCCTGCCCAATGTCTATCGTTATTAACGAATGAGCAAAGCATTATTGCCGAAGGCGCACAATATTTAAAAATCATTTCGTTTTCCTATGTCTTTTTTGCCATCACGAATATATTGTTAGCTTCGCTACGAAGTATGCAAATTGTAAAAATCGGATTAATGGTTTCCCTTTCTACGCTTGTTATTAATATTTGTTTGAATTATCTGCTTGTTTATGGTCATTTTGGTTTTCCAAGAATGGGGATCAGCGGATCAGCCATTGGTACATTAATTGCAAGAGTTATCGAAACGATAATCGTAATTCTATTTATTAAAAAAGCAAAGATCCCATTAAAGTTCACCTTTACTGATTATGTAAAAATAGATCTGCCCATGTTGAAGCAATATTTAAAAATCGGTTCACCTATTTTAATCGCTAATTTTATTTGGGCAGGTGCCATGGGCATACAAACAGGTATTCTTGGTCATATGGGAGAAGCATCCATCGCAGCAAATAGCGTAGCTACGACCATTTTTCAGTTAGTAACTGTCGTGATTTACGCTTCCTCCAGCGCAACTGCAGTTCTTATCGGGAAAGCTGTAGGTGAAGGTGCTTTAGACAGAGTAAAAGCTTATAGTAAAACGTTGCAAATATTATTTGTACTCATTGGAATCATCACAGGGCTCGTTTTATTCTTTACAAAAGATCATGTTCTCTCGTTCTACGCAATATCTGATGAATCTAAAGCTCTTGCCGTACAGTTCATGACCATATTATCCATTACCGTTTGCGGTACCGCGTATCAAATGCCTACATTAATAGGGATTGTTCGAAGTGGCGGAGATACGAAATTCACTTTGTATAACGATTTCATCTTTATGTTTTTCTTAGTCT
The DNA here is from genome assembly GCF_018310695.1 of Paenibacillus sp. Marseille-Q4541. Taxonomy (GTDB): domain Bacteria; phylum Bacillota; class Bacilli; order Paenibacillales; family Paenibacillaceae; genus Paenibacillus. Next base: position 17,967 of record NZ_JAGXCY010000046.1, on the reverse strand, counting down.
TACCCCTTTCCTATTTGTCAGCATTCGTCTTTCATTTTTCACCAATCATTACCTTTGCTGTGCTCAAGAGCGATCAAATCCTCAAATGTGTCGTAGCTTTCATTAAAGTAAATAGATTTAAATGGATACGCTCATTTGATAATAATCACCATAACCATTCTCTATAAACTTATGAATAAGAACTTACAAAAAAGCGGACTTGTGATGAAACAAACAAGCCCGCTTTTTACTATTAATTCAAGAATCCATCTAAAGCAATCGTTGGCTTACCGTCAGCTTGCCATGCACCTTTCGCGTATCCCCCATTATAACCTGGTGTTGCTTGTGGTTCCCAATAAAAGACACCCAGTCCCTTACCACCTGAAATATTTCGAACATCATTTTTTATTTTTGAGATAAAGCTTTTCGCAGCTGCCGGCTGGTTATAGTCCATACCAATCTCGGAGATCATTACCTCTTTGCCATACTTCGAAATCATTTGATTTGCATTCGTAATGGTCTGCGTTACTTTCGTTGACCAATCTGTGGAAGACGGGTACAAGGACATGCCTACAACATCAAAATTCGCTCCGTTCGCAATCAGCCCTCCAATATTCCAATCAAAAACTGCACTGTCATACCCGTTTGCCAAGTGAACGATAGTCTTTGTACTGCTGCTAACCGACTTAACTGCGTTATGTCCCGTATTCACAAGCCATGCATAGTTTTTCATATTTACAGATGCTTTTCCATCATTCCATAACATCCCGTCATTGGTTTCGTTACCGATCTGAACCCAATCAGGGGTAACTCCTTTAGTCTTCATTGTGTTCATCACATAGACAGTATGAGACCATACTGCATCCATTAGCTGTTGAAAAGTATAATTACGCCACGCATATGGTTTATTTTGTTGCCCTGGATCTGCCCAAGAATCACTATAATGTAGGGTAAGCATGACACTCATTCCTAGATTCTTAGCTCGTAGTGCGAGTTCGGCCGCTTTTTCTGCATTCATGTAACCGTTTGCATAATCACTCATACTTGGATTTACCCATACACGCAATCGAACCGAGTTCATTTGATAATCGTTCTTCAGAATCTCTAGCACGTCTCTCGTAACACCATTCTTATCCTTCCATTTGTATCCTTGTGCTTCCATTCCTGCTACCCAGCTAATATCTGCACCCTTTGCAAAACTTGGCGCAGCCTCTGCTGGCTTATTACCAAACGAACCCATAGTAATGAGCATCATAGAAAGACTCAGCAAAACCATCATCATTCGCCTCCCTTTTAACATTGCATTTCCTCCTTTTAGTGGTTCCATGAATAGTCTATTCATGTTTTCAATTCAAATTGTAAGCGTTTTAATTATTGAATTCTAGGATGTTTTTTCAAGATTTTGGATCTAATTGCAACATAAAAAACCTCGGGTAAACGAGGTCTCCATGAAATATGAAAAATATGAAATCATCTTAATGATTACTAGAGTACATGTAAATGCGTTTCAACCGACTCTTCGTTCCTTTACTTTCGAACTACAGCTCTTTAATCATATGTATATCCTTAGGTTCTTTATTAAAGAGCTCCTCATCAACCTCGGCTGTTATTTGACTCCCGTAATTTTTATAAAAAGAAACAGCGGACCTCGTTTCAGTTGATGAAATATACAGCGTTTTGGCTCCTCTGGCTCTAGCTTCATCTGCTAATTCGCTTAGAATTCGAGTTCCAATGCCTTGTCTCCGGTAGTTCCTAGATACATACATTAAGTCCACCTGAAGTTGATCCTGGTTTTCTCCTCTAAACTTGTGAGCAAGAACCCCAAATCCGATTAACAGTTCTCCATCAAATGCACCGATTGCAATCCCCCCGTTGTTTAACTCAAGTAAGTATCGTTCTTGTATCTCATCTAATAGTGCTTCATCCCAATTTGGACATTCGTGGTTCGCATTGACTTCCACTAACTCGTTATTATTCATTTCATATATAAGATCAATCTTCTCTGAACGGTCAATTTCTTTCAGTTTATGAACTTGTTCTAACGTCATTTTTTGGTGGGTAACCACTAGATTCTCCTCCTGTACTAGGTGAATTTGTTTTGTAGTCTTAACTTATTATTACACTGTGATTTGAAGTTAACAATGATCCTAATTCTTGAATGGTTTTTACCAAATAGGTAGGTTTGATATTTACTAGTTCTTCATTACTCCCAAATCCATAACCAACGGCGATGGATGCAATGTTCTGATGGTGAGCCCCTATGATGTCATGTTTGCGATCTCCAATCATTATCGTTTCTTCCGGGTTCAGATTGAAATTTTCAAGAAGATAACCGATTATCTCCGCTTTTGCTGATCTCGTTCCGTCCAATTCACTTCCACAAATATATTCAAAATACGAACTTAACTCAAAATGGTCTACTATCTGCTGTGCAAAAATCTGAGGCTTGGAGGTTGCTACAAAGAGGCGGACGTGAGCATCCTTTTTAAGCTGTTCCAACAATTCTCTGATGCCTTCATATACCTCATTTTCATAGAGCCCCGTTACTTTAAAATACTCTCTGTAGTATTCGATGGCGATTTTGGACTTTACTTCATCAAACCCATAGAAGTCCTGAAAAGAAACACCTAAGGGCGGACCAATGAATATTTCCAGCTCCTCCAGACTGTCTACCGTGATACTCATTTTGTTTAATGCATAACGGACAGATTTAGTAATTCCAATCTTTGGATCCGTTAGTGTTCCATCCAAATCAAATAGAATATTACAATATGTCATATCTAGTCTCCTCTTTATTTGATGATCATTTATTGGTTAGAGCCAGCAAGCATGCTAACTAAATTATAATCTATATTGAAAATATTGTAATTGTTATAAGTGTTAAACAAAGAAAAGCAGCGATTTATTCGCTGCTTTTCTTTGTAATCTCCTTAATTAATCCTCTGACAACAACTCCAAAGTCTGTTTATCCAATATCGGATTCCAATATTTTTCTATCTTTATTGTAAGAGGCTGCGGATAGTTCAGTGCTTCGGTTCCAAAGTTATACGCTTCCTCGGATAATCCAGAATCCTCTTTTAAAGATCTAGAAAAAGAACTTCCTATATGTGTGCTTACCAATGGTTTTTCGTCATGACTTACACCACTCGCATCCTGAAATTGTGTATCCAACCACATTGCAGTGCTTTTCATAAATTCCATCTTTTTAATTTCACGCTGGAAGAGAAACTCTCCAAGTTCTACTGGTTCTGTAGGCTTTATGATTTTGAGGTCATTGTCCGGCGCTTGGATGATCTCTTTCTTCTGAATGTCAACCACAACTTTCATTTGGTCTTCTGTCAAAGCAGATATCCCTGATGCGTGAAGTGCGATAGAATCAATACGATCCAATGTACTGCTGTTGAAAACAAGTGTAGTTTTTAGCTTGTCTGTGTAAATATCTGAATTATCAGAAGTGAGTATACTCGGGTAATATAACTTCTCCTTCTGATCTCCTGTCTTACTGATCAAAACTGGACCTACCAACTGAAAAATATGCTTCGTATTTTCTGGGTCATACTCCAAATCCACATAAGTATGTAGTGGGGTATAGACGACTTGCTTCACATGAATCTGTTGTCCGTCAATCGTCATCGTTCGATCTGTGTTCACGGTCCGAATCTGGCTCTGAAACATAGTAGAGTCAAGCTCGAATGCAACTTTTAATTCCGTTTGCTTTCGTCCTTCTCCAATAGTAATCTCATATCTTGCCTCTTTCGAAGTAGCGGTGGACGGAGTAAGGTTTGTGGTATAAATAAAGTTTTTAGTGTCACCTGGGTAGATGATATTGTTGCCTGATTGTGCCAGTTCTACGGATGCGCCCAGTCCTAGGCCACCAGAGACTTCGACTCCTCCATAATAATAATTAGGATCGGCTTGAGTTACTTCTTGATCTGAATTATTCCTTACACTATACAGGACGTATAGTTTTCTACTATCAGTGACCGCTCCGAGTACTTCTAATCGGTAACCGTTTTTCTCCACGCTCTGATATACAGGTTGGATTAAATTATTATTTAGTACGTTTTCAAGCGACTTATTTGTGGAAAAGGCGTTCGAATCACTCCAGCTTTTTGTAGTGACTGGTTGCCCTGAATAGGTATTCGGACCTGTATTCAATAACACATCTGATGAAAGGAAAATCAATACAGCAACCACTGCGGCAATGAATGCCCCTCCACCGTAGGTAATAATTCGTTGTCGTTTCCGCCCTTTTTCAATACCAATACGAACAGCGCTATTAAGTTTCATTTCTCTTACTTGTTCACTATTCTCCTTCACTTTCTGGGCATCTTGGGTAAGAATACGTTCTTCTTTATCCAACATTCTTATCTCCCCTCCTATAGCTATAGATATTTCCGAAGCTGTTTCAGTCCTTCTCGAACCCAGGTTTTGATTGTGCCTTCCGGCTTCTGCAGTATCTTTGCAATTTCAGGAATCGTCATGTCTTGATAATATTTCAACATAACCACATGACGATATTTATTCTTCATCTGATCCATTGCCCGTTCCAAATCTATCCGATCATTATTTTTCATTTCATGAGCAGGTTCATCCATCCATTTTCCGACTGGAAATACACGTTTTTTTCTCCTGAGCTCGTCCATACAACAGTTGATCGTAATTCGAATAAGCCAAGGGGTGAAGGATTCTTCACTATTCAGCTTTTTTCTTTTTAGCCATGCCCGGCAAGTTGCTTCTTGTATCACTTCTATTGCATCTGCTTCATTGCGTAGATAGCTATATGCGATTGAGTACAGTTTGCGCTGCTGGCCAGATAGATACTTAATAAATTGCTCCTCATTCAAAAGATCAAAACTTGCTTTTTTTGCTTGATTTATTGTTTCTTCCACCGTGTACCGCCCCCTTTCTCTCTGTATTTTGGTATCGAGCAAATCGGTATAACCTATTTTTACAAACGTAAGACGTAATAGAACAGGAAAACGATTGAAAATTTTTAAAATACTAACCAAATGAACAATAGAGCATTGTTGTGTTGTTATAGCAATTAAAAAAGCAACCTACCTTTTGGCTCTGGAATCCAAAGGCAGGTCGCTTTAGGTTAAACCTTTCTCACGAACACTCAATGACTGAAACTTATAGAAATCTAGTATAAACTCATGTTATCAAAAAAAGAAAGCTTGTATTCGTAACGATACAGGCTTTCTTTATAAGTAATTTATTTAAAACTTATTCAAGTTTTATTTTGCGGAAAGTTCACTTTCTGTAACCCATTTGTGATTTTTTACTGGTTCTCCACCCGTGGCCGGCGTGTAATCAACCATATACACGGTCGTATCTTCTGCTGAATCAATGACTGCAATAGCATCTTTCATACCAGGCATGTGGTCTGCCTCTAAGGTAACTTCTGTCCCCGGTTTCAAAGTTTGATTGCTCACGTCTTTAATCTCTTCGTGAATAACCCATTTATGATTTTTCACGGGTTCGCCTCCCGTGGTTGGGGTATAAGAAACAGCATAAGCTGTCGTATCATAGGCGCCCACAATGGTAGCTTTCGCACCTTTCATACCTTCCATGTGTTCAGATTGTATAATCGCTTCGCTTCCTACCGGATAGGTAGGATTGTTTGCTTCTTTTAAACCATTCGGAACTTCCCCTGAACTAGAATGGTTCATCTCTGAATGATTCATATCAGAAACAGGCTGTCCACTTGACTCATTTCCACATCCACCTAACACGATAAACGCTGCGACACTAAGAAAAAGCAGTTGTTTTTTCATTACATTCGATACCTCTATTCCTGTATTTTCATGCTTGTACAAACAATTTACCCATTTGGTTATGCCTGTAAACTAATGCATAATACAAAAAACACTTGACCAATAGGTCTCAGCATACTATAATTTCGACTATTATTATGAATATCGAACGAGCGACGAAGAGAACTTTATTAAGCCGGTCTCCCTGTTAACAGAGAATCAGTGGTTGGTGGAAACTGATACAAAGATTTGGTGAATTTCATTCTTGGAGCTTTTTTTATACTGCATCTTAGAGCAAGTAGTATAAAAACGGATAAAACCGTTATTTTAACAAGTGGGAAACAAGATTGTTTCCAATTAGGGTGGTACCGCGTGAATAGCCACGTCCCTATCTTTTAAAGATAGAGACGTGGCTTTTTTGTCTTCTATTTTGTTTCGTGGAGGACGTAATATTAATAGATTGGATTGATAAGCATGCAAACCTCAGAGCAGTGGTCATCGAAGATTGGTTTTATTTTATCAGCAGCAGGGTCAGCCATAGGTGTAGGCGCGATATGGAAGCTTCCTTATGTTACGGGTATAAGTGGAGGAGGCGCATTCTTTCTTCTCTTTATCTTATTCTCTTTATTCATGGGTTTTCCATTGTTATTAGCAGAGTTTGTGATTGGGCGAAGCACACAAAAGGAAGCAATAAGCGCTTATCGGAGTATAGCTCCTAACAGTAATTGGAGTTGGATTGGAAAGTTAGGGGTATTCACTTGTTTCCTCTTGTTATCTTTTTATAGTGTCATTGGTGGTTGGATTGTTATCTATTTTGTAAAAGGGTTGTTTGGAGGAATTATAAGCGAAGGAGCAGATTATGGATCCGTCTTTAACCAAACCATCGGAAATCCAATATTAGTCATCGCAGCTCAATTTGTATTTTTGGCGATTACGGTTCTCGTTGTGGCAAAAGGGATTCAAAATGGAATTGAAAAAGTGAGTAAAATTTTGATGCCTGCTTTATTTATTCTGTTTATCGTCCTCATCATTCGCTCTCTTACACTTGATAACGCGATGGAAGGCGTGAAATTCTTTCTCGCACCTGATTTCTCCAATATTACATCTGAGAGTATTCTGTTCGCTATGGGACAAGCCTTTTTCTCATTAAGTGTCGGTGTATCTGTTATGGTTACTTACAGTTCTTATCTCTCTAAAAAAGAAAGCTTAATTCAACCTGCGATTTCCATCGTATCGATGAATTTATTAATTGCCTTATTGGCAGGATTAGCTATTTTCCCAGCTGTATTTTCTCTAGGTTTAGAGCCGACCCAAGGACCCGGTTTATTGTTTGTTGTATTACCTGCCGTGTTTGATCAGATTATTTTGGGAGAGGTTTTCTTAATAGGTTTCTTAGCATTATTTTTGTTTGCCACATTAACTTCGGCCTTTTCGATGTTAGAAATTATTGTCGCTTCTGTAGTGAAAGACAAAAATGGACAGAGACAGAAATATGCCTACCTAATTGGTGGTCTCATTCTCATTGTGGGCATTCCTTCCGCTTTATCTTATAGCGTGTTTTCAGATATTATCATTTTCTCAAAGACCATTTTTGATTCAGCAGATTACTTAGTAAGTAATATTCTAATGCCACTCGGTGTGTTTTTAATTTCTATTTTTGTTACACAGAAGATAAAGAAAAGCACTTTGCGTGAAGAACTGTTACAGCATTCTCGTTTAGGGACTGCGGCATTTAATATCTGGTTTTTTATTATGAGATTCGTTATTCCAATCGTTATTATCATCGTCTTTCTTGATATTACGGGGATTCTTGATAAAATCGTGTCCATTTTTTAGATCAATTCGCTCCTATGATGGAGTGTTTATCTAACCAACCGTGCTGAGTGTTAGCAGAGTTTCTGTCTAACTTCAGCACTTTTCTTTTAGAGTGATTTTTCTCCTAACTTCTTTAATCGACTCAAAACGAGTTGAACAGCAATCGCATCATCCAAATAACCAATCGGAAACACATAATCCGGGATCACATCAGCCGATAAAATAAAATACAACAACGCACTTCCAATAAGAAAACGATCAGTAATTGAAGTTTTATCGTCACAGTACCGTGTATACAATTTCTTTAATTGTTGGATAAACGGGCCTATTGCATTGATTTGATTTATTTTGTTGTTAAAATCATGCTTAATCAAACGGTCGCCTTCTTCGGTTTGCGCATATTGTTCATACTTTGATAGCTCCATTTCGATATCGCTATTAGTGAAATTTGTATCATAAAACTGGGAAGTTCCCAATGTTTCTAAAATATTTTCGATAGATTGATCATAAGCGAGATGATTATCGTTCTTGTCATTACTTTTATTATGATCTGAAGATCCAACGAGCTCTTCGATTGAAATCTCCAAGTGGTTAGAAAATAGCTTCAGGTGACTGAGTTTCGGTTCCTGTTTCCCGCTTACGATTCGTGAAATCGTCGCAATATCCATCCCACTCATTTCGCTGAGCTTACGCATGGTAAGCGAACGTTTCTTCATGAGTTCCTTGATCAGCTCTCCGATATGAAGATCAGCGGAATCCTCAATTTTCGTCATCATACTCCCTCCTTCCTTAATAACAAACGTAAGTTATTCTATGAGAGATAATTGTGAAACTCCACATATTTCTAAACCATTTGTAATCACGTCTGTTGAGAATTTACATATTTTCTGCACTCTTTTCTCAACAAATCATACACTTATAGCAAATTCAGCATCATGAGGAGGGCAATATTTCATTATGGTCTGGTTACTCATCTTTGGATTTGCGATTTCTTCCAGTCTAGACAATTTAGGTGTAGGTATTTCTTATGGAATTAGGAAACTAAAAATTAGTCATTTCTCAAACTTGATTATTTCGATCGTATGTTTTTTGTTGAGCTTTTCAGGGATTTGGTTTGGAAAATGGATCTCAACGGTTCTGCCGGGCGCTCTCCCCGTTTTCCTGGGTGCTTTCGTCCTAATCATTATCGGACTTCGGATTATTTTGCTTGCATTTCCTCAACATGAGCAAGTTGAAACTCAAGAAAGCCAAGCAACGAAAGGAATTGGAACGTTACTTCAGAATCCTGAGCGATTTGACATGGACGTTTCGAAACATATTGGGATCGGGGAATCTGTCATTTTAGGAATTGCACTCTCGGCAAATGCGCTCACCAACGGCTTGAGTGCTGGACTGATTGGTTTATCTCCCTTTGCCATATCACTAAGCGCAGCTGTCGGCAGTTTTTTGACCGTATGGCTCGGAGTATGGCTCGGAAAAAAAGTGGCTAATGTTCGTATTGGTTCCTTTACATTGGGGCAATTCGGAACGTTGCTAAGCGGCATCATTTTATTACTTATCGCAATTAACAACTTTTTATAACGAACAACAAATACAGATCGACTCACTACAGGTCTTATCTTAAACAATACAAAAAAAAGAAAGAAGGAAATATTTCTCTCCTCTTTCTTTTTTTAATCTGCTCTTTGTACTACACTCTAATTCTCTTGATGAAAAGCGAAGAAACAAAACCAATGACAGCAATGACAAACACGAACAAAAAAGCATTCTGAACGCCAGCGGATAAAGCTTCTGCTAATATCGCAGGGTTACTCGGATCCGTAGCCGTCTCCATAAAATGAGCTTGACCAGAAGCCAAATTGCTAATTGCAATGGCAACTCCAATCGCTCCAGCAACTTGTTGAAGAGTACCCATAACTGCGGAACCATCGGGATAATATTCCCGCTTTAATTGATTCAAACCGTTCGTTTGCGCAGGCATCATGATCAACGCAATACCAATAAACGTACAGCTATGTAAAACAACAATCATTATTACGGACGTGGTACTTGAAATTCCCGAGAATAAAAAAGTCGTAATAATGGCAATCAGAAATCCGGGGATTACTAAGTATTTAGGTCCGTATCTGTCAAAAAGTCGCCCCGTAATCAATGAAGTAAGTCCATTTAAAATTCCTCCAGGAAGTAAAACAAGTCCGGCCGCAAAGGCGGTTAACAATAAACCTCCTTTTAGATACATAGGCATGAGTATAGACAATGATAAGTTCAACAGCATACATAAAAAATTGATAACAACCCCTAATGTAAACATCGGTGACTGGAACACTCGTAAATTCAGCATAGGCTGAGCCAGTTTGAATTGTCGTAACGAGAACACAATTAGGGATACCATCCCGACAACAAGCGGGAGAATAACGTTTGGCTGCCCCCAGGCACCAACACCTTTCCCAGCGCTACTGAATCCATAAACGATCCCACCAAATCCTATGGACGATAAAACAATAGAAAGAACATCCACTTTCGGTTTGGTCAGCTTCGATACATTTTGCATATAAATCAGGCCAAAGATAAAAGAGAATGCAAGTAAAGGTAAACAGATCCAAAAGATCCCATGCCATCCGAGACTATCAATAATTAACCCAGACAAAGTTGGACCTATGGCTGGAGCAACCATCATCACAAGTACCATTAAACCCATCACCGTTCCCCGTTTTTGAGGAGGATATAACACTAAGATCACATTTGTCATGAGTGGCATTAGTAAGCCTACACCCATAGCTTGAACAATCCGGGCAATGAGCAGCATTTCGAAATTTGATGAAAGTCCTGCAAATAACGCACCTACTATCGATAGTAGTAGTGAAGAGATAAAGATCGTTCTCGTAGTAAACCATTGAATGATAATGCCAGATATCGGAACTAAAATACCAAGAACCAACATATAGCCTGTTGTTAGCCACTGGACATCCGACGTTCGAATATGGAAATCACTCATCACATTCGTGAATGCCATATTTAATGCCGTTTGATTGAATAGACCGATAAATACACCGATCAAAAGTGTTGCCAAGACGGGAGTAGGTTTAATTGCTGGTTTTTCCATTGGCATTGCAAGATTCATGTTCATAAAATATAGGTTCTCTTCCTCTCAAAATTAGGTTATCTATATCAATGAGCAAAATTACATGAAGAACATTATACCAGCAGCCCCCACTTTTTTCCATATATTTATAATTGTTCAGATGAATACGTCAGATTTCTACCTTACCAAAATGAAAAAGGCGACAGCTATCAGCTGTCGCCTTAAAATATTAGGTAGGTATCGAGAGGTTCCTATTTTGCTTGAATATATCCTTCTGCTTTCAGCAATTCAGCGATCAGAACGGCACCGCCTGCTGCTCCGCGCAACGTATTGTGTGATAGTCCTACAAATTTATAATCATATATCGAATCTTCACGCAATCTGCCTACAGAAACTCCCATACCGCGCTCAATATCGCGATCCAGTTTCGTTTGTGGTCTGTTGTCTTCTTCAAAATAAGTGATGAACTGTTTTGGCGCACTAGGCAAACCAAGCTCTTGTGGACGTCCTTTAAATTGTTTCCAACGATCAAGAACTTCATCTTTCGAAGGTTTGTTCTCAAACGATGCAAATACGGTAGCTAAATGGCCATCTGTAACAGGAACGCGAATACACTGCGTAGTGATCAGAGGTGAAGTTGCTTTAATGATTTCTCCATTTTGAATGCTACCCCAAATGCGCAGTGGTTCTTGCTCACTTTTCTCTTCCTCACCGCCAATATAAGGAATAACATTATCCAGCATATCCGGCCAATCCGTAAAGTTTTTGCCAGCTCCGGATATTGCCTGATATGTTGATGCAACGACATTCGTTGGTTTAAAATCAAGCAATGCATGAAGTGCAGGAACATAACTCTGAATGGAACAGTTAGGTTTTACTGCAATGAATCCTCTTGAAGTTCCGAGCCGTTTTCTCTGTGCTGCAATGACTTCAATATGCTCTGGATTGATTTCCGGAATGACCATTGGAATATCAGGTGTCCAGCGATGTGCTGAATTATTAGAAATGACAGGCGTTCCCGTTTTTGCATATGCTTCTTCTAATGCTTGTATTTCATTTTTCTTCATATCTACTGCGCAAAAAATAAAGTCGACATCCGCAGCAACTTCTTCCACTTTCGAAGCATCCTGCACGACGATATTTTTCACATCTTCAGGAATTGGACTTGCTAATTTCCATCTTCCTTGCACCGATTCTTCATAAGTTTTTCCTGCAGAACTACTACTTGCTGCAATGGCCGTTACTTTAAACCAAGGGTGTTCATCCAGCAATTGAACGAAGCGTTGACCTACCATACCTGTTCCACCAACAATACCAACTTTAAGTTTTTCTGACATAAGTGATTCAATCCTTTCGAAGTGGCGTCTGTACTTAGCTCATGGGACCAATATCCTAAGGGACAAGGTCATATTATAAAGTTCTTCTAGATAACTATTCAAATCATTTGATTTGGTGTATATTCCTTACATTTGGACTGATATTGCGTTAAGAAATAATAAAAAAACCCCACCCCCAAGACCATAAGTCTTAGGGACGAGATTAATATACTCGCGGTACCACCCCAAATTTGCCAATATGTCGCCATATTAGCCTCATCGAGTACGGCATTACAGTGAATACATATACTCTAGCTCTGTAACAGGAGCTCCTGGCACACCATCCACTCTACATAGGTTTCCGATGTGCTGCTCTGAGGCTTTGTTCAATAAGGAATCCTTTACCCCTTTTCAGCTGCCGGAGCTCTCTGTACAAGAATTCTTTTATTTACTCTTCTCGTCATCGCATTTGTTATGATTATGATCATTATATATAAAACCATTTCTCGGGTAAACAGTAATTATAAAATTTTCTTGCTTCAATGTTCTTTTAATGTAACATCGCTTCTATTAAAGAATAATCAAAATCATTTACGACCTCATAAGTCCAGGTGTATTTTTTGTGTATATTGATACTATTTTGAATCTCCATTATTTTATCTTTATTGAAATTCACATCAAGCGAAGGTCCATTATCTGGCTGTATCATCACCTTATAATAATTGGAACTTGATATGGAAAGTTCTTTATCACTTCTATTTAGTTTGATCTCCGCAAAAACGTTCATGATCTTGTTTATCGTTTGGATGTCCGTTACTGTAATTGACTTTACGTTCTCCCCATCTAGAAATTCCGCTATATATATCGAAGAAATCACTTGTGAGCCATGAGGGTCTCCAATCTCATCCACAACTAGTTCCTGAAATGAAGTCCGGGCATTGCGCGTATCGACTACGACTCCAGTAATGATGATCAGGGAGACAATAGCTATAAAAATGTACCAAGACCACTTACTCATAATAACACCAACCGGCATATTCAATAAAATTGAAGTTATATATTTTCACAGTTTCCTCCGTATGCAAAACACCATAATTAGATATCGTTACATTATTCACCTTCTCATAGCGTAGTTTTCTGGTGACCGTAATAATTCATGCGAAATGTTGTTCTTTGCTCAGCTGCCGTTTTAAAGCTTGAATTGCGCCCATATGTAATCCTTCATGAAATATGGTTCTAATGAGCACCTGTTCTATTGTATGCATCCCCATCTCCGTCGGAGCAAATTCTTCGTCCATACGATCCTGATACTTCTCTTGAATAATACGAGGTTGCTGTTGCAAAATCGGAATGAGCTGGGAAAATGTCGGGGTCTCAGCAGTGAACTGGGATGGACTCGTACCATAACCAAACCATTCATTACATTTCATAGGGATTAGTAATTCCTCTTTTGTCAGTGTCCGGATCCATAAGTATTGATCCAAACAAATATGTCCCAAATTCCACCGAATGTTATTATTCATTCCCATCGGTATTATCTCGGCCTCTACTTCAGTACACCAGCAACCATATCTAGCAGCTCTCTCCGATACGTATTCATCTGTTCAAATAAGACTTCATGCCTTCTTTCCATAGTAGGCCCCTCCCATTTTAACTCCTTATAGACTTCGAGAAATATTCACAATTTTTTGAATCACATCATGAACTTCATCTGACTGTTGAATCACAAATAGCTGATCAGCTTCAACTGCTGATGGTGCAACCTCGTCAAGATTGTGAGAGTCCGTCTGTTGTCTAATAAGTACTTCTTCAAAAGTAGACGCACTTCTAAATACATTTGTACTCCGCTGACTTATAGCGACTCGCTCTTCAAGAACATGATCTGAAAGATCAAAATTGACCAGGATTGTCCTAAATCCTTTATCTCGAAAATAAGCTAGCAAATTCACTCGACCTTCGCGTACTCGATTTGAGTTGCATAGAATCAGATGAAAATCAGTCTGATGTACAGCGTAATCGACTATTGTTTGCGTAATTACATATTTGATAGTATTAGGTCCTTGCTTCGGTTGAAGGCTTCTGTAATGGGTATTAATGAATTCGGCATGGTTATCTTGGTCTATCACAAGGGAGTTGTGCATCTTTTGTTCCAAAGCTCTAGCAAACGTTGTTTTCCCGCTATGGGTTTTACCAACTGTTATGACTACAATTCTTGTCATCAATAAACCTCCACACTCTTATTTATCTTGTTATCTGAAGGTTCCGATAAAAATTCGAATTATCTTAGGGGATATTGAAGGATAATTGGTTCAGTAATTAATTCTTCTTTAAAGCAATAACTATGATCTGCTCCAACAATACAAAGAATTTTCTTACCTTGGTTTGATGCTATTGTATTTTTCACTCTTTGAATCATAATCTGATTTCTTATTATCCAACGAAAGTTTTGAGCTTTTGGATTGATCTGAAATAACCATGCATATTTTTCTTTTGTTACATTATCAAATTCAATCGAATTAAATGGGATATTCCCAAAAGAATGAGTACTCATTTGTTTTGAAAACCATTCATCGCTGATTCTCTCTACTTCCTCACGTTTCTCTCCTGAATAATCGTTAAAAGGATTGAAATTTTCCCACACATCTAATTCAAACCAATCTATGGGTATAAACTCAACGTTACGCTCTTCACAGTACGGGAAGATCAGTTCCCAGTATTCACTTGCAGGTTCACCCCAATAGCCTTTTTCATTTTTATTATTTATGTATTTCCCCCAACTTTGAGGGTGTACTTCACCACAAATAATATCAGGATTAAAATCACTGATGATGTCTTTATACAACTCAAGAAAACAATTGTATTGTTTTCTTAATTTCTCATCATGAATTGTTCCCAGGATTCCAACAGCAGTCAAACAGATCCCCTCCTTCATAGTATAGATTTCATATTCAATATTCCCAACTCAACTGATGTCTCTATATAACCAATGATCTGAACAAACGCAAAAACATGAAGTTTTTCATTCATAACTTCTTTGTCGTACTCCATATCCTCTAATACATAAGAAATAAGCGCGTCTACCTCTTTAGACTTAACTTCTTCCAAATCCATTATCGTAGGCAGAGAACTAAGCAATTCTCTCAATTCCTCTGTACAACCATAGTATTCTAATAATTTTCCATTCAGTAAACGGAAATCATTATGGTATAAATGAAGTAATTCTTTATCAGCTTCCATTCGGTTCCTCAACCAAGGAAGATTAAAGCCTTTCAACCATACATCATCAGCAATCAAATGTGTGAAATAATCCAATATATAATGATCTTTAATTTGAGCACTATATTTCTGTAAAAATCCTTTATAATCAATGTATCTTGAAAAATCTTGTATTTCACCTTTGAAAAAATGGGAGAAGTCCTTCGTGGAGACAGCATCCGGAGCAACGCCCCCAATTAAAAAGGCGGTTCTATCTTTTATTGATAAATGTTCTGCAATTTTATTCGTAATAATCAAGTGCATTATTCTTGAACCCATAATTCCCCCTTGTTCTAACATGCCATTCCTCAGATCTTCTCTGAATCATATTCATCTTTTAGTAGTCCATAGTACATCAGATCTTCATATACACCCCATTTTTTTGCATGCTGTCTTAATAATCCTTCGTATCTCATACCTATTTTCTCCATTACTTTTCCCGATGCAGGATTCTTTCCTAGATGCCTTGCAAATATACGATTTAATTTCAATTCTTCAAAAGCATACTTCACTATTCCTTTTGCCGCTTCAGTACAATAGCCATTATTTTTATACTTTTTCCCAATCCAATAAGCAAGTTCCCCATGATCAAACTTCTTATTGATTCCTATACTTATAGCTCCGATTACATCGTCGTCTTCCTTATGTACAACAGCTAAAGTAAGTAAGCGGCCTTCATTAAAATCATCTGCATGTGTTTCTATCCATTCTTTTGCCACTCCATCATCATATGGATGTGGGATATTTAATGTCATTTCAGCAACATAGATATCTCCAGCTAATTCTTGTACTACCTTTGTATCATCAAGGCTAAAAGGTCTTAATATTAATCTTTCTAATTCAATTATAGGCAATGTTTTCATAGATAAAGTCCTCTCCTCCATTAAATAGCTGTTTTTTACGTCTTGATTGTTGTCAGTGATTTTATCAGTGTTAATCCACTAACGATTCCGAATATCGTGCTTCCTTGATGTGTGCTTACGATTTTGAAGATCTCTATATTCTCTATTTCAAAATACATGGCTAAGATTGGATAAATGAGTAGTAAAAAGGAAGGAACAAACACGATCAATAATAAAGGCCAGTTGAGTTTAAGAGCTCTTGGAAGACCTTCTAACAAAGCTAGATATAAACCATAGATAAACGGCATAATCGCAAATATCCAAATCACACCTTCTAATTGATATGACTTTTGCGCTTGATCCGTATAATAATCAATTAGAGAGTTCCCATAATGTAATAAAACTGCCCCTACGATGATCCAAATTAGATAAAATAAAAGTCTTTTATTGTTTATCTTCATGGTATCACTCCATTTATTTCGTCTTTATGTGTTTTATCGATCTTGTGTTTGTGCCATACTGTTTCGTTAAAAGTTGTAGTAAACCATCCGGTATTAATTTCACTTGCTCCCTTGTTTCTAAGAAATATTGAATTGGCTTCCAAGTTGCCTTGTATTCAGCTGCTCCTTCTTTTCCATCGATCTCTTCCCGATCATATTGTGATCTGTCTTTGAATCTAACTTCATATATAAAATCAATTTCATGTCCGATTTCTTTCCCAACGCCAAAAATATTCTCAATAACTGATATCAGGATGGGTTCTTCCACTTCTTGATTCAATTCTTCTCTCAATTCTCTGATCAGCGTTTGCGTACTATTTTCGCCAAATTCTATCGTACCTCCAATGGGTCGATAATACGTTGTTGGAATCCCAGGGTATTGAATCTCCTCTACCAAAATACAATCATTTCTCTTAATGATAGCCAAAGAAACTGAGCGTATCTTCATTTATATTCCCCTTAACTTTTAATAAAAAAAGGAAAGCTCCACGTCTCTCCTATCATTTTTGGAAGTATTTACATTGTAATAAACGCCATCTACAGACATCATGCTCGGAGCAAATCCAATATCGGTGACTTTATAATTATTCCTAATTAGATAAAGTTTCAAAATCCTTAAAGTCACATCGCCAATCTGTCACAAAAGCTGGATAATATCCTACTCGGTAAGCGACTCTTTGCGAAGCAATATTACTTGAGATCACATCGTATAATGGTATACAACCCCGTTTTAATATTTCAAAAGTTATCCTGTTTACAAGATAAGTTGCTAACCCCAGATGACGATATTCAGGAAGTACCTCTAAACCAAGTTGCCACATCTTTGCACATACATTAGACGCTCCAACCATGCCAACAATTTTCCCATTCTTCTTCGCAAGTACTACCAATACCGTTTGATAGGGATGATTCCTATCAGATATAATTGCATCTTCAAATCCTTCAATCCCGAGTAAACCGGAAATTTCTTCGTTCTCAACTACTTCATAAGAGAAATGTTCTGGTGGTGACATCGGCTGTATCTTCTTTAAATCAGGAAGAAAATGAAGGTACAATCCTTTAATAAAAGGCAAAGAAAATATGCTGTCCCTATCTTTTCCTTGCATTTGTGCTTTGGCAATGGATAGTCTTTCTGGCGTTGCGGATACCACAATCGATTTGCCCATAGATAAAATTTCAAAATAACGTTCTTTTCTGGGATACGGCCTGCGTCCTGGATTTTCTTTTGCGGCTACAAAAATAACACTGTCTTTTTCTCTATTCAAGTCATCGATTGTGCAATTTAGATCAATTGCAAGCTGGGTTTGTACAATATGTATCATCTCTTTATGTAGCATCATAGATTATACCTCCTCTTAATACTTAATTTTATTTAAGTTCCTTTAAAATCCCTTTTAAAAACCACAGAAACCAAATATT
>NZ_JAGXCY010000045.1:15736-33640 GCF_018310695.1 Paenibacillus sp. Marseille-Q4541 | reverse complement strand
ACGTAATATATATTATGACAACCGACTTCCTTCATATTTTTTACTGACCCCATAACGTGAGACAAATTAAAACACCTTCAAGAAAATGCAACCATGTCGTAAGATATGGAGACAATCTTGGAGGTGTTTTTCGTTGGCAACTAGAGTTAGTTATCCTGTTGAAGTCAAAATGAAAGCTATTGAGATGAGGTTAGCCGGTATACCGGTAAAAGAAGTCATGGAACAATTGGGCATACGTAATAAGACGCAGAAGCTTGTTGGCCTCCAGCTGCTCCGCCAGCTCTTGCTCCTGCGCGATGATCGTCAGCGCCCGTTCCGCGAGAACGTCATCATGCGCTTGCGTCTGCTGGAGACGCGCAGCCGCCTCCGTGTTGATCAGACCGATGAAAAGCTCCACGTTCCGGCGCGAATGATGCTCCAGTTCCTCGATCTGCTTCGCGTAGCCGCTGCCATTGCCTTATTTGAGCTGTTGCAGCTCGTAGATCGCTGCCAGTTGCTCGATGAACACCTCTTGCGTCTCTAGGCCGCTTTCCGCCGCCAGCCTCTCGAGCTTCTCTTTCAATTCCGGACTGGCCTGAGCTTTATTCTTTAGATTTACTAGCTTTAATTTTCTCCACTGCTTCAGTTAATTCAACGGATGCTAATTCCTGTTGGAAGGAAATCTTTTTCTGTTTTGCGTGAATATCCCCTCCCCCTTCAAAAACTAATGTTTGATCATCTTTAATTTTTAACTTCCCTTGATAGACCCCTACCGGTACATAAGCTTCTTCAGAGGTAACGGACCCCTGATACTTCCTCAAGAAGATTAAATAACGTTCCTTGCTCTTTACAAGTTGCGTATCACCAACTTGGTAGTCTCCCAATTCAAGCACCTTTATTGTTGAATTTTTTAGCGAATTATCTCCAACGAAAACATCTTTAATTTTTGCGTCAATTAGTGTGAACTTAGCATTTTCGTATTCTATTAGTTTCTTGGAATCTCCAGGTATAATCTCTGCAACTACATCTGAACTATTAGTCAGTTCTTCTAGAGATTCATATAGCCGAATTGTTGCAGTTGAGCCAGCTGTTTGGTCTACAATTTGCGTGGTCGCAATATTTGATGTTGCAGTATTAGTAGCAGTTGCAGTATTTAATGGCTTTTCTACATTCGAACATGCCGCCATAGCTATACATGACAGTAATATAATAATAGTCTTCTTCATTTTGCACCTCCAAAATTTAATGTAAAGCGTTCATTCCGCTAATATCATCCGGCCTTGGCGTTAAATACCCTTCATACAGATTTCCGGAATGCATTACCGACTCGACGTCATCCTCATGTGCTAAGCCATATGCATGCCCAAACTCATGTGTAGCTAGACCATCGATATACATAGGTGACCATGGATCGCCGCCTTCGCCATCATTGTGGATATGAAATTGATTTAAATAAACATCCGAATAGGCCCAGTTAGCTGTAGGTTCGCATGTTGCACACGATTGTACCGTCGTCCCGTCACTCTTGTACATTCTTGCCCATCCGAATAGGTCATTATTCCCGTAATCGCCGTGGAATGACCTGATTGCAATAGTACCAGTCGTCCCAGAAGATACGTTTACATCCGTAGCATTATTCCATCGATTTCTAGCGTTCACATAATGTGTGTTGAAGTTGTATGTAGTTCCGTTGTATACAACTCCGTTCAACGCTGGGTTGGCATGTCTTCCGGTTGTTGCGTTGGTGTTCTTGTAACCGCTCCCGTAGAAATCATAAGCACCCACTTCTTGACTAACCAAAAGCAAACAAAGAAATGCACTTAGTACCAATAAATACTTTTTCATATCGTACCTCCAATTCATAATATTTCTTCTAAATTATATTGTCATTCATAAAAATACTATATAGATCAAAAATACCAAATATATACCAAAACATGTTGTAATTTGTAGAAAATTATATTTAATAATTCGTTTTTCTGTTACTGCTTGGGCCTAATCAAACCGCAGTTTCCCGCCTAACGCCGATGTTAGCGAAGCCAATACAGCTTTTCGTTGTTTAATGAGCGCGGAAACGACTCCCCGGATTCGAGAAAATGAACTTACTTGTAGAACACGCTAAAACACAAAGAGGTAGCATTTCTAACTACAAAAAAGCTGCAAAAAAAAATTATAGTTTATAAAAGGGAAATAGATATCAAGTTAATGGGGCAATGCAACATTAACACTTTTTCTACGTCTTAACTAAAAAGGAGGCGAAGGGGTATGAACAAGACTTTATTTATCTTCATTGTTATAGTTTTTATTTTATGTGCTTGTGGCAGTAAATCAGGTACGCAGGAACAGTTTGCGGGAGTGACTTTAAACGGCGTGTTGACTGTTCTTAATGAAGCTGGTATTCAATACGTTGAAAGGATTGAAAGCCAAAATGTATATGATTCTCAAAGAGAAGGCGCTGAGATTCACTTATATCAACTCGAACAAGGGAACTTAACGATATACCTTTTCGCAGACGTTGCACAAAGGAGAGAAGTACAACGCGACCCATTTCCAACAGCCTCTGCTGCCCCCCCAAACGGATCTTATGGTATGGGCAGAATACTCGTCTATTATTACGATGGGAACACTACAATGGCACATAAGCTTAGAGAAGCTTTTGAACCGCTAGGTGTCGAGGAGAAAAATCAACTTGAGTAAAACTTTACACGGCGCGGCGATTGGCAGTCGGTCAAGGCCGCCAGTTGCCCCTTTGCGAAAGAAAAAAGAAGCGCCTGGCTAAAAGTGAAGTGCTCCCTGTCAAGTAGACAGTCTAAAAAACAAAAGATTATCACTCTTCAATACCTCGGCTATAAAGTGAGGTGATTATTTTCCCTTAGTTAAGCTGCTCGGCGAAATTCGTTAGGAGATAAACCGTTGAGCCGTTCGGTATACCGATTGTTATTGTAGTAGCGCATGTAGATTTTCACACTTTTTAGAAGATCATCGTATGTGTCATACTTCTCCAGATAATAGCTTTCTGCTTTAAAGGTACCCCAGAATCGTTCAATCGGTTGGTTGTCCAAGCATCGATTCCAGTACAGCACCAACCGATTAACTCCCCTGACTCCCTTAGTTCGATTCCCATCCGAAGTCGAAGCTCACCAATGACACCACCTTGTGATACGGCAATTAAAAACTGTTTGTTTTCAAGGATTTCATAATTAATAAGCCAATTTTTTCGTTGCTCTTTAGTTACGTTCCAACCCGGCAAATATTCATGTATTTCGGGTTGCCATGTCAAGGAATGAAACTCATCTAAATCAGTACACACAAATTCCCTTAGAATGATATCATTACACTCAATTGTAAAAGTATCTTCTTCAGATAATGAATGAGTATCGTTGCTCATGTTTTGGCTCCTTTATAGATTTGTGGTTAATCTTCTATGAGCAATGATAACCCATAAAAACACGCTATTGCCTGTAGAAAACAATTATAACTAATATGCCCGTTAGCTTAATGAACTAGCTGTAAACTTCAGTTAGATATTTATCTAATCGGTAATCGGACTATGTTCTTGTCCATTTCGGCAATCGGTACAAGTTCTTGTCCTTGGCTTGGGACAAGAACTTGTACCGATAAAATCAAAATCAGGACCACCCGTCCAACGGGTGGTTTGCTCTTGGGGTATAACCCCCTGTTGCCAAACTGCGCCTAAAGACGCTAGCCTGACAGCAAGTCTGTTCAGGCTCAGTGTTTTTGTCACTTTCACTTACCAGTTAAACTGGTTTATTTCTTTTTGGTCCTGTTACTGATGAACGGATCTTCGTATTCTTTTACGCTCAGTTTATCTACTGCTTGGTCATGTGCTTCTTGTTCACGAATGTACTTTCTTACCGTCGCTTCATTTAAGCCCACTGTACTTACATAATATCCTTCTGCCCAGAATTTACGATTTCCGTATTTGTATTTTAGTTGGGCATGTTTCTCAAAGATCATTAGAGAACTTTTACCTTTTAGATATCCCATGAACGATGAGACTGCAATTTTCGGTGGGATTGCTACCAACATGTGCACGTGATCTGGCATCATGTGGCCTTCTATGATTTCTACTCCTTTGTACTTACATAAACGTTTGAATATTTCAATTAGATCTTTTCTTACTTGATTATAGATCTCTTTCCGTCTATACTTCGGGGTGAATACAATGTGGTATTTGCACATCCACTTTGTGTGAGCTAGGCTGTAGCTCTTGTTTGCCATCTAAGACCATTCCTTTCTTTGAGCCTGAACATCTCAATTCTATCGGAATGGTCTTGGTGGTCAAACCTTTGATTCCTCCACCCGCATAGCGGGTGGTTTTTTGTTTCGCGCGTTTCACGCACTCAACTGGCTAAAGCCATAACAAAAAAGCCGCTAAATTAGCGACTTCAATGGGAATATGTTCTTGTCTCCCGACAATTTATGATCCGATCGCAACCAACGGTGCCCAGTACACGTCTGCCACAATCCTTGGTAATGTTTGAAGATGAGTATCCAACTTCAATTGATAGTAATGAATTGAAATGTACGTTGAACAATTGCGGAACTATTACTCTAATCGACCGGTTAGCGCTCCGTTTACGGCAAAGAAAATAAAGGGGTGGTCCGAAGAGAAGTCAAATTCCCTTTATGCTTGACTATTTAAAATAAGCAAGGTATTGCAAAAGACTGAGTCCATGTTTCCGTATGGACTCAGTCTTTTCCTTTAACAAACTCAATGAGTCTAAAATATATACTAATTTAATTCCTGGCCGTTTGATTCAATGCATTTTTTTACCAGTAAAAGGAGTCCTTACGGCTGCGTTTCAATGTTCCGTTCCCTTCATCTCCTTATCCACATAAATCAACCCGTACCTTTTTCTCAACTCCCCTGTACTGGCACTGACGAGATCAATACAGCCCGTGAAAATTGCTTATCAGCGCGTTTTTAAGTAGTAGAATTTATGGGCATTTTTACATCTTTGTTATGTTAACCTAACCTACCCGTTAGCTTAATGATACGATCTAAAATTAATACGAGAATTTCTACCTGTCTTTTTGTTTTAAATCTAATCATTTAGCCTGCATACGTATAACTCATTTTTTATTAGTTCTCCTTAGTTTAGAGATAATCCTAGATATAGCCATTATTATCAATACTATTAAAAATACTGATATAAGAAGTATTAAGTAATACCCTACTCCCAGTACAAATCCCTTTTCAAAACTCTCAAAGAAATCGCTCATATCAAATAGTAGTTCCAAAATTAAATTAAAGATAAAGATCACTACAGCAACAATTGCAGCCTCTTTTACAAATTTTCAATTCGAATCTCCTTTCAAAAGTCATTCCAATTATTCTTCACGCGTTAGTTGAGACCCCCCCCTTCTGACTAAAACAAGAAAATTGTCTTTTATTAAGGATGAATTATTCTGTGCTTTGCTGCTGCAATTAAATTCAAATGGTTCTTTTTTTCGCGACTGCGCGTTAGTTAATTAGAAAGTTGGTGGAGTAGGCGGACGTTAACCTGCCCGTTAGCTTAATGAAATAGCTGTGAATTTCAGTTAGATATTTATCTAATCGGTAATAGGCCCATGCTCATGTCCATTCCGGTAATCGGTACAAGTTATTGTCCCTCGACAAAAATCGTCTTTCGATGTAATTTACATATACTGTATATTGTGTTAAGTTTAATCTGGAGGTGTGACATGTTCGTATATTGGGTTATTGGCTTAGGGGTTATCAGTTCCTTAATTCTAAATTGGTCATTCAAAAAATTTTTGAATATAAAACCAACATTTACGGATACCATGATCCTAACCCTATTTTTACTTGGAGTTGGATATCTCTTTGAGGTTTTATTTAAATACCAATCAGACCCTTTTGTTGCTCTCATGACTATTATCACTTCACTTATACTTGCATTCCGTCGTTATAAGGAAATAAAGAAAATCATTGTTCAATCTTAAATCAATCTACAAAGCCAGACCTTCTAACAACAAGGTGCTATTTGTTTTCCTTAAAATACATCTAATTTTTGTGAGGTGCAACAATGTTTCTTTATTGGTTGTTAGGCCTAGGAGCTTTAAGTTGGCTAGTTCTAAGGTGGTACTTCAAAAGAATACCTTTGTTTGCCGATGTAGTTATATTAACTCTAATACTTCTTGCCGCTTCTTCATTAATTCAAGACATAATCAGAAGGCAAGATATGTTTCAATCTTGGATGTTTATTATTGCTTCAGTATTTTTAGGAATTAGTCGATACCAACATTATAAGAGCAACATTAAGGAATAAAGACCTCATAAGAGGTTTTTTATTTTATTAGCCTGCCCGTAACTAGCTTAGCTTAATGAGCAAGGAGCAGCTGCCAATCGGCAAATTGCTCCAATTTATTTTCGACTAACGTTTCCCATCAGCTTAACCCAATGTGATTTAAATATGGCCGTTTGCATCAGTTTGGATCCCCATCCAAATGTAGCATCCCTATACAGCTATTTTTCGCTTTCTATGATTCCGCTATAAGAAATTTACTTTTACAAAGTTCATATCAAAAATTAAATAACGGCAGTCTCAGCGACTGCCGCTTTTTCATTAAAGAATCTTTCTATTTAACCTTAATTTTCATGAAACTCTACCTACAGCCATCTATCAATACAATTTAGCATCTCCAATAACTAAATCAATATGCTTACCTTCATCAACTGAACTTTCAAATTTAATTTGAAGCTTTAATACACCACTTACGTCTACGTTAATTTTAGATGGCATATCTCCACCCTTTAGATTTTCTTGTCTAAACAATTCTTGTCCATCACCTATAATGGTGATTGTACCTGTATTAACCGAATTTTTTGTGTAATCATCAACTCCAATAAAGCCAGTTAATTTTTTATATTTACCATTTAAATTGTAATCAATTGAGTTTTGGTAATCGCCACTACTATAATTTTGATCAAGTACTGATCCTATACCATGAAGATATTGTTGGTCAGCGATTGTAAATTTTAAGTTAGCAGGATTCGTCCAATTTTTAAAGTTAATCGATCCAGTTGGATTTTTCCCGTCCACTCTAGCATAACTAATTTCATCTAGATATTTAAATGTTCCGTTCTTTTGTCCGTACCAAGCTGTCTTGTTCTTTCCATCATATGTAAAAGATTCTCCAAATCCTTGAGCTACTTTCTTAGCTGGAACATACAATGTCCCATTATAAATGATGGACTGAGTCGTTTGTTTATGGACACCGTCAAACATATACTTTATATTTTCTAAAACAACACTCAACTTTGTATTAGTAGCAGCATATGTCACAGTACCACCCAATACTAATGAACTAATTAAAACTCCTAAAACCATGCCTTTAAGCTTATCCTTCATGTTCCTAACCTCTCTCGTGTAGTTATTTTATCTCATATATCCATTCGACTATTTACCTATAAAATCCTTTTTAAATGTTAATTATTTTGAACTACTTCTTTTAATGTTTGAAAAAATAAGATTTTTCGCTAAACTTACTCAAATTTCAACTGTTATTGAGCATACTTGAACGTATGCACTCCCTTAAAATAGCGATTTCCACGAACTTTGACCGAATACTCTGTGATTTCTTCAATACTGCCGCTACCGACAAGCTCATATGAATTAAAGACTAATATTGGCTCCTGGTCCAATTTTGCTGTATGCAGTTGAATATCAGATTTTAATGGCTTCATGAAACGAATTGACATAATACCAATACCTCCTTTTTATAGCGTGTTTCTAATATATATCGGCAAGTCTCTATTTTGGATGAATAAACATATTTCGCCTTTAATATTATTAAGAGCACCATAGCTCCTGCTATTCTGTTTCTTTGTAAATGACTGCACTTTTGCTATAATAAAATTGCATTAAATAAGCATTTAATGCAATTTTGATTTAAAACGAATTTTAGGATGTGAGTTAATGGGTTATATAGAAATATTCGAGCGTTACGATCGAGAAGTAAGGCTGTTTGTTTCCTATATGAAGGATCGTGAATATTCGAAAGATACCCAAAATGCTTATCTTCATGATTTAAAGCATTTTCTCCTAAGTTTAGATGATAAACCCATCAATGATGTTACGGATATTGAAATTATGACCTATCTCACCCAGGTTAGAGAAAATGGTGCAGGAGCACGCTACCGAAATCGGTGTCAGTCAGCAATTCGATTATTTTATAAAGTGATGGTTAGATTCCGAGTAATAGATCATAATCCTACATTGGACATTGAAAAAGCAAAAGTTGAAAAGAAAAGGCAACCTACCTACCTCCAAAAACAGTTTTTAGATGCCTCCCTGGAGCTCATTAAAGGAAGACATCAATTAAGGGATATTACGATCGTCGCTTTAATGGCGTACGCTGGACTTCGTGTAAGCGAGATAGTTAGATTAGATATAGTTAATTATGATAAAGATAACTCAAATATTGGTGTCTTAGGTAAAGGGGGGAAATGGAGATATATCCCTCTTCCAGCTGAGTTAAATCAACTGTTAGAGTTATACTTGACGGAACGAATAACTCCCTGGAATAGCAAGGAGCCTGCTTTCTTTGTTTCTCAATTTCGCAGGCGTATTAGCAAGCGAATGGTGCAGACTATCGCAGAAAAAACTTTTGATGCACTTATAGCAGAATATCCTCAGTTTTCCGGAATGTCATTATCTGCCCATAAATTTAGACATTCATTCGCGACGGATCTTTTACGGAATGGGGCTGATCTTCGTGCAGTACAGGATCTTCTTGGTCATGAGTCCATTTCTACAACTCAAATATATACTCACGTTATGGATGAGGTGAAGGAAAGAGCAATGCATAAAATAAAACCTTCGATCCCTTCCATCATAACATCAAAAGAAAAAAAGCAAGTTTAGAAAGAGCAACCGGTCTATAAGTAGGTTGCTCTCACTTCAAAGTCTATTACTCTTTCGCAAGTAAATGCAGATTTCATCATTTCAAGGATCAATTTATAGGGGAATAGCAGCTGATCGTGATCGCTGCATGCATGTAAACAGTGATTGTAACAATCACTGTTTGAATTAAATTAATACTTTACAAAGTGGGTATGTAACAAAACCGGACTTCACTTGGTGAGTTGGGGCTGCCAATACTTCCATTTCAATAAGATCAGACATCAAGTACATAGGTAGTTTATTAACATCAAATGGGATAAAATCAAGAAATGGTTCTCCTAAATCAAGGTTAACGGAGACTACGTATAAATCTTCATTATTGATAAGCTGCTCATTAGGGTCTAGGATGATACAAGTATTCTTATTGTCCGGATATTTAATTTTATGTATGAAATAATCTGAGCCTCTGAAGTTTATCTTTTTCAGCATAAATGCCTCCTTATGTTTCAACCAGATAAAAGCACCTTATTATCTGGTTGTTTTTTATATATTTTTTCATTTACTTTGTTTAATTTTTTTAACCAGGAATCTATATACCTCAGGATCATAAATTATAAGATTTTTGAAATCCTCTGGAACTTTACCGGCCTTAAGAATCAATTCATACGTTTCTACTTCTAATGCTTCAGCAAGACGAATCAACAACTCTTCGCTAGGTGGATTATCGTGATTATTTTCTAGACGGCTAATATAAGGCTTTTTTATCCCTGTTAAATTAGATAATTGGTCTTGTGTAAGTTCTCTTGCTTTTCGTAGTTCACGTATATAATCACCGAATAACATACTTGTCTTACTCCTCTATACTTAATTTAACCATAGTATAGTAGTTATTGTGTTGAAATACAACACAGATGAACCAGCAGCAAGACTCTTGAATTTCAACATTGAAAAGGAACGCTTCCAATCGAATGAAGGCGTTCCTTTTATTGTTTCGAAAATTACACTGTGAGGGAAACTGAAAGTGTTTCTACAATACAGTTGTCGTCAGATGGAATGGATTTTCCACTTTTTTGCATTGCCTCGACTTCCATAAGAATTAGGTCTCGAGCATTGTCACGGACTTCTTCAAGAGTATGACCTTTGGCTCCAAGTCGAAGTGCTGGTATATATGCTGTGTAATCCTTTTCTGCTGCGTCCTGTTCAATCATAATAATAAAACCTTGGTTGTGGAATTGTTGCGACATTTTTGAAATTTCTCCTTCCGGTATGGGGGTTATGAATTAAAAAAGGTGTCACTCTGGACAGCCTAATTGAGGAGTGAAAGTGTTAGCTGCAGACAGCTAACCCTCCACTCTTCTCAAGGCCCTCCAAAGTCAGACGACTAATTTGAGCTGCTCTACCAAGTTACCCTCGCTAAAACTCTTAACGATTTTGAGTTCACTTTTGGCGGTATCACAAACATATAAACAATCTCTCCAATGCTTATCACGGATGCTAGGCATGCTTTGGATCCATTCCTTTTGAAATGCGATTACTTCATCATAATTACTCAGTTGAATTAAATGAGTACCGCAATCATAGACATACCAGGCAAATATTCCTCCATTGGAAGAGTCCATTACTTTAAGGTCATGTAAATAAAAGTCTGCATGAAATTTTTCGTTAACTATAACGCTTTTAACTACAGATTCCATCTGGTTAATAAGCTCCGGGTTCATACGTTGTTTATGATTTTCTTTGAAAATTGTCTGCATGTTTATTGCCTCCTTTATAGTTAGTTCTATCGATTCTCTTCAGATGAAGTCTGATATGGTGACTTGAGATTCATTCACAAATTCAGAAAGAAGGACTGGTTTACCCCTTTTGGTTTTCATGGTATGGCCAAGATGTAACTCCATACGTTTTAAGTACTCCCAATCATCAGGGTAGAGCTGAGCGACACGCTCCATTTCCGAAGCGGTATTAAAGATACAGAAACGACAGCTGCAACGTGAAACCCATTGATAACAAGGGTGTAGTTCAATACTGTAATTGGCGGCCAGCTGCTTAACCTGGGATTTAAGCATATTCTTGATCGGTCGGAACCAATGCACTTCACGATTCTTTCTTTTAGTTGCATGGGCAGGATGATACTCAAATATTGGCTCCTTCGCTCGATCAGATGATTCTTCTGAGCGTTCCCCAGTAAGCATTAGAATTTTACAGTCATCGAACTGACGAACCCACTTTGCGTAAACGTCTCGCTTCGTATAAGAAGTGCAGAATCTGCAGCTTTTATCCGGAAACATTTTGCGATCTCGAATACGTTCTTCAAGTGACTTGTCACCCCAAATAACGACCAATGGAATATCCAGCTTTTCACTTGCGTATCGCAAGTATTCATCGGTCTGCGGCCAATCAAAGAGTTGCTGCTTCTCTTCCGGATTTCCATCAACTCGCATATGGACAAGAACCATCTTTTCGGATGGTATTTTGTATCCATATTTCATAATCAAGGCGAGCGCAAGTGAGTCGGCACCCCCTGAAAAGTTAATATGATAGTGGTCATACTGGTCCACAGCGTACATCTCTGGTGGAAGTGTGGGAAGCACAAATTGCTCGGCACATAGCGTTTCAACCTAGTCTTCTGCAGGGATCAACAATTCATCACTAACTTGATAAGGATCTCTGTACTCGTTAATTATGTATGACCTCCCGTAAGGCACAAAAAAAGCCATAGAAACACAAATAGACACCTCCGGTGTCTATGTTCTCCATGGCAAATTAAGCCCAAAATATTTATTAGCCGATTATCGGTTTAACTCTCTCTTTATCGAATAGTCAACGATAAAGAAAAATTTATAACTCATGTAATACTTTAGTTATAGCAAAAAAGACAAAATTCGTCAATTGCCTAGTGTTTCATTGTAGAAAAAAGGGGGTAATTATTATGCCCCCTTTTTAAATGTGACAATTGGGCGGCTATTCCTGTACCTCTTCAAAATAAATAGGACGGCAGCTACCATTCCTTGCTGAGAAGTTCGATATATGAATATGAATCGAATTTGAGCTAAAAAGCTCATTAAGAACTGTAGATATATGCATGGCAGCATATTCATTGGCGATCATCCGTTGTGGTTGATAAGGCTCTAACCCACAGTTGTGAGACGGAGGGATAGCATCTTCCGCATTTATAGGGTAAACCACATTTAGAGGCGGTAAGATCTCCTTCCCGTCTTTTTTTAGTCCTACAACAATCTGACCGGAATAGCCACTATCCATGTGGTCCTTTAGTTCCTCGGTAGACCACTGATCTTGTGGCTGCTCACTTGGCATGAAAACCCCTTCGATGCCGGCATCAATATAAATGATATCATCCGTCCGATTGAAGTAATCATTCATGATGTTTCTTGAAAAATCATTATCTACAGCACCTATAAGTACCTTTTGAATGTATTGTCCAGGCTTATGCCGGTAATCCGTCAGAGAAAAAAGTTTTTCTATTTGTTCTACCGACTCAATATAGGGGTACCGCCAACATTTTAACGATAATATACGCTAAGCCTTCGGATGTACCTGGCTTAGCGTTTTTTCTTACTCTAAGCCCAATAGTCCGGGCTACACCGCCCGGACTACCGATCACTCACCTTCCTGTTGTTTCAGCGGTCGTAATGAGTTGAGAGACGTATTCTGCTTGAAGTTGAATTTGTATTCACCTAGAAAATTGATGTGCTCCCATCCAAGGGGGGAAATGTGATTTAGCAGTTCTTCCTGAAGCTTACCTTGCTTTTTGCGGTGTTCAGTTGCCTGCTGGAGATAGACGGTATTCCAAACGCTAATTGCATTGATGATAATGTTCAACGCACTTGCCCGTTGGAGCTGATCTTGTAGCGCACGTTCCCGCAGTTCGCCATGTTTGCCGAAGAAGATCGCTCTGGCCAATGCGTTCATGGCTTCTCCTTTGTTCAACCCCCGATGGATTTTTCTCCGCAGCGCCTCGCTCGAAAGGTAATCCAGAATGAAGATCGTTTTCTCGATACGCCCCATTTCTCTCAGCGCGGTAGCCAAGCTGTTTTGTCTTGCATAGGAACCGATTTTCCCCATAATGAGTGATGCTGAAACGGTTCCTTCCCGGATGGAGTGAGCCAGCCGGAGTACATCGTCGTAGTTCTCTTGAATGATCTTTGTATTAATCTGTCCGCGAAGCAGCTTCTCCAATTTAGGGAAAATGGACGGTTTTCCGATAGCGTAGAGCTTGGAATCAGCCAAGTCGCGTAAGCGCGGCGCAAAGCGAAATCCAAGCAAATGCGTTAAACCAAAGACTTGATCGGTGTAACCGGCTGTATCCGTATAATGCTCCTCAATGGACAAGTCCGTTTCGTGGTGGAGCAAACCGTCGATGACGTGTACGGCATCCCGAGCGTTCGTATTGATGACTTTCGTATAGAACGTGGAAAACTGGTCGCTCACGAAGCGATATATCGTTGCTCCTTTTCCGGTCCCGTAGTGAGGATTCGCATCTGCGTGAAGAGACGATACACCGATCTGGACGCGCATTCCATCAGATGAGGAGGTAGTGCCATTCCCCCAATATGAAGGCAGCGCCAGCTTATGATGAAAATTGACAAGAACAGCTTGCGCTTTATTCATCGCGTCTTCGTACAGCCGCCATTGAGCTGTATTGGCCATTTGCCGATATGAAATGCTCGGCGTGGCTTCAGCCATCTTCGTAAGCCCGATGTTCGTTCCCATTGCCATAAGGGTAGCCATAAGGATTGTTGTTTCTTCCTCGTTCGGAGCGCGGTTACTGGAAGCGTGAATAAACTGCTCATGAAAATTCGTCCAGTTGGCTACTTCCATGAGCAGATCCGTAAGCTTAATTCGTGGTAGCAGCTCATAGAGGGAAAGACTGAAATTTCGGGATTCATCGGGAACATCTTTCTCCAATCGCTCAATGTGCAATTTCCCGTTCTCCAAATTTACTCCGTCCAGCTCATCGATGTGATCCGAAACCCAATTTAATCTTTGAAGAAGTGCTTCAATCCGTTCTTCAAGATATTCCTTTGCGGACAAACTGACGGCAAGCTTTGTAGCGTTAGGATCAATGCCATTCCAATCGGCTTTCGGAACAAGGTATTCCTCGAAATCCTTATGCTGACGGCTTCCGACTATGGACACGTCCCCGGAACGAACGTAATTCCGCAACTCTGTCAGGACAGCCATTTCGTAGTAATGCCGGTTGATCGTTCCGTCATCGTCGTAAACGTGCTTTTGCCAGCGGTTCGAAACGAAGTTCAGCGGCGCGCCTTCCGGAACCTTCCGCTTCCCGGTTTCATTCATATCCCGGATGATATCGACCGCCTTCATTAGCGGCTCTGCGGACTTAGTTGACCGAAATTCCAACGATTTTAGCAGCGTTGGCGTGTATTTTCGGAGCGCATAGAATTTCTTTTCTAACAAGTCCAAGTAGTCGTAATCAACTGGTCGCGCCAGCCGTTTAGCTTCCTCCACGGATGCGACGACCTGATCCCACGGCATGA
The DNA here is from genome assembly GCF_018310695.1 of Paenibacillus sp. Marseille-Q4541. Classification (GTDB taxonomy): domain Bacteria; phylum Bacillota; class Bacilli; order Paenibacillales; family Paenibacillaceae; genus Paenibacillus. Next base: position 19,269 of record NZ_JAGXCY010000045.1, on the reverse strand, counting down.
CGGCATCAAGAGCAACAAACGGATCAATGCCTTCGCTTCGGGCCTTAATAAGAGCGGCTCCAAGATCGGCAAAGTGAACAACCTTTTCGTTGATCGATTTACCGTTTTGCTTTTGAAGTTCCTCTTGGGCCTTTCTCCCTTTGGAAAGCAGTATCATAATCTGCCGGTCATGAATCTCGAAAGCCAGGTCTGTCAAATCCTGAATTAGTTCCAATAGGTACGCTACTAAAATCGCGTACTTTTTCGGATCATTAAAACGTCTGAAAGAATGAGGTTCGTAACGCGAACCGATTTTAGAAAGTTGACGTAGACGGTTCGGATGGATGCCTTTCGTATCGACTTGCAGCTGCAAGTCGCGTAAGTATTCGAGTTTTTCAATCACCTTCAAAAAAGAATCCGGAGAGCTAGTACCTGGAATTTCCCTTAACCATGCTAAGTAGGTTTTGCTACTTTCCGGCATGGTGGTTAAGACGCGATCCAGCTTAGCAATTTGTAATTCTGTCAGTGAACTGCTGAGCAGCTTGAATATTTTTTCTTCTGTTCGTTTGCGCGTTTCCCAAACGGCTCTTTCAATTGTAGCCATTGAAGGGAGAATGATTTTACGCTTACGTAAATCTTCGAGTGCGAGTTGAATCAGGTGTAAGGGATTGCCGTTTGCCATTGCATGGCTAAATAGATGCTTGCACAAAGAACGATATTCGCTCAAGGTGAATGTCTGGTAGCCATATTCTTTCCGGATCTCATCCAGATGCTCGTACTTCGTTGCTTCTCGGTCGCCGTAAGATGCAAAAGACTCCACATCGGCATTGATTTGCTTTGCAATATGACGAAGAATTTGAACCGGCACTTCTTTTGTATCAGAAAGTGTCCAGCCGAGATAACGAAGTACGCACAGCTGCACGGCAAAGCCGAGTCGATTATAATCTCTTCGCCGCTGCTGTATGATTTCAAGGTCATGCTGTGTAAATGTGAAATAAGTGCCCAATTCCCATTCGCCAAGATCAGGCGGTATCTGCAAATAATGCAGCCGTTCCTCCGGAGTTAGCAGTTCCCTTACTCTCGCGTACATCGTACTTCATCCCCCTATTGCCAAGCTATTTTTTCGACTTCCGCTTGCAGATCCGCACGGGTTGCCTTGACGTAAATCATCGTTGTGTCCAGACTATCGTGTCCCATAATTTGCGCCAAGCGGTGCAACGGCGTGTTTTCTGCCATCACATAGCCGAACCGGTGCCGTAGATCGTGGGCGCTCAATCCTTCGAGCCGGGCTGCTTTCATATATTTTTGAATTAAATGACGTAAAGCACGTTCGGTTAATCGATCGCCGGTCTTTTCAGATGGAAACAGAAAAGGACTGTGCGGAGGGAGTTCTGCCAGATATTTTTCTAAAGCAACTCTACACGTGGCGTTCAAAGGAACTTCCCTCTGTTTATTTCGTTTTCCGGATCGGACCGTAAGCTGACCACTACGTTTACCGATTTGAATATCTCCGGGAGCCAAGTCACACACTTCCATGCTTCGTAAGCCCGTGTGAAACATCACGATTAGAATCGTCTGATCCCGAAGAGAACCGCCATGCTCGGCCGCAGCAACCAAAGCAGCTTCTTCTTTGTCTGTCATCTGTCTGGGGCTTACCTTTTCTTCCGGAACCAATTTAACCGGCTTCGAAGGGTCGCGGCGAATCCTGGATTCTGACACGGCCCATTCAAAAAAACGTTTCAGGGTAATAAGCCGCCGGTTAATGGTCGCCGGTTTCAATTCCATTATTTTTTGTGCTGCTTCCCTATATCGCGTTAATGTTGGAGTAGCCACATCTTCAATTCGAAATATAATCTCTTCCTCTTGGTGGTAGGCGGTCTCAAACCAGCCGATGAAATGTTTTAGGTCGCTTGCATACTCTTTTAGTGTTTTGGGATTCAAATCTTCGTGGGTGGTGAGAGCGTGAATGAAGTCCTGAATCGTCTGATCGCCCTGTTCCGAAATCCCCGGTGTTTCTCTCATTAGCAAAGCCTCCAAATCTTGTCTTACATTAGCGGACATGATATTCTTATTTTAACCGAAACATTAGCGGACATCAAGTGTATGCTTTGAAAACACCAAATGACCGCTAATCTTAATTAGCGGTCATTTAATATTAGGAGATCATTCCTTCATGATGGTTCGTAGAGACGATTTGCGCAACCGAGGAAACACTCGTGCAGCAAATGAATCGGCAACGAATCGCGCTATAGGAATCGTTTCTGCGCGATACTTCACGAAGCATATTTTTTATTTTAATATCAATTCGATGATGTTGCTTGTTTTGCCACCGGATGACGAACTTTTTTGACGCATTGTCATCCTCCCTGCACCTGCCATTTCCACGAGAATTTGCCCGATGGCGTTTGTGGTATCAATCACCATGTTTTTGATTGCTTTAGGTTCCAGCGTCACCCCGTTGTCGATGGCTGTGCCATCGATCACACTTGGCAATACATTGCCGTTTGCACTGTCTTTGACGACCATGTTAATATTTTTTTCTTCGTCGCTGCCATTGTTGATCGCCACCGAAAGTGTGGTTTCTCCGTTTTTGCGAGACATCGTGAACGTGGTTTTTGAACTGTTTTCAAGCATGGGTAAACGCCTCCTTAAGCGATTGAATTATTTTGGTTTAACATATCAAAAATGCGCTGTTGTTTATTTTTTTCATCATCGAGCAGTTTGGAAATAATCCCTTCCAAATTCGTCGTCCCCGACGTGCCGCAGGTACAGCCGCTTGTTGATCCGCTAGAAGGCTGACAGTTACAGCAGGTACGGCATTTGCAAAACAAAAGCAATAAGGCTAAAAGCACGGAATTGTCGCTAATTTGAATTTGATTGCCAACGGTGAAGTTGTTGCCATTGGAGACGGTGTTTGCCGAGTTGTTTGCCGAGCTCGCTAACCCGTTTGCCGTGCTCACTAAGGCGCTGTTGTAGTCAAAGGTGTTGTTGGATTCACTGGTATTCGTGGATTCGTTGGTGGCGCAGCTGGTGGAGTTTAACGTGCTGTTGGCGGTGCTTGCGTTGTCGTTCGTTGAAGAGTTGTCAGCATTGGAGGTATTGGTGGTAGTATTATCGCCTGTCGACGCTGTTGCTGTAGGCGTAGAGGTGTTATCACCTGTGGTGGCAGTGGCACTGGTTGTGGATGAATTATCGCCAGTGGTTGAGGAACTGTCACCTGCACTCGATGTAGCATCTGTATCCGATGAGTTTGTTGCAGGACCACTTGTTGTGGTTGACGTATTATCACCATTCGTTGATGTGCTATCACCTGAGCTGCTGGTGGCGTCCGTATCCGATGAGTTGGCCGCAGGACCACTACTTGTGGTGGAGGTATTATCTCCATTGGTGGAGGTACTATCACCCGATGACGAAGTGCTGGTGGCGTCTGATGCGTTGTTCGAGCCGCTAGTTGAGGTTAATGTATCGGTCACGGTAGCCGAACTATCATTATCACTGTTGTTGGTTGCACCACTGGTGGAATTAACCGTTTCGTTAATGGTAGAGTCACTATC
>NZ_JAGXCY010000045.1:0-15636 GCF_018310695.1 Paenibacillus sp. Marseille-Q4541 | reverse complement strand
TATTGTTCGAGCCGCTTGTGCTTGTTAATGTGTCATTGACAGTAGCCGAACTATCATTATCACTGGTGTTGGTTGCACCACTGGTGGAATTAACCGTTTCGTTAATGGTAGAGTCACTATCGGTATTAGAGGTATTGTTCGAGCCGCTTGTGCTTGTTAATGTGTCATTGACAGTAGCCGAACTATCGTTATCACTGGTGTTGGTTGCACCACTGGTGGAATTAACCGTTTCGTTAATGGTAGAGTCACTATCGGTATTAGTGGCGTTCGTTGCCGTACTTTGGTTATCGACTTTTTCGAAAATTTTCGAGTCGCTGTCGCTTTCCGAATGATTTTTAGCGCCACTTTCGCTTGTAAGTTGATCGTTAATGGTGGATCCGCTGTCGTTATCATTTGTGCTTGTGGCATTACTAATGGCATGAGCTTGGTTTTTAGCAAGGTTTTTAGCAAGGTTTTTAGCAAGGCTTTTGGCAATCGCCTTGTCGATCGCCTTGGCTAAGGAAATCGTCACTTTGACAGGCGGCTTGCGGTGTTTGTGTTTTTTACGATGACAGCTACACGCTGTTTGCTGGGAAGATTTTTTTTTGCAGGTTGTTTTTCTTTTTCTAAATTCCTTTGTCATTACTTCTATCCTCTCCTTTGATGGGGGTAGTTGACTACCCTTTAGTATATTTGCCTGCTATTAACTCGGAAACGGCGAATCTACCTATAAATTTTTGTCCATCTATCAAATACACAGAAAATGGGCAAAAAAAGACCTTGTCTCGCTCTCGGCAAGACAAGGTAAGGTCCATGACAAAGGAGGTGTAGCTACCCTATGTTTGATATATGCAGGAGGACGGGTTTTCGCTCCCCTTGCCCTGGACAGTCAACCGGGGTATTGCCAACAAAACGCGGAAAGCGTACGCTAAGAAACCTTGAAATTTATTAGCCTCAATCTATCCAAATGATTCCATCCAAAAGAAGCAAACCCTCCCTACTTTGCAAGGGCTAGGGGGATTACCAAGAATATAAAAGAGAAAAGAATCGGAAATAAGATCAACCTCAAATAGTCGGTGATTCCTTAAGTATAAGAAACGTTGGCTTTTTTATATAGAAAAATCCTTAGAGTATATTTTCGTCAAAATGTTGGATGGACCCCATATATGAATCTGAGAAAGAACCGATCTTTAATCCATATGTACCGCCATATCGCTTAGCTAATACCTCGGATTTCTTGAGCCCAATATCAGACGGGATAAAAGGCTGCCGCAGAATGTTCTTTTCCTCTACAGTATCCGGATCAGCAATCATAAGAAAGGATGGAACATTATTAAATGCACTCATCATCTTAGTTAGACGTTGCACCGTATATCCACCATTCCCTCCTGCACCAATCAAGACTATATAATAATAAAGTGATGTGTAGTTTGGAGTGAGTGAAAGTAGATTAATCATTTCTATTGCCTCCTATGATTGTCACCTTTTTAACCCAGTCTTTAGGATAGGCGACATAATCGATATGATTATTTAGCCGGTTACTCGTTAATTCTCCTTCGATAAATACCTTGGGATCGATAGGTATGAACTTTCCTGCCATTCCTGCACGAGTCCTGACATCAAAAAACACGTCTGTTGCATGTCCTTTTTTGATCTTACCAACTACTCCGTATAACATGGTCCCTACTTCATCTTCATCATCAATCGAACTAAAATCTGCACGCATCGTGTTATGTGAATGGATTTCAGCGACCTTAACTACATGTCCGGGATAAACAGAGTACCAAGGGTTAACTGAATATTTGGTGACAGATTGATAAGGAACATCCAAAATAAACTGCTGGCGATCAATATCGTAGTAGAAAACACCCATAACCTCCACATCGTAATCTGTATAGTCCATAAAAAAGGAGACCAGTTGAGCAAAGAGTTGCTTGGGTATCTTAGGTAATTTGTATTTAAATCCAGGTCTGCAAGGCTCACGATCTAGATGTTTGGGTAAGACTGAATTAAATACAGAGAATCCTTCCCATTCAATCAGCTCTTCAGCAGCCGTTCTCCCTATAAATACTCCTATCAGGTTCTCTCGTATTTCATAGTACCCATCTTGTGCAGCAAGGTAGGATATTGGCTCCTGATGCTCAATGAGTTCTTGAGAAGATGAATAAAAACCACGAGTGCCATTTGTAAAACGGGCCCCTTTTTTTCCACCGGTGACCATAGGCACAATTATATTTTTCTTCTTGTCCCAATCCATTTTTGTCCGCTGTTTTGAAAGCTCTGGGTAATCTTTTTCCAGGCGTTTCCGAACATCCTCAAGCTCAAGACCAGCTAGCTTATCCTCAGAGAAGAATTTTGTTATAGAAATGCTTAGCCCTGAGTAGCAAATAAAGGTAGCATGATTCAGTTCTGGTTTTTCTATTTCCTTCTTAGCGGTAACTGGTGTTTTTTCATCTGATTTGATCACAGAAGTGTTTCCGCTTTCCCCACTGAGCTCACGCTTGTCCGCTTCTTGTTCATCGCTTGCCTTATCCTCTAAAGCATCTTTTTCATCGTCATCTAATTCTTTATCAGAACATGCATCAGGACAACCATCATTAGAGAAAGAATCTGATACTCTTCTGCGCGATTCCAGTGAGATTAGCTTCGTCGGACGGCTTTCACCTTGACTTTTTTCAGCTGCTGGATCAGAAGTAAGACTCTCTGATGGAGGGTTATCTTTATGATCTTCTTCAATAGATTGGTCAGAAGTATGCTGTAGTTTATTCTTCTCCTCATATTCTAATGCTTCAGCGAAATCATCACCAAAATAAGAGAATAGATCACCTTGACCATAATTGTTGTTAGACATTTTTATTCCTCCTAATTTAACTAATATTTATCTCGTTCTACACTTCAAAACCAACGATCCGATTGAACCATGCCTGCAGTGTAAGATTAGTCGCCTTAAGATACTCTTGCGGAAATCTTTCTCCCTTAATCTTGGTCACCAGCTCGCGATAATTCATGTCGCTGTTATTAGAACTATAGTAGTAACAGTCCGAATTTGGAGAGTTAAAGAACAGTTCTGGAAAAGTGGATAGCTGCGATAACCGTTCAATATCCGGTAACTGCTGACTACCCCAGCAAACTTGAAAATTCTCCTTAACGTTGGTGTAGGGATAAAAAAAGACCATCGATTCCTCACTGGGAATGATTTGGTCCTCCAAAGCTGCAAGGTATACTTGACTGATTGCCCAATTTTTATCACGCTCATGAATTTCAAAGCCGAATACCAATCTTGGAAAAGGAACTTCCTCAATTACGGCTTCGTGATAATAAGCCTTCCTGTTTTGAGGAGACACCTCCATAAAGATAAACTGACGGGACTTCGTTATTTCAACGAAATGGAGAGCACCTCTTGGCATGACAGGTGTTCGTACTAATCCAGTTTCTAGAGACTGAAGAATAGCACTGGCAACCGCTTCATGTGTATAAATACCTTCACCGACTTTAACACCGTCAATATACTCCTCAACAATGGGAAGTGCATAATGGTCGCGGATCCGAATAACCATTTCATTTCCTGTATTGTTTTTCTCTACTAAATGCTGCTGGCTCATGCCACATCATCCTTCCTATTTATAGTCACCTGGTCAAGTACATGGGTTAAAATGTTTCTCATATCACTGAAGGTTAAGTTATCACTGCTCTCAGATGAGTTCCCACCGAGGAACTTCATGATCTGGGCAAACACAACAGTTGTGCTGTCAGTGATGGATACTTCAGGAACGGATCCAACCCTTTGATTAAGCTCCTTCAGTAAAACTACATTCTGAGAGCTGTTAGTTATCTGTGACTTGCTATCACGAAAAACTTGCTGCACCATTTGTTTAATTTCTAACAACACTTTAAGAAAGGGAGATAAAATACCATAGAAGCCAGTCAAGGTAATTTGAATACTAGCGTTTACAACTATCCCTTCCATACTGAAATCTAGATAATCGCAACTACGATTCAACATCCTATTGAAATTGGCTACGTACCGGTCACTTTCTTCTTTGCCAAGGAGTTCTGCAAATTGAATGAGTTCCGGTAATGGGAGTTTAAAAGTGTTCTCTTCCTCTCCATGGTGGTTTATATGCTCTTCGATGTGTTGTGCGTCTCCAAATACTCTTTTAATGCATGTAACAAATACGGGATATTGATCCCCCCAATCATAACAGTAGTAATTGACTGGGTTGTTCACGATATCACATCCAGCAACCTCGATCATCTTCAGCATGACTAAAGAGTCGTAGGTAGCCTGCATTTGTCCAACCTGTTCTGAACAGTAGTAGGACTTCTCCATATTCTCCTCACACCTCTCAAAAGAATTGAATTGCGGCTGTCTGTTTTTCAGGAGCAGACCGCTTCAACTGAAATATGAGATTATGACTATGCAGGTATTCGTGAATTGCATTACCACTGTTGATGTTGGCATAATCCCCATGCTCGATGTGTTCATCGCACTCGTACGCCATAGCATGATCTAAAGCTTCTTCAGCTTCCGCAAGCGTAAACGAATTCCAGTCAACTTCACTGCTATCAACCAATTCATGGGCAGCCTCAATAGCACGGAAGATTCCAACTGATAGTGTTTTTGAGGTGGTTTGTCCATCTGGTAGACAGGGCAGGATTTGCTTAAGAGTGTTCATGTTAATACGCATTTTTATTCCTCCTCAATTAGGCACAAAAATAGCCGTTGAAAACAAAAAAAGACACACCAAAGGTTGTCTCCTGTTTCCAACGGCTAATAGGTAGCCTCATATTTTGACGGTATAATACCGTTTCCCCTATCTTTACCGAACTATAGCGGCAAAGAAAAACATTAAGTACTAATAATGAAGTAAGTATAGCATATGATTCAACCTGAGTGAAGCTCTACGGTGTAAACTATACGCCTTATAAATGAGCAGTTAGTTTTAAGGGGGGTACGACCGAGGTACTTGTAAAAAAGGGTCATAGCATGGATTTTTTTTACATTTACAACCCTTTTTACTCTGTAGGGTAGGGTGGGGTCAGAAAAGTGCGGTTGTTGGTAGGATCCTAATAGGGGTAGTGTCATTGTCGCTACTCCTATTAAGGAATACTTAAACTAAATCACAAATTAAAGAAGAAACACATCTTAAAAAATGAGCATTGAACCTTTGCATAATAAGCAAAAGTCCTTTAAAATTTGTTAGCCGGGTAGAAAATGCTATAATGCTCTTATAAAAAAGAATGGATGCAAAATAGTTTAGGTAAGTTCTAAAACGATTTCTTTTATTCTTCGACAAACAGGCCAGATTCGTAATTTCTCAAGAGAATAATACAAGTCGCTGTAGGGGTTTTTGTGTTTTTTCACTTATGATCACTTTGATATACAAGACCTATTTCATCTCTCACTTTATCCAACACTTGTATCGTGGTGTATGAATTTTTATATGAGTTAGTATCAGACTCTGTTTTTCCTCGGTTGATTAATTCAATAAATTCTTTCACTTCGTAATACATAGCTGGATGAGATTGGTCGACTGTTAATTGTTCAACCGTGCCGTCAGTGTAGTGAATTTCTACTTTTTCAGCCGTATGAATCTTATCAATCATGATACTTCCTTTTTCGCCTTGAATTTCGCTTGGTAAATAAGAGTTCGTTATTTTGGAATACATCACAATCGCATCTTTATCATCATATTTTAAGATGACGCTACCTTCACCATCCACACCCGAATCAAGCATAATGCCAGTTGCCTTCACTTCTTTTGGTTCACCAAATAATGTAATAAGTGGATACAAACAATAGACACCAAGGTCCATTAATGAACCGTTCGCAAACTCTGGATTGAAGGCATTAAGGACAATTCCTTCTTTGTATTTATCATAACGAGATGAATACTGACAATAGCTTGCAAAGTATCTACGGATAGGACCAATTTTATGTAAATTATCTTGAATGACCTTGAAGTTTGGAAGTAATGTTGATTTCATTGCTTCCATTAATAGGGCGTTATGATCTTTTGCGGCTTGAATCATCCTCGCTACTTCGGTTGCATTAACAGCCAGTGGCTTTTCACATAACACATGTTTGCCATTTTGCAAAAATAAAATAGCTTGTTCTGCGTGATATGAATTGGGAGTAGCAATGTACACCGCGTCAATTTCTTGACTAACTGCCATTTCTTTTAGGTTTGTAAATATTTTTGTTACTCCATATTTACTTGCAAATTCTTCTGCTCTACTAATCGTGCGAGAATAAACAGCAGTTAGTTTAAAATCTTCTACATCATTTGCTGCTTCAAGTAATCTTTCTGTAATCCAATTAGTACCGATTACGCCGAATCGAACCATTTATTCAACCTCATTCCTTTGTTTTATAAAACGAAGAGTTTTGTTTACTACACTTATGAAGCGTTTTTCATCGCCAATAGGATTTTATTTTCCCATAAAAAAACTTATATAGACATGGGGCCTACCAGTGAAATATTGGTGATAACCCAAATAGGGCTCATACTGTGAGTGATGGCTAAATTCTTGGCTGTGCCCCACCCAATAATGATCTCTGATCCGGCCATAGAAGGGACTGAATCAGAGGCTATTTTTTCTTTCCTGTATGGACTGTGTTATTTGTAATATGCAGTAAAGACCGCAATTCATAAAAGAAATAAATGCGGTCTTTACGATGTTTCCATATTTTTTAAAGTGTACTCTATTCGAGATTGGCATGTTTGCCGTACATTTTAGTAGAGTCTAAGCCTTTTTTTTCCATAAAACGCAAGATCAATGCATCATAAAATAATAACATCGTTTGCTCAAAAAGTGACCCCATTGGTTGTATGGTCTTATATTCACTTTCAGATTGATCTTTCGGTGATCCAGGCAATTTAATGATAATATCAGCTAATTTTCCAATCGTGGAGTCAGGGGAAATCGTTACAGCTGCGACCGTCCCACCTAAACTTTTTGCTTTTTCAGCGATTGAAACCAAGGTTTTCGTTTCACCTGAACCTGAACCGATGATCAACAAATCACCTTTTTCTAAATTTGCTGTTACAGTTTCACCGACTACATAAGCATCGATCCCCATGTGCATCATTCTCATCACGAAAGATTTGCCCATAAATCCAGATCTGCCCGCACCTGCAACAAAGATTTTTTTGGATTCCAGAATCTTATTAACCAACTTCTCTGCTTCTTCGTCAGAGATTAAGTCGACTGTCCGACTTAATTCTTGAACGACTTCAGCTAAATATTGAGTAGTTTTCATAGTTATAATTAACCTTGTTTAATTAATTCTTGCATTTTAGCTGCAACTGCTTTTTTATCGTCTTTGCTTGTGATACCGCCACCTACGATGACAAGATCTGGTTGTACTTTAATCACATCTGGAAGTGTTTCTAATTTGATTCCGCCTGCAATAGCAGTTTTCGCATTTTTTACAACGCTCTTAATGGTTGCAAGGTCTTCGAAAGAATTTTTTCCTACAGCTTGAAGGTCATAACCTGTGTGAACGCAGATATAATCTACTCCTAGTTCATCCAGTTCTTTCGCACGACCTTCAATGTCTTTAACTGCGATCATATCAGCAAGGATTTGTTTACCTTGTTTTTTTGCTTCTTCTACAGCACCTTTAATGGACTCGTCTTCAGCTGTACCAAGAATGGTGATGATGTCAGCGCCTGCTGCAGATGCTTGGCTAACTTCATATCCAGCTGCATCCATGATTTTAAGGTCAGCTAATACAGTTAAGTTAGGGAAGGCAGCTTTCACTTCCTTTACTGCTTTAAGGCCTTCATTAATCACAACCGGCGTGCCGATTTCTACAACATCTATATGATTTTCTACTTCTTTCACCAATTCAATGGCTCCTGGAATATCTACAAGATCTAATGCTAATTGTAATTTCATTTATTACTCGCTCCTTATATAATAGTATATTGTGCCGTATAGCTTTCTTTTGCACAGTGTTATTGTATCCAATTGATAGCTATTTACTAACGGTATGATACTCAGTATACTGGGTATGTTACTAAATTAAAAGTATGCACTTTTTTATCATATAGTAACAAAAAGTATACTATTGGACATAATAAGGGTTGGAGGTGAAATGAATGCCGAATCTTGGGGAAAAAGTGTTTAATTGTGAAAAAGAATTGACTCTTTCGATTATTGGTGGAAAATGGAAAATGTTGGTATTGTGGCATCTAGGAAAAGAAGGAACCAAACGTTTTGGTGAACTAAAGGCCCTCATGCCGGGTATCACTCAAAGAATGCTTGTTAATCAATTGCGCGAACTTGAAGACCATTTGATTGTTCATCGTGAAGTCTATCCTGTCGTTCCACCAAAAGTTGAATACTCACTCACTGAGTATGGAAGAAGTCTGATGCCTATTCTGGATGCTATGTATGACTGGGGTAAAGATTATATTGAGAATGTATTGGAAAAAGAAACAGAAAACAAATCGTCTATTCAGTAGAAAAAAGAGTTTCTCCTAGGGGTTCGAAAAAGTGTAAAAAAGTTCATATACTAACAAACCACGGTTAGCTATCTTAATAAAGATGCTGTCCGTGTTTTTTTATATCTCTACGTATTTAAAAGGTTGAAAAAACACAACATTTAAACACAACATTTAATAAAAGAATCAGTTACTAAAAAGCCAAGGGCAGCGAATCTTGTATAATCGCTGTCCTCGGCTTTTCACTCTTGGTATTGGATTCAAGTTTATAGTATTATTTTTAACACTATGTTATACAAATGTATCTATATGTTAATAAAGTGCGTACTTTCAAAAGTATAACATACGTAATATACTGATTTTGCTCAAGTAATAGCGAGCTTAAAGAATACTACCAAACCTTAAGGGAATACTGCTACAAGCATGGTGAGATGAAGTGAAACTTCATTTAATAATTTATACATGTTGTTGCTTTTTACGAAAGGAGAGATCCGCATGGAAAGGTTCAAAACTAAGCAGCGAAAAGTTTGTGAAAGATGTCTAATCATCACCATAAATAATGAAACCTGTCCAAAATGTGGACATTCTCAATTAAGAGATATCATTATTACCGGACAAGCTGGGAGAAATAAACGAAACTTACATCCAAAAGTAGGATAACGCAATAGCGAAAATCCTTGTTGTTTTGTAGGGGAAACGAAGAAAATCAGACATTTTTCTATTTGAAAATGCTTTGAAAAAGTGGAGGAATGAAAAGTGGATTCTATGACGTTTGTCTTATTTGGGGCAACTGGGGATTTAGCTAAGCGAAAAATCTACCCTGCCTTGTTTAATTTATATTTGAATCAAAAATTACCAGATTCTTTTTTGATCATTGGTGTAGGAATAGACGAAATGTCTGATGTTGATTTTCAAAACCATGTAACAGACTCGCTATACACTTTTTCTAGACACTTGATAAATGATAAATCCGAAAAACAAGAGTTTGTAAAGGCATTTCGTTATTGCCAGTTAGATTTCACGAATGCTGAAGGGTATAAGAAGTTAGTTGAAGTCGTTCAACAAAATGAAAAAGACCAGAGTATTGAAGAGAATCGAATGTTTTATCTTTCTGTTGCTCCTGAATTCTTTGATGTAATTGCTTTGAACATCAAGGAGAGTGGATTAGGCTCGACAAAAGGATGGAAACGATTAATGATCGAAAAACCATTTGGGCGTGATTTAAAATCTGCTCAAGATTTAAATGAAAAACTAAGCAAAGCTTTTGAAGAAGACGAAATTTTCAGGATTGACCATTATCTTGGAAAACCGATGGTTCAAAACCTTGAAGCTTTAGAATTTGCCAACCCTGTGCTGCAATCACTATGGAACAATCGGTATATTGCCAATGTGCAAATAACGGCTAGTGAAACGGTTGGTGTAGAAGAGAGAGCTAGTTATTATGAAAAAGCAGGGGCTATTCGTGATATGGTCCAAAATCATATGATGCAGCTGTTGATGATGACGGCCATGCATCAGCCAAAACAGATGAGCACGAACGATATCCGTACAGTGAAAAGAAAAGTTATGGACTCTCTTCGGCCTGTACAGAAAGATACTGTAGGTATCCACGTTGTTCGTGGTCAATATGGACCGGGGGAAATAAAGGGTAAACCTGTAGTCGGATATTTAGAAGAACCTGGAGTGAATGCTTCTTCCACAAACGATACATTTGTGGCTGCTCGTTTATGGATTGATAGTTCATTCTGGGATGGGGTGCCATTTTATATCCGGACAGGAAAAAGAATGAAGGAAAAGTCGACGCGGATTGTGATTGAATTCAAGAATCCAACGAAAAATGTGTATACTAACGAGAATCAATTTGCAGAACCCAATCTATTAGTTATCAAAGTAAGTCCAAATGAGGGTGTGTCGATGCAATTAAATAGCAAAAATTTAACAAATGGAAATTTGGAGCCGATAATTGTTGACTTCTCAGCAAGTACAAGAGACATACCAGAAGCTTATGAACTCTTAATATTCGATGCTCTGCGTGGGGACTCTACCTTCTTTGCTCATTGGGACGAAGTTGAATTATCTTGGAAATGGGTACAGCCCGTTTTAGAGGCGTTTGAGGAAAATGCCCTTCCACTCCACCTATATCAAGCCGGTTCGATGGGGCCACAAGCTGCTTCGCAATTATTGGAGGAGGATGGTTTTAAATGGTGGGAAACTAGGGGGGGAGTTTAATCCGCACCTCCCTGGAAGGCTATTGGTATGAAGAGAGCAAACCGAGGTTGGATTTGACAGATAATTGTTACGCGATTTACCCAAGGAACTTAAAGTATTTGTTGAATCCTTATGGTTCCATAAGGAGACCATGAAGAACAACAAATGGGTAGCATAATAATACAGGCTATTTTTTGTAATTTAAAGGAGGAAACTCAAGTGAAAGTAGGATTAATTGGATTAGGGAAAATGGGTATGAACTTAGGAAAAAACTTAATTGACAATAAACACCGTGTAATGGCGTTTGATCTAAATACAAATACTATTGAAGAAATTAAAAAATACGGAGTTGAAGGAGCATCCAGTTTACAAGATCTTGTTCAATCATTAGAAAAGCCACGAGTTGTTTGGATAATGGTCCCACACTCCGTCGTTGATTCAGTTATTAGTGAAATCACACCATTTCTAAGTGAAGGAGATATCGTCATTGAAGCTGGTAATTCGCATTATAAGGAATCCATTCGTCGTTACGAACAGTTGAAGAAAGTTGGAGTGAGCTTTATGGATGCCGGTACTTCTGGGGGGATGGAAGGTGCTCGCTATGGTGCTTGTTATATGATTGGTGGAGATCCTGAAGCATGGAGCATTGTCGAGCCGATTTTTAGAGATACAGCTGTAGATAATGGGTATTTATATGCTGGGAAATCTGGTAGTGGCCACTTCTTAAAAATGGTCCACAATGGAATAGAATACGGAATGATGGCCGCCATTGGTGAAGGATTCGAAGTCCTGGAAAAAAGCGATTTCGATTTTGACTATGAAAAAGTGGCACGGGTGTGGAATAACGGTTCTGTCATCCGCTCATGGCTCATGGAATTGACAGAACGCGCATTTTCTAAAGATGCAAAATTAGATGAAATTAAGGGCATTATGCATTCTTCTGGGGAAGGGAAATGGACAGTTGAAACCGCTTTGGATCTTCAAACAGCTACCCCTGTTATCGCTATGTCTTTACTAATGCGTTACCGTTCATTAGACAATGATACATTTACAGGTAAAGTGGTAGCTTCCCTTCGTAATGAATTTGGCGGACATGCTGTGGAAAAATCATAAAGTCATCTGCTGTATATGTCTTTCGTTAAAATGAGCCGGAAATTCATTGGATTTTTAGTTTGGTATATCCCAAAAATTGGTAGATTTACTTAAGTCGATGATCATGATTGTAATTGTTAAGCGTGTTAGTAATTCGTTTAACAATTACAATCATGATCCAGTTCTACTTATATATCTCATTTATTTGAACTATTAGAGGGGAAAGATATCTCTGTTAACGTCATTTCTAAATCAGGAACAACGACAGAGCCAGCCCTTGCTTTCCGTATTTTCCGTGACTATATGGAGAAAAAATACGGAAAAGAAGAGGCGAGAAAACGTATTTTTGCTACTACAGATCAGAAAAAAGGCGCATTAAAAAAGCTTGCGGACGAAGAAGGATATGAAACGTTCGTTATTCCGGATGATGTTGGTGGAAGGTATTCTGTGCTAACAGCAGTTGGTCTCTTACCAATTGCCGTAGCAGGACTTGATATTGATCATATGATGGAAGGGGCAGCAGCAGCAGCCCGTAAATACAACAATCCTGATTTATTGACAAATGAGAGCTATCAGTATGCTGCGGTCCGAAATGTACTCTACAATAAGGGAAAAGCAATTGAAGTGCTTGTTAACTATGAGCCCTCCCTTCACTACGTATCGGAATGGTGGAAGCAGCTGTTTGGGGAAAGTGAAGGAAAAGATCAAAAGGGGCTATTCCCTGCTTCCGTTGATTTTTCAACGGATTTGCATTCCATGGGGCAATATGTACAAGAAGGTCGACGAAACCTTTTAGAAACGGTTTTACAGATTAAGAAACCTCGAATTGAAGTGACTATTCAGGAGGATCCAGAAAATATTGATGGATTAAACTTCCTGGCAGGTAAGACGATGGATGAAGTCAACAAAAGTGCATTTCAGGGTACCCTTATGGCCCATATAGATGGAGAAGTACCTAATCTCGTGATTGAACTGGATGAAATGAATGAATACACTTACGGTGAGATGGTTTACTTTTTTGAGAAGGCATGTGGGATTAGTGGCCATCTATTAGGAGTTAACCCATTTGACCAGCCTGGAGTCGAAGCATACAAGAAGAATATGTTTGCTTTACTTGACAAACCTGGTTTTGAAGCAGAAAAAGCTACTCTCATGGAGCGTTTATCAAAATAATTATATCTGATTGGTTTTGTATTAATAAAAAGATTGTTACCAAAAACCATAAAAAGTTGTGTTTTTACTTTCAGTAAGGTTTTCGCGCAGGTTAAAATTCAAAGAAAAAGCGCTGTAGGAAAATTTCAGCGCTTTTTATCAAGTGGTCCATTTCTCGAATGAGGGGATGCGTAAATAACCTTTTTTCGTTAGGTTCCGATATTTTACAATGCCTTTTAGTTTAGGATCTAAATAAATAAAATCATCGGTTTCTGTCCGGATGAATTTTTTGTATTCTGCATACAATTTCTTCCGATCAGAGGGTTTCATAAATTCCATTAAGCCAGCTGGTGATCCATCTTCAAAGGAAAGCAGCACGCCAAATTCCTTTTTACGTAAGCCGGTAATCAGGACATTTTCATACTGATAATTAATGACTTTGAGCCAATTTTCGGAGCGAGTGCCAGGGCGATAGATAGAGTCTGCTTTCTTTAAGACAATGCCTTCAAGTCCTTGTTCCTTAATTAACTCAAAGTATTCGCTGCCGTGGCCTTCTATATGCTGTACGTAACATTTTTTGTCAACAAAAAGTTGCATACTAATAAGACGTAGTCTTATATTGCAATCCCCTTCTTTTGTTTATTTTGGGTAGACTCTATGAGAACAAATGAAAGTATTGTGAATTTTAATTTTATTTTGCGCAGTTTTTAAGCATTAATTTGCGCCATAGAAACATAAGAGGCTCATGATTATCTCGGTGGTAATCATGAGCCTCTTTCTTACTTATTCAATTATTGTTCGACAGTAGATAGGAACAGTGTATTTGGCATTTAACTGATGTACCAAATAGCAGTATATTTATTCGTTATTAATAAAATTTATTCATTCTGATTTTGTCGCTTGACATGGAGCCTCTGCGGACAGATTTTTTTGAAAAGACCAGAGCAACAAGCTTTTCTGGGCAATTAGCCTAACCCATCCGCCACTCCATGTAAAGCGCAGCGTATTCAAAAAATATACTGCCACGAACAGCATTTTTTAAGTGCCACAAACAGAACAGTGCATCCTTTATACAGTATAGGTTTTCAACACGTTGATCCTCCGTTTGAGTCATGATTTTCCTCATCCTTTCAAGATAAGCTTCAGCATATGTGCCTGATAAAAAGCTTAATGCAGCACTTTTCTAAAGGTGTGCGACGGGTTTCAATAAGGTTTCCAAGTATGTTTTTCACTTATGTGTTAAGTTCGGTGAATAAAAGTGAATGCCCTTTTACTAAATTTGTCTTTTCTTTTTTGGTGTATTTTCTCTTCGCATATCTTGTAGATAAGTACACTTTTACGCAAGATTTGTTATGAGAGCCAAACACCTTACTGAAAGATTAATAAAGCTTAGATTTAAGAGAGGTTTTAAAATGATTGAAACGAACAAAAACGGAACTGCCCGGGCAGTTCCGTTTTGATTCCATCAAAAAGTTACTTTTTCACCTTTAAATGCAGCAATATAAAGTTTTTTCATTTCTTCTACAGATACTTCCCGGGGATTGGATGATGTACACGGATCTTCAATCGCTCCCGCTGCCATTCGATCCAGCTGTTTTTCAAATTCACTCTCATTTACACCGAATTCCTGCAGCGATAACGGAAGGTTTAGCGATTTATTTAAACGGCGAAGCAAATCCGTTAAGGAATCGATTAACTCGTCTTCTGTGTTTCCAGAAAGGTCAAGCATCTTAGCGATATCAGCAAACCGGGAACCGTCCGCCTTTTTATTAAAATCAATCACGTATGGCAAATAAAGAGCATTCGCAAGGCCGTGCGGAATGTTAAAAATCGCGCCACTCTTATGTGATAGGCTGTGTACAATACCAAAACCCGTTCGAGAAAGCCATTCCCGCAATAGCCTGGGCATAATGCATCTCTGCTCTCGCTGCTTTATCTCCAACTACTGATTTTTCAATATTATCCACTGCCATTTTAACCGATTGTATCGCCAACGGATCACTAAATGCGTTATGCATCGTTGATACGTAGGCCTCGATTCCGTGCGTTAATGCGTCCATTCCCGTATAGGCGACAATGTCAGCCGGCATCGAATATGTCAGCTCCGGATCGATAATGGCAATATCCGGCGTGATCTCATAACCAAATACCGGATATTTCGTTCCTGTTTCATGATCCGTGATAACAGAAAAAGGTGATACGTCAGTACCTGTGCCACTCGTTGTAGGAATCGCCGCAAAGCGTGCTTTTTTCCGTAAAGCCGGTAGTGGGTTCGGTGCTTTAACTTTATCAAATGCGAGCTCCGGATTCTCATAAAAAATCCACATTAATTTAGCTGCGTCGATCGGTGAACCGCCGCCTGCGGAAATGATCCAATCCGGCTGGAATTCCTCCATCTTTTTTGCACCCTCTAAAGCGGTTTTTGCAGATGGGTCATTTTCAACACCATCAATGAGCTGTGTTTCAAATCCAGATTCACGTAAATAAGCATCTATTTTATCAAGATAGCCTGATTTTTTAATGGACTGGCCTCCGATAACAATAGTTGCCTTTTTCCCTTCAAGGGTTTTCAAAACTTCTAAAGATCCTTCTCCATAATAAACATCCCTCGGAATAGTAAAACGGTTCATGTGTGTAAATTCTCCTTTTCTGCATTAAAGTAGGCAAGCGTTCAAAAAACATTCAGTGTAAATTTCCCTTATCAATTTTTTTAAAACATTAGTGGAACCATGTAACGTTATCAATAGTATTT
>NZ_JAGXCY010000044.1 GCF_018310695.1 Paenibacillus sp. Marseille-Q4541 | reverse complement strand
TGGCTAACTTTCTTGGCCGGAATTAGAATATACCATGCTGATAAATAGATTGCAAGTACTTTTTTAAGAAAAATAGATATTTAATACTTCATCTCTTTTTTACTATGGAAAACCCCACTTCTATTGCTATAAAAGTAGGGTTCTGTTCTTTTCATTATATCTATTGTTTTGGTAAAACTTCTTTAATGTATAGTTGTCGTTCAGCTACTAAGTTAATAATCGTACCCTCTACCGATACCATAGGGCGTGTTGGGTGATCTCTGTCTGTAAAAATAATGCTACCTCTCCTACCATCACTTAAACAAACAATTGTGCCATGGTGAAACTGTGTAGCTTTGCGGATAAATATTTGTACGATCTTAGGATCTAGCTTACCAAAAGATTCTTGCAGTATCTGTTCTAATACCTGATACGGGGATATTGACCCTCGGTATGGTTTTTCTAATGTCATTGCATGGAATATATCTGCTACTGCTACGATTCTCGCATAAATATGGATCTGTTCACCTACCAGCTTAAGAGGATAGCCAGTTCCGTCTATTTTTTCATGGTGCTGGAGTGCTGTCAGTCTCACCCCATCATTAATTGCTTTTACTTGTTTTAGAATATTGTATCCGTATGTAGTATGTTTACGTATTTCTTCTTCTTCTGTATCTGATAGAGAATTGGGACTAGATAATAATGATTGATCTATTTTACTGTTACCTATGTTATGCAATAACCCTGCAAGGGCTACTTGGACCCAGTCTTTCGAAGGAAGTTTACACCACTGAGCTATTACATAAGAAGTCAAAGCAGTAAGCACTGCATTATGATAAACATAATCTTCTTTTTTAATGGAAGGCGGTGTGAAATGAAGTACTTGGTAATTCTTAATATGTAAAATTAGTATAGCTAGCTGAGTACGCAGCTCAAATATAGGAATTTCAAACGTTCCTGCTTCATTAAAAGCTTTTTTAATAACAATAATCATCTTATCGTACTCTTCATCAAAAGAAGTAAGATCTGCTAATCGAACAATTTGTTCAAGCTTTGCCTCTTCTTCTTCCTGCTTATCTGTCTCTTGATCCTTGTTGTTCTTGAATTCAAGAGAAGTGGGCTGTTTAGTCTGTTTGTTATCGATATCTACCGTCTGAATGAGGAAAGCCCGCAATATTTCTAGGTCACGCGGAAGTATTACTTTTCCTTTAGGAAGTAAAATTCCTCCTAATGGAGTCTGAACATCCTTAATTAATTTTGCTCCAGGTTTTAAGTCGATGATAGACATCAATGCCATTTCACAAACGCTCCGTTCTTATTACATAATCAGGTTGACTCTTTTTACATTATATACCTTTTGTATTAGTGTGTATATTAGGAAAATAATGATTTACAACTCCTTCAAATTGAACAGATATAACAGAGGGGACTCCTAATGGAGTCCCCTTCGATATCTTATTATTCTTCTGAATCCTCATTACTGTCTTCTATATCTGTCTGAGTCTCTTCTGTATCAGTCGTATCGGTATCAGGTAAAACATCTGCCCCAGCAATGCTAACTTCACCTAACAGCTCTTCATCATCTTCTGTCTCATCTGTTTTGTCAGTACGACAAACGGTAGCTACGGAATCATCATCACGAGTATGAATCAACTTAACCCCTTGTGTATAACGACCCATGGTAGAGATGCCTTCCATGCTCATCCGAATGAGTGTACCACTAGAAGTTATAATCATCAGGTCCTCTTCCGTTTTTACAACTTTGAGGCTCACGACGGTTCCATTCTTCTCCGTTACATTGATGGTCTTGATTCCTTTACCACCACGGGTTTGAATACGATAGTCACCAACCGGTGTACGCTTACCGTAACCATTCGCGGTTACAATCAGCACTTCTTGTTCCGGATCAATGATATCCATACCAATAACCTCATCATTGGAATCAAGGGTAATCCCTTTTACGCCGGTAGCACTTCTACCCATGGAACGAACATCATTCTCAGAGAATCGAATAGACATTCCTTGTGCTGTACCCAAGATCATTTCTTGTTTACCATCGGTAAGTCTTACCTCAATCAGCGAGTCGTCTTCACGAAGAGAAATCGCAATCAGGCCACCCTTACGGATATTAACATAATCATCAAGCGGAGTTTTCTTCACTACCCCTTGCTTCGTAGCAAAGAATAGGAATTTTTCACTCTCGAACTCTTCAACCTCGATTACGGCATTTACCGTTTCTCCTTGTTCAATCTGAATCAAGTTAATAATCGGGGTTCCTCGAGCTGTACGTCCCAGTTCAGGAATTTCGTAAGCCTTGAGTCGGTATACTTTACCCTTGTCAGTAAAGAACATCAGGTAATTATGTGTGTTGGTTACGAAAAGATGTTCTACAAAGTCTTGATCTTTCGTATCCATACCGACTACGCCGCGTCCTCCCCGCTTTTGAGAGCGATAGGTGGATACTGGTAGACGTTTGATGTACCCCGTATGTGTGATTGTAACGATCACATCTTCACGAGGAATCAAGTCTTCGTCAAGAATACTCTCTTCACCAACGGTAATTTCAGTACGGCGCTCATCAGAGAAACGATCCTTAATTTCTTGCAACTCATCACTGATGATCTCAAGAACAAGGTGCTCATTTGCCAAAATCTCTTTATACTCAGCGATCTTAGCCAGCAGCTCATTGTATTCATTCTCAATTTTCTCACGTTCAAGTCCTGTAAGACGTTGTAGACGCATATCCAAGATTGCTTGCGCTTGATCATGGCTTAACTCAAAGCGAGCAATCAGGCTTTCTCTTGCTGCATCAGTGGTTGCTGAAGCTCGGATGAGTGCAATGATCTCATCAATATGATCTAGTGCAATCCGTAAGCCCTCGAGAATATGAGCACGTGCCTCTGCTTTACGCAGTTCAAACTCTGTCCGACGACGAATAACGACAATCTGATGTTGCAAGTAGTGGTATAACACTTCGCGCAAGTTCAGAATTTTCGGCTCGTTATTTACGATAGCGAGCATGTTAATACCGAAATTGGACTGCATGGAGGTGTGTTTGTACAAATTGTTCAGCACTACATTCGGATTCACATCACGACGAAGTTCGATAACAACACGCATACCGCTGCGATCTGATTCATCTCGAAGATCCGTAATACCCTCGATTTTTTTGTCGCGAACCAGTTCCGCAATCTTCTCTACAAGGCGTGCCTTATTAACTTGGTAAGGAATCTCATGAACAATAATTCTAGCTTTATTGTTTACTTCCTCAATTGTTGTTTTTGCACGCATGGTAACAGAACCCCGGCCTGTTTCATAAGCCTGGCGAATTCCCGATCTGCCTAGAATAAAACCCGCAGTCGGGAAGTCCGGTCCATGAATATAATCCATCAGTTCCATCGATGTAATCTCTGGATTTTGAATCATAGCCTGTACCCCATCGATAACCTCGCCGAGATTGTGCGGAGGGATATTAGTAGCCATACCTACTGCAATACCACCCACACCGTTTACAAGCAGGTTAGGATACCTTGCCGGAAGAACGATCGGTTCGTGTTCCTCACCATCATAGTTTGGTTGAAAATCAATAGTGTCTTTATTAATATCCCGAAGCATTTCCATTGCGATCTTGGAAAGACGTGCCTCTGTGTACCGCATGGCTGCTGCCATATCTCCATCTATGGAACCAAAGTTACCGTGTCCATCGACAAGCATGTAACGCATGGAAAAATCCTGTGCCATCCGAACCATCGTTTCATATACAGCCGAATCACCGTGAGGATGATACTTACCAATAACCTCACCGACAATCCTTGCAGATTTCTTATAAGGTTTATCCGGTGCCATGCCTAGCTCTGACATTGCAAACAAAATACGTCTGTGAACCGGTTTAAGCCCGTCTCTAACGTCAGGCAAAGCACGGCTGACGATGATACTCATCGCATAGTCCATAAAGGACTCGCGCATCTCTACGCCTATATCACGGTCTTTAATTTGCGAGTTATTTTGATCCGCCATGCTGGACCTCCTTCTAGTCTATCAAAACCACGTTGTTAAGCTGCATCACTGTAGATCTTATATATCAATAGCCTAACAAGATTTTAGTACTCCTAAATCCACATCTATCCTATTACATAAGCCTTAACAAAAAGAGCATTATTAAACCTGCCCCATTTCTATATATCCACACCGTTCCTAGGGATGTGCCCTTCCTGTTTCGTAGTTCAGGAATACAATGTATCAATGCAGATGCCAGCATTTCCTACAGGATTTCACCTGAGTCCACAGGAATCGCCATATTCCTCTATTATACCACTGTTTTAAGTCCTTGTCCTATGGATTTCCTTGAGTTGTCTAACATACAAATCAATTTAATGTGAATACCAAAATACAATGAGTATTCACAGTAGGGGAGTGTTTTCGTGAGTATACAGAAAGTTTCAAGTAAGTGGAAAAAAACGAAGGTGCTATTGAAAGATAAATACATTGCACCCTTCAATCCCGAGACACGGAAGTATAGTCTTAGATCACTGGAGCAAATGTGCCAATCCTACCATACTGTTTATGTTAAACCTGAACATGGGTCTCATGGAAAGGGAATTATGAGAGTCGAGCGACTTTTATCTTCTACAGCTTCAGAAAACAAGGATGAGCTTAGCGAAACAGAAGAGAAGGTAACACTTTATAAGCTACACTACGAAAAAAAGAAAGAACAGTATAGTTCAATATCTGATCTTCATAAGGCCATTCTTAGACGTACCAAGGGCAAGTCATACCTTGTTCAAAGAGGGATTACTCTTTTGCGATATCAGCAGCGTCCTTTCGATCTACGACTGATGACACAACGGAATTTAAGCGGGAAATGGGAGTCAACCGGCGTTATAGGGAAAGTTGCTGCCAAAGGAAAAATTATAACGAACATCAATGGTGGGGGAGACATCGTTTCTTTTGAGAAGCTCTTGAAGAACTATCTTACGAAAACCCAAATCTCTGATCTTAAAAAAGAACTTTTTGAACTAGGTGTTAGAACAGCAAAATGTATGGAGAAAACCTACCCTGGTATTAAAGAGCTCGGAATTGACATTGCTCTCGACGATAAAGTTAGACCGTGGATTCTGGAAGTAAATACTTCTCCGGGGCTATATGTGTTCGGTTATCTGCCAGATAAGAGCATTTATCGTAAAATCAAAAAATATGCCGTTGCTTATGGCAGGTTAAAGCCTGCTTCCAAGTCAAAATCATCCAAGAAATAAAAATAAAAGAGGCCAAAATGGCCTCTTTTATTTTACATTCTATACATCAAGATTTTTAACGTATCTAGCGTTTTCTTGAATAAAATCACGACGTGGTTCAACATTGTCCCCCATTAGGGTATCAAACATAGCGTCGGCTAGCATAGCATCCCCTATAGATACCTGCAACATGGTCCGGCTCTCCGGATCCATTGTCGTTTCCCAGAGCTGAGTAGCATTCATCTCTCCAAGACCTTTATAACGTTGAACGTTAACTTTTACATTTTCACCAAACTCACGAATAATCGCATCACGTTCTGCTTCCGATCCCGCATAGCGAACGGTTTTATTCCGCTCAATTTTGAAAAGCGGCGGCTGAGCAATATATACATATCCTGCTTCGATAATCTTACGCATATAGCGATAGAGGAAAGTCAGAAGCAGTGTACGAATGTGAGCACCATCGACGTCAGCATCGGTCATAATAATGACTTTGTGATAACGTGCTTTTTCAATATCAAAATCGTCGCCAATTCCTGTTCCAAGAGCAGTGATAATGGCACGGATCTCTGCATTAGACAAGATACGATCAAGTCTTGCTTTCTCTACGTTCAGAATTTTACCCCGTAGTGGCAAAATCGCTTGGAAGTGACGATCACGTCCCTGTTTCGCAGAGCCACCAGCAGAATCACCCTCTACAATGTAGAGTTCACTGATGGAAGCATCCTTGGAAGAGCAGTCCGCTAGTTTACCTGGCAGGGAGCTTACCTCAAGTACGCTTTTACGACGAGTCATTTCTCTTGCTTTGCGAGCTGCTTCGCGTGCTCTAGACGCTTGCAGCGCTTTGTCCAAAATACGACGAGATGTTGAAGGATTCTCAATTAGAAATTCTTGCAGTTTCTCTGCAAATAAAGATTCTACTACGCCACGAACTTCACTATTACCAAGCTTCGTTTTCGTCTGTCCTTCAAACTGAGGCTCAGGAATCTTCACAGAGATAATCGCTGTCAATCCTTCACGGACATCATCACCAGTAAGATTGCTATTACTGTCTTTAATAATACCTGCTTTACGTGCATAATCATTGATTACGCGCGTCAGTGCACTCTTAAAGCCAGACTCGTGAGTACCACCTTCATGAGTATTGATATTGTTAGCAAAAGAATAGATGTTCTCGGTGTAGCTGTCATTGTACTGCAAAGCGACTTCAACCTGAATACTATCTCTTTGTCCCTCTACATAAATCGGCTGCTCATGAAGCACTTCTCTTTTACTGTTCAGATATTGAACATACTCCTTAATTCCGCCCTCGTAATGGAAAGAGTTAGAAGCTTCTGTACGTTCATCTGTAATTCGAAGGCCGATCCCTTTGTTAAGAAATGCTAGCTCGCGAATCCGGGTTAGAAGCGTATCGTAGTTATATTCAGTCGTTTCTGTAAAAATTTCATGATCCGGATAAAATGTGGTAGTCGTACCCGTTTCTTCGGTATCGCCGATTACCTTTACATCGTACTGTGGAACACCGCGATGGTATTCTTGTCTGTATACGTGACCATCTCTTTTTACGGTAACAATTACTTTGCTCGATAATGCGTTTACGACGGAAATACCTACCCCGTGAAGACCACCGGATACTTTGTACCCCCCGCCGCCAAATTTACCGCCAGCATGAAGGACTGTCATTACGACCTCAAGAGCTGACTTCTTCATTTTGGCCTGTTCGCTTACTGGAATTCCCCGCCCGTTATCAACAACGGTGATGCTGTTGTCCTCGTGAATCGTAACATCAATCTGATCGCAGTAACCTGCTAGTGCTTCGTCGATACTGTTGTCCACGACTTCCCACACGAGGTGATGCAAGCCTTTTGCGCTGGTGGAGCCGATATACATCCCTGGACGTTTTCTGACGGCCTCAAGTCCTTCTAGGACCTGAATCTCATCTGCATCATATGCCGGTTGATTCATAGACATGCCTTTCACCTACTTCTCAAGATTAGAGTGTATCCGAGTGATGCTTTTATGAGTGTATAAAATAAAAAAATCCTGACTGCGATATAAAAGTACCGCCTCCTTACTAACTGTTCGCAAGGTGACGATACTCGTGAATAATTGCTTTTATATTTCGGTTAATACGTTTGCTCTTTTTTTGAGTGTAGCAGAGGAGATCGGAGAATAGTAAACCGTACTTTTCGTTACGACTATCGATTTGGCTTCCTCTTCGCCAATTTGTTCGATGTTCTTCTCCTGTTTCGCGTACGTTACGTATTGTTTAGAAATCTTCGAAGATTTCTCGATGGAGATATCAAAAATGGCTACGAGTTCAGAAGAGCGGATAATCTTGTCACCGCCCAGGTGAATATACATTGTCCGTTCATCTCCTTAACGTTCCACATGACCAGCCTGAACCTGGTAAATGTAAGCATCCTTCAGTCTGCTGGTATTCAGCGTCTCTACACCTGTTGCGGTAATAAAGGTTTGTACCTTACTCTGGAATGTTTCTATGAGCTGAGTCTGACGATACGGATCCAGTTCAGAGAGCACATCGTCCAGAAGCAAAACAGGATACTCCCCTATTTCTTCACGAATCAGTTCGATCTCTGCCAGCTTCAGGGATAATGCAGTAGTTCGCTGTTGACCCTGTGATCCATAGGTTTGCACTTCACGTCCGTTGATGAAGAAGGATAAATCATCCCGGTGTGGTCCGGTGAGGGACATTCCTCGCCGAATCTCCTGTTCCTTCGTTTGTGATAATTTTATCATAAACCGGTCCAATAAGACAGCTTCATCTTCTTCCATTGCGTCTGCAAAGGATGGAACATACGCAAGTTCAAGCTTTTCCTTGCCTCCCGTAATCCCTTCGTGAATCGTCTCCGCCCACTTTTGCAGCTTCTTTATGAATTGTTTCCTTTTTTTGACGATTTTAACACCATGTTCTGCAAGCTGGTCATTCCATACCGTTAGCATCACTTGCTGTGACTCCCCCGCACCCCATAATTGCTTAAGCAAATTATTACGCTGCACGAGAATCTTCTGGTATTGCTGAAGGTGATAAATGTATCCCGGTGCAACCTGCCCGATCTCCATGTCAAGGAACCGGCGGCGAACCCCCGGCGTCCCTTTCACGATCTCTAGATCTTCTGGTGCAAACATGACCACATTCAGACTTCCGACAAAATCACTCAACTTTCGCTGTTCCAATCCGTTAATTTTTGCTTTTTTGCCCTGTTGTGACAAAGCAAGCTCTAACTGGATCTTACCGTATTTTCTATCCACATGTGCACGAATATTGGCGTTGCCAGATTCAAAGCGGATGAGTTCCTTATCCTTCGATGTTCGATGGCTTTTGGTAAGAGCCAGTGCATAAATAGCTTCAACAAGATTGGTTTTACCTTGGGCGTTCTGTCCTATGATGAGATTGACAGGACCGAAAGAGTCCAATTTCAAATGATCATAGTTGCGGAATTGATTTAGTTCGATATCAGTCACAAACACGCTCTATTTCCTCCCTTGCCCCTCGCCCCTTTGAGGAAGCAGCGGGTGTTCACATACTCCTGCCACTTAAGCCTTGGCTTCTACCACGAATGAACCAGAACCTTCAACAACAACTTGATCTCCTGGGTAAAGCTTACGTCCGCGGCGTTCTTCCAGCTCACCGTTTACTTTGATCGCTTGATCTTGAAGAAGTGCCTTTGCCATACCGCCTGTGGGTACACAATCAGACAGCTTTAGAAACTGATCGAGTTTAATATATTCACTGTGGATAACTATTTTTTTCACAAAAAACTTCCTCTCATGTGCATAACTTTTGCCTTAGTTAGTTGTGCGATAAGGCAAAATAACATAAAGACTATTGGTGCTGTCTATAGGTTTCAGAATAATCGGACTCATGACTCCTGTAAAGGAAATCATCAGTTCTTCACTTTCTACAACCTTGAGAACATCTAGCATGTATTTGGAGTTGAAGGAGATCTTCAGTGGTTCCCCTTTAAAATCTTTAATCTCAAGTTCCTCACGTACTTTACCGAGCTCAGATGAACTGGACGAAATTTCAATATCACCACTATCCAGTGTTTGCATGCGGACAATATTCGTTTTTTCCTCACGAGACAACAAATAAGCGCGGTCAATTGATTCACTTAATTTTTTTGTGTTCAAGACGAGTTCTGTTTTGAACGTTGTCGGAATAATTCTAGATGTATCAGGATACGTTCCATCCAAAATGCGGGTATAGAATAAAACACGATCGATTTTGAACAATACTTGATTGTCAGCTACTACAATATCAACCAACGTATTTTGGTCAGGCACGATTTTACTGAGTTCATTTAGTGTTTTCCCTGATATAACCACATTATGAAACTTGATTTCATCTGCACCTTCGATATTCGCTGAGCGAGTAGCAAGACGGTGACGGTCTGTAGCCACAAATTTGAATTCATTATCAGCAAGGCTCCAAAGAACTCCGGTTAAAATTGGAGTTGTTTCATGAGTCGAAATAGAGAACACCGTTTGTTTAATCATATTTTTGAGCAAATCTCCTGGGATGGAGACAGTTTGGTTTTCTTCGATGCTTGGTAGAACAGGGAACTCTTCTGGATCAAGACCGACGAGCTGAATTTCTGTAGCTCCTGCTGAAATAAAGGTATTGAAGTTCTCCTTAACCTCCATTTGGACATCTTGCGATGGCAGCTTCTTAATAATTTCGACAAAAAACTTAGCTGGTAATACTACACTTCCTGCTTGTTCGACAGAAACGACAGTTTTTCCATCTTCTTCGAGAGGGATAAAAGACTGAATAGAAATATCTGTATCACTTGCAGTGAGTGTAACGCCTTGATAGTTCACGTCAAATTTAATACCGCTTAAGATGGGGATTGTTGTTCTGCTCGAGATCGCTTTGGATACTTGCTGAATGGCATCATTCAGATAACTTTTCATTATGCTGATTTTCATAGTTTCACTCCTTGGAATAATAAGCGTTATTTAAAAGCGGGGTTTTTGGTTAATCTGTGATAAGACTTGTTTTGTTTTAAAACAGAAAAGTCGTCATAAAAGAATCTATATACGCATACATATAACTACGCTGATTAAGAACTGTGAACTTTGTATAGATGAAAATTGTATAGTGTCAGAAAATTGAGACCTTAAAACTAAGCTTTTAGGCAGTTCAATCACTTGAGCTGAAAGCTTAGTTTATTGGTGTAGTAATCTTTATAAAAACAGTAGTAATAGTAATAGGGACACTGAATATGTGGATAAGTGCCCTAAACGACATAAAATTAAGCCTATCCACATGTGTACAGATTGTGCATAGGCTTTGTACTTGTTCAAGTTGGGTTTTTGATTTTCTCGGTAATATTGTTGATAACTTTGAAGAGTTCCTGATCGTTTTTAATTGCCTGTGTAATCTTCTCGTGAGCATGAATGACCGTTGTATGGTCTCTTCCCCCAAATGCCTCTCCGATCTTAGGTAAAGAGTAGTCAGTCAGTTCCCTAGAAAGGTACATAGCGATCTGCCGTGGAAAAGCAACTGCCTTAGTCCGCTTTCTTGCCTTGAAATCCTCCAGCTTCAAATTGTAGTATTCTCCAACTTTCTGCTGAATATCTTGGATCGTAATAATTTTCGGACGACTTGAAGGAATGATGTCCTTGAGTGCTTCTGCAGCAAGATGTGTTGTCACATCCTGATTTGTTAGAGAAGAGTACGCTACCACACGAATGAGTGCTCCTTCAAGCTCTCTGATGTTCGTATCGATCTGATTGGCAATGTACATCATCGCTTCGTTCGGAATATCGAGATTCTCCGCTTTCGCCTTTTTGCGTAAAATGGCGATTCTTGTCTCCAAGTCAGGCGGCTGGATGTCTGTAATCAGTCCCCACTCAAATCTTGAGCGCAGTCTTTCTTCGAGCGTCGGAATTTCTTTTGGCGGTCGGTCACTTGAAATAATAATTTGCTTACGTTCTTCATGTAATGCATTGAACGTATGGAAAAACTCTTCTTGCGTTGATTCTTTTCCTGCTAAAAATTGAATATCATCGATCAGCAATATGTCTACGTTGCGGTATTTATTCCGAAAATTCTCACCACGGTTATCCCGGATGGAATTAATGAATTCATTCGTGAATTTCTCCGAGGAGAGGTAAACAACCTTACTACTGGGGTTGTGCTCCAAAATGTAGTGCCCGATGGCATGCATGAGGTGTGTCTTGCCAAGTCCAACTCCGCCGTATAGGAAGAGAGGATTGTACGCTTTGGCCGGCGCTTCTGCTACGGCAAGTGAGGCTGCATGTGCAAACCTATTGCCCGGTCCAATGACAAAAGTGTCAAAAGTGTACTTCGGATTAAGCATGTGAGACACGGCTTCCTCTTGAGTTACAGGAGGAGGGGTGAATACTTGCTGCGGATCCGGCTCAGCCGTCTTATGTTCTTCTATTACAAACTTTACGTCCACTTGCTTTCCGAGCAGTTCGTATACAGTCGAACCGACAAGTTTCGTATAGCGGCTTTCCAGCCATTCTACAGCAAACGTGGTTGGCGCTGAAATGACGATAGTGCGGTCAGTCAACTTTGTAGCCTTGGTGGCTTTAAACCAGGTGTCGTAGCTAGGCTTGCTCAGCTTCGTTTGTATGATCGATAGTATTTGCTGCCATAATTCGGAAGTATGGCTGTCCACAGACTGTCACTCCTTTTAATCTTCCAAATGTGGCCCAGTGCCATGAGTGGAATGTCGAAAAAAAATTTATATTGTAGAATTTATCCCCAATGTCCATAGGACGTTAAACAAAAAAAGAAGGAACAACGGAAAATTGTTCACAACTTTATCCACAGGCTGTTGATAATATTATGGATTGAAACATCTATTCACATCCAAAAGCAATATAATCATAGCAAAAGAAGTCTTATATTTCAACGTATCTCAGGATTTTATCCACAAATTCAATAACTTGTGTATAATTTTTAATCACAACACTATATATTGTTTATAATTTGTTTAGTTTTCGACAAGATCATCAAAAAACTGAAATCATTTATTCACAGCTTGTGCTTGTAAATTATCAGTTGATGCTGGATAAGAGGGAAGAATGCAGATATGGCTCGGACTCTTTTTTCTGTGGATAACCGTAAAATGCAATTATTGTGATCATGAAGCGGGGTAGAAGCGAGTAAATGAGTATGCTTCAAAAAATGTCACATTAACACGGAAAGATTAATAGTAGGATTGACAAAAAGAGCCGGTCATATGACCGGCTCTTAAATTTTTGCACAAATAATGAGATCTATTTGCCCGAAGAGATGTGTTTACGCTGGAACTTGGCTAGATCCTCATATTCTTCTGTCAGCTTACGGGAAATTCGGATGAAGATCGGGAGCAGTTCTTGATATACCTCTACCTGACCTTGGATAGGAGAGTGTGCATGGGTTGTTCCTACCATGCTGGATACAATCTCAAGTGAATCTGCATTGCCTGTTGCATAAAGACCAAGCACAACAGCGCCAAGACAAGAACTTTCGAAGCTCTCAGGCACAACGACTTCCTGATCAAAAATATCGGCCATCATTTGGCGCCACAAAGGAGAACGGGCGAATCCACCCGTGGCAAGAATTCTGCTCGGCTGCCCCATCTGCTCTTTCATCGCAAGTAAGACGGTATAAAGGTTAAAAATAACCCCTTCTAATACAGCTCTGATCATATGCTCTTTCTTATGCTGTAAGGTGAGCCCAAAGAAGGACCCTTTTGCATCGGGATTCCACAGTGGCGCTCTTTCACCTGATAGAAATGGGTGGAAAAGGAGCCCATCTGCCCCTGGAGCTACTCGTTCAGCAATACGGGTAAGGACATCATAGGAGCTGATGCCAAGTCGTTTAGCGGTTTCTATTTCAGATGCAGCCATCTCATCACGTACCCAGCGGAAGATCATTCCTCCGTTATTTACAGGTCCTCCGACTACCCAGTGATTCTCGGTGAGAGCGTAGCAGAAGGTACGGCCTTTTACATCTGTAACCGGCTTGTCGACTACGGTTCGGATCGCACCACTAGTACCGATAGTAGCTGCAACCTCTCCAGGTCGTATTGCACCTACACCTAGATTGGATAGAACCCCGTCACTTGCTCCTACAACAAATGGGGTAGAGGGGGAAAGACCCATCTCTTTTGCGTAATGAGTATCTAGTCCTGTCAGCACGTGCGTAGTAGGGACAAGAGCAGATAAATGATCTGGAGTAATACCGGCAACTTGTAGTGCTTCCTTATCCCAATCAAGCTCTTCTAGATTAAACAGCCCTGTTGCCGAAGCAATGGAATGATCTACAACATATTGATTAAAAAGTTTGAAAGTAACATACTCCCGAATAGAAATAAATTTAACAGCTTGATTAAATACATTTTCTTGTTCATTTCTTAACCATAAAAGTTTAGACAAGGGGGACATTGGATGAATAGGGGTTCCTGTTCTACGATATATTTCATGCCCATTAAGTTCTTCTTTTAATTTTCGTGCCCATACATTACTGCGATTATCTGCCCATGTAATACAAGGGGTCAGTGGGAGCCCATTTGCATCCATAGCAATAAAGCTGTGCATAGCAGAACTAAAAGAAGCGAACATGACCTGTTCGGCTGGAATACGGCTTTGACTCATGATAGCTTTCACTGTGTGGACTACAGCATCCATAATTTCATCAGGATTCTGAACGGCAGAATCAGGAAAAGGCGTGAGAAGAGGGTACTCTTCACTCGCCTTTGCTACTACCTGCCCATTTTTTTCGAAAAGAACTGCTTTTGTGCTTGTCGTTCCAATATCAATACCTATCATATAAGATTTCATACTTTGAAAGCCTTCTTTCTATAAGCTAGTTACCAGTTGAAGATAACAGGGGGCTTGATTAGATCACGGTGCTAAGCAATAAAATTAAGACCAGCGCAACCACAGAGAGCACGCT
Organism: Paenibacillus sp. Marseille-Q4541; assembly: GCF_018310695.1. Taxonomy (GTDB): domain Bacteria; phylum Bacillota; class Bacilli; order Paenibacillales; family Paenibacillaceae; genus Paenibacillus. The sequence goes on along the minus strand of NZ_JAGXCY010000044.1, from coordinate 20,332 downwards.
CTCCATAACGGACCATGTTTTAAGAGTTTGTGAAACGGTCATGTTGAAAAACTCTTTGATCATCCAGAACCCAGCATCATTCACATGGGAAAGGAAAAGAGAGCCTGCGCCTGTCGCTAGAACTACAAGTTCCACACTCACACCCGGTGAAAGTGCAAGAACAGGTGCGACAATACCAGCGGCTGTTGTCATTGCGACGGTTGCGGAACCCGTTGCCACACGAATGAGAGCAGCAACCAGCCAAGCGAATAAAATAATATTAATATTCATGCTTGTAGCAAGCTCTGCAATGGCAGTACCGACGCCGCTGTTAATAAGTACTTGTTTAAATGCACCGCCACCGCCGATGATCAAAATAATGCTGGCTGTCGGTGCAAGACATTCACTTGTAAACTTGGAAATTTCACTTTTGTTAAACCCTCGTGCAAAACCAAGGGAAAAGAGAGCAAAAACGACGGAAATAAGGAGCGCAACGATTTCATTTCCGATAAATTCAAGAAAATGGGCAAACCCATTTACACCTTCTGGATCCACAATGAGTGCAATTGATCCGGAGAGCATAAGGATGACTGGCAGTAATATAGTAAGCAGCGTAATACCGAATCCAGGCAGCTCGCGTTCACTTTTTAATGCAAATTGTTCTGCAAGTTCTGCTGGAGGCTCTACTTTCACTCTCTTGCTAATAAAGTTACCGAAGAGAGGGCCGGCTATAATTGCAGTGGGTAATCCCACTAAAAATGAATACATTATCGTCTGACCTAAGTTTGCTCCGAATGCCTCAATTGCAATCATGGGTGCAGGATGAGGAGGGACAAGTCCGTGGACGGTAGAAAGGCCAGCCAAAATCGGAATTCCGATCTTAAGAATGGATAAACCCGTTTTTCGAGCCACAGTAAAGATGATTGGAATCAGCAAAATAAGACCGACTTCAAAAAATACTGGAATACCAACAATAAATCCGACAATCATCATGGCCCAGTGAACGCGTTTCAAGCCAAAACGGTCAATGAGAGTTGTAGCAATTCGTTCTGCACCGCCGGACTCAGCCATCATTTTACCAAGCATGGTACCAAGCCCGATAACAATTGCTATGGTCCCCAGTGTTCCGCCAACACCACTTGTAATGGATGATACAACATCTTCAGTATTCATTCCGGTAAGAAGACCTAGAATTAATGCCGCAATTAAAAGAGATACAAATGGATTCCATTTATATTTAGAAATGAGAACAACCAGAAATACAATCGTGATAAGAGTCCAGATCAACATCGTTGCTGTGTGACTCAGGCCAAAAATACTTTCCATGGTGAGTTTTCTCCTTTGTAATGCAATATAAAGTGGAGGCGTTACCTCTATTTCAGAAAATAAGTGCGCTTACAAAACTGTTTTGAAAATATATCCCTAATTGTATACTTGTCGACAACTTTTTAAAAAGAGAAAGTACATTTTCTGCACTGTCTCTGCTAGAACATATGCTACATATAGAAGGAATTTTTATAAAGTTTTATGCAGCGTTTGGCGTGAATCTGAGAAATAACACTTCACTTCTTTAGCTATGATCATTTCATCTCTTGATTCAAGGCCTTTCATTAACTTACGATGCTTATCGATGACTGCTTCAATACGTTCGGTACCTTGAGAGAAAATTTCTTCTGTCGTAAGTAAAAGTACTGTCATAATAATCTGGCGAATGCTCTTCCATAAATGAAGCATTCGAGTATGGTTCGCTTCCATAATGATCGTCTCGTGAAACTGGAGATCCTGATAGGCGAATTCGACAAAATCAGAGTGTTTCATTGAGAGTTCCATTTTATCGATAATTTGCTGCAGTTTTGTCATCAAATCATGAGGCAGCTGTTTTGCCAAATTTTCTTGAACAAAACTTTCAATAAGGTATCTCACATCATAGAGCTCATCCATATCTTTTGCACTGAGACCAAGAACAACAGCGCCCATACGTTCAAGACGAATCAAGCCTTCGTTTGAAAGCGTTTTAAATGCATCTCTTACGGGGGAACGACTGCTGCTAAATTGGGCAGCTATTCTATTCTCAGATAAAATTTCCCCCGGAGGGATGGTGCCATCAATAATTTGCAAGCGTAATTCGCTTACAATAAACTCTCCAAGAGAACTTCCTTGCAGCCAAGCAGAAGGATAATGCATCAAATAACTCTCCTATCCATACATTTCATTTGAAGAGAGTGTAGTTCATCATATATTGAATCTAGACTCTAATCTAATGGTAACTAAAAACAGCGTTACAGTAAAATAAAAGAGCATAAACATTGTTAGGTATACTTGTATACAAGTTAGTGATAAATCTATCGTACAACAACTGTGAACATTTTGTAAACGTTTAAATAAAGCAACGTAAGCATCTATTACTATGCATTTCTCCATATAAACAGGTTTCCTTATATTTGAAACATTATTAATTTAAATATAAAATAAGACATTCCTTGTACTAGGATTTCAACATATATAGTAGAAGTAAAGAAAATAGAAATGTGAAAATTGATATCCACATGTGAATAACTTTATTGTTTGTTGGGATGATGGAGTAAAATTGTGGACAAATGAATCAAATGGTTTTGATTATGCGCATACTGTAGTTAAGTTGACTTTTTGACTTATACATGGTTAAATATATAAAGGCATTTTCTGTGTTGATGAAAATGATTAATTAACGATATCGTTATGGATTGCACTATGCAAATAAACAGTTTATAAGTAGTACTAGGTAGTTCAATCTGTACAGGATTCCTTATAAGGGGGTGCAATACATGAGACCAACATTTAGACCGAATGTTAGCAAACGTAAGAAGAACCATGGTTTCCGGAAAAGAATGAGCACGAAAAACGGCCGTAAAGTTCTGGCAGCCCGCCGTCTGAAAGGCAGAAAAGTACTCAGTGCGTAATGCGTGCATGAAGACCACTACGGTGGTCTTTTTTTCTTAAATAAGCAATTTTGACTTTAATAAGAGGAGCGTTTATAGCTTCCTATGATCGTCCATACTTAAATTAGGGTGTAACAATGCGTTTATTAAGGAACAAACGCGTTGAAGCAAGGAGAAGAGAGCATTGCATAAAAGATTACGTTTACGAAACCGTGCCGACTTTAGTCGCGTATACCGTTATGGTAAGTCTCAAGCAAACTATCAGTTTGTGGTATATGGATTGCGTCGCAAGGATGTCGAGCAGTTTCGTGTCGGCGTATCTTGCAGCAAGAAGATTGGCAATGCGGTTGTCCGCAATCGCATGCGAAGATTGATTAAAGAAATTATTCGACATCATGAAACCGAAATTGTTGAGAACATGGATCTCATTTTTATCGTAAGAAAGGGAGCCGTTTCAATGAGCTATCAGGAAATGGAAAAAAGCATTCTTCATGTCCTGCGAAAAGCTTCGCTTTTGAAGGCAGAAAGACGCTCGAATTAGCGTTTCTTTGTTCTTCTACTTATGGTATTATTTACGGTGGAATGGATAGGTTAAGAGAGGGGTTATGAAGTGTCTCGACTCAAGTCAATGAAGGGGAAGAAGTGGCTTCTCCTGATCGCTGTCATCGCTTTGGTTGCTGTATTAGCTGGTTGTGCTCCTACGAACACAACACATGTTACTACGGAAGACTTGAAGAACAGTGAATCTTTTTGGAAAAGTAACGTAGTTTACTGGTTTTCACTATCTTTAGACTCATTTGCTAAATGGTTTGGCGGAGAGTATGGCCTAGCGATTTTGGTACTAGTAATTATCGTACGGACATTAATTCTTCCACTCACTATTAAACAAGTAAAAAGTTCAAGAAACATGCAGAAGATTCAACCGCTAATTAAGGAAATCCAAACGAAGTACAAGGATACTCCAGAAAAAATTCAAGCGGAAACGATGAAGCTTTTCCAAGAGCATAAAGTCAATCCAATGGCGGGTTGTTTGCCTCTGATTATCCAGATGCCTATTTATATCGCTCTTTATAACTCGATTCTTTATAACTCAAATATCAGCAAGCACACTTTCTTATGGATGGAACTTGGTTCCCCAGATAAAATGTTTATTCTTCCTGTGCTCGTTGCTGTGTCTATGTTCTTCCAAACATGGTATATGATGAAGCAGAATCCGTCGCAGCAGCAAGGACCTATGCAGTTTATGCTGTGGGTATATCCAATTCTGATGTTTGTAATGTCCTATCAGTTTGCATCGGCATTGCCACTCTACTGGTTCTACTCAAACATCTACACCATCGTTCAAAACTTCTTCCTTTACCGGAACAATGATAAGCTTATTGCTGCTTCGAATGTTCAAGGCGCTACGGGTTCTTCCAAGAAGGGACAAGCAGGACTTGTTTCTACAAATGGAGTAAACTCACAAGCGAAGAAGAAAAAGAAAAGAAAGAAAAAATAAAAAGTTAAGTTAGCTCTCCCAGTTTATCATATCAGTATGTGGTGAAGGAGGCACGGCGTTCCATATGACCACCGTCATTGCGACAGGTAAAACGATAGAAGATGCTGTAGATCAAGGACTGACACAACTTGGTGTTAGCCGCGATTTGGTTGCGTTAAACGTCTTAGAACAGCCATCCAGAGGTTTTTTAGGTCTCATTGGTGTTAAGCCAGCCAAAGTAGAATTGACACTCATTCCGAAACGGAAAGAAGAGTCCTTCGAAAAAGAGCCTGATTCTGCTCAGGTCCGTACTTCTGGTCTAACTTCTTCTATTTCAACTGAGATAGATACGAATAGAACTACTGAAGTTGATCCATATGTTGAGGCAAGTGATTTCGTTAAGGAAGTAGCTGCCGGTATGGGGCTTGAAGTCGAAATCGAGATTAAGAAAAGCAGAGATGGCAAGATTTTTAATATTACTGGAGAAGATCTGGGACTTATTATCGGACGTAGGGGCCAGACCTTGGATGCACTTCAGTATTTAACGAATATTGTGGCTAACAAGAACTCAAGCAGTTTCGTGCGGATTATTCTTGATGCAGAGAATTTCAGATTAAGACGCCGCAAGACATTAGAAGAACTTGCAGACCGCTTGGCATCACAAGTAATTCGTACGGGAAAAGAAGTTGTACTTGAACCAATGCCTTCTCAGGAACGTAAAGTAATTCATGCGAAACTTCAGCATCACCGTCAGGTGAATACGATTAGTAGAGGCGAAGAGCCTAATCGTAGAGTTGTGATTACACTCAAATAAGTACAAACATGTGATTTCATGCGAACACGCAATGGCTTCCTGCCCCATGCAGAAGCCATTGCTTTTTTCGTAATCGGGGTACGTAATGGATAATGAATATAACAGTCGTTAGTAACTTCTATATAGATCGTTAGTATTGATTAAGGAAGGTGAACACAGGTGATTAGTGATACAATAGCTGCAATTTCGACAGCGGTAGGAGAAGCAGGGATTGCAGTAATTCGTGTTAGTGGACCAGATGCTGTCACAGAAGTAGGGAAGATCGTAAAGAGTAAAACGCCTCTTGGGCAGGCAGAATCACATACAGTGCATTATGGACACATTATCAATCCGGAGACGAGAGAAACTGTGGAAGAGGTGCTTGTCACTGTGATGAGAGCCCCGCGCTCTTTTACAACTGAGGATGTTGTGGAAATCAGCTCTCACGGGGGAGTTATCTCGGTAAAACGGATCATGGATCTACTGCTTATGCTTGATATCCGGGTGGCAGAGCCTGGCGAATTCACTAAACGAGCATTTTTGAATGGCAGAATCGACTTGTCTCAGGCAGAAGGGGTAATGGACCTGATACGTTCCAAGTCTGATCGTGCTTTCTCTGTCGCATTAAAACAAGTGGGAGGGTCTCTCTCTACTAAAATACGCGATCTGAGATATACCCTTGTTGAAACAATGGCACATATTGAAGTGAATATTGATTATCCAGAACATGATGTGGAGTCACTTACTTCTGAATTCATTAAAGAGAAGTCTTCTCTTGTAATGAGTGAAATCGATAAGCTGTTAAAAACAGCAGAACAAGGAAAGATTTTAAGAGAAGGAATTACAACGGCTATCGTTGGAAGACCGAATGTAGGGAAATCTTCACTTCTTAATACGCTGGCACATGACAATCGTGCAATTGTGACAGATATTCCGGGAACAACACGTGATGTAATCGAAGAGTTTGTAACGATTAATAATATTCCATTGAAGCTTCTGGATACCGCAGGTATCCGTGAAACGATGGATGTAGTCGAAAAGATAGGTGTGGAGCGTTCACGAACTGCTTTTACCGAAGCAGACCTGATTCTAATGGTAGTGAATGCAGGAGAACCCCTTCACGAAGATGAGCTTGAACTGTTGGAGCAAATTAAAGGAAGACAAGCAATTATTATCTTGAATAAAATGGATCTACCTACGATGATTGATCGGGAGATTCTTGAACGATATATTGATCCTGAATTGATTGTGCCTATGTCTGTTAAAGCAGAAGAAGGTATTGATTTGCTTGAAGAGGCAATATCAAAATTATTCTTTAGTGGACAGTTGGAATCTGCGGATCTGACTTATGTCAGCAATGTACGACACATCTCTCTTTTGAAAAAAGCAAAACAATCTTTGCAGGATGCTTATGATGCGGCTGAACAGTATATTCCTATTGATATGATTCAAATTGATGTTAGATTAGCGTGGGAGCATCTTGGTGAGATTGTAGGAGATACTGCTCATGATGCGCTCATCGATCAGATTTTCTCTCAATTCTGTTTGGGTAAATAAGGGTGTATCGATAAGATAATGAAGAACTATTCTAGTCATCAGTAATCTAAAGTCCCTCTTATGGAATTGTATTTATTTTTGATATAATGAAGGTTAGTGCTTCGTGTAAGCATGATATTAAGTTAACTCGATGAGGAATCAGGATTTGGTATGATCCGATTTCGTTTTAATACAGCAGTAAATATTAGGGGGATACCCTAAACAAGGAGGAAGGAAAGATGGGATTTGATGGCGGTACATTTGATGTTATTGTCGTCGGTGCAGGTCATGCTGGTGTAGAATCTGCCCTGGCCGCAGCCCGTATGGGATGCAAAACGCTGATGGTCACTATTAACCTGGATATGGTCGCTTTTATGCCTTGTAATCCATCTATAGGCGGCCCTGCAAAAGGGCACGTCGTTCGGGAGATTGATGCACTTGGCGGAGAAATGGGTAGAAACACGGACCGAACGTTTATCCAGATGAGAATGCTCAACACGGGAAAAGGACCTGCAGTACATGCTTTACGCGCACAGGCAGATAAATTTTCTTATCAGCACACGATGAAAGAAACAATGGAAATGGAACCGAATCTGACGATGCGCCAAGGGATGGTAGACCGTTTAATTGTGGAAAACGGAGAGTGTGTTGGTGTCGTTACACAGACGGGAACGGAATACCGCGCTAAATCGGTTGTACTTACAACAGGTACGTATTTGCGTGGAAAAGTAATTATGGGTGAATTGATGTATGAGAGCGGACCTAATAATCAGCAGCCATCGATTAAACTTTCTGATCATCTGAAAGAACTTGGTTTTGAACTCGTACGTTTTAAAACAGGTACACCACCTCGGGTACACAAGGATACGATCGATTTCAGTAAAACGGAAATTCAACCAGGTGATGATATTCCCAAATTTTTCTCATACGAGACAGAAGGTTCGGATAATGAGCAACTCCCTTGTTGGTTGACCTATACATCTGCTGACACTCATCAAATTATCAGCGACAATTTACATCGTGCTCCGATGTTCTCTGGTGTTATTGAAGGGACTGGACCGCGTTATTGCCCATCGATCGAAGATAAGATTGTTCGTTTTAGTGATAAACCAAAACATCAAATCTTTTTGGAACCGGAAGGTAAAAATACAAAAGAGTACTATGTACAGGGTCTGTCCACGAGTTTGCCTGAAGATGTGCAATTAGAAGTATTGCGTTCAATTCCAGGTATGGAAAATGTACAAATGATGCGTAACGGATATGCTATTGAATACGACGCAATGGTACCAACTCAGCTTCTCCCATCACTTGAAACGAAACGTCTACCTGGTCTATTTACTGCAGGCCAAATCAACGGAACTTCGGGTTATGAAGAAGCAGCGGGTCAAGGAATTATGGCTGGTATCAATGCAGCTCGCAAAGCTCAAGGAAAAGAAGCGGTCGTTCTTGATCGTTCCCAAGGGTACATTGGTGTCCTTATAGATGATCTAGTAACGAAAGGAACGAATGAACCTTACCGTTTGCTTACTTCTAGAGCAGAATATCGTTTGCTGTTGCGTCATGACAACGCGGATCTGAGACTCACTCCATTAGGACATGAGATTGGACTCGTATCTGATGAGAGATATGCTAAATTTCTTACCAAAAAGGAAAAGGTAGAGCAAGAGATTGAGCGCCTGCGTACAACTCGTGTTCGGCCATCTGAAGTGAATGAACTTCTTGCAGGCATGGAATCTGCTCAGTTGCAAGACGGGATTACACTACTTACGTTAATGAGACGTCCCGAGTTAACCTATCATTTTATCGAAAGCATCTCGCTTTCTCCTTATGAATTGAATGAGGAAATGAAGGAACAAGTTGAAATCCAGATCAAGTATGCTGGTTACATCGAGAAGCAACTCATTCATGTAGAACGTCTGCAAAAAATGGAGAAAAAGAAAATTCCGGATACCATTGATTACAACGAAATTCATGGTCTCGCTATGGAAGCAAAACAAAAACTCGATAAAATCCGTCCAATCTCTATCGGGCAAGCGTCCCGAATTTCGGGTGTAACGCCAGCTGATATTTCAATATTGCTCGTTTATTTGGAACATTATAATCGGGTTACTGCATCTAGGGGGTAACGATGGATCATATACAGCAGGAACTGCAAGAACGTCTAGCTAACCATCAGATAGAACTGAATGAGAAACAGTTAGATCAATTTGAAATTTATTATAAAGAGCTCGTGTCTTGGAATGAAAAAATGAACCTCACTGGAATCACAGAAAGAGAGCAGGTTTATACAAAACATTTCTACGATTCAGTTTCACTTGCTTTTTATGTAGGGATGAACGAAGTGAATACAATTGCGGATATTGGTTCTGGCGCTGGTTTTCCAGGTATTCCGCTTAAAATTTGTTTTCCTCATCTAAAGCTGACAATCATTGATTCCCTGAACAAACGAATTACTTTCTTACAACATCTTGTCGATTCTCTTGGTCTTGAAGATGTGGAGCTGATTCATGGGCGAGCTGAAGAAATCGGAAGACGTTCAGGTTACCGAGATCATTATGATCTTGTTACTGCACGCGCAGTAGCTAGACTCGCTGTACTGAATGAATTCTGTTTACCTTTTGTTCATAAAGACGGGGTGTTCGCAGCGATGAAGGGTAGTGACCCTACCGCCGAGCTGGCGGAAGCTGCTTATAGCTTAAAGGAGCTAAAGGGAAAACTAATAGATACACATGCTTTCCAATTACCTGTGGAAGAGTCAGCAAGACATATGATTCTTATCCGAAAGACGGCAGCCACGCCTAAGTTATATCCAAGAAAACCAGGTACGCCTCTAAAGACACCACTTGTAAAATAAATAGAAGAGAAAAGAGAATGTTTCACGTGAAACATTCTCTTTTTTATTTCGTTATAATCTATGTAGGAAGAAAACAATCAGATATCTCTCTTCATTTTTTAAAATAAATGAAGATTGTATTGAGTAAATCGTTTGGTCTGGAGCAAAAACAGAGAGTTCATTTTTGGTTCAATATGATTAAATTTTCAAGAATGAAAAAGAAAAAATATCCTGATTTAATTCATCTAATTACGATAAAATTCGCCCTATCAAACAATAGGATTATGGAAGAAAAAGTGATAGAATAGAAGGAGCAGTTTCTTCGTGCAGAGTGAAGTCTAGACGTCATAGAAAATAAAGATATACATATATTAGACGCCTTAGCCTATATACAACACGGAATCGAAGAGTGAACAGGTCAACGAAGTGCCTCGAGCGGCACTATTTTGAAATTAGGTGGTAATATACGGAATGAAAGAACAATTTTCGAAGTTGTTTGGTTTGACGGAACGCAGTAACGGGGATGAAATAAAACAAATTCCGATCGACGAAATTGTGAGCAGCCCGTATCAGCCCCGTACGATTTTTGATGACGAGAAGATTGATGAATTATGCCAAACGATTAAAACGCATGGTGTTATTCAGCCGATTGTGGTCCGTATTCGCAACGCCCAATATGAAATTATTGCTGGTGAGAGACGCTGGCGTGCTGTTAAGAAGCTGGGCATGGAACATATTCCTGCTATTGTTCGCGAATTTAATGATTCACAAGCTGCTTCAATTGCGCTTATTGAAAATTTACAACGTGAAGGGCTTACTGCGATTGAAGAGGCAGTGGCTTATCAAAAGCTGATTGACTTACACCAGTTAACACAAGAAAGTCTGGCTCAGCGCCTTGGAAAAAGCCAATCCACAATTGCGAATAAGATTCGCTTGTTGCAACTGCCTGATGAAATAAAGACAGCACTTATGGAACGGAAAATATCAGAGCGGCATGCTAGGGCTTTACTTTCACTCGATAGTCTTGAAATCCAATTAAGGATTCTTGACGAGGTTATTACCAAAGAATTGAATGTAAAGCAAACAGAAGCAAGGGTTGCTTTTTATAAGGAAGCTTCCAAACTGAAAAAGTCGAAACGCATTTCTTTTACGAAGGATGTAAGACTTGCACTGAATACGATCCGACAATCCATAGATATGGTTTCTGGCTCAGGTTTGGAAATTAAAACAAAAGAATCTGATCATGAAGATCATTATGAAATTTTAATACAAATTCCTAAACGCAAATAACGAAAATGCAGCGGCTCAATTGCCGCTTTTTCTATCCAGTTCATTCTGGCCTTTACGGTAAACCATCCATATCTCATACCCCTGAGGAATGACTCCTATATTGAGGTGAACAAAGTGTCAAAGATTATTGCCGTAGCAAACCAGAAGGGCGGAGTAGGGAAGACAACGACCTCTGTCAATTTGGGAGCGGGAATGGCTTCGCTTGGCAAGCGTGTGCTTCTCGTAGATATAGATCCCCAAGGTAATACTACAAGTGGGGTAGGTATTAATAAAGCTGACGTTGCTCATTGTATCTATGATGTTCTTATTGAAGAAATACACCCCAGAGAAGCGATCGTTGAGACCAACATACCGGGACTACATTTAATTCCAGCTACCATTCAACTTGCTGGAGCTGAAATTGAACTAGTATCTACGATCTCCCGTGAAGTTCGTCTTAAGAAATCTCTACAGATGATCAAGCAAGATTATGATTATATTTTGATTGATTGCCCTCCTTCACTTGGGATGCTTACCATTAACTCACTGACCGCATCCGATTCTGTTATTATTCCTATTCAGTGTGAGTATTACGCCCTTGAAGGTTTAAGTCAGCTATTAAATACAGTTAGACTGGTTCAAAAGCATCTGAATACATCTCTTCAAATTGAGGGTGTTCTTCTTACGATGTTTGATGCTCGTACGAACCTTGGGATACAAGTTATTGAAGAAGTTAAAAAGTATTTTCAACAAAAAGTATATCGGACTATTATTCCACGTAATATCAGACTCAGCGAGGCACCTTCACACGGACAGTCCATTATTACGTATGATCCTCGTTCAAGAGGAGCTGAAGTTTATCTAGAGTTGGCAAAGGAAGTGATTTCATATGAGTAAGCGTTTAGGTAAAGGCTTGGATGCACTTATACCTTCGCTTTCGATTAACGAAGATGACAAAGTTGTGGAGATACCACTCAGCCAGCTTCGCGCAAATCCTTATCAGCCTAGAAAAACATTTGACGAAGATTCGATTCAAGAACTGGCCGAATCCATTCGCCAGCACGGAGTTATTCAACCGATTATTGTACGTAGTGTTCTTAAGGGTTATGAAATTATTGCTGGAGAGAGACGTTTTCGTGCATCACAATATTGTGGTAAATCTACAGTTCCTGCGGTAGTTCGCAATTTTTCAGAACAGCAAGTAATGGAAATTGCGCTCATTGAAAACTTGCAACGTGAAAATTTAAACGCAATGGAAGTAGCAGTAGCATATCAAGGCTTGATGGATCAGTTCTCTCTGACACAAGAGGAACTTTCTATGAAGGTTGGTAAATCAAGATCCCACATTGCTAACTTTTTAAGGTTGTTATCTTTACCGGAAGAAGTGAAGGATCATGTTTCACGTGGAACATTATCTATGGGGCATGCTAGAGCCATTGTTGGTTTAAAGGATCAAAAAGTGGTGAAGGAACTTGCAGAAGAGTGTATCCAACAGCAATGGAGCGTAAGGGAGCTAGAAGAAGCAGTTCAGCAACTGGATCGTAAAGGGAACGATACAAAACCTAAATCGAAACAGAAAAAGAGAGATCCTTATATTGAAACTGTCGAGGAAAGTCTACGTGATCGCTTCAAAACGACAGTCAAGATTAAAGCTAATAAAGAAAAAGGGAAAATCGAGCTGAACTACTACAGTAAACAAGACCTAGAGAGGTTATTGGAATTACTTCAATAAGTATTCTAATAGAATCTATATGTCTAACCTATCAGAGATAACCATAGATATAGCGGGTAATGGATAAGGAAGTCTTTTATGTAATGACATATCGTCCTCTTACCTCGGGTAGGGAGAATAGATATGTCATTTTCTTTTGTTTATGGAGTATGGAGGTCTTCTATAGATGGCTAAGACAAAGGGAATTGATCAAATTATATATCTAGATCACGCGGCAACTTCATGGCCGAAACCGGAAGTTGTTAAAGATGCTATGATTCAGGCGATGGATACAGCAGGTGCAAACCCAGGCAGAGGAAGTCACCAAATGGCAGTAGAAGCAAGTAAGGTGTTATTTAATACACGCAGGGCCATAGCGAAGTTGTTTGGTATTCATAATCCCAATGATATTGTTCTTACTTCTAACACAACGATGAGCTTGAATTTAGCCATTAAGGGAATTCTGAAAACAGGCGATCATGTGATCACGACCATGATGGAACATAACTCCGTAAGAAGACCATTAGAATATTTAAGATCTCTGGGACAAATCGAAGTCGATTATCTCCCTCTTACGGATGACGGACTAATAGAGATCGATAGGTTGGAGAAAACAATCCGCTCTAATACCAAATTGGTTGTCGTATCTCACAGTTCAAATCTGCTGGGGAGTATCCTCCCGTTGCAAGAGATAGGTGCCGTTACTCGAAAACACCAGATTCCTTTGCTAGTCGATGCGGCTCAAAGTGCAGGGATAATACCTATTGAGGTTGAAGAGATGGGGATCGATTTATTAGCCTTCCCGGGGCATAAGGGTTTACTTGGTCCACAGGGGACCGGAGGACTTTATATCAGCCCTGCTTTGAATGTGGAGCCACTGCTTCACGGTGGGACAGGCAGCCAGTCAGAATCCATTGCACAACCTACGGTGAGGCCAGATCGATTTGAATCAGGTACCCCTAACACAATTGGTTATGCTGGCCTAAGAGCAGGTATAGAACAAGTGCTGTCACTGACGCTAGATCACATATACAAGCACGAATGGTCTCTATCTCAATATTTAATAGAGGGCTTGGAGGAGATATCCGGAGTACACATTCTTGGGCCTGGTAAAGGGAAGCCAAGAAGTGGTCTTGTATCATTCTATACAGAAACTATGGATTCAGCGGAACTAGCATTCCGTCTTGATCGAGAGTATGGAATTGCGGTGCGTTCGGGATATCACTGTGCACCGCTTGCTCATGAAAGTGCGGGTACTTTAGAGAGAGGTGCAGTGAGGGCTAGTTTTGGTGTAAACTCAACTGAGGCAGAAATTTCGGCGCTGCTCGCAGCAGTCCATAACCTTGCCAACAGATCGTAATTAAGACAGAGGAGTAGGAGCAATAAATGACAGAAATAAATGAGCTGATCCTTGAACAATTGCCTATCATTATTTTCGGTATCCTGTTAATTGTTCTTGTTCTTTTAATCATGATGATTGTCCAAGCTGTGAAGCTACGAAAACTACGAAAAAATTATAACAACCTAATGTCCAGTACGGGAGTAGAGGATTTGGAGTCGTTACTCTTCAATCTCAAGGTTCAGATGGATTCTATTGAAGATGTTCAAGCAGAGAATCGTGATGATATTACGAAAGCCATCTCAAAACTGAATCAAGTTCAGGGGAAATTGGGGATCAAACGTTATAATGCATATGGAGAACGAGGAGCCGACCTTAGTTTTTCTATTGCCATGTTGAATGAAAACAGTGATGGGATCGTGTTAACTGGTATATACAATCGAGATGGATCTTATGTCTATGCCAAGCCCCTAAAAGGGGGAGAATCAACTTATTCGTTATCGAATGAAGAAAGAGAAGCTATTGCTCTTGCACAGCAAGAAGCGTAGAACGTTTATGCCACTCTGTAAGCGCAGCAGATAAGCCATTTGAAATAATGTCTGCCATGCGAACGACAAGACTAAGACGAGTATTCTGAAGTACAAAATATTCCATGAAGCCGCCGACGTTAACGATTCCAGTAAGATGGATATCGCCGACCGGCGGTAATTCTTTATTTACACCTGCTCCTGGACGTAAAGGGCCTGCAGCAACTTGTATGCAACCTACACTTGATGATTGGCCAAGGCAAGCGTCTATGCCAATGACATAAGGATCATGATGTCTGGAATAAATTTCTTCGAGCGTATCTTTCAGATTCACTGCATGAACAGGATCTTCTAGTGTGCCATATAGGTGGAAGATGGAGCTGCGTAGCTTGGACAGTGATGTTCCAACAAGTGGACCGAGACAATCGCCCGTTGAGCGATCCGTTCCGATGCAGACGATAACAATTTCTTTATGGGCAGGAGCCTGAAATAAATGAAATAATAAACGATGGACGATGGCTGAAGCGATGCCTGGATCGGTATGCGATATTTTCAGGCCAGGCATGTCCTGCGAAGACAAAGCTTTTGGAATACGATTCATAGTCGCACTATCTTCCTTTCGTGCTTGGAATAGTAGTACTAGTATATGGAAGAAGCCTGTTTTTTATACTTGGAATCACTAGACCAACATAGAGAAGGAGGTCCGTAATGGATCAGTGGCTTACCATTGCCTTTGACTCGACACAGCAGGCAATTTATACAGAAATGCTACTGGAGTATGCAGAGGTTGAGATTGATACATACCCAACACCAAAAGAAATAACCGCAGGGTGTGCTTTATCTATTCAGTTTCCTGAACAATTTCTGGAGAAAGTAAAGTATGTTATTATAACGGAGAAGGTTGAAATCCGTGGCATCTTTAGAAAAGAAGGAAGTCAATATATAGAGATAGATGTAGGAGAGGAGAATGAGGAGTGAATTGGCCCGTTATGTTATTGACCGGAACCACGCCGCCGGAAGATCCCACTGTAACTGAAGCAGTCAATGATGCAGTAGGGTGGGTTCAGCGCATTACAGATGGTATTTGGAATTGGTTCACAGATGCTGATATGTGGATTAGATATACAGGTGTTCTTTTACAAATCATTATTGTATTTGTTCTAACTCGTATTGTTATTAAAGTGCTACATGGAATCATTGATAAGTCTTTGCTTAATAAAGAATCCGAAAGAAAAATAAGAATTAATACCCGAAGAGTAAATACAGTCGGAGAACTTTTGAAAAATGTGGTCTCCATGGTATGTAACTTTATTCTGGTTTTACTTATTCTTAGCCAATTAGGTGTCAATCTTGGACCTGTGTTAGCCAGTGCCGGTGTACTTGGATTAGCGATTGGTTTTGGTGCACAAAGTTTGGTCAAAGATATTATTACAGGATTCTTCATTATACTCGAGGATCAATTCGCCGTAGGAGATGTTATCCAATCGGGTACCTTGAAAGGTACGGTGGTGATGATTGGCTTAAGGACGACGAAGATTGTGAGTTTCACAGGCGAGGTCCACATCATTCCTAATGGAGGAATTACAACAGTTACGAATTTCTCTATGGCTAATTCAAAGGCAGTTGTAGATATTCCAATGAAAGGTGAGGAACAACTTGGAGAAGCGATGCGGCTTATAAAAGAGGCTGTACGTGATTTGCCAGAGCGTAACTCCAACGTCGTATCTGTACCTGAAGTTGTTGGAATTCAGTCGATGTCGACTGCCGAATACGTTATCCGTGTTGTAGCTGAATGTCTACCAAATGTGAACCATTCAGTGGAGCGTGTCATTCAAATGGATGTGAAGGAAGCTCTAGAATATAAAGAACACATTCGGATGGCTGAATTAGAGAGCGCAGCAGCAAGAGAAGATGATGAGACGGGAGATGGATCGGGTGGAGCGTAAAGTTTTTGGTCTCGGAGATATTGTTCAGATGAAAAAGCCGCATCCCTGCGGTAGCAATGAAATGGAAATCATTCGCATGGGCATGGATATCCGCATAAAGTGTGTTGGATGCAAGCATAGTGTGCTTGTTCCTAGAGCAAAATTTGAAAAGAACTTCAAAAAAGTACTCCGTTCATCTGAAGAGGTAGAACCTGAATAAGGAGAGTAATCAGGGAATCTCTTCTTGATTTTAAAAGTATTTTTTGATATAATAGATCTTGCTGCGGAAAGGTACCCAAGAGGTTATAAGGGGACTGACTCGAAATCAGTTAGGCGCCTTGCGGCGTGCGAGGGTTCGAATCCCTCTCTTTCCGCCATTTAACTAATCCGGATGATTATCACGTTTTCAGCATGTTATGTGCATCGGATACGGATAGCAACGGATACTGCGCGAAATGATTCAACCTAACCTAAAATGATAACTCCTCTTACGTTATTTTAACGTAGGAGGTTTTTTCGTTTTATGACAAACTTAGACGTAAGCGATCTGTTTTTAGTGAGTTGCGGATGTATTCCTCGGTGATTTTTGTATTAGCGCTCAGGCCCGGTTATATAGAGAAACCAAAAAAGGACCCCAAAGGGTCCTTCTCGGAAGGCAGTGCGTATTGGTAAAGAAAACATCTTCACGTAACAATTCATAAGAAACTCGGTGTACTGCAAAGCAATACCAGTGCATCTGAATCCATTATTTCATCTTCAGCACGTTACCTTCCGCTTCTATTTGCCACGATGCAGACCCTCCTTTAAACGAATGTCCGGCCCTGTCTTCAAATCATCCAACGGAACCACACCTCTCCTTGAGCACTGCCTTAACTGTATTATATCCGTAAGAGCAAAAAATAAACGAAGCAACAGTTGGGAATTTAAGGCGTTTATTCTTTTGTAAAAATCTTTTAGAACGAGTACATATATTTTGCTTAATAAAACGTTAATGCACTCTTGCTTTCGTAAGCTTCTTCCACTTTCGGTCTTTGTTTGTTGTTTCAGGGAAGGTGTCACCCTTCTTCAGCTTAACTCGTTTGGGGTTGTTGATCTCTGTATGAAAGCTGGCTTCCCCTACCTCTGTATACTCTCCGTCATTTGGAGCTTTATCTCCTGGTTCGAATTCCGTTCTTTCACCCATTATGATTCCTCCTTATGTTGTAGTGCAGATATTATTGTGTGCAAATCACATTACAAACATGTCCAACAATCCAATGGTAAAAGAGAACATGTGCTTGCACTCGTCTTGTGAAAATGATATATTGATATGGTGCGAGTTTGTTCTCGTTCCTTGCTCTCGAGCTAAGACTTGGGGGCCTTATGTCCATAAGGAGGTGTATAGTTATGCGCAAATACGAAGTGATGTACATTATTCGTCCTGATATTGAACAAGAAGCTGTTCAAGCTGCAGTCGAAAAATTCCAAGGCATCATCTCCAATGGCGGTGAAATTACAAAGCATGATGTAATGGGTAAACGCCGTCTTGCGTATGAGATTAAGAAATTCCGTGATGGTCACTATGTGTTGGTTAACTTCAACGCTGAACCAGCTGTCGTTTCCGAGTTGGAACGTCTCATGAAAATTTCTGACGAAGTAATTCGTTATCTCATCACGAATGACGTTGCTTAATCCAGAAAACATTTGATTTTGTAATAACTACGCTCAGAAGGAGGGGATTAGATTGTTGAACCGAGTCATTCTGATTGGCCGGTTAACCCGTGACCCTGAATTACGTTATACTCCTGCTGGAGTTGCCGTAACTCAATTTACACTTGCTGTAGACCGTCCGTTTACAAGCCAAGGTGGAGAACGGGAAGCTGATTTTATACCGGTCGTTACCTGGAGACAGCTAGCGGAAACTTGTGCAAACTATTTGCGTAAAGGCCGTCTAACAGCCGTCGAGGGACGCATTCAAGTACGTAACTATGAGAATAACGAAGGCAAACGTGTATACGTTACTGAAGTTATCGCTGATAACGTTCGTTTCTTGGAATCTAACCGTGATGGTGGCAACACAAATGGCGGTGGAACTATGCGTGAAGAGCCTTCCTATGGAGGCGGCGGCAACGGTAACCGAGGGAATAGTAACAACAACAATTTCTCACGGAACAATCAGGATCCTTTTTCCGATGACGGTAAACCGATTGATATTTCGGATGATGATTTGCCATTTTAATTAGGAAGGACTGACTAGCATGGGCTTCAAACAAAGAGAAGGCGGAGACGACAAAAGACCGGCACGCCGCGGCGGCCGTAATAAACGTCGTAAAGTTTGCTTCTTCACTGTTAACAAAATTACTCACATTGACTATAAAGATACGGACCTGCTTCGTAAATTTATCAGTGAGCGCGGAAAAATTTTGCCACGCCGTGTAACTGGCACTAGTGCAAAATACCAACGCATGTTGACGATTGCGGTTAAACGCTCCCGTCAAATCGCATTGCTTCCGTACACAACTGAATAGTTTCAGGTTCAGTGAATAGAACAACCTGCTGTTTACAGCAGGTTGTTTTTTTGTATTTAATTACATAAAAGTACCCAAATTCGATCATGGAAATATTGGAACAAAGTTGTGGCTCGCTATTACAGAGAATATAATGATAGGATAGATTGAAGAATATTATAGTTTTGGTTGTAACTAAACGTACTCTAACTTCGTAAATGTGAAGTAATGAGTATGATCAATGTAATAGCAGTTATATGTTTTTGGCGGAATAAACAAATAGAAATAGGAGTGGTTATGAGAAAGCAAACACATCAAAGACGTGGCTCATCACGGCGTTTATTTTTCATGCTGTTACTCTTGGCATTTGTATATTATATTTCCCAGTCTAACTCTTTTCGTATAGATTGGAGCAGCCCTTTTTCTAAAGAGGTAGAGGAAGATCCTATAGAAGTCACAGGCTTACACCCGACCGTCGCTGAGAAGCAGGGGCAGTTAGTGGAGCGTGCTAGGAAGAAAGGGATACGGATCATTATAACGGAAGGATACCGGAGTAAAGCGAGACAAGACGAGCTTTTTCAACAAGGCAGATCTACAGATGGGAAAATTGTAACTTCAGCAAGAGGCGGAGAATCCTATCATAATTATGGACTTGCTATTGATTTTGCAATTAGAGTATCGGATGACAAAGTGGTCTGGGATATGGAATATGATGGAAATGAGAATGGGAATTCGGATTGGATGGAAATTGTAGAAATCGCCAAAGAGCTCGGCTTTGAGTGGGGAGGCGATTGGGCCAGTTTTCCTGACTATCCTCATCTCCAGTATGATTTTGGATACAGCATAGCCGAGTTGCAGCGTGGGAAAAGACCACCAGGATATACATTGGATTCTGAAGATTTAGAGGCAAGCGGAGAATAATTCTTAATGCAATAATAAAATATGGAGGTCCTACATTTGTAGGGCCTTTTTGATTGAATTCTTGACTAGAAGTTTACAAACAATATTAAGATTTTACTTGAAATAAACAGATGAAATTGTATAATAGGAAAAAAGTTCTATTAACCGAAGGTAGAAAAATAACTACGTTGTTATGTAAAAGAGGCGTCAATGTAAAGATCGTAAGTACACTTATTTTAACCTCTTAAATCATTATATGTATTTCTTTGGTAAAACACTCGATATTTCCAAATCCTATTCCAGTTTCAGTCCTCTCTCGAATCATGTCGCTAAAACCCAAAACTGAGATGTAGACAATAAAAAATTACGGTTTTATTTCTATCAATGTCATTATATATTACATAAATACTTGTAATTCTAATGATATCGTAATATAAATGTTAGGTTTTTAGAAAGATTTAAGTCTCTTATAGCAATATACTGTCATATTTTATACATGTCAAAGATAGAGAGAATCAGGTCTTTATACCCCAAACAAACAAAAAATAAACACTACATCTCATAAAATTATTAAAAAAGCATTGACGTTAGTAAAATTTACACGTATTATTACAATAAATTATTGAAAAATCAATAAAT
>NZ_JAGXCY010000043.1 GCF_018310695.1 Paenibacillus sp. Marseille-Q4541 | reverse complement strand
AACTAAACCATTTTGATCTATATATACTCTTGATTGAAGCAACTAAAGGTATTATGAAATTGATTCACTTATTCTAGTTAAAAACCACTGTCTTGTTCTCGTGAACAAGAATCCGATCTTCCACATGCCATTTCACCGCACGAGCAAGTACAACACGTTCAATCGTGCGGCCGATTCTTTTTAGCTCAGGAACATCATCCCGATGACTTACCCGCTCCACGTCCTGCTCAATAATTGGACCGCCATCCAGCTCTTCCGTAACATAGTGAGCTGTTGCTCCAATCAGTTTGACACCGCGGCTATACGCTTGCGCATAGGGTTTACCACCGACGAAGGCCGGTAAGAAGGAATGGTGAATATTAATAATACGATTGCGGTAATGCTCAATAAAGGTTGGTGATATGATCTGCATATATCGAGCCAAGATAATAACATCAATATCCTCGCCAATCACTTCAAGTTGGCGTTGTTCGGCCTCTTTTTTCGTATCCGGAGTCACTGGAATATGATGGTATGGAATACCGAATGACTCCACATAATCTCTCATATCAGGGTGGTTACTTACTACAAGTCCAATATCAGCATCTAGATCCCCTGCCTGCCATTGCCACAGAAGTTCAACAAGGCAGTGATCTTCTTTGGATACAAAAATAGCAAGTTTCTTACGTCTTGCGACATCGGAAATGTACCACTCCATTTGAAATTGTTCAGCTACGGCACGAAAGTCTACTTCTAACTGAGGCAAACGACTAGAAAGCTGCGGAAGATCAAATTCCACTCGCATGAAGAACATACCGCCATCTGGATTCATAGAGTATTGGTCAGATTGTATAATGTTTGCTCCATGCTCGAACAAAAACTTAGAGACCGCTGCTACAATCCCCGGTCCATCCGGACAAGAGATTAGCATACGAGCTCGATCAATATGTGTGGGCCTAACTTGTGCGTGTTTAGCGTGAATATCCATTAATGAAATTTCTCCCCCTTGGTTTAAATCAAAACCTAAGCTTTCACCATCGCTTCTTTGCCAGCAAGCCACCCAATCAAACGATGATTTAATTGCTCCTCTGTAAGTTCAGGGAACAGTGCCGCATTAGCAACCATATCATACAAGCGATCAAGCGGTTCACGCGGATCTGCTTTTTTCGCTTTTGCATCATTTTTGAGAAGTGTCCATGTGTCCAGCACAAAACGGCGGGATTCAATATTTTCGCCTGTGAAGAAATGATTCAATTTCTCAACGTCTTCTAGGAACCCTTCACCAAAACGTGCAGTCACATCTCCACGCAGTAAAGCAATTTCCGCTTCATACATAGGACGCTGCGTTTTGGCATCTTTTCCGATCCAAGGTGTCTCGAGTATAAATGGACGACCTTTGAGCTGCTCATGATGAACAACCCGGTTAATGGTGTCAAATCCGATCCAACCAGCACCAATCGGCGTATGTCTATCTTTCTTCGCTCCCGTTGGATTTTTACTATCATTAATATGAACGACAGCAATGCGGTCAAGACCTACCGTGCGATCGAACTGTTCAAGAACACCATCTAGATCGCCTACAATATCGTATCCGGCATCGTGAATATGGCAAGTGTCCATGCAGATAGTCAAACGTTCATTACGTTCTACTTTATCAATAATACGAGCCAGTTCTTCAAAAGAACGCCCGATCTCTGTACCTTTGCCTGCCATCGTCTCAAGCGCGATATTCACGTCTGTTTCTTGAACTCCATTTAATACTTCATTTAAGCCTTCTGCAATACGCTGAATACCGTAATCTGCATCTTTGTCAGTGAAAGCCCCCGGATGGAGCACGATATTTTTTACTCCTATCGCATGCGTACGGCGAATTTCCTCCTGAAGGAAACTTACTGCCAGTTCATAGGTATGGTCTTTGTAAGAACCAAGATTGATGATGTATGGTGCGTGCACTACAATTTCACCGAATCCGCCTTCTTGCATTGCTTGCTTACCTTCTTCAAGGAACATAGATTCCATTGGTTTACGGCGCGTATTTTGCGGAGCACCCGTATATATCATAAACGAAGAAGAACCGTACGATGACGCTTCTTCCGTAGCTGTTAGCAGGCCCTTGCCCGAAAAGGACACGTGAGAACCGATTTTAAGCATCTTTTATCCCCCTAGATTTTAGAATGTAAAGTTAATTGTAACTTGATTATGATAGCCAAGCAATATGATACTCGTATGTAACATATGCCTCTCATCTTTCCTTCATCTTTGCCCGCAAATTCAGTGAATCTTACATCTAACGAATGAGCAATCTTCTTTGTATCTATCGAAAAATGTTCATTTCTGCGTTATAATTCAAAAATAGGACAATTTTAACAAAAAGGTCTCTCATCAAGAATTCATTTACATAATAGTTTCATTTTAAACACGGCAGATCAGCTTCTACGATTAGAAGCCATTTTCATTTTTTATCTTACTTTATCCCTGAGGTGATTCATATGGACTTTATCCTGATGAACGGAAAGTTAAGTACGGTCATGCCTAGCAATTGGTTTATGAACTCTCTTGTTTTTTGGGGATTTATCATGCTAGGAAGTATGGTCGTTGGTGGTTTTTTTATGTTTCGAAAGTTTTTGAAAGTGCTTCCGAAGGCGGATGGCAAATCCAAGCTGGATTGGCAGAACCACTGGGTAGAAGCAAGCCGTCATTTATGGACGGAAGATGCAAAAAGTTTTTTGGACGAGCTGGTTCAGCCCGTACCGGGTCCTTTTCGTGATATTGCTAAACATTCCATTGCAGCCGAGATCGGTAAGATCGCTCTCCAGCAAGGTGCTGAGGAAGTGACAAGAGATCATTGTATTAAAGGATATATTGTAGCTACACCCAAAAGAGATAACCGGTTCCTTGTTACGTTTCTTGATCAGAAACAAATCGACTACAAACCTTACAAACATCTAATGAATAAATAAGTAAGATGCATGAAACTGCTATGTAACCTG
Organism: Paenibacillus sp. Marseille-Q4541; assembly: GCF_018310695.1. Lineage (GTDB taxonomy): Bacteria > Bacillota > Bacilli > Paenibacillales > Paenibacillaceae > Paenibacillus. Next base: position 32,016 of record NZ_JAGXCY010000043.1, on the reverse strand, counting down.
GTAACGACAAGAGCAACATAACTTGACTCAACGATCTACTGGGTTGGGTAAACAACTGCTACATTTTTGAAAAGTCTTCTTAGTATTTAGGAAGGCTTTTTTTATTATCATCAGAACTTCTAATCCTGATTATCAATTGTAATGAAACATAGCTTCGTTATTCTTGTAAAATGTATATTTCATCTTTAGAGTGGGACGTATGTATTGGTAATGGTTTATATAGAATATAGCCATAAGATGGGAGAGAATATATCAAATGAAGCTTGCCATATGTGGGGGCACCGGATTTATAGGAAGTCAACTTGCTAACTACTGGATAAAACAAGGGCATGAAGTCTTCATTGTTACGAGAAAAGTTAGAGAAAACCATACGGATTCGTACCAATATATTACCTGGGATGAATGGGCTAGTAATCCCCATCTACTTGAGTCACTGGATGCAGTCGTTAATCTGGCCGGAGAATCACTGAATCAGCGATGGACGGCCGAAGCAAAAACAAAAATACTTCAATCTCGCCTTGATTCGGTTCATCAATTGGGAGATATCATTGATCGATTAGAAAACAAGCCTAAAGCCGTGATTCAATCTTCAGCCGTCGGCATTTATGGAACATCTCGAATAGATACGTTTAATGAGTATTCACCAGTAACAACTGAAGATTTTCTATCTGATGTGTGTATACAGTGGGAAGATGCGGCTGAAAAAAGATTTGCAAACACAAGACTAGTTAAAATTAGAACCGGCCTTGTGCTTGGCAATAAAGGTGCCTTCCCTCTTATGAGAATGCCTTATAAGATAGGAGTCGGCGGTCCTATTGGGGATGGGAAGCAGTGGGTTTCTTGGATACATATCCAGGATATGATCAAGCTAATTGATTTTGCTGTGCGTACTCCTGATATGAGAGGTCCTATGAATGCGTCCTCCCCACATCCGGTCACTAATGAAGAATTCGGGAAGACGATCGGAGAAGTTCTTCACCGTCCGCATTGGTTTCCTGTTCCCTCTTTTATGATGAAAGCTTTGCTTGGCGACATGTCTATTCTAATTCTAGAAGGTCAAAAAGTATTTCCTGATAAAGCTCAGGAATATGCCTTTCGCTTTGACTATTCACGCTTGAAAGAAGCGATCACTCAGCTTCAAGATAACTAAACATAATGAAATGTATATTTGGTCTCAGCAATTATAAAGAAATCCCCTTCTTCGAGTGGATATTCCTTATAGGGAACCATTGGTTTGTCTAACAACAACGTACCGTTCATGGAATTCAAATCTTTGATGCAGTATTGGTCTTTGGATGCGCTGATTTCAATATGAGCCCTAGAAGTTCCCTTCCCATTCTCCACGAACTGGGACACTTCCTCAGAACGTCCAATAATAAAACTCCCTGTACCTAGTTCAATTCGTTCTACTGATCCAAGGGGCGATTGCCGTTCCAATATGCCTTTTTTTGAGGTTAGGATAGCGGACTGAGCTGGGTTATCAGCACTTTGTACTGAATCTGTAAGAAGAACCGTTGCCTGCGCATGGGAAGAATTCAGCAGCTGGGTATTATGACGCAAAGAATCGTAGTAACTAGCTGCTGTTTCACTAGATCCATTTTCTAATGCTTCTGATGCTGAAAAAGAAAGGTTTGATCCAAGCGCTTCTAATTTGTAAGAAGTATTTGAACTTTGAATATTCATTTCACGGTAAGATTCATCACCATGCTGAGTCTCTGTGTTCCAGCGCCACGGCTCGGTATTTTCTTTGTTTTTATCCTTACCACCAAAAATCCCTCGCTTTCCTAATACGGGTGTGGAAGTCTCCTCTCGTTGCCCCTGAAATAAGGGGAAGGAAGAAGAAGACTCAACGTCAGGGAAATCACTGCTCGTGGAATAAACATCTTTTTTCGTTTTTTTACCTAAAACGAGTTTCCCTACCGATAACATATAAGCCGCAACAGCTAGAACTACTGTCAAAACAACACAAATTGCAAGTCTTACCGTTGTTGGCTCATCCATATATATAAATCTCCATACTATAGATGCAACGAGTAGCCCTCCCAGCCAGTAATAAATAGGTTTAGAAGGTTTTGTATCTACTTCCTCATCTTCTTTAGAAAGTATCGTGCCACGCATAGAATCTGCTGCTGAATCAGGACGTAATGAGCCTATTTGCTCAAATGGAGCATTCTTAAAAGGAACTGATGAATGAGAGACCTGGCTTGAACGATTAGGCAATTCGGAAATTTTAGTTCTAGGAATCGATGTAGATCTCTGTAATCCAGCTATAACATTACCGGGCCCATTTAGCGGGTTTTGAGTTTTCGTCTGATCCCTGTTGTCAAAAGAAGCATGTGGATTCAACATGTCTTGTGAAATATCCGTTTTTACAGAGGATTTACCTTCTACTTCTGACTCACTCAGCAGCAATTCAGTCAAAAGTTCCTGCAAGTTCACAAGCTGAAAATTACTGTCATTGCAGAGTTGAATAATTCTTTGGATGCCCGAGCCCTCAAGCGCTTTGACGTAAAGCATCAACCTGATGACCATTTGGTTCAGCTGGAGGGGTACAGATTCTACTTCCTTTTCAAAGGGGGCAGGAATATAGCATAAATAAACTTTCGCTTCTTCTAGTGTATCCGTAGTAAAAATATAGTCTTCGTGTAATACATACCTCTGTTCATCAAGCATGTACTGAGGACAAGAAAGTAAGGTTTGAGTTACTTGCAAGAGCAGTTGAAAAAGTCCTTTTAAAGTTAGCTTCTCATATCTTGCCGTTTGGGAAAGCATTTTTTTACCCGTGATATCATAGATAAAAGTGACCTCTTGATTAATTTCTTTAATGGACATCCCCAGATGACCAGGAACAGCATTCGAAATAAGCATTTGCAGCTGTACCTCACTCAGATCATTCCGAATAAACCCTCCTGTTTTATCAATCGTCATCATTGCTTTACCGTTATGTATAAAATCTCGTTTTAAGCCAATCATAACGTCTCTCCTTTGTACGCAAACCCGTTATACTCCTATAGAGGTCATCAACTGAAAGCTACTTTACAAATAATAAAGGCCGCAAACACTAATAAATCCAGGCAACACGGCAATCATAAAGGGAAATCGGAGTCCTTCCTTAATCGGATGGTAGGTGTGATCTGAACTAGAAGGTACAATCCCTGGAACTATTCGTCCAGTTATATATAAGATCGTCTTACCCAATCTTTGCACGGCCTGTTTTTTCCATAACAAAATAATGAAACCAATCGCACCAGCAATAATAATGGAGTACACCATAGCTTGAACCGTAAACAAGACCCCTGTCCATGCACCAATACCCCCGAAGATTTTGACATCTCCTGCGCCCACCGCCCCAAAGAGATAAAGTACAAACATCATTCCAAAACCAGTAGCAAGTCCGCTTATACTCATCAGAATTCCTTGTATCCCGTCCATAACCAAATGTACGATCAGCCCACTAATCATAGCTGACAAGGATAATAGATTCGGAATTCGCATTGTTCTGATGTCTGTAATAAACGCAGCGAATACAAAAATTCCACATCCATAGTAAACCATTTCCATAACATATCCACTTCCTTTATGACTTTGAAGCAACCTCAAACATAACTTCCAACCTAGCTCCGTCACTTGTTTCAATAACAAATGGCCACGTTCCTGGCGTTGTTCTCGTACCCACAAACCAGGTCCACTCCACATACCCATTCTCGTCTGCCGTAGCCCACCCTACATGCTTCGCAGTGCTCTCCCCTGTTTTGTAAAAAACCGACAAGTTTGCAGAAGCCCCTGGCGTAATTTTGGCACGAATGGTTGCCTGCCTAGCTATATAAGCCGGTTCTGGCTTAGACAAAAGTGAAACATTTCCTTTTGAGTCTGAATTTCCATCCCCTTCTGATGTTCCTTCGTCCGTAGCGCCAATCCAGATTCTCTCTTTGCTACTAGCCTGGATTCGAATGCTTTTCCCTATAAAAGGTACTTTGAGCGGCAACTCGTACGTTAGCTCAACGCCAAAATATGGATTTGTATTTTCTTTGAGATTCGGTAAATCAATCCCATTTACATGAATCCGGTCGTATTCGAGTACGGTATTCTCGATTACAGGAGAGATCAGCGGCTTAATAACTGGGTCCAGAACGGTTTCCGAAGCAGAACTTTGCAGATGTAGAAGAGGCGCTTCTCCACTTGCAGCTGCCATAGAAGCCCATTCACCAATAGGTTCGGGCAGCGCAGAAGCATATTTTGCAACCATATCGGTAAGAGACAACTCAGGAATAGGAAAAATCCCTCCATCACCTGAACCTGGGAGTCCCATACCATTCCATCCCGAATCTACTGCTCCAGCCGCATCAACTGCGAGAGATACAGGGTACATATGCGCAGATATCTTTTTTGCTGTTTCCGATGCAGCCGTTTGCAAGGCAGTTACAAACAAAGTCATCTGAACGAAATAAATCAGAAATACAATAAAAAAAAGAAAAATGGGCATGACGAGAGAAGCATCGAGTACAATACTCCCCTTGTCCGACATCATATGATTGTCTTTCTTATTACTCCGTCTATAGCGCTTATTTTGGATTCTCATTATCTATTAGCCCCTAATAATTATGAACTGGAAAGTCTAGTAGGAGTAATCCGACTGAAGCGTGATATAGACATCACCATTCTCAACACGGTCAGCACTTCCGGAAATGACTCCTAACATTTTGGTTATTCCAGGCAAGAACCATAACTTCATTCTCATTCCTGTCACCCCTGATGCATAGGTATATGTTTTCGTTAGATCAACATCGGTGTTCAAGCGTATCAAAGCCATCATTCGTGACATTTTCTTCTCGTTATTACTGTGTGCAAGCAGAAATAAGCGTAGATGATCTCGATAGGTTACTGATATTTGCTTTGCATATTTGGACAATTCTACTTTTCCATCGTCAGCAAGGGACGTCATGTCGGCAAGCGCATGTTCTAATCCATAGAGGATCGCTTTGGAAAGAATAAGGAGCGGATTACCAAGTTTACTGCTCTCTACAAGGCCCTCCATCGTTCGTATCGCAAGACGTATTGTAAACACCTCACCATATGCTGCCGTAATATTTCCGTAAGGGTTATGAAAACCGTAAATAATGTACTCGAGTTCCTGACTCTCTGGTAGAAAAAAAACTTCCGGTTCTAGTGTACTGTTATTTGTCTTGCTTCCTGCTAACATAGATAGATCAACTGATCTGAAGTAATGCATTGCATATTCATTCTGAAATAGTTCATCTCCTAGGACATCGACAAACCCTGCCATACCTCCAAACATCTGATCCATGTTTGCCATCGCATCACCGCCAGCATCGTAGGGATCATCGGACATTTCTGTGCCAACTGACTCTTCACTGCTAGTTTGATTAAAAGTAATACTCTCATCGTAATAACCTTTGAGTTCATTAAACTGCTTTGTGCTCTCTTCAAGTCCTGCCGTAGCCACTAATAATTTGATTTTATTTTGGGCTTCATTCAGTTTCTGCTGGGACTGTTTGTCTACCTTAGCTCTTTCTTTATCAGCTGCCCTGTAATCATCAATTTGTTTCGCCGATTGGTCTATCAAATTACTGCCACCTGATCTTACGTAGCTATCCATATATCGGTCGATTTCCTTATTTGCCGATAGCACCACGCTTCTTTTATGAAAGGAGTCACCGTCAGTTAGATTGCGAAGCGAAGTTTCGGCAGTGGCCACTTTTTGATCTGCATTTGCGAATTCTGTTAACTGCTGATTCTGACTCTCGATAAAAGCAGTAAACTCGGAATCTTTACGTAACAGCTCTTCTGTTTTTTTACGCAATTCTTCTCCATTCAGATTTCCCGATGCCGGTATGCCCTTGCCTGGCGTACTGGCCTGTCCTACTTTGTCATACGCCTGATTAGCAGCTCTTGCCTCTCCATCCTTAATGACTTGCCTCATCTGTTCATTCAGCTGCTTCGCTTCCTGTATGAGTCCGTTCGCTTCATCAATCTTTTGCTTATGTGTGTTCATTGCCTCAGTTCGGGCCTTGCCTACTTGAAGCAATACGCGTGATAGCTCCATCCGATATTCACTTAGCTCCACACCATAGATTCTTTTGATCGGCTCTCTTGCCTCATCCTCTGTATATTTAGAGTAATAATCACTATATTTTGCAGCTCCATCTGCCAACGTACGAATGTTCCCTCCTAGCGGACTGTCACTAAAATAACTACTTGGGGGATCCATGACCCTTTTTGCAACTGCTGTAGCCATTTGTGCTGCTTCTCTTCTTTTCTCAATCGCCTGCTCAAGCAGCTTCTCCCGCTTATCATACAATTTCTGTAATTTTCGAAGGACATCAACACTATGAGCAGCCTGTTTCAGTTCCTCAGAGAGCGGCTTAAACCTAGTGACGGCTTCATATAAAAAATCGACAGGGGCTTTATACTTCATCTCTTCCTGAATCTGTTGATTAAAATGATCATACTTGCCGAGTTCACGTTCAAAATTAAGTCCTGAACTATCTAGCTCCATCGGTATAATGGATACGCCATCCTTATGCGGAATCGGCTTCGTACTGTCATTCAGTACTTTAGACATAATGAAATCTCCTTGCTCCCCACTATGTGCAAACAAACCGTATCTTTGCTGAAGTTCTGGCATGTAAGAGGACATAACTGAACGTACAGCAGCATGAGACAATCGCTCGGTCTGAACTTTCATTGCGGCGATTCTTGCATAATCTATGAATACAGCAACGAACATAAAAATGACCGCCAAAACCAATGCCAGAAAAATTGTCACCGCTCCGGATTCCGATTCCCCCTTTTTAAACAATCCTTTCCTCCTCCCGTCATCTTCGTTTATTTTCCCATCAGTTTTTCTAGTATTTGAGCAATTTCTGATGGATTCCCGGGCGTTCCCATTCCAGAGAATCGCGCTCCATAATATCGAAGCAACTCGATGTTGCGAATAAATTCATCTGGCTCGACAACAGCTGCTCTTCCTGAAAAATAAATTTTGCGATCTGGAGAAAGCAAAAATCCTATCATAGGTAATGAAACGAATTGATCTATCTTCGTTGTTATCTGACGATTCATTAGCTTATTCTCATACTCCATAGTCCCACTGTATGCCGGCGGTAAAGATGTAGTCGTCTGGCTCATTTTCTGTGCCGTAAGATTTCCTTCTGCTACCTCACTAGGAACCGGTATAGAGGAAGTAGATTCCGCTCCAAATGTGCCGAAAAGTGAACCTAGCATGTGATCATCGGCTAATCTCCAGTACAAACGATCGTATTCGCTCTCTGGGAATGCTCCTGTCTTCGGTTCCTTGTGACTGTTCTCCCAGCTATATGAAGAACGTTCTGCTGATGCGGAGGCGTATTGAGATAACATCGATTTTTGAAATAGCAAAACGCAAAAGAACATGAGCAGACATAACGTGAACAAAATGACAGGAAACACGAGGGAGGCTTCAAAGGTGAAGCTCCCTTCGTCATTTTTTAAATGTTTTTTCAATTTAAGAACCTTATTTGAAGAATTCATCACTTTTTGTACCAACTTGATTCAGTAGTTTGTTGACGATCGAAGTAATTTCATTCTTAAATATTAGACCAATCACAATAATTACTCCGATAATTAAGATCATCTCCAGCGTACCCAGGCCATCCTCTTCCTCCCAGAAACTGATCATCTTGTTTTTAACCATTGTTAACATTCCATTTCCTCCTATAAATTCATCATCATAAACGAGGGTGCACCAACCATAATTACAATTACCAAAAAAATAAGAACCATTGGGAATACAAGCTTTGAGGAAGCTTGTTCCCCCTTCGTACGGCTAAGGGATTTTCGTTTTTCCCACAGTACTCGCGACAAATCACGAAGGTAAAGTACAAAATCATTGCCACCCCTCCGAAAGTTAAGCAGTACTGTAGTTGTAAAAATAGACACTTCCTGAATACCGCATCGTTTGCTAAACTGCTCAAAAGCTTGCTGAAACGAATACCCACTATTCCATTCAGCTATCATTTGCCCAAGTTCTAAGTACAATGGATGCTCTGATCCTTGTTTCCGCTCCGTACAGTGGATGATCGCCTTCTGCACGGTTTCCCCAGCACCAACTAGTAGTACTACTTTGTTAAGAAACTCCGGTAATTCCATTAAAATATCTTGTTCTCGAAGCTTCACCTTCTCATGCAGATCCTTCAGCTGAGCAAATGGAATAACTATAGCAAGAATAAGACCGAAAGCAATCCCCATCAGTTGCCCTTCTAAACCTACCGTGAGTGCCGCTCCTCCAATTAGAGCAAGCCAGCTGTATACGAGGATCTCGGCAAGAAATAGCATCATTTTTTCATGACCATGTTTGGGTCCATACGCTCTCTGGATCGAGTGTTGCACACGGTAAATAAATACAGGTAATCTTCTTGTCAGCTCCAGACGTTCTATTAAACTTATAAATGGTGCATGCAGTTTACGAAAACGCAGACCCGGCATATCTACCTGATTAAGTCTCTGAAATCTCACTTTTGCTGTTCTATTTGCAAGGATCCACCATATTCCTAGTAGCGCAGCTATCGAACCACAAATGATAATCACAAGGTCATCTCCCTTACACCCGGATATTCATAATTCGGTTCACCCATAAAAAACAAGCAAATAAAATTACGATAGATACACTTGAGATCACATATCCGGCGGGACTATACAAAGGAGCGAGAAACTCCGGTGAAGCAACACTAAGAACAAACAAAAATACAAAAGGTGCTGCAAACATCGCTTTAGACTCAAACTTTTTCTGGGAAACGGTTACCGCAATTTCTTGCTGTATATCCAGCTTTTCTCCAATGACCGAAGAAGTTCTTCTCACCACTTCAACGAGATCGCCCCCAGTGCGCTTACAAGTTACAAACACATCCGCGAAATTCGTAATATCCTCCATTTGGGCTCGGTTGGCAAAATCAAGCAAGGCTTCCTCGATGGGCTGACCATACTCCATTCGTGTGCAAATAATGGTGAACTCGCGAATCAGGTCGTGGTCCGCTTGCGGATCCAGCATTCGAAGGTCCAGCACAGCCTCTCTGAACGCATTTTCTACTGATTTCCCTGCTGCAAGAGAGGAGGATAAAGAATAGAGTGCCTGCTTAAAATGAAGACTTAATGCAGAACGTCGCTTTTCTAGCAGATAGCGGTTATAGTATTTTGGAGTTAGCAGCGATGCTGAGGCTAACACTAAGCTCATCACCCAGTGATGATAGAACAGGTAGCCTATACTGCAAAAAAGGATCACACTAACCGTGATACATAATGCCCTTTGCCGACTGCTTAACGTATGTACCGAATAATCTGACAGTTTGCTGTCAGGCTGTACCGATGATTGTTTTTTATTCTTTCGTACGGCTCCCATGCTTACATTCACGTATATCACCTCTCTAAACTACTCCTCTTCAAATGGATACCTAATACCGGCTGCCAGCAGCTTGTCCACGTGTATGAGCGAAGAGGATGTGCGGACGAGTTCACCTACGATGCGTCCTTCTAATTCATCACGTTCCTGAAAACGATACAGACTATTCAACCTCACCTCCCCATCATCCATTCCGATGACTTCACTGATCTCGGTAACTCGCCTTGAACGATCTCGAAGTCTGGACAAATGGACAAAGACATCAATAGCTGAACTTATCTGCTGCCTGACTACAACAATAGGAAGATCTGCCCCGCTAAGTACCATGGTCTCTAAGCGACTGACCATATCTACAATACTGTTCGCATGGCCCGTTGATAACGAACCATCATGCCCAGTATTCATCGCCTGCAGCATGTCCAAAGCTTCACCTCCCCGTACCTCTCCAACAATAATTCGATTGGGTCTCATACGTAATGAAGAACGAATCAACTCTCGTATCGATATTTCCCCTCTGCCTTCCGTGTTGGCATTTCGTGTCTCCAGTGAGACAAGATTCGGAACCGTAACAATCTGTAGCTCGGCTGAATCCTCTATCGTAATGATCCGCTCACTACTAGGGATATATTGAGATAAGGCATTGAGGAATGTGGTCTTCCCTGATCCGGTTCCTCCGCTAATAAAGATGTTGTATTTACTCTTTACTAGCTTTTGCAGCAGTTCTGCGGCCTCTTCTGATAGCGCACCAATCCGAACAAGATCCTCCATCCGCATCGGTTTTTCGGGAAACTTACGGATGGTCATGGTTGGTCCCTTCAATGCAATAGGTGGCAGTACGATATTCACCCGTGATCCGTCTTTCAGTCTTGCATCCACAATAGGAGATGATTCGTTAACGATCCGGTTTACCCCTGACACTATCGACTGAATAATATCTTCGAGCCGGTCTGCAGATTCAAATGCGACAGGCAGCTGCCTGACTTCACCGCGTTCTTCGATAAAAATTTCATGGTGGCTGTTGATCATAATTTCCGTAATATTCGGGTTATCTACAAGCGGTTGTAGAATATCAAGCCCTCGGAAGGAATCGTACAGCCGTTTAATTACCGCTTGCTTTTCTCCTGAAGTCAGATGAGCAAGGTCTTGATGAAAGAGTACCCTACGCTCGATATGCTCCATGAGTTCGTTATCCCCTGCAGTTGAAGTTACATCCAGACCTGAACGGACTGCCTTGCGAAGTTCCTTGAACCAAACTTCATTCATCCTATATTCTCCCTGTTCAAAACACCAAGAGCTTCACAAAGCTTACCCATTTCCTTCTGATAAATAGGCGAACTCAGCAGTAAATCAGGTTCCCGCATCTGTTTCCATGAGGGGATATAAGGAAGATAATGTTCAGCTATAACCCCTCCTCCAGGCAGTTCATTAACTAAGCTTCCCGTGTAGCGATTAATGAGGTATAACGTCTTTCCTACGATATTTGCGTATTTCTCAGGGTCAGTTTGCTCATGAAACTTCATCCATTCCTTACACTTGTTCATCGTGTGAAGATCATCTGATAGAAGCCATACAAGCAAGCCTGACTCCTCCATGACTGCTTCCGAACGTGGATCCCACACGGAATCATGATCTGCAATGATAAAATGGTATTGACCTAAGCCCGCAATTTGCTTTATCAGTTCGCTTGTATCTGATTTACTCATCTGTAGTAGCTCTTTCCGATTTCTTGCAGGGACAAAACAATCCGCTAGAATCCGTTCATTACGCATCGTATACGGTCTAATATCTAATGCCTCATCCTTCTCTCCATGAAAAACACTTCCTGAAGCTTTCTTTGCTCTCAGCTGGTATAATAGTTGGCTGAAGGAATCAGCTGATTCTGATTTCATTACTGAAGATGCTGTATGCAAAAATGGCCCTGTACTGTCGATTGTCTCTAGGTTTAGATAAAACACGGAATAACCGGACCGTCCTAATTGCTTAGCTAGATTCAGTGCAACAGTTGTTTTACCGCAGCCTCCAGAAGCCGAAGTGACCCCGATTACCCATGTCTGTTCTCCGGAGAATCCGCCCCTTTCTCTTCTTCTACTACTTATCAGCCGTTCTTCCCATTTGGCTAAAATCACAGGTAAGGGCTGATATTTCATGATCTTACTTGGACTCTCCTCAACAAAAGACTGCTCCGTAAAAATAAGAGCCGGTACCTTTTCTGCGTATGGACCCGTAAGCCACTTTTCCACAAAAAGCTCTTCACCCACTACCAGATCTGGGAGAGATGTTGGAATGAGTACCTCCATGTATCTAGACATCGCTTCTGGCTGTGAGAAAGCTGTAACCTGAAATTTGGCTGAATACTCACTCCCTTGTACATAATCAAGTAACGCCTCCACATATTCCAGACTGGCACTTGCGAGCAACACTTTTTTCATAGATATGCAAACCTCTCCCCTTCCGCAGCACAAAAAAAAGCACCGCCCATTGCCGCAATTTCTTGCGGTGAATGGACGGTGCTTCCGTCACGTACTGATTAAGTTATCGCTAGATTAGCATAATTTACCACATTCATCAAGAACAAATTTACTTCTTTCTTATGTATGACATATAAAATAGAAACGAATACCGAGTAAGGTTAGCAAACATTCGTTCCCTTTTTCTCTTAAATATAGTACACTTAGAAGATCCATGCATACATATTATACATCTTAGAATGGAGTGATTTCATGTCTTTATTGAGGCGCTGGGTAATTCCCCTTGTTCTCTGTGTTACCGTCTTTATTGCTGGATGTGGTGAGATTCAGCTTCCAGATTCCAATACCGATACGACAACAAATACTTCAAATACGGACCACGAATACCCTAGAATTCCCGTTACCCTCGACCGGGCTGTTGACGGAGATACACTGAAGGTAATGTATGAAGGCAAAAGCGAATCTCTCCGTTTGCTGCTGGTTGACACTCCTGAAACTTCACACCCTAAACTCGGTGTACAACCGCTGGGCAAGGAAGCAAAGGAATATACCAAGCAACTGCTGGAGCAAGCGAAACAAATCGAACTCGAATTTGATATCGGGCCGAATCGTGATAAGTACTCCCGGCTGCTCGCTTACGTCTATGTGGATGGAGTGATGCTCCAGGAATCACTACTTAAGAAAGGTTATGCGCGAGTCGCATATATCTATCCTCCGAATGTTCGCTATGTGGACACGTTTGAAGCTATTCAGAACAAAAGTAAACAGCAAGCGCTAGGCATCTGGGAATTTGAAAACTATGTACAGAAGGACGGATTCCACCCTAGTGAATTTGAGAAGAAAAGTAGTACCACTTCCGCAGGCACATCTGGAGGTAAAGATAGTAACTCTTCCAACCAAAACAGTACAAATGGAAACAGTTCTACTAGCGGAACTGGATCTTCTCATGGTACTAGCGGTTCATCTACTCCGCCGAACAACACTTGCACCATCAAGGGGAATATCAATTCCAAAGGCGAGAAGATTTATCACACCACTGCATCTCGTAATTACAAATCAACCAATCCGGAGACTTGGTTTTGTACAGAAGAGGAAGCTGTAGCAGCAGGCTATAGAGCTCCAAAAAACTAAACACAACAAAAGGGGCAGCCAATCTCTACACACACAGATTAGCTGCCCTTTTCCCTTTTAATGTTATCTATAAAAACCGCTTCCGAATATCGGGAGTAGGCAACATACAGGCATCATCTTCGTCCCTGCCGAACCAGCGGTAACGATTACGAGCCACCACATTATATATCCTGTCCCGGATAAACGGAGGTATGATGAAAAATACAGAACCCAGCTTATAAGGATAACCCAGCTTTTTAGAAATACGAAGTGCAGCAGATGAACGAGTGTAATACGTTCCTTTTTCTATAAGTACAAAAGTATCCATTGCATTAAGAGACAATCCGCCATGTGCGAGTAAATTCTGACCGATCTCCGACTGAAGCGAAGCAAAGTGAAAACGCCCCTGTTTGTCCCGCTGAATAATCAACTTGGTAAGTCCCTGACACAAATGACAGACTCCATCTATAAGCACAATATCAATATTCATATACTGATCCATGTCGGAATGAGATTCTCTGACCATCCACACGCCCCCTTATGCAGCGTAGCTTTCTTTCTAAGCTCTATAAGAATATAGAAAAAAAGCGCCGTGATCTCACGGACGCTCATCACTACAAACTATCACTACTTGATAGCTTGTTCGATCAATTGGTTATCCATAATTTGCTCATGAATATCATTTGCGAATTTCTCCATACATTTGCAAATGAAATCCTTACGGCATACCGGGCAAGGAGTCTTCTGAAGACGGCTGATGCTAGTCATGTGCCATTCCGGTTTACTGGAATAGAATACACGGCAACGCGTTCCATCCTGAAGCTTCATTGTGAACTCGTAAAGTCCGGATTCTTCATTACGACTGGCAGTTGTTAAGTCAACAATCTGGGGTCTATAAGACATGTAATCACCTGTGATTTCAAATTTATTCATGCCACGTACATATTAGTACTTAGTCATATTAAAGAATTTTAACCCCGATGTCAAATCAATATACCCATCCACTACAACATTCTTTGAACCTATAATAAAGTCCCTTATAAAAGAGAGGACCTTGGCGTTCCCACCAAGGTCTTCTTGATCAGTGCGAAAGATAGTCTATATTAGAAGCTGCCCTCCGCAAGATACTTCTTTTTCATTCCTTTATACGTATTAAACTACGTTAAGTTCAACTGGAATATTACCACGAGTTGCTTTGGAATAAGGGCAGAAGTCATGCGCTTTTTTAGCCAGATCTTCTGCTTGTGCACGATCTACACCTGGAATCTTCACATCGAGGCGAACGGCAAGTTGGAATCCATCATCTTTAGGATCCTTGCCGATCATTACATTACTAGTTACCTCAACATCACTAAGTTTCACGCCTTCTTTGCGAGCGATATTGGCAAGTGCACTCTCGTAACATGCGCCATACCCTGCTGCAAACAGTTGCTCCGGATTCGTAGCATTCCCGCCTGCTCCGCCTAATTCTTTTGGAGTGGATAAGTCGTGACGAAGTACTCCGTCAGATGTTTCGAATGAACCGTCTCTTCCTCCACGTACTGTTGCGCTTGCTGTATACAATGCTTCCATGATAATCGCTCCTTCACCTATAAAAGATAATATATAAACATCTTGTATCCTTACTATTTCGTAAGGAAGTGATGTTCTTGCCTATTCTATTTTTAAACTTCTCACAAAAAATAAAACAGGCTTCATAGGAAAAGTTATCGCCTTATCACAAATTTGTTATACAGATTCCGCTTTTTTTATCGCTGGACCGACTGATCCCCCATCTGCTAGGGTCACATAAATTTGCTCATCTTCCACTGATTCACCAGCAATCAATTTAATAAGCTGTTCGGAGGCAAGAGCTCCCCATTTTTGCTTAGAATAATCAATACTAGCCAGGCGAGGCTGCATATATCGTGCCAATTCAATGTTATCAAAACCGATAAGATGGATGTGTTCACCAATACGGAGTTCTGTTTCAGCAATGCGATTAATGAAACCGATAGCCATCTCATCATTCAGCGAGAATACCGCGACAGGCTCTTTATACTCCTGCATAATTTGCTCCGCTGCTTTTTCTCCCCCGCTTTTTTCGAAATTGCCCGGAATCGCAATCCACTCGACATCCTGTGTACGCTCTGCTACAAGACGCACTGCCTTCATACGCTGAGCTGAATCATACGATCCTTCTGGCCCGGTAAGTACATATATTTTCTTGTGTCCTTTTTCAATCAGATGCTCCATGGCAAGTGTAGCCCCTGCCTTGTTATCAAGCAGTACATGATTAATGTTAGGGTGGGATAGTTCCCGATCAAGCACAACGATTTTGTGTCCCAAATCTGCATATTTCAGCAGTTCTTCGCTCTCAAACATCTGATCAAGAATAACGGCCCCATCAATCATGCGCTCTGGAAGCATCCGGTGAGACTGTTTACCACTACAAACGATAAGATCATACCCTTGAGCATTACTCACTTCCTTCATCCCGTGAAGAAGATCTCCATACACGTCGCCTCGGAAATCGGTAAGGAATACACCTAGGATTTTCGTTTTTTGTTTTTTTAAAGTTCTTGCTGCTGCATTCGGCACATAATTTAACTCTTTGGCAATGGCCAGAATTTTAGAGCTCGTTTCATCCGTTACCTTATTGCTCCCATTAAGGGCATAAGATACCGTAGAGATGGAAACTCCGGCTTTTTTTGCAATGTCCTTAATACTGACCAATAGTCCTCGCTCCTTCATTAAATAACCAAGCCTAACGTTTATACGGAAAGGTGGGTGGTATGATTAGAGACACCCACCCACGCTTTTTTTATTACGTTACACAAAAATCTCAATTTCGTTATCGTCTTCGTTACATAAACTCTCAAAAGTATCACGGGAAATCTGCAAGCCCCCATCACGATAAGGATTATCGATTAGGGTTGCCGGTATTTCCTTGCCATTCATCATTACTTTTTCTGCTGCGTTTCCACTAATATGATAGATAAACGTTATCTTTCTTCCTGCAAATTCAAAACCAAAACGAAGACCATCAAGTTCCGCTGGAAGTACTGGATCAAGTACAAGATCCCCTTGCTCTTGACGAATACCAAGTGCAGCTGAAATTAGTTGATTCATATAAATCCCCGGGCCACTAGAGTAGATTCTCCAGCCCCCTTTCACCTGAACCTCACCACTGCGCAATTGATCAAAATGATCCTGAGCTTCATAACGATTATTGAACTTACCATCTGAGCTACTGAAGTAAGCATTGCTCTGACGCAGTTCCGCATTAGGGACCACATCCGTAATACCTACAGGGTTAATAATAGCAAGACCATTCCATACCTCTTCCGGTAGACCGAGCTTCGCCATTGCTTCCACATAGCGGATATGCGCATGAACATATTGCAATCCTACCTCACGTCCGAAATTGGCAGCCTGCTCAGCTCTTTTGAAATGAGTGCTTACGCCTCCCGCATAGACTGCTGGGCGATTCATTAAACGTACACCATCCGGGCAGTATAGACGTTCCTTGATGAGATCATAATGAGACTTCGCTTGTTCTGAGTTCAGTAGTTCCGCAATGATGCTTCGTGTCATTGGAAGCAAGCGATACTGAATTCCCGTTTCACGGTCTTCTGGATGCAGCATCAGTTTTGCCTGATTCGGATCTTCCATATATACAAATCCCGGAATGACACCCGTTGCTAGCATATATTTCTCATAATCACGCTTAATTCCGGAAGCCATCTCAGCAAGTTCCGCAGACATGGACTCATCGTGTGCAGCAAGTGCTCTGGATAGCTGAGTTACGGTCTGATACGTCAGTGCAACGGTCCAGCTGCTAACCATGTATTGTTTGAGCTGCGCGTTTGCTGGTTGCAGAGTGTCATCCCAATCTCCGTCTCCATATGAGGAAAGGAAAGTATCATGTAAAAAATGAGTCCGAATATATTCTATTTCTTTTTTGGCATGATCAAGAATACTGAATGTCTCTTGGCTAAATCCAAAACCCTCTTTTACAGTATAAGGAACTTGTTCTTGTAAAATACGATAATCACCCGTGGTGTTCAAATAGTCACTTAGAACTTTTAATGGCCAGACAATGATGTCCCCATGACTTTCTTCTTGCTGAATTTTAAAATACTGATCAAACATAAACCACTGCGGCCAATTACCGTCATCTTGGAATTGATGTGAATACACCATTTTGATGATATCGCTAATTTGCTCATATTTCTGAGTCGCCATAAAGTATTCTACAGGACCCTGACATACATCACGCGTTCCCCATGCTGCACCGCCGTATTGCTCAAGTCCATGAGGTACAGAGTAGTGAACAAGCATGTTATGCGTGTACCACCATGCAAGTGCATTTACTTTAAACAATTGCTCTGATTTTTGCTGATCTGGATGGTCTAAATGGAAATCATTCATCACTTCACGGAAAAAGGAGCGATACAGCTCCGTTTCCTCTACAGCTGAACGGGAGGCAGAACGTACTTCTTCTCCATCAAGTGATCCTTGGAACGTAAGGGTCCATTCTTGACTTGCTTCCAGGTTGAGAGCCAGCAGTGATGCATCGAGTGAATGAATTCCTTCCATTAAAAATGTCTCGTCGCAAGCAGAATAGTCAGCTCCGTCAACCCACATCCGGTACTCCAGATTTGGATGAACTTCTTGGCTAAGTGCTGCTTTATCGGCTTTAATAATGAAGACACCATTTTCTTCACGTACATCTATGGGTAGTTCATACTCATTAACATTCATTGTAATCTGGTTCGTTACTAAATAACGATAAGATGTTCCGCTTTCGGAACGAACGTGGAGTTTTACCTCAGAAGAATCTACTGTAGTGAAATTCGTAATGATCAGCGTTTCTTCCTTCATTTTATAATACCAGCGCACATAGTTAAATCCGATCTCAAAAAGGGAAGGCATCGTCAGCAAACGGTATACTCCGTCAATCTCTACGTAGATACGTTGTCCGGCTGTCTTAGAAAGGTTAAGTGCATTTCTTGCATTGCTCATCAACTTGTTAAAATTGGTGTTTCCGATCACCAGATGGGAGTTAAATATTCCATACATATAAGAAGTCGTTGTGATGACTTTCTCACCCAGTTTTACATTTCCACCGCTCATCAAAATATGTCCATGTGGCCGTTCAATACGCATTTCCTTTGCTTTGAGCACAATATGCTCATACGTATCTGTAAAAAATGCTAGAAGCTCACCTTGGTCACGTTCCTCTTGATGTCGCTTCACTGTAGGGAAAAGGATTTCGATTTCTGCATCCGTCATTGATTCGGTTTGAACCGGATCACCAATAATAGACTTCATATGAACCTTTTTCACTGCCGATGTTTTTAACTGTCCAGAAGATTGCTTAGCGAGAAGAGCAGTGTACTCCGTCCAAGCAGCATCAAGATCTTGCTGATATTCAAGTTCTGTTACAGCTTCAGCATGATTCGGTTTAAACAATCCGTAAAAAATAAAATGTGCTTCACCCGCAAGTTGTTGTGGAACAGATTGAAGTGCTGTATAAGCAAATTCGTACTGATACACTTCACCAGCGAGCTGTGATTTTATTAGAATTTCAGGTTGATTGGTCTCTTTGTAAGAAAGACCGAAGAATTGAAACCCGTCTGTTGAGTAGCTTACAGATTCAGTCAAGGAACCCTGCTGAAGATACGGGAATTCCCCTCCCTGCGGTTGGTTCTGTCTAGAACACACCACGTATCCAGACTTCTCATCATGGAAAGCAGTATGATCAATGTATTGGGACAAATAGGCTTCATTACTTCTTACCGCACCCACATCAGCAATTCCGATATCCTGCCCGTAAATCACGTCAACCTTTGTATCTTTTCCACTCAGTTTTACATCCCAGAACCAGACTCCTTTGGAGGTAGGGGCAAAAGTGACATGGTAAGCTACACCTGCCGCTATCCCTTTCCATTCCAAGAATGAGTCTCCGGCGTAAAATGTACTGTCTGATTGAGTACCCAGCATCGGATAAAAAGTAATGCCGTTCTCACCATGAACGCGTAAGTATAGGTTGTTGATAGAACCATCTAGTGGACTCAGCATTTGCTGGTTAATCATCGTGCGTCCGTTCAGAATCTGATACAGATCGCCGCTTTCCCAGAATGTAAAACAAAGCTCTCCTGCCTGCATGTGTATTTTGGATTTTGTCATGGTTGTCATAGGTATGTCAGTTCCTCCTATCCAGAGAAACGGCTCTCTTTTTCTATATATGGACCGTTTCTCTAGCCGCTTTTCGCTGCTTTATTTAAATTTCTTATGAAAAGGATGTAACGAACGTAAACTCACTAGAAAGTGTATCTCGGCTGTTCGGACCCACGAAGAGTTGGAAACGACCAGGATCGCTTGTATAAGTAAGATCTGAATGATGGTATCGAAGCTGGGCCTCATCGACTGTGAAATCGGCAATACCGCTTTCTCCTGGCTGTAAATGGAGTCTTGCGTAATCTTTTAATTCCATAAGCGGACGTACAACTTCACCGGATATATCACGGATATAGAGTTGCACCGTTTCAGTCCCGGCATGTTCTCCCGTATTCGTTACCTTGACTTGAACACGCAGAGGTTCCTCAGCGGTCATTTCAAGGCTCGAAAAGATAGGTTCTTCATATGAGAACGCACTGTATGAAAGTCCAAATCCAAACGGAAGAAGAGGTTCATTAGGACTGTCAATATAATGCGATACATACCGTTCACCTGTTTTGGCAGGGTCCATTGGGCGACCTGTATTAAATCGGTTATAGTACACAGGTACTTGTCCAACAGATCTTGGGAAAGACATGGTGAGCTTCCCGGAAGGATTCACCTGCCCAAGCAGAATATCTGCGACAGCCCTTCCACCTTCACTACCTGGGAACCAAGCTTCAAGAATGGCATCTGCTTCATCATATACACCATGCAGATCCAGAGGTCTTCCATTAAAGAGAACAACGGCGATTTTCTTGCCTGTCTTCTTCATTTCCTGAACAAGCTGAATCTGTGCTTCTGGTAACTGAATATTGGTTCTTGATGCTCCTTCACCACTCATCGCAGAATCCTCACCTAATGCGAGTACAATTACATCTGCCTGATTCGCCAGCTCCCGAGCATGAGCTAATTGCTCAGCTGATATATGCTTCGTACTAAAACCTGCTGAAGTCATCAGCTTGCCTTGCTCCATTTTCGCCCCAAGTGCACTTCCGAGTGTGGCTGCATCTTCCTTGACGCCTTCTGCTGACCACCAGCCTAAGATGTCATGACTATCTGCATATGGACCAATTAGTGCTACCTTCTGCTCATTCTTCAGAGGAAGCACTTGATCTTCGTTCTTCAGCAGAACACAAGATTTGGCTGCGAGCTCATAAGATACATTTCGATGTTCTTCACAGAACACAATTTCCTTTTCACGTACCGGATCAGCGCCGCGCAGCGGATTCTCGAATAAGCCAAGCTGCTCTTTGAGATGCAGCACACGATAGACGGCTTCATCAATCATTTTTTCGTCAATGGCACCGATTTGAACGAGCTCTGGCAAATGATGCACATAACATGGAGTCATCATCTCAATATCCACTCCAGCACGCATTGCACGGTAGGCTGCTTCCTTGTCGTCTTCTGCTGTTCCGTGAGCAATCAGTTCACGGATCGCAGCCCAATCGGAAATGAGTACTCCATCAAATCCCCATTCGTCCCGCAAAATACCACGCATAAGCTTTTCATTTCCACTTGCTGGTATCCCATCAACTGTATTGAACGAAGTCATTACCATGGCACAGCCTTCATCCAATGCTGCTTTATAGGCAGGCAGATAATATTCACGCATTTGTCTCTCTGACATATCCACCGTGTTATATTCGCGCCCGCCTTCTGCAGCACCGTAAGCTGCAAAATGCTTCACACATGCGGCGATTCGCTCAGGATCTTTCAAATCATCCCCTTGAAAACCGCGAACAAAAGCTTTAGCAAACAGACTATTCAGGTGAGGATCTTCTCCCGTCGACTCCATCACTCTTCCCCATCTCGGATCACGCACAAGGTCAACCATAGGAGCAAAGGTAACATGTATGCCTGACACGGCAGATTCTTTTGCAGCGATCTCCGCACTCTTCTCAGCAAGTTCCATATCCCACGAAGCGCCAATCGCGAGAGGAATCGGGAAAATCGTTTTCAGACCATGTACGATATCTGCCATAAATAATAGAGGAATACCGAGTCTGCTATTCTCAAGGTATGTTTTTTGTATCGCAATAACTGCTTCAGCGCCGGATAGTCCAAGAATGGACCCGCTCGCATCTACTGTATTCTGATCTATGCCAAGCTCCTCAAGCGGTCCTGTGATTGCACTATCTGTCTGTGCCCCTCTGTAAAATGCAGCAGTGAGCTGTTGCAACTGGGCTACTTTTTCTTCCAGTGTCATTTCATTTACAAGTTCCAATAATGACTCATGATTCATAACCAATCACATCCTCTATCTGATGATATGTGGGACTTTTTCTTCTATTTCAGGAGCATGCACAAACCTTATCCTTGTTTACTTACTTCTATCATAGGTTTATGCAAACTCCTCATGTTTGAAGATCAGGATGGCATGAACCCGGCACAAGCGAAAACTTTACTTCACATGCGCCAGATTCTTACCTCCCTTTGTCCTTTTTAAGTCCTTAGATCTTTCTTAAGTCTTTATTTTGCAAGTCCATTCAACTCATCCAGTACCGGCTGTACGAGGGACTGCTTACTTTTCACCCATTCTTTCCAGTTGGCTTCAAGATCTCCATCCTTCAGAATCAGGTTGGTGTATTCGGTAGCATAATCAAAGGAAGCTTGATTTTTGGCTTTAGAATCATACAATTGAACGGTCCAGTCATACTCGGCCATAGCTCCGCCTTCCTCACTAAGTTTTGCTTTGTCCTCATAGTGAGTAACTGCACGGTCGCGATATTCCTTTTTGATTGCCGGGTTAATCATGCTGAAGTCATCTCCCAGCAGGTACAATCCTTCAAAACGGCTCGGATATTTGTCTTCCAGACTCGTTCCTTCAGGAAGAAGGCTAACCAGTTCTTTATTTTCACCGTACTTCCAGTCCGTACCTTCAAATCCCATATTCAGAAGAAGTTGACCTTCTTGGCTGGTAGAGAAGTCCACCATATCCATGATCCGCTCAAATTTCTCGTCGCTGATATCCGGTGAGAAAATGAGTGCTGACCAGAAGTTTGCTTGCTCTAGGTTGCGATATTTATTGTCGTCTCCAAGTACGATCGCGGTGTGTACTACTTCATCGCTTTCTACACCCAGATTCTTTTTCATCGCTTTATCAACGTCTTGTCTATAAGAAGCAAGACCACCAAGACTTGTAATCGCAGCAGAACCATTCACACGGAACTTGTCACTGCCTTCGCTGTTTTTCCAAGTATAAAACTCAGGGTTAAGCAGTCCATCTTGGTATGCTTTTTGCATCAGTTTCAGACCCGTAAGTGTTTCTTCATCGGCAGGACCCCAGTGGTACTGACCGTCATCCCCTTTATAAAAAGCAGACTCGACTCTGGAATGCTCACTGTTAGGCATAATGATGTTCGTCAGAGCATCAGGAGCATTGTAGGAAATAGGTACAAGTCCTGAACCCACCTTACCTGGGTCTTTGTCTTTTACAAGCTGTGCGAATTCCATAAGTTCTGAAGTCGTGTATGCATCTTTCAATTCAAAACCTACAGCTTCAGCCCAGTCCTTACGTAGAGCAATAACACCAATTTGATTCAGAAGCGGATCAGCTGGCTTGTTCTCGTAATACACCGGTCTAGGAAGCAGATATGTTCCGCCCGTTAGTTCTTCCAACTTCTCGCCAAGTCCTGTCAATTCGTAAGCTGCTGCTACGTTCGGCCAGCGCTCTTTCCAGTCATCTGGGAATTTATACAAAAGCCCTTGATCAATATAATTCATTGCATCGCCATGAACATAGTTCCAGGTCGCTACATCAGGCAAATCACCGGAGTTGATCCAAAGGCGAAGTTTTTCTCCCCAGGAATCCCATTCGATAAAGTTGTAATCCCATTCGAGATTATATTTATCCATCCAGTACTTATGGAACTCGTTATCCATTTGGCCGTCTTTCACTTGAACGGTACTCGCAACCGAAACGGTCAATTTATCTACGTAATTCCCGTTTTCGTCCTTTTCGTTTCCTCCTTCCGAGCTACTGTTGGAACAAGCACTTACCATCAGCATGACCAGACACATTGTAATAATGAGAACTGATTTTACGGAAAGCTTTCTGTTCGTTTTCATGTTTTACCCCCATGTTTTTATGAAGAATTTTGATAAAAAATTGTATAGTATTGATCAGGTCTTGATAGCCCCTGTTAATACACCTTTGGCAAAATGCTTTTGAAGCAACGGGAAGAAACACATAATTGGAGCCATCGTCACAAATACCGCTGCCATCTTCATCCCTGTAGAGAAGGAGGACTTGCCTACCGCATCTACGCTCGACGCGTTGGATGCATTCGTCGAAGACTCGACAATGATGGTCCTGAGCACGTTCTGTAAAGGAAGCTGGTCGGCTTTCCTCAGGAAGATCATTGCATCATACCAACTGTTCCAATACGCTACGCCGTAGAACAACGTGATTGTAGCCATTATCGGTGCCGCAAGCGGAAGCACAACAGAGAACAAAATTCTCCATTCTCCTGCTCCGTCCAGTCTCGCAGATTCCATAAGCGATTCCGGTAACGTTTGAAAATAGTTCATCATAAGAATCATGTTAAATGCACTGAAACTTCCAGCTAGAATAACGGACCACAGTGTACCTGTCAGATGAATGGATTTCATGACCAGGTATAGTGGCACAATCCCTCCATTAAAAATCATCGTGAACAATACGAGAAAGAAGATCAGTTTTTTGCCGGGAAACTTGTTTCTACTTAGTCCATACGCCATACTCGTCGTCAGGAACAAGCTGAGTGGTAGACCCGCTGCGAGCAATTTGGTCGTATTCCAGTACCCTGTCAATATGCTCCCGTCCGCAAAAAGTGCCTTGTACGAATCAAGCGTTGGATCTTTCGGAAACATGAGCAGCGGATTCTCTGCGTACTCTTTTGGCGTTGCAAACGAAATCATAATGACGTTCCAGAAGGGAACGAGGATCAATAAGGCCATTGCAGCTAAAACAGCAAATATAAAATAATCGATAAACGTCATTTTGTTCTTTTTGAGTTTTGATTTTTTTCTAGCGATTGTACTCATCGTAGTTCTCCTCTCCTATCGGAACAGACCGTCTCCGCCTAGCTTCTTCGCCACTCTATCAGCCGCCAGCAAGAGAATCATGTTAACCAGCGAGCGGAACAAGCTGACTGCGGTCGAGAATGAGAAATCAGTAGACGACTGGAACGTAATCCGATAAATGTACACATCAAGTACTTCGGATACATTTTTGGTTGCTGCATTTGCCAAGTTGAAGATCTGATCAAAACCGGAAGACATCAGCCCGCCGACAGACAAGATGAACATGATCACAATCGTTGGCAAAATATTAGGTAATGTGATTCGGAACATCTGCTGCAACCTTGAAGCACCATCAATCTGAGCGGACTCATATTGGTCCTGATCTATACCGGAGATAGCAGCTAGATAGATAATCGCTCCCCATCCGGTTGATTTCCAAATATCAGTGAATAGGAGCATCGGAACGAAAGTACTCTCAGATCCTAGAAAATTGATCGTTGGTAAACCAAGTAGTGCAAGCGTACTGTTAACGAGCCCGTCATAGGCAAGAACGTTAATGACTACCCCGGATACGATAATCCAGGAGAGGAAGTGAGGGAAAGTAAATACCGTTTGAAAAATCTTTTTCGTTCGTCCCATCCGCAGCTCATTCAACATCAGAGCGAGCAGAATCGGGAACGGGAACTGCACAATCAGCTTCAAAATGTTAATGTACAGCGTTCGCCATACCGCATCGATAAAGGCTGGATCACGGAATACGTATTTGAAATTTTCAAATCCGATCCATGGGCTTCCCCATATCCCTAAGTTTGCTTTGTAATCCTTGAAGGCTAGTGAAAGCCCGCCCATTGGCAAGTAGGCAAAAATAATAAGCCAGATGAGTCCAGGGATTAGCAGTGTGTAGGTCATGCGATGCTTCCAAATCTCACCGAGCAAGATTTTTCCTCGGCTAGGTTTTGCATTTTTATCGGGTTCTTTATCAGGCCCTAAGGCAGCGGCTTTCACAAGGCATCTCCTCACTCTACTTGGTTTTTTCCTCAAAAAGGAATTCAAAAGTCGTTTTTAAATGTTCTTCCCAGAACATCCAGTCATGCGTTCCAGGTCCTTCTACATATTCGAACTCATATGGTGTACCGCCCATGTAAGCGGCAAACTCTCGGTTCATTTTCATAAATGGATCACTTTCTCCGCAGCAACATAGGATTGAAGGAAGTTTTGCCTGCTCACGAATTAGTTTCTCAGCAAGTGCATATATATCTTGTTCAGAGCTCACTTCAAGCTTCTCTCCAAACACACCTTGCATTTCACGAGCTACATCTGCAGACATTTTCGGATCCTGAAGTCGCTGGGCTATATCCGTTACACCGGATAAAGATACCGCTTTTCGATATCGATCAGGATAAGTAAGCGCACATTTCAAAGCACCATATCCCCCCATCGACAATCCGGCAACATACGTATGAGCTGGGTCTGTATTCATATGAAGCAAGTTATTCACGACCGTAGGTAGCTCTTCTGTAATGTAATGAAAGTAGTCCAGACCGTAAGCCATATCCGTGTAGTAACTTCGATTCACTCCCGGCATGATTACAGTGCAGCCATACTTCTGAGCGTACTGTTCCACCGTTGTGAGACGATGCCAAGTACTGGCATTATCCCCTGCTCCATGAAGAAGATATAGTGTACTGCCTGCCGGCGTACCGTACTCGGAAGGTGAAATAACATGGATGCTTGTCGTCATCCGCAATGTAGGAGAGCCCGTCTCAATCGATATATATGCCATATGTAACCCCTTTCATATTAAAGAGAATATTCTTCTCGAGAATCCAAAGCGCTCTTTAAGTTGGTTTTTCCACCTCTAATCGAATCGTTTCGATAGCTGTATAACAGGTATTTTGCCATATATTTGAGTAAACACTCACTTGGAAGCGATTTCTTCGAATCGTTTCGATAGTTATCATAATGCGAATCTCTTGTTCCTGTCAAACAACCTTTTTCTTGTATAAAAGAATAAAATCAAATGAATTTCTTCATTTATCCTATAAAATAATGGATTATCTTCTTTTTTAACCCGTTTACATTCGGTTTAATTCGCTTTTCTATGCTATCGTTGACTTCTTCGCTTTCCTGTAATACCATAATGGCGCAACTAAACTCTCTATATTTAAACGTTTCGATAAAATTTCTTAGTTCTTACAAATTATCCCTTAAATTCAGAGATGAGAAAGGAAGATTTCCATGTCTATTGATGTAACAGGGTTTGTTCATCGTATAAAGGAAACCCAACTTAACGTCTACTCTGCTCGAATTCTTCAAGGAGGGGAACTAACTGGCGAATGGGATTTAACGAGAGATGAACGCCGTTTGCAGCATTCTGTCAGCAAGTCATTTACCAGTATGGCTGTGGGACTCGCTATTGAGGAAGGAAAGCTTACATTAGAAACGAAATTGAATGATTTTTTTACCTACCCTACCTCTCATCATTCTTCTCAGCCTGACATTCCTGATCCTGGCGAACTAACATTATATGAACTGCTTCGAATGGCTTCAGGTCATGATAATCCCCCGCTATGGGTACATGAACGTAACACACTTACAGAGAAAGACTGGGCTAAATACTACTTGTCTTTACCGCTTGACAGAGCACCTGGAGAACAATTTACATATAGCAGTGGAGACACCTTTATGATCTCCGCACTCGTGCAAGCGGCAGTGGGTGAAACTGTAAAAGATTATCTAATCCCGCGTCTATTTACTCCGCTTGGCATTGAAAATGTAGAATGGGAAAGCTCACCTCTTGGTGTTACGTTAGGTTGCGCTGGGCTTAAAATTAGCAATGAAGAATTGTCTCGGTTTGGTCAATTGCTGCTAAGTAAAGGAAAATGGAATGGAGAGCAGCTTGTCCCCGAATCATGGATTACCTATGCTACGAGTAAACATATTGATACACCAGCAGAGGGTGACTGGGGAGTTGGATATGGCTGTCAATTCTGGATGTGTACTCACGGAGCTTATCGCGCAGATGGTGCTCACGGACAGCTTCTTGTTATCTTACCTGACAAAGAAGCTGTCCTAGCAATAAACAGTCAAGAAGATAACATCCAAGGGATACTAGATGCCGTCTGGTCCGATATCTACCCACAGCTTTGAAGAATAGATTGTTCCAGTAAGAAACCTTCAAGAAGAAATATTCTGAACAAGCAAAGAGTAGGATTCGTTCACTTTGCTTGTTTTTTTGCGTTTACATCGCTTACTTTGCACCTGAATACGAAAAAAAGATGTCAAAATATTAATTTAAGTTTATATGTAAAAGTAGACATGATTCATTTATGGTACTGCATACATATCATGCAAGCAGGATTTATCTTTGTTTTAATTTCCCTCACGCACAAAAGTTGCACTAGACAAATAAATTTGAAGGAGTACAATGTAATTGTAAATACGCATTTTTTCTGTAAACAATCAATTTCCTTTCATTTAATAATTCCATTTTTATTAGAAAACGGTGGTGAGACCTTATGAACACTTCTAAAGAACCTAAACCAAAATCAATTTACTCTTTATCAGGAGCAGAGCAACCAGCTGGAGAAAGCTATACCGGTTCCCTTACCGTTCCAACTGGTGCGTCGTGGTTTCGTAAGCTGCTAGCTTTTACAGGTCCTGGCTTTTTGGTAGCTGTCGGTTACATGGACCCGGGTAACTGGGCGACAGATATCGCCGGAGGATCCCAGTTTGGCTATCGACTTCTGTTTGTCATTTTACTCTCCAATTTGATGGCTGTTGTTCTTCAAGCACTGTCAGGTAAACTTGGACTCGTTACCGGCAAAGACCTTGCACAGGCTTGTCGGCAGCACTTCAAACCTTCTGTGGTTGTTGTGTTGTGGATACTCGCGGAACTTGCCATTGCAGCGACGGATCTGGCGGAAGTAATTGGCTCAGCAATTGCATTACAGCTACTGTTCGGCATCCCAATTCTGTACGGGGTCATCATTACGGCGGTGGATGTCCTTCTGATTCTACTCCTTCAGAATAGAGGTGTTCGGACTCTCGAAAGTATCGTCATCGTGCTTATGGGCACCATTGCTGTTTGTTTTTCAATTGATTTATTTATGGCGGAGCCTAGCGCTTCCGGCATTATCAAGGGTATCGTCCCTGATGCAGAAATTTTACACAATCCTGAAATGCTCTATATTGCCATCGGTATTCTCGGCGCAACCGTTATGCCGCATAATTTATATTTGCACTCTTCATTGGTGAAATCACGTAAAATTGAAAACACGGTCAAAGCCAAGAAAGAAGCCATCCATTTTACGACGATCGATTCAACGATCGCACTTACGATTGCTATGTTCATCAACGGTGCAATTCTCGTGGTATCTGCAGCTGTGTTCCACCAAGCAGGCATGTTTGATGTAGCAGACATCACAGATGCTTATCATCTGCTAACGCCACTTCTAGGAACAACTGTTGCGAGTATTCTATTCGGCATTGCCTTGCTCGCTTCAGGTCAAAATTCAACCCTTACCGGCACCTTGTCAGGTCAAATCGTTATGGAGGGTTTCCTGAGTATCAAATTACCCGCATGGCTAAGACGTCTTGTAACCCGGCTGATTGCTATCATCCCTGCCGTCATTGTCACGGTGATTGCAGGTGAAAAAGGAACGATGGATTTACTTATTCTTAGCCAGGTCATCTTATCACTTCAGCTTCCTTTTGCGGTTATCCCGCTTGTGATGTTTACAGGTAATAAAAAACTGATGGGTGAGTTCGCCAATAAAAGATGGCTGAATATCATTTCTTGGACTATCGCTGGAATTATTGTCGTTCTGAATGTGTATCTACTCGTAATAACCATCTTCTAATATTCCAATAAATAAAAAATGAGCCTGTACAGAAAATCATCTGCGCAGGCTCATTTCTATTTAAACTAACTTTCATCTAAGTATTATAACAGTAACCCTGTTAATTCATGTAGACTTGCGATGGTGTAATCCGGCGTGTCCTTTGCATCCGTAGAAGGTTGGTATCTTCCGTATCCTTGCAAGATGCGAATCGTATTCATTCCAAGCAATTTAGCGGGTACGATATCATTATCTATACGATCACCGATCATGATCGCCTCAGATGGCGCACATCCTGCTTTTTGCAGGGCATATTCATACAGTCTCACATCAGGCTTGGATAGCCCTTGCTCTGCGGAGCAGGCAATGACATCAACATATGGACTAAATCCATATTTCTCAAGCCGCTCTGCCGTTCCTGGGCTCTGATTGGCAATAATCCCAATTCGGTAACACTTCCCCAACTGCGCGAGAATTTCTTTCGCTTCTGGATAAGGTTCTTCCAGTTCTTTGCAAAATTTTAACCTAGGGCGAATGTAAGCCCGATCCTCCTCTTCCGCAATTAACTGAGAGATGGCATACTGCATAGGAGAATCAATGAACTCAGAATAGCTCTCAATAAATTTCTCCCGAACATCCTCGATCGTAATCGAATACCCTCTATCTACTGCGTGCTGGACAAACTGATTCATAATATGGTCCACAGGTACCCATTCATCGACTAGCGTGTCCCCTACATCAAAAAAAAGCCACTTCACATTAGACCACTTTCTCATGTATTGTCTCAACCTTTCAAGTTACAATGATCTAGATATAAAAAAAGACCCATGCTTATCATGAGTCTCACATTACGTGTATTCTATTCGTTCATTATACCAATGCAAGATTTGTTCCGCAATAAAGGAAGCCTTCTCATTCTGCTCACCTTATCCACGGATTCATAAAATATTTCATCTATAAATTGCAGTGGAACCATTCTAATTAACAGCAGCTCGATCTTCGTTTAACAAGAACCCAACCTCTCCCTTGATCGTGAAGATGATATGGTTGGCACCCATACCTCGATAAACACCCCGTGGATGATTCAGCTGGGTAATTATCGTAATCGGCTTACGTGTCCAAGGTCTACAAATTTGCAAAAAGCGACAGGTCAAATTCAAACTGTTTTCGAACAAAAATATGCGTCCCACAGTTGCATTAGGTAATGCCCATTTATGAGCGAAAGCAGTATCCATTCGGATAATATGCTCCACCCCTAGCCGTCTGACCTTTTTTTCTTCCTGAGCGCTATTCGTAAGAACAGCAAAAGATAGCTTTTTGTAAATCAATAACCGAATAAAATTTCGAGCTGCTTCGTTAGGTGCAGTAACCAGAATGATTTCATTATTCATTGTGTAAGCCTCCCTATGATTGAAAAAGACAACAAAAAAAGAACACCATTACATCAAAAAGGCATGCCGGCGCTCTTCCATCCGATTGGAAATGCAGGGAACGAAAAGGAATCATTCAAATCCTACATTCCCGCTTCGGGTGCTCACGGTTCTGCTGCCTCTCCCTATTTACGCTTACGAGGTTAGCTGTCGGATTCGGACAAGAGAGAGTTGCCCTATTCCCGGCCATAGAGCCGAAAAATTCACCCCTCGGAGTGGTCTTTTATAAAAGATCATTCCGGTTTGGTTCCCCCGTTTTTAGAAAAATCCGCTTAAAAACAATAAACGGCATTCAAAAATTCAGCGTAGAAAACAATAAAAAACCACAGAGGTCAGCGCCCCTGCGGTCGACGAAAAATCGATCACAAGATTCATCATTCCTCTCTCAAAAATTAGCTTACGAGGTTAGCTGTCGGATTCGGACGGTGAGAGTCGCCCTACCTTGTTCATCGAATGGACCCGCCATTCAACTTCAAAGGATTCACCCCAGCAAAGCTCATGATTCGGCTCTCACACCGATTCAATCACCCTGCTTTTTAATTGGTTCCCCCGTTTTTCGCTTGAACGTATCAAGACGAAAATTCAGCAATCATAGTAATGAGAACTTCTATTGTTTTAATAATGTAACTCGTCTTTCTTTGCACTCAAGATTTACGTTATGAATCATACACCCGGAGCTGCACGGTGTAAAGGTAGTCTGAATCTTACTTCAGGCAATATAGAGCCATAATTACCCTAATTCAATCAAAACAATAAACAATAAAGCTCCCAGGTCCTCTAATCTCACTCTGGCTCTATATTTCACATACTTACATTTTCCCTTTCCTATATATGAAGTGAAATGACATCACTTTGTTTGACTTTCCATATTAATTGTTTAAAATTTAATTGTAGCAAAGAATATAAAGGCCCTTAATACTCTCTTTTAATAAGAAAAAAACAGATCTAGGCGGTGAAGTTAAAATGTCCATTTACGACTTTAATGTCAATACACTTAAAGGACAAGAATTAAACATGTCAGCTTATAAAGGAAAAGTTATGCTCATCGTTAATACCGCAAGTAAATGTGGATTAACTCCTCAATACAAAGGACTACAAGAGCTTTACGACAAATTTAATCAGCAGTCTTTTGAGGTATTGGGTTTTCCAAGCAATCAGTTTGCTCATCAAGAACCCGGAACAAGTGACGACATTGCTGAATTTTGCCAGATGAATTATGGGGTCAGTTTCCCAATGTTTGAAAAACTGAATGTGAACGGAGAAGAAGCTCATCCTCTTTTCAAATATTTGACCAACAAAGCTCCTGGCATTCTCGGTTCCAAAGCAATCAAATGGAACTTCACTAAATTTCTAGTGGACCAGGAAGGTCGCGTTGTGAAGAGGTACAGCCCAAAGACGACACCAGACAAGATTGAAGCCGATATTGCAAAGCTGTTAGACCAGTGAGGGGCCAGATAAATAAAAAAGAGACCTTGAAGTAATTACTTCAAGGTCTCTTCATTCTGATGCGGTCGAGAGGACTCGAACCTCCACGGGTATACACCCACTACCCCCTCAAG
>NZ_JAGXCY010000042.1 GCF_018310695.1 Paenibacillus sp. Marseille-Q4541 | reverse complement strand
TGTATTAATATTCTACTGCTTGCCATATATTACTCACTGAGTAATATGTTTCATAGTAAATTATATTTAATAAAGGTTATGAATTAGCACAACATAAACACGATAAATATGGTAGGAAAAGATAAGTTTGGAGGTTTTTAAGAATGAATAAAAAAGAGTTTGAGGCTGTAATTAATTTACCATCAAATGTTCGATACGAATATTTTATAAAAAAAGTAGCTGATTATGAAGAAGTATGGGGGCTGTATGATAACGGATGGGCTGTAACATCAGACCCAAACGGGAATTTATTACTTCCTTTCTGGCCTAAGAAAGAATTTGCAGAGGCATGTGCAATTGAGGATTGGAAGAATTATAAAGCTGAATCTATTGATCTAAGTGGATTTATTGAAGAATTCTTGCCACAATTAAAAGAAGATGGTATCAAACCTTCTATTTTCTTTAATAATGATGATTCAGCCGTGCTGGAAGTTAACACTTTGATCGAGGATATTGAGACTGAATTAGAAAAATATTAATCTAGATGAGTAACACAAGTCACCGATCAAATAATGATCGGTGACTTTTTATAATTACAAACATATAAATATCTTTTTTCTATTGATATTAAATGCTATAATCTAACCAACAGATATGTATTACATTAATTTTCTCTGCTGTCTTACATTTCGGTGGAGTGGGAGTAGCTGTATTAATGGCAAATAGATAGTTGGATTGCTGGTGCATGCGGTATAAGTATGTACTTTTTTTGCGTCCATTTTTGTGAGCTCATCGATAGATGAGCTCTTTTTTTATGCCCATAGGAGATTAAAAACAACAGGTTTCATAAAGAAAGGGGTTAATTCATGAGATTACGTAGAACTAGACATGCTGATTGGTTTGAGATTATGTCGCTGTGCCCGATCTGTGGAAAGAAAGGGTGGTGTGCGATCAATAAGGATCAGACCATTGTTCATTGCATGCGAGTACCATCGGATAAATACAAAGATTCAGATATTGGTCGGCAATATACACATTATTTAACGGAGAGTGCACCGCGGGAGCGAATTGAAATTGAGCTATCCAATGCGGTAGAGAAGCGATCAAATGACCATCTGAATCATGTATACCGTACCTTTACTAAAGAAGTCCCTCTGTCTACAAAGCACGCAAGTCACTTACGTAGCGACCGAATGATGGACGAGGACTCAATACGAATGAGAGAATATCGGACAATGCCAGAAAGGGACCGTTATAAAGTCGCTAAAGGGATGATAGGGCGATTAAGCAGCGAAAATGACTTACTAGGTGTTCCAGGATTTTTTGCAGCTGAGGGTCGCTATGGAGCATACTGGACGATAGCTGGGAATACGGGTCTAATGGTTCCGTATCGATCAATCCGTAATGAAATCACTGGCTGGCAAATTCGTGTAGATAAACCACCGCTCGAGTTGTCGATGCAGGGTTCTATAAAAGGTGAAATTATGGAGGAGGTTGAGCCACTTCCTAATGGCTTGAGACGAGCTAAATGCTCACTCCAAGTCCAGGATAAAACACTTGAAGTAATTCTTACTGAAAAGGATAAGAAGATATGTCATTCCAAGTCCGGTCAGTTTGTCTTCAGTGTAAAACTTGAGCAGGGTACCAAGTACTGGTGGTGGAGCAGCGGATCTAAAATGAATGGTGCTTCTATAGGGGGGCCACTGCCGGTTCATTTGGCTCTTCCTTATCCATGTCTCCCATATTGGAAAACAGGGGAGGATCCCAGCGATATTATCGACTGTTCAGAGGTATGGGTGACAGAGGGAGCACTAAAAGCAGATCTTGCAGCTGATCTAATGGTAAAGCCGTTCTTCGCCGTTCCTGGAACGGGAGCTTTTAGATTAGCCCTTGAACCATTAAAGGAGCTCGGCTGCAAACATGTCGTTTTAGCCTTTGACGCCGACGCAGTTACAACTCCTGAAGTACAACGTTCTCTAGAGCTATGCGCAGAGTTTTTTGCAAAAGAAAGCGATATGGCACTAAGCCTTGCAATGTGGGACGTTTCATTAGGAAAGGGAATTGATGATCTACTGCGGGCAAATTATGTTCCTCAGGTGTCTTCTTTATTGAGTTAAGGCTTTGTGTGGCAGGGAGTTCAAAATTAACTATAGAAAGAACAACATTAATATGAAAAAAATAGAATCTGTGGATGACGTAACAAAAATAAATCAGGGAGTGGTTAAAGCAGAGGGGATGCAGTTTAGCAATGTTGAGCTACTCTTAATCGAAAGTGCTCTATAGAGGAATCTGGATTTTTTATCGGTCCGGGTCAACGTTTATATGACAAAGTACGTAGTCATCTAGAGCCACAATGTTACAGATTTAACGAGACTGGTTCGTACTATCGGGTTATGTAGGATCGGTACAAATAAAAGAAGCATAAAAGGGTGATAAAAACATGCCAACTTGTATAAAATGTGGCTTTTACGATGATATAGATGCTGATTTTTTAACAAAGAAAAAAGATATCTGTATAAGTTGCGGACCACATATTTTAGTAGAATTCATCGTTAGTGATAAGCTCGGTAAATATGTGAATGTACATATCAAGAACCTCCTGGATTATAGTGGAGATGACGATGCAACTTTCTATAGTGAAAGTAAACACTCTTACAAAAAAGATGCAATTGATTACGCTAAGCAAGCTGCTGATAAAAACCAGAGGAATTTAATCATTTTGTACAGGGGAATCAGCCCTTGGTTGGCAGATAAAGAGTTGAGCATTTAGGTCAGGAGAAGATAGCATGCAATTTCAAATAAAACAAGTAGGTCGGCGCTGGTTTAAAGTCGAGGTTTTAGAGCCCATAGATGGCAGCAGGTCCTATTATGATAGAGGAAAAGCGGAAGCCAGTTTTAGTGTTAATCTTGAGTCATCGAATAGGAAATGGACGATCACAGGCACTGGATCAAGAGCTTACCGGAAAGAAATGATACAAGAATTAGAAAATTATGTTGAGCTGCACGAACCATGGATTGAAGAGTAGCAGCGGTGTTATATGTCCAGGTTTCATTCCGGGACAATTCTAATGTACTCATTAAACAAAATATCGGGTTATAAAAGAATGAAAGCGAGGACAAGACGTCCTCGCTTTTTTGACTTTTTGAGATGACTATTTTCGACAACAATTCTAACCTTTATACCATAAATAGAGTCGTAATATATGCTAGGATATTTGTAAAGTTCGTAATGGAACTGAAGTACTTATAACTACTTGAGCTGTGGAAACACGCTCAATACATACAAATTCTTCTGGCGTTGCTGTATTGTTATTTTTTCTGTACGTTACTTCATTTTGTAGAACGATTCTTGCTTTCCTTTTGACATCTTCAAGAGATGGACTTTGGACTCGAATACGGAATCCTGGAATATAAGCTGTATAGTGATTTTTATCTCTATTGGATTCATACAAAACAGGGAACTTGGTTCCACCCATAAGAAGAGTTTCGGTACTAGCGTTATCGTCTGGAATTAGGCTGCCAGCATCGATAAGCGATGAAATTTCATGATTTAGAATTTCTTGAGTAATTTCACGTGCTTCTTCGTAAGTATCACCGATGATGTCCATGTTTAGAGCAGGTATGTAAGCTACAACATTCGACGTAGCTCGATCTCCTTCGTAAATTACTATATAAGACACAGAATAATGCCCCCCTTTTGCCTGATTGCGAACGTTCTACTTGAAGTTTATAACAAATTTGTTAACAGTGGAATATTAATGGCCTAAAATGGAGATTAAACGACCTGAAATGTAAATTATGTAGGTAAAAGGAGGCAGGACTTAGGAAGGATATGTTTTTATGCCTGAAAGAAAATTTGCGTTTTTATCCGCAATAACTATATTTATTTTCCTATTAACAAATCTATTTATCTTCTATAACATAAGTAAAAAGACCTTTTTAAATCATATGTCAAGTGACACGATGGTCATTTCAGAATATATTTCTTCTGATATAGACAAATTTAGCAGCACTATTAAGATCTCCGATGCGCTATTATCGGATTCTTTACGAAATGCAGCTATAGCAATACGCAATAGTCTACCGATAAAGTATAAAGATGTTACAAATGATCAGTTGAAGGATTTAGCGAGTCGTTTAGAGGTCAGTGTGATTTCATTAATTGCACTAGTAAAGGGGGATTATACTGTTGTACTCTCTTCAGATGCATCCCGGATAGGTAAGAAGTTAAGTGATTGTGATACATGTGATACTGCGATGTCCGATCCCTATTGGTCTGTTAAGCCACCTGTGCAGTCTATTAATTCTGAGACTCATCATAAACATGGTTATTACTATGACGGAGAAGCGGATTATATTATCAATCCTTATGTAGATAATGGATATTATTTTTTAGTTAATCAAGAGATGGACGTAGATACATACGTAAATAACATTCTCCAAGACCATAAGGGGGAATTACTTGATATAACCGCGTTGTTTTGGATTGATGTTATCGAACCTTCTGTAAATAGAGAGCTAACTATGACTTCCCCTCTTAGAGGAACTAATCCTACAGAGGAGGATATATTTTTAGGATCAAACTCATTTGCGAGTTCTAGGGATATAGATCACATGCAAAGAGCTGCATTAACGGGGGATTATACAACTTATGAAGACGTAATAAACGGCCAACGTGTCATAAAAACTTTCTACCCAGGTGTCGTTGATGGATATACGTTTATTATTAGCATCACAGGCAACATGGAAATATCGAATCCGGTATTGAACAGTCTTATTTCTAAGTACGGGATTCTTTTAACAAAAGTAACGATCATAAGTCTATTATTCGGGTGGGCTGTACTGAAGTTGTCTAAATATCCAGGTCGTTCTGTTACGAATGAGCATGAAAAAGCTGAGGGTAATATCGATCATTTGTGGGTCGAGGTGAAAGGTCAACGGCATGACTTAAACAATCA
Source organism: Paenibacillus sp. Marseille-Q4541 (assembly GCF_018310695.1). Classification (GTDB taxonomy): domain Bacteria; phylum Bacillota; class Bacilli; order Paenibacillales; family Paenibacillaceae; genus Paenibacillus. The sequence goes on along the minus strand of NZ_JAGXCY010000042.1, from coordinate 30,403 downwards.
TTTGGATACCCTGCATGGTCTTATTGAACTTGGATTTTATAATGAGGCAAAAGAATATATCAATGAGATAGTTGAAGAGACATCAACTATCAACGAGATAATTGATATTGGGCAGCCGGAAATTGCAGTGTTAATTCTATCTAAGATGTCTCAGGCAACTGCTAAGAATATCGATTTTCAGTTTGAAATTCTAAATAAAACTGAATCAAAATTAGTTCTTTTAGGAAGTAGGAAAATGGACGTAGTAAAAATCCTCGGAAACCTATTGGATAACGCATTTGAGGAGGTGATGAAGTTAAGTCCAGATCAAAGACTGGTTGTGCTTAATGGAGAAATACGTAACGATGTATTCCGATTTTTTATAAAAAACAAATTGAGCCAACACCTATCTCCTGCCATGATTAAGCAAATGTTCCTTCCAAGAAAGACTACAAAAAACAGCACTGGAATTGGGCTAAGCATTGTTAATGAGAGGGTAAAACGTAACGAAGGAAGCATTATTTGTCAGCTTACGGAAGAAGGTTTTATCCAGTTTAATGTGTTGCTACCGACGGAACAGAGTAAACTAAGGGAATAGAGTAAGAGGTGCAAAAATGGAAACAAATTTTACAATTATTATAGCTGAAGATGGAGTTGTCCAACGAGGAAAATTAAAATTATATGTCGAGAAGATGGGACATACCGTCGTAGACATGGTAAGTTCGGGTTCACGTTTGATTGAAAGCTGCGCAATATACCGACCGGACATTGTTCTCCTTGATATCGGACTCGAGAAGCTGGATGGATTATCCGCATTTCGTATACTTCGAGAAAGCGGGAATAACTCAAAAATGATCTTTGTGACGGGTTCTGGGAATCCTACACATCTTTTAGCGAGCTATGATTTGGATAGCATTGATTACATCCTGAAACCCGTAACCTTTGAACGCCTAAAAAAGGCGATAGATAAAGCTGTTATACAGTTGAGTGCAGAGAACATCTTAAGTACAAGACAGAATGAGGATGTAAACATGATCACTGTTATGTCTAACAGACGTGATCTACTAGTAAACGAGAAAAAGATACTTTTCGTCGAGAAGATTAACGATACAAAATGGATAAAGATTCATCTCAAAGATGGAGAAATCATTGAAACAAGAACACCTTTAAAAAAAATATTGGATCAGACATCGAGGATTATTTTTTGTCCACATCGGAGTTTTCTCGTAAACATGTTGTGTGTGGAGGAGGTAAGGGCAGATCCAGTCACTAAAGGAAACTATCTGATCTCATTGCAGAATTCTGTTGCCGTTATCTTACTTTCTAGAAACCACTATGAAGAATTCTTACAACGACAATCTGAACTGAAGAATAGGATGAACATTGATGGCTGGTTAAGCTTGCAGGGAACCAATTGAATTAATATAATGATGGTATTACGATTTACCATTATTTTTCACCACCGCTATCATTTCGGTAGGTGAGCGAGTAACCCAATTTAGGGAACATAAATATGAGGCATGAATTGCCGTGGAGAACAAAGACACGCCAGAGGTGTGTTTTTTTGTTTCTTCACGGCTTTTTTTGTGCTTAAAAACTGGGAGGAATTTAGAAATGGCAAAAGCAGTGGAAGAACGTGTTACTACGGCAGTTAAGGCAGAGGGAGTATCGTTTACCGTTGATCATGAAGCGATTATGAACGTATTAACGACTTGTTCTAAGGTAGTGCCGAGAAGCAGCGTTGTTCCAATACTGAAATGTATTAAGTTTGATTTAAACAAAGATGTTCTTTCGTTACGGCAATGTCCGATTCCCAATCGGTTATTGTGAAACTGCAGGTAGAGAATACAGGAAATCAGGATGGGAGCTATCTATTTCCTTCAAGAGAAGGAATAGAACTTGTAAAACGTTTGCCAAGCGGTTCGCTATCGTTCAGTGTAAATGAGGCCTCTGTACGTATCTCGTACGGGAACAATGGTTCTGCATCGCTTAAGGTCTTGGATCCGGACGAGTATCCTCAGCTGCCGTCAGTGGCCGGAGTAAAGTTTGTGCCGGTTCCAATGGATGCCCTGCGAAAGGGTGCTGCAGCCCAGCGTTTTGCCTCAACTGATTCCAGTACTGCTATTCTCTGCGGTATTAATATCCGCAAAGTAGAGGATAAGCTTGGATTTACCGCGACGAATAGGCATCGGATATATGATTTCGTTTCTGACGTAAAGATACCAAATCCAGACGAGTTTCGTGGTGGAGTTATCGATGCTATAAATTTCAAAAGTATCGTAGATACTTTTAGAACCTCTGAAAGAATTGATTTTGCAGTGACGGATCATCATTTAATTTTAAGAGACCGTAGCAGCAATTCAGTGTACTTTGGTAGGCTAGTTGAGGGAAGTTATCCTGATATTGCGAAACTCTGTGAGATGCCTGAGCAGTCCTGTCTTGCAAGGATTCCGCTTGGGCGCCTCGACGAGACGTTGAACCGGATGTTATCGCTAGAATCCGAAAATCATCGTGTATATTTTTTACATGGAGATAACGGAGAGCTGGTTGTTAAATCGGAAAGCCACACAGGTGAGATTGTAGAGTCAATTGAAGGCTCCGTTGTAGATAAAAGTATGGGAATGATCAGGTTCAATGCTCGATATCTGAGGGATGCCCTTTCAGCCAGTGACCGGGATGTGAACGATGTTTTATTTAACATTACAGGTCAGAGTACTCCATCATATATTACGTATGATGGAGATCCATCGGTATTGAACGTTGTATTACCCGTGAGGTAATAAATATCAAGATAAAAGAGAGCTGCGCATGCGCGGCTCTTCTAATTTCTATTGGGGGTTAATAAATATGTCCGATAACATGAAGCGCATGTTTGATCGAATTATTAGAAACAAAATTCGTATGGGTAACTTTGAGACAACTGATCGAGATATGGACTGCGTACGAAAACTATTACAATTTCCTGATCGGCCGTTCTCAGCTGCGGATTTTTGTGCAGGAAGTGGCCGTGCAATGGAGATTCTTACACAAGGTTCAAAGGCTGTAACGTTTGGTGTGGAACCTAATGAAGAGAAGTACCTGGAGCTCCGAGAGCGCGTACACCAAGCATGTTTTGGAGGCTATGAACAGTGCCGTATCTCTAAGGACTACTTCAGGCTCATATACTTAAATCCTCCCTATGATGATGATTCGGAATCAGAGGAGAGCAAGCGAGAGCGTAAAGAAAAGGTGTTCCTTCGGCACATCATTCAGTACTTGGCGGTTGACGGAATACTTATCTATAACATTCCGAGGCGACGTATGACTAAGGATATTGTCAATTTGCTAGTCACTAATCTGGATGAGATTAATGTTTATCAATCTCATGACGATACATACGGTCAAGTATATGTTTTCGGTCGTAAACGATCTGTAAAGTTCATTGATCGACCGGAAGTACAAAGAATACTTGGATTAGTTGCTGAAGGAATTGTACTTAGTCGGTTACCTGAAGCAATAGATCCTATTTATAAAGTGCCGGCAGGGAACGTCACTCCAAAATACTTCAGATCGATAATCATGGACGTAGACCAGCTCAGGGTCGTTTCTTGCCATTCATCTTTGTCACGAAGAGGCATGGAATGGACGACACCTAAAGCACCTGCTTTGAAGCTGCAGCCGCTCCTTCCGGATAAAGAAATGCATAGGGTCCTAAGAATGGCCTCAGGCCGATTAAACGGAAAAGTTGGCAGCGGAGAACTTCTTCACGTTCTAAAAGGCATTGTGAAGAAGGATGCTACTACGGAAATTGAAAAAGTCGGGGATGAGACCATAGAGACGACAAGGGAAACCTTTAAGATTACCTTTCGTATCGTGGACCGGTTTGGAAATATTCGAACGGTTCAGAGCTAACATCTTAGAAAGCAAATGAGGGGGAATAGAGACCATGAAATTTATGGAGTTTACTCATAAGGACATATATGTGAAGGTTCATTGCTCACTATTAGTGACAAAGTATGATTCAACTACTAAAAATAATTATCTCATTTATACGAATGTTATAGATATTGATTCGCGTGTGCAGGCAGTTTTTGCTCAATTTCATCATGCCAAGAAAGCAGAAGATGTAACTTTTCGTTTCTATCATGCACCGCGTATTGGAGAGAAAGGGTATGATCGATCCTCTTTTTATATTAAACCCTATGGAAAATACAAGCATCTCTCACAGCGCGAAGATGAGACGCTGGTTACCGGAATTGTTGCCAGTGAAAGAGTTTTATCGCGCCAGGACCAAGGTTATTGTATTTTTGCATGGGATGGCAATATACACGAAAGACTTTTCTGGGCAATCGATGCTTACTATGAGACGCCAATGCTAGAAGAGTGGATCCCTTACTTATATCTTCGGCTATTCCAGGATGGTTATCTCGTTCAACTTGATGTATATGATTACACGGGAGACTATCAAAACCTGGTTGCTTTTGAGCTGCTCGCTGGAGAGGAAATATTGGATGAGTATATATCTTATGGACTCAGAACAGGGGCAATTCAACTGGTTGAGGATATAAATGGGGAGGCCGTTTCATGAGTGAATCTTCAGAAATAAGCAATGTGGTGATTGAGGCAATTGACCCTGCTCTGGAAGAGAAAAAGGTTTCCTCTCTTTCCGATGTGGAATCTATTGGGGATTATTTAGGGTTATTTGGAGCAGACCTGATTAGACGTCTTAACGATGAATATGTACCAGTTCATCATCCAGGTCAAAATAAACCACTCCAGTTGTTAGAGAACCTTAAGCGTCCATTATTTCAAGCACAAGCTCACGTCGTAACTGCATTAATTAAGGGGTTTCAGCGTCATCGTAATCTCTTAGTTATTGGTGAGCCTGGAACAGGGAAAACATCCGTCTCTATCTCAGTTTTTTATTCCCTAATCACAGAATTACTCCAGAAAAAATCTGGACGGGTTCTTTATATGGTCCCAAATCATCTGATAAAGAAGACGAAGCGGGAATGGGGTATTCTGCTAGATAAGGATCTGTTTGAGGTTCACTTTCTATCAGACTATATTGACGTTATCAAGCTCCGAGATAGCAGAAGATTGGAGACGAAACCTAAAAAAATTGAGGTTTACATCATTGCAAGGGATACTGCTAAACTAGGTTATATTTACGAACCGGTTGCACATTGGTCGGACCGTACATATCAGCAGCAGTTTCAAAACAATGATGGGACAGTTCGAACTGTTGAAAAGGTTGCTTTTCGCGGATGGAGATGCCCCGATTGTGGTGGACAATTAATGAAAGAGAAAGAGGACAGTCTTGTACCGATGGAGTATGAGGACTTTTTTAATAAGCATGGAAAGCCTACGCGTAGAAAAACGAACTTGTACTGTTCTAATCAAGTACGCCTCTATAAAAATGTAGATCCCGACAAGGACGAGACCCGTATTTGTGGGTCAAGACTTTGGCAGGCGAAGAATTCGAAAAAATCATATATATCTGGTAAGCCGAAACCGGTTGCTGGGGTGGCGCCACGAAAAGTATCTCCTGCGGATTTGTTTAAGCGTTGGTTTAAAGGCAAATTTGACCTGGCCATCGGTGACGAATGCCATGAGTTAGCAGGAGGGAGCGCTCAAGCTCATGCTTTTCATGTATTTTTGAATTGTGCCAAACGAGGGATCGCAATGACCGGAACTTTGTCCAATGGTTATGCTTCTTCCTTATTCGAATTGTTTTTCCGGATGTTTCCCTCTCGTCTGAAGCAGATGGGCTTTAATTGGGGAGACGTAGGAAAGTGGGTCGATTTGTACGGTGTACGGGAAAGGGTCACTAAAATACGTGATGACGGAGATTTGAACAGCTCTAGTAACGGGAAGTCGAAAAGGACAAGTGTTAAGGAGTTGCCGGCTGCCGCACCGCAGCTCTTCACGGACATACTCAGTGACGTTGCAGTTTTTATACAGATGGCTGATATGTTCGAAGTCCTGCCGGAACTCAAAGAAGGACCGATGAGTGTTCCTCTTGAGGGTGAAAGAAGACTTATAAGCTGCAAAACCCAAATTGTTCGACGACCAGGTAGAAAGAGAAAGATTGAAAAGAAAATGAGGTTACTTGCGCCGGATTGGTATCTCAGAAAAAATCTGACTGAAGTCGAAAATCGTCTGCGAGAAGCTGTGCAAAAAGAGCTCGCTGCAGGTGGCCAGTCGGTACTTCTAGGGAGCCTTGTGAATACACTTTTGAGTTATTCAGATGTCCCTTTCAATTTCGAAGGTGTCCTTCATCCGGATACAGGAGAATGCATAGTGTCGGATAGTTACCGGCTTAGTGAGCGCCTATTATATCCTAAGGAGCTTCAGATGATCAAGTTTGTCCGATCGCAGCTAAAGCTCGGGCGAAGGGTAGGCATTTATGCGACTTATACGGGGAAAATGGGTACTCTGCAGCGACTCTCTCAGTTACTTGAAGAAAGAGGGATAAAGACAGCCCTACTTGGAACAGAGGTAAAGGGACCAGATCGAGAAGAGTGGATTGCCGAAAGGGTAAGGGAAGGTGCTCAGGTAATACTGACGAATCCAATCCTGGTCAGCACTGGCCTTGATTTATTGATGTTTCCTTCACTTTATTTCTATCAGACTGGGCACCGTCTGAATATTGTGCGGCAGGCATCAAGACGGCATTGGCGGATAGGTCAGCCGAATAAATGTCTTACTGTTTACAACTCATATCAGGGGACAATGCAGGAGCTGGCCATTAATCTTATGGCAGCCAAAATGAGCGCTGCCCAAGCCTTAGAAGGTCAGTTTTCCCAGGAAGGCTTATCAGCTCTTACTGAAGGTTCTGGAGGGAGCCTTGCTACGGAATTGGCGAAACGCTTTGTTGGTAATAATATCGAAGGTGTGGAAAGTGCTGAGTCCATTTGGGGCAAGATGACTATATATGCGACTCAGTTTATTCCGGAATCTTCGGTACAAGCTTTGGTACAGGAAGATACTATTAACGACAATTCCAGTGATTTTGTTGAGGTGGAAGTTCCTTCAGTAGATGTTATTGAAGCGGGATCCCTGCAAGAAGTACTCCTTAAATGGGCAGATGAGTCTATACCAGCTGATCTTCATTCACGATTTGAGCAACAAATAAAATATGTTGTGGAGCGAGTAAAGCAAGGTGTAGAGGGCTTAGAGTTCTCCTGCAGTGCTGAGTCTACGGTTCTAAGCTGGGATTGTTCAAAAGCACCAAGAGATGCGATTGATTTTCGTCGATGGGTTTTCAACTTGACGAATAAGATTGTTCATGAGCAGTCTACATCGAAACAGGAGAAAATTAGACTTGTGGTCGAAGGTAATAAACCAGCTGCCAAAACGAAGAAGAAATACAACGTGGGAGCTGGCCAGATAGCTTTCAAATTTTGAAACTCGAATCAGTGATCTGAAAATGAGTTTGATAATACAGAAAATCGTTATAAAAAAAAGGTGCCGGCTTGCCGGCATCTTTTTCTGTTTTTATTTATGAAAAAATTTTGTGAAAATCAACTTCCGTTATATGATAAATACAAAATATACGGAAAAAGGGAGATTTTTATCTATGGGAACACAGAAAATTAATCCAACATGCAGAATTTGTGAGAAGCTCAATGATGAAATGACGCATTGTGCTGTCTTTGGGGCAATAACACCAGAAAACACTAATAATACAGCGCTAGGGGCGGCTTGTGCTAAATTAGGTGATTATGTGAGATTGTTACATGCACGTCCTAATGAGTACAATTATGGCTATAGACAAGTAGATAGTGTTGTTGCTGAGAGAGAAGATGAGGAGCTTTTAGTATTTGACGCAGCTGATGAGGCAGAGGGTTTTCAAATTCAGAATGGCATTACATTAGAGGAATGGGCAAGAATGACCTTCGGCAATGGAAATAATCAGGTCTAGAAATAAGATAGAGGGGGATCCAGGGTGGCTAAGCTATCAAATCAGAAAAAGGAACGTCAGACGGTAAATGCAATTGAATATCTGGCAAATTTACCAGACTCCTATTTGATACCTGATATACCAGTGGGAGATAAGGGGATTTCGTTTGATGGGCATATCTCGGTAATGGAAGATGATTCAGAGACTAAAGAATCCCTAATTGGAAGAGTACCGGTACAAGTAAAGGGGACTGAAGTAGAGCATTTTACTGAAGGAGTTAGGAGTTTCAGCTTCGAGTTAGCTGATTATCGAAATTTTTTTAATTCCGATGGTGTTTTATTACTTGTTGGTGAGGTCAAACCTAACGGAGAAACTAAGCTTTTTTACAAAGCTTTGCTTGCTCTCGAGATAAATGAATTACTACAACGTTTTAACAAACAGAAACAGAGGGTTATAGAATTACGACCACTGGATGAAACAAGATTGTATGATGTTTGTTATAAATTTTTGGCAGAACAAACACTGCAGTCAAGAGAACTAGTGACGCATAAGCCATTTCAAATTGATGACTTTAGAGAGTTAAGGTTGACCAGTATGACATACTCTCCTTCACTTGATGAATCACTGGAGAAAATTTTTGACCATGACTTTACGATGTATGGTGTTAAAAATCAAGCTCATTTTCCCTTAAAGAGAATAAGAATTGGGTCAATCAATGTTCGAAAAGATAACGTCATTTTTAGTGATATGAAGAATGAATATAGAATTCTTACTGACATAGAAGTAAAACAGAATGTTACAGCCTACACCTTGGAAAAATCATTTATCTTAGAGATAAGCAATAATGATGGTGTATTCAAACTTAATTATGAAATTTTGGACTTTAATACACTTGCTGCTCAACTAAAAGTTGTTCCTATGTTAATAAGTTTATTTTCAGGTAATAAAATAAGTTTCCGAGGTAATTATATTCAGCTCGATTCTCAAAAAGAAACTTTAGAAGGGTTTCGAGAGCGATATGAATGTTTGCTCGAGTTGGAGAGAACTTTTGAGCTTCTTGGCATCGACAAAACAACACTTATTGAACAAGAATGTGATGATCAACTAGGTGAAGAATTAGAGTGGTTAATTCTTAGAGTACTAAAGAATGATGTTAGAGGATTTTCGTTTGGTGAAACAAAGAGAGGAATATTCAACTTTAAAGTCGGAAAGCACTTAGTATTGTTGTTCTATAATTCCACCGCAAAGCAAAGAATAGTAAGTGTTTTTTCTGATGAGGTTGCTGCTTCTGAATTATACATGGTTGACGAGGGTGATGGCGAGGAATATCGTCACAGTATTTATATTTCTCTTTCTGAAGAGTCTTTAGCTAAGGGAATCAACATAAATAGTCAAGCAATCTGTAATTCTTTTGATCAAATTGATCCATTTTCGAGTAATACAGTTTCTGATTTTACTAACAACTTCTGTTTAAAATGTATTAACGCATTTATTAAGTCTGGTAAGAGAGAACTCTTAGATATAGCTGAGAATATCTATGCAAAATCTAATGGACAGGCAAATGTAAATAATGAATATATTTTGATAAATAAACTACAGATTAAATTATGGAGAGATGGGAGTCTAACTGATGAAGAGAATCAGTTACTATATCAAAAAAAAATGCAGGCTATAAAAGAAGAAAACGCAGAGCTATCATTTTGTGTCAGCGTACTGCTCAAAAATTTAGACGAGAGTCGATTTTTCTTTAACTTGATGGACAAAGAACTACAAGACTTCTATATGATGCTACCAATCTATAAATTGTATGAGTCTGTGAATCCTGTAACTGAATGATTAGTCCTTCGGTAAAAAAGCACAAGCCCGCTTTTTGTATGGTAAAGAAAGGTGGGTTTGATTGCATACCCGTGTTTACACTAAGCGTGTTTACACGAATAAACTCGACTCATACAGCTTCACCGTCGTTCTTCCTGCCACCGACCACCGTATCCATCCATTGTGTGTCCGGCTGGCTGCTCCCCAGATAATTCTCTCACTAGATATACAGCTTCGTTACCTTACTTACATCCGCGATTATGTACCTTGAACACAACCCCTTTTTCCTTCTTCTTTTTTCATTTCTTCTACAATTCTTTGGATTCTTTTGATACCTTTTTAACCAGGTTTTCGCGCAGCGCGCGGCCCCCCCGACGGTCGTAATCTGTTACTGGATTCGGATTAAGTTACAGTGTTATTATTTGCAGCTAGATACGTACTTAGCAAAAGAATAGATCCGGATTGAGTTGTAGATATAGAGTTCTGCAGCTAGGTTCGAATCTAGATACAGAAGAAGTAGAAATTGGTATAAAGGGGATAAACAAAAGAGATTGCTCGTATGATGGAGAGTGGGAAGGAAAAGGCGTGTAAACACGGATAGTAATACCACGCTTTGGTTGAGAAATATGTTATAATTAGTACATTATATTGGGGGCCCTGCCCTATTCAATTTAACGGTTAACCCTGATACTTTGCAAGAGGAGGCTGGTTATGCCTAGAAATGATAATCCCGTCGAAAAAGAGGGGACCTTGGGTTATGTTGTTAAAGTGCAGCAAGTAATCGATTTTGTTGTTTTATCCGAGTTGCAGGGTGGCAAGCAACTCTATGTAAGTGAGCTGGATAAGAAGATTGCGTCCGTTTTAGGCGGAATTGGCGTGAACGATTCATATCTTAGTGCTAGGCTCAGAAAGTTGGCCGAGAATGGGCACGTCATTCGTGAGTGGAAAGGTGATGATCGATACAACCGGTATTATAGCATCACTGATTCTGGCCACGAATACTTCATTCAAATGTTACGTGATCTACCTGAACGAGTCACAATGGCAAAGAAGGTCTATTCTAACTTTGAAAAATACATGAAGAAGTTTGATGTATAAGAGGTGTACTAAAAACTGAAATCAGTTTCCCTCCAGATCGGATGTGACTGATGTATTAATGTCGGGAGTGAAAAATATGGACGAGCTGAATTACCCAGATGTTGTTCGGAGGCTAAAGGAGTCATTTCCAGAAGGAACAGTCAAGCTGCGATCCGACACACAAAAAGCGTATATTCCGAATCAGATATATACTGACAGGCTGGAAGCTGCAACGGAGGGGCAGTGGAGCAAAACCATTAAAGATATCGAAATCAATTTAGAGCAGCAGTACGTCAAGGTTATAGTTTCGATTTCTATAAGTGATTACACCAGAGATGGATTCGGATTTGCTTATATTGATAAGGATGGCCAGGGACGTCCGAGAGTCTCCAACGCACTTGATCAGGCTGCCGCCAGCGCTTTTGTTGAAGCGGTAGATAGTTGGCAAATGGGATGGAAGGATCTTGCTCCATATAAGGATTGGGGAGATAATCCAGCTTTGCGTCATCTTATAGGCAGTGATCCTGCTCCAGAAGGACAGAAACGAGTTGTCCAATCCAAATCAAGGGTTGAACGAAATTGTATAATGACAGGCTGCGGAAAATCATTATCAGCTGATGAATGGGAGCTGCTCAAACAAGTTCCGAATCTCAACCGCGATAAAATGGTTTATTGCTTTGATCATCTCCCAGATCATTTAAAGCGGAAAATCCCTGATAAAAAACTAGAAGCATTCTTACAACATCGAGAATCAGAATAAGAAGCAATATAAATACTGTCAACGGATAATTGAGTAATATTTCATGGTTTTATCTAGCACCAAGAGATCCTATGTTATGTCACATTAGCTACAATTCATTTTATAAAGAAATGGATCAATTAATTAAAATTAAAAGAGCAGATCTTTATCGATTATAGCCAACTTATTTTACCCGACGGCAACGAGGTACTTACAGCGATTGGTAGGATCATGGAGGAATTCGTTTGAAGAATTTAAATGTTATACTGCTGCGTACTTTTCTTGGACGTTTACTAGCCTTGCTAGTATGCGTTATCTTGTTAATATCATTGTTTTATTATCCGCTTGCTTCCATTAAAGGTTTATTTTTGTTTTTCTTTTTGTTTTTTTTATACTTGATCTTCTTCTCTGCAGCTATTCGTGAATGTGATGAAGAAGATGAAAAAAAGTTTGAAAACAGATATGCCATTCACTTTGTGAGCAAAGTACATAATGCTGATCAACAAGGAAGGATTCCTCTTTACCCCAGTGCGGGAGATAGCAAGGGCAAACCTAGGGTTTGGTTCCATCTGTCAACTTCGGTCGATTCAACTGATCCTTCTGAAAAATCTTTTTTTAGAAATCATGTACAGTGGAAGGAATTGCGTAGCTATAAAGTAATTATCCCTTGGAAAGAACTTAGGCAATCAGTAAAGGAACAATCAAGAAATATTAAGGTGAGACCTAGTGATGGCTCTATTGCTATAGAAGGTACAGATCCTATTTGGGTAAAGAATGCTAAGATTGAAACTGAGTTCTACTGGTATCAAGATCGCATTGGATTTAAATATATCCTGCAGTATTTAGTCGGTATTAACATATTAAGTTATATTTTTTACATCATCTATTTCTCAGATCAATATTTTTATAAACTAAGAAAGATATTAGCAAAGAGATGAAGTACGATATCTTGAACAAGAACATTCAACAGTCGCATTAATATGCGGCTTTTTCTCGTGGTTCAATCAATATATTATCTTGTAAGTAAGTAGGTAGGTACTTAATTTTCATTTAACAAAAAGTTTTGCAATTAGATAGTCTTATTGTACTATATATGTATATTAGTATATTAACTAACATACAATAATTGTTGAGGGGCGGTTCTGTGGAAGAGTTTATTCAAAGAGCACTCGGGGCTGGGGGACATCTGTCGAAGCTAGTAAAAGGTTATTCTCCACGTTCACCGCAGATGCTCATATCAAACAAAGTGGGGGCAGCGTTAGAGGGAGAAAAGCATCTATTGGCTGAAGCAGGTACAGGTACAGGGAAGTCGCTTGGCTATTTGATACCTGCAGCCAAGTGGGCTGTTGAAAACAACAAGACTGTTATTGTTTGTACCCACACGATCCCGCTAATGACTCAGATAGTAAATGTAGAACTGCCTCGTGTACAACAGATTTTAAAAATGGAGCATCAAAATCTTAAGTATCAACTTGTTAAGGGAAAGTCACATTACGTTTGCTACTCGAAGCTTGAGAATTTGTGGCAAGAAACGCTACGGAGCATAAATGAAGAAGCTAAAACAGTGCAGAAGATCTTCAAAAAAGTGACCCGAGAGTATGTAAATGATCGTACAGGGCTTGGATTCGATGTAGAAGATAGCTTATGGAAGAAAATATCTGCGAGCAATTGTCCAGCGATTAATAAGCCTGAGTCATGCGTAATTGAAGAGCTGAAAGAAAAAATGATTCAATCCCATATCATTGTTACAAATCATGCATATTTCTTCTCAGATCTTGCCATTCGGCGGAAGACAGGAAATGGTTCTCTTCCAAATTACGATGCCGTCATTTTCGATGAGGCTCATGAAATGGAAGATGTCTGCTGCCAAATCTTTGAGAAGTCTGCTGACATAAACCAGTTTGAGTCTTTATTCGATCAATTGTTCCAACGTGACATCTTTAAAGAATTAGATCATGGTGCGCAGCTTAAGCTATCTCAACTTCGCCAGGACATCCACCGTAACCTTGACCAAGTATTTGCTGAGATTGGAAATGAAATGGGGAACAAAGCATATCAGCTCTTAGACAAACAGATTGATGTATCAGAGGCTTGCTCTTTAATCAAGGATTTCTTGGAGACATTAAAAAGTATGAATGTCCGTGGTGCTTCCGATATTCTTGATCAGCTCTTTGAGTATAATGATGACCTTGATTTCATTAGTAACAATGCTAAACGATCCTGGGCATACTGGGCTACTGTTCGTGGCCGTGATCAGATCACCCTGCATGCTGCTCCACTGTTTCCAAAAGTTGTACTGGCTTCTAGCTTATTCGATAAAGTGCCTGTTATTCTAACAAGCGCTACGATGTCCAACAGCGGGAACTTTTCTTTCTTTGCTGGACGGGTTGGAGTCAAAGAGTATGATTCAGTCGTTGTCGGTAGTCCGTTTGATTACATAAACAAGACGATGATTATCGTACCGGATGATGCACCTGAACCAAACAGTCCTGGTTTCAACGGATATACTGCAGAAAAGCTAGAGGAGATAACGATGTATACTGGCGGTCGTATGCTTGTCCTTTTTACAAGTTTTGATGCGATGAACCAGGTCGCTCGTTCTTTCCAAAAGTATTGTAGTGAAGTGGGTTATCATCTATTGGTTCAATATCCTGGATGTAATCGTGAAGAACTCATCCAACAACTAAAAAATGAGCCAAGAACAATCGTATTTGGGTCATCTAGTTTCTGGACCGGTGTTGATGTCGCAGGAGAAGCTCTTACTACAGTAGTGATCCCTAGATTACCTTTTCCACATCCCGACGATCCTTTAATAAAAGCACAAATTGAGCTTCTTGAGAAAGCCAATCGAAGCAGCTTTTTCGACTATATGTTTCCCAAGATGATATTTAAACTTAAACAGGGTTTTGGCCGTTTAAATCGCTCAGTTCATTGCCAAGGAGCTGTTATCATCTTGGATAACCGAATGAGAACGAAGCGATATAAAGGACTTATTATTAAATCACTACCGAAGTGTCAATATTCATCTACAGTATCGGATTTAGTACATATCCTGCCGGTATAGTGGAAAGGAGCTGGCGTCTATGATGGGAAGAGCACATTTAGTTATCAGTACGGGGCTATCCTTATCTGCACTCCAACTAGCTGATCAAGAAATTACAATACCCGTAATAGTAGTTGCTGTTTTAAGTTCACTACTTCCTGATATCGATGAACCAAATTCTCTTTTAGTTTCAAGAGCAATTCCAAAAACAGTAATTCGCACATTCCAGCTGCTTCTCTTATTGGCTGCAGCTGCTGTCATCTTTCTTGGAGAAGCGTATTCTCCGTGGAATTATATGTTGGCCATAGCTGCAGCAATCATTACCTTTCTCCCGAATCGAACATTGAAGAATGTCATTATGATTTTAACGGGAATCATACTGATTGCTTTCGGCAGCCAAATCTCGCCTTGGAACTATATTGGAGGTTCCTTACTTATACTTGTGTCGTTCCTGCCGCACCGAGGATTAACTCATACAATCTATGGATTGGTTGGTTGGACCTTGATCTTATATTTGACTACAGGTGATATATCTATCTGGCTAGCTGGAGGGTTATCCTACATGCTTCATCTACTTGCAGATGCATTAACGAACCGTGGTATACGAATTCTCCCACCATTTAAGTACGTACTGAGATTTCGGATTATGAGTACAGGAAGTTTCAGAGGTTCCCTAGTTGAATATCTTTGCATGGGAGTGACACTTGGTGTGGTCTGGCTCACATTTTTCTTAGATAAAAATTTATTTACTGGAGGCTAAATTATGAGTCTTGATCTTCAAATTATTAGAATCAATTTATATCCCGTTTTTAAGGAATTAAAGGCTAAATACGGACTAACAAAGAGAGAAACACAAGTGATTGAAGCTTTAACTATCTACGGTGAAAACAACCATAATCTAGGGAGCAGATTAAAAGTTAGTGAGAACACAATAAAAAATCATATGTCCCGAACATTGGTTAAGACCAAACTTAGCTCTGCCCGTGAACTTCAAGCTCTTATTCTAAGATCCTTAATGAGTTTTGAATAAAGTAACTGCTACAGTAATCACATCCTTAAACCAGCTAAATACATAATTAGTAGATGTTAAGAACACATTCAGGGAAGGAGACCTCTTAAAATGTCATATATTCATTTATCCGTACAAGAGCTACAGCGATTACTTTCTTTGTTTCCTGCTTCATTAAAAACAGAAGATACATCTCTTTATAACAAGTTGCATGATTGCCTCGAAAAAAATAAAGAAAGAAGTAAATATGATTTTCTCATTGAGCAATTTTCAGAGTTCCGATTATCTCAAATATTCGAAATTCCTGAACACTTGATGGATCTAGAAGTAGGGTACTATTTTGGTCAGTTTGAAGGGAAAACTTATCGCAGCGTGGCAAAGTATTTAAAGCGTAATGACTATACCATTATGCGAGACTTAATGGAGATTACCGTATATAAGCTAGGTAATATTCGTTATATTGGACCCATCGGAAGATCTGCTATCTTTGATGCCTTAGATCCCTATTTAATACCTAAATATTTTCCAACAGATGTTACTACACGGTCTGAACACACCACACACAAGAGTGTTATCTGATATATTTGTTTATGAGAGAAGGGTTCTCGAGTCTCATCGGTCTTAGTTATAAGTAACATACATACATTTAGGAGGAAATTCAAATGAAACCTAATGAGATTACAGAAGAAAAGCCCAAAACAACTAAAAATCTTGATAAAAATGACTTCTTAAAGAGAATAAAGAGCATTAAATCTGAGGATTTGATAGGCATTATCGGTATGACCATCGCGTTAGCTACTGCTTTTATTCTGATTATCGGAGTTTTTATGTAGAGGCTTGGAAGAAATGTTTTTGAGCATTACGTTATATACAGTAGTAGCGAACATCAAATAAAGCAAAGTCGGTAAGTAGATAAAGAAGGGGGAATTTTGGAAACAATCTCGAAGGATTACTTAAGGTCAGCATAAATAAGGTTCAGCCGTTTGGGGAAGGGTGAGACACACCTTTCTCCATCCTTAGGGGTACGACCGAGATACATGTAAAAAAGGGTCATAGTATGGTATTGTTTACCATTTATAACCCTTTCTTGCTCTTTACTTTCTTATATACTATACAGGAATATCTCCCTCGATTGGTTGTGGAATATTTTCTAAATCGATCATATAGTCTCCGAAACGTTTTATATGCCTAGTCAGATAAGGGCTAAGCATGACAATATCTTCTTTTGAAAATACATAGCCTTCTTTAGAAAGTTCCCACAAAATAAGTGTTATATCACATACATTTTGGAATATTACTGCGTTGGCAACTAAATCATTATATTTAATTCGCTTTTCTTGTTCTTCTGGATCATTTTCTGAAATGATCCCATCGCCACCAAAAAATAGCCATTTGGAAAAGCCGTTATATGCTTCGACTTTGTTTGTACTAGCACCAATTTGCTCTCTTAGTTTTATATCAGAAATATATTTAAGCAAAAATACAGTTCTTACAATCCTTCCTAATTCCCTAAAAGCTTGATATAATCGGTTTTTTCTACTATAGTTACTTAGTTTTCTAAGTAGTGTAGAGGGTAATATTTTACCAGCTTTTATAGAAAGAACCACTTGGAGCAGATCTTGCCAGTGTGTTTCAATTAGGTCCCAGTCAACGGTATCACTAAACAACTGATCAATGTGGTGATATTTTGTGTCCTTATCAGCCCTGTAAAATTTTAAATCCTTCCAATTTCGAATACGAGGCATTAAATTAATCCCCAATAAATGTGCAAGTGCAAAAACAGGCGTTGATTGACCTTGCGTATCAGCATGTAACGTATCGGGCTGAATGTCTGATTTATTTTTCAGCAAACCATCAATAATATAAACTGCTTCCCAAACTCCACATGGAATGAAGTGACTAAAGAGTGCAATATAAGTATCTGAAACATGATGATATGCAATCCCCCCATAACCTCCGTATCGAATGTGGTATTCAGAGATTAAGTTTTCTTCGTAGAGATCAAATTTTGTTCCATCTGCAGCAGCCGTTTTTCCATCACCCCATAGTCTAGGCAAACTAAATTGATTGTATTGATTTAAAATATTACGAATAGCTTCGTCTATTTTAGATGCATTAATATGTCGCCGATTTACAAATGAAATCATGTGTGGGGTTACTGCTTTTTTCATGTGCTTAGAAGTCTGTGTTGGTCCTAAATTACATCCGTATCCAAAAGAAGTAATGATATAACGTTCCATTGCATTTTCAAGCTTAGGATCTGAACCAGATAATGGTCCAAAATGCCGTGTCCAATTTGTCCAATGTTCTACATTACAAAGAATATCTAAGACATTTCGTTCAGGTAACCGTTGAGAAATAACTACCTCTAACGCCTTACTTGTCTGAGGTTGTTCTTTTCTCATTATTTTTCTCAACGTTGGTTCTCCATTTTCATTAATGATTACCTGGCCGTTATCAGGGTAGTTTAAATCTACTTTTTGTGCAGTATCTCCTAGCCAGAGCTTTAATTGTTGAACAAAATCCCCTGAATTTGAAGAAAAGCCAAGTTCCTTACAGTATTCATCTACCATAGGTTTACACTCATCCCAAGAAAGGAGCTGTTCACGGTAATCAGCAAAATTCTCTGATCCTTTTACACAAAGGTCTCCCGTTTTTAAATCGCTTGCAAGATAGGAAAAAATACAGATTTCAAGGTGTTTACGATGGATTAAGTTATTTTCTTTAGGTACATAAATCGTTTTTTTCCACTGTTCACTAGCAAATGAAAGATCCAAATCTATTTGTAGATTTTCAATTTTTCGGTTCTCATTATCACGTAAAAATTGTAAAGCTTCTAAAAGTGATTGATCCTGTGTGGTTGAATTAATTTCAATCATACTAATCAATCTAAAAAGAGTTTTCCTGTGGCTTTTATAGAACTTCCATAAAAGAGGAAGGTAGTTATTGCCATTATATGATGAAATTGATTCACAATCTTCTTTTAATGCGTCGATACCACCTCTTCTCCCTAATAACTCCCTTATTTTCTGACCAGTCAAGGTATCGTTCTCATTTATACTTGTGGCATTTAAGACTTCCGCCAAAACAGATATAAGATTTTCAGTTTTTGATCTATGTTTTTCTCGAAGAAGTTCTAGCTCCTCTTTGCCTTTGTTATGTATAGTTCTGACTCTTTTGAGAAACATCTCTACCAAACTATCTATAGCTGAAATTTTTGAGCGATAAATCATACAAAGTAGCA
Source organism: Paenibacillus sp. Marseille-Q4541 (assembly GCF_018310695.1). Classification (GTDB taxonomy): domain Bacteria; phylum Bacillota; class Bacilli; order Paenibacillales; family Paenibacillaceae; genus Paenibacillus. The sequence continues at coordinate 11,612 of NZ_JAGXCY010000042.1, read as the reverse complement.
GCATATATCTTTTAGCTAAATTAAAGTCTTTTAATTCTGATGCATCAAGCGCTTTTGCTTCTAAAGCGAAGTGTTTAATTTTTAAATTTGGAATATCCTCTAGTAAGCTATCAATTTCTTCTATAAAATCAGTTAACAGAAGTAACCTATTTTGTATTTCTTTCATATGCGAAAGTGTTGCGCTTTTTGGAATTTCTTTTAATAAGTTATATTCAGAAGTCCGATTATCATTTTTAGTAACTAGTAATTGATCTAACTTTCGCTCAATTTCAGGAGTCAATTTTGAAAATACTGAATTAAATAACTGGTGATTCACTAATGTTCTTATACGACGAGCCAATCGATCTAATGTACTAAAAGCAGGTAATTCACACCTTTCTTTTATTAATATTTCAATGGATACGTTGATAAGATCGGCTGGATTGTCCATTACCTGTGTAGCCTTATAAATTGAAGTAGTTGCAATATGTAAGGCTTCTTTTCCATAAGGACGTACATTGAGGTAATCTCTAATTGCTTTTTGATGTCGGTAAATTGATTTACTATTGTAATTCGGTTCAACACTAGCAGAGAGATTCAAACAGGTCCGAATATGAATCATGATCTCTACAGGAATATCTTTCGGTCGAGGAAAGTAACCAAGTCGTTGGAAAGACTTTAACATAACTAATAGACTTAGAACTGAAACAGGTCCTCTAGCAACTTTATGCGCAAATTGGTTTTCTTCAGGTGTAGGGGAGTAAACATCACGAAGTTCTTTTGAAGTAGGACGTTTTTTAAATCTTGGATAAGCCGTACGTTCTATAGATGCCAAATTACCAACTCCATTCAAATTAAGTTGGGGGTGGTGACAGAGTAGCTGCCCTAGTCCGTCACATAATTCCCTAAAAATATAAGAGATTTTTAATTTGCTTCTACTAGTTTTCTTTTATTAATCGCTCGATATAATGATCCCTGTGAAAGTCCTGTACCTTCTACAATTTCTTTTACCGAGTATTCTTTACTGTCATACATCCTCAAGGCTATTTCAATTTTCCCTTGATCCACTTTAGGCCTTCCTAGTTTTTTTCCTCTTCTTTTACTCGCTTCTAACCCTTCTTTAACTCTTTCTACAATTAAATTTCTTTCTAACTCTGCGATGACACACATCATTTGAAACATGGCTTTTCCCGTTGATGTTCTTGTATCCATGTTCTCCTTAATAGAAACGAACTTTACACCAGTATCCTCGAATTGCTGAATAATAGAAAGAATATCAAGTGTTTTTCTCCCTAAGCGTGAAATACTTTCTACTACAACGGTATCACCTTTCCTTATTACATCTAGCAATGAGTTAAGTCCATCTCTATCCTTTGCAGTCCCAGTAAATTTCTCTTGAACCATTTTTTCACAGCCGTACTCAGAAAGTAATATAATTTGTCGGTCTAAATTTTGGTCAACTGTCGAAACTCGAGCATAACCGATTATCATAAAGAAGCCTCCTGCACAATTTAATAATCTAATTGTACAAGAGACATCATTTTTGTAAAAGTATTTGGTAAAACTTTTGGTAATTATTTTTGGTAACCTATAAAATTAGTAAAATCAAGCATCAGTATTTCTCATAAATATTGTTACAAAAAATATCCTTTTAAAAAGTGGATCACCTATTACTGAACTCACCATCTCATATATAAGGTGTTTTTTGAACTAATTTTCAATAGCTGAACAAGGAGTTATCGATAAAATGTTTTTGACATATTAAAATAGTATTTTGATGGAACAAGCCTTAAAGTTCAAGAAATATTAACATTTTTTATCCATAGTATAAGCCTAAAAGAAAATATAATAGTTCTACGGTTAGTTTTTAACCTTTCGATAAAGGGGCAACTCTTTATGTGTTGTCCTTCTGATTAACTTAAAAGAATGGAGGAATAGTATGCAAGTTTATAGAAACAAGCTTCATAGTACCAATCAGTATTTAATTGGGCAGTTGCTACATCTTCAATATTTCAAGACACCAGATGGAAGACAGTTATATGAATTGACAAAATCAGAGTTATAAGGGATTTTCAAACAATTTAAGGGAGAAGGGAGAAGGGAGAAGGTTTGAAAAATAATAAATTAAAGAGGGAACTTATATAAATGATAGTTTGTACTTTTTTCAAAAAACTTAATTATATTAATTGCCCTTGCTAGATCTATGATGTCTTTTTGGTGGTTGTTGCAAGGGCTTAATACTTATTATTGCCAGTTTTACTTAATATAAGTGTGAATATTTTATGACATTTACTTAAAGAGTAGAGCAAGCTAGCACTATTGTAAATGTTGTTCCTACACCCTCTGTACTATCTATATGTATGTTACCTTTGTGGTTTTGAATAATTTTAAAACTAACCATCATACCTAATCCATTTCCACTTTCTTTTGTTGTGAAAAAGGGTTGACCAATTTTAATTAATTTTTCTTTAGGTATGCCCATCCCAGAATCGATAAAAATAATATGTATTTTGTCGCTCTTTCTTGCAAGTTTAATTTCTAAGGTTCCCCCGGTGGGCATCGCTTCGATAGCATTCTTAATAATATTGAGAAAAACTTGTTTTATTTGATTTTCATCACATTCTATATAAATATCTTGAGAACCAAAATCTAGTGTAGTTAAAACATTGTGTAAGTTCATCTCAGATTGAAGAAATTTGATGACACTGGTGATAATCGGAATTAGTGGCTTCGTTTTCAATGTTATGGACTGAGGTTTTGCTAACAGCATAAACTCTCCCACAATATAATTAATTCGTTCAATTTCATCTAATAAAATCTTAAAATATTCCTTCTTTTTGTCTTCTTTTTCTTCTGCATTTAAAAATTCGGTAAAACCCTTTATAGTTGTTAATGGATTTCGTATTTCATGTGCAACGCCAGCGGCTAGTTCTCCGATAGCTGATAATTTCTCTAACTTAATTAATGATTCTTCAGCCCTTTTTTGATCCGTAATATCGTTGCGAATCGCAACAAATTGATACGGCTTCCCATCCTCATTTAGGAAAGGAACAATCGTAGTATGTACCCAATAAAAAGAACCATCTTTTGCTTTGTTTTTCACATCTCCTTTCCAAATATTACCTTGTCGGACAGTTTTTCGTAATTCTTTAATAGTTTTATTAGATTGATCGTCTGAATATAAAAATCTGTGGTCTTTACCTCTCAAATCCTGGTCCACTCCCCCGTGACCAGGATCTAAATATAATTTAAACATTTTACACCACCTCGTACAAATACAATATGATCGAAGAGTAACGGAGGTATAGGTATTCGTCTGAGGTACATATAAAAATAGGTGATGATAGGCATTACATTTCATTGAATCAGATGATTTATTTTAAAGCTAAGAAATTTTCCAAATGCGAGACCATATCTATGAGCAGCAGGAATTAATGTTCCATATTTTTCGTGGGTCAGGCAAACTCTTGTTCATCTAGACAGTAGGCTGATTGATTATTGATGCTTCTTTCTTAACAAAACACCTAAGTGATTCTCTGTGCATATACTGTATCATTACTACAGGATTATGATTAAATACAACTCAATCCATACATAAAATAATCAAGGAGAGGTTAATTTTGAAAATTCCAAAGACAGCCAAAGTTAGTATCCCCTTTCCATCCGTATGGGGGATTGATGCTTCTATTGCGGGGAGATCCATTATTAGAGGTATACTTACCATTGATTCCATTGTAGACAACAAAGTAGTAGGTACAGTTAATTTTCGTGGTATACCTATTCCGATTAATGGGTATTGGGACGAAAGCGCTAAATAAATAAGTTTCGATTCACCATATGCCTCCTTTTTTGGCAACTTGACAATATTTGATGAGACCGCTATAAGCATTCGGCATTTCGTTTTAAGTGGACGGTTTATAATGAAACCTCCCTCTTTGCTGGCTGGTGAATATGGAAATTGGATTGCTACAACCTTTACACCCCGTTTGGGACCTCCCATATATACTAATGTTTTACCACCTGCTGGTGCCTTTTCAGTCTCAAGTATGCTCTTGGGACAGCAATTGTTTTAATTAGACCATGACTTTATAAAAACAACCTTCGTTTGTGAATGACTAAGGTTGTTTTTTATAAAGTGTTCTCGGAAAATACAGCCTTGCTTTAAATCTGAGTTTAGCGTATATCTCCGTTAAAATGTACTCGGAATCCTTTGATGATCGTGCCTAGTTAGATAAACAAATATTGATACTTCATTATAGAAATAGCCTGCTTGGTTAGGTACGTTGTTTCACAATCCCCGGAAATTTTTAATATAAGTAATGAATGCTTATTTTTTTCCTTCCGATAGCTTTCTATATAAAGAAGCTCTAGATACATTTGTAATTTCACAAATTTGATTTACAGTCATATTTCCTTCTTTATATAGCTTTACTGCATAATTCATTCCTGCGTGATTTTTATGATATTTCTTTAACCGTCCTTTAAACTTCCCTTCTTTCTTTGCGAGCTCAATTCCTTCACGCTGACGCATACGAATAAGGTCTCGCTCTAATTGGTTAACACCAGCCATTACCGTAATTAAGAATTGGCTATATGGATTATCTTCTGATAAATCTAGCCATGTATCCTTAAGTGATTTTAAGCTTGCCTTTTTATTTCGTATTAAATCAATCAATTCAAATAAATCTTGCGTACTTCGAGTGATCCGAGTTAAATCTGTAACATAAATAATGTCACCTTCCTGTAAATCCTCTAACATTTTTTGAAGTTGTTCACGATCTTTTGTGGCTCCTGAAGTTTTTTCTTCATAAATAATATCCATTCCAATTTCGTTCAATTGCCGAAATTGTCTTGAAGGATTTTGGCTAGTCGAACTGACGCGTACATAACCGATTTTCTGCAAAATTTCACCTCGTTTTTGAGACAAGTCTTATGAGACACTCTTAACTATGATTTTATCAGTCTACTATACTTGTATCAATAGAGTACACTCTATTGATATATAATTGAGCTAATAAATTGAAAAATACAGAAATGGGCTGATACTGAATGAAAATTGCTAGAGGTAGAGAATTGCTTACACCGGAACAGAGACAGGCTTTTATGCAAATTCCTGAAGATGAATGGATATTGGGGACCTACTTCACCTTTTCCAAACGTGATTTAGAAATCATTAATAAGAGAAGGAGGGAAGAAAACCGTTTAGGGTTTTCCGTTCAATTAGCTATTCTTCGGTATTCCGGTTGGCCATACACTCATATTAAAAGCATCCCAGATTCGGTTATACAATATATATCGAAACAAATCAGTGCTAGTCCATCCTCGCTTAGCTATTATCCTCAAAGGGAAAATACACTTTGGGATCATTTGAAAGAAATTCGAAGTGAATACGACTTTGTAACTTTTACCTTGAGTGAATATCGAATGACATTTAAGCACCTTCATCAATTAGCTTTGGAAAATGGTGATGCCATTCATCTACTGCATGAATGCATAGATTTTCTAAGAAAAAACAAAATCATACTGCCTGCTATCACTACACTTGAAAGAATAGTGTGGGAGGCGAGAGAAATGGCTGAAAAGAAGCTGTTTAATACAGTTAGTCAATCTCTAACAAGTGAGCAAAAAGAAAAGCTTGAAGAAATCATTACTTCGCAACATTCATCCGATTCCAATAAAACGATATTGGGTTGGTTAAAGGAACCACCGGGTCATCCTTCATCCGAAACATTTCTAAAAGTAATAGAACGACTCGAATACATACGAGGTATGGAATTAGAAACGGTACAAATTAATCATTTGCATCGCAATCGCTTGTTACAGCTATCTCGCTTAGGTTCAAGATATGAGCCTTATGCGTTCCGTGACTTTCAAGAAAATAAACGATACTCGATTTTAACCGTCTATTTATTACACCTTACTCAGGATTTAACGGATAAAGCCTTTGAAATTCATGACAGACAAATACTCAGTCTGTTATCAAAAGGCCGTAAGGCTCAAGAAGAAATTCAGAAACAAAACGGGAAAAAGCTGAATGAGAAGGTTATACACTATACGAACATCGGACAAGCTTTAATCAAAGCAAAACGGGAAAAACTAGACGTTTTTGAGGTTTTAGAATCGGTTATTGAATGGAATTCTTTTGTTTCTTCAGTGGAAGAAGCTCAAGAGCTTGCACGTCCTGCCGACTATGACTATTTAGACTTACTGCAAAAACGATTTTATTCTCTTAGAAAATATACGCCAACCCTATTAAGGGTATTGGAATTTCATTCCACAAAGGCGAATGAGCCACTTATACGAGGAATGAACGAATCTGGGAAGCGAAAAGTACCTGATAACTCACCTTTGGATTTTATTTCAAAACGGTGGAAAAAGCATTTATACGAGGATGATGGTACAACAATCAATCGGCATTACTATGAAATGGCTGTTTTAACAGAACTTCGGGAGCATATTCGGGCTGGTGATGTTTCTATTGTGGGCAGTAGACAATATAGAGATTTTGAGGAATATTTGTTTTCCGAAGATACATGGAATCAAACGAAGGAGAATACAAGATTATCGGTTAGTTTATCATTCAAGGATTATATTACAGAGAGAACTAGCAGCCTTAATGGGAGGTTACACTGGTTAGCTGGTAATTCCAACAAGTTAGATGGAGTTTCTCTTGAAAAAGGAAAGCTGTCGATTTCACGATTAGAAAAAGATGTTCCAGAAGAAGCAAAGAAATTTAGTGCAAGCCTGTATCAGATGCTACCAAGAATAAAATTAACCGATTTACTTATGGATGTTGCCCATATAACAGGATTTCATGAGCAATTTACACATGCTTCTAACAAACGAAAACCAGATAAAGAAGAAACAATCATTATTATGGCTGCTCTTTTAGGAATGGGAATGAATATTGGCTTGAGCAAAATGGCTCAAGCAACACCCGGGCTTACATATAAGCAACTAGCCAATGTGTCTCAATGGCGCATGTATGAAGACGCAATGAATAAAGCCCAAGCTGTATTAGTAAATTTTCATCACAAGCTACAATTGTCTTCTTATTGGGGAGACGGCACAACATCCTCGTCAGATGGTATGAGAATGCAGCTAGGAGTTTCATCACTACATGCAGATGCAAATCCACATTATGGAACGGGGAAAGGAGCCACCATCTACCGTTTCACTAGTGATCAATTTTCTTCTTACTACACAAAGATCATTCATACTAATTCAAGGGATGCGATTCATGTTTTGGATGGTTTGTTGCACCATGAGACGGATTTAAACATAGAAGAGCATTATACAGATACTGCGGGTTACACAGACCAAATTTTCGGATTGACTCATTTATTAGGATTTAAATTTGCTCCAAGAATAAGAGATTTATCAGATTCAAAATTATTTACAATAGATAAAGCAAGCGAATCTCCAAAATTAGAAGCCATTTTACGTGGACAAATAAATACAAAGGTCATTAAAGAAAATTATGAAGATGTTTTGCGATTAGCTCATTCTATAAGGGAAGGAACAGTTTCAGCATCCCTTATTATGGGGAAACTAGGTTCCTATTCAAGACAAAACAGCTTAGCTACCGCCTTACGTGAGATGGGCCGAATAGAAAAAACGATCTTTATTTTGAATTATATATCGGATGAATCATTAAGAAGAAAAATACAACGAGGATTGAATAAAGGAGAAGCCATGAATGGATTGGCAAGGGCTATTTTCTTTGGAAAACAAGGTGAGCTTAGGGAACGAACCATACAGCATCAATTGCAAAGGGCCAGTGCCTTAAATATAATCATTAATGCCATCAGTATCTGGAATACTTTACATCTAACAAAGGCAGTTGAATATCAAAAACGGTCAGGTAGTTTTAATGAAGAATTATTGCACCATATGTCACCTCTAGGTTGGGAACATATTAATTTACTTGGAGAATACCATTTTAATTCGGAGAAAATGGTCTCGTTAGATTCTTTAAGACCCTTGAAACTTTCTTAACGTTGTTAAAACTGGGGGAATAGTCGGGGAAATGGGCTTAGCGTTGTAAATCCGCATTTTCCTGACTGTACCCCATATGAAGGTTATACGTAAAAATTATGATGATGTTTTGCGTCTGGCACATTCTATTCGGGAGGGGCAAGCCTCTGGTGCCCTCATTATGGGTAAACTTGGTTCTTATGCTCGGCAAAATAAGGTTGCTAAGGCACTTAGAGAAATGGGAAGAATCGAAAAGACGATTTTTATACTAGATTACATCTCAAACGAATCGATGCGCCGCCGTATCCAACGTGGGTTAAACAAAGGAGAAGCCATGAATGCTCTGGCTCGATCCATCTTCTTTGGAAAACATGGAGAACTGAGAGAACGTGCTCTGCAGGATCAATTGCAACGCGCAAGTGCTTTGAACATCTTGATTAATGCAATTAGTGTATGGAATACAGTTTATCTAGGCAAAGCTACCGAATTACTTCAAAGTAAAGGAATGTTACGGGAGGATTTATTAAAGCATATATAACCATTAGGATGGGAACATATCAACTTCCTTGGAGAGTATCGCTTCGATCCAAAAGGAGTTACCAACTTAGAATCATTGCGGTCTTTAAATCAATAATAGTTCTAAAGCCGATTACATCCTTAACGTGGTGAAAATTGGCTATTTTTGTATCCAGATCCCCTTAACGTTGTAAATCCGCGTTTTGCTGACGGTACCCCTATTCCAAGTTAAACCAGAATTCAAGCCTGTTGAGTTTTGACACCATTTATTCGCCGTAATTGGGGTCCTACCAACGAAAAGCGAAAAACATACGCTAAGGAATTTGTTCAGATAACCTTGAGTTCCTTAACACCTTCTAACAAAAGGGTTTATGAGGATTTTCCTCATTTGTTGATGTTCAATAACTCATTCACTTATCTATGTTCAGTTAATAGGTCGAAAATAAGTTTCATTACATTCTTGATGGGCTTAGCGTATAGAAAATGAGTTTTTTCTATGTCGAAATGTGCTTAACGTATGTTTTATGCGAAATGTTGGCTGTACCCCTAATTAAAAAAATCGATTCCCTAATTAGAGAATCCGTAAAATGATTTTAGACTTAAACGAAAGTTAAAATAGCTGTTTTTGCATAAAAAAGCCCCGTTCGTAAAATTACACTTTTACCAACGGGGCTTTTAATGTTCTTCATTGTTAAAAACATGGTTATAACTTTTTGGGAAGGTCAGGGTTTGAGAACAACTTTGACACACCCATCTTCGTGATCATTAAAGATTTGATAGGCTTCACTCGCCTGGTCTAGACGCAATTTATGAGAGACGATTTCTGTTGGATCCAGTTCTCCTTCCGTAATCATTTTAAAGAGCATTGGCATGTAATGGATGACTGGTGCCTGACCCATTTTTATTTTTACATTTCTTTCAAATATGTTTCCTAAAGGGAACTGGTTATATTTAGAGCCGTAGACCCCCGTCAGCTGCAGCGTTCCAAATTTTCTCACAGCACTCATACCGATTTCGATCGGGCTGATGGTTCCGCCAATAAGCTTCATCTTTTGTTCGACAGCTTCGATTGGTGTTTTTTTCCCATCCATCCCTACGCAATCAATGACGGCATCTACACCGCCACTTGTAATTTCTTTAATATGGGAACCCATAGAAATCATATCATCAAATTCATCAAAATTAAAAATCTCAACATTGTTCATTTTTTTGGCACGTTCAAGCCTATAGGGAAGATTATCGACGGCAATGACTCTTTTTGCGCCTTTCATCCAGGCAAACTTTTGCGCCATCAAACCAATGGGTCCACAGCCGAGCACGGCAACTGTATCCCCTTTTTTCACTCCTGCACTTTCAATGCTCCAATAAGCAGTTGGCAGTACATCAGACATAAACAGTAATGCTTCATCTTCAAGTTCAACAGATTCAGGAATCACGAAAGGCATAAAATTTCCATAGGGAACACGCAAATATTCAGCCTGTCCACCCGGATGATTCCCGTAACGCTCCGTAAATCCAAAATATCCGCCTGTATCAACTTCTGGATTTGGGTTAGAATTATCACATTGGCTCTCCAAATCATGCTGGCAATAGTAACAGCTTCCACATGAAATGTTAAATGGGATGACCACTCTATCCCCTTTTTTCACTTTTGTTACCTCTGGTCCGACCTCTTCTACAATACCCATGGGCTCGTGGCCAACTACATAATCTTTTTCAGCTGGCAAGGCACCTTGATAAATATGTAAATCAGACCCACATATCGCTGTTGATGTAATGCGCACAACAATATCGTCTTTTTGTTGAAGCTTCGCATCTGGAACTTCTTTCACCTGCATATCCTTGGAACCTTGAAAAGTAACTGCTTTCACAAGTAAAACCTCCTATTATAAATTCATATAACTCTTATAATACCCATTGAAGAAATTAATATACTTTTTTTTTATTTTTAGTTCTATTTAACTAAATAGGGCGTTTACTCCAGTTCAACTCCCGATTTGACATTAAAAATGAGATGGAAAAAGCGTACTAATCTGTTATCAGATGTACGCCTTTTCAACTACCTAAATCGTGCGCAATAGCCACAATCTTTGAGAGAACAGTTAAAATAAATCTAAAAATCTGCGCTTTTAAAATTTGTAAATTCTAGACGTTGGAATAAAAAAATGAAGATGGCACTTGTTTTTTCGCTATTGATCAAATGCAACATAATTTCCTTACTTAGTTTGTTGGTCCGCAGGATCCTACTATCAAGGACTTATTCCTTTAGGTTTTAATAGTATACAATTTGATACTATATTCCTTTTTTGTTACTAGGTGAAATTAAAGTGTGAACTTTCAATATTGGAATATACTTATTATACTAACGTATCACCAGTAAACTGAGAGTAGCACAAATCATTACTCGTGCAAGTTCTGAAAAAAGAACAAAGTACTACTCAAGTCATCGCCATGTCTCTTTTTATGCGGTACCGGTCTTTAGATAGGGATACCTTTACCGGTAAAGTCATAGCTATCCTTCGGAACGAGTTTGGTGGACATGCAGTGTAAAAAAGCAACTAGGCTAATTTGTGTGAATTCGGTAAATGTATCCGATATCATAACAATTTCCGGATGGTGAAAAGGGAGTGAAATCATGAATGTAATGGATGCAAAAATAATTAATACTCATTATGGATTGGAAACCTATTTAGACTTTGTGAAAAATCTTGACGTAAAAAAGCTTCATTATCCTACAGAGATAGACCCTTATTACGAAATAATTTTAGGGATAGAGTATTTTTTGCTAAGGGAAGAAAAATATTATGACAGTCAAAAGAATTATTTTCGCATTCGTATGAATTCTGAATTTAGTTCAATAATACTGAGAGAAACAAAAACGAAAAGCTTATTTGCTGTCAAAAACGAATACGAGAGAGACGCAACTAAGGAACTAGTTGGAGAATGGCTTATAAAAACAAATGCTTTCAAAGAAGTTATAAATGAACTGATTCAAAAAAAGAAAATGGAAAACGTTCAAACAGAGGAAGACATTCAAATAGTTTTAGGAACGACAAGGTTCTTGGAAAAATTACTTAAGATTAAAACAGAAGAGATATTAAGTGCCGTTGTAGAGAGGGATAACTGAGGTTTCTTAATAA
>NZ_JAGXCY010000041.1 GCF_018310695.1 Paenibacillus sp. Marseille-Q4541 | reverse complement strand
ACCGATCCCTTTCCTTGTGTAAATTTCTACCCAAGTATCACCTGTCATTTGGTTGAGGATCTCGTTCCCAGTAACGGAAACAAATTGAGAACTGAGTGCACCCGTGCGTTTTCCATTTGGCTTATCGTAAAAATAGGTTTTTTTTGTAATCTCAAGAGGTAGAAGTGGAAGGTCGATCCCATCACCTGGCTCGACAAGCACCGGACCATATACATCAGTTGTTACTGTAGTACTGGTATCGCCAGCCACCGTTGTGGAAACGGATGCAGGAGTGATTGTAGCTGCTGGTGTTACTGTTGTTTCTGTTGCTGCGTTTGCTGCTCCTGCGAAAGATGCGGTAAGGGCGAGAGCGGCTGTAATCGTAATCAATTTTTTCATTTGTTTTCCTCCCAAGGATATATGTAGTTGTTTGTTCTGAGATAACAATAACCATTCCTAGCATCAGTTGAATCACAGAAAATAACAATTCGTTCATTATTTTTCCATTTTACATGTTTTCTATATTTATTCCACATAAAAAAGCTGCTAGCAGAGGCCAGCAGCTTTTTTTATACCTTTTTACAATGTAATACCTAGCGTCAGGTTCGTGTACGACCCATAACGAGAGAAATAACGAAGAGTACCAAGAAGATAAAGAAGAGTACTTTGGCAATAGAAGCAGCTGCTTCTACGATGCCGAAGAATCCAAAGATCCCAGCAACAACAGCGACAATTAGAAAAATAAGAGTCCATTTCAGCATGAATATCATTCCTTTGTATTTGTATTACGCGAAGAAAATGGTTACGACCATGGGAACTCTCCAGTTTGACGTATGTATGAATAGGACAATTCCAGCGGCCATAAACACTGTCTTCTCGTTTCGTAGTTGTCATTAACCGAGTGAACTTGGAGTGAAACAGAACACAATAACTGGAAAGTGGGGTTTAGGAGGTGTCCCGAAATTTCGCTTCTACTTATGATTTGCATATTTAAATAAAAGGAAATAGCAAACTTTTTTCACGAGCTAGATCACTTGTTTCGAGTATGTAACCGGCGGGTAATCAACGAATAACAAACACTACTTAGGAGAAATGAAAGCGAGGTTGTTTATATGTTGTGGGAAATAAGTGTTGCTATTATTGCAATTGCTTTTGCCGTACTTGTCTTTTTTCTAATTAAGACACTAAAGACTGCACAGGAGTCGCTAGATAATGTATCTAAAACACTTAAAGAGGTTCAGGGTACGATCGATGAACTAGGGTATGAAGTAAAACAAACGGTTCGTCATGCTAACGATATTACGGCAGACGTAGAGCATAAAATGAAGCAAATTGATCCAGTTATGACATCGGTTAAAAATTTAGGTGATGTATTGACCGAAGTCACTGCGGCTGCTAAACAAGTTTCAAGCACGGTAATAAATAAGTTTCAACATAAGAAAGAGCCTGGAAATGTGGTAAGAAGCAGTCGGGATATGGAGAGAAAGGCATCGGAAGTTAAAGCTTTGCCTGCTGTCGGTGGCACCTCTGCTGGTATTGTAACTCCTAATCTTGCACATCATGAAACCTCTTCAAGCAAAAAATGGCTTAATTATGTAGATATCGCTGCAGATACTTGGAACAAGATTAGAAGATAAATAGCTGGTTAATAATTACCATGCAGAAAATCTTGCCATACGTTAAATACGTAATATCCCTATAGGGGCTAGACGTGCGGCAGGATGGTACAGCATAAGGAGAAGAAGAAAGGGTGAGAGATTATGGTAGAAATGATGCTGCTCATGCTGGCTTTGACATCTCCCTTTTCCGTTCAACCCATGGCTGAACCTGCCGCACTTTGGCAAGGAAATCAATCAGTAGAGTTGGCGGTAAAGAAGTCGGAACCAGCTCAAATACCTTCCGCATCACAACAAGACGAGTTTACAACAGTAAACGATATTTCTTTACAAGATACCAAGTCGGATTTATTGAACAAAAAAGGAGTTCCTCAGCAGACGAGGGAAGATTGGCTGCTTGGGAGTAAAGAGTATGTTTACGATGACGTAGTAGTTGGAATAACAGACGGATTGGTTTCCTATATTCAGGTGAAAAAAGATGCGCCTTATTTAAAGGTAAATGATGTGTACATGGAACTGACCCCGAGTAGTATTAAACAAACACTTGGAAAACCTGACTATGTAGCTGAGGACGGGGATGTTTACAAGAAAGGTCATCAGGCCGTTAAAGTATACTTAAATGAGGATCAGAGTCTAAAACAGGTAGAATTTTTCGATGAAGCTTCTTTTTGAAAAATGTAGAAAAAAGATGATTCAAAGAAAGTCGAACTGGTTATATAGTAGATAATTGCTAGAAAATTAGATATTCCTAAGGAGCGTGGATGTCATGAGTACAACAAATTCGAAAGCTTATGCAAAAGTCGTTGAAAACGGGATTCAAGCAGTAGAAACGGTAAAAGAGCTTCGGGAAGCAGACTACCTAGCCAAAGATATCTTTGTTCTGGCACATAGTGAAGACCGTACAGATCGTATTGCAGATAAAGCACATGCCAAGGAAATTGGGCTAAAAGAAGAAGGTGTATTTGATTCCGTTGCTAATCTGTTCCGTTCACGTGGGGATGAGCTTCGTGCGAAAATTGTCTCTGTTGGATTTACAGAAGCGGAAGCTGATTTTTATGAGAAAGAGCTTGATAAAGGAAAGGTTCTTGTTATCGCTCAACGTGGAGAGTAACAAGAACCTATAAGGAAATAGAATAAAAAATGGTAAGGAATGGGAATGTTTTTCCCATTCCTTTCTGTGCGTTGTAATTATATGTCCTTTGGTAGTTGATTCACTTCACTTCTCTAAATATCAAATCTCTTTAAAGTTTGCTATAGTTGAGAGAATAGTATATACAATTGTGAATACTATATTTTACTTCTGTTACAGAAAAAAAGTTCATTGTATAATCGTTGTTAGTAGAAGGAGAGGGTTATGAGAATACTTATCGTCGACGACAATCCAACCAATGTCATTATTATTCGTGAGATTTTGAAGAAAGAAAATTATAAAGATATTATTGCTGCTAAATCTGCATTTGAGATGTTTGATATATTAGGTGTTCAAGTTCGTGGAGAAAACAAAGATATTCCATCAGATTCAGCAGAGGCTCCGAATATTGATCTTATTTTGCTGGATATGATGATGCCTGAAATGGATGGGATTGAAGCATGTGGGATCGTTCAAACATTCCCCCACCTTAAAGATATCCCTATCATTATGGTTACGGCCGTGGGTGATTCTAAGAAGCTTGCTGAAGCACTTGATGTAGGTGCGATGGATTATGTTACGAAACCGATTAATAAAGTGGAGCTGATGGCTCGAATTCGGCTTGCACTTAGACTGAAACAGGAAAAAGACTGGCGTAAAGAACGAGATCAGCGAATTCAAGACGAACTCAAGCTTGCCGGACTAGTACAGAATGCCGTGCTCAGTCCAGCAATTGAAGATTCGAAATTTAAGGTGAGCGCCCTCTATCAGCCGTCTGCCGAGCTGGCAGGAGATTTATATGCTTGGTACCCGCTTGGTAAAGGGAGATACGGTGTCATTTTGCTGGATATGATGGGGCATGGAATCTCCTCATCTCTCTTCTGCATGTTTATTGCTTCCGTATTAAAAGACACGGTGACAACCTATGTAGAACCCGATCGGGTCATTAAGGAGCTAAACCGTAGATTCAATCAGCTTTACCTTGATGATCAGCTGGTTATGTATTATTTTACTGCCGTTTATCTCGTTATTGATACGAATGAGAAACGCATTGACTATGTAAACGCGGGGCATCCTCCAGCACTTCTTTTCGAAGAGGATGGCGAAGTTATTTCACTCGATCGTGTCACACATCCTGTGGGATTGTTCGATTCGATGGAGGCAGAGACTCACACTGTTTATTATAAAGGGGATAGTCACATTACCCTGTACACGGACGGATTACTAGAAGCCGTGGAAGGTGAGGGAGAAGACCAACTTTCCTTTTTGAAAGAACGTTTGAGCAAGAACCATTGTTTAGACGAACAGGAAATGCGTCAGATGTTCTTCGATGATGACGTTCCTAAGGAACATGAGGATGATATATGTTTAGTATGGATCTCACTAAAAGGAGAATGACCGGATGAAAATACGCACTCGATTGCTGGTTGGCTTCAGTGCAATGATGGCTGTCTTAATCGTCCTTACGATGTTAAGTTTTAATGCCACCAACAATATGAAGAATGAAATCGATAAAATGTATAATGATCGATACATGAAGACAAGATTTACTTCTGGTGTCCGTGCCGAGGTGAATGATGTTGCTTTCTACATTGCGACAGCAATGTTAAATTCAGATTTAAATAACGTGCAGTCTGCTGGTACTAGAATTAATGAGAAGAAGGCCAGCATGACTGACTATTTGAGTAAAATAACAGATCGGGCTAATTCTCCAGAGGAGCACCGCCTTGTAGAAAAGGTCGATGAGAACCTTCAAGATTTTGAAGATTACACTACCCGTGTTATGCAGCTCCTTGAATCAGGAGAAAGTGCAGAAGCAAACCGTTATCGAAATAACACAGGGATCGAAGCGCAACAAAATACGCTGGATGCCTTATCCGAATTGAATTCTTTTCAGGATTTGCAGATTGATCAGGAAATTGTAGATGCGAAAGCTGAAATGAATAATACCGTACAATGGCTTACTGGCTTTTTGGTGGCTGGATTGCTCATTGCTCTTGCGATTATTTTATGGGTTCTGCCAAGTATTACAAATGGGCTAAATACGGTGTCTATGATGATTCAAAGTTTTGGCAAAGGGAAATTCCGAACTATTCGTAGAATAAAAATAAAATCCAAGGATGAAATTGGTCAGATTGCCCATGTATTTAAAGATATGGCGGAGGACCTTGAACAGAAACAACTGATGGAGCAAGAATACACGAAGGCCCAAGAGGATCAAAGCTGGCTAAATGGTAACATGGCTCGCATTACTGACTTGTTACGGGGTGTAGGCTCAACAGAGCAAGTCTCCCAGTTGTTTATAAGTGAATTCGCACCTATCATTGGTGTGAATTATGGTGCCGTGTATCTCCATGATGAAAACAAACATCCAGAGGAATTAAAACGTTATGGAGCCTATGCGTTTGATGGAGGAGAAGCTGATTATAAAGACACCTTTAAGATTGGAGAAGGGCTCATTGGTCAAAGTGCGCTGGACAAAAAGGTAATTGAGCTCAGCGAAGCTCCAGATGGATATTTAAAAATTGGTTCTGGTCTTGGCTCTGCAACGCCTACCAGCATTTTGATCCGGCCTATCTTATTTGAAGATGAAGTGGTGGGTGTCGTTGAGGTTGCTTCCTTTGAACCATTAAGTTTTCTCCAAAAGCAGCTATTTGAACAGCTAGTAAATAACATTGGCGTTATTATTAACAATATTAACCGCCGTATGCGTGTAGAAGAGCTGCTGCGTGAATCTCAAGCTCTAACGGAAGAACTTCAGATGCAATCGGAAGAACTGCAGACCCAGCAAGAAGAACTTAGACGTTCTAATGAAAGCCTGGGTGAACAGGCAGAGGAACTGAAACGTTCGGAAGAACTATTGCAGCGTCAACAGGAAGAATTGGAACATTTTAATACAGAGCTGCTTGGTAAGACTAGAGCTTTGGAAGAACAAGTGCAGCAGGTAGAAGAGAAAAACGAACAGATTGAACAAACGAAACGTCAACTGGAGCAGCAAGCGATGCAGCTGTCCATTACGTCGAAATACAAATCGGAATTTTTGGCTAATATGTCCCATGAGCTGAGAACTCCGCTCAACAGCTTGCTTATTCTGTCTCAGCTTTTGACAGAAAATAAAGATGGGAACCTAACGAAAAAACAGAAAGAGTATGCACAAACCATTTATATGTCAGGTGCGGATCTTTTGAAAATGATTGATGAAATACTAGACTTGTCCAAAGTAGAATCCGGCAAAATGGAAGTTAATCATGAGAAGGTAAATATCTCGGAATTACAGAGCTTCGTAGAACAAAACTTTGCTCCTGTTGCGCTCAGTAAAGATTTGAAGCTTAATTTTGAGATCGATAAGAAGCTACCAGAATCCTTTATATCAGACGGACACCGTGTAAAACAGGTCGTGCGTAATCTATTATCGAATGCCCTGAAATTTACATCGGAGGGGGCCATTACTGTCAGCATGAAGCAAGCAGAGAAATCTGAGCTTCCAGCATATTTTGATGTGGATGTACCTTTCATTGCGATTGCTGTTAAGGACACAGGGATTGGAATTGCTCCAGACAAGATTGATTTAGTCTTTGAAGCGTTCCAGCAAGTGGATGGAACCACCAGCAGAAAATACGGCGGTACGGGACTTGGACTTTCGATCAGCCGTGAAATATCCAAACTGCTCGGCGGGGAAATTAAACTTACCTCGGTAGAAGGAGAAGGAAGTACCTTTACTCTCTACTTGCCGCTGGTTAAGGAACATGCGGTCAAACTGAATGCAACTTCAAATGATTATAAAGAATCTGCAGCAGCACACGAGGGCTTTATAAAGGAAGAAAGAGCAGTCTATAATAGACCGACCCCTGTTTCCTCCATGCCGGAAGTGCTATCTTCCTCCTCAGTAGCTGTTGTTAATAACATTAAAGATGACAGAGAAGACATTCAGGACGGAGACCGGGTTATGCTCATTATTGAAGATGATCCGAAGTTCGCTAATATACTTCTAGATATGACACGCCAGCGCGAATTCAAGGCTCTTGTAGCTCTGCAAGGAGATATTGGGCTGGAAATGGCGAAGCGATATTTACCGGATGCGATTATCCTCGATATCCAGCTTCCTGTTATGGATGGTTGGGGCGTACTGAATGAGCTCAAGGCGAACTTATCGACGCGTCACATCCCGGTACATGTTATCTCTGTCATGGATGAAATCAAACAGGGACTCATGATGGGGGCGATAGCCTATCTGAAAAAACCATCTTCACGTGAATCACTTGATCAGGCATTCGCTCATATTGAATCTTATATTGATAAATCTCTTAAACGGCTGCTCATCGTAGAAGATGATGAGATTCAGCGTAACGCCATTATTGAACTTATTGACCATGATGATGTAGCAATTACAGCTGTTTCTACAGGGAAAGAAGCACTTGAAGAATTACGCAAAGTTAGATACGACTGTATGGTACTCGATCTGATGTTAACTGATATTACGGGTTTTGAACTGCTCGATCAGGTTCGAGACGATGCGCAGTTGAATGATCTACCTATCATTATTTACACAGGTAAGGAACTTGATAGTAAAGAGGAGCTCGAGCTTCGGAAGTATGCTGAATCGATCATTATTAAAGATGTAAAATCGCCGGAACGTTTGCTGGATGAGACGACCTTATTTTTGCATCGGGTTGAAGCGAACTTACCAGAAGATAAGAGAAAGATTTTGCAGAAACTATATAACAAGGAAACTCTTTTTGAGGGTAAACGAATTTTATTAGTGGATGATGACATTCGAAACGTGTTTGCTTTGTCTAGTGTACTAGAAGGTTATCGTATGGATGTGACCTTTGCCGAGAATGGTAGAGAAGCGTTAGAACTGCTTGAAAAAGATCGTAATTATGATCTTGTTTTGATGGATATGATGATGCCGGAGATGGACGGTTATGAGGCGATGACACGGATCAGACAAATTCCTGATTTCGAGAAACTGCCAATTATAGCTCTTACGGCTAAAGCGATGAAAGACGACCGCAGCAAGTGTATTGAGGCGGGGGCATCAGATTATGTGAAAAAGCCAATTCAAACGGATCAGTTATTATCTCTAATGCGGGTTTGGTTGTATTCGTAAGAGGCGATATTGGGTATATGAATTAGAACCCGTATTTTAAGAATATGGAATTCGGAAGTATATAGTAAGGAAGTGGAACAATTTATGACATCTGGGGAATCGACAAATACAGGAGAATCTGTAGAAGAGAAACCTGTTCAGGAAGAGCGGGAACAAATTGAAATTGATTTGCTCCTGGAAGGAATTCATCGTTTGTACGGTTATGATTTTCGAAACTATGCTATGCCTTCTCTGAGAAGAAGAATTTTGCATCATGTAGATACAGAACGTGTGGGTTCTATTTCAGAGCTTCAGCATAAGGTGCTGCATGAACGAGCTGCATTCAAAAAATTGGTGCAAAGCTTATCTATCCCAGTGACCGAAATGTTTCGTGATCCCAGCTTGTTCAAGGTGTTTCGTGAAAAGGTAGTCCCGCTCCTTAGGACGTACCCCTATATACGGATTTGGCACGCCGGTTGCTCTACTGGAGAGGAAGTTTATTCGATGGCTATTTTACTGCATGAAGAAGGACTCTACGAAAAGTCACGAATTTATGCTACGGACATGAACGAACGTTCTCTTCAGCAAGCGAAGGAAGGTGTGTACGGAATTGAGAAGATGAAACTATACACCAAAAATTATATGGAGGCAGGGGGATCCCGTGCTTTCTCGGAGTATTATACAGCTCGTTATAACTCGGTAATGTTTCATCCTTTTTTACGAAAAAACATTATTTTTGCTGAGCATAATCTTGCAACGGATCGTTCTTTTAATGAATTTAACGTTATATTCTGTAGAAACGTTATGATTTATTTCAATGATGATTTAAGGCATCATGTTCACGGGTTATTTCATGAAAGTTTAAGTCGTCTTGGAGTACTGGTACTCGGCTCGAAAGAATCCATTCATTTTTCAGGTTACAGTGATGATTATGAGCCGATGGACCGGTTTGAAAAAATATATCGTAAGTTAAAGTAGTAGGGGGGGACCATGGCTATGGGGATTAAAGAGCCGATTCATATTTTACTTGTCGATGACCGTCCCGAGAACCTGTTAGCTCTTGAAGCAGTCCTCGAAAGTGAGCAATATGTTCTCGTTAAAGCGACTTCAGGGGAAGAAGCGCTTAGATGTCTGCTAAAGTATGATTTTGCAGTCATTGTTCTTGATGTTCAGATGCCGGGTCTAGATGGAATAGAGACAGCCAAATTAATCAAGGCTAGAGATAAAACAAAGGATATCCCTATTATTTTTATTTCTGCTAATAGTAAAGAAGCAGAGCATCTTTTTGCTGGTTACTCCGCAGGTGCAATTGATTACATGGTTAAACCTTTTATTCCGCAAATTTTGAAATCCAAAATTGAGGGTTTTGTGGATATGTATTTGTCCAATAAGCGTCTCAAGATCCAATCCATGCTGTTGCAGCAAAAAACGATGGAGCTGGAACGGATAAATCAAGAATTGGTTCAGGCAAAGGAAGCGGCGGAAATTGCAGTTCAAGCCAAAACAGAGTTTTTGGCTATGATGAGCCATGAAATCAGAACACCGATGAATGGTGTTATCGGAATGATTGATTTATTAATGGAAACCGAGCTTCAGGATGAGCAAAAAGAATATACACAAATTATTCGCAGCAGTGCGGATGCTTTGGTAATTATCATAAATGATATTTTGGACTTTACCAAAATGGAATCTGGAAAGATGGAACTCGAGCAGCAACCTTTTGAGTTATCTTCTTGTATTCAAGAAATCTTCAGTTTGTTTCAGATGGAGGCTTCCAAAAAGAAACTTGAACTTGTCTACTTTATAGAGGAAGCCATACCGAACGTTCTTTACGGAGACAGTTCAAGGTTACGACAAATTCTTACGAATTTGATTGCAAATTCTCTCAAATTCACAGAATATGGTGGGGTGTACCTTATGGCTTCTCTAAAACAGACGGAGCAGTGTCACCATGTACTTGAGTTCACTATTAAGGATACGGGGATTGGAATAGCTCCAGAAAAAGCCAGCCATTTGTTCCAGCCATTTTCACAGCTTGATTCGTCTATGACACGAAAGTATGGAGGTACAGGACTTGGTCTTGCCATCTGTAAAAATCTCGTGGAGATGATGGGAGGATCGATTAAAGTAGATACAACAGAAGAGCGAGGAGCTACCTTTGTATTTACGGTTAAAATGCTTCCTTATCATCAAATGATAGAAGACGAGGAACTTCCTATTTTCGCAGAACGTCCAGATGAGCAGGGGGATTCACATGCAACGATCCTCGTAGTTGATGATCATCCAGTGAATCAGAAACTGATGGTAAGCATGCTGAAGAAATTAGGTTTAAACTCTGATATTGCAGAGGATGGTAAGCAGGCGCTGGAGATGGCTTTGAACTATTCGTATGACCTCATCTTTATGGATCTACAGATGCCTATTATGGATGGACTAGAATGTACAAGGCGTATTCGCTCTGAACTTGGTAGCAGGCCACAGCCCGCTATTATAGCGATGACAGCAAATGTAATGGATGGAATAAGAGATCGCTGTATCGAATCAGGAATGACGGACTATATCAGTAAGCCTGTGAAAATGGCCAATGTGAAACAAAAGATTAGTGAGATTCGGCAGACTTACCTTACCCACCATACTTCCAGGACGACTTCCATAACATAAATGATAATATATGGAATATCGAAATGTGTTTCATATCTTATAGCTAGGGTTAATTAGTATAGATAACATTTTTATCGGGAGAGAGATGTCTAATGAATACAAACAAAAATGAGAAATTTAATGCAAGGACAGAATCGGTTGCGGGTTCAAACAAGGTTTATTTGAGTGGAGAGCTTGACCTCTCAGTAGCACCGGATTTTCGTAACACGATGGAACCTTTAGTGGGGGATACAGAACAAAACTTAATCGTGAATCTGAAAGATCTGAAATACATTGATAGTACTGGAATTGGTATCTTGCTATCTATTTTAAAAGTAAGACACGGTCAGAAAGCGACCTTTATCGTTGAAGAAGTGCCTGCAAACATTCAAAAACTGTTTGATATGACAGGGATTTCGAAATTCTTTGTCCCTCAAGAGAATTCCCAATAGGAAAGGAACGAAGGTAAAATGAAAGCAGAATCACAAAGTGTAAAACTGAATTTGCCGGCTACAGCCGACTTTGTTGATATTGTAAGACTCAATTTGTATGGAATTGCATCAAAAATGGGTTTTTCTTATGAAGAGATTGAGGACATGAAGGTTGCAGTCTCTGAAGCTTGTAATAACTCTGTACTTTATGCTTACGGCGAGGAAAATGGAGTTGTAGAAGTTATTTTTAATTTTGACGATTCGGAACTTGCTATCACGGTCAAAGACGAAGGGGAGAGCTTTGAACGTGTTGAGCAAAGAGAAGGCGTTGCTACGTTACATGATAAAGATTTGAATGATGTTCAAATTGGCGGGCTAGGGTTTTACCTGATGCAGGCGCTTATGGATGACGTAAGTGTAACTAGCGAATCTGGAAAAGGAACTGAGGTTGTACTGACCAAACGCCTCTCTAAAAGCGAGGAAGCGGTATGACTGAACGCTCGACTCCCCAAGAGTCTATGGACGAAGCAGTAGGTTTGATTTGGGAATATCAACAGACCAAAGATAATGAAATTGCTACCGTTCTTATTAAGAAATACGAGCCTATGGTCAAAATGGCTGCCGGGAAAATATCCCGAAATAGGCCGGATTTATATGAAGATTTGTACCAAACTGGTCAAATGGCTCTCGTTAGGTTACTCAGTCAATATGACATAACCTTGGGGATCCCTTTCGAGCCTTATGCAATGAAAAGTATGATTGGTCATATGAAAAATTATTTGCGCGATAAATCTTGGTACATACAAGTGCCTCGTCGGATTAAAGAAAAAGGTGCGCTGGTCCAGCATGCCATCGATGATTTGACGGTGAAGCTTGAACGTTCACCAGATGTTAAAGAAATCGCAAGTTATCTCGATCTTACTGTTGAAGAAACGGTCGAGGTACTTGCAGGGCGCGAATCATACCATTATGTTTCTCTGGATTCTCCTTTATCGCAAGATGAGAGCACAGCCACCCTCGGTGAACTGATCAGCTCTGATGTGAATGATTACGATGCTGTAGAGAAACGAATGGACCTTCAGCAAGCGATGAACCAACTGAAAGAACAGGAACAGAAGGTTCTTCTGCTTGCATTCCAGGATGGACAGTCGCAGAGAGCCATTGCTCAGAAGCTCGGGGTTTCCCAGATGAGTGTTTCTCGTATTCAGAAAAGAGCTACAGAGAAACTAAAACAAATTATGTCGCAATCTTCCTCTTTTTAATAAAATATGCTTAAGTAATGCCAGAAGCATGCCAGCATTTCATTCGGAATGCTGGCATGCTTCTTTTGATGCGAAGTGATAAAGGAGGGATACTTTTGGAAGAACAAGGACAAAAGGATCAGCAAATGATGACCTTTGAGCACTTTCAGTGGAGAGATTACACGGTAACGGACTTTGAATGCGGCGAATTGAGGAAGCTCAGAGAGCTCCTACCTGAGGCTTCAGAATGGCTAGACAAACTTCCTGAACTAGAGACGAACTATATTTCAGCACGTACTGTAGCAGGAGGGAAGCAGGTTTTATTCGGGTCAATTCTTTACACGATTAAAACGAACATCGGTGATGAACAGCATGTGAATCAGTTTTATTTTTATGTGGATCCACAAACACTAGTTACGCTAAATATAGATTCAGGAACAAGGCAAATGCTTTATGCGAAAGAAAGGTTAACGATCTTATCTGAGGCAGAAGACGCGGTGTCTGGATTGTTCGTTCTGGCACGAACATTGCTGCACTATTTTCATATTGGAATGGATGAGTTTGAAGTGAACCTACGCAAATTGGAGCGTAGTATGGAAGAGCGAAACGCACGAACTTTAATGGACAGAATTCTGAACGCACGTTTTGAACTCCTGTTCTGGAGCAATCAGTTTATTGCATTTCAGGAACTAATGCATGCAGCGAATGAGGCCTTTTACGATCATGATCTAGAAGAAAGAAGAACGTATAAGCAGCTGTATTACCGAATGAGGCGTATGGATAGTTTATTTACTCACTATGAGAAGGAGATTGATACCCTCATCTCCATTGATAATGCGACTTCTTCGATTCGAGGCAATGATATCATGAAGACGCTGACGATAGTAACTGCTGTATTTACTCCTGCGACAGCTGTAGGGGCCATATGGGGGATGAACTTTGAAAATTTGCCATGGATTAAGACGCCTTGGGGATTTACGGTCGTGATTACAGCTACACTGGCTAGCATGGTAGGTATGTATGGATGGATGTATATGAAGGGCTGGACAGGAGATATTCTGAAGATTAAATCCCATGGTGAGCAAAAGAAAAAGTAAATCTTAGAATAGACAAAAAAGCCTATCTATTACCCGGTCAGGGAATATGCAGGCTTTTTTATTTGTGATGGAATGAAACAGAATGAGACATGATGAGTAAAGGAAATAGATGATCCTTATTTAGCTTGGTCTATGTAACCTTGCAGCTCCGCAATGTAACTTCCAATGACCGGAAGATTCATATCCACCATTAGACTGAGTAACCATCCTAACAAACCGAGTACGACGATGGTACCGAGCGACATGCCTAATCCACGGGCAATACCAGCGGTGAAGTTAGACATTAAACGTCTTTTGGTGCTGCTGTAGTTCTCCAGCAAATCTTTGAACTCAACACTTTCCATCGCTTTATAGATACCTTCAAGCTGCGTATTTAGATTTTTGACTTCATGTCTCAGTTCAAAAGGATGTTCGTTTATGACTTCCTTCTTCTGATTGTTATTCTTTTCAGGGTTAATATTAACTGTACTCATGAGAGGCTCCTCCTTCTATCCTAAAAGTGAAAGATTATTAAAAATAGCCAGCTGTATACAGCTGGCTATACGCTACGTCTGATTAATTACAGAGATCTGTTATTTGTAGAAGAATAGTTTGATTGACTGCGGTTCAGTTCACGATTTGCTTCATTTGTTGCTTTTTCTGTTGTTGCAGCAACTTGAGAAGTAGCACTTTTTGCTTCTTCTGAAATGTTGTTTGAAGCAATTTGCGCCTCAGCGCTCACATCGTTAGAAGCTTTTCTTGCTTCGTCAGCTACGTTGGAAGAAGCTTTTTTCGCTTCATCTACAACATCAGAAGTAGCGTGTTTTACACTTGTCATTACGGTAGATGTGTTATCGCCGACCGTTTTAGCCAAATCGGATGTTTTGGAAGAAACCGTTTTTGCGATCTCAGAAGCCTTATCACCAACGACTACAGCAACTTCTTTCGTTTTATCGGATACTTCAGACATACGGTAAGACAAATCACCACGAAGTTCACGACCAGGTTTTGGTGCAAAAAGTAATGCTGCCGCTGCACCGATCAAACCTCCGATAAACAGTCCCTTTGTGAAATTGTTACCGCCGCCTGTTTCTTCATTCCTATAATCTGCAATAGATCTATTGTATTCCGTGTCATTGTGGTTCATGATAAATCGCTCCTCTTAATTAAATTTTATAAGTTATAACTTCTTGTTCTTTTCTTAACCCGTTAAGCTGCTTTTCTAAACAGTTTTCCAATAAGTCCGAGAAGAAAAACGAAGATGGCCGTTCCGATGATGGCTGGGACAACGGCAAAATCAGCGATGACGGGACCGAAGTCACCGAAAAGCATCGAACCGATCCAAGCTCCGACAAATCCAGCTATCATTGATCCTAAAATACCGCCTGGCATGTTATGGCCAACGAGAGCATCACCTATGAGCCCAATGAGAATCGCCATTACAATACTTAAGATGATCGCCCACATAACAATCGCCTCCTTTGCTTGTTTTTTGTACCTTGCTTACTCGATATATAAACGCTACCTGCCAATATTGAAACAAGGATGGTAAGAACTAACTGGGTCTGTTAGTAAGAGCTACGAAAGTTCAATCCGAAGGATTCGGTACATACAAATAACCCATACTCCCCCAGCAATGAGTCCAGTAAGGACATCTGACGGATAATGTACACCAAGATAAATACGGCTAAATCCAAGTGAAATAATAAATAAAATCCCTAACGAGCAGGGGAAGAAAATGTCTATTTTTCTTTGTTTTAGAGGGTAGATCAGAAGCAGTAAGAGAACCCCGTAAAATCCGGATGCAACCATGGCATGTCCACTCGGAAAACTATATCCACTTGCTTCCATAAGATATTCAAGGTTAGGGCGATCTCGCCTAAGCATCATTTTTGTAATAAAGTTAATCCCCCACATGCCTCCAAAACTTAATAGGACAAGGTATCCTTCGAGGTATCGGCTTCGATAGATAATGTAATAACAAGCGAATGCAAGTGCAAAGACTAAGGAGTATTGAAAAGATCCAAACGAAGTAATCGCCCGCATGAGTGGAAGAAGAGAGTAATACCAGCTATTTTCGGTAGGGAAAAGTACCTCTTGAATGCTGACATCAATCTCTTGAATGAGATCAATACCTATGACTGAAAATAGAAGTACGATAAAAAATACAACAGCAAAAATGGAAGCGAGTCCAACACCGGACCATAATAAGAAATGATTTTTGTTTTTTACCATAATTAGAATAGCTCCTTATGTACGATGACGTAGTAAAATTACACTTTCATGAATAGTTTACCCATTTTCTCTGTCAAAATGGCTTCTTTGTACTATACTGTACTATGGTGAATGTTAGGGTACCCTATATAATGAAAGTCGGTCCCTTATTTAGAAGGAGAGAACAAGCATGACAGATACACTTTTATTAAAAGAATTTCGTTCGGGCGTACTGGAAAGTGCACACCGAGGGCATATATGCATTGTAAATGAGGAAGGGCAAATCATTTATTCCGCTGGTAACCCCCATTTTAGAACGTTTACTCGTTCTGCTGCCAAACCGCTTCAAGCGATTCCTGGAATTCGGGCTGGTATTGCCGATGCGTATGATTTTAGTCAAGAAGAAATTGCGCTAATGGTATCTTCTCACAGGTCGGAATCTTATCATAGGGATACGCTCGAACAGATGAAGGGAAAAATAGATCTGGATGAAGAGGGACTCGTATGTGCGCCAAGTTTTCCACTACATGAAGAGAGCCGCACGGAATACATTCGAGAACAGGGCGATAAAAGACGGTTGTTACACAATTGTTCCGGTAAGCATATGGGAGTCCTCGCGTACAGTAAGATAAAAGGATATGATCTTCATTCCTACGCCAGACCTGATCATCCCGTTCAACAAGAGATCAAACAGACCATTTCCGTTTTAGGTGACATCGATCCGAGTGACATGGCTGTAGGGGTAGATGGCTGTGGATTTCCAGTGTATGCACTGCCTGTTTCTACAATGGCTACGGCATTTCTAAAATTGGCTTGCCCAGATCTCATTGAGGATGAGGGAACACGCAAGGCAGTGCAAGTGATCACTTCAGCAATGAACGAGGCGCCGGAGATGGTAGGCGGAACAGGACGAGTGGATTCAGTGTTGCTTCAAGATCATAATATTGTTGCTAAGGGTGGATTTCAGGGTGTGTTTTGTTTCGCACTACGGAAAGAAAGATTAGGTATTAGTTTTAAAGTACTTGATGGCTCGGATGAAGAATGGGGACTGATTGTCAAATCAATCCTTACTCAAATTGGTTACGATAATGCAGAGACGATTCAGCGCCTTACTGAGCAGTTTCCGGAGGAGATCCGAAATGATGCCGGAACCGTAGTAGGTAAGGCAGAGGCAGCTTTTGTATTGGAATCACATAAATAGAAATGTGTCATACCCTTCTATATAAAAAAGCCCTGAAAACTTATCGCAGACGTTGACATCTCCTCTTAAAGGAGCTGTCAACATATCTGCCAAGCTCAGGGCTTTTTTTAATGTGTAGGTGCTACATGTTTACACTCTACGTAGACGGCCAAGCTCAGATACTAATGCTTCTACTTCAGATATACTGAGATTTGTTTTCGAATTCACAACATCATAGAGATCATAAATATCATCATATTGTTCCACGGAGAACGCAGAAGATTGCAGGGCGGAAGCACTCGCCATTTTCAGTTTTGCTTTAATGGCATCAATCATGTACTCAATATTTTGCTGATTTTTTTGAGATAAATCCATATTCCGTCCATTCCTTTCAGATACAGTAAAGTTTGTTCGTATTGTATCATGTAAGAAGCGGGATAGAAAGACAAGAAAGAAGACATGGAAAGGAGATGTGTGAGATTTGTCTAAATTTGCTTCCCTATCTTCAAGAAGGGGAACTTCCGTTTCCAGTGCGATGACACCGGCCGAGCTCATTGCTTTTTTTAAGGGGATTTATACACAACATAAGGAAGAAGAGATCACTTTCGTATGTATTGGAACGGATCGTTCAACAGGTGATGCACTCGGTCCGCTTACCGGAAGTTATTTGCTTGAACGAGGATTTACGCGGGTCATTGGAACGCTCACAGACCCATGTGACGCAACAAATTTGGTAACTTATCTTGCTGGAATTCCACAAGACCAAGTGATCATTGCAATTGATGCTTGTCTAGGATCCTCCTCCGAAGTAGGTGCATTTCTATGCCGAACTGCATCTCTGTTTCCAGCGCGCTCAGTAAAGGGACAACTTCCTCCAGTAGGGGATTATAGTATTGCGGCAATCGTAAATGCGAACGGTCCAAAACCTTATTCTATTTTGCAAATGACGTCGCTTTATCAAGTGATGAATATGGCCTCTCAAATTGCAGATGCTGCTAAAGCAGAGCTTAAAGGGGTAAAATAGGAGTGTCGTTAACCTAGGTAAGCATGAGATAAGTACTATATATGAGTACGCTCGTTTCAGTACAGCATAAAAAGCTTAATAGAATAAAATAACTTCAATCTAGTATTTCGATACTGCAAACAGAAAGAAGGCGTAACTGATGGAGAAAATCGAACTTGGAAATCAGAAGATTGCTTATAACGATCATGGAGAAGGAGAAACGATCTTACTATTGCATGGTTTCTGCGGCAGTTCGGCATATTTTGAAGAAATACTGCCCAAGCTGGCCCAAAATTATCGTTGTCTTGTTCCCGATTTAAGAGGACATGGTGAGTCTGATGCTCCAAATAGCAGTTACAGCATAGATCAGATGGCAGATGATATGATTGGAGTCTTAGACGCACTTGGTATAGGCAAAGCGAGTGTATTAGGACATTCACTAGGCGGATACATTGCTCTTTCTATCGCAGAGCGTTATCCTGATCGATTACATGCTTTGGGCTTAGTTCATTCTACTGCATATCCCGACAGCGAAGAGGCGAAAGAAAAAAGATTGAAGGCCGTCTCAGTTATCCAGTCGCAAGGAATTCAAAGTTTTGTGGATTCGCTCGTTCCTGGTTTGTTTGCAGAGGAACACCGTGAATCGATGTCTTCCACAGTTGACAAAATTCAGGAGATTGGATATCGGACAGCTCCCCAGGGAGCAGCTAATACAGCGATTGCTATGCGTGAGCGACCTGATCGCCGACATGTCCTAGAGAAAGCAGCTATTCCGTTGCTACTTGTTGCTGGGGAAGCCGATAACGTTGTTCCTCCAGAAAGAACCTTTACAGTGGAAGGTGAAGGAGTAACACAGGCGCTGATTAAAGGAGCCGGCCATATGAGCATGGTGGAGGCACCTGATGCGCTGGTACAGATTATTTCTGATTTTATGGACAAGAATGTAAAATAAGAGTAGAGATAATAAGCAGATGGGTGAACCTTAAGACCTGTCTGCTTTTTTGCTGTGTTTGGCTTTTTCACGTCAATACAGGTAAAATCAATACCATACAATACGGATATACTTCTAAGGAGAGGAAGTCCATATGTTCAGAAGAGATTATCTCCTCCGTATGGTGGAGGAAATGACCGACATGATTGGCAAAGCATTTGACCTTAAACAGAAAAAAAAGCACATAGAGGCCTTATGGGAACTGGATGAGTGGATGAAGCGTCATTTTCGCCTGAATTCTCAGCTGCTGAATTCTTTGCCTACCGAAGATATTATTGATTTATTCCGTATTGGTAACGGAGTCGAAGTGGATAAAGTTCAGCAGGTAGCACGTATTCTAGAAGAAGAAGGCGAAATCTACGAGGATCAGGGACTAACAGATATATCTCTTATTCGTTATATGAAGGCACTGCATTTGTATCTATACAGTATGCTTAATGGAGCAAACCGAGATATTTTACAAGCTCCAGAACGGATCCAGCAATTGTGTGTGAAAGTGAAAGGTTATGAACTTCCTGACAAAACGGAAAGACTGCTAGCGTTATACAGTGAGGAAGTTGGAAGATATGCGGAAGCAGAAAATAGTTGGTATCGTTTAGTGGAACGAGAAGAACATTACAAGGAAGAAGCCCGCGAGTTCTACCTACGTTTGCTTGAACAAGACGATGCAAAACTTGAACAGGGAGGGCTGCCTCATCATGAGGTCGAAGAGGGGCTTCATCACTTGCAAGAGCGTTTTTCCCGTTCTTGACCCAAACGGAAAATAACTACTGAACATAAATCTTTAATATGTTATCGTTACTAAGATAATGACATATAGAAAGTGAGATGTACCATCTTGGATTCTTTACGAAAATTAATAACGGACGTATTTGAAGAGCAAGCGCTTATAAATGCCACACTGAGTCAGCTGCGTAAACGAGAAGGGCAGCTTTATTCAAAAGTGCAGATTAAGCCGCTGTTACTGAAAAATAAATTGCACTACCAGTTTGCTTACCATCAGAACAACAAGGTGATTCATGAAAATATGGAACCGGAGGAAGCGGTTACTGCGGTCATTACTTTGTTTGAGGAAACGTTTCGGCAAGGTATGATTTGTACACCAGAAGCCGATTACCAGGTTTTGATCAGCAAAAAATATAAGGTTTCCATCCTGACCCGTTCTCCTTCCAAATCGGAGATTGACCTTTCACATAATCGGAAGAAAAGATATGTGCTCGAAGATGGCAAGCCTATTCCGTTCCTCATTGAACTTGGCATTATGAGTGAAGAAGGGAAAGTTCATGCGCGTAAGTATGATAAATTCAAACAGATCAATCGTTTTCTGGAGATGGTCGAAGATGTATTGCCAAGTCTACCAGAAGAGAGACCGATCACCATCGTTGATTTTGGATGCGGGAAATCGTATCTTACTTTTGCTCTCTATCATTATTTAGCAGTGAAGCAAAGGCGTAAAATTCAGGTAGTTGGACTTGATCTTAAGGCAGATGTCATTGAACACTGCAGTCAAATTGCCAAAAATCTCGGGTATCAAAATCTGAAGTTTTTGGTAGGAGATATTGCTGAGTATAATGAGCTGGATCAGGTAGATATGGTAGTTACTCTTCATGCTTGTGACACTGCAACTGATGCAGCACTGGATAAAGCAGTTCGCTGGGGGGCTTCGGTTATTTTGTCCGTGCCTTGCTGTCAGCATGAATTATTTGCCCAGATGGAAGCTGCCGTCATGAATCCATTATTATCTCACGGCATTCTGAAAGAGCGGTTCGCTGCACTTGCTACAGACTCCATCCGTGCCAAATTGCTAGATATGATGGGATATCGAACCCAATTACTTGAATTTATTGATCTGGAGCATACGCCAAAAAACATTCTGATTCGAGCTGTCCGTGGACAAGCGGGCGATCGGAATACGCTGTGGAAAGAATATACGGAATATCGAGACTTTTTACACGTGGATCCCTACCTGGAGCGTGCTTGTCGTGATTTGCTTCCTGAGGCGTAAACGTCACAGAATTGAGTATTTGAATATAACAATTGGATAAAGAGGTCAACCTTAATAAGGGTTGGCCTCTTTTTTTCTAGGGAATAATAAATGAAAGGATAGGAATGGGATAAAAAAGGGAGCAGAGAGGTCATGATGCATCAAAACGTGAGGGAACGATCAAAAGGAAGAGAAAGATGGATTTATTCTATATTGGGCGTCTTTTTAGGTTCGTTCTTAGGGATGAGTGTTATGGAGCAGGGCCTCTTTTTTATACAGGATGTTTACCAGATCGGAGCATTTTTCTTTTTTACGCTGCTTTGTCTTTTTCTGTACGTTCAGCTGGGGTTCAAAAAGAAACGTTTATTTTTGTATCATCGTCTGTTTCAGGAAGAAGCTCTTTTGTATCTAATCCCGCTACTTCTTTCAGCTCTTTATGCTTTCCAATTGTTAGCGGGACAGCCTGTCAGCATAGGAGGCACATTTCAGAACATCATCAGGTTTGGTCTGATTAGTGGATATGCTGCAGTGTGTCTTTTGATCGGAACGAATCCAATCGGAAAAAGGTGGCTCGGTGCAAGTTTTCAAGTAGTAGGTTGGTTCCTTGTAATTAGCGGTTTGTCGGCCGTATGTGGTTTGTTTGTATTGCCCTACACGATCCTGCGTACAGACGATCCACTTATTAGCTTCTCAGGAGCACGATTATCAGGAGTGCTTGAATATCCGAATGCATTCGGAGCGCTCATCGGGCTGTTTCTGCTCGAGCGGCTGGCGGTCGCCTCTTCCGCTTTTGGCCGCTATGAAAAAGGTGGACGAGAACAAGTTATTCTCTCGTCCCTTGCTTTATTTCCGGCGGCGACGGCGCTCCTTCTTAGCGAGTCACGCGGCGCTTGGCTCGCGGCATGCGTGTGCGCTGCTGCCATGCTTCTGTTGCAGCGGCGTGGCCAGCGTCTGCCGCTGCTGTGCGCAAGTGCGGCGCCGCTTCTTGCGGCGGCCATTGCGCACCGGGCCCTTGCCGGCGCTAGCCTTGCGCCGGCAACACTTCCCGGCCTGCTGTTGCTGGCCGGGGGGGAGGTGGCAGCGCTGGCTGGCGCGCTGCTACTCCATACGCTGCTTGCTCGCGGCCTTAAGGGCGCTGCCGCTGCAGTTAGCGCTGCATGCCTTGCCAGCTGCGCATGGCTCGTGGCCTTGACTGCATCCGCAAGAATAACCTCCGGTGAGACCTGGGTCTCTCGGGAGGTTATGTGGCAGGATGCAGCCAGGTTCGCCATGCGCTCCCCTTGGCTGGGGCATGGCGGGGAAGCATGGAAACATGCTGTTGGGACCGTACAATCTTTCCCTTATGCTGGCAATGAAGTACATAGCGCGTATCTCGACATGTGGGTCGATACGGGAGTGGTCGGCCTTTTGCTTATGCTGAGTCTCTTCCTCTATATAGGAAGACTGATGTGGTATCACGCCCGCGAGCTTCTACCTGCCGGCCTGCTCATGATGTTGCACGGTGTGATTGACTTTGATTTCAGTTATTCTGTGTTCTGGATGATTCTGGTCTTGTTTGGAGCTCAAGCTTTACCTATACGAGAAACGACTAGCCCAGCTTTGCAAGAAGATGTTCAATCAATAAAAGGGAGAGAATATTTTCCGGCTTGGATGTGGAGTGTGCTTGTCACATTCCTTTTACTTGGGTTCAGTATTTCTTGTCTTGTCCTTGTTTCTTAGCTATCCTCCATAGGATTCACGGAAGGCAGCAGATAGCTTGGGCTCCGGGATATCCCATAATACAGCAAGTTCAGGGAGTACATCTTTGTCCCACCAGTCACATTGGGCTTTGCGATTATTTTGATGTTCGGTGACCCAGATTAAGTTACCGATAACTTTTCGGAAATACAGGTCTTCACCTTGTTTCATAAGGTCTGGTGCAATATAGACTTTGAGCCGCTTTACAGTCCGGTACAACTCCTTGTTGCAGGCTCTACGAATTTTACGGGCAGAAGGCAGTTGTGACTTAGGTCCTTTGGAGAAGGGAGCTGTCTGTCCGGGACGGGCATGATGATTCATACCATCGACCTCCTTTTTCTGTACCATATGCGAATGACGCCCGGCTGGACACCTGCCTTGGTGGAAGAAAATAAGAAGTTCGTGATATGATGGTAAACGGGATGTCTTTACTTTCCACAGTAGAAAATTCACAGTCAATATTCTAGTACCTTACATAAGTAAAGATGAACATATATCCTAAATCTGTTTGTATCTGGTCTATTTGGTTTATATGTAATCAACATATCTATTGAACACATTCTGAATAGAAGGGAAGTGCTTCACATGGCTCCAAATTTATCGCACAAATTCGGCAAAGGGTTACCACCGGAAGAGTTTGTTCAGAACATGACTCAGAACCAAGAGGCTTTTCGGGATTGGTATAACCGATTTGAATGGACAAATGAGGAAGATAAAGCTTTCTTTGAAAGTCTGAACCATCGTGATGATTTGCGTGTTCTTATTCTTGCAGCAGACTGGTGTGGCGATGTAGTTCGTAATATTCCTGTCGTCTTTCAAGCTCTGGAAATTACGGGTATCCCTACTGAAGTACTGATTATGGAGAACCACCTCGAAGTCATGGATCAGTTCCTAACTATGGGAGGGCGTTCAATACCGGTTGTTATTTTTGCTGATTCTGGTGGTCATGTGCTTGGAACATGGGGACCGCGTCCTGCTCATGTGCAAGAAGCGATGATCCAGTTCAAAAGTGAGAACCCTGACCGTGAAAATGCGGATTATCAGAATAATCTAGCAGAGACGCGGAAGGAAATTAAACGACGTTATGGGGAGGGTACGGAAAGTCAGGCAGTCATTATTAGTGAACTGCGTGAACTAATTTCCGGTTTCTAAATGCTGAATATACGAACTTTTAGCCTTGGACCATTACAGACCAATGCCTATTTGGTACAAGGAGAAGACACAAATAAAGCTTTTATTATTGATCCAGGTATGAATCCAAAGCCACTTGTTCGGGCTATTGAGGATCTGGAGATTGAGGCGATTGTCCTCACTCATGCTCACTTTGATCATATGGGTGGTGTTGAGGAAATTCGTAAATGGAAGGGTTGCCCTGTTTATTTGCATACGGCCGAAGCAGATTGGCTGGAGTCTGCCAAATGGAACGGGTCGCTACGCTGGCCTGATGTGACTGGCCCCTTAACCACCGGGCCGGCAGAATACGATCTTGCTGGTGGTCAAAATTTAAATTTGGTTGGCCATACGTTTAAGGTATTCCATACCCCAGGACATTCTCCCGGCAGTGTGAGTTTATTATGCGGCAAAGATCTATTTGCAGGTGACGTATTGTTCCGTTCAGGTGTAGGGCGTACCGATCTTCCTGGTGGCAGTGAGCGTGAGCTGATCGATTCCATAGAGAACACACTGTACACATTCGATGAGGATGTTACGGTGTATCCGGGACATGGACCTAAGACAACAATTGGATTCGAAAAACTAAATAATCCCTATGTTCGTGCTTCTCGCTAAAAAAATAGCAGGAACCGACAATTTTCATCATAAAGGTATGGACAAATCTCTTAATTATGATTAGAATGAACTTTATTAGAAACACCCTAACTATGACAAGCACGCAGACTGAGGATTCGTCCCGGTTTGCGTTCTTTTTTATTTCTTATCTATTTTTTGTCTATCATTTCAGCATGTAAAGGGTGGATTCTTTCCATAGACATCGTTACTTTTTTTTAGTAGACTATACAGACAACAACAGATCAGGAGGTAGACGATGCTGAATTTAGGGGAAAAGATTATCATCGTCGCGGACGCCTTTGAGCAGAATCTTCCTGTAGGGGATTACGGTTATATTATTGCTTATGACCGGAACCCAGATAATGCTTTTGACTATGTGATTCGTGTTCCTCAGGTTAACCGTAACTTTTTTGTTCCTTCGGGTGATATTGAACCAGAAGAACAAATCTTGAGGCAGGAAGCTGAGCGTATAGAGAGGGATGCCCTCATTGACTATGCACTTGCAACACATAATGAGAAGTTGTTTCGTCAGTTACTGAATGGCGATGAACTGGAATTAGTGGAAGAGGAAGAAGAGGCCGCGAACGAACCAATGTCACAAGCGGATTTTATAAAGCAAGTTAATCTTCGTGCATGGATTTAATGTAAGGAGCCGGGTATTTTTCCGGCTCCTTTTGTTTCTTTAGAACGATTTCATTTGATTCACTGCATGGACGTGTTAAAATGGACACAATATGAATAGATAAGGTTATTTTGAAGGAGGAACGAACAAAGAATGAGTATTACGAATCAGGATGTGCAGCATGTAGCCAAGCTGGCACGCCTTAATCTAAGTGAAACGGAAGAAGCGCAGCTCACAGAACAATTGAATGCGATTCTACAATATGCAGAAAAGTTAAACGAGCTGGATACGGAAGGTATAGAGCCAACTACACACGTACTGCATGTATCAAACGTGATGCGTGAAGATGAGGTACGAGACAGTTTACCGATTGAGAAGGTTATGCTCAATGCGCCGGATGAAGAAGACGGTCAGATTAAAGTACCGGCTATTCTTGAATAGAAACAATAGGGAGGTTTATACAGTTGAGTTTGCTTAATCTTACATTACCTGAAATACATAATAAGCTGCATGCGAAGGAATTTTCGGTTTCAGAATTGGTAGCAGCATCTTATGCAAGAATTGGCGCAGTAGAGGAGCAGGTTCGTGCTTATTTGACACTAGATGAAGAAGGAGCACAAGCGACAGCAAGACGCCTTGATGACAAGCTTGCGGCTGGTGAGGAGCGCGGTTTGCTTTTCGGACTGCCTGTGGGCATTAAAGATAACATTGTTACTGAGGGCATTCGGACGACATGCGCCAGTCAATTTTTGAAAAACTTTGATCCTGTCTATGATGCATCTGTTGTTAAAAAGCTTAAGGGTGCGGATACCGTTACACTAGGCAAATTAAATATGGATGAGTTTGCGATGGGCGGTTCTAATGAGAATTCCAGTTTCTATCCGGTTCGCAACCCTTGGAATCTGGATCATGTACCTGGTGGTTCCAGCGGTGGTTCTGCAGCGGCTGTAGCTGCGGGGGAAGCTTACTTTACACTAGGATCTGATACAGGCGGCTCTATCCGTCAGCCAGCATCTTATTGCGGTGTTGTTGGTCTTAAGCCTACCTATGGTCGTGTATCTCGGTTTGGTCTTGTTGCATTTGCCTCATCTCTTGATCAAATCGGCCCACTTACGAAAAATGTAGAAGACTCTGCTTATGTGCTCCAAGCTATTTCTGGTTACGATTCGATGGACTCTACTTCTGCGAATGTAGAAGTTCCTGATTTTCTGAGTGCATTGACTGGTGATGTGAAAGGACTGCGCATTGCTGTACCTAAGGAATACATTGGTGAAGGCGTTGATGCATCGGTCAAAGAAACGGTCATGGCAGGACTCAAAGTACTTGAAAGTTTAGGCGCAACATGGGAAGAGGTTTCTCTTCCGCATACAGAATATGCAGTGGCAAGTTACTACCTGCTTGCTTCTTCTGAAGCTTCTTCTAACCTGGCAAGATTTGATGGAGTTCGTTATGGTGTTCGTGCCGATAATCCAGAAAACTTACTAGATATGTACCATCGCTCCCGCAGTGAAGGTTTCGGATCAGAGGTGAAGCGCCGTATTATGCTGGGAACCTATGCACTTAGCTCAGGATACTACGATGCTTATTATTTGAAAGCTCAAAAAGTACGTACTTTGATCAAAAATGATTTTGATGAAGTGTTTAAAAATTATGATGTCATTATCGGACCTACGGCTCCAACAACGGCATTTAAGCTTGGTTCTCAAGTGGACAACCCACTAACGATGTACCTAAACGATATTCTTACTATTCCTGTAAGTCTCGCCGGTGTTCCAGCGATTAGCGTCCCTTGTGGTTTTGCAGATGGATTGCCTGTTGGTATGCAGATTATCGGAAAGGCTTTTGACGAGTCGACCGTTCTGCGTGTAGCCCATGCCTTTGAGCAGCACACCGAGTACCACAAACAGCGTCCACAGCTGTAATTCACAGAGGAAAGAGAGGGAATAAGAATATGTCATCAACGAAATATGAGACCGTCATTGGACTGGAAGTTCACGTCGAGCTTCATACGAATTCAAAAATTTTCTGCGGATGCTCTACTGAGTTTGGAGCACCACCAAATACACATACATGCCCGATTTGTTTAGGACACCCGGGCGTACTGCCGGTACTTAACCGTCAGGCAGTGGAATACGCAATGAAAGCAGCTATGGCGATCAATTGTACCATCGCTGATGTAAGTAAATTTGACCGCAAGAACTATTTCTATCCCGATTCTCCGAAGGCATACCAGATTTCACAGTATGATCAACCTATCGGGGAGAACGGATGGATTGACATTGAAGTAGGTGGCAAAACCAAACGGATCGGCATTACTCGTTTGCATTTGGAG
Source organism: Paenibacillus sp. Marseille-Q4541 (assembly GCF_018310695.1). Taxonomy (GTDB): domain Bacteria; phylum Bacillota; class Bacilli; order Paenibacillales; family Paenibacillaceae; genus Paenibacillus. The sequence continues at coordinate 8,951 of NZ_JAGXCY010000041.1, read as the reverse complement.
GAAGATGCGGGAAAACTGACACATGTGGACGGAGGATATGCTTCGCTAGCTGACTTTAACCGTGTAGGTACTCCACTTGTCGAAATTGTATCTGAGCCGGATATATCTTCTCCAGAAGAAGCACGTGCTTACCTTGAGAAGATTCGTGCGATTATGCAATACTGCGATGTATCCGATGTAAAGATGGAAGAGGGATCTTTGCGTTGTGATGCGAACATAAGCCTTCGTCCTGTGGGAGAAACCAAACTAGGCACCAAAGCAGAACTGAAAAATATGAACTCTTTCCGTGGAGTACAGCGTGGTCTGGAATACGAAGAGATTCGTCAGGCTGAACTACTGGACGACGGCGAAGAAATTGTTCAAGAGACACGGCGCTGGGATGAAGCGGCTGGCAAAACATTATCAATGCGTAGTAAAGAAGAGGCGCATGATTATCGTTATTTCCCAGACCCGGATCTTGTTACGCTTCACATTAGTCAGGAGTGGAAAGACCGCGTTCGTGCTTCAATCCCTGAACTTCCGGACGAACGTAAAGCGAGATATACTAACGAATTTGGTCTTCCAACCTATGATGCAGAAGTAATTACTTCATCTATGCATATTGCGAATCTTTTCGAAGACAGCATGAAATATACTTCGGATGCGAAAGCAGTATCCAATTGGATCATGGGAGATTTACTGGGCTACTTGAATAGTGAAGGACTAGAACTTTCCGCGCTGCCACTGACAGGTCAAGGGCTTGGAGAAATGATCGGTCTGATCGAAAAAGGAACCATCAGCAACAAAATTGCCAAGACGGTATTCAAAGAAATGCTGGAAAGTGGTAAGCTTCCTCAGCAGATTGTAGAAGAGAAAGGGCTTGTACAGATCAGTGATGAAGGAGCCATTCTTGGTATTGTTGAGCAGGTTGTAGCTGCAAATCCTCAGTCAGTAGAAGACTATAAGGCCGGTAAACAGAAAGCAATTGGTTTCCTTGTCGGACAAGTTATGAAGGAAAGTAAAGGTAAAGCAAATCCAGGGCTTGCCAATAAACTGCTCGTAGAAGTATTAAGCCTGTAGAAGATTTTTTGAATAAATGCGAAATGGGAAGCTCGTCTTTTGTGACGGGCTTCTTTTATAGTAGGAGGAAGTTAGATGAACGGGAAAATTATGCCGATATCCTTGCAGGATACAGATATGGTTCTTGAGATTTGGAGACTCCAGCATATGGCATATCGTTTGGAAGCTGAACTGATTGGATTTAACGAAATTCCTCCACTGTTAGACACCGTAGAGACAATTCAAGGATGCAATGAGACGTTTTATGGGTATATATCCGATGATATGGAACTGGTCGGGGCAATTGCTGTGGAGACAGAAGAAGAAGGAACAAGGACTATTTCTCGCATGATGGTGCATCCACTTCATTTTCGTAAGGGAATAGCAGGACAGCTCATAGAACATGTGCTTGAACTGAACCATGGGATACCCAAAATCATTGTTTCCACAGGACTCAAAAATACACCCGCATCTAACTTGTATCAGAAATACGGTTTTACACCGGTGATGACTCAGGAAGTTGCTCCTGGGGTGGAATTAACCACTTTTCATTTGAATAGGATAGACGATCGTTCCTAATACTGGATGAGTTTAACGGGAGGGGAAATAAACATGGGCGATCCATGGTACATAGGGGAATTGGATATACTAATACGGCTGCTTATTGCCATGACGCTTGGTGGATTAATCGGAGTTGAGAGAGAGCGGTCCAACCATGCAGCAGGCTTTAGGACACATATTTTAGTTTGTCTTGGTTCTGCACTTATTATGATTTTATCTGCTTATGGTTTTTCTGATTTTGTGAATGAGGCTAATGTTCGTATGGACCCGGCTCGATTGGCCGCTGCTGTTATTACAGGTGTCGGTTTTTTAGGGGCGGGGACGATTCTATTTACAGGGAAATCGATTACAGGGCTCACAACCGCTGCTTCAATTTGGGTAGTCGCTGCGATTGGTCTTGCGGTTGGAGCTGGATTTTATTTTGCGGCCATCGTATCCACGGTGTTGGTTCTTCTTAATCTGTGGGTGTTCAATAAAGTGGAAAGGCGTTATCTTAAAGCTAATAAGCTTCATGTTATAACGCTTAGTGCAGTGTCTTCACCCGCGTTGGTTGAGAAAATATCACGTTTTATGGAAGAAGAGAAGATTGTTATTCGTAAAATGACCGTGAATGATCTGGATATCAACACATCTAGCTACAGATCTGAAATCGAAAGGCATGTCGAGGTTTCTTTGCATGTTCTTGTTCCTTCAAGTTTTAACACGGTTTCTCTTGTGACTAGCTTGCAGGAATGGCATCAGTTCCGGTCCATATCAGTGGAGTAGAAGATGGCATGAACGACAGTAGCTTAGTGCTATCTCATAACTTAGATAATTTGCAAACTATTCAGTACATCTGAATAGTTTCTTTTTATTTTACGATCTTTTTCATTATTGTTCATCTTATGTATTGGTTTTATAAATTCCATTTCATTTCCAGTTACACTGCATATAGAATAGGGTAGTATCAAAAGAAACGGACTTGCTGTTATAGCTGTTTGTTGGGAGGTGGAATTCACATATGCAGCCTTCTATTCAACCAGGCTCATCTAAACGCCCTAAGCAAAATAAAGATCGTACGCGACATAAGTTTATTGCAGGTCTTTTATCTGCTTTGTTTCCGGGCTTCGGTCATTTGTATTTAGGTTTGTATATTAAGGGACTTACTTTTATTTTTTTATTGTCGCTTGATTTAATGGCGCTTATCTATTTTTCTTCTATTGGATTACAAATTAATGTGCCGCTATTGATTTTGTTAGGTCTTCTTGTTCCTGTCATCTATTTTATCAATATCTATGATGTACTTCAGCTGGCGGATTGGATTATTATGCGTAAACGGAGACTCAACGTTCAGAACGAGGAAGACGATAAGAGTGTAACTCCTGCGCGTCCTGGTATTGGGTTCTTGGCTTGGGAGCGAGGAATATCATTTGGAATGCTGCTTATTATTGGCGGGACATTAATGGTATTGTTTGTTCAGAAGCCAAGGTGGTTTGAGCAATATATTGCCCTGTATGGAAGCACAGGAACAGCGATTCTTATGATTTTGATTGGGGTTTTTCTTCTGGGCAGAGAAATTCTACTGTCCGTTGCTTTCTGGAGAAAACAATTAAATAAAAATACAGCGGCCTCTTTTAAAATTCGAATTGGTAGATACACGGCTGCTATATTTATTGTTGTGTCGGGTACACTTCTTTTGCTTGATCAGATATATCAGACAGAGTATATGTTTGAACTTTTAAGATATTGGCCATTCATTCTCATTGTATGGGGAATGGAGTTCATCATTTCATTTATTATTCATCAAAAGATGCGGCCTGCAGGAAAGAAACAATATAAAAGGCGGTTTAAACCTGATTTTAAAGGAATGGTATCCGCGGTTACGTTAATCGCCTGTATTTTCTTCGTAACGCAGCAGGATCATTACATTCATTTATGGAATAGGGTGAGTTTGAATCTGTCTTCCGCCTCGATGGATTATAGTGAAGCCGAAGATAATCGAATTGAAAAAGAAACGTTAGAAGTTCCGGTAGAAATGGAGACAGCCTCTGTTCTCATCGAGAATGTTAACGGTGATATCAGGGTAAATCGGGGCGATGTCGATTCTATTCAAATTAAAACAGTTGCTTGGGTAGACCAGGTAGAAGAGATAGAAGCAGAGGCGGTAGCCAATGCCTCAGAGGTAAAGGTGAGTGAAGGGAAGAACATTCAAATTTCTACCTCGCCACAAGGTTATGGAAGTGAATCTAAACGCCAACCAAGGCTTAACATGACGATCACAATTCCGGACGACCGTAGATTTGATCTGGAGATAAGAACGTCTAACGGAGCTATATACTTGGATCGTCCGCAAGCGATTAATAGCATCAATGTAGAAAGTGGTAATGGGAAAATCTATATTCATAATGCCATCGGTGATGTACATGCCAAAACACTGAACGGAAATATTTCTGTAGCGGATATCACTGGAAGTGCTTCACTGGATACGAATCGGGGTGACCTCAGGGCGGAAGATGTGTCTAAAGAGGTTAATTTATCAACACAAGTCGGTCGTATACAGATTTCCGGAATCATTGGAGATATTATTGCGAAGACTCGTAATGGGAATATCAATGTAACAGAGCCTTTGAATAAACTTGAGCTAGAGACGCTTAACGGAGCAATCCAAGTCATATCAAGCAAGGTTGGAGGCAATTGGAATATCTATAGTGCAGTAGGGGATATTAATCTGTCGCTGCCTGAAGTGGGAAGCTACACCATTCAAGGTTCCAGCACATATGGTAATCTAAATAGTGAATTACCGTTTACAATCAGAAATAGGGAAATTAAAGGTACAGTCGGTGAAGGTGAGTATAAAATTAATATCGAAGGAAATAGTGATCTGAAAATAAATCGGATGCAAATTTCTAATGATGGGACAGAGCAACAAGGCGCTCTTCAGAATGAACCTTGAGATATTAGTTAATAATTTACACACACATTGAATATGATTCTTCATTGATACCATTTTCTTTCTTTTGCTTACATGCGTTGACAATCATGAGAATAACAATTTACAATAAATATGACGTCTGTCACTTAAGTATGGTACAAATAAGTACAAATATGTCTAAGATCTTAATATTAAATCCCTAATATGGGTTCGATGTAAGAAAGGTAAGGCGGTGGGCTTATGGCAACACGTGTCCAACATGCGTTAGAACAACTTAAAACGACTGGTGTCCGCATTACGCCTCAACGCCATGCGATTCTTAATTATTTAGTGGAATCCATGGGACATCCAACAGCAGATGAAATTTATCGAGCACTGGAGCCTCAATTTCCTAGTATGAGCGTGGCTACTGTATATAATAATTTAAAGATGTTTACACAAGCAGGTATGGTGAGGGAACTGACATACGGCGATAACTCTAGCCGATTTGATGCGAATGTAACGGAACACTATCATATTATTTGCGAGAAGTGTGGGACGATTAAAGATTTCAGTTATCCTTCATTGCACGAGGTAGAAGAGCAGGCGGGAGCCAGTACTGGTTTTGAAGTGCACGGTCATCGTCTTGAACTGTACGGTGTGTGCAAAAGTTGCAGGCAGTGAAAAAGCTGTTTACAATTACGTGAGAAATTCCTTTTGGAATCTCTCACGTTTTTTTATTATAAAAATTTCTTTGTGATGCATTTGCTGAAATGGGGGTCATTGAATTTTGAGAAGAAGATACCGAAAGAGACGGACAAGAACTCCCTTTTGGAAAAAGGCATTTGCGCTAGGTTGTTTAGCTGCATTGGCTTATATACTGATAACGACTTTTGTTATTCAGAATGTGTATGAGGATGCTGACTGGAAAGGCTTTGATAAACCAGTCTTTGTAAAAGGAGAACTTATGGACTATGAAGCAAAAGGTTCTAAAGAGAGTTTAAAACTCCCTCTTCCAGTTTTGCAAGAGAAAGTGGATCCCTCCATTCGCTATGAGGAAGCGGAAGGTTCTATTATACTGACTTCATCCGATAAGGTGCTGCATTTGTCGGAAGGAAAAGAACAGGGTGAATTAAATGGAAAGTCATACACCTTAAAAACTGCACCTGAAGAAGATCGAGGTATACTTTATATCCCTGTACAAGCGATTAAGGAAGTCTACGGAATCACAATTCATGAGAGTGCAGATACTGGCGCAGTTTTGCTTATGAATCAAGGTGAAGTCATAGAATATGCAAAAGCAGTAGGCGGAAATAATAAAGATGGATCGGAAGAGACCATATCACTCTATAAAGAACCGAATAATCAGGCTGCAATCGTTCATGAGATGAATGTAAGCGATCGAGTTAGAATTTGGTCATCGGATGGAAAATGGTTGTTTGTACAGCTTGATAACGGGTATGCGGGTTATGTATTAGCCAGTAATGTGAAGCAGACAGAAACAGCTACTGTTCCTAAACTTAAGGTTTTGCCTACAGCTGCTGAACAAAGATGGAAAGACAAATCAATTAACCTTACATGGGAAGCGGTTTATAATCGTGCTGCTGATCCTGCGACCCTTTCTGCTCTGAAAGGTGTAAACGTAGTAAGTCCAACATGGTTTGAAATTTCAGATAATATAGGTACTGTATCTAATAAAGGTGATCTAGCCTATGTAAAAAAAGCGAAGTCATTAGGTATTGAAGTGTGGGGATTGCTTAGTAACGGCTTTGATGCTGATCTTACAACAGAAGCTCTGTCATCATACGAAAGACGGAATACCATTATCAAACAAATGATGGAGTACGCGAAGACGTATCAGCTAGATGGAATTAATATTGATTTTGAAAATGTATATACGGAAGACGGAGCAAATGTTACTCAATTTATGAGGGAACTCCGTCCTTATGCGAAAGAGAATGAGCTAGTTCTCTCTATCGCAGTAACACCCAAGTCTAATAGTGAGATGTGGAGTAAGTTTCTGGACCGCAGATCTTTGGGACAAATCGCTGATTATATGATGGTGATGGCTTACGACGAGCATTGGGCTTCAAGCCCAGTAGCTGGTTCTGTAGCGTCGATACCTTGGGTTTCGGCAGCAATGAACAAGATTATGGATGAGGATGAAGTGCCTGCTAATAAACTCGTACTCGGAGTACCGTCATATACAAGAGTATGGTCAGAGGAAGAAGTAGAGGGTGAGATAAAAGTAAGTTCCAAAGCAATCGGAATGGATACAGCTCAGGAAATTATCACTTCTCAGAAGTTGAACCCACAGTTTTCGGAAGACACAGGTCAGAACTATGTTGAGTATGAGAAAGACGGGATACTGAATAAGATTTGGCTTGAGGACAAGACCTCCCTTAGAGCAAGGGTTGATCTAGCCGAAGAATTGAAGTTAGCCGGAGTAGCAACCTGGAGTCGAAGTCTTGCTAATGATGGTGCTTGGGCAGTACTGAATCGGATTCATTTGAACTAATTTTATATTTATTAAATAAAAAAGCCGTGCTTATCCTCATTAATGAGAGAAGCACGGCTTTTCTTGTATAGAGTAAGCATTTTTATCTAAGACAGGTAAACAATCTCTATTAGGAAGTAGATTTTTGTGCTTCCAATTGTTCAGCGGTGATGTTCGCTTGTGAAGGATCGAGCGTCATAATCGTTTTACAAAACATACAACGATCTGTTTTACCCAGCATTTTCGTTAATTTGTTACACTCGGGACATTCGATTTGAACGGCACTAACTGACATCATTCCAGCCCAAAAATAGATGGCTAAACTCCCCATCATTGCAATCAGTCCAATAACAAGTCCAATACCTGCGAGAATCTTTCCAGCTGATCCAAAAAAGACAATACCAGCGGTACCGAGTACCATAAGCCCCATACCCAGCATGGTCAGCAGCAATCCCCAAGTTCGAAAAGCTTCAATCTTAGCTGATTTAAAAATCATATAAATGCTCCTAACGTAAGAGTAGTTGTCTTCACTGTGAAGCAGGAAACCTATGTTCTTATGTAGAACTATATTATAACTTAATTGGCAAAAAATCGCCATTTATTGTATGGAGGGAGATCGTGGAATTAACAAATTTTTCTTTTCTATCCGAAGAATCGGTTAATCAGGGTGTTGTTGGAGCTATTGCATACCCTCATTCGGGAGAGCATTTTCATGGATCCCTTATGCAGGATTTCGAAGTGTATGTATTGATACTGCATGAAGATAGCACGTTGCATAATAAAATAAGACATTCCATTATAGGAGAACTCCGATATCAGATTGTGTATATGGATTGGGCACAGCTTAATCGATACTTGATAACAGGGGAGGATCGTAGTGTAACAGGAGCCTTTATGGATGGTGATATATTATGGGATCGCGATGATGAGCTCCTCTTATTAAGGCAACATGTACTACAGTTTGGGAATAAAGTGCGTAAACAGAAGATTTTCTATGAGTTCTCTTGTTTTCTAAAGACATATGTTGAAGCAAAGCGCTGGCTAGCGGATGGTCAGGTGATTGATGCTTATCAGTGCGTATTGAAATCATTGAAGCACTGGGCAAGAATTGTCGTCATTGAGAAGGGGATTCCTCCTGAACGTGCCGTATGGACACAAATAAGAGATATGGATAGGGCAGTGTATAAGTTATATGATGAGCTTACGTCAAGCAAGGAAACGCTTGAACAAAGAGTGGAATTAACTTTACTTGCCTGTGAATTTTCGGTTATGTCCAAAATGGAGAGTTCTTCCGAGTTGTTGATTGAGGTTTTGCGTAAAAGTAATCAACCAGTAAGTTTAGCTGAATTAATGGCTCATCATGAACTTCAGTACATTCACGAGGAGCTTCCGCTCATGCTTCGCAAGCTAGTTCATCGTTCCATTATCAAAGAAACGGGAAGCTGGATTCCTTCTCTTACTGAAAGTGGACGGGAAATCAGATACTTTGTAGATTAAAAAGATGGATTTGAATTAAAGAAAGGAGAGAAGATATTGATATCTGCTCTCTTTTTTTGTTGGCTTGTAAGGTTAAGTTGAGAAGATAACTTATCTTTCAAACTAAAAATACACAATAACTATCACTGTTAGACGAACAGTTAGTGGGGAATAGAGCGGAATTCATAATTTCAATAAAAAAAGTTAGTTATATAGCTTGACTCAACTAATCATTATGTGATAAATTATAACTCGCCCGTTAAAAAGGCGACAAACTTTCACATTATATCCCTCGTTAGGTAAATATAGTGACAAGAAAGTTTGAAAAAAGTTTTTAAAAAAAGTGCTTGACCAAACGAAAGGTAATGTGTTATATTATAAAAGTCGCCGCTTGAGACAAGCGGATGAGACAAAAAGTGAAATGCACATTATGATTGATCTTTGAAAACTGAACAACGAGGAGTTTTACGCAAGTGAAACTCATGAGTG
>NZ_JAGXCY010000040.1 GCF_018310695.1 Paenibacillus sp. Marseille-Q4541 | reverse complement strand
TCTCGGACCTAATGTCTATAGGGGCGTTAGAAGGATATAATATGGACCTCTTTTTTAGAAACCCGTACTTCCTTTACTACTCTCCGTATTAAATTTTGCTTATCCTCAAATGTGAGTTCATCCGGATTAAGTGTTAAATAATACTCAAGCGTTTCTTTGAGTAGGTTTCTACTACTTTCTTGATCCACCACACCTACAAGCTCTGCCGTTAACTCGGCGTGGTGTTTTTTAAGCGCCTCTTCTTTGTCTGCTAATTCCTTTAATTCTTCCCTTATGTCTTCTTCACCCATACCAATATCGCTGGAGAATAGTTTGATTAATTTTTTTCTGGAGTTACGTGTTTTCTCTAACTCTCTTTCGATCCGGGTGATTTCAAGTTCATTCATATTTTCTTGAGTTGTTTCCATACTAGCTGCTGCAATCTCTTCTGGTTGAGATAACCAATGGTGTACCCTCTCCCAAACGAGTTTATCCAAAGTTTCGCATGGGAGCTTCATACCACATCCTTTGAACTTGGCACCGCTTGTTTTTTTAATATCGGTGTATTCAAAACTGTGTTTTCCCCAGTTCAAACTTTTGCGGCCAGTCATCGTATTGTTGCATTCAGCACACCGGACAAGTCCAGATAGCAGATATTTATTTAAACCTTCTTTGGCAAACCTTCTACGGGCTTCACCAAGAATTTTTTGTGCTTGTTCATATTGGAATTTAGTTATAATTTCAGGACAGTCTACGTAGATCCATTCCTCTTTAGGTCTCAGCTTCATTGGGATACGTTCATCTTTGGGTTTGTGCTTATTACCAAGCATACCTTCAGTGTTCCAGCGATTCTGTGGGAACCTTCCGGTATAGGTTTCATTCATTAAAATCTGCCTTACCACTTGTTTGTGCCAGACCTTAGCCCCTCTTTTCGTAGGGATTAGATTGTCTGTAAGGTATCTCGCTATCCCGTTAATACCCTTGGCAATATCATTAGGGCGAGTGAATAAATTAAAAATAAGCTGCACTACACGTGCCTCTTGCTCATTAATTATCAATTCTCCCTTTTCCTTATCAAAGTCGTAACCATAGGTAAACGAATTTTTGATTACTTTCCCTTGATTCGCTTTCTCTTTACGACCACGGGTCATACGCTCGTTAATCTTCGCTTTTTCAAACTCCGCAATTGCGCCACGCATAGAATAAAATAATTGTCCTTCTGGAGTCTTTGCATACTCCCCATTCACAAAAATAATTTCTACGCCACGCTTTTCAAACTCATCAGTGAGTATAAGTTGTAACATCAATTTACGCGCAAGTCGGTCAGGATCTAGGCAAATGATTTTCGTGATGATCCCATCTCTAACATCCTGTCTTAGTTGCGTCAGTTCTGGACGTTCTAGAAATTCGCCAGAATAGCCGTCATCATTATAAACTTTTACTTCATCAGTCCCGGCTTTCTTCTTCCCCTCCCGGACCTGAAAGTCTATCGAAAACCCCGACTTCGCTTGTTCCTCCGTCGACACCCTTGCATATACCCCTATCATGAATTACCCTCCCATACTTCTCCATGAGGTAATCATAGCAGTCGGTCCTAACCTTGTCATTAGATTCACCAAGCGTAAACTTTACATGCACCTGTGCATCACCTCAGATGATGCTTATGTACTTAAAGGTTGTCTCTATTACAAACAAAAAAAGCCGCAATTATGCGACTCTTACATATCTTTTATATCCCCGATTTCTTTCCATACGCCACTTCTATAAACATGTTGCATTATGTAACCCTTGTGCCTGATATGTACAAGCATGCCCTCAGTGGGGTTCTGTACCTCATCAAGGCTGTAATAGTATCTCCCCTCTTTGAGGTACGCCAAAGCGTCCCGATTCCAGTTAGGAATCTGTTCATACCGATCTGCAGACGCATGAATATCTTCAGCTGTGCAATCAGGCCATACTCCTTTTTGACGCATCATTTTGGCGATTCTTTCGCACATACTCATGATAAATGGGGTTTTAGGAACATCCATCAAGCTACCCCTCCAAAAGTTTTTATTCTATTATAAACAAAAAAAGACCCTGCACATAGCAGGGCTCCTTGTTAACTGGCTCTATTCACTCTCTTCTTGGCTGCATTATCGACCCAAGCCTTCTCGATCGCTGCCCGGATCTCCTGTGGTGTAATGCTCATACCAGCATCACCCAGCTTATCCGAAACGTAAGCATAGGCGTGTTCCATCTTCTTTTCGCCATCGTACTGACCGTAAAGTGTTTCTGCATATGCGAAAGCCTCAGAAGCTACCTTATGCAGCAGCTCCCGTTGTTTCACAGATAGGTTTGCATCAAAGTAATCTGATGCTTTCTTTTTTAGTTTATTGACTGCACCAATAACAATAGTAGCCAGTAACCCGACAATTGCTACTACAATAGAAGAAATAAACGGCTGAGCTTGATCCATAATATCTTTAATAATCATTACTTTTCACCTTCCTTATAAATGTCCACTCGTTTATTCTTTTGATCCCAGAACACTTTTCCATTCAAATAATGATTTACCAGCCTAGCAGGGATGTATGATACGCCATCAATAAGGAGACCAGTGGCCACTTTTTGATTGTTTACGGCTACTTGTACCTCAGTTACCTTCTTTTTCACCTCTTCCGCTGCCTCCTCTTCTTTATAAGGAACATTGAAATATTCGCATATTCCCATAGCAATGCGTTCAGCTACCGAGTGCTGAAATGTTGGATTAAAGAGCAATGGTCCATCAATTGAGCTGCTAATAAAGCCGACTTCCAATAGGATAGCCGGCATTGTAGTTTGTTTGATTACTTGGAAGTTTGCTGTCTTCACGCCGCGGTCACGTAGCTTTGTGGCTGCCATCATATTCTTGTGAAGGATGTCTGCAAGAGCCTTACTGTTAGCCCGTGAGTAAAAGGTTTCTGTGCCATTAGCCGATAAAGTTGTCGCACTGTTGGCATGGATTGAAATGAAGCAATCAACCTTGTCACGTTCTGCCTGCTTTACTCTATCTGTCAATGAAGGGTAAGTATCTCCGCTTCGTGTCAAAGATATATCAATGTACTTGTGTCCCTTAAACAGCGCTTCAACCTTTTGTGCAATTATCAATGTAAACACTTTTTCTTTCCCATATGCCGAGGAAGCACCAGAATCCTGCTCTCCATGACCTGGATCAATTTTAACTTTCTTTTTCGCCATCTCGTAATCCCTCCGTACTATTAATTTGCTTGCAGACTGGGCAGACGTAATAATCTCCAAGCATGATGAGTAAAACTTGTTTTGCTTGATGACTGATTCTCGCAAATCTATTTCTAAAGTGGGCGCATGCCATGGTTCTAGCCCCATTTCCGCTAATATGAGTTCTTGATTATGCATAATGACTTGTTGATTTTGAATGTATTGCTTAACCTCACTGTCATCCTGAAAGAGGAAGGGTAGGTATTTCTGTAGTCTTTTCTTTGTCTTCCTCTGTTTGAGCAAAAGAAAAACGACCGCCGCTGCCGATGACAACGTAAGGCCGTTCTTGAATAGCGTATGAAGAATATCCACCACTAGATCGTACATTTCCCACCGCCGAATATAGTAATTGGTCCCGGACTTCCGGACCCAGCAGCATTAGCACCATATATAAAAACTCGTCTGATACCGTGGATTCCAGATACTCTTCTTCATCCATCTCGATCATTGCTTTCCTCCAGACACAAAAAGAGCCCGAAGGGATGCTTTCCCTTGGACTCTCTTCGACCGATGCTTTCGGTTTTCGTATTCAAAATTTACCATATAGGTTATTGACTGTCAACAAAATAAATGAGCCCCGGCTGTCCGGGACTCGGGGTGTATGTGTGTTCAATGATGTACCTTTATTTTACCATTTATTTTAATGGCACACCAGCTTCTTCCATGCTCTGATTGATATCGATATAAATTTTATTCATTTGTTCTTGAAGTCTTCGCTGTCTTGCTGCTTTTGTTTCAGCGGACATAGATTTATTCGCGCTAAGCTCTCGTTTCTCTTCTCTTATCTCAGAAAGTTGTTTTGAAATGGATCCTTTCGCTTGAGAAGTCAATTTCTTACGAAGGTCCTCGCTATACCACTTAGGCAACTCTGCTTTACCATCCTGATAATCGTTGTATGCATTGACTACGCTATCTTTAGCAGCGTAAAAGTCCTCGGACAATGTATTGGTAAATTTCGGATCTGTAACGAAGTTCCTAAGCAAAGTATCACGAGTATTTCCTGCTCCTTGTTCACTGGTAAGTGGTAATAATATACGAGCTGGATCACCACCATATTGACGAAGGACATAATCTATTTTCTTAGGTGACATGTTAATCGCCTTTCCGATTTCCTTGGCCACATTAGACGTTCGCTCATCATATCGATTTGCTGGCGAGTTACCTTCCAAGCTCTTCGATTCGATTGGACGCCCGGCATAATCAATGTTGGATACAAGTGCAATACCCGGACCCATAACTGTAGCATTTCCTAATCCGACTAAGGAACCCATAGGGCCCGACTTCTGTGTCGCTCCCTGCAAGAGACCCGTTACCAAAGGCGGTGTGTAGGCATTAGCCATTGCATCAGCCGCACCTTTGAATGCTCTGCTATTGTCGTTAAATAAATAGTCAACTGAAGCAGTAGCAAGAGCGCCCATAGCATTGTATTCCTGTGGCATCGGCACTTTTATAAATTTGCCTTCATCTGTTTTACCAATAAATAAGTTTCGGAATTTCTCACGAGCCGGAAGGTTTTTATAATCCTCATCATCCGCAAACATCATATATTCATATGCTTTAGGCAACAAAACGAGTGCAGTGGCAGATACAAGTGTTTTTAAAGGATGATTCTTTACTTGTTTTGCTACCCTATAGAGTGACTGTGTTGCGGCGTTTGAATATGGTGCTATAGCTTCGATTGACTGAGATTGAGCACCGCGACGGCTGAAGTTTGTGGTAATCTCCCGACCTTGGTTAATAGCTGACCTGATGGCTTCTGGTGTTCGTTCTCCACCAGCACGGTCTAGTTCAGTTTTAAACGCTGCCATTCGGTTAAGATTCTCTGTTACATCAGCTACTTTATTTAACGCCTTGAAAGGTGCTGCCACCACATTACTTACACCTTTCGAAACTCCTTGTGGGCTAAGAAGCGGCTCACGGCTTAATGAGCTTACACTCTTTTTCAATCTTCTCTCACCTCGTAGTGCGGCTGAATACTCACCACCAGAACGGCGGAAGTCCTGAGCCAATGTACGAGCGCGTTGAGCCATCGGCGTATTTGCTGGCAAGGTGTCAGCAATAGAACTCACTAAGGCGTGTCCAAAGTTTTTCAAGTGTGCCAAGCTGTTATCTGAATTGATCATGGCTTGAATCGTGTCAGGAATTACACTCTTCACGGAGAACATTGGAGCCAGCACACCGGTTGCGGCGTATTTAGTTGCATCTGAAAGAGACTGGAATACTTTCATGACCGAATTAGTTGTTTCAGGTCCTAGCCCTACTAGAGCTTTTACCGCTTCTGGATCATTGACTTTTAAGTACACCGGTTCGCCTTTAACCATCGCGCGTACAATATTATCTTCACTTAGCTTTGTTCGTTTGAACAGCTTATCAAAATCTTTACTGAGTTCCTCTAGAATGTCAATTTGGTCTCCACCCTTATCAAGAAGCTCTCTCAGATTCTTTTGACCAGCCATTGGTTGAACAATCTCGACAATCCCTTTATACGCTTTAGGGTCCATATTGACAGCATCAACAAGCGTCTGCATAACTCTGTTACGCATTGCAGCCTGTACCCATGCCCCTGTACTTTCTACAATTGAGCGATATGGATCCACGATATTACGAGCAGATCCGTTCTTACTCACCTGTTTTATTGGCGCTTTTTGTCCGCTAAATGAGTTTGAATTTGTAAAGCTCGGTGAAGAAAACTTTTCAGATAAACTAAACTGGCGACGCATTGGAACATAGTTTGGACGACTTTTTCGGAATACCTCACGAAGATTAGAAGTTAACAAACCCTCGTCAACTCCGAAAACATCAAGCAACCGGTTCTGATAGTTGTAAAGTTCCTGAGCAATTCCTTTAAATTCAGGATAGCGTTTATTGTAATCTTCAATCCGCATCTTCACTTTCTCTTTTGTCATATTCAATTCACGAGCATAGACGTTCTCACCTCGCGCCATCCGCGTTTCAGCATCCTTTAAAACAAGGTAGTCTTTAAATTTACTCGACTGTCCGCGAGCAACTTTTTGTGTAATTTCCTCCAATCCTTTACCTAGTACATTCCCCTCAATATCTACAAATTTATCTCGAATGATAGTGTTGGCAATGTTATTAGATCGGGAAGAATCTAGCGCTTGACTGTAGGCTTTAGGGCTAATTTGTTTGAGTGGTGATAGAAAATCAACATAGTTTTGATAAACTGCACGGCCAGCCGCCTGACCTTGATCGATTAAACCTTCCGCATCTCGTCTTAAAGGATTACCTACAATCTGATCTTCAGTTGATAGAGGTCCTTTACGGATACGTTTGTTACTTCCAAAAGCTGAAATCCCAACACCTTGGTTACCAAATAAATCGGTAAACCAGTTTTGTTTCATGGTGTTTGCTGTCTCATCTGGATAACTGACGGGAGGTTCTTGTCTTGGTGGTGTAACATCATCAATCCGATTGCTAGGGCCAATATCAATAACATCATTAGCCTGAGAAGGCACACGGCTCTGTACATTAATCCTAGTTGCATTTGGAGATGTACGATTAAGCCCTGTCATCTGTCGTGGTGCTGCCGCTTCTCCTATAACCTGAGATGGCGCTCGATCATCAAGACTTTTAACTGGCATAGGTACACCATATATTTCGCGCTGAGCTTGATTTGTACGAGCTCGTTGCATCATGTCCGGAGTCACTGTTTTTCTCTTCGGATAGGCAAGATCAATTAACTGGCTTAGCCCCGGATCATCACGATCTGCCATATTTGCCCATAGCCCTTCTAGCTCCTCTGATTCTCGTCCAGGTGTGAATTTTGTTTCATTAGCCACTCGCATTAGATTTTCAAACTTAACTCTATACGGATTCAAAGCCACACGCGCGCTAGTTGGAGCCGCTACATTTGCTTCAGGCAAAGATAATGTAGGTGGTGTCCAATCCGTTGGGTTGATGATCGCAGAATCATTAGGATTCAACCTTGAGCGTGTCTGAGCTTGGTTCATCCTAGCTGTTCCACGGCCCTCTGGTAAAGCAAGCATTTCCTGAATTTCAGGTACTGCCTTTTGCTCATTTACTCTTGTCAAGGCATTACGTAACCCTTGGCTGATCCCTCTGATTGCTATATCACCCACAGCACCGAGACCACCGCCCAACAGGGCATTTGTTGCAATCTCCTTATTACTGTCCTGACCTTGAATTAATCCTGCTGCCACACCTCCGATAGCCCCTGTCGCTGCCCCTTCAATCCCTGCTCTTGCCATTGGTTGACTAAGCTTCGGAATAGTCTTAGAAACGCCATTTGTTAAGGCTTGTCCTGCCTTAGTATTTAAGGCACCAGACACACCCCGAAGTGGAGATGTAATTAAATTCCCTCCACCTGAAGGATTAAAGCCGGCACCTGCAATACCTCCAGCCACACCGAGCACATCCGCAATTTTGTCAGCTGTATTATTGCCTGTAGTAGCTGGTGCCTGTGAAGGTGTGCCGAGAAGCATTTCAGCGCCTGTTCCTACTGAACGAGTAATGAACTGACCAACTTTATTGCCATATGTGACATCGTTCATCAGGTTAGAGAATGGTGCAACAAAATTAGCAAATGCGCTGTCTTTGGCTTTGCTGGCTATAGCATTTTTATTGAGTTGATGCTGTGATGGTTTTGGCGGCCCTTGTACTGGTCTGACATCAATCCCAGTAGCAGCCTGATAGTCTTTGGCTGCGGCTACATTTCCTTGTGTTGCTTTGAAAAGAGTTGATTCCTTTATTCGGTCAGCTCCGAGATTGGTAATCTCCTTCGGGAAATCCTGTATCGATGGTCTGCTTGCAATGTACTGTTGTACAGCTGCTGTACGTGGATTAACAGGAGCTTGAGCGATAGGAGTGACCTTGTTATATTGACCACTCAATACACGCTCTCTCGCCTGTTTCCCTTGTTCAAGACGCTTCCTTAACTCTGCTGATTGTTCTAAACGAGTTGCCATGTCACTCCTCCTATCCAAGCATTTTTAATGCATCACTTAGCTCATTCTTAAATCGGTTCACCACGCTGGCACGGACCTTACTGCTCGATTTAGAGAAATACTTCTGACCGTTATTTGCTCCGCGCTCTGCATAGATCCGTTTCAGGATCTCAGCGTCACTCATCATTGGGCTGATCCCTGCTGCCTTAACAATTTTGCTCACGCTACCTGACCCATGCTGTACTGCCGTGGACCATATCGCATCTTGTACGGCTTGGGATCTTCTCGATATATCAATACCATTATTTTTCATCACTGATTTAACTGCTGGCTCGTAATATTGTTGTTGTATAAAGTTATGTTGGTATTGACCGAAGTTTTTATTGCTACTAGCCAGCTGTTTCCAAGCAGCATCAAAAGAAGCACTGCCCGGTGTTTTACCTGACAATGCCCTGTATGCCGAAGAATCAACTTTTTTCAGATACTCCACAAACTTCTTAGGTGTACCCATATTCGTAGCAAGTTGATATAAACCATAACTGGCTCCGCCAATATCACCAGATGTTCTTGCGATTGTCCCGGCATTACCGCTAGATTCATACTGTCTGGATAGAGATCCTAACGCCCCACTGGCAGATGTGAGGCCTCCTACTTTCCCGTGTTGGTACCATACTTTTTATCGAAGGTTTGAATATCTTTTGTGGTAAGACCAAGTGAAAGCATTACCTGATCATCTGAGCCAACTGGTAACCCGTAAGATGCCACTTGCTGATAGATCTTTTCCTTAGTCGCTGAATCAGTCGGGATCTTCTTGGATTCTGGATCCGCAAACTGACTCTGCATAGCACTGAGGACTTGATTTGCATTCATTCCGTTGTATTCAGGTGCTGTACCTCCATTTGCTTGACTCATATCAAAGTCTAGCGTTGTCCATTGACGAAGGTTATCGTCTTCACTAAGCGCTAATGTAGCATTTTGATAAGCCACTTGATTATCTTCACGGAGTTTAGCTAACCCGTAGTCAAGGCCGTATTGTCTAACATTCTCGTCAAACTGTGCTTTCCATTGTGTATCAGTAATGGCATCACGAGCCTTCTGATATGCGTATTGTTCCAGAGCAAAATTGTTATTCCATGCCTGCTGTCCTTGGTCAAACTGTTGTTGCTGTCCTGCCATGGTCAGAGGTGCATTTCCATTAGCTGCTTGTCTTGCGTATCCGCTCCAGTCGGACTGTGGTGTCATAAGGCGACCAGTCAAATTAGAATACTGGAGTGCAGAGTCAAGGTTAGCTTGTTTGTTTGCTAGATCAAGTTGCTGTCCTGCGAGTGTACGCGCTCCTTGAGTCGGGGAAATATTCTTCGAGCTTACACTTGAAGCGTAAGCACTTGGATCTATACCCATTGCTAGAAGCTGTGCCCGGTAACCGTCTGCCTGTGCGCTAAGTTTTGCTTTGTCTGCTGCTGATATCCCTTTCGTCTCAGCCTGCTGTTTAAGAGACAAGATTGAATTGATAGCTGACTGCGCTTCGGCTGGCATAGACATATAGCCTGTGCGGTCGGCTGTAGCAAAATCATTATCAATTCCTCGTTGATCCTCAGACAAATACATCTGAGCAGAGTTAGCAAGGTTGGCGATTTGCTGTTGATCATATTGCTGCTGGTTCACATACTGCTGATAAGCTTGTTGCATAAGCGATGGAAGGACGTCCGTTTCAACACGGCCCATCTCTTGGGAAGAAATCTCACCCATACGGTCACTGGTTATTGTGCTGTTCAGAATACCACGGCGATTCATTTCTGCCTGAGCGGCAGCATTACCACTTTGAATGTTTGCCTGCGCCCTCTTAAGTGCTGCTTGATATGCCGGGTCAGCGTTTGGATCGTAAGAGAACTCCTTACTTTGTCGCTGTGATAGTTGAGTAATTTGGTCCATGAGCGACTGACCCTTTTGAACATTGGTTACTGGTGAAGTAGTACCAGTAGCGGCCGGACCCGTAGTAGCTCCTTTATAGCCTAGGTTAGTGGTCAGATACTTTTGCTGTTGTGATGTATCCATTCCCTTTGCTTGACGCTCCTGAATGACCTGTAACGCCCTCTGTGTCTCGCTTTGAACATACGATGGATCACTCTTGATCTGTGATTGATTCGCCTGCATATTACGTCTAGCAGCAAGGTCCGCAACAGAATAGCTTGTACCACCGTTACCCAATGGTGACGCAGTATTTGTCACTGTCGGCTTGGCTACTGCTGGCTTGGGTGTAGCTGCTACTGTTGTTGCTGTTGCAACTGGCGTTGTCGTGCCTGTGGTTGTTAAGCCTTGTCGCTTCTTGCGTAGGGCTTCGGCTAATGCTGCTGTGTTAAATGGACTGTTTGCCATGGTTTCACTCCTTTGCAATAGAAAAAGGACCCTCATATGAGAGTCCCTTGAGTTTGATAACGGAGATTTCCGTTTTCAGAACCGATCCAATGTTGGGTTGGTTAACCTTCGAGTGTTGCAAGTTGTGTTTGGAGATCAGTTAATTGTTGCTGCATTACCAATAATTCTTTCTCTGCTTCAGAGAGGCGTGTTTCCGTATCTGCTACTGTCTTCTTAGTAACTTCGTATATAGTTTGTGCAGAAGATATAGAGCCTTGTGACTTTTCTGCCTTGACTCTGTATTCTTCTAACATAATTTTTTGGTTTTCTAATTCAGATTTTATATCTTTTATATGTTTCCCTTGATTTTCAATGGACATTTTTTTATTATCTATTTCAGTTTTTTTGTCTAAAATCTTCTGTTCATGAGCAGCTTTTGCGGAAAGATCGGTACCATTTGTTGAACCAGACCCTTCCGAACCCTGACCTGTTTCAGTTTGTGTAGGGAGAGACATTTCTACAGCTCCTCCTGACTTATTGTATTTTGCTGTTCCACCCACTCCATCAGCGATTTCGCGCACTGGGGCATAACTTTTCCCTTGCACAATAATAGTTTGTCCTACAACTTTACCGTCTATTTTGAGGTCTGCTTGACCATCAATCTTTTTACCAATCAGATTTACTCCTGATCCAAACGCCTGTACCGATACCATCATTAAAGCACCGGCTATAAAAGCAGCCACCATCTTTTTCATCATTAAACACCCCTGTTAGATTTTGCCATAAGTATAACATCTAACTTTGTGGATGGGAATGTTGTGGAGCTGATTGCCACGTTATTGTACCTCCGCCAGCTGTCATTAATTGAGTCCCGTCAGGTATTCCGTGGTTATGACCACCTGATGAACCTGTTGAGGCGCCGGAGTTAGCTTTATTATTTAAATCCTGTTGTAATGAACGTCCTGTACTGTTGTTTCTAAGCGCATTCCAAGAAAAAAACTTAACAGGATCACCAAATAACTCTATAAATGATTGCGTTGATAGATTGATGCCAACATCATTACTAGAAATGGTTACATATGATTCCCCTGTATCATGAAAGACATAAGAATTCTTACCGCTGTGACTTAAACGTATAACAGGAGAAACACTATCTAATGGTGTATACATCGAGATAACACTACTCGGACTTTGATAAGCACCTAATAGCTCAGTATCAGGATCCATAACCACTTTCGGATATCCTTTTGCCGATTCGATATAAGCACCCGTCATCTTCGGTTTTCCATCCAAACCGATCGTCATTGTATCTCTGGTCCCGTCATTAACATGCATCCCAGTACCATCTATTTGGATGTATCCACCGTTCTCCAATTCGCTCAATATCTTAACTAGCCCGGCATTGATAGTTCCAGCATTGATGATATCTGCATTCAGCTCATTTACATTACGCGTATCAAGGTTATTAAGCAGATAGGATAATTCCTCCGTCAACATTACAGTGACATTGAGGAGCGACTTCACATGTTGCTTAAGCCCGTCCATTCCTGCTTCATCTATTTGCGTATTGTTAATCCCAATCTGCGGTAACTCTACGTTTGCCATTAAGCGCCCCTCCTTGTTACCTCGCGGATAATCCGGTGTATCTTTACCTTACCTGTACCCCACAACTTAAGTCGGTACCATGTCTCAGGCGTCCGGACGATTACCGGAATCTTGATACTCTGTATCTGACCTGTACCATTGTTCATGGTGCTGGCTGTTGTCCACGCCACGCCCTCTGTACCGCCTGCATATGCCACGTTTAGAGAGGAACCAACTTCGATATCCGCTATGATCCAAAGTCTATGGAGCGCCTTATGGACAGTCTCATCGCCTTCGCTGAATGGCTTGGTTTCGATGGACCAGTTAATTGCTGTGCCGTTATACGTTGATCCGCCTGCCTTCATGATCTTACCGTCAGCTGTTCCAAAGTATAGCGTCTGCCCATCTAGGTAAAAGGACGTTGCCACAAACGACATCGGCCACCAGGAGTGCTTCTGCAGATCGTATTTGAGCGTCACATTTGGTATAGTTGCGGATCCAGTAACAAGTGACAGATAAACAAAACGCCCATCCGTGCCAGCGACACAATGATGGGCGTATGCCATGTTAATTTGTTCAATGTAATTCCGGATTGGATCGCTAATCTTGGTCGGTGCCGAGCCTCCCATATAGTCATAGAAGCCATCGGGACCGAGCCAGAATAACGAATCTCGTGTAGCGACAATAGAGCGGTCAGAGATACAACCAACACCATAAGGCTGTGTCATGTTGAAGTTAGTAGAATCCTCACCAAACAACTTATGCATGCTGTATTTCTTGAACAGCAGGACGTGATTTGAATATGCCACCAGTCCAGTAGGTTTCTCTCCATCCGGTGTCTCTACTGTGATTTTCCCTGTGCCTGTGTATTTATCAGTGCTGGTCCAGTCTGCTGCATCACGTAATCCCGAGTATGAAAGCAAGTTATCACTCGAATTTGCCAAGTAAAAACGATTGGCGTGTGTTGTCATGTACTTACTGTTCGCTGGAGCGCTCGACATGGTTGTAAGAGATGAACCGTCATACTGTCTCAACTGTAGTGAACCATCTAGGAAGTAGAGCTTACTGCCGTCAAAGAACATAGCAGCATCCCACAACCGGTTATTATCAGCGCTACTATACTCATAAACAGCTACCCAAGACGAACCTGTTAGCTTATACAGCCCTTTACCGTTACCACAGTACCAAACACCTAGAAACTTAAACAGACGATTGATATAGCCAGTGTGTTGGCTTAATATAGTGTGTCCATCAGCCACCTGTAATGTGGGATATAAAAAAGAATCCACGTTGACCGCGGCAGTCAGTTGACTGTCCTTGATCTCTATGGACTCTACAGATTGATTTATGCCATCGGAGAAAGTATTAGTGACTTGCTTCGTTTTTTGAGGTGAATTAGGCCATTGCTGCATAAGCTCCCACCTATTCCGTTAACGTGATGCTAAAGCGAACGATTTCTGTTCCAATAGTAGCACCATCATTACGTTTGATATTAAACTTTGCAATTGTCGAAGTGCTTCCTTCGTAATCGTAGTACCCATGAATCCATTGGTTTGATGACGAGCTAATAACGTTGCCAAATTTCGGTACAGATAAAAAGGTGTTAGCTGGGATAGGAATTGTGATCTGAGTTTGTCCGTCGTTTAAAGCTTCAACTTTTTGAAAAGTACACTGTCTTGGTTCAAGATATACACCTTCAGGACTTGAATTCAATATGTTTGTTTGGTTATCGCTGATTACATTATCAGATCGAATGATAATTCCATTACAATTTTCTTGAACCCACACCCCTACTTCCCTCTCCTGAATGATATTTCCACCCAAGATAACAGTGTCGCTGTTTTGAAGCACTACACCATTGGAATACCCCGAACCCTGTCTGACTATCAAAGAGCTGTTTGTGATGCGAGATCTATCACATTCGGAAAGGAGAATATCAAAACCTCCGCTGTCCGGTCCCTGTTTATATATCAAACAATTATCAATGAAAACCTGAGGTTGTTTTATGATCGCTATACCTTGGTGTGAATAATTGATATGACTGTTCTGAACCGACACCCAGACCCCTTGTTGTTGAGTGGCACCCTCATTAACTACAACACCTCGCTCCACGTTTACAAATATACACTGTTCTACGATCAAGCCTTCACCCTTATCAGATTTATTGACACCAATGCCACTTCCGTAGAATCTACAATCTTGAACCAATACATCTACGGTCCATCCAGCGATCCAGACACCAATGCCACCATTTGGAGCTGCTGCTCGTGTAACACATTTGGATACAAAAGATACTGAAGAATTTTCAAGGTAGATTCCAACTTTCCAGTTGTTTTCACCCACTTGGTTATTATTTGATCCATCAGTGTATTGAGCTATCCCGCTTGATCCGGTGCATACTACCCTTTCGATAATAGTATTAACCCAAGCACTACCCATATTCGAAGGATAAGCAACGCGTATCCCGGTGTACTTGTCGTTAGCAACGCTAACTAAACTTAAATCAAAGCACATAAAGCCATCACTGAATAGATTTGTCGTACTGTATATAATTCCGTCAGAATCAGGGAAAAACAGCAGTGTTTGTTGTACGCCCGCTCCCACAATAGTCACGTCTTTATTTTCGATAAAAATAGCCCGGCTAGAATAATACCGCCCTGGTGGGAATTCAAGCACTCCACCAACTTCTGGTAATGCTTCAACAGCTAATTCAAAGGCTAGCGCATCGTCAGTGACTCCATCACCTTGTGCTCCAAATGTTTTTACGTTGATTCGTACACCGCTCCATAAACGTCTTGTCAATTCCGCATCCCTATACTGAGACGCAATAAGTTGTGTGGCTTGACTCATAATAGACCTCCCATGACATCTGCAATAACAGGGTAATCCGGTCTTTCATCATTAGTTTTGTTGAACTCTTGTAAGAGACCATTGTACTTAGACGTGTAGTTGTTCACCATCGCTACATCCTGAAAGTTTTCTGCGATTTGCGTAAGTCCTCCATACACCAGTAGCATGTGGAAGTCTCGGTCAAGATCAGGTTCAGCGCCGAGCATATTAATGTGTAGCTTACGTGGTTCTCTATTATGAAAGATGATCATCCCACCTGAACTATCCTTTGTCGGGGTTGGGTAGATACCTAAATCATTCTTCTCTGTAAAGTAATAGAACGGAACGGTTGCTGTCTGCTTCACATCGTAGTAACGATATTCTTGATCGTTTACCACCACATCAATGACATTTGTTCTATTGCATGGCAGAGGGTAGGCAAACACATTTGATAGTATGTCGTATTGAGTCATGGTATTTACACGGAACGTGGTACGGAACAACTCATTTTGGATCTGATTGATCTTGCGGATCACACTGTCATTGGACAAGCCATGAGGGTATTTCTCGGTAATCTCGTCTAGTATCTCTTGTAATGTCATCGTCTCACTCCTTTAAAAGCGAAAAAGCCCCGTAGGGCCTTGTCACATGATCTTGACTTCTTTTCTTGTGCTGTCTTCGATACGTTGATTTGCAACACGAGTACGATTGTAAGAATCGCGCCAGATATCTGCGATAGCTTCAGGCACCATTGTGGGTACGCCGCGTGGGATCGTATAGAAAATACCGTTGTAACCGACTGGAACAACTGAGTCGTTAGGGTTTAAAGGATCGTCCGGGATCGTAATCTCAACCTTTTTCATTGCATCCAATTGCTGTTTTGCATTCTTTTCAGCCATTTGCGCCTGTCTTTCAAGTTGTTTTTCTTCGTTCGTTACCTCTTCTTTTACTTCCAGTTCTAATTCTTCTTGGTTTCCTGTTGCTTTACCCATTTCATTTCCTCCTAAAGTTAAAAGGAGCCCGTAGGCTCCCTTAGTTCAATTTTTTATACTGATGCGCCAGACTCATAACGGAGAATAGCAAGTTCCTGTAAACGAACTACTGTGAAAGCACATTTCCAAGCTACTGTGTTGAATTGATTGAGCGGATCCGCACCACCGGCAGAACCAGCAGGGTGAACAATGATATCAGGTTTAGAACTACCATCGATATCAGGGATACCATAGCCGCCTTTACCAAGGAAGATTGTTCCGTACACATCAGCCGAAGTTGCACCAGCTCCTGGGAAGATTACGCCGTTGTCTACCTCAACAAACCAGATACCATACATTTTACCGAGAACACCATCCATAAAGTTCTTTGTGTTGTTCTCATTGTTGGCTTTTTTCCAGTCATCTGTCTGCATCAAGTCAGCAGCTACGTCAACATGGATGAATGCAATGTATCCTCTACCAGCACCATCAGGTAGGTTTAAAGGTTTAACCTTTGCACGTTTCAAAGCACGGCGAGCCTTAATGATATCTGCCGCCGTAATCTTGTCAGCTGCACCAATCGTGTTACGAGCTGTTTTGTTGTTGGCATAAAGCACGTTTGTACCAGCAGCCACCATATCACGGGTGATTTCATCCATTGATTCCCCGGCATTTTCACCCAATAGCTCAGACACTTCTGTCATCACAGGGTCAAAGCCAGTCAGATTAAGGAACTCAGAAATCTTTGTCCAGTTACCGTATTCTTTTACCGTTGCGTTAACGGACGTGATATCAAGGTTTACGCCATCTGGTGTAACACCCTCAGTCAATGCTGTTTTGGATACAGCCAAAGAGTTCAGGCGGCGGAAGTTTGTTGTAGCACCCTTACGTTTAGGTATGTTCTTCTTCTCACCAAACTTCGTCCATGTCAGCATTGGAGTAAGACGGTCGAGCATTGCATCTTGATAGTAAGTGTGTTGTTCAGCTGTGAGTGCATTAACACCTGTTGTTGCGTTATAACCTTGTACTTGAGTTGGCATAATAGTTCATCTCCTTAGATTTGGCCGCTCTTCACTCGATCCCTAAATGATTTCCGCTCAGCAGCAGACATAGCAGAATAACCGCTTGCCTGATCTGGAGCATCTGCACCAAGGTAACCGGTTGAACTGTCGGCGTTTTGTTGTATGTTCTTCAAAGTTTCTCGTTTGGCTTCGGTCACTGCGTTGTTTACTCGTTCCTGATACGTAGTCAGGATGTATGCGTCCTCCAGGTCGTAACCTTTCTCGATGGACATTTTGATAATGGACTCCTGATGCTGTCCAAAGTCTGGGTATTTTGAGTTCAATGAAGCAATCTGCGCCTCTACCGCTCGAATACTCTCAGCTTCACGGTACTGCTGTAACTCTTGCTCCGCCTTGCTCAGCCTGTCGTTCAGCGGTGACATGTGGTTGCGAATGACATCCTCATCTACACCTAGCTTCTGTGCTTCCTCTTGGATACGGCGGTCTTGCTCGGCTTGATCAAGAGCTGCTTGATAAGACTCTAAGTCGGAAAATCCGTATAACTCAGCTGTGCGTTCCAACATTTGCTGGGCTTGTTGCGCCTTCGAGCTGTATTCCTGCTCTAACTTCGCGCGGATTTGCTCTTCACGAGCTTTCAATGCCTTGGCGAATCCTCCACCATCGTTCTGAGCGGCGACCTCAGATGATTCTACGCCCGTATCTTCTACTTGCTCATTAACTACAGTATCTTGTACCTCGGCGACAGGTACCTCTTCTACGCCCGTTTGTTCCATCATTTGATCTTCCACGGTAATTCCTCCTTGTTATGCGGCGACCATAACGATTTAACGCCCGAATTTTGTATATAGAAAGGGCCTCCCCTGCACTGGGAAGGCCCTGAATTTTAAAGATTTAATTCTGTTAAATTTATTAATGTGTATTGACCACTACTAAAGACGGCAGCACCAGTAATACTTAGATCAAACTGCACTTGGGTCACATCAAGCGGTACGGTAAACTCACGGTATATCGTACAAGCTTCTGTCTCAAGACTCCATTCCGAGAATACCCTAGACAGTATCACTGAGTTTGCATTCGGAGCCTTAATTACATTTAAGTTGATCATTGTTGCTACATCAACTCCAGAAATCTTCATCCGAAAAGCAACAGCATATCTATGACCTGGTATTACTGTTCTTCCTGAATTCCTAAAAATAGCATAAGGCGCATCCGTTTTAGTGATGCTAAACCACTTACCGACGATATCCGAATTGACCGGATCAGTTAATGCAGCCGTAAATGTTCCAGTGCCTGCTACTTTGCTCCAGTTATCAGGAATACCATCACTGTTTGTATCAATTAGGTTTAGGGCATTCGGTATCACGTTTCCGTCACTCTCAAATGTCACTAAATTAACATTGTAAAAAGGTACGATCTTGCTCATAACTCTAGCAAGTTCTGTCCCCATTACTTTTGCTCCTAATTTAGAAGGATGAATGGCATCGGCTGCATATGAGGGTGAAGAATATCCTCCTGTGGTGTCTGAAAGAACTCTGTGAAAATCAACTAGCGGTAGCCCTCTCTTCATTGCTGTCTGTCTTATCCAGTTGTTCAGTCTATAGACATTAGCGAGAATTCCGGCATTATCTTTCCTTGGCGGTATTGTACAAAGCACCGGAGTAACCCCAGCTTCTAAGAGTGAATCGTATATAAATGTTAAGTTGGAAATTGTTTCTGACAGAGGTGTAGCAGGTACTAATCCGATATCATTGGTTCCTGCCAAGACTGTACAATAACTCGGTAAAACGTTTTGAGAAAGTAAGTTAGGCAAGTGTTCGTCCTTTATCTTCTGACTTGTATATCCACCTGTAGCAAACTTGTTACCCATTTTAATTTGATGATTCGTCAATGCCGTTGCCCATGAGACAAATCCTCGACAAGATGCATATATGTTCTGATCTGTTATGGAGTCTCCCATAAAATCAAGTACATTACCTGTCGTCTTAGGCTTTTTAGCTAGATATAATGCTGATAAAGCGGCATCCCCTTGCATCACTCCTCTAATCGATCTAACATTCACCTGTTGAGTTTGATTAGCTGAAGTCAAAAAAACGGATGTGAAGGAAGTCTTGCCCGACCATTCTTCACTCGGGTTTAGCGTCCTACTCAATCCGTTCAGTTTAAGTGTTATGGGTACGTTTCCGTTGTTCTTTACCATCAAATAATTTTGCTCACTAGGGAACGAAAACTCCGTCTCTGTCGTGCCCACCGAGTCTACGAACTCCGTCACCAGATCCCCATTACTCATAGAGACTGGCTTAGTCGTTACTAAAGGCATTTCATCACACTCCCACTGGTATTGGTTGAGCCCCCTGTGGTGCTTCCTCTGGCTGCGGAGCAATCATACTTTGTAACATCATCAGCTGTTGCTCTGGTGGCAACTGGTCAAACTCCATCCTCATCTGCGGATCCATCATTTCGATAACCTGTTCAATCGTGCTGATGATTCCTTTCTTCTGTTCAATCTCCTTCATGAGACGATCACGGAACGGTACAACAGTACGCGGTGCATACTTGAGGTACTGTTCATAGTCGATATCCCCACGATCCAGCGCACGATCAAGGCTTGATAGCATAAGAGATTCGCTGTAAGTGGATGATGGTCCAACATCGATCTTAAGATTCATCTCCACACCCTGATACTTCGTGCCTTGGAACATCTCAGGATACGTCTCGCCATCCTCATCTTTCAGCATGACTTGGCGGTCGATGTTGTACTTGACCTTCCAGAAGTCCTCCCAGATGCGTCCAATGTCCTCGATTAGACGGTAGAACCTACGCTTGATAGACTCAATTGGGATAGCAGCAGCTTTCTGCAGGAGCATAATGGCTGTTGCGTTGAGGTCCGCTGATGGTGCTGAACCTGTAGCCGCTTCATCTGCACCTGTCATTTGGCGAGTGTAACCAAGTATTGCCTCGACCAAGTTGGCTGCCTGTGCGTTAACTGTTCCCGGTGTAAGGTACTTGACTCCATCACCTTGAGCCGGTGGACTGCGGTCCTCGATCATCTCACCTGGAGCATTGGTAACTTTCCATGGATCAATGGCGTTGGACTTGTATACGAGTTTAGGCCAACCTGTGAGCTGTACAGATAGGATCTGCATGGCTACGAGCATGTTCACTGCCTTCTGGTTAGGTATCAACCCTTCCGTATCTCCTACGCCAAATATGGATTTCTTACGGCGTTCCCATTGCATCACGGCTACTGGATAAAGGGAAAGTTGCGTGTCTGTCGGCTTCTTAAGGGTTAATCCACTTGCAGTCTTGCAAAAGAACACCTTCCCGTTTTCCTTCCAGTAGCGAGTTAGTACCGTAACTTTCCCACTATCATTGATCTCTACCTTGGCGCCGTCATAACCCTCGTCCTGAGTGTCCTTATCAGGCTTGATCTGCATGGTCATTTCCTTTGACATGCCGTTAGCTCGAGCATATTCACGTATGTTCTTCACCATTTCACGACTGCTAAGGATGATGTAGGGCTGCTTCTGAACGTATCTCTGTTGTGGATTACCAAAGAATATGTTCATCGGATCAATGATCTCACCTTGCATCTCACCAACATAAGGGTAACGATCACCGCCTTTGATGGCGTTATCCCAAATGTAATGCCATACGCCTGTGCCCGTATTAGCAGCAACGTCCAATCCTTCCTCATTCAGCTCATCTTGCTTGAGCCGTTCCCATGTCGCATCCGAGAAGCGTGAGAAAGTTTCTCCTACATCCTCCTGTTCCTCTGTATTCTCATCCACTTCTTGGCGGCTAAATATCATCTTGATCTGCTCGCTCATTACATTGGCAACCTTATGCGTTTCAATCATCTTAATGATGTTGAATACCGGACGCGGTAGGTTCTGAGTGGCTGGAACAGCAGCAGGCCATTGATCTCCAGCCTTGAACCGCTCATACATCGGCCATTTAGATAAAAAGCCCATCCTACGTTTATAGGACAGGCCTTCTTCGTACTGCTTATTTACTTCACTGGCTAGATTATCGTTTGTGGCTGTATCCTTCTCCATCTACTCACCTTCTTTCCCGTTGACCCACTGGTCTAAGATGTTGCCTACTTGCTTGTTCAATGCTTCTCTTTGATCTGTACTTAACACCTTCGTTTCACCGATCATCTCACGCATCTTGGCGTTGATTAGTGTGATTGTTGCTTCATCAAGGTTAGGAAGCTTAAGCAGCTCACCAAGTTTTGCGATGTCATCCATTATGCTCCACCTCGATCTTCCAACCTATTGATATATAAGGGCCATTAGAGTCATAAACTGCCTCAGAAGCAAACGGACTATTACTTCTCTCAAGCACAACCCATTTTATTTCCTGGTGATTTATATCAATCCCCTGATTTTTCATTACCTCAGTCGCTTGCTCATGCATAAGCTCCTTGATCTCATCGAATAACTCAGGCGTAAGATCCTTCTTACTACCTTTCATTTTGGTCCAATCACCATATGTCGTTACCATTGCATATACCCTCCTGTCTGTGGTTCCGCTGTACGGAATGGGAATGGTGTAGTTACTTCCTGCACCGCTTCTCTAAACGCCGTCTCGTCCTGCTGACCACGGCTGTAATAACCAATTGCCAGTGCCATGACAAGATCATCGTGTGCACCTTCCTTGGCTTCTGGGCGTCCCTTTTCATTACGAACAAAGGTGAGCATCTCATTCAGCGTGTCCATGTCATTAATCAAGTGGATATTCTCACGAGCTACTGTTACCAATTCAGCAATAGCAGATGGACGAGTAAGCTTATCCGTTTTGAACCCGTACGCTTTCGTCACGGAACCAGTAAATGTGTCCTCTCGTTCACGCACATACATATTGCGATAGCCTAGCCTCATCAGAACCTTGACCGGATGACTGCTGAAATTGGTCTCAATGCTGATCAAAGCACTGTTGAAGTATCGGCCAAGGCAATACATCTGCTCCGCATAGAGATCCTCGTCAAACTGATTCTTGTATACGGCTACTTGCTTACCAGTCACATTGTTGATTACCTGACCCGTAAAGTTATCTGATCCATCACCAGCCGTATCACCGCCAATCACATAAGGGATACGGGACTGCGGTAGCTCAAACACTTTAATGTATCCATCATCAGCAGGAATCCACTTGATGGTACGGTCAACGATCATATCTTTGTCGTCTTTCTCATAAACAAAATAGCCTCGCTGCACCAATGGATCATGGTGGCGAAGCTGTGATATGCGCTCATTGACCTTCTGAGCATTGAATATGGTCTTACCTAATACTCCCCACTCACCAAGTGCGTACACCTGATAGAAGTATGGGTCCGTCTCTTTAAATGCCTCAAGAACGGCTATAGCTTCTTTGTCCAGGAACTTATTGTTCTTGTATGTGGAATGGATCGTTGTTGCATTCGGCTTCTTTATATCGAAGAACTCTTTCTTCAACCAGTGATTAATGTCAATCGGGTTAAAGGTGATCATCATCTGCTTATAGTGCAAGGTACGACCACGTAACCGTATATCCAGCTGCCGGAAGTCTTCTGGTGAGCATTCGCTCGCTTCTTCCATCCATACACTGGTTATGCCGCTGATGGATTTAAGCTTCTCAACATCATCCAAGCCAGCAAAAAGGATCTCATTTCCGTTGATGCAGGATATATGTAACTCTGAGCTGGTTCCCTTCGGAATCTTGAACAGTTTCTCCAGTCCCCATCGGTATATGGCGTTCTTAAGCTCCATAAACACTGATTCACGCAGTGTCTTCGCTACCTTACGCAGAACAAGGATACGGTGCTTCTTTTCGGTCAGCGTTCGTAAGACGATCTTCTGAGCGGTAAACACCGACTTACCCGAACCGCCGCCACCCATGAGCACCAAGTATCTATCCTTGTTTGTATAAAGGGGATAGAATGTGTCATTCGTCAGGGTCGGCAACTCGGTTAAATCGATGTTAATCGTCGCCATCGTCACCAAACCCTTTCGGCAGTTCAACTTTAAAGCTGATCTCTGCGTTCATATCTGCCTGTACCTTATCAACTGGTTTGTAGCCTGCTCGATCCAGTAGATCTCTTGCAGCAACCAATCTATCCTTTGGTGGTGTTAAGGGGTCATTCATGATCTCAAGCATGACTCCGTAAGCCTTAACAGCATCTTCCGCAAACATCATTCGCAAGTCCTTGTTAAGATTCTGTTCAGTTTTGTTAAGATATTGTTGAATCTCAACAGACTTTAACAAACGACTGCCTTGGCTTGCTGCTGTCTTCTCACTGTACCCTGCTGCTATTGCAGCTTGAGTCGCATTGTTGCCATTCTTCAGATACTCGGTCACAAATATCATCATTTGCGGTCTCAAGTCTGCCATGGGATCACTCTCCTTTCTACTCTAACTTTTCAGCTATCTTTCTCATTCGCTTCACCATGATCTCAACGAGCTCTTTAGATATCCAAATGACCTTACTGCCTTCACCTTCTGCTTGCTGTTCAAAGACATGTGCATTCTCTAATGCATTAGCAACTGTATTCAACCACTCCTTATCTGACATCTCTCTGGGTTGTACCTCATTAAGATTGACTGGCAATATAAATACCTCCCTAAATGATTGTATCCGGCCTCCGCTAACGCTAAGTATTTCGGTCGTCTCGATGGCCTTCGGCAAAAGAAAAAGCCGCCTTTCGACGACTAATTTCACACTATACGGATATTTCTTTTACATATGTTATATTTCCAACTCTAATCCATGTATCATTTACTTGGACAGACCAATTTGGGTTTAAATCCATCAATTGTCCTATAAGAAACTCAGGATCATCATGCCCAATTCTTAGTTCTTCACCGCCAATAAAATGAATTAATACCGCATTCTTTTTCATATTTCCCACCTCCCTCCAGCTTCCAACTTTCGCCAAAAGGAGACTTTATTCCTGCTACTATTCGACTATCTTTATGTCTTTGACCTCACTTGGTCTTATTTCGTAATCAAACATTTCATTAAACAGCACCAATGGTTTCCCTGATCTCAGCGTCTCCACATAACTCTCAAGACGTTCCAGTGATCCGTGATACTCGTTATAGCTGTCATTGTGATAGGTGATAATCAACTTTGCCATAGTCACCTCAAAATAAAAAAAGAGCAGCTTCTCAGCCACCCTTATCATGTGATGAAGGAACAGTGTAACCGGCAACTGCGCATTCAGCTATCGACGCTCATCAGCTGTTCCCTATGATAGTATCTTATCAAATTGTAGAGGACATAATCCATACCATAAACCGGACATTTTTCGGACATTTAACGGACAAATCAAGCAGTTAGACCCAATACTTCATCTAAATTGATAATCTCAGGTATGTCAATTAATGCAAACGCCCTTGTCAGTTCCTTTAATGCTGCCTTATGCCATCTGCGAATGGTCCGGACATCCTTGTTCATCCCTTCGGCAATCTGTTCCAATGTCTGGCGTCTACGGGATAAATATTTGCTCTCCACTACCGATCTTTCATGATCGTCCAACAATTCCATAACAGCAGCATCTACAAGCCTCACAACTTGAGTATAGACCCGGTAATCCTGTTCACTATCAAATGTACTTCCTCCACCTAAACGTGGCTCTCTGCTACCGTATCCTCCGCCTCGTGGCATTCCTGTATCGTCATATGGGTTATATCCTGCAATGCCGTTGCTGATAGCAAACTTATAGCTCCGATAGTTCTTCAGCAGTTCCACTACTTTGTCCTGGTTCATGTCGTTCCCTCCTTGTAAGAGAAAAGACGGCTTACGCCGCCTCCTCCATTTTACCGAACACCGCTAACTCGAGAGCCGCGATTCTTTCTTCAACTGACTTAGTTGTTTCTGTTGCCACTTCTCCGTCAGTGTGCCCTTCATCCATTCCAGCGACTCCAGCGGCCGTTGTTTCTTCATTGGGCTGTGGGGCTACGCCGATTTCCTCCACAGTTTCCCCAAGCTGTGCATTATCTTCATGACTAGATTGGGATTCTTCTCTGCTGGTGCGAAACTGATCAGCCTGCTCGGCTGTCACCTCCCGGTACTTCCCTTTTTCTAACCATCCGAATGTGATTTCTTCCCCTGTTTCCGCAAGCGTAGCTCGGTACATCGATCCTTTTTCGTTTGCTGGTTCCATATCGTAAATAGCTGGACGCGAATTTTTAAACTCTTTCATCGCTTCAGCCAGATTAGCTGTTGTATTGGTATTCACCACTTTAGGAGCATTTGTAGCACCCACGGCAATCTCTGTACGCAAGTCATCGATGTGACTATTAAGACGCGTAATTTCCTTGTTAGCTGTATCTAGCTCGTTAGCAGCAGCATCTCTCTTACGCGCAAGTTCGTTTACTTCCTCTTTAGCTGTGTTCAGTTCGTTGCGGATTGCTGATGTCTCTTCATACAAGGAGTCATAACGGTTTTGCAGTTCTTCCTTTTCTGCTTTGATCTGTGCTACCTGAGCAGATGCTTCTTCTTTTGCTCGGTTAATCTCTTTCAGGAGCTTTTCTTCACGCTCCATCATCATTTGTTGTACAGATGCCCGTAGGATTTGGTAGGCCGCTTCATTCTCTGTTAGATCTCTCATGGTGTATCGGTCTTCTCCGTCTGTGGCGTGTAACTCATCTAACACATAAGCAATCTCTTCATGATTTTCTTCGACTTGTTTCTCCAGCTCCAGATCCGCAATTTGTTGTTCCAGTTGCGTAATCTTGTGAATGTCTGCCACTGCACCACGTTGCTTTTCAGTGTTCAATTCATACTGCAATTGTTCGATTTTTTCTTGATTACTCACCACATACACCCCATTTTCCGAATTTGTCAGATTATAACTCTATTATACTACCAATTAGTGCAATAAACCACTTATTTACGACATTTATCTTAATATTTTGTCACTATCCTACCCTAGTTGTCACTTGACAAATCTGATTTCCTTTTGTTGATTTTATCTGCTTATTCTCATCGATTCTGAACCACTCAGAAGGCGTTTCTAGCCATTTTCTACCTTGACCAACTCTTTGTATGGGTAACTCTATCAAAAGCCCTCTATGGTTCGCCTGTTCGTCTATTAACGCAATTCCGTCAGGATGCGCAATCCAACACGCCATCATGCTGCTATCACCTCCTTTACCTTAATTTCGATCCTTGGCTCGTCTGAATAATGCTTGAAGGTCGTCAGGCTCACCACTTGGTTGTCATCCTTCCAAGCTATTTTATTCAGAGCATCGAACACTCCTTTGACACAGTTATCAATATCAGGCTTAGTAATCGGTGATAAGTCCCCTTCTCTCGCCTGTTGTTGCTTCTTCTTCGCCCAAGACTGTGGGATCGGGTGGTAAAAGTGGAGCTCGGCATGGATCGGCGTGGTAATGGGTTCCTGTATGTGTTTTCTGGCCTCGTATCCGATGAGGCGTTTGTAGCTTAAGTATCTCTGTGCTGTTGGATCTTCCCATTTGCTACGCTGTGTCATCCGGACTGCTCCCATAGGGGCAATGTCTACGGTGAAGGTGATCATGCCGCCCCCCCTTTCTTCCCCTTCGTCATATGCACGATGCTCTTATTGGTACCCAGAGGCCGCAGCGGCGGCCCATACTTCCGGATGATCTCCTGTCTCTCTTCCTCGGTTAAAACGTACTCTTGAAGCGTTTCATTCTCCCTTTTCCGCTCTGGAGCCAACTCCATCTTCATCGTGTCCTTGGATTTAACTGGTGTATGCTTCCGTCCATATGCTTTCATTGCCATTACAATCACGCTCCTCTTTTATTGTTGGTGCTGCTTTGCATTTCTTCCGCGAAACGAATCATTTCTTCCAGTTCTTCTTGTGAAACGACTGGCGCTTCTTCCGTTGGCTTGACTACCTCAATCTGCGGCTTACCTCCCGGAGTCCGTAGCGGTGCAGCTCCAACTTTCAAAGGAGGGTTAATGTCAATAATTTTCGTTTTTCCTTCCTTGACCCAGTTCGTAAGGGTGTTAACGGCGTAATTGACATGCTTGCCGCTAGCCTTCTTTAAAGCAGCTGTAATGACTTCGTTCTCAACAACACGATGGAATGCATATATTTGATCAATGGAATAAATGCTGGCTTGCTGAAGGTCATAATCCTTTGTCATTTTGGTTATTTCATCTTTAAAATCAGAATTTGAAGAGGAGAGAGAGTCGGACGCTTTTTCTTCTTCTTTTTCTTCTTCTTTTTCTTCTTCTTTTTCTTCTTGTCGATACGGTATCGAATTTTCCTGATACCCTATCGAATCTGATTTTTGATACGGTATCGAATTTTTCTGATTGGGTATCAACTGGCAGATTTTCTCGAAATCATTTAGCGATAACCCATCAATTAGTAAATCGTCTTCAAGCGCCTTTCCGATCGTTGGACGCTTAGAATTACATGACCGGCACAAAACTCGAAGGTTTTCCTCTACGTTTGTTCCTCCAATGTTACGTGGGAAGATATGATCTATCGTCAGATCGGAGTCACTTCCGCAGCGGACACACGTTTTGTCTCTCTCGAATAAATGGTTTGCCATCGTCCGAGGGATCTCTGTCTTGTTAGCCATCCGGTACAGGGTCTTGTCCGACAATCCGGTTTCCTCCAGGATGCAGAGAACCTTTTCTCTAAAGCGATCAGCTTTAACCGTCAGTAGCTCTTGTTTGATCTTTGAGACCACTTTAGGGCTCTTAAGGAAGTTGTACTTGTACCAATTGAGCAGCATAATCTCTTGGCTTGGATCGTGATAGAGGATTTTGCCGTAATCAATGAATCTGAGAAGTAATTTATCAATGGTTTCCCGGTTGTACCCCGTCTCAAACTCCATTACTCGCTTCGGCAGCTCGTATATTCCGCACTGTGTTGTCTTAGAATTGGACATTAAGTAGATATAGAAGTATTTTTCCTCTGGCGTCAGCCCGATCACGAATGGATCTTGCCAGAAGCTAACTTGTATTTGCCGATAAACCGCCATGTTCTCACGCTCCTTTTATGTGACGCTGATAATCCAATATGTTGGTAATCTTCATCTTGGCCCATCTGATCCGCTCGTTGTGCCATTCGATAGCTCCGGAGTCGCCGTACTTCTCGGCGTCCTCCAGATCACCTACCGCCCGAGCCAGTTCATCATCCCAGTAGGCTAGTGACTCGCTCGAAAACCTGTTGTTAGATGACATATTGACTCACTCCTTACCCTTCCTTATCCCAGTCTCTATTCATCCTTTACTACCTCCAGATCATCAATTGTTACAGTGTGATGACCTCCTTCGCCATCTCTAATCGTGACTTGATCATTTTCGACTCTCATCACAGTCACATATTCTATAATCCCGAAACATTTCACCTTATCTCCCGGCTTAATGGTGGGTACTGGATCAGGATCTAATTCTTTACACTTTATCGCCCTTGAAAGCGAATATTCACTTATGGTACTTCCGTTTGCTTTCTTCTCTTTGATCCATTCAAGCAGTTTGTCCGCTGATATAAGCTTCTCTTGTTTACTCATTCCCGGATGCCTCCCTCACATTGCCGTATTCACAAATATAAGACTTGCCGCATTCGCAGTTAAAATGTGTCTCTACTACTCCTAATTGTGGCTCTCCGCCCTCTAAGAATTCCTTTGTAACTTCAAACTTGTCTTTTCCGCACTCACAGTTAAACCACTCTAATTCGTTTTTGACTAAGTGCTGTATAGGGTATAGCTTCTCTTGTTTACTCATCTTTACTACCTCCTATTACGGCTAGTAGAGCTGCTTTACACCGCTGTTCAGCTGTTGCGTGGATAAAATCGAACATTCCCACATATTCACCAGTGCCTAAGACTACCTGCTTTAATGATCCTGTGTATTCAACAGTTAAACCTAGCTCCTTTATTTGTTCTTCTACTTCCCATGCTGCTGATATGTCGGTTGAATATGGCTTTACCTGCGTATCAATTGGATCAGTGAAGTAATACTTGCCTACAATAGTGATTTGCTTGAATCCCATGACTCTAAGCGCTATGTGTGAGTCTAAATCTCTTCCCGGCGGCAGATTTAATATTTGTTCGTCCGTTATTACTTGTTTACTCATGGTCTACCTCCCCAGGAAGGTTTAATAGGTGAGGATGTTCAATCATATTTCCAACTACAGTTACATAAGGCAGCTCTCTATGAAGCAGCAGACTTCCGCAACATAGTTCCATACGATCGTTATAGCCTACCTCGTAATTTCCGTTTATCTTCATAGGCCCCTCAAATGGATGACCTTCAATTCGAACAATATCTCCCTCATATATTTCTGTTCCTTTTTTATCCTCGAGTCCCGAACCCCATTGATAAATAGGACCAGCTGTTTCGAAGTGTTCGCTAAACCGATATCCCAACATGTCGTCAAATTGCTCTATGTTTGCATACAGCATCTTCTCTAGCTGATCGTCCCAAGCTCTTAAGCTTCTCATTCCCTTTCATCCTCCCCTTTAGCAGACCGTAGTCTGTTATCTCTCCCTTACTTGGATTATGGATCTATACGGCCCACGCTTCGCTCGGATTATTCGTTCGATAACGAGGGCCTTCGTCCAATGAGTTACTCTTAATTTTCGAATCCGTACTGATTAGCGGTTGCCCGGAACAAAGGAAAGCCATATGCACCGTAGTTATCGAAGTCCTCAAGACCTTCTTCAAGTATCCAGTTCCACATTCTCACGACCTCATACATCATTTCAGAAGATATCCCCCGTTGATTCTCAGCTTTTTCCATACCGAAGATCACATCTTTTTCGAGCTGCTTAAGAACATTTTCCCGAGTGAACTCAATCGCTTGATGGGTTCCTTTGTATTCTTCATTAAGCTCCACTCCAATTCGATGAAGATCTTGTTCAGGGACAAATTGCATCAATCTAGTAAGATCACGACCGTCAAAAGTGTTGGATACGTAGTTTTCATATACTTGCTCAAGTGTTTTCATATTTATTAGCTCCTTAGTTTTGGTTTTTGCGGCATAGCCGCCATCAATCGACTGAATAATCCCAGCGTTTAGCGGGGGCCGTATATAGGGTTTCTCCCCTCCCAGGGAAAGAGGCTGATAGCCTCAATCCTCGATTTCTTCCCAACCGTTACTGACGTTTTCCCATACCCATTCCTCGAAAACTTCATTGATGTAATTAGTTTTCTGTTCCTCGTCCATGCCTTTAAGCTCAAAGTCCTCAATCTCTACAATCTCTT
The DNA here is from genome assembly GCF_018310695.1 of Paenibacillus sp. Marseille-Q4541. Classification (GTDB taxonomy): domain Bacteria; phylum Bacillota; class Bacilli; order Paenibacillales; family Paenibacillaceae; genus Paenibacillus. The sequence goes on along the minus strand of NZ_JAGXCY010000040.1, from coordinate 6,736 downwards.
CGCGCTTCGAACCTACATATCCAGTGCTTACGCTAAATTTGAATTTTGCCATCTGTTATCTCTCCTTTAAGGCTGTATAGCCTGTTAAATTTCCTTGCAATTTGTTTCACGACACTCTGGACATCCCGGCTCTTCTAGATCCTCAGGTACCGCAAACTTCCGTTTACACGCTTCACATTCGTATTTGATCCAGTCTTCCATGGGTGTTCCTCCTTTGTTACTCGGCTGGGTTCGATGCAACATCATTTATAATCCATTGCTTCACTTTCTCTATTTCACTGTTTTCGACGATGATTCTTTCATATGAGCTGGTAGCAAAAAAATCGATTGTTTCATGGACATACTCAGGGACCGAACGTTCCATATCTTCGGGATATTCCACGATTTCTGGCCATGGAGCCCAGCTCAATGCAGTTTCTTTGTCGAACTCCATTGTTCTAACCTTGCTCACCTCTACCTTTTCTAGCTTTTGGCGGCAGCAAGAGCAATATGTCCTTTCTGTTTTGAACTCCACAGTAATCGTTGAATTAGACATTTATCTTCTCTCCCTTATTAGGCTGTATCTTCTCTTAACTTCCGCTTATATCTGATGCCCTCTGGTGTTTCATCAAGCCAGAGGTGGCATTCTAAGCAACTGTCTAGCAGATCCGCTGCTGTAGTTTTGTGCGTCAATTGTTTGCGACCAATGATATGTGCCTGCTGTACCGCCCGAGCGCCGAGGCACTTAACTCTTACCTCGCACACTCCTTCCGAGCGGTCCCTGACCTCTTTGCGTACCTTTGGGCTGATATCGCCTAGTTGTTTCTGTGTAGGCTTAATGCGCTTGCTGGCACTGGGTTTAGGAGCAGGATGGAATCCGAAGTTCAAAACGGGCCATCGACTCCTTCCGGATCAAGCGGTAGATCAAATGGGTTTGGCTGTGGTTCAGAATGGTAAGTCATCGTCTGCGATGTCGATTGGTTTACCATCATCGTGGTAAGTGTCTTGTCCACGCTGCCCACCTCCTTGGTTGTTGCTCTCCAGGAACCGCACATTGTCCGCGATTACCTCTGTGACATACACTCGCTTGCCTTCGTTGTTCTCATAGTTCCGCACCTGTATGCGACCTTCTACAGCACACAGTCTGCCTTTGCGTAAGTAGTTGGCGCATGTCTCTGCCAGTTGTCGCCATGTCACAACCGGAATGAAGTCGGCTTCACGCTCTCCACCATTGCTGGTAAAGGGACGATCAACGGCTAGTGTGAATTGGGTTACTGCTACCCCTGCTGGCGTATATCTAAGGTCAGGATCTCGTGTGAGACGACCGATCAAAATTACTCTGTTTAACATGTGTTAAGCACTCTCCTTTGCGCCATTCATGGCTTTTAACTTGTCAATGAAATCAGCAGCTTGATCTTCTGTAAGTTGAGTAAGCTGTTTCTTGTAAAGCTTGTAGGTTTGCTTGCCGATGTCAGGCTCCTTGTATCCAAGACCAAGCCACAGTGTTTTCACCTCGCCTATTTGAGCAGAGGTAATCATCGGGATTAGATCATGTTTTTGCTGGAAGGAATCAGGATCATCCTTATCAGTAGCAATGTTGAAGAATTTCAGCATGAAGTATTTCTCTGCATAAGTGAGTGCCTTGCCGACTCCCTTCTCTCCTGCAATATCCACTCCCTGACCGTACCAAGGGACTGTGATTTGCTCGTCTGGTTTCTCTGCATTGACCCATGTCATGGTCATTTCAAGCTCTGTAAAGTAGGTTGTGGTCCGTTTGGTGACGTTCCCGTTCCCGTCTTTGTATTCAATAGGTGATTCGTGAAGAGTTGGCTTTGTAATAGCCGGGACCAGTAGTAATCCAAGCTCGTCCATCTTGTGTTTAAGAGAGGCAAGAACCCGACTAGATCCGGTGTAGCTGTATTGAGATCCTTGATCTGCCTTCTGGATATAAGGAACTTCCTTACGGACTTCAATTAGCTTCTGGTAGATATTCAACGCACTCACCCTCCATTTCATAAGTAACTTTGACACGATGGATACGAAAGTTTTGAGGAACGTCAGGGCAATGTCTTGTGGTTAGCCAATGTTCCAAATCACTTAATCGTACAAATCGAATGGCTTCCATGAAATCATCAGTTGGTTGTGCTTTTCTGTTGAGGTAATGACCGCGTTTATGCTGCGGCATGTATCGATAACTAATATCTACTTGCATACGGATCATCCTTTCGTGCTATAATTGAAGTAATCTAATTTGCTATGCTATTTATTTGGGTCGCTGTTCCTGCAGCGGCCCATTTTCGTTTTACGGCTCTAGCGTAATTCTTTACATACACTCGTTTCAGGGTACTGCTCAGGCTCCCTCTTGCATTCGCTATCTTCGCAAGCTCCAGATACACACTCGGCTCCGTCATCTTTTTTCTCCTTCTGGGAACCACCTCCCCAGTAATAGTCGATTACGTCTTGTACAGATTTGAAAGTTACCTCACGCAGAGTGTTTCAGCTCCTTGTCTATTGCACGGAACAGCTCGTCCGTTAATCTTTCTTGCTCTTCCCTGCTCAAAACCTCGGCTTCATACTCACTCATTGGCTGGATAAAGGTAGGAACATAGTTCTTTTCATGCAATTCCCGGATCAAGCTGCTGTAATCCGTTGCCGACCATCCGAAGGTACGACCGCATTTCGTGGTAACGTAGAAATCTGTTGTATTAGCTGGCATCGTTGAACCCTCCGTCATAGCGTCTGACCTCGATGTAAACCTCGTTATCTGCTGCATCCAGCATGCAATCTCGGCAATGCGGCTGACGATCCTCGTATACTTCGTAAGTTGCTGGTTTGCCGCATCCACACACGCCCAGTGGTCTTCGGTACATATTCACCTTCGGGATATTGAGTTTGTTTGGGTTCTTAGCCATGTTTGACACTTCCTTTCTTCTCTTCTTCTTGTTTGGCTTGTCCTAACTTGATAAGCGCGTCTTTGGTAACTTCCTTGAACTGAGGTCCTTTCTCTTCGTTGACCTTCATTTGTTCACCACCTTGGGTAAGTCTTTATTGAGGTAAGTTGATTGCTTGCTGTTGCCAAGATCCTGTAAAACACTCTTTCTGATCTCATTTGCCATGGGACCTACTTCGAATGTCACTCGTAATTGATTTCCACTCATTCCCGATCCACTCCATCTGGTATTTTTAAGTCAAAATTACTATTGTGTAGTACAATATATAGGGTTGTTATTACATATGGTTTTAAGCTATATCGTTTTTGAACTTATTAAGGAAGTAGACTTGTCCACGTCCAGTAACTTTTGTTGTGAATCGGACTTTGGTTTCAGTAGAACCACTGAAAGTTCGTTCTTGGACTTCGAAAAGATCTAAGTTCATGGCTTTCTGTGTTGGGAGGTTCTTTCGCTCGCCTACTTTACAAAGGAATCCTTCTTCTCTCAGGCGGTCGAATAGTCTCTTCTGTCCAATATCGATTCCGTTTTGCTTAAGGATGGTTGCTAACTGCCCGATCAGGATTGAGTTTGATGAGCCTTCAACTGCTTCTGCAAAGAGGACTTTTGGTCGGACTTCTTGAATTTGTTGTTGTAGTGCTTTGCTTTTTTCTTGTTCCTTTTTCAACTCTCCGGCGAGGTTGATGAGGAAATCAGGATTAAGTATTGCTTTCTCCAGTGTTTCACTGGTCATGTATGCTCCGTGCTTACGGATGCTTGGGATGACTTCGTGTGTGATCCAACGTTTAAATTGCTTGGCCTCTTGCTTGCGGCTACCGAGGATTAAAGTGTAAAGTCCCGGTTCATTAATCGCGGTTTGTAGTCTGTCCTGTCTGCCATCATTTAAAATGACGTCAGCTTTATCATCAGCATCTAGTCTCGAAACGGCTTGTCCTACATTTCCGATTTCGAGAACCTCACAAACATCTTTTGCTACAAACCAAGGTTCGTTTTGAATCGTTACTGTTCTAACTTGGTAAGAACCATACATAAACTGATTGAGTTGTTCGTTCATTTTCATTCGCTCCTTATAATTTAATTCGATCACGAAACGCGATCATTTAAGGTAAAAAAAAGTTCATCTACTGTAGTGTCATAAAACTTAGCAATTCTGATCGCCAGATCTTTACGAGGGAATCTGTGACCAGCTTCAATCATGGCATATGTGCTGTAAGGTATGCCTATTTCAACTGCAGTTTCACGGAGTGTTTTCTCTCCTCTGAGTTTTGCCATCTTATTGTTTCTCATGGTAATCCTCCTTTCGATCACATTTCGTGATTGCTTATGAACCTAGTATATAATCACATTTCGTGATCGTCAAGCCTTATTTTAAAAATTTTATTCACTTTTTGCGATCAAATTAGTTTTGTTCACGTAATGTGATATATAATTCACTATTGGAGGTGGATATTTTGAAGTCATTTGGCGAACGGATCTCTTACCTACGCAACAAAAAGGGATTATCGCAAGAAGAGCTTGCTAAAATACTGAAGATTGGTAAATCTACATTAGGTATGTATGAGACCGATAAGAGAGAACCAAAACATGAAATGACAGCTAAGATAGCTGATTATTTTGAAGTGAGTATAGATTGGCTTACTACTGGTAGGGAGAATAAGAAAGAGAGCGATAATACGCTCCCAGAGGAAGTTCTATTAGATGTAATAAAAAAGGCAGAGGCTGAGTACAAAGTTAACCTTCGTGATGATCCTTTTGTCGAATCTGCCCTCCGGGATTTGATTCATAATCTTGCAAGGATGAAGCAATCTGCTCAGAAAGAAAAGTAACTAATTCCTTATATGTAACTGGTAAATCTTTTTTGCTAACTATCTCTTTTGCTAATTCTGACAACTGCTCATTCATGTGAACAACCCCTTCTCTGTAATAGTGCAGCTGAGGAAATTTATAACTCGATACACTAGATAATACCACAAAACCTGATTTTTAAGAACAAGTGTTCTATTTTAGGGTAAAAAAAGAATAAGGTGGCAGTGTGATGGAACTTCAACCCGTTCCCGTCCGCTGTCGTATTCCCGAATTACTCAAAAAGAAAGGTAAGAACCAACAGTGGTTAGCAGATAGAACAGGAATGAGTAAGCAACGTATTTCGGATATTGTACACCTGAGAATGAATAATATCTCAATACAAAGGGCTTTACTCATTGCCTATTATCTAAACTGCAAAGTTGAAGATTTGTTTGAGTGGGAATGGCGGTAGCAGAGTAGCAAGCAGCTACTCTAGTGAAAAGTACCGAAATATCGTTACTTTTGTATATGCCGCTTACTCACAACTACACTTAACAAGCTGTCTCGAACCATCTATTTCCTTACACGATTAAATATACCAGACTCTTCCTACTCTGTGTTGTCAAATCATGTAATAAAAGTTAGGACTATTAGGGTTAGCCCCCTCTTGACGGACGCCGTTTTTTAATCTTCTTGCGCACTATTGCATGAGTTCCGTCATCGAACATTACTTTTGTTCCAGTTTTAAGTGGTACGAACTCCGTGACTTTATTCATATTTATCAAAACAGTATTGTCAAAAGACTCAAATCCAAATTTTCTATAGGCTATTTTCGCATCCTTTAGGGTGTTGAGCGCTAAATATGACCCATCCTCAGTGTGATAAGCTGGAACCTGACCTGAGTATGCAGTGGGCCTCCACATATCAATACTTTTTACATCTTCAAGATCAAATACTACGAAGTCGTTCTCCCCTCCTGTTCTATCATGCATTTTCACGCCTACTATCTTCATCTTATATAATTCTCACCTCCAGATTTCCCTACCACTATATGATAGCTCAGGATCAAAGAAGCGACTTGTTGTAAAATATGACAATTGGACTAGATTTCCTTGAGGACGTAGGTATAATTAGATTTGACTTACATAAATAGACAATTACCGCAACCGATGTGGATCATAACGGGGTGTTATGTGTTTTGGAGAATAAGCCTTCAAATTGGATCTTAGTAATTTTATGTGTGATTGGTATATTAACAATAGGAGGATGGGTTTGGAATATTGGTGAAACAGTAGTCGCTAAATTTGATTCAAACTTAGATTTTGAGTTAAGACAAGAGGAATTCATTGAACAATCTAAGAGTGCTTACTCTTACGGCAGATTCTGGGGAAAAGAAACCGCTCAACAATATGAATTAGATTCAATAGAGAATCATAATTTTAACGATAATTTATCACATAGCGAAGTTATTTCTCTTGCAAAACAATTATATGAAGAAAGAGCTGTGGACTTCTTTTGTTGGGGTGCAGATGATTGTGCAGAATTACCTACATATGAGGAACTTCGAAGAAAGTATAAAGTAGATTTTGGTTCTCCCAATATGCCTACAAATGCTTTTGAATCAGGATATGTTGATGCGTTTTTAGAGTACATATGGTAATTGCCTGTATAATCCAGCTATGATATCATAAGAATAGAAATAAGGACGGTCCGCTAACCGTCCTCAGCACAACAGCTTGGTGGGAACTCCTCCGAGTAATGTTATACGGCAGAGAAGTGACCCAAGGCGGTAACCTAAGGGGTCACTTCTTTTTTTGAATCAATGTATGTCAATAACGCAATGATAAACCCTGCGAAAATGATTACATCGGCAAAAGAGAAGGTCATATGAGCCTCACCTCCGATCTGAAGGAAGACTCACCCACCTAGGCGTGTTGTACAAACCATATTATACCATGATGCTCTGACCTGTTTCAGAGCTATTTTTATACTTAGTTATACTCCCCTATAGACATTAGACTCTC
>NZ_JAGXCY010000003.1 GCF_018310695.1 Paenibacillus sp. Marseille-Q4541 | reverse complement strand
CCTTTAACATTCTGAGTAAATATCTTATATTGCATATTTTTATATAAAATAGATTTCCACCAATGAGCAAAATTTTACCATAATCTTCAACAGCTAACCATTCTCATGTAATTTTAAAACCATAAAAAACGAGCCAAGGATTTGCATCCAAGGCTCGTTTTCCAAATAGTATGGCCTATTCGAGATACGTTAACAATCTGCTGAACAAGACGGCTGCCTCAGCCCGGGTCAGATTACTTTTCGGACTCAGTTTATGATCAGGTGTTCCTTGTATTAAACCTAACTCAATGCAAATTGCTAAAGCCTGTTTTGACCAACTTCCTGCTTGGTCTGCATCTTTATAATTCGATAATACCGTTTCGGTAGTATCCGATACTACAGGCAATTTCCCTTTCCATTCAAGCGCCCTTACCATAATAACTGCCATCTCTTCACGGCTTAAAGGTTTCGTAGGTTCAAACAGTTGATTAGCGTACCCTTTAAACAAACCTGCATCCGCCACAGCACTGACATCATCTTTGTACCACTTATCTTCTGTTACGTCTTTAAATGATGTTGAGCCATTAGCCTTGAGACCAAAAGCACGCGATAGCATCGCTGCGATTTCAGAGCGGTTTATGGTCAGATTAGGAGCAAATTTCTGCTCCGTTAAGCCCTTAATTATACCTTGGCTCGCAAGAGCTTCAATTTCCTTACTCGCCCAGTGACCCACTGTATCCACGAATGACTTAGGCTTGCTGGTACCCGTTTCCGGCTTGGTTTCATTTTCGTTCTCCTTATCAGACCCATTATTTGTTCCTGTGCCTGGATTTGGAATTGTCTCCGGTTTCGTACCTGTACCCTGATCTGTTCCTGTACCTGGATTACCTGGATTTGGATCTGGGTTACCGCTGTCCTTCGCTTTTACTACTACGATCGCAATCGCTTTAATATCAGTTCCATTGACCGATCCTTTCACTTGGAAAGTACCCGCCTTAGCATAACTGGAAGGATCAATCGCATCCCATACAACGGAAGTCTTTTGTGTCGTATGGTCACTGAAAGTGGCGGTTACTTCTGCAGGCAATTTAGGTGCAGATCCAGCTTCCGTCTCCACTTTTACATCCTCAATAGATACAATTGTGTTAACCACCAATACAAGGCCTTCTATTGCTTTTTCAAGTTGTAATCGTGCTTCATCTAACGAAGTAATTGTAGCGCTTGAATCCTTGATGATCTTCTGTGCTTGATCCAAAGCGTCAGCGAGACTAGCCCACGTTTCCGATGTATACTCTTCACTCTTCAATAGAAGGGCATCATCAATCGATTGTTGAAGAAGCTCTTTCGAAATATTCACGTCATTAGCTTTAATATAGAAATTATCTAGAATGAAAGCATAATCAGACGTAGGGTTACCGGAACCCTTGGACACCATTTTAAAAATCACTTGGTAATCATCTTGATCACCTGTTGTGAAATTTTTCTGATAGCGAGTATAACCACCATCTTCACCTGCTTTATTACCTGAATTAGGTGTAGGCGTGAGATTTTCCTGGAGCACGATTTCACCTGTGGAGCGTGATTGAACAGAAACCTGATAACCAGCAAACTTTTCTAATGTGTAAATAAAACCCAAATCATATTCTGTGTTTGGCTGCAATTTCACACTAGATTCATTCGATTTTATTAATTTACCAATATCAGTTTCATTCAATTTCAACGAATTCTCTCCATCCAGAACCCAGGTCATCACTGGACCCATTTTACCATCGGATGCTCCCACAATTGGATTATTATCATTCGGATTACTTTGGTCCGTCGTAATATGAATTTGTCTAGACCCGCCTCCATACTCAAACGGTCCCCAACCTTCATACACATTTTCAAAATCCTCATAGACAACATAACCCTTATTCGTAGGATCTTTCTCAGTGGATGTATGCTTCCAAATACGAACATCATCAAATTGTACCGTTCCCGTTCCCGCATCAGCTACAAGCTTAACGGTTGCGGTTGTGACTCCGGCAGGAACTTTGAACTCAACATTCATTCTTTGCCACTTGGTTCCTGTAAACTTGAAGGACGATTGATGGGTGCCATCTATCCCTGTCACATTGCTGGAATAAGTTTTACCGTTCATCGTAACTTCAAGTGAGGATTTTCTCCCTTTCTCAGTCAAAGTCCACACACCGACGGTATAATCCTGACCTGGCGTAAGTCCGCTAATTTCCTGAGATATGACTCCCGCTTTGCTTCCAACCTCAACATATTTGTTCCAATTGGATTTGCTTTGTTCATTGGTGATATCGTACTCGGTATCCCCTTGCACCGTTTTAATTGCAATGTTAGCTGAATCATCAACGGTCCATGAACCCGGAACATTAAACTGTTCTGAATTAAAGGCAAAATCCTTGATCAGGCTGCCCTCTCCCCAATTTCCAGCGCTCGGTACCAATGTCAAGGCATCAGCTGATGCCGGATACAGGACGTAAGCTGTATTTTTCTTCGCCTTATTAATCGTAACCGAACCATCCTTAGCAACAATGGTATCGACTAATACTTTACCCTGCTGGGTCAACTCATACATATGAAATTGCTGTACATCTTTAAATTCATCCGTCAATTGCCACGTTGATGCGTTACCCGTTGTGTTCCAGTGATACAGCTTCGCTCCTTCATTAATGCCCAATGACTGATTTGTCTTTACATCCCACACCCATGGAATTAATGAGTTTGCCTCACTTGTGTGACGCTCTGATTCATCTGTAGTTGTTCCTGTATCTCTCCAAGAAGAAATCAGTTTGCCATTCTTCGATAGTTCAATCATGCCGGTTGCTTTATTCCGTTTCGAAATCACATCATTATCAAATTTTACTTGATCTTCTTCATATTTCAGCACACCGAAATGTTGCATAAACTTTGTCGGTAATACTTCATTGAAGAATACGGTTACCCCTTGCTGAACATCCGGTTTGGAATCTCCCCAAGTAGTTACTCCAGGTATTTTTTGTCCTTTAAATAAGGCATTTCCAACGAAAATGTCCAAATTGTTTTTTACCATTCTAGAAAGAATACTTTGATTTCCTTTATTCGGATATCCTAAATCAGGACCCCAGTGAACAAAGTCCACACCTGGCTCTAACGGACCTGCAAATTCTGTCCCTACTTTTATTCCTAGGTCATTGGCGTATTGCAACAGTTTATAAGCGTTGTAATCATTGCCGGTATAAACGTCGACATAGTAGAAATCCAATGTAGGATCATTTGGTTTCGTAGGATCTTTCGTCAGATTATAAAGATTAGTGAACCTAGACTTCAGATCACCGCTCAGAACATCTTTTGTCTGATCTACATAGTAAGCCGTGTCGATCCAATCCCATCCTTTGGAAAGTTTATCCGACTTCGGTCCATTTGCTGTAGCACCATTCAAGTTGGAATAATTCAGCTCGTTGGCATCCAGATGGTACTCTGTTGCATTGAGATGCACGCCGACACTCAGGTTATACTTATCTCCCTCGTCAATCAAATAATTGAAATCTGTAAGTCCGCCCTGCCTTACACCGATATTAGAGTAGGAAGGAATATCATCATCATGACCTTCCGCCTGATAGCCCTTATGAAGGACCATTTGTCCAAAACCATCGGTATAATTGTACAGAACCTTTCCTGTATCCAAAGAATTCAAAAACGGGTCATTTGCTTGGCTCGCAAAGTTGAAAGCAATGTACATCATATTATTCTTCATATCCTGCGCACCAAACGGCTCTGAGAAAATTTCCGTCCGGTAAGCGACAGCTGCGTCTTGCCAATCCGTTTTCCCATCGCTATTGCGATCTTCGGTCACGACCACTTCATACCAAGGCAACGCTTCGGTCTCACTACTCTGAATATGACGATAAGTCCAAGCGCCCGGTTTCACTGTCACTTTATTGACTAGTGGTTTCTTCTCCGTGGTGACAATCACTTTATTACCACCGCTCATTACGTTGTCCTCTACGGAAGCACCTAAGCCATTCCCACTTACCATGGCCATCGTAGCTCCTATCGTGCTGCTTTGTTTCATTAGGGACATATCATCCACTAGTTCTTCCGTAAGTCCATGCCACGCTCCACTAGATTTGTTCCATGCATAAGTTGCATCTTGCATCGAACTGTTCACGTGAATCAGTGAATTGTTCATTTGGATTGAACGGACTACGAAATCTGAATTTTCTGTAATTGAATCCACTTCGAATCGAACCACATGGTTCGCCTTCGCCTCAATATGTCCTTCGATAACAACGCCGATCTCATTAATCGTCATTGTATACTGGTATTTGCTATCGTTCACTTTTGTAGATACGGTTTGCGGCACATAATCCATATTGTTAATCTTTAAGCTATTCATTTGTTCTACATCTGCTTGCAATGTGTGATCATTAACTTGATATTCTACAATACCTGGGAAATCTTTATATACTGTAACCTTTAATCCATCTTTCTCAATCGTATCTGTCTCTTGCGCAAGCTTAAGCTTAGGCAGTGACTCCAATTCAACCATTTTCAAATGACTCACCGTCATCTTCTTCGTCCCATACCAAGAACGAAGTCCAAACCAGCCCGGCTGCGTGGTCATTTCCTCTTCCGTTACCGATCCCATATCCGTAGTTACGCCTTCAGTATCGGTAATTTTTAAACTAACCGTAGTTCCCACCATACGAATCTCAATATTATAGAACGTGTCTGCTTTCATCTCATATGTGTTCGGGAAGGAAACCTCATTCCCATTAGCAGTTAACTTCCACTTACCATTAATATCGTGAACAACCGACACATAACGATCCGCAGCAGAACCTCTTAATAGAAAACCATATCTGCCACCATCTGAACCTGCAGACACATTGGTTTTATAATCAAAGGTAACCAGCTGATCAACGAATTTAGGACTGTCCTTATCTACAGCAAGTGAAACACCTGGCATGTTCAATTCGATAAGATCCTCTTCGTTTTTAAGTACCACTGGTTTACTGCTATCCAGCGGACCCCAGTTTTGCTCCGTATAATTCGGTTCATACACTCGAATCTCTTCCGCGGTAATCGCGTCTATCTTAACCTCGATTTCATGATCTGTAGAATTATATATGCCGAATTCTCCTGGCGAGAATCCATCAACAGTTCCACTGCCAACCATAATTCCATTCACATATAGACTCAGTTGCTGTTCAATCATCGTCACACGAAGCGTGTAATCTTTGCCTGGTTCGATTTCGCTCGCGTTGCCAATATCTACCGTAGCATTACTGCCATCAAGCTGATATGCCCACTTGCCCGGACTTTCCTCATAAATAGTGACATTTCCTAGTCTCACACCTGCTACTCCGTCTGCCTGCATTTTCACCTGGTAGATCCCATTTTGGACTGGAGTTACATCTTTATTTATAGCTGTGCTTCCCGCTTCTACCACACCTTGCAAATATCCACCAGAAATCAGCTGTGAACCTACCAACCCTTCCCAGTTAAGATTAGGATCAGCTTCATAGTATTCTTCATAGATCAATTTGTCAGCATGTGTGGAGGAGGTATCCATATCGAGGAATTCTTCAGTAAAGAGAATATTATCGATATAAATGTAATTTTGAGCAATCACGCCAAAACGTCCTTCTCCGAATTGCTCTCCTACTGGTAAGCTTGCATGTAATTCAGTACCATTAATGCTTAAGGTTACGGATGAATCTGAATACTGAAGACCCACTCTATTCCAAACATTAGGCACAGGACTAAAATCGGAACTCTCCGATGCTACAAAATCAGTGCTGAACTCACCCTTTTTCAAAACCCATTTCGCACCTTCATATTTAACAGTAGCGCCTTCGCCTATAACCCATCCAACTTGATTGGTTGTAGGTTTAAAATCCACCAAATAAGTTGCACTTTGAAGAGGCTCAGCATCCAAATTCAACGTCTGTTCACCTAAATTTGAAAGTTTTAATATCCGGTTGTTGCCCTCTGTAATAATGGAAGGTGTGCCATCACTCCAGTTACCTGTAATACCATCTTGAAAATCATTTCTATATTCCGTAATTTGTTTCGGTTGAATGATCTCGCTAGTATACTGCACATTATCAATCTGCAATTCTACAGTACTTCTAATGCGAAGACCGAAACGTCCTGCTGCTTCTGTAAATTGTGCAAAAGTAATATCGCCAATTTGCTTTTTATTCATATAAACGGTGATTGTTTTTCCGTTAAAATTAAACATCAAATTGTTCCATCTGCCTTGAATTGGATAAGGAATATCGAGCTTACTTCCCCACCCCGCATTAGACTCTGGGATCCAGCTACTTGGATCAACACCGATCTCATTAAAAATACTCGCCGAATCATTCATTCTAAAACCAAAAGCAAACCCTTGCCCATTCCCCAGCTTATCTGGATTAATCAGCTTAAAATCTAAAGAAAGCGTACCTTGTTGAATCTCTGGAGAATCTAAATCCACGCCTCGTTCACTTGTTCCTTTTTTTAAGGAGAGAACCTTATTGCCCGTAAGATCAGTAACGACCTTGGCATTTAACCCTGACCAACGAGGTACATAACTTGAATCTTCATAATCTTGGACATAATTAATATTAGTCGGAGGTTTTACCTTAGTCCCAACACCTTCAATACGTAAATTTTTGATGGTGACTTTTCCTGTTGCATAACGCTTAAATAATCCAATCTGACCTATTCCAATCGACTGACTCATTAAATCTGTATCCTTATTGTAATAAGCCTTGCCGTCTACAACGACCAGAAGCTTTGTTCCGTTAAACCCGATCTGAATATGGTAATCCGTATCCAATTCGAGTTTGGGACCTTCGAATACTTCATATTTACTTGAACCATCTGGACTCTGAATAACCCAGGTAGTTCCAGAATCATAGCGGATCGCCATACCTTGGTTTTTATCATTAGATCCTAGAACAAAACCTATATTGCTTTGATGTGAGCTTGTATATCGCATCGTTGTATCAATGATTCCTGCAGAAAGCCAAGGAGCTTTATCCCACGTAGCGACAGCTCGATTACTCTCCAAATTGTTGATCGAAATTGTCAATCCATTATTTACAGAAGCAGTTCCACTTCCGTGGATGAAAGTTATCGCTTCCGGTTCCATAGACTGATAATTATTCGTATACGATACGACTTCTTGGCCGCTTGGAATGTTGTTCTTTATCTCATCTAGAAAGCGATCCATGTCTACGTCTTCTATTGTATCCCCGCTTTGAATAACCGTAATTACTGCCTTAGCTTTAATATCCGTGCCTTCTGCACTTCCTTCTAAATTAAAGGTCCCTTCCTGCGCATAGTCAGAAGGGTTGACCGGTTCCCAGCTCACCGCGACTTCTGTCGTAGTACTGTCACTGTAGACGGCTTGTACTACCGAAGGGAGTTCTGGTTGCTCACCAACGTAGGTATTAACCTCGATTTGAGGAATACTTTTGATCGTTTTTTCTATTGCTGCAGTCGGCAAATCACTATCTTCTGCTTCTGCAGCATAAGAAGTACTTACAGGAAGTACTACCATCTGACTTGAAGCAACCAACAAAACCATCATCCAAATAAACAATTTGGATATCATTTTATTACTTGTTTTCTGCACCAAATTAATCCTCCTCATTAGGTTAATTCCAAATTACCTTACATAATAAGTAAGCGTTTGCAATTATTTTGTCATAAAAAGACAGCGGCTCCATTTCAATATCATGCTACCTGAACCTACGTTAGCAGCATGAACTGCAGTTTCAGAGTCTAAGTGTCAGATAAGTCTCACCTACGAGCGATTGCGTTTGAGTTTCAGGGTTTAAACTCCTTTCCGAGTAATCTTGAACCTCTAGTTAACATTTAGGTTGACTTCCACAAGAGTGTGGTCTGCCTTAGTGGTGAAACTCCAAGCATAATAGAGTAATCTCGCTTTTCCTTTTTACAACATATTACATTTTTGATTTTATCAAATTTGTTCTTTCATTAGCTTTCAATAAGTAACCAAAAAAGGAAAAAGTGTTTGAAATAAGGAACTAAATAAAGGAATAGATTCGTGATTTCAAAAAGAAACGGCTACTCAGCTATTTTTTCATCTGAATTCTTGGCAGGGGAAATGATTCTCCCTTAGCAAAATAAGAAACAATGAGAAATCATGATCAGCTGTAGAATACTATCGGGGGTGTTTGCTGTGAAAGGGGCAGTTGAATTCTTATATCATGAGCTAGAACAAAACATGATCTATAATGCGTTTCAGCGCACGCTGAAACCAGGATATTTTTTTGGACCTCATTGCCATAAAAATATCGAGATCTGTTTAATGAAAGAAGGAGAATGCGACATCACGGTTAACGGTGAAGTCATTACCGTGCATAAGGGTGAGCTAATGGTTATCTTCTCTCATATGATTCACTCTTTTCATGTAAAGTCGGATCAAACAGCCGTTTTTTTACAAATCCACTTTAGTCCGGAAAGCCTTATCGCTACAGATCCAAAAGTGAATGAAAACATTAAATTCTTGCATTACTTGACAGATGCACATAGTGCTTATACTTTTCATTCATTTACGGATCAGCTTCTTTCCTGTGTTGAGCGAATTTGTGAAGAAATGAATAATGAAGCAGAGATGCATCACGTTTCTCTAGCTAATATTTATATTTACGAATTGTTGTTTCTACTCTCACGTGAGATCGAACAGAGTGCTCGCAAAATGTTTAGTGTAAATAACCCCATCGCTATTCGAGCTATCCATTTCATTAATCAAAATATGGAAAGTAATATTGCACTAGAGGATGTAGCTCAGAACTGTAATATAACAACGAGGTACTTATCGAAAATTTTTAAAAAATATGTAAATATAACGGTGAAAGATTACATATGTATTGCTAAAGTGGATAAAGCCATGAATTATATATGCAATACAGAATTCTCGATTACAGAAATATCGTCCAAACTCGGTTTTTCAAGCGCACAATATTTCTCAACGGTCTTTAAGAAATACAGTGGCGTCACACCAAAAGAATTCAAAACACTCCGTACAAAGGATATTTAGGTTATTGATTATAAAATAAGGAGCTCTCCCAAAAGTAGGTTTTCTACTTCTAGGGAAGCTCCTTTTTTGCGTTCCAATTCGAATATCTATCAAGTCCTCCATTTTTCCCGAATCCTCTCTGCATCCTTAATCATTCTGTCTATCAACTCGGAAACGGTGGGAATATCTTGAATCATACCCGTTACTTGACCAGCCCAGCCAAAGCCTTCTTCCTTCTTGTCATCGCAAATCCAGCGTCTATTCGCTTCACCGCTGATATAGTTTTTTAGAGCTTCATACGTTGGGGACACGCGCTCAATTTCAAGAATTTTATCAGCATATTCACTTTTGAGTACTCTGGCTGGAGAATGAATCGAACGTTTGATTACAACAGTATCGCTTTCCGAACTCTCTATTAAAGCCTTTTTATAGGAGGATGAAGCATGGACACATTCCTGTGTAGCAATAAATCGCGTCCCCATTTCAATTCCGTCTGCACCAAGTGCATGGGCAGCCATCCACCCCCGTCCATCCCCGATTCCGCCAGAGGCAACAACAGGAATGGAGACGGAATCGACTACCTGAGGCACAAGCACCATGGTTCCAACATCGTCACGTCCTAAATGTCCTCCGCCCTCCTGTCCTACAACAATAACAGCAGATGCCCCTAGTTGTTCCGCTTTTTGTGCCTGTCTCCTTGAGGAAACTAGCACCAGCGTATGGATATCCGTAGGCTCCAGTATTTCTAAAATTTCGGTAGGGTTTCCGCCTGTAATTGTCACTACAGGTACTCGCTCTTCCATCGCGACCTGCACTCGGTCCATATAGGATGCACCATGCATGCCAATAGCAAAATTCACACCAAATGGCTGATCTGTTAATTGACGTACACGTACAATTTCTTGACGAAGTGCATCTGCATTCGGGAGACTCATCGCTGTAATTTGGCCCAGTCCACCAGCATTCGAAACGGCAGCCGCGAGGTCTGAATAACCTAAATAAGCAAGTCCTCCTTGTATGATTGGATACTTAATATGCAATAATTCGGTGATACGAGTATTCCATTTCATTATCTACACCTCCATAAAATGGACTTGATTTCAAGTTAGCATGAACTTCCCTTTTCCTTCTGCTGATACCAAGTAGTGAAGAATGCTTCGACACTGTCTTCTGAAAAGACAGACTGAGGTTTCTGCCATTTTGATAACTTGGATCCGTTCACACCAAATATTTCTCCTGTTAACTCTGGATCTGGCTGTGCTAATAAAGCATCCACGAAATAGGCAATATCCTCTGCTTCTCCTATTCGCCAGTAGGCAGGGAACGGCTCATTACGCCGTTCATATTTTTCCTTTAGATGATCGATTACCGGCCTAGTCATATCCGTTAAGGCTGCTGGTGAAATGCCATTCACCCGAATCCGACTCTTCTTTAATTCTGCTGCAAGTGTCCACACGATACCGAGTATTCCAGCTTTCGCCGCACTATAATTCACTTGCCCAATCGAACCTGTTAAACCCGCTGTAGAAGTCATCAGAATGATGTCTCCTCCGTCATCTAGCATATGCGGCAGTACTCGCTGAATCGTATAAAAGGCACCATTCAAATGAACATCGATTATGGATTGCCATTCTTCATCGGTCATATGAAGACATTTTTGATCATGTAAATTACCAGCATTATGAATCAGTACATCGATGCGTCCATATTCCGCTATTACAGCATCTATCATAGCAGTAACTAGGTTCGGATCTCCAATATGGGCACAGTAGCCCATCGCAATGCCACCCGCTTCATGAATCTCCTGTACAACTTGGTCGATTAACATTTGATTGGTCCCATTAACAACGACCTCATAACCGCTCTGTGCAAGTTGTACTGCAATACTGCGCCCGATTCCCCTCGTTGATCCTGTGATGATCGCTACTTTTCTCATGGCAGCCTCCCTTTCACAGACAAAGCACCGGTTGCAATCAATTCCCCGTCTTCCCCTGAAATGGTCACTAGAATATCGTCGCCGGTACCTTCAAAATCAAAAATCACTTCCGAATCCACTAAAAGTGGATTTAGAAATTTTAGTTTATACGTTGTGATCCATTGTTCTGGATGCTCAAGTAGATATAGGGATTGGGCCAATCCCATAATATACATACCATGTACGATAGGACGCTTGAATCCTGCACTTGCTGCGGATTCAGCGTCTACATGAATGTCTGCTGTATCTTTAGAAGCAGCAGCATAACGGTGGATTGCTTCATATGTTATGCGTTTCTTCAATGTTTATCACCTACCCGAATCAACACCGTTTCAGCTGTGACAATAGGCTTGCCATTACATGTGCAAGTAAGCTCATGGGTAAACAATGTCAGTGTCCCTTGTCTGCCTGCTTTTCTCTCCACTTTTGTTAGTGCTAACTCACAGTCTAAGACCATTCCTTCAGTAATCGCTGCCTTATATGAAAAATACTGCGAACCGTGAATTAAGGATTCATTTTTATCTATCCATGGGATATGAAATTCTTGCCAGAAAATGATAGGCATTGTAGCGGGGGCCATAAGTATTCCTTGTATGCTCTGCAAGGGAGCTTCAATACTGAGAGCATACTGAGAAATCCATTCCGCTGTAATATAAAGTTGATGATGAATCCTGTTCATATCGCAGCCTCAACGATAGTCGCGATACCCATACCACCACCAATGCCAAGTGTGGCAAGGCCTCTTTTATAAGGATTATGTAGCATTTCAGCACATAGTCGCGTCATTAATATTGCCCCTGATGCACCGTAGGGATGACCAATAGCCAGTGCACCGCCTCCCAAGTTGACCTTTTCCTCTGGAATCTGAAGCTCATTCAGTGAAGCTAATACTTGTGAGGCGAATGCTTCATTAAATTCTACGATATCAAGATCATCCACAGACAGTTGTTGACGTCTCAATATCTTTTGAACAGCGGGGACAGGACCCATACCTAAGTAATTTGGATCGACTCCAGCTGATTGAGCATCCACTATACGCAGGGTCGGCTTTAACTTATACTCCTCACATTTTTCACGGGACATCATTAATACAAGAGCGGCTCCATCATTGATCGGACAAGTATTGCCAGCAGTTACCGTACCATTTTCAAGAAAAATAGGTTTTAGTTTTTGTAGCTTATCGTAGCTTGTACTCGCTCTTGGACATTCGTCAGTTGTTATCCAATCCCCCTCTATTTGTAAGGGTACAATCTCCTGCTGAAATCGGCCCATTTGCTGAGCATGAATTGCTTTTTGATGGCTGTTTAAAGCATAAAGGTCTTGCTCTTCTCTAGATATTGCGTATTTATTCGCGACATTCTCTGCGGCAATGCCCATATCGGGATCGCCATAAGAGCTTGGGGTGAAATGAGCCCGTGTATATAGCTGTGGTACGCCCATTAATGTTTGAGGCTTGGCCATTTTCCATGGCGCACGGCTTGTGCTTTCCACACCACCTGCTAAATAAACCTCACCTGCTCCACTTTGTATTAATCGTGCCGCTATATTGATTGCCTCTAGCCCCGAACCACACTGCCGATCCACCGTAACTCCTGGTACAGAGACAGGCAGCCCTGCTTCAAGCGCTGCAACTCTTGCTATATTACCACCTGGACCTACAACATTGCCTATGATCACATCATCTATAGATTCCTGAGGCAATTTCGTTACAGTTATAGTATGTCGTATAAGTGGCGCTAATAAGTCTTCCGGTTCAAGCCGATTTAGAACGCCACCCATTCTACCAATCGGCGTACGTTTAGCCATGACAATCACAGCTTCTGTCATACTATCACTCTCTTCATGTAATCTTTCATCGCTTGGCGAGCTAATTTTCCACTACTCGTGTAGATAAACTCATCGACCGTGATGAGCTGCTTTGGTGCCTTGTAACTTGCTACATAATGACGGCAATAATTTTTGATTTCATCGATAGATAACCGCTGTTTACCTTTCCATTTCACGAGTGCCGTTACCTGATCTCCCCAATAAGGATCTGGCATTCCGAGTACCATGACTTCCTGAATTTCCGGAAGCCTTAGCAGCACAGACTCAATTTCCTCTGGGAATACATTAAGCCCGCCGGTTACCATCATATTTTTGGATCTTCCAGCTAAATACAAATATCCGTCTTCATCGAGATATACATAATCTCCAAGAATAAGCCAGCCGTCTTGAAAAACTTTTTTCGTTTCTTCGGGCAGATCATAATAGCCTATAAACATCATCTCACTACGTATGAAGAGCTGCCCAGCGACCCCAATGGAAACCTCCTCGGAATTTTCATTCCGAATGGATATCTCCACACCCGAAAAAGGTTTACCTATTGAATTCATTTTAAGCTCGTCACGAACATTCAAATAACTAATGTAACTTGATTCGGAGGAGCCGTAATATTCATAAATTTTAGCACCGCTAAATACTTCCTTACTCTTTTGCTTTGATACCTCTGTCCATTTCCCGCCTGAACTAATGATTGCTTGAATTTGCATGTCCTCAGGGATAGCTTGATGCAGCATGGATTCGATCATGGTAGGCACGACAAATAAAATTGCATTTTGAAACTTCTTGCAGAGATCAAGAACTTCTCTTGCATTAAATTGTTGTACTATGTGAAAGGTCGCGCCACTAGATAAACTCTGCATTAACGCGAATAACGATAAGGAGTGTACGAGTGGACCCGGTGCTATAACGTGCTCCATATTGTCGAATTCAAATGCTTCTCCCGTCGCTTCAAAGCTTTTAATCCAAGACATATGAGTTCGCATATATCCTTTAGGCGTTCCTGTTGTCCCTGAAGTGAAACCAATGAATAATAACTCATTGGTTTCATCCATTTTAGATTCCGGTTTTAATGACTCTACCCATTGGTCATAGGAACCCTCAGCTTCATCATTAAAAGTTAGAAGTTCTGGCTTTCTAGCCTGAAAGATTAGATTCTTAACGAATCTAGTCTCTGTAAAAATCATTTTCGGCTGACACTCTTGTATGATCGCATTTATTTCTTTACTGCTCCATTTCGGATCCATAGGAATAGGTACACATCCTGCATACACAGCCCCTAGAAAAACTTCTACAAATTCAAGGCGATTTGTAGATAAAATAGCTACTTTTTCGTGAATAAGTCCATTTTGTTGTAGTCCCTGGGCGATTTGCATCATCCTCTGTACGAGTTCCGAATAAGTTAGGCTCACTTTACCGTGAGATAAGGCTACTATGTCCGGCTGCTGTCTTGCATGAGTCAGTAATGGTTCTACCAGATTCATCTCTCATCACACCTAATTCCGTTTTTTGATTAGACCATTTGAAAATGTTTACTATGCGTTCCCCTCTTTTGTTTTCACTTTTCGTCCTCCGTTACTGAATTTCAAAGCTAGAATCTACTAGATTCGACATCTATGTATGGATAAATCATATCTTGAACCTTTTTAATTGTAAACCTATAATTTATTTTTTTGGTTAACGAAAAGAAGGTGGAGCAACTGCCTCAGCAATTACTCCACCTTCTTTTCCCATTTTCTTATCTCAAGTTTATAATCTACTTTTCAAAAAATTCTCTAGCATATTCTACAACGCCGTGGACATCTGAAAGGCCACCATCAATAAGCTCAACTGCCATAAAATTATCTTCTGAAACTTCGAATGGTGCTTCTATACCATATTGACTGGCTTTTTTATAACCAAACTTCGGATAGTACTTATCATGACCCACGATTTTATCCTCGTATTCAGCTACAAGAAATAACTCCGAAATATACTTACTCGAATCCCTAAGCCTGTTTACCAAATTATGCTCATCATGGTCTGAATAATCTGCATATTCAAATGCTTTTTGTACGACATAATAGACTTCATTTGCATCTTCTATTTTTTCTTGTCTAATTATAATATTCATGGGTTTAACCCCCTATAATGAACAAACATTTTTTAAAATGTGATACAAAGAAAAAAGTAAGTACAGTCAATAGACTGTACCCACTTTCTATGCAGTGTTAGGAATTAACAACCAAACGCCTCCTTTTAGAATCAGATGTGCATTGACTACTTTAACAAAAGGGATATGTCAAATATATACTAACACCTTACATATTTACGTTTAAAACCAAGTCTCCCTCTTTCAACTTCCTTTAGAATACTTTCAGAAGCAAGCAGGATACTTTTCTTTTTCTTATCTCCCCTGATTTCGACTGGACCTACAGCCTTAGCAATTTCAACCGCTTTTTCATGCATCGGCAAATAAGAAGTGGCTGCTGTATAAATAAAATTATTCATTGCAGATTTCGTACGATCAGGAGAATCGTGAATCGTATTTTTCACCTGTTCAAGCATACTGTCCATCTTACTCGTGTTAAATTCTGCATCCGGACGATTACCCAAAAGCCAGCAATAACAACTCCAACCTGCGGACATTCGAAGTTCTTCACCACTTGCGATCCATTTATCAGCAACCGCTTGAGCAAACTCTGTTTCTGCGAGAGTCACTGCAACCACATAATCGGACAGCATATAAAAATACGCACCATCTATCCAACGCTCAAAATCTGCCTCCGTCATGATCACAGGGTCCGCAATAACACCGGCAAAATACATGGCATCGTAGTTTCCAGTAGCGTATAGTTGCTCTGCTAAAGGTTGGTTTTTCTTGATTTTCTTTGCAAGTGGCTTCATCGCACCTGTTGCCACCCCGAAAAGTGGCTCGTGTGCACCATTGCTTGTGTAAATCTTTTTCGTTCGTTCCTTGCCGAGTGCTTCCAGTTCCTGCATTACCATTTCGAACTCCATCTGTATTGCGCTTCCTCCCTTTATGTATAACTATAACCACGTCATTGTAGCCATATAGCCTATATTCTTTATCAAGCAATGTTTTCACTTGATGTAAAAGATCATAAGTAGCTTAACCTACAAGTGATTTAGTCAAATATATAGTTTCACGTATCTGCATTATAATCATTGAATTTAAAAAGTATAGGTTTATAGAAGGATTCTTGTCAATTATAGCAACAAATATAAGAACGAGTACCAATCAACTCAACACACTATAGGCATTTCAATAAAGGAGTTATGATAAGGATACCTATTTTAAACTTGGTCGATGCTTATCCTTTTACGAGTTACTATTAAGGATCCATTTCACCGCATCATTGATATTTTCAGCTATGTAATCAGGTTCGGCTTTTTTCCAATTATGTCTGTATTTCAACAAGGATGATTCGCCCCATCCCGTTTTTACTAATATTTTTATTGCACCGACTGCATGTGCTGCTAACATATCTGTGTCACCTACATCACCAATATCACAACACATTTAGATAAGTCTAATCCATATTTCGCGGCTGCTTCTAGCAACATACCAGGTTTTGGCTTCTTACAACTGCAGTTATCACCTTCACTATGAGGACATATAAAAGAATCGCCAAATCCGTTTTGCTCAAATTGCAATCTAAATTCCTCTACTGTAGCCTCTTCACGTGATATTCTGTGTTGATTTGTAAAAGCAAACACCTTAAGTCCTGCCTGCTTCAAATTGCTGATTGCTTCTTGAGCACCTTCATATTGTATAAAGTTCCTTGGATGAATAAAATGCCCTGTGCCACCAATGGTGCCATCACGGTCGATAAAAACGGCTTGAATCTCCTTCATCTTATTCCTCCTTAGATCTACTTCTTTTCACCTATTACATCAAATATGATAAAACACCGTTTTCCCCTGTAGGAATGGTTTGCAAAAATGTTCAATAAGACCTGGAATATTGCTCGGACATGATTTCCCCAGTAATCCATTGTAAGACTGAGCAGTGTACTTCTTCATTTTCAATGGTAACGGTTGTTACCATCTCACCATTTCGATTTGAAACAGGGATTTGGGCAGGTAACTCGGAGTGAACCGACCAAGCTAGCAGATATGCTAACTCCGATTGGATTGCCGCCTGTGTATTATGCACACCCTGCATGTTTTTTGTAATGGGTTTATGCATTCGCAACAAATAAGTATCTTCAGATCCTTTTTCTGTTACTTTGTATGTAATATTTTCATTATGACGTATAAATTCCACGATGGGGTCAGTAATAGCATAGTTCCATAAGACTTCCTGAAAACAATTAGAATAATCCAATAACTTCCACTCCCTTCCTGAGAAACTGCCTTGACTTTGATTTCGAGACTAGACCGGATCGGGAGGTGCAAAACGGTATTTGCTCGCTTGTTCATAGGCGTAAGCTAACCGGAAAAGCGTGGGTTCGCTATAGGCAGTTCCAACGAAAGTGATGCCCTGAGGCCCTTTAGTCGTATAGCCGCCTTCGGCAATGATTCCCGTCTCTGCATATCCACCTGGTACAGTAATGACAGGATACCCCGCACGCGCAGACAAATCGAGCCCTTCCTCGTTGCCTAGGAATAGTAAGGCGTCCAGCTGATATACGCGGATTGCATAGTCGATGCCTTGATCACGGGATACCTCACGGTTCAGGCGCAAACTATCGGCGTACTCTGGTTCAGTCAATGTGCCACTCGTCTCATTCGACCAGATCAAAGTATCTTGACCATATTTCAAGGCGACGTCCCGATTCGCTTCATTATAGGCAATGAGTTCATCTAACGTCCGAATGGAAGCGCCTGGTCCAGCTTTAGCGAGATAGTGATTCAACCCTTTTTTGAATTCGAACCGCATCACGTCCCAATCCCACTTTGCATTCTCACATGGAAGTGATACCGGGTCGACGACGATTGCCCCGCGTTCCCTGCACAAGGTAATTGCCCGCTCAATAATCACCATCCGAGCATCACCTAGTTCTTCGTAATAATGTCGCGGAACACCTATTCTTGCTCCTTGCAAACCATTCGCATCCAAGAAAGCCGTATAATCCGTATACGCCTTTCGTCCTTGCTCTTGTGTAGCCTCATCTTCTGGGTCCGCAGCCGTCATGGCACCGAGCAAAATCGCGGCGTCCCTGACTGTTCGCGTCATCGGACCTGCCGAATCTTGGCTATGTGTAATTGGGATAATGCCTGTACGACTGATAAGCCCGATCGTCGGTTTAATGCCGACGAGAGCGTTTTGAGAGGACGGGCTGATGATCGAACCAGAAGTTTCTGTACCTATAGCAGCGGTACACAGATTCGCTGCTACTGCCGCTCCAGAGCCCGAACTCGAACCACCGACGAACAACTCACCGGGACCGTAGGGATTCAGCGTTAGTCCGCCCCTAGAGCTGTACCCCGCCCACATCGAGCTCGACATGAAATTCGCCCATTCCGTCATGTTTGCTTTGCCAAGGAATATTGTTCCCGCTGCTCTTAATTGCGCGGACACCGCCGAATCTGCTGGAGCATGATGTTTTGCAAGTGCAATGGAACCCGCACTCGTATGCATGCGGTCATCTGTATCGATGTTGTCCTTGAGCAAGATCGGAATGCCGTGAAGTGGTCCGCGAGATCCGCGTTCTCGCCGCTCCGCATCTAGCGCTTTTGCGATCGCTATCGCGTCCGGGTTGACTTCCAGCACCGCTTTTAGCTTAGGGTTGAACTGTTCAATTCTATCTAAATACCAGCGAACGCAATCCTCCGAGGATAACGCGCCTGATTCCATCGCCATCTGCAACGATACGATGTCTATCTCGATCAAACTTTCATTTAGCATTCTTTTCATTTCAAAAGGCTCTCCTTTTTCTACCTAATCATATCACCCTGTTGTTCTTGAAGATTGGTACAAAACGGTTATAAAAATGGGATTCTATCAGTTGAAGGATTATTGGATACTATGTTTCCAATTGGGCGGTAAATGATAATCTTTTATATGACTATACTGTATGACTTCTACTTTTTCGTCATTTTATCATTGCTGACTTAGTCTTAATATTTGCTCATTAACATTTACATCACTTATTCCCCCGTGATAACAAACTACGGATGAGATGTCGTATTCTAAAAACTTTTTCAATGAGAGACGCGCTGCATTCATATCCGGTGTGGTCGGGACATGAATCCCCCCAAGATTCCCGTTCACACTGTACATCGAATCTCCGGCAATGAGAGTCTTACTTTGCTTTAAATACAGACTAATATGTCCAGGAGTATGCCCGGGGGTATGGATGATCTGAATCCTACCACCAAACGGCAGTTCCTGACCATCTGTTAATGTATGATCCACTTTGCCCCTCGTGGGATTCTCAAGGTGAGCATCTTTTATAAGAGAAATCTCCCCCTGAATGTACGGCTTATCCAGTTCGTGCGCATATACTTTAATATTATTGCCACACTCCTGCAAAATCTCAGGAAGAGTGCCAATATGATCTACATCCTGATGCGTTAAAATCACAACTTTTAACCTGTCGAGCGACACGCCTACCTTTTCCATCGCCATCCGTAAATCTTCAAATTGCCCAGGAAATCCTGTATCTATTAAAACAGCAATTTCTCCATCCCACAAAAGAATCGGGTGAATGATACTCCCATGAAAATCTAGATGGAGCATTTCTACTCCTTTTGAAATTTCCATATCATTTGTCCTCCGTAAAATGAAATTTATAATGATTTGTCTTCTTTTTGTAAACGAATTAGTACCGTCAAAAGATACGAAGGTTTCAATGCAAAAATTAAATTTATGTAAATGAACTACAACCGAACCACATTGCTTTTCTCAAGGTATATTCTCAGATTCTTAACGGAGTAAATATTAATTATATAGCACAAAAAACAACCCAAACTTTTAGATGGGTTGTTTTTTTGCTTTTAGATCAAGTTACTGCTTCCATTGATCAATTAGCATTTCGGCATGGTGAATCAAATTTAACTTGGCCCGCTTACTTACGGTATCTTTGCTGTTTCGCTTATTCAACTGCGAGATATATTTCTCCAGGAAGGATGACGCCTGTTTCAGACTTTTCTTATCCAGAAGATGACGAGCCTGCTTGAGTGAATTGGTCGTTTGGCTTACCACCGGACCTTTCAGATCTCCTTCTTCCACATACGTAGCATGAAGTTGCTCGAGTGCATTCAACAATCCGGGAATTAATAAATTGGGTACGTTAACCTTGTTAAAATCTGTATCCGATGCAAAGTAGTAACTGGTATAAACAGGCTGGTTATATCCCGTATTTTGGGTAGCCACTCCGGCACGATATTGAGGGTCATGCAGGAGCGTATGAAGCTTGTGCTCTGTCACTTCTATATTCGTATAAATGCGAATCGCGCTGCTGTCTACAGTACGAACCAGCATTTCTTCCCGCCAGTCTCCGAACACATCCGCTACAAGAGATGGCGTGCCCTTCGTATGGTTATTCGTGCGTGTTCCTTCTGCCGTAAGCACGGTTCCCTTTTTCCAATCGTCAATCGTCGGTGTATTCTCTAGCGATCCGTTGATGATTTGGGTTGTCATATCCTTCGACCATTTGATGCTCATGTTGGTGCCCGGTGCTTTATCGCTGATCTTTTCACCTTGAGCGGTATATACGCCAACGGCCCATGTTTCGAGCCCCGGATGATCTGGATCGATGTCGCCAATCATTCCACGTCCGGTATCTTTTCCCGTGTAAGCCCCATAGATGACTTTGCCGGTCTTCGCATCTCTGAGTGCATACCCATAAGGAGCATAGGGTCCACCCTCGTGAACCATAAATACTTCAAGACCTTCCCGTGTAGGATCAATATTGGCTACGTGCAAGGCATCTCCATGCCCGAGGTTAGCCACTACGCCGGGACTCGCGCTTTCGGGCGGCATGACCGCCGAAGAGTTAGACAACACAGATCCATCATGATCAATGGTCGTGGAACCGTATACAACTTCTTGTTTGCCGTCCCCGTCCACATCCGCTACGCTAAGTGAATGAGCGCCTTGTGTCGTAATTTGCCCATACTCTGGATCCGTTCCCGGCCTTCCGTGAGGACCGTCCCTGAACGGATTGGTCATTGGAGTCCAGCCGCTGTCCACGTACCAATACTCTTTTAAGTCGGTTCCGTCCCAGCTATAGGAGATAAGCGTAGTGCGAGTATAGTATCCCCTTGCAAATACGGCATAAGGTTGCTCTCCGTCCAAGTAGGCCACACCGGATAAAAACCGATCTACCCTGTTCCCAGGCTCAATTCTGTTCATTGCATAATCTCCCCAGCGCAATCCATCATCGGAACGCTCCGGTTTGTAACGAACCGTTTTCAGTTCATCTCCGCTTGCTCCCTCGAACACGCTCAAATATTCAGGTCCCGATAAAATAAAACCTTCAAACTGGCGAAACTTATTCCGATTTGCATCTTTGGAAGGGGCAAACACGTCCATAAAATAATCTGTTAACTGTTCGGCATCAGCACGAGATAGAGGATATTTATACTTCGGTTGGATGCCAAAAGCCTCTTCCAGCGTTTGCGGCCAACTACCATTTACCACTTCCTCGTAATCATGCCAGTTCATGAACATATCCACGATATGCTCATAATATCCATCGCTGCTCAGTCTGTAATCATCTTTATTCGTATACCCTGCAGCTAGATCTTCGTCCAGCATCGTAATATATTTTTCCGAAATTAGTTTACCCTGGGTATTATATCGAAGGACTTTCGTTCCCGGAGCCGTCTTGAACATGAGTTCTGCCTTGCCGTCACTATCGAAATCATAAACGAGGAGCTGCGTATAGTGCGCCCCGGAACGAATATTAACGCCTAGGTCGATCCGGTAAAGTAATTCTCCCTCAAATGTATAGGCATCAATATAGGTGTTTCCGGTGTATCCAACCTGAGAGACGTCCT
Source organism: Paenibacillus sp. Marseille-Q4541 (assembly GCF_018310695.1). GTDB lineage: Bacteria > Bacillota > Bacilli > Paenibacillales > Paenibacillaceae > Paenibacillus. The sequence goes on along the minus strand of NZ_JAGXCY010000003.1, from coordinate 292,575 downwards.
TGGCATTACTCGGCTCCCATTTTACGAAATACTCTAGTTGTCCATCTCCATCTACATCCCCTACGCTCATATCATTCGCGGAATAGCTGTAAGCCTCACCGGCAGGCGTAATCCCATCAGCAGGTTTCTGAATCGGAAGGTCATAATACCCATTATTCCATGGTGTTACCGGTGCGCTCTGATCCACCTCTTTGCCGCCAATTACCGCAGACACAAAATAAGAAGAGCCCGGTTTGCCCGCTGAATCATTAAAATTAGTACTGTCCGTCACTTCTCCAATAAGTTTGTTATCACGGTACACATGAAAATCAGTGCCTGTTAACCCTGTTTCATTACTTCCCGACACCTCTTGCGCAAGAAGTCTCCAACTTAAGAAAACACCTTCTCCCGTCTTAACTGCAATGAGCCCTCGATCTAAATATTCCATTTGAATTCGGCTTTCCATATCCTGATGCCCCTTCCCGCTTATGTCCTGTGCTGCGAAAACAGATCCCCCTGTACTTAAGAGAACAGCACTCATTCCAACCACAACGGATTTTTTCCATAAACGAAGCCTGTTTGTTACCTTTGGCATGCAATCACCCTTTCAGCAAAAAAATGTTTGCGCTTACAAATTAAAATCTAGCAGTTTTCAATTTCCCTCCTATTCTTTGATTAGCATAATTAATAAGATTATAGACTCAGACCATCCCCATCACCATTCACTTATCAGTGTTTCTTGTTCATATATCAGTGCTTAAACGAAGTAATTGTTATATCAACGAAAATTTTATTATCAAGTCTTACGTTGAAAAGACGGCAGCCCGTAATACTGGTTGCCGTCTTTCATTGATTATTTAGCTAATTCCCCTTTTATCCGAACGAACAATTACCAATCATGACCTATGCATTTTATTGTTGCCATTCTTCTTTAAGAAGTCCATAAATCACCCTGTCAAGAAACTGGTTATGTAACAACTCGTAATTCCTAATCGTTCCTTCTTGGGTAAAACCTATACGTTCTGGAATAGCACGACTCTTCATGTTGTAAGTAGCAACACCGATCTCAATTTTTCTCAAATTCAAATCATTGAAAGCATGAACTACTAAGGCATTACATGCTTTAGACATAAGACCTTTCCCCTCAAAATCCGAGCCTAACCAATAGCCTATTTCAGTTCGCCTAGCATCCCAGTCTATCCTTAAAAATCCTATAGATCCTGCAATTTGGCCCTTATGCCATATCGGTGCAGCCACGTATATTGCCATTTTAGTGTTATATTCTCGTTTTTCTGATCGGAATAAAATTCGCGTGCTAAGGAAAAAAACTCTTGAGGTGAGAATTTAGACATGTCATGTACTATTGCTTAAAATATAATCCTTCTTTCCAACATTCGATAAACACGTTTAATTTATGTTCCAAAACGTAAAGAAAATATCGCGAGTAGATTTGAAATATTGCGACCATCCCCTTGATTTTCACATTTCATTACGATGTTAAATGATGTTATTAAACTTTTCGAATTTACTATTTAACTGATCTAATAAGTTTGTTACTTCCCTTGGTGTTTTAAGCACGATTATCTTCTTTTCTTTTTCAACTTTTTTTAATTTTTCGAGTATTGCTGGTCTTTTGTCTTTTCTAAAATTCCATACCCATTTAATGAATTCCCAATCTAATTGTTCAGGACATCCTTCATTTAAATCAGGTCTCGTTTTTCCATGGTATTTAATTCTTCGTTTGATGACTCTATAAGTAGTTATCCATGGAGGTAAATCAAAGAAAATTATTGTATCTGCTCTCGACATTCGAATATCTAATGTTCGATTATAATTCCCATCAATAATCCATTCTTCATTCAGAATGAGCTCTCTCTGAAATTCATTCCATTCGTGATTAGAGGTTGCAATCCATCCAGGCTTCCAATAATAAGCATCTAAATGGTACAAAGGTACGTCTAATACTTTAGAAAGTTTACTTGAAAAAGTAGATTTCCCTGATCCTCCAGATCCAATTATCATGATTCTTTTCATTTGTGTTCTCCTTCTAACGTTACTGGATTCACGGCATCTCAGCTACAAAGTCATCATTAATTCTAAGTTTGAAAAGCTAGTTTCAGAGTACATAGGATCCCCATATATTCCATTCACTTTATTAAATCCAGATTTAATCCAATACCTTAAAGCAGGCCAGTTCTTCGTGGAGACATTTATTCGAATTTCTTTATAGCCCAATTCAAATACTAATGAAGAGAATCCTTTGATTATCTCTTGTCCAAATCCTTGCTTTTGAACGTCTCCATGAATGTAAAGAAATTCAAGATAGAGTGAGTGTTCTACTGGATATCCATGATACAGACTAATTAATCCAATTGTTTTTAGATTCTCCGTCATTCTTATGGTTTGTATTCTATAGTTCTCTAATATACCTTCTGGTGGGAGGTTCCCTTCTGTTAAACATTTTTTAATATGATTTGGATCATATTCGCAGCCATCCCATTCATTCATATATGTACTTGTTTGATATATTTTCTGAACTATGGGTACTTCATGCTCTGTTAAATCAGCTATGCTAAGTCTATTTGTATTCCAATTTTTAGGAATAATATTCAATTACATCACTCCATTTTTTTGCTATTCAGATTTTTCAAGACATCTCGCAGGTATATATTGTTATCAGATGTTACTGACCTCGCACAAAATAAAAAATCCAAAGATATTAATCTAAGATTGTGTTTTCTCATGGGACTGTTCTTTTTACAAATTCCTGTTTGATGTCTTCCTTTAGTACATTTTTCAAACGGTCTCTACCCATTTGATCAAACGTTTTCGTGCTTTTTTCACATGTTCTTCATCTGATTTTATCTGACTCTCTATTCTTTCATAATCTTCATAACTATCATACATTAAATAATTGATTAAACTCTTCAATAAACGACGGCTCGACTACATATGTTTTTCTTCTATAGATCATTTTTGATTATCCTTTCTGTTTTATAAGTAGTACTTCATCATCCTGAACATACCCGCTTAGTTCATACGCTTTAATAGCTGGAATGTTATTTCTACCTGTCAAAATCTTAACAGTTTTCACTCCTAGCGAATGAAGTTGATTCTCTAGATAGGAAATCAAAGAAGTTGCAACACCCTTCCTGCGAGCAGATTCTTGAACATACATTTCCGTAATTTCACCATAAGCTTCTATGTAACAAAATGATTTGAAACTTTGAGCACAACCAAAGCCAATCACTTCGTCCTCTATGGTAGCCACGGCAACCAATTCATTGTTGCTATTCAAGGACTTGATTATTTCTGACACAGGCCGCTTTTCTCCACCATTGAACTCAAGATTGAGTCTAGACAACGAATCCGCATCGTTTACGGTTGCCAATCTTACATTTAGAAGCACTCATCTCACCCATTCCTAAAAATATTAATCTTCTTACATTCGTTATATATTTATAACTTCGATAGCTTTTAGAAAATATCCTTTCAGTTATTATGTTAACTAGCACGATAATTGAAAAACGGCAACCGTTAATTCTGGTTGCCGTCTCTTATTGTTTATCGAACTATTGTTTCACATTAGTTTAATCATGTATTGCGTAAACTCCAGTAAATTTCAGTTTTTTCATCGCAGAAAAAGCCTTCCAGATTAGTGTTTTTAACGATTCTATTTATTGTATCTTTATCTGAACATAGTAACGAAAAGTGGCTATCCCAATGAGTTGTAAGTAAAATTTCATTCTCGTTTGTAAACAGATTCAAACGTTGATTTCGTAAGCAGTCGTTATCTTTGATTAGGTCATCAATATACTCTAGCTTTCGCTCGGTGCAAAATTCATCTCCTGACCATATCCAATTATGACCTTTTTTCTTTATTGACAAAAGCAGTCTATTCATTAAAAACTCTGGAAAAAACCCTTCCATAGGAGCAATTATTTGATGTTTCTCACAAGTATCTCGAACTCTATCAGCAGTTTCCTTGTTCGCGAATTGTTCTTTCAATCCAAAGATTTGGGTTCGTAATCCAATGTCTAAATTGCTGTAACTTTCGATTCCTGATATTGATAAAAAATTTTTCCATGTAACCATTTCGCACTTTTCTATAATGTCATTTTTACCTGGATAAGTTTCTGGCTCAAATAATCCATAATCAATTGATATTGGTTTAATGAATGGATGAAAAAAAACATAAACTTCATCATATATTCCTTTATAATACCCTTTTATAGGCATATCATCTGGTGCGCAAACAGCATATTTATGAGATTCGGGTAGCACCCTTACATCGGTCATTGAACCACCAACTTTCTATTTCCAAGATGTACAACATTGAACCTAAGTTATCCCGTTCATAGCTCAACAATAGTTGAACTTAATTTTTAAGAATATCCATTAGTCATTGCTATCAACAATTAGGTGTTGTTCAGGCGGTGTATACTTTCATCAAAACTTACTAATTCTGACTAACCTGAGACTGTGAAATATGAATGCGTCACAGCATCCACATTTTTTGGGTCAGAACGGGGACGTTATATTTTTCTCCCCAATCATGCAAAGATTCAAAAGCTTCATTCGCCTCTTGCTTGTTTTGAACACGGTAGGCATTCATTATTGGCACGAGTAATTTACCCTTCGGTTTAATTCCGATATGGGGGCCGTAATATTCTTCAATAATAATGGACTTAATTTGTTCCGGTTTATAGCTACGTTCGCCGATTTGAATTGAATCCCTATCTATCTTACATGTTTTCGATTTGACGAAGAGGTGTGTTAGAGCGAAAGCAAGTTCGAATAAGAAAAAACCAGAAAAGATCAGGAACATCCAGTTAAAAACATCTTCTATCGAATACGAACCATATCCATTGATCATCAACATGGCCCCACACACAAAAAGTGTGCGAGATCTTTTTCTGGCGTATTACGGTAAATTCGGATAGTGACATTATGTAGAAAAGGCCCTCCTTCATAGCTCAAACTATATTTAATAATAAATCTTTATATTTCCATAATATTATAGTTTAGCGAGATTGTAACACATGCTACTCATCTGATGAACTCATTTGACATAAGGGTTCACCATGCAATCCGCCATCCATATCAATAGCTGCCTTTATTCTAGCGTCCTTTACCAACATATGAGCTGAAGTGGCCCCCACCAAAAGAATGACCTAACATACCAACCAACTTAAAGGGAATACATAATAGCAAACTACAGGAAATTCAGGAGAATCATCCTGAAATCAACTTAATCAAGCATTAATAGGAAGTGCTCATCCCGAATTAGATACCTTGGGGTGAAGTCTCTTTGTTTTATTAATTTGGGCTGCTTCATCCCATGAAAATGTTAAAGGATTTTATCCTTGTCGCCTTCAGGGCCAGCATCAATCCAGCTATTCAGAGTTGTCTTTCTTTTTATCCCTTCGTTTTTTTCTCATATTTCTGGATTTTTGTATAGAATCTCTCACCTTGCTTTGTTCCTGATTACTTTTAATGCTTAAAAGGAGCAGTATGATAACACCAAGTAATATAATTATGAAAAGCATAACGATTCAGCTTCCTTTCTCATCTAATTTAATAATGTGAACTGAAAATAAGAAACTTTATTCAAGCTATTTTCTCTTTTTCTAAACCGATTACACCTATATTATTAATAAAAGAAAAAGCATGAGAAGGAGATAAATAGAATTGAAGCCTATCGTACAACTGCTGCATTTTGGCTATCATCAGGCAATGAGCTGCATTTTCCCAGTTGCTATTTTTGGAACTCTTGCCCTCACTAGCATAATAGATATCCCTTTTCTTTATCGTTATGATGCCATACTTCTTATCTTGCTTGGAGTCCAATACTTCATGTACCGAAGCGGACTTGAAACACTTGATGAAATTAAAGTCATTTGTGTATTTCACATTATTGGCTTGGTGCTGGAAGTATATAAGGTATGGATGGGATCATGGTCATATCCTGAACCTGGATATACAAAGCTACTCGGAGTCCCACTATATAGCGGATTTATGTATGCAAGTGTAGCAAGCTTCATGTGTCAAATATGGCGAAGACTGCGTATGGACATGACGGGTTGGCCTGGACTTGCGTCTTCGGTTTTGTTAGGAGGAGCCATTTATCTCAACTTCTTCACCCATCATTTTATTCCCGATTTTCGATGGTGGCTTACATTGCTTGTATTTATCGTCTTTTGGAAAACATGGATCATCTATCGAGTACGGACAAAAACATATCGAATGCCCTTATCACTCGCTTTTATCATTGTCGGTTTTTTTATTTGGACAGCTGAAAATATAGCGACATTTTTTAATGGATGGAAATACCCTGATCAGCACGAAGCTTGGCAGTTGGTTAGTTTCAGTAAGATTAGCTCGTGGTTCCTTTTGGTAATCATAAGCGTGATTATCGTTGCCCAACTAAAATATGTTAAAGCTAATCGAACAACGAACGATTCATGATGATATACAGCGGCAGTCAAAACTTTATTCCTGATAACAACTATTTCATACGTTTATTTAAACGCCAAACTTCGTTCACGCCGGGAGAATACCGAAAGCAATATCAGGTGTATCGTTTAAATTAAGACTCGCAATAGCCTTCATAATTTATGAAAAACGCTTGTCTTCAAGTCAGCAATTCTGCATTCTCGTGCCTACGTATTATCCTACAAAATCAGAAAAAGCCTGATCATCTGATCAGGCTTTTTCTGATTAGCTATTTTATTTTTCCTGCGACATTCGAAAATTACAATTAACCAAATTAGTTCAGTTCATCCCCCTATCCCCTTTGTCCCTGGAACTCTTTCAATGTAATAATAACCGAGCCATCTTCAGCCACAAACAATCTAGAATTGTTTCAAATCTAACGTTTGTTGACTATAGTATCAAGTTTGTTATCTAGAAGCATCGAATCCTCCTCTATACAATGAACATAACGAGTGCAATACAAACGATAAACCACCGGAAGGAGTGATAGTCATGAGCTTTACAGCTGAACAAAAAGATAAAAGAAAGCGCTTACTATTTCGTTGGCATAAACAGGATACAGAACTAACCCTCTTGGCATTACCGACAACGATTTGGTACATACTATTTTGTTTCTTACCTATGTTCGGGATCATTATTGCCTTCAAAAACTTCAGAATTAGTGGCGGTTTCTTGAGCAATGTATTTAACAGTCCTTGGGTTGGCTTCAAAAATTTCGAGTTTTTATTCAAGTCAAATGACGCTTGGATCATTATTCGAAATACCGTTGGATACAATATTATTTTTGTCGTTCTAGGCATTGTACTACCCGTTCTTTTCGCTATTATGATCGGTCTACTCCACAGCCGTAAAGCAAGTAAAGTCTATCAGACGATGATGTTCCTCCCCTACTTTTTATCTTGGGTTGTCGTATCTGCTGTAGGCTGGGCCTTCTTAAGTTTTGATAAAGGGATTGTCAATCAAATGCTCGTCAGTATGGGTGGCGATCCTGTTAATTGGTACATGGAGCCACAATACTGGCCCTACTTTCTAATTCTTTTAAATATCTGGAAAGGTTTGGGCTATGGTATGATCATTTATTTGGCAACCATCACAAGCTTTGACAGCACTTATTATGAAGCAGCTACTATTGATGGGGCTTCCATTTGGCAGCAGACAAGATTTATTACTTTGCCAATGCTCAAGCTAGTTATAGTCATGATGTTCATTTTGGCAGTTGGACGCATATTTTATACCGATTTTGGTCTGTTCTATCAAGTCACGCGAGATTCCAATTCTCTCTTTAACGTGTCTACCACGATCGATGTCATGGTGTATAAGCAACTAAAAAGCGCAACCATCGGGATGGCATCAGCTGCCGCATTCATACAGTCCGTTCTGGGTTGCGCAACAATTCTAACCGCTAACTGGATTGTTCGCAAAATTGATCCTGATAGCGCGATGATGTAAGGAGGTTAGACGATGACAACAAGAACTGCTTACAAAACGGGCCTTGAGAAATTTAACCGTACAAGCAACGTCGTGAATATCTTTTTTAACTTGATTTTTATTATCTTGTCGCTAATTTGTGTCATACCAGTAGTTGTTGTTCTATCCATTTCATTTTCTAGTGAGGCCTCAATCCGAGAGTCAGGATATCATCTACTACCGATTGCTTTGTCAGGAGAGGCATACGCCTATATTGTCCAGCAGGGAACCATGATTCTGCGGGCGCTCGGCGTATCTGTACTTGTTACAGTGGTTGGTACTGTCCTTGGTGTATTCCTTACCACCTCCATGGGCTATGTACTTTCTCGTCCAACATATAAGCTAAAGGGTTTTCTAACCTGGGTGGTATTCATCCCTATGGTATTTAATGGCGGTTTTGTATCCAGCTACTTCATTAATACAAACTTATTAGGATTAAAGGACAGCGTCTGGGCACTTATTTTACCGCTAGCGGTCTCTTCATTCAACGTTATCATTTGTAAAACCTTCTTCAAAAGTACTATTCCCGATGGGCTCATTGAATCTGCTGAAATCGATGGCGCGAGCCAGCTACGAATCTTTTTCTCAATCATCTTACCGATATCTTTGCCGGTAATTGCAACAATTGGATTATTTCTCTGCTTTGCTTACTGGAATGACTGGTTCCAATCGATGTTATATATCGACAACCAGAACCTATATTCTTTGCAAGCACTACTGAACAGCTTAATGAGCAATGTTGATGCACTCGCCAAGAATGCCGCAAGTATGGGTGTTAGCTACGCAGTACTTGTGGCAACGATGCCGAAGGAATCTGCCCGCATGGCAGTAGCCATTCTCATTGTTCTACCTGTAGCATTCGCCTACCCTTTCTTTCAGAAGTATTTTATTTCTGGCCTAACGATCGGCGCTGTCAAAGGATAATGATGAAATAAGCCAAGCAAGCTTGGTTTATGATATCTCACTGTACAACGAATACAGTGAAATCACACTTTTAAAAGGGGGATATGGAATGAAGAAAACTGTAAAGTTCATCTCTACACTCTTTATTCTAACATTGGTAACTGCGTTAGTAGCCTGTAGCGGATCGAAGTCTACCTCTACTACGGATGGATCGACGACAGTGGACACACCAAAGGACACGACAACAGAGAGTAAAGATATTCCTACGTTGGTCTGGTGGACCATCGGCGGCCAAGTGCCCAATAACTTCGATAAAGCGATTGATGCCATGAATGCATACACCGCTGAGAAGATTGGTGTGAAAATTGACATTAAAGTTGCCAGCTGGGGTGAATGGGATACCAAAATAAACACGATTGTGAATACTGGCGAACCGTTTGACATTATGTTCACGAACAGCGGTAAATACAGCAAGCAAGTGGCTATGGGTGCATTAGCCGATATCACGGATCTGGTTCAAAGTGAAACACCTGACTTATACAAATTGATTCCTGAAAAGGTATGGGAAGGCACAAAAATAGGCGGGAAGTATTATTCCGTTCCTACGTATAAGGATTCAGCACTAACGCAGTATTGGGTATACGATGATAAATATGTGCAAAAGTACAATATTGATATTAACAATATCAAGACACTGCAAGATCTCGATAAGCCACTGCACGCAATGAAGGCTGAAGGCAAAAGTTTCTACCCATTGCCAATGACGCAAGGTGAAGGCTTAAATGGTTTCTTTAACGAATATGACGATTTAACACTTGGATTCCCTCCAATTGGCGTAAAAGCGGACGATGCATCACGCACTGTGGTCTCTGTTCTCGAGCAACCTGATATTCTGAATAGTCTGAAGATCTTACATGGATGGTATCAAGATGGCATCATCAACCCTGATGCTCCGACTAAAACGGAGAACGATAAAGGCAGACCATTCTTTGCAGCTCAAGCCTTTCCAGGTGCAGAAGTAAGTTGGCAAATCAATGATGCTGTTCAAAAATATGATATGGTTCAGCACTATGGACCTATTTATACAACGAGTACAATCCAAGGGTCCCTGAACGCGATTTCTGCAAATTCAAAATATAAGAAGGAAGCACTGAAATATCTCGAATTAGTCAACACAGATCCAAAACTCCGTAATATGCTAGCATTCGGTGAATTAGGCGTAGACTACAATAATGTCGATGGTGAAAAGGTCATCGAACGTACTTCCGATACTTGGCCATTGGCAGCTTACACACAAGGTACATTCTTTAATCTAGCGGTTACAAACGGTGCTCCTGAAGATCAATGGGAACAAGTTAAAAAGCTGAATGATGCAGCGACATCTTCCACTATTCTCGGATTCGCACTGGACATCAGCAATCTCCAGACAGAAGTGGCAAATTGCCAAGCGGTATGGGATAAATACAAATATGAACTAATTACTGGAGCATCTGATCCGGAGAAAATGGTTCCGAAGATTACGGCTGAGCTAAAGTCCGCAGGTATGGACACGATTATGAAAGCAGCACAAGAACAAATTAATAATTACTTCAAGTAAGATATCATTTATGCGCATCCCTTATTGAGACCGTCTATAAGGGATGCTTTTTCCTTGCTATCTATGAAGCATTGCTTAATCATGATACAGTGGTATGGTAAACGGTTACTTTAAGGCGACCTACTGCAATTGAGGTGTCGTATGAGCTCTTTTTTACAGATCAAAATTTATCGTCATAAGTTTATTGCCTATGTCATCTTCGTCCTGACCATTGGACTTGCGCTAGGCATTCTGACCTGTGCAATGCTGATGAATCAATGGGTTGGTGATGCCCGTATTGAGGCTGCTAATGCTTTCTCTAGTGTTGAGAATGAGTTACAGTATGATGCTGATCGAATTGAGGCTTACATGCAGCGTATATACTCTAATCCCAGTTTAATGGATGATGCTCGAAGCTTTTTAAGCAGCAGTGCTGAAGGGTATTTAACCAGTAGACTGCAAAACAGCCAATTCTCACAACCGCTGGTTTCCTTCCCAGAGGATGTTAAAACCTACCTCTACAACTGGGCGCAAGGTGAAATTACGCAGATTAGTCTGCATGCCAACCATTATGGTAATGTCGTACGCTTTAACGAAAACGGAACTGAAAGTTTCATGTTCGGTCTTCCAAATACAGATGATGCTTTTCAAGATACCATTCTAAAAGGATTCGTATATCGAAAGAAACTATCAGATGGAGCATTGGCCTCTCATGAACTCGGGGAACTTCGTTTCTTGGTCAGCAGTGATCAAATCTTTAAATCGATACAAAATTATCGATTGGGTAAAGCTGCAGCAGTTAGTGCTTCAGGTGACATATACTTTATCGGTAATGAACAGGATCAAGACTTGAAAGAATTTTCCCGTCTGGCAGCAGCGAATGGGCGCAGTCATGGTTATCTTTCGAAGGGTCTTTTTAAGCATGTATTTTTTGTCACCTTTCCATCCACCAAGTTTAATTTCAAACTCGTTAGCATCGTTGACTTATCTATGCTCATTCGTCAGCATGCCAAGATGCTACACTCCATCATTCTAATCGTACTTACGACCATGATTAGCGTACTACTGATCATTGTGTACAATATGCGGGATGATGCCCGCTTCCTACATCGCATTATTCAATCGATTGGACGTGTGAAAACAGCCAATTTTACACCTAATCGCCCCGCTCGTTATCGTCGAAATGAATACGGCATGATTGCAAGAGAATTAGACGATATGATCCAGCAGTTAGATAAACATATACGTAACGAATATTTGCTTAAGTTAAAGCAGCAAGAAACCGAGATGAAAGCTCTTCAGAATCAAATTAATCCTCATTTTCTATATAATACGTTAGAGGTGATCCGCTCCACTGCTCTTGTTAACCAAGACAGAGACACGGCTGACGCAATTGCTACTTTAGGGGCGCTCTATCGAGATATTGTTAAAAAGGAGAATATTATTTCTATCGCAAGCGAGCTGGAATTGCTACAGAAGTACTTAGATATTATGGAGTTTAAGTATCCAGAGCGTTTCTATTATCAAGTCAATGTAGACCCTGCCTTACTTAGGGTCCCTACCGTAAAATTCTGGATGCAGCCTTTAGCTGAAAATTTTTTTATCCATGGCTTTATCGCTAGCAATGAGTTTAGCCTGTATATAGTTAACGGTTGGGAAGCTGAAGACTATTATGTATTAGAATTCGTGGATAATGGGCGTGGAATTGATGAGGAGCGTTTACATACAGTTCGAAGCACTCTTTCTAGTAATGATTCTTCATCTAAGAGCATCGGTTTACGTAACGTAAACACGCGACTTCACTTCTTCTACGGTAACAGCTTTTCTCTAAAGATTGAGAATAATGAAGAAGCTGGAGTAAAAATTTCGGTCAGGATTTCAAAAGAGGTGATTGAACATGTACAAACTGTTGATCATGGATGACGAACCTCAAATTTTGGAGGGGATGAAGCGAATCCTCAACTGGGAACAATACGGATTCGGTCAGATCGAAACCTGCGAATCCACGGAATCAGCTATTTCCAAGGTCGTAGACCACCTTCCAGATATCGCAATTTTTGATGTTTGTGTTGGCAAAAATCTTGGATATGAAGCAATCCGCACACTCAACAATCTTCATATCCCTACGAAATATATTATTATGAGTGGTTATAGTGAATTCAAGTTCGCCCAAGAAGCTATTCGCTGTGGTGTCAAAGACTATCTGCTCAAGCCTATAGATCGCATTAAGCTACAGCAAGTGATAGAAAAGATCATTGTTGAAGATCTAAAGGGGACGTTAGGAAATAGTAGCAACGATCGTTTGAACAAGGATCCTGTTCTCGGTGTAAGCTACGACAGCTTATCCAAGCTGGTCAATCGTATTCTTCTCATGATCAAAACCGAGTATGGTCAGAATATTACCTTAAAATCAGTAGCAGAGCGATTCCAGATGAATAGTACCTACCTTGGTCAATTATTTCTAAAAGAAACCAAAATGAAATTTTCAGAATACCTAATGGCTCACCGAATGCTCCTTGCACAAGAACGAATTCAAATGACAGGTGATAAGATTTCTAGTATCGCGCTTTCCGTTGGTTACAACAATCTCAATTATTTCTATACACACTTCCAAAGCTTTTTTGGGAAATCCCCCTCTGATCTGCGGGGAAAAGGATAACAACGAACTCGGCTGAAAGGAGGATATCAATGCTGAAGCACGATAGACACAGATATATCTTCATGACAATTAGTCTTATACTGCTTCTCACAGCGTATATGACCGGTTGTTCACGGCAGCCTAGCAAAAACAACAATGATAAATATGTCGGTGATCCCGTAAATCTAATATATTACACGATTGGAGAGCCCGACAAAGATCTACAGCTCGTAAATGATAAAATCAACGAAATCATGGCTCGTAAAATTGGTGTGACGATTACCTATATCAAAGTAGGATGGCAAGAGTATGAAGATAAGTTAAATACGCTTATATCCGCAGGAAGCCCTTTCGACATTGCTTTTGCACCCAATTATGCAACCACTGCTATGCGCGGAGCATGGCTGAGACTCGATGATTACCTAGCGAGTCTGGGTCAAGATATGTACGGTAGTATTGACCCCACCTTTTGGCAAGGGATCATGATGAACGATGGAGGCATCTACGGTATACCAACCAATAAGGAGCTTGCCGTTCGTGATCATTGGATGTACCCTGCTTCCCTAGTAAAAAAGTACAATATCGATATTACAAAGTATAATACGCTTGAATCGCTCGAACCCTTACTCCGGATGATTCAACAGAAAGAACCTTCTTACATACCTATGGAGTTGGATCAGGATTCACACAATTTCTTCTCTCTCTATGGCTACGAATATATAGTGAACAATAAAGTTCCCTTGATGGTGAAATCACTGGACCCTAATGCTAAGATTGTAAACATCTTTGAAACAAAAGAAGCGCAGCAGGTTTTAGAATCTTTACGTCGTTATTATAAAGAGGGCTTCATTAACAAGGATGCAGCGCTACGAGAGCCTGGCGGACTTAAACGTGGCGATAAAGTGTTCTGGAAGTCCTCAGGTGGTGGCCCACTCCCGGAGACTGCTTGGAGTAAGGATCGAGGTTATAAAATTGTATCCAATCCCGTAACCCCCACCGTCGTGACCACGGAATCCGTCCGTGGTGGAATCATGGCTGTTAATGCCAACACCAAACATCCCATCGAAAGTATTAAGTTTCTGAATCTACTCAATACCGACCCTGAAATCCGAAACTTATTTAATTATGGGATTGAAGGAGTTCATTACACGCTAGATGAACAAGGGCAAGCGGTCCCAATCCCTAGTAAAGATAGCCATGGTGACCCGATCCCAGACGCACCTGCAAATTATGCAGGAGTACAATACACTCAAGGTAACTGGTTTATCCTAAAAACGATGGGCGGTAATAACCCAGAACCTCTCGATAAATGGGATCAATTTCTTAAGTACAACGCTGAAGCAACCAAGTCCAATGTGCTCGGCTTTACTCCTGATCTATCCAAGGTGACTGCCCAAACCGATAATATCGAAATGATTTGGAAGAAATACTATCCAAGTCTTATGACGGGATCTGTCGATATTGACACGATCCTCCCGAAGTTTAACGAGGAGCTCAAACAAGCTGGCATTGACGAGGTAAGGAAAGAAGTGCAAGAACAGTTGGATTCGTGGCGGGAAGTAAAGAGGTAGACACTAAAACTATAGCGGCTCCCTCTACCCGCCTATGGATTGGCCCTCCAACCTTTAACCTTCAACAATATCTGCTCGTAAATCCGTTGCAATTTCAATCATTTTAGGAACTATATCATCGTTTGATATGGCTACATAGATATCTCCCATGTAAAGTCGGAAAGGAATTTCTACGTCTCCCTGCTTCCACATAAAAAAATCTCCATTGATGGTCATCGTACTCTCGGGTCCTTTAACGGTAAAAACCGATGAGTACGTAAAGTCAGGTTTGGATGCAAAGTATTGTTTGCACTCCTCCAAAGAGATCGTTTGCTCCGCATTGTTTTCTTGCATCGATCTTGTTATACGAAAACGCTTATTCATTGATATGCCTCCAAGCAACAGTGTTTTTTCTACAATATAATATTTTCTCATTCCCTGAGTCCACTGTCAAAACCATGCATACCCGTTCTTATCAAAAGTCCTTACGTTTTTCCACTTCCTATTCTCACAGCCAGCTCATCATTCCACAAAAGTAACGGACGAACTATAAGAAAAAAAGACTCCTAACATGGAGTCTTTTTTATATTTAGAGGAGTAAATCTTACATGACTAGAGTGTAGACCACTGTCGAGCCTTGAGAAGAATAGTAGGAAACTAATAATTATAAAGCAAGTTCTCCTCTCAGTAATAGTTCAGCCGAATTGGATTGATTAATTGATAGTCTATTAAAAAGTCTTCTACTTCTTCTAAGGATGCCAATTCATTTTGACAAACAAATGAACCAACGATTTGCAAATCAGAATCTATAAATGCAACCCCTGCTTGAACTTCGAATATATCATTTTCAATCAAATAGATATACGATGCTTGCGGTGTAAAATGAATCAACACACTATAGAAATTAGAATTTGCATTTTTTTCATCGTGTTGGATTTCATCTCGAGATTCTTTCCATAGCCTTTGTCTCTCGTATTCGTCCTCCGAATCCCTTTTCCCAAATAATCCTTCAAACATAAAAATCCCCCTGTTACCTTTGATTCTCAAGGTATTCGCGGTGTCATTACTACTATCCTGCCTTTAAGGGCGAATAAAGGCAGCCGATCATACTGACCAGTTGCCTTCGAGTATTTATTCAGCTATGGATTCCTGCTAGTGTATCGACCATCAGCAAATTCTACTAGCTCCACCGTGCTGACGTCTGTTTCGCTATCCACGTTCTGTGATTTCATCAAACCATGTGTATCTACCTGATGTTATTGGTTATCACCAAACCAAATGTTTTCTGTCCCAGTCCGAGTATCAGTCCAAACCGTTACAAGACGGCCTGTCTGAGGGACAAGTGCATTTCCGATGTAGTCTCCAATTAGAGGAAGACCAGTGACGTCAAACGAAGTCGTCGTAATACGAGTGTTTGTAAACGTCAATCCACCATCTCTTGATGTAGCTAGATAAACATCAATATCAGGTGGATTTAATAAGTTAGTGTAATAGGAGACAAATATTGCACCATCAGCTGGGGAAACAGTAATAGTAGGGAAAAAACTTTGAGATCCCACTGGACTATTTGTAATAGACACGGGTGTCCCCCAATCCACACCAAAATTTGTGGAAATTGCAAGAAATATATCGGAGTATCCTTCCCTAAAATCTTGCCATACCGCATAGACATTTCCTCGTGTAGCTGGTGAGTTTGATGTGTCCGCTGCTAAAGTTGGATATGTCAGGCACCTGAATTGATATCCTGGAAGTGGTGATGGTGGTACAACGACAGAGTCAACCATCGTTTCAGTAGTGAATGTTGCTCCGCCATCAAGTGATGTACGAATATTTAAAGAAGTGTTACCAGGAGGTTGGGTGATCCAACCTACAACAAGGATTCCGTTTAATGTGATTGCAATGCCAGGGAATTCTTCAAATTCGGTGACGGAAGAAAGGAGAGAAGGAGGATCGTATGTGGTTCCCCCATCGAGAGAACGATTAAAAAATATGGTATTTCCGGGTATAAATTCTGTGTTGTAATCGTGAGTATAGCCTGTATAAATATTTCCGAAGAACGGGCTGGACCCTGCTTTATCGGCGATAACAACAACCTGATCGTCATTCACAAACTGTCCAAATCCTTGGTTCACAATGACTGGCGGTCCGAACGAAGAAGCGTTGTCGTTAGAGGTATAAGATACGATTGAACCGCTGAGACCGTCCGAATCAAAAGCGTGGGCCGCTACAACGAAAGAATTTGGAAAAAAATAATCAATATGCGGGGCCTCTATACCCGCAAACCCGGTTGGTAACGGAAGTAATGTCGTGCTCCATGTTGCTCCAGCATCGATTGACTTATATAACCCAATATTCGGTGGTCCTGAACTTAAATCTACTGCCACCGCTATCATAACGGAGGGATTAAGCCAGTTAACCGCAATGGTTGGTTCAAATTGACCACTGGTACTGGGTGAGATTTGTATGTTTACCATAGCTACCTCCTTGTTAACATACTTGTAAAGGTGTTTCACTCAACCTATGGATTAAGTTGAGCAATTTGAGTAAGTTCTTCTTGTAACACTTTTTGATGCGGAATAACGTTTCCAGATGAATCTGTCCCAAATACATTGATGACCGTATCGGTTGGAACCGTACCTGTTACAAGAAACTGAACCTCGTAAGATGTATTTCCTAAGATGTTGAAATTAAGAATTTGACTCGTATTTGCATTGATATTAAGTGAACTGGAATATATCAATGCTTTACTTACCAAGCTGTTCCATACATAGATATGATAAACAACATTAGATGAAAAACTAAGATTGTCATTGCTAATGTTAATCACAATGTTTGATGCAGAAGAAGTCCCCGTATTCGTAATAATGCCTGTTGTAGATGCCATGAAATCACTACCTTCCAATTCATTTCTATCATCATATGAACTCGATTTCTATATCGTGTGGACAATGTTATGATGCCTTTTGTCTATTTTTATTTAATAGGATTAACTGACCGTATTCTTTGCCCAAAAACTTTATTGACTAGTATTCTAGACTTACAACTTTTGATTTGTTTTTAAGAGGACCGCCTCTCTCCTAAAAAAAAAGAAACCTGTCATAAGACAAGCTCCATAAATACATATATTTCCTATTATGTTAAGACAGAATGCTAGTTAAATCTATATCAAAAATAGCGAGGAGGATTGAACTCCTACCTCCTCGCCAAAACGCGTTACTCTACTAATTTCGTAGCAATCGCTGCAAGATCTGAGATGTCAATTTTTCCATCATTGTTCAGATCCGCGACTTTCGCTATATTCCAATCCGGACTTGTTGTATCTTTGCCATAGTGAGCCGCTGCGATAGAAAGGTCACCAATGCTGAATTTGCCATCACCATTCAAATCTTCAGAGATGTTTGTATTTCCAGGTGAAACTTCAACCGTCCCAGCGGAACCTGTTGCATTTGTTTCGACTCCATTCGCATCACCCATTGTCACATTCGATATCCGAATTTCACCAGACTTCGGTTCAGGCAATTCCTTCGCTTTGAAGGTAAGCTCTAATAGTGGAACGTTACCCGACACTGCATGATCTGCTCCCTTACTAGCGAGCAGGAAACGGCTCTGTCCTGGAACTGTAGTGACCGTATCTAATAACTGCACACCATCAACCAAGGAGGTTCCAGATACGAATTCCATAACGTCTGTATTGAATTGAACCTTAATATCATGTGCATATACAAGTTCCTTGATCTGATTTAATTTGAGTTCAACTTTAAACTCTTTACCAGGGTTCACGCGTTTGGGTACCGTTAGCGTTGCGAATGTTCCTTGTTCTTCTGTGGATTTGGACTGTATCACCGTATTAAGCTGATTGTCACCGCCCACCGAATCCAACGCTATTCCATAAGTGTTTCTAATGTCCAGGTTCGTACTGAATCCTGCAACTAGTGGGTATTCACCGGAAGCAAGCTCCGGAAACTCAGTTTCAAACACATATTCTGTGCCAGCATCATTGGAACCTAGTAGCGTAAATTCAACATCTTTATCACCAATCTTACCTTTTAACGTCCGGTCACCATTCAGCATGACATATTGATTAAAGACGGCTTTAACCCTAACTTTATCATTGGCTGCATAACCATCTGGTTGATTAGATTCTAGGGTGATCGAAGTTAACTCAGGACTTGCTATTTCACCTTGCCGATCCCATTTGAGATATTCCGTATTAAATTTAATGAAACTCATTTCCTCGCTGCCTGTTCCTTCATAAAACAAACCAATATTACCGTCAGCCAAATTAGCTAAGCTTGAATAAGCATAGTAGCCTTCTTTTACTAATTGCGAATATTTCCAATCAAACTTATACTTCGTCTTACCATTTTCATAAGTTCCGTCTTCCTTAATCAAACCTACCTTTACTGTGCCGTTTATTCTGCTAGATGAATTAGCTGGGCTTGCAAAAATAACCGCTTCTTCCCCATCGATTTGGCCATCATAACGAATTGCCGTTAATTGGCAATAAGCCGCAATCAAATCACGCTCCGTCACGACTTCGGAATCCCAAGTCTCGCCACCATCAAAGCTTGTTGCGATTTGCGCATATCCTGAATAATTCCGCATGAACATTTTTAATTGTCCATCTGGCATCTCCAGCACTTGTGCTTCCGTAAGTTCATTCGCAGAACCGTCGAACGTTCTCTCATCAAGAGTAACTCCATTAACAATTCGCCCATGGTTCGGGGACTCTCCACGATGCCACGTTGCTCCTTGATCATCACTATAAATAACTGCACTAGCTTGTCTATTTTTCTCATTCGTAAAATACACTGGGAAAACCAATCTGCCCGCATGAGGACCTTCTGTTAATTGAATGCCGGTACCTGGACCTGCCCCCAAGAATACCATCCAATCTTCTTTCAAGTCAGCGTTTAAATTTACTGGTCCTTCCCAAGTCTTACCATCATTATCACTGTGCCACAGCTCAAGATAAGAAGTAACGAGCGGCTTCAGCGGTGAATTGCTAAGGAAAATATTAGAGATTTTTGTATCGTTGTTATACAGATTTCTTAAAGAGTCTACTTTATAGATTGTTTTTTCGTTCGAACTGTTAAACACCTCTCCGTTCTCACGCACCGTGTATTCCTGATTGCTCGAATCTTTCAGAAGTAAATATTTTTTGCCATCGACGGTCTTGTATCCCGTACCTCTTGATGAAGTAGGGAATCCGCCACCTTCTGGAAATCCGAGAACTAAAGAGAAGATCCGTTTCGTTTCCTTGTCCTGTAGTAAGGATTGGTCTATGTTTGAAGCGTTACCAGGATAATTATTGATAACAATTCCATTCTCCCAAGTCTCACCTTGATCCAAACTTCGTCTTACCATCATGTCAATATTAGCGGGTGAATCCCCCCCATGATTGATCCGTTTGTCGATCCCCGCAATTAACGTCCCGTCCATCGTATGCAAAAGTGAAGGAATTCGGAAAGCTTTCGAACCATCAAGTCCCGGATAAAATACGTTATACGGATCTGTAATAAATGCTTCATCAGGCAATGGATTCTCAACCGGAGCCTTACTTGTGACGCCTGTAACATCAATTAAATCCTGATCCGCTAGCGGTTCACTATATACTTCTGCAAAGTCTATTTCACCGTTGAACGCATATTTGTTAGAACCGGATGCTCTATCTGTTCTACCTAACTCTGCGCGATTTGGTGCATAAATATTATTGAGAAACTTTTTGGCTGTAGTAGTGTCTTGCTTGACGAGCTTACCATCAAGGAAAAACTTGTATCCTTGCTCTTTGTCAACAACCATGGCAACAGTGTGCACTTCATTTTCTTTCACCACCACATCCGCTTTGACATGCGTACTAACCGATGTCTTTCCTGGCTCTTCATATCGATTCTCACTTCCGATAGCAGAAGGTGTGACATAGAGATGAAAATGACCATTTGGTAACGTGTTATTACTCAGTGAGAATAAGGACATAATCGTAGATCCGGTATAGCGAAAGCGTACAACGATCGTCCCTTCATCCAACGTTTTAAGCGTATCTATTTTGTCATCCAGATTTGTAAAATTCGAATTGTGAATTTGTTGATTTTCAACTCGAAAAACGAGTCTTGGATCCACCTGTTCCTTTGGTTCTGATGAAGCGGCCCCTGCGGTGAATGGAAGCATAACTGTTACCATCATAACTGAGAGTAGACTAAGAGCGAATTTCTTCAAATGATATTCCTCCTTAAAAATAATGAATAAGTTGTCTACCTACTTTGATTATTTAGAGTTTAACAACCGCTTAATTACAGAGGCCGACTCTGCTCTTGTAGCAGATGCTTTGGGCGCAAATGAAGTTTGGGATCTTCCTTTCATCAGTTTCGAATCGATAACAAATCCTACTGATTCTTTTGCCCAAGGGCTGATTTTACTATTGTCCTTAAAGATGTTCGTAGAGACTGAATTCAAACTATCAATTTTCACCCCGGAAGCATATGCTTTCGCACGCATCAGCATCATCGTCATCTCTTCACGGGTAATACTCTTATCCGGTGCAAACGTCGTCTCGGACAAGCCGCTAACTATGCCAGCCGCATAGGCTTTCTTGACCGTATCTTCATACCAAACTCCTGATTTCACATCTGTATAAGGGTTTGTTCCTGAGCCTTCAGAGAGGTTTAATGCTCTAACTAAAAGAGTAGCGAATTGTGCACGGGTAATATTCTGATTCGGAGCAAAGGTATCGGCATTCATACCTTCAATGATCCCTTTCGTTACCATCTCCATAATATCTGCCTTCGCCCAATGACCTGTAATATCACTGAAAATCTTGGTGAATTCAAAAGATTGATTCAGGGTAAATTGTTGATCTTTCAGATCACGATCCAGAATTTTGAGTGACGTCCATTTTACGCTGGACGTACCGGCTTTTTTAGCTTTGAAGGTGATCGTTGCTATATCCATATCACCTTTCTCGCCATTCACATTGCCGATCTTCGTATGGGCTATCGTAATTTCATTATTTTTCACGATTGGAGATACAGAGAATCCTTTGATCTTCGTCTCTGCTTTTACAATCTCAAGAACATTCGGGTCAAAATTAAGCTTGGCTTCATAAGCATATAAATCCTGAATCGCTTTTCCTTTTAAAGTAACAGTAAATGTAGCCTCTACAGATTCACTAGAAGAAGGATTCATCTCAAAATCAGACACTTTTTCTGCATGAACTGTACTCAACAACAAGGATGAACATAGCGTAGCCATTAATGCAACGGTTAGTAGTTTACTTTTCATAAGAACATCCTTTCCCCCATTCCTTTGTGGAACAATACATTCTTTCTGATGTTTCTCTGGAATTTGATCGATCGGATATCAAGTGAGGCTACTTCGAAAGTCATCGTACACGGTAGGTCGTAATAGATAAAAGATAAAACTTGGAGGTTCAGATGGTGAGAACAATAGGTTTATATAACTTACGCAGATGAATGAAAATGAGGATCGTACGTTTGATGTAGAACAGCGAATAACAGGCTCCAGCAGATCTTTCCCTTGTTGTGTCACTACACTCTGAAGAATTCTAGAATAGTCGAAACTCATTTGAACATGAATAATACTCTTCTCTAGAACGGATTGTGATAACAACTTCAATATGTAATAACCGGCCTCCCTTCTATCGTTTATTTATGAAAATAATTCCCGCTAATTCAGCTATCTTCCTGCAAGACGACAAAAGTACCCATAATTTTACAAAAATTATCCCGAAATAGAATTGTTAACGCTATATCAATCTCTACATTCTCACAAATTTTTTAAGAATGATATTTGAACATGGCTACATTTCCCCTTGATTTTACTTGGCAAGAATAGAACCTGTAACATTCGGTCAATTAGAAACGTTTAAATATGAAAGTGTTTATGAATTTGAGTGAATTTGAGCAAGGGAGGATTATCTTGAAGAGAAAAATAAATTTGTTATTACTGATTAGTATTATTGTAAGTATCATGACCATCTTCATTCCATCAAAAGTATATGCTTGTTCTTGTGTTCAACCTTTATCTGTTAAAGAAGAACTAGGCCGTTCGGATGCGGTTTTTACTGGTCGTGTCCTTGAAATAAAGGAAGAAACAGGCTTGCAGGGATTCGTGACAAAATCGGTATTATTCGAAATTACTCAAATATGGAAAGGCGAATCGAAATCACAAATGATTATTCATACAGGAGCTGGTGGCGGTGATTGTGGATATCATTTTGAAGAAAGTAAGGATTACTTAGTATATGCGAGTCTATCTACGATGTATGGAAATAAAGAGCAACTCGTAACGATAATCTGTGATCGAACGAAAGGTTTAGCAGATGCACAAGAAGATTTAACTAAATTAGGAGAAGGTAAAGTGCCTACAGAACAAGTCAATCTTGAAAATGAACTCAACCGAATACAACCATATCCATGGGTTACGATGCTCGGTATTGTAGTAATAGGTGTGATGATTTTCTTTATTTGGCGAAAAGTGAAAAAGTAACTGGTGGCAGAAGCAACAAACGAGAAGCAAAAATCAAACTGCTTAAAACACACGTTTTTAAACGAAGAAAAGGCAGCGATCAGCTGCCTTTTCTTCGTTTAAGTCTATAACCAATTACCTCACAAACCGGAACCAAGCAAAATCAAAATTTGAGCCTGGTAGGAAAATAAAGGTCACTTTTTGATTGCCTGTTATTCGTTCCAAATCAAACGTTTGCTCTTCATATCCACCTGACTGGGTAAATTCAACGAGCTGATTGCTCTCGCCATCAGGGCCTGCAAATCGAATATGAATCGTATTCTTATCAATTAAGGATCTGCCATTTACGACGAGTTTCGAAGTACCCTCATTCGTAAAATCCATTTGATCAAACTCCAAGGAAACATTATTACCTATACCTTCAACCCGATCTTCTAATAGCGTAAACGTATCACCGTAGATATGATCGCATTCGGCAGCAATATTCTGCTCAAAACCTCTATTCTTCTTCTCGAAAGAAAATCCCTTGATATGAACTTTCTGATGAAGGACAAAACTAATAGAAGTGATACCACGCAGTCTCTTGGACAAACGATAGGTTTCTTCTTGATAAACATTCCACTTGGATTCTTTTTGATAGATTACATCTGCCAGTAATGTACTTCCTTCTTCATCCGGCATCCCTTCCCAAATTTGCAGGAAATATGCTTCGCTCGACAAAGCAAAAATAGGAATGGTGATCGTATCTGATCCATACGAACCAAAATCAATATCACGGAACCCAACCACAGTTTCCCCATCTCTGCTTGTAGCTACGCCTCTTTCATTTCCGTTTCCAACCTCGCCTTTCGTGTAGTCATAGAGTCCCCCAGATATAAAGGAGTACGGGTCTTTGTATGCAGTGCCTAGATCAACCGCTTTAAATTCCAGCTGAGAAATAAGTTTTGTTTTATCTGTTCCATTCTTGCTTGTTGCACGAAGTCTGAACTCTCCATCACCTAGAGCAGTGATCTTCGCTTCATGACCCTTTGCCTCTACTGTAGCAATATTCGACTCGATCCCCGTATCGTTTACTACAGCCCATTCAATTTCCTCATAGGATGTATTCTCTGGATACAATCTTGCTTTTACAACCATCTCTTGTATCGACGGATCAAATACTTGTCCAGTTTCGCTGATAAGTTCAATTTTGCGAAGAGGAATTTCAGTCTGTATCCCCGTAACGCACAGCAATTCCTCATTTTTCGTATATGCTGAAACTCCCTCTACTGTCCCACTCTGTATAGAAAAAGACTCAACTTCCACAACACGACTTTCTAAGCCTTCGGAAGTAACTTCAATCTGAATCTTTCCAGGCTCCAATGTTGCCCCGATGATCGCCATTAACTTCCCACTGAATAATCTTCTGCTGAGGCCTTTGTACGGATCATAGTCTGTGCTGTCCCCATTATCCAGACCAAGAAGACGTCCTGCTCCTGTAACATGTACATGCACGCGGTTGTTTGCATTTTCTACGATATTCTCATTTTCATCTTCCACGTTAATTTCAACAAAAATAAGGTCCTTTCCATCTGCGTACAGTACTTCTTTATCCACTTTCAGACGAATTTTTTTCGCATCCTGATAAGACCTTCTTACATCCGTAGCAATGACTTTGCCTGTTTCATCATAAGCCACTGCTGTGAGTTCGCCTTCTTCATATGGAACCTTCCACCAGCCGACTAGCTGTGTTCCGTGTTCATGATCAACATCATGGGTTCCTATGGTCACACCATTTAGCTGCAACTCAATTTTGGGTGCATTCGAACACACCCTTACATCAATCATTTGACCCTGATTAAAATCCCAATAGGGGAACAAATGAACCATCGGATTTTTCTTGTAATCAGTCCAGGCTGCCTGATAAATATAGAACGAATCCTTTTTAAACGTAGCCGTATCTAATTGTCCAAAATAAGAGTTCTTCGTATGATAGGGCGTCGGTTCTCCGATATAATCAAACCCGGTCCATAAAAATTGACCTAAGGAATAAGGGGTATCTCTTTCCGCCAAAATACAAGCTTCCGCTGACTTTGCCCCCCAGCTCGTTGTACTGTTTCCAAGCGCAGAACACTGCTCGTCATCATCGGCAAGGATTGATTTCTCAAACGGGAAATGATAAATGCCTCGGCTTTGGACCACAGAAGCTGTCTCACTACCATAAATAATCCAATCCGGATGCTCTTCATGATGTTTGTCATAATATTTTTCCGCATAGTTATAACCAGCGAGCTTCACGATATCGGCGCATTTTTGTGCATTTTCCCAAGGCATGTAATTCGATCCAACGGTAACGCTCGCATTTTGTTTCGGATCAAATTCCAACACATAATCCATCAGCATCCGTGTTACTTGGTGCCCTCTCTCATCTACATGCGTATCATAGATTTCATTTCCGATACTCCACATGATGAGGCTCGGATGATTCCGATCACGTGTAACCCAGCTCTTCACATCGGTATGTGCCCATTCTGGGAAAAATCTCGCATAATCATAAGGAGTTTTGGATCTTTCCCACATATCAAAAGCTTCGGAGACGACGAGCATTCCCATTTCATCCGCAAGATCCATAAACTCTTTTGCCGGCATATTGTGGGCTGTTCGTATCGCGTTAACTCCCATCTCTTGTAACAGACAGAACCGTCTTCTTAATGCGGTTATATTAAATGCCGCGCCCAATGCACCAAGATCATGATGTTCACATACCCCATTAAGCTTCATCTTCTTACCATTCAAATGAAATCCCTCTGCAGGGTCAAGTTTGATCTCTCTAAATCCAATATTTTGGGAGATGTTTTCTATCACTTCAAAGCTTTGATCCCGTGTAGCCAGCTGTAACTCGGTAACGAGTTGATAAAGATTAGGCTCATCCGTATTCCATAACAAAGGACTCTCTACAAACAGATGTTGACGGTTAATAACAGTAGTGTCGTCACCCTTTGCAATCTTCTGTGCAGTAGTAGCTATCAATTGTCCTTGATACAAGAGCTTATGCGTGAGTATTGCTTCCTGTGCAATAGTGACTTCAGTATCCACCTCGACCTTCCATCCGTTATTCTCTTGGTTCATTGATATGTAAATGCCGTCAGTGACAATATGATTTTTATCTCTTGTTTTGAGCCATACGTTGCGGTAAATTCCAGCTCCTGAATACCATCTACTGTTTGGGCTTTGGTGTACCACTTTTACTATGATTTCATTTTCCCCTGGGAGAAGAGCATTTGTAATTTCATGTTCAAAAGAGGAGTATCCGTACTTCCATTCTCCAACAATTTGCCCATTCACATAAACGGAAGAATCCATGTACACGCCATCGAAACTTAAAAGAAGCTGCTGATTCTCTTCCTCCTGATACATCAATTTCTTGCGATACCAACCGATACTATTCTCGTATAGATCCAGCGTGTTATAGATTAGCCAATCATGGGGAAGATCCACAGGTTCAAAAGATAATCCAGCACGATCTGTAACATCCAAGCTGCTTTTTGCAAATTCCCATCCATCGTTATAAAGCGTTTTCTGATTCATGGTTGGTTCTCGCTTTCTATAAGTTTTTGGTTGCGGTTTCATATATTTCTAATTGTATCAGAAATTTTGCTTTGCTTACCATGAATCTTGCTATCTGTTTACGCATCTCATGAAAAAAGTGACCTCTCCTTATTTCGGAAAGGTCACTCATTAGAGACTCCTTATGAAAGAACTATTGAAAGCCAATGATGGGGTGCGGCACATACGGTTCTTCCATAAATGCAATTTCTTCAGGTGTTAATGTAATGGAAAGAGCCGCTACTGCATCTTCCAGATGAGATGTTTTCGTAGCACCGATAATTGGAGCGGCTACAGGTTCTTTCTGCAACACCCAAGCAAGTGCAACCTGTGCCCTTGGAACGCCACGCTTATTTGCAATTTCAGCAACTCGTTCTACGACTATACGATCTGCATTTGCAGTCGGATCGTATTGGGATTTCTGTACTTGATCAGTCTCAGAACGATGTGTTGTCTCCTCCCAATCACGCGCCAATCTTCCTTTACCCAGTGGGCTATACGGTATCACACCGATTTTTTCTTCCTTACATAGCGGTATCATCTCCCGTTCCTCCTCACGGTACATGAGATTAAGATGATTCTGCATCGTTACAAACCGAGTCCACCCGTTTTTCTCCGCTACATGAAGAGCCTTCAGAAACTGCCATGCATACATGGCAGACGCGCCAATATACCGTACTTTCCCCGCTTTCACAACATCATGGAGTGCTTCCATCGTTTCTTCGATTGGTGTGTGATAATCCCAACGATGGATTTGATACAGATCCACATAATCGGTTCCCAAACGTTTAAGGCTATTATCAATTTCACTCATAATTGCCTTTCGGGAAAGCCCAGCACCATTTGGACCTTTATGCATACGTCCATGAACTTTTGTCGCCAGTACAATTTCGTCCCGATTCGCATAGTCCTTTAATGCACGCCCCACAATTTCCTCGCTTGTACCGTCTGCGTACACATTGGCTGTATCGAAGAAATTGATGCCTGAATCTAGAGCTTTTTTAATGATAGGTCGACTACGCTCCTCATCTAATACCCAAGGATGATGCCACCGCTCAGATATGCCGAAGCTCATACATCCAATACAAATTCGGGATACATCTAAACCTGTGTTTCCAAGTTTCACATACTCCATTTTATTAATCCTCACTTTTCAATGGATTTTGAATCCTTTAAATAGCTACATTTACATCCTTACGGGGTCTTATCATCCATAAGATAAAGAAAGAGACAACTACAATTGCCAGACACATCCAATAAACGTCACGGAACCCGGCATACTGAGCAATAGCTCCTCCTCCTAAATTACCCACTAACCTTCCGATGATGGATCCGTTGTAATAGATCGTAGTGGACATTCCAGGTGAATTTGGAAACATCTCCGTGAAATAGCTTAGTCCATTGCCCATCACAATAGCCACAAATGCTGCCTGTAATAACTGTGCCGCAATCAGCTGCCAGGAGTCTGTTGAAACAGATAATATAACGTTGTACATTATTGCAATAAAGCAAGCAATAATCATCAAAGAATGATTCGATATCTTTCGACCCATGGCGCCTAGCGCAAACATAATGGGAATCTCCAAACCAGCACTAATACTAACAACCAATCCGACATCCGTATGTGTACCATGAAGCTCATTTATAATAAATAATGGCGTGACCATCCCATTTATGGCATTGACCGCAAATAGAAGGATAAGGGCAATCAATGGATACCAGACTTTTTTCCGTTTGAGTGAAGCTTCTCCTTTATCGGATCTCTTCTTTTGAACTACTTTTCTTCTAGGCAGTAAAAGTAGTACAAGCGATGCGATGGTAAGGAAAATTAAAGAAGTCCCTAGAAAAAGTCCCTTATATCCAACAGCTCCTAAAATGATTGTTCCGATTAAAGGCCCTGTCAGGAATCCAAGAGAAACGAGTGAACGTAAAGTTGACATCGCAAACGTCTTATCATCAGAGTTGCTCTCATTTGCGGATTCCTGAGCGTAGGCATAAATTTGTGGCATAGCAGAAGCCCCTAAACCACTAAAAAAACTCACAATAATAAGTAATATTATGAAGTTATCAAACACTAAATATGAGGTATAGCCCAACGCAGATGAAACCGTGGCTAACATAATAATGATTTTCCGGTCCAGCTTGCCATCCGAATATTTACCAATGACCGAGTTCGCCACCACGCCACTTAATGAACTCACAGCCGTAAAAACACCGAAGGCTCCTGCACTCATTCCTAAATACTCTGTACAATAAAGAGCTAAGTACGGTAGGGTGATTGAAATCCCGGTGCCCACCAACAATACACAAATGACAAATAAACTATATCCTTTGATTGCAAACAAATTTTTAAGTCGTGTGTACAATTTTAGCCTCCTTAAAATATGATTACAGCTCTTGGCTGGTAGGACGAATGATCATTTCATGACCGCCACATCAGATGATTGTTCCATTTCAATATTTGTTTCGTAACATTTTCTTGGATATTTGACATGGTGAGTACTCATTTTCAATCATTCGTTTATCATCTTTCGGCTTATTCTTATTGCTATTATGCAACAATTAAAAAAGAGAACGTTATCCCGTTTGTCTCGAATCACTGCCTAATCCTCTCACTACCATTTATGTAACATGTATGTTTCGTTATAATGAAAACAAAAAGATGAAAGGACGGATCTTATGCCTGAACGTATACATAATCAGCAGGTTGAACTTACCGAACTAATTGAGCGGCATTCTGGACAGGACGGAGTATACGAGACGGCTATTCCTTCTTTATTTTTTATTCGCTTGTCTCGTGTAGCCGATCCAGTTCACCGGGTTTATAAGCCTTCCTTATGTTTCATCGCACAAGGTTTGAAGCATGTGTTACTCTCTCAAGAATTATTTGAATATGGTCCTTCCCACTATCTCATTTCTTCCACGAACTTGCCGGTAAAAGGTCACGTCATAAAAGCTTCTTCCGATGTGCCCTACTTAAGTTTGAGACTTGAATTTACACCGAAGCAAATCATAGAAGTTTTAAAGGACGCGCAAATTGAAATCACTTTACAAGAAAATACACAGCGAGCGATGTTTGTTGGTGAAATGGAGTCTTCAATTATGGATTCTTTAGTTAGACTAGCTAGGTTACTGGATAATCCTAAAGACATTCCGTTCTTGGCTCCGATCTACAAAAGAGAAATTTTATATCACCTTTTGCAAGGGAATCATGGAGTTGCGCTTGCGCAGATGGCCATGGAAGGAAGTAGCGCTTATCGAATCAGCGAGGCAATCGAACATATTGTCCATAACATTGCTAAACCTTTGCGAATTGAAGAGCTTGCAGAACTAGCCAATATGGGGATTTCTACATTTCACAGACACTTCAAGGAGATTACTGCAATGAGCCCTATCCAATATCAAAAACAATTGCGATTACAAGAAGCACGGCGCCTTTTAATATCGGAGCCAACGGATGCAACAGAGGTGGCGTTCCGGATCGGTTATGAAAGTGCATCACAATTTAGCCGTGAATATTCTCGTATGTTCGGTTTTCCACCCAGGGCAGATATAAAGCAATTGAAGGAGAAATATGAAAGTATCTAAACGTTAAACGGCTTCCCTTATAAACCAAAAAAAGAGCCGCTGTCTCATTATGGGGCTCTTTTTCAAGAAGGGATAACGTCGAGGAGAGAGCTCATTTAGTAGTTCCTTGGTCCTTTTACATAAAAGAAAAACGGTACATCCTCCTGCAAAAGCAGAAAGTGCACCGTTTTGTAATTGCTTTATTCTTATTAATGCATAGGACCTTGTTGACCTTCTTGTCCATCAACTCTAACCCGTTTAACAAAGAAGGAAATAACTAGACCGATAAGAGCAAGGACAAATGCGAAGATAAACGCATTTTGTACGCCTGACGTAAAACCTGCCAGTTGATTTTCCGGACTTTCCGGATTTGTTACCCCACTTAAAAAGCTGGTCTGTCCTGCACTGAGTATACTCACCGCAACCGCTGTACCAATCGCTCCTGATACCTGCTGAAGTGTATTCATAATTGCAGTTCCGTGTGGATAATACTCCGGAGGTAACTGATTTAGACCATTGGTCTGTGCAGGCATCATAATCATCGAGATACCGATCATCATGAATACATGCAATGTAATAATCATACTAAGTGAAGTTGTCGGTTTAATGCCTGTGTACATGAACAGAACTACAGCCACGATGCTCAGACCGATAATGACTAGCCACCTTGGACCGAATTTATCAAACAGACGACCCATGACCGGAGACAAAAATCCGTTTAGCAAACTGCCTGGCAATAACACCAGACCGGCCGTTAAGGCTGTAACAGCCAGACCCTGCTGCAGATACATTGGCAAAATAAGCATGGAAGACAGCATCATCATCATACAGATGAAGATCAAGATCAAACCAAGCGTGAACATCGGGTACTTGAATGCACGTAGATCCATCATCGGCTGCTTCATTCTTAGTTGACGGATGCTGAATAACAGCAAGGATACAGCTCCAACAACCAATGTGATAACAACAACAGGACTACTCCAGCCACCGCCGGTTTCCCCATGTCCTCCTGCACTGCTGAATCCGTATACGATACCACCAAAACCAAGGGTAGAAAGTACGATGGATAGAACATCAATTTTGGGCTTGGTCAATTTCGAAATATTAGGCAAGAACAACAAACCACAAACCAGTGAAATGATAAAGAACGGCAATGAAATCCAGAAGATCCAGTGCCAGCTCAGGTTAGCCAGAATCAATCCTGAAATACTCGGACCGCTTGCCGGCGCAAACATAATAACTAGACCAATGAGTCCCATGGCTGAACCACGCTTTTCAATCGGGAAAATTACCAAAATCGTATTAAACATTAGTGGTAGCAACAGTGCTGTACCGACTGCCTGCAATACACGTGCCACCAGAAGAATTTCAAAGCTCGGAGCTAGCGCAGCAACGAGAGTTCCTGCAATCGAAAAAATCAACGAAGTCGTAAATAACTGTCTCGTCGTAAACCATTGTAATAACAACCCGGAAACCGGAACTAAAATACCTAGAACGAGCAAATACCCTGTCGTCAGCCATTGAATCGTAGTTGGCCCAACTTCTAGCAATCCCATCAGTGGCGTCAATGCCACATTGAGTGCTGTTTCACCAAACAGACCAATAAATCCACTTAGTAGCATAGCGAATAATATCGGCAACACCTTATATTGTTTTGTTTCTTGTTGATTCTTTACAGAATCAGCCTTCATGGCAACCTCCACGTTCCATCCTCCTCAAACTCTCTACCTATTTCTCTCTTTTAACAGACTTACCGCGTCTGTTTTGCATTTTTTGCCACAACGGACAAATAATCAGCAGCCGTCAGCAAAGGCTGTTTGTCCTGATTGGTCAGACTGATAATCAGTGCTCCTTCCATCAAGGAAATGACCAGAAGTGCCGTCTCTCGTGCTTTCTCTTCACCAATGCCATCCATAAGCAAATGTTTCGTAATGATTTGCTGCCAGTCTGCGAACACACCTTGACAGGCAATTCGTAGTTGATGACTGATACAGGATGTTTCCACGGCTGCCCAGAAACTAAATGGCAGAAAACCAGTAAAGCCAGCGGCCTCTGTTTCATCAGCCATATCATGAATAAATCGTTGAATTGCGTCCCCCGTGTTATCATGAGCTGCAAAATTCTCTTCGAATTTCTGCAGAATTTGTTCATTGGCTTTTTGAATGCACTCGTGTGCTAGCTCTTCCTTGCCATGTGGAAAATAATGATATAACGATCCTTTCGGCGTCTTACTCTCCTTAATAATCTGGCTCAGACCGGTCGCATGATATCCTTGTGAAAAAAACAGTCTGGCTGCTGTGCTGACGATTAACTCTCTAACATTAGACTTTTCACTCATTCGAGTCACATCCCTATGCATTATAACAATCGGTCTATATAATTGAAACCGTTCAGATAAGTACTGTCAAGCATTTTATTTGGACCATTTATTATGAAAGCGATATCAAGTGTTATCAACCAAACCTTTTGATACTTTAAAAAATATTTTTATTGGTGTGGATACCATAGACATTTCTATTACTCTTAAATATTTGCTATATATTGTCTAATCACTTTCCACTCTTCTCTCATACTATGAATGATATTAATAGAGAGGGGTGAAAAAGTTGAGTATACAGTTTTTAGATATGAGAATCTCTTCGGATAGTGTACAAGATATACCAGAGGTAGGGCTTTCCTCCTCTTCTCTTTTTCCATACACTTTTGGGGACATTGGTTTACAGACAGCTAACGTTTCTCCAGACAATGTTAACTTGGTACGTGTAACATTAAATGCATATGCACGGTTGCAAATGGCCCCTTCCTCTAACCCTACCATTACTCCTAATGCTACGTTTACAATCCGGCGTAACGGAACTGAGATTTTCACGACAGTATATCAAAAGCCGGTGAATCAAATCGATGTAACTTACGAAATGGCTGCGATCACAGCTGTTGATTTTCCTCCGGTGGAAGAGGTCCTTGCAGGACAAATTCAATATACGATCAGCGTATTTACTAATTATGGTATCAGTTTAGGAGCTAGAAGCTTTAGTGGAATAGCTGTTGCAGGAAACACTTAAACATTAATTCTTTCTTCGATTGTAGTTATCATCTAGCCTGATTAGAAAATCATTCAAAAAGCACAAGGACAGTCTGTCCTTGTGCTTTTTGTCGTGTCCTTAAATCCCCCTTTTCTAAAAGGGCCGAATTTAAATGTGGCTATATTCAAATGCTGTTGTTCCATAAACGCTTTTAAAATGTTTATTTAAATGAGTCAAATCAACAAAACCACATTCAGTTACTGCGGTGTAAATATCTCCATTTTTCTCTATTAACTGCTTGGCGTGTTCTATCTTGCAGTTAAGATAGTATTGGTAGGGTGTGATTCCAGTTTGTGCCTTGAATAGTCTGATAAACTGAAATTTAGATAAATTAAGCTCTCTACTTATATCGTCAAGTTTAAGTACATTTCCTAAGTTGGTATGTAGCATATCCTTTGCTTTTCTAATTATCGCGTTATCTTTCTTATAGTCTGTAGACAGATTAGTTTGAATCAGGATATCTGTAAGTGATAAGAGTAATTCACTACCCAAAGCCTCATCTTGTCCGCTTAATATTGCATTAGATAGATTTAATATTCTTTGTTTAAGTATACAGTCATACACAACCGGGGTTGAAAAACGAACGATATCCTTCTTCTCAATTACCTCTAAAAGCAATTGGGGATCAATATATAGCATAATATAATCGAGACCTGTCTCATCATGCGCTTTCCCGTCATGGGCCTGTTCTGGATTAAAAAGCATAACCCCATTTTGATAAGATAATTGCAAACTGCCATCCAAGTTATAATGTTGAATACCACGCAATGTCACACCTATTGCATATTCTTGGTGAGAGTGCTTTTTATACGTAAAGTCAGTAATACTGGCTGATAATGCAGTAATACCTGCCGATTTTTTATAGATAAATTTGTCCATTCGATCCACCTCTTAATTATCTTACCTACATCCATATCATTACAGCAGCATAAGCTAAAAATAATGCCATCAGGATATTAACCGTCTTTTTATGTTTTTGTAAAAACTCCTTGAAAATTGTGCCGAATAGAACCCATGTAGAAAACGCTAAAAATCCAACAAGTGTTATCACCATAACACATATTATCACCACTGACATTGTGAAAGAGTGTGGCATAATAAAGCTAGGAATTACAGTCATTGTAAACATGATTACCTTAGGATTAATAAACTGCATAATAAAGCCTGAAGTAAAGGTAGCAGTTTGGTTTATCGTTGGTTTTGATGTATCCATTTTGTAAATTTGATAAGCAAGATAAAGCATATAAAGACTTCCGATGATCTGCATAACAATTAATATTTTTGGAATTATCGTGATAAGCATAGAATTCAGCGTAGCAGAAATAACAAGTAATAAACCAAAGGCTATGGTCGCCCCATATGTATATTCCATCGCTTTCTTAGCACCCCAATTTTGTACTGTAGATAAAATGACGATATTCGTAGGTCCTGGAGTGAAAGTTACAATAAAACAGTATAATAAAAAAGATGTAATATTCATGAGAAAACTCCCTTTCAAGGTATTCTCATAGAAATATACATCTTAAAATTAGAGGGTATATAGTATATTATTGCAGACCTGATCTTCCGGATCATTATTAATTATTTAACTACTTAATTTACTGCTCATTATTCAATCCACTGTTTTGGTCCCGCAGTATGAACTTTTAATAAAAAATCCCCTCATCCAAAGAGATGAGGAGATCACGGTACCATCTATGGTTAGAGTCTTCCAGTTAAATATTGAAAGAAGAGCTCTCACTTAATTCATAAACGGTTAAATTAGCCGTTTTATTCGTTTGTTGTCTTTTCTGCAGAATTCGAAGCATCCGTGTTTTCCTCTGCAGGCTCAAGCGTGTTTGTTATTTTTGCTTTTGATTGCAATTCTGTCATCCATGTTGTAGAGAGTTCGCTGATTTGTTGATCCACCAATATTTTACGAATTTCTTCTTTTTTGTCTTCCAGCGTTGGATTTGTGGCTTCTTTATGATCTGTTTTCAAAATGATATGGTAGCCATGTTCCGACTTGATCGGTTGGCTAATCTCATTGTTCTGCAACGAGAATGCCGCCTTCTCAAATTCTTCTACCATATCCCCTTTTCCGAAGAACCCAAGATCTCCACCATTTGTTGCTGAAGCTGTATCCGTGGATTTTTCTTTAGCCAAGGTTGCAAAGTCTGCGCCTCCATCGAGCTCTTTCTTTATCGCATCGGCTTCTTCCTTCGTTGCTACAAGAATATGGGATGCTTTTACCTGCTCCGGAGTTGCAAATGTATCTTTGTTCTCTTCATAGTACTTGCTAATATCTTCGTCTTTTACCGTCGTTTTCGGCTCTAGAATTTTACGAATCTTCACTTGCATTTCCGTGTTTTTCTTAAGGTCATCAATTGTCATGCCTGATTGGGCAAGAGCTGCATTAAGTGCTTCTTCACCGCCAAATTGCGTCTTCAGCGATTCAATCTCATTATTAACATCTTCTTCGGTAATAGAGACCTTAGCCTCCGTAGCCGCTTGGTCAATCAATTCTGTCGTAATCATGTTATTAAGTGTGCTTGTTCCCCCAAGTTGGACCAATTCGTTATATAAGTCTTCCTTCGTTATATCAGTACCGTTGACCGTTGCCACGGCTTCTTTAGCTCCGCCGGATGGCGGATTTATCAGTACAATGACAAGAATTACAGCAAGAACTCCGGATACAACCATCCAGACCACGCTGCTCTTCACTTTAGCTGAACCCTTTGTATTATTCTCAGTTGACCCCTCTGAATGATCCTCTTGCAGTGTTGATTCCTCTGATTGATCTCCTTGCACTGATGGCTGCGGAGATGTTTCCAATTGGGTTTCTTGCTCCTCAGCTAAAGAATCTTTCTTTTCTTCTTCATTGTCCTGTCGTGATGATTTGTTATCCATTTAATAGGCTCCCTTCGAGTCTTTTATTTCTGGCTCTTTTAATAAATATAAAGGATTTCTAAAATAAAACATTAAAATTACATAAAATATTGTTATTTTTCTTTCATATTTTCATATGATCGAGCTTAAACTAGCGATTATTCCTATCTTCTATTGACTTAACAAATGGATATTCTTAGTAAAGTATACAAGAAAAAAGAACCTCAGTTTATTCTCTAGGTTCTTTGTCGGATGAAAACAAGCGATATTTAACTATTAAAATTACGGAATCATTCTTGCATTTTGCGACGATATGCCTCTTCAAGGATTTCTTTCAATCCTTTAGTGCTGTTATCAATATATGTATTCCAAAATACCTTACCTTTTTCAGCAAGTTCTTCATTAGCATATCTTCCTTCTACAAACTTTCCAGAACAACCATCTTTTGTTAACTTATCCCATCCTAAGTAATCCGCATAAATCCTGAGCTTTAGTAAATATTGATTCATTCATCATTTAAGTTGCGGATTACTTTGCAGGGATTACCGACAGCCAAACTGTTTGACGGAATATCCTTTGTAACAACACTACCCGCGCCAATAACACTGTTCGCGCCGATCGTCACGCCCGGCAATACAATAACGCCAGCGCAAATCCAGACATTATCACCGATATTGACCGGATGTGTATATTCCAACCCTGCCAGCCGTTGTTCCACATTCATTGCATGTTCTTCCGTTATAATGCAAACATTGGGTGCTATAAATACATTGTTTCCAATCGTTATTTTCCCACTGTCCATAAGCTTGCAGTTGACATTAAGGAAGAAATTATCGCCCACAGTGGTATTATACCCGTAAGTGCAAAAAAGTGGTTGCTCTACAACGCAGTTATCTCCGGTCTTGCCCAGCAACTCGCGTATGGCGGCCTGCCTTGCGTCGCGATCAAGCGGGTGTATGTTGTTGTAATCGTGTAATTTTTTTATAGTAATATCGCGGTCTGCTACAAGCTCAGGATCTCCGGGTTGATATAACATGCCGGCATGTGATTTTTCTTTTTCCGTCATATAATTTACTCCTTCAATTTATGTAGATTTATTAACTTGCGTGTTGCAAAAAACATGTCGTCGTTAAAGAGTCCTTAATGCCGAGGGATGAGAATCTTCATCGAATGACTAGACGGTAAAAAGACATCTGTCCTTGAGAAATTGAAAGTTACCACAACCACAATTTCCAGTAAAATAAGATGTACCAACTTTATTTTATTGCTCTACCTGCCCATCGTCAAATTCATTTTGGCGCTCAAGCTGGAGTGTTCTAAGGCACAGTTGAATCACCAGTTTAAGTTCATTAGCAGCGCACCATGCTTTCATGCTAAGACCGCTGTTACGATACGCTGTTATTTGCTTTTGCCAATATTCGTTACGTTGCTGCTTGCTCATAAAAGAACCTCCGTTTAATGAGATGCCTCTATTCTGACAGACTCGTAAACGTAGGAACAGGTGGGTTGTATTTGACGCTCACCTTTAAATGCAGACTGACACTGGTGAGTAAAAGTGGGAAGTGGCTAATTCAAGCCGACCTTATTGATTACCCAGATTTTCTAGATCTGATTCCTTAATAATGATTCCACTTTATAGCCAATGGAAAATCTAAGTGAAATTTGATCTACATTTTGCCATGGAGGTTTGATATATTTGGCCCTGCAACTTCCTCTATCCAAAAGTTGACGTTCAAGTATACAATGGAGTGGAAACAAAATCCAGCTAGAAAGGAAGGATAAGAAATGACCAAAAAAATGCTAACTTTACTAGGTATCGCATTCGTCGCAGTCTCTTTATGGACAAACCCAGCTACATTAGTTGCGACTGGAGACTCGATCACTGTATTATCTGATCGTCAAACGGGTACCGTTAAGCCTTGATACATAAACTAGAGTAACCTTTTCTAGACTCATTGAGCACCCTCTTTTTAGCTATACTCGCTCCACCTGACTTCTTCCTCTTCCCCCATAAAAATAATTATGTCTGCACTACGTTCGCTTCGGATTTAGTCATCCTGTCTCTAAGTTAAATAAAGGCAGCCGACATGTCGGCTGCCTTCTTGTTTCTATTAAGCTATCGTGTCCCGTTAAACTTAGTAAGAGGTAGTTATAAATACTTTCTAAACAAACAACTTTATAGGACATTCGTTTCTTCATACACAATAGAGTTAACCTTCACCTGCGTCTGCTTAATCTTCTTTTTTAGCCAACTCGCATACTTCTCGTCTAT
The DNA here is from genome assembly GCF_018310695.1 of Paenibacillus sp. Marseille-Q4541. Taxonomy (GTDB): domain Bacteria; phylum Bacillota; class Bacilli; order Paenibacillales; family Paenibacillaceae; genus Paenibacillus. Next base: position 254,108 of record NZ_JAGXCY010000003.1, on the reverse strand, counting down.
CAACATACTTCGCACTTGATCCTTCACCTCCGAATAAGAAACATATCCATAATCCCTTCGCTCCACAATTTCTATAACCACGTTACCTTCCGGTACAGGTATAACTTCGCTAACTTCACCAGACTTTAATACATTTACCGCTTCCAAGATCTCTGGGAAATATTTGTTATCATCTCTTTTAGACTTGTCGTCAAATACTTGTTCGGTAACTTGTAGATCCTTATCCCATTTGTTCACTGCTTGTTTAAGCGATTTCAACTCAATTGCATTCTTTCGTATCTTTTCTGCCAGTTGAATAGAAGAATTCCCGCCAGATTGAAGAGGTACCAAGACTTTTTTCATCTTAATATACGGTGACTTCATAAACATTTGATCTTTTTTTCGGTCATAAAAAGTTTCCAATTCTTCTGTCGTTAGGGCTAGTTCACCTGAAACTAATTGTTCCTTCAATTTATTTGCTACATTACTTAGTAGATAAGAATAGAAATCTTGTTCTTCATACTGCGTAGGACCATATATGACTTCGTTACGTTTCACAGCTTCTTCCCTTCTATTATTTTCATCCGTTAAGCGATGGAGGAAGGTGGTATACGATGCTCCTTGCTCATCAAGTATGCCATACTTTATCGCTTCCATCTGCTGTACTTTGTTACGAACACATGCATCTAGTGCTTTACGACGCAATATTTCAATTGGTTTTTCTCCCCCATATAACGTGTTCCAGAAACGATTGTCATATTCCGCCCCATAAGTTGTTTGAAAATAGCTGATCACACCAATTCGTTCAGCCAATAACGCAGCTTCAAATTCTCGGGACTCAATGGGTACACCATTGACCCAAGCTACCGTCTGTGACGTCTCTATTTTTTGGGGGTACTGAGAGTTTCCAAACCCCATTACACCCGCTAAGAAAATGATAACTAATACCAGTAGGCTAAGCTGAACAGAATAATGATACTTTTTCCAATACAGAAGAAATCCCTCCCTCCTTCATGCACGTATTCCTCAGCTTTCTTTATGGTGTACTTATCCCATAAACTTCTGCTTCAACAATTTGGTTCCAAATATTCACATTGCTTCCCCCCGACCAAAACCTAACGTATCTGGCTCGAATGGGACTAAAAGCTATTTCCTTTCCTGACGCTGTTTCAGTATATTCAGCATCTGCACCGGTTCCCTGTCCAGCACTGTTATCACTATCGTTATTAAATTTGGTTATCACTCCATTGGAGAAATCGGGTACCTCAGCGAACTGAATAATAACATCTTTGAACTTTCTTCCATCAAAATAGTGCCAGAGTTTAACACGGCTAATATCATAACTTTTTCCTAGATCAAGTTGCATCCACTGGACCCCTGAATCCATACCCGAAAATAGCTCTTTATTACTCGATATGCCATCGGTAGCACGGCTTGGGTTCTCAATAAAACTACTAGATGCAGGTATAATTCCTAAAGCTACATTACTTGGTGCTGCAGCCACGGGCAATTGATGTTCATAAGCTCCACGGTCTGGCGTTTTGAAATAGAGCGGATTACCCCAGAAATCTTTTCCTCCATTATTCGTTACTGCAATACCGCTATTAATCGCTGGAGATGTACTCTGTAACTTATAACCGTCAAGAGTAGCTCTACCTACTAAACCTGAACCTGGATTAATAAATTGTGGATTGGTGGTTTGTTTGTTGGGATCGTTTGGTGTCGTTGCGAAGTTTCCATAATAAACATTAGAGTCATACGTATAATTAGCACCCCAATTATTTGTAGAATTTGTACCTGAATTATAGAAAATATTGTTCTTGAATGTAGCAGTACCACTATTCGTATTAAATACTCTTGCATTAATTCCATTCCCTATATAAAAAATATTGTTATAAATGTTTGCGTTTATTGGATTTGTAGCTGTCAGGATAAAGTTTCTATCATTCTGACTAATGTTATATCTAAATACCGCATCACGTGAGTATTCTGTGCCATAACTGATAAATAGCATACTGCCACCCTCATTATCATGGCTATAATTGTATTGAAAGGTTGTTCGGTTGGTTCTAGCATCGGCATCCCAAGCCATTCCGTCATTTGTTGTCTTACCGTTGAATGCTTCATTGTATTGGAACAATGCATCATCCGCCGAATAAGCCCACATGCCCGCATTATAGCTTATATTATTGTTGCGCGAACCAAAACCGTCAATTGTGTTGTACTCAATAATGGGGGATTGAACACCTTGAATGACAATCCCATCCCCACCAATATTACTCAGATAATTGTTTCTTACTACCACGTTGGTACTTCCCGTCCAAGGTCCAGCACCTCCTGTCTCTCCTTCCCGATTCGACCATGAAGTCCAGGTCAGTGTAATGCCTTCACGATCAAGGTCTTTAATCGTACAATTCTCAATTAGAATATCGTTGAACTTGGTTATCGTGGTACTGCCTTCTATAGAAAAAAATATTCCGCCTGTATCTTTAGCTGTATTATTGTTCGTGTGAGGGATATTAGGCCATACATCATGAATGACGAGATTTTTAAAATATATATGATTTAACGTTCCGCTATCTTTTGCATGTACATACACTCCACGCCTTGTTAATTTATTGTTATAATTGGCCGATATATCTAAATTCTGAATCTCCCAGTATTGCTGGTTATCTAAATGAAGAGTTTGATTCGTCGTCTGACTGCCTATGAATGCAGGCTTACTCCCCGTGCCGTACATATCAATTACAATTGGGCTTCCACTTGTACCAGAACCTTTAGGCCACAACTCCCCTGACCATACGCCATTGGCTCGAAATAAAAGGCGATCTCCTGGCTGAAACTCGGTATTATTTACCGGGGTTAAAGTTTTCCAAGGTGAGGTTTCAGTTAGCCCATTATTTGAATCATCTCCGTTTATTGAATCGACATAGTAATTCTTTGAACTCACATTAAGTTCACTTGCCCAAATTGGACTTGATAATACAAAGAACGAAACAATGATCACACCAATCGTTATTTTCCTAACCCATTCTTGAATCATCACAAACCTCCTTTAAAAATAATAAAAGTACCCCAGCATATTTCTAGTGTTTGAGTATATTGACTCATCACTTTGCTGAAGTACTTTCACCTGATGATATTTATATTTACAACTCGTCAGGACAGATTTTATTCAATTCCTTCTTCTTTAGCCTTCGCATTCACTTCTTCGATCATCTGATCAAGACCTTTTGCTTTATAACCATTTACAATGTCAGTCCACATCTTATCAACCGGCTCTGTAGAAAGCATAATTTTAAGCAAATCATCATGATCGAAGATAGTGAATTTATCTTTAGTCGGTGTTGACATATAGGTGAGACGAATATCATAATCTGGTGTATTTGTATTTTCAAGACTCCAATTGATGAAATCAACTGCTTCCTGACGGATTTTTTCATTTCCGATTGTAGGATTGTCCATGTTATACGCATCAGATGTATCTAGAGAGGCAAGCCCAGCAAATATACCTTTTGCAGGATATTTTTCAAGCAGCGTCTTGTCTCCTATAGAAACTTTTTTGCCGTTTTCAACCTTATAATCAACATCTTTAATTCCGTATGTCAGTAGATCTTTACCTTCAGGAGACAGGATGTAATCATACATTCTCAAAATACGATCCATTTTCTTATCATTCACATTTGCACTAATATAGCTTTCAGACCAATACGTTTTGAACATGGAATGATATCGATTTCCATCAGGACCTATAAGTGGTTTTAACACTTTGACACTTTCAGTGAAATCTTTATCCGGATAAGCTGTTTTCCATCGTTTCTCATAAATATTTGAATCCATGCCTAAGAAACCACCACCGGCAAGTAGTGCTGCGGATTTACCCGAAACAAATTTGTCATAGGCCGCATCAGGCTTCTGAAGTGCAATATCCTTATCAATTAAATTGTTCTCATACATTTTTCTCATATTTTCAATTGCTGGCAATGCATTTTTGGAAAATACAGCGGGTATAAACTTCCCATCTTCTTTAATCCATTTGAAATCACTACCACTTCCATCACTAGTAGCCACCGGATTACCGTATAACCAGAAGAAACCTCCAATAAACTTCGGCGTTGAAGCCGTTAGCCCAGATATCTTTTTTTGCTCTGGATCTTTATCAATAATTGCCTTTAGCATCGCATTGAACTCTTCATACGTATCTGGTTCTTTCGTAATCCCTGCTTCCTTTGCTAAGTCCCATCTGTACATGACCGTTCGATCGAGTACGCTCCACTTGATATCAGGAAACATTCGGCGTGGAATATTATAAAATTTTCCCTCTTCATTTAATCCAGCAATATCTGGTGCCTCAAAATACTTAGCTAAGTTCGGATACGCGCTCATATCCTCAGGTAAAGCTTTTACAACATTTTGTGTTACCCATTTTTTATAATACTGCGTTCCGATCGCATCTGTTTGAAATATATCGGGCAATTGTCCTGATGCGGACCATAATTGATATTTCTGTGCATAGTCATCCCATGACACATTAACGGGTTTAATAGAAATATTAAATTTCTTTAATAAATCCTGATAGATTTTATCCTCACCTGCCTTCTGTAAGAGCGTATCAATATCCCAAGTTGCAAGTGAAATTTCGATATGCTCCTTAAATGGATCATCTGAACTCTGTAATGCTGTGCTTCCGTTTTCTTTCTGCTCTGTGGCTGTATTTCCACTTGTACATCCTACAATTAAAGATAACATTAGAGTTAAACTAAATAGCATTTTGACTGAATTCCGAAACTTAATCATCTACACATCCCCTTTATTGAATTGTGCAATCTATCTTAAATCGATGGACCTTTGGCATAACAAAAGATCAATCAAATCCAAGAAATACGAAGAGGTCTAACTTCTAGCCTTTTATCGATCCGACAAGCAACCCTTTTGCAAAGTGTTTTTGCAAAAATGGGTATACCATAATAATAGGTATACATGTAACGACGATTGTTGCCATTTGAAGGCTAGGTGTATATACCTTGGATGATCCACTTTGTTCAGCTAGTAACATTGCTACACCATTCAACTGAGAGCTTGCTGTGATCAGTACCTGCCGTAAATAGATTTGCAGAGGAGCAAGTGAAGAATCGTTAATGAATAACATGGCATACCACCATTCATTCCATCTTTCCACTGCATAAAACAGACCAAAGGTCGCCATAAAAGGAGCTGAAATTGGCAATATGATTTTGAGAAGAATATAGAGATCGTTTGCACCATCAAGCTTGGCGGATTCTTCAAGACTCTCTGGAACCGTGCTGAAATAGTTTTTCATAATAATTAAATAGAATGTATTCATCGCAGCAGGAACGATCATCACAAATATATTATTGATGAGTCCGAGATCTTTAATGATCAGATAGAACGGGATCAGTCCCCCATTAAAAAACATGGTGAATAGGATCATGCTAAGAATGAAATTTCGACCGGGCATTGTTTTTTTTGATAACGCATAGGCTCCCGTAACACTCAGAAACATACTAAATGCCACGCCTACTACTGTTACAAATATAGAAACTAGGAAGGAACGCCAGAAACTCATATCCGCAAATAGTACTTTATAAGGGGTAATATCAAATGATGTAGGGATGATATACAAATCACTCTTACTAATACTGTCAAACGTCGCAAATGAAATAATAAGCACATTATAGAATGGATAGATCGTTATAAGAGCTAATAGACTAAAGATGATATACATTATAATATCAAAAAGACTCATTCTTCGTCTCTTGATCACGTTGCTTTGCATAGATGTCTCCTCCTCCTATTCATTTAATACAATCCTTGTTCTCCCGAACGTTTCACAATGGTATTTGCTAAGTAAAGTAAAATAAGATTGATAACAGACTTCAATAGTCCAAGAGCTGTCATATAGCCGAAGTCTGCACCCGTAGTAAAGGTGGTTCGATAGATATAGGTATCGATGGTATCTGCCACAGAATATACAGGAGCCGTGTATAAGTTAAATATTTGTTCAAAACCCGAACCTTGACCAAGGGAATTCCCTACTGCGAGAATAAGCATAATAGCTACGGTACTCTTAATTCCTGGCCAAGCGACATAGATTATTCGTTTCATGCGGCTCGCACCATCCATCTCAGCAGCCTCGTATAATTCAGGGTTCACCCCTGCAAGGGCAGCCATATATATGATCGAATCCCAACCAATCTCTTTCCATATATGTGTTATGTATAATAAAGGTCTAAATGAATCTACATCCGTCAACGGTGAAGTCGCTTCTACTCCGAATAAAGATAAAATTTGAGTATACACCCCATCCGTACTGACAATATTCATAATCACTCCCGCTAATACGACCCACGAGATAAAATGCGGGAATGTGAGTACGGTTTGAAAAAATTTGCGTGCACGATTACGTGAAAATTCATTCAAGACCATGGCTAGAATAACAGGAAGCGGAAAATGAATAATTAACTTGGTAAAGCTAATAATCAACGTGTTTTTGAACACATTCCGAAATTCCACATCACTTGCAAGTGTTTTAAAATGCTCAAAGCCAATCCATGGACTCCCCCAGATCCCTGCACTATAATCAAATGTTTTAAAGGCAAGAATTACACCATACATCGGTCCATAACTGAACAGGATATACCAGATTACAACAGGAAGTACCATGAGGTAGAAGTACTTATGCTGTACTATGGCTTTGCCTAGACTTCTCTTATTCTCACGAACTTGAAGTGATTTTGTCATCATCAATCGCCACCTTTTTTACGTCTCTTGGAGTACAGATCTATATCTACTACAGCCATATGCTATTTCCATACTTCTTGACAGAATTATATCAACGGATTGTAAACGTTTGTATGGAGAGAACTTGCTAGCTCTATGGTTATTTTTCATTATCTTGAGCTACTCCATGTGATGTGATCTAACATATCTGCTCTTTCTAAGTTTTATCCATAGGAATCGTAATATGATCTATACCGGAAACGTTTTGGGTGAATTAACATAAAAACACATTGATTTACCTTATAAATAAAATATAGTATTATTCTTCTATAAATTTTAATGCGCTTTCATAGATTTCTAACTGATATATTGTTGTATGGAAGGGGAATGAAGTTGCATAGTGTTATTATTATTGATGACGAACGGTGGATTATTGAAGGAATTAAGGCAGGTGTGGATTGGGGTGCATATGGATTTGAGGTGATTGGAGAAGCGACCAATGGCATCGATGGACTTGCTTTAATTGAGAAGTTACAACCCAATGTCGTCTTCACCGATATACGTATGCCTGGATTTAATGGACTCGAAGTCATCCAAAAGGCTAAACATCTCAGCCCGGAGAGTAAGTTTATCGTTTTAAGTGGACATGCTGAGTTTGCTTATGCGAAAAAAGCACTCGATTATGGTACTTTTGGCTATTGTCTGAAGCCATTTGATCTATACGAAATTCATCATTTGCTATCTAAATTGATGATAGAATTATCCCCTGAACCTAAACCCACCCTCCTAACCGTTTCTTCTGCCGACCTTTATGAGCGTATTTGCTCTGGAAACATATCAGAGATTCGTAAAATTATGACTCAATATGGATTAGGAACAGATGAGAATCTCATTGTAACACCTGCAGTTTCTGTTGGTACATCTATCCTACATCTTGTGGATACAGATGTACCTTGTATTGAGTTTCAGATGGGTCTTCACCGTTATGGTTACTTACTGAATACTAAGGACATGAATCAATTCCAGCAGGATATTTCAATAAGGGTAGAATCAAGTAACTTCAATATTGGACTGGGCTTTTCCATTACTGATCTTTCCGAGCTTCATAAATCTATTGAGGCAGCAACGCTTGCAGCTTATCGTATATTCATTACGGAAATTCCGGGTGTATTTAGTCATAGGGCTCAAACTTCCTCTCGGATCGATGAGATTCTAAAATCCATATCGGATAGCTTCAACCGCAGGGATCACGTGATGTTTGCTACATCGATAGAGCTCAGTAGAACTCGATTCTTTGAAGGGGAATTCAGTATTAAAGAAGCATATATGATCTACCACTTAGTGATGTGTTTATTTTTCCAAGAAGAGAACTCACGCCCTTCATTTATATTTGAAGGTTATGATCAACTGCTTAGACAATTCACAACAAGCAACGCCATGCTGGATTATTTACTGGTTCATGCGGGAGAATATTTTTCCGAAGAGTTATATAAGCGTATACCCACAGTAAATCACAAAAGAGTTCAAGAAATTCTCTCCTATATTCATCTTAATTTCACCCAAGACATCTCCATCCATAGCTTGTCCGAACGGTTTTCCCTCAGTCCTAACTACTTATGTCATTTATTCAAGAAGGAAGTTGGAGACAGTTTCTCTGAGTATATTTCTCGTCAACGAATTCAGTATGCATGCAAATTATTAATTGAGACCAACCAACATATTAATCAAATCAGTGAGCAAGTCGGTTTTAAAGATTATTTCTATTTCTCTAAACTATTTAAAAGGTTTAATGCAATGACTCCTACACAGTATCGAGATCAGCACATGGAGAATTCACCATCATGAATTTTCTCAAAAAACTATCCATACGTTTGCAGGTACAATTGATTGGCTTATTTCTTGTTACGATCCTCCCCATTATTATCTTTATTGTGTACAATCAAATGAGTACGATCGTGATTAAACAAAACACACAGTATAACAACGAAATTGCCTCATTACTGAGAGAAAGAGTATCCTCGAAATATTCAGACATCACGAATCTAATGGCCTATGTAGGTTATGACAATACGATCCAAGATTTTTTAGTTGAAGACGATAATTATAAAACCTATCAGTTGTCCAAAAAAATGAATAACCTGATGAGCATCATTAAAAATTCAAATAGCGATATTTTAAATATCATTGTAGTAAATAGAAATAATAAATACAGCTATCTAAAAGGAGATATTGGATATATTGAAGGGCTTAAAGGCAGACTTGGAGACGGAGGAAATGTTAACTATGTTGGCTTTCACAAGGGAACGTCACTCTATCCGAATGATGCCTTACTCTTTGGTATGAACATATTTAATATCGGAGATACCACTACTTTTGGTGAAAAAATAGGTTATATGATCATCGCGCTTGATGTAAGAGCCATCAACAAAGAGCTTCTTCGATATCCTCTCCTTGCCGACACAGGTGTTTATCTAATGGATCATCATGATATAGTCTATTCTAACTCTGCGCCAACAGCAGAGATGACGACCTTGCTGAAGGGAAATCTTGATTCTATTTCAGATGTTGGACAAGTTGAACCTGCAGAAGTTCTGATGGATGGACATAAGTATCTAATTCATGCGCATCAACTCCCAGAAATTCAAGGTAAAATCGTTACTGCCGTTCCTGTAAGTGCCTTAATGAAAGACGTGAATAAATTAAAAAAAGCCGGGATTTTTCTCTTCATTATTGCGCTTCTTCTGGTATCGGTTCCTTATTCCATGATGATGATGAATATCCTCAAACCACTCGGAAAACTTATTCATTTTATGAGGCAACCTAAGAGTGGGAACATCGATATTCTCCAGTCCAAAATCAATCTGGAAGGTTATGCAGAAATTGAAGTCATCTCGCAAGAATTCAATATGATGCTAGAACGAATTCATGATCTTACCTATGAGTTAGTCAATACGAATACCCATCTTTATGAGGTTGAACTCGATAAACAACGAGCTATGATGGCTCATCTTCAAAGCCAAGTAAATCCTCACTTCTTATACAACACGCTCGATTCCATCCGGGGTATGGCCCTTGTTGTGAAAAATCATGAAATATATGAGATGACATCATCACTAAGTACCCTGTTACGTTACAATATTAAAGGTGCCGATGAAGTTACGTTAGAAGAAGAACTATATATCGTCAACTCTTATATTAAAATATTACAAATTCGATTTTCCGAACGCTTCACCTATGAAATCGAATGTACACAAGAATTGAAAAATCTAAAAATTCCGAAAATGATTTTACAGCCTATTGTTGAGAACGCAATACATCATGGCATTGAACTTTTGATCGAAGGAGGCCAACTTCGTATTCAAGTGGCTAGAAATAACGAGGGATATGTAGAAATCATCATCTCAGATAACGGTGTAGGCATGGATACGGATAAGCTCCGTGAATTACACGAAAGACTAGAATCCAATGAAGGGAATAATGAACATATCGGAGTCTACAACGTCCACAATCGAATTAAATTAAGTTATGGACATCCATTTGGACTTTCAATAAATAGTACGCTAGGACTAGGAACATCCGTTATCATTACCATACCTGATGGAAAACTAAACTAAATAAATATCGGTTAGGATATATATTTCCCGTATGTTCTTGCAACAACACCAAACAGGCTTGAGACACTGTATACTTAACAGTGTCTCAAGCCTGTTATATTATCACAACTCGACGTTTTTATCTCGGTATTGATTTAATTGACACATCTAACTCTTCTTTAGATGTCTCATTGTATAGTTGCTTTTCACCAAGTGAACTGCCCGTTACCTTAATCAGGATACCGAAGCACCTGCTCATCTACTTAATGATTAATTATTCTGTCTTGCTTTAACCATTCTCGGTATTCGTTTCTCGTAAATGGATAATACTTGTGAAATCAATTTTTCGTTTGGGATCTCGTTATCTTTCAAAATCGCATATATAAGGTTCAAGAAAGTCTTCGCTTCATTTTCTGTTAAACCTCTAATTAATTCCATGCTGCTATCATTCGAGAAATTTTCGAGCTTCTCTTTCTCTTCAGGATTGATTTTGTACACATTCACTGATATAACTTCGGTTGTTTCTAACACCGTCTCTGTTTTTTCATGAGACTTTTTCTCTTCGTCCATGTTCCTCCATTCCTCTCTCCATCAACTTGGTTAACTGTGTGCAATTTTTACTAGTTGGTTTGAATTCGTCGCACAAATGTACCAGGTACATGCAAGCAACACACATACATGTTTGAAGCTAATGCTACCTGTTAATTTCATAACCTATTATTTCCTTGCCACAATCATGAAACGTTCCGTATTGGTCTTGATTCCCTTCTCCGTTTGATTGGATTCAATGAACTTTTGAAGTATTTCGAAATCAAGATCTGTTTGCCCGAAGTTAGGAATAACAGGAGTGTATTTCAAAAAAAAGACCAAATCCTCGTAAGTTTGAAAGTACTGCGTTGCATCATATTCATAAGCCTGAATATCAGTAAAACCTGTTTCAGCTAACTCTCTAAGGTATTTATCTTTTAAGCTCCCTTTCTCAGTACCATAACTCTGTCCTCTTTGAAAAGCTTGTTTAATGTTGAACTTATCATTTTCGCTGACTTGTTGAGTTAAGAAAATACCATCACTTGCTAACACTTTAGTGACTTCATTTGCAGAAAACTCACTGTGTCGACAGGATACCACATTAAAAAAGTGATGGGGAAACGTAATATTTTCAGCTTCCATTTGTAAGAATCGAATATTGGTTTGGTTTGATTCACCCAAGTTTTTAATAGCGGTTTGTATCATTGCTTCTGAATGATCAATCCCTACAAGAAGTAAGGCAGCATCGGCAATAGATAATAAAGCTTCGCCACCACCCGTACCAATATCGAGTAATAAATCGGACTTCCTGCAACGTTCAACAACCTCTTGATAAAAAATCCACGCTTCACCTTCGGAAATAGTCTTTAGTTTGCTAAAGTCCCAGCCGTTCACTTTTCCAACTTTGTCGTAGAAATCCTTATACTCAGACCTGTTCATATTCTTCCACCTTTAAAATGAGATAATAAAAAGCCAAGGAGTACGGGACTGTACATGAATAGGAGCAACTGAAGAATTCATCAGTTCCTTCATTCAAGCAGACCGAGTGTCCTTGGCTTACATTGTATAAATATCAGCCCGACACCATTCAAAGTTCTTAGTTCACAAGACCAAAAGGGCATAAAATCCCCTTGGTAGCTGGTACGCGTTTTTCTCCAGCCCGAAAACTAATTACTTCGAACGATACGGAATGACATCCATTTCACCTCATTAAGAATGATAGTTTAATTTTAATTTTTATGATATGTACCTGACATGTAAGATTGTATTTATCATTACTCCGATATCTATATTAAGGTAATAAAGGAAATAATAAAAGGTATTATATTGTTGTAACTATTTCGTACCGCGATCCGTCCACGTGTTCCTCAGGAGTGATACCACCTAAGTATCTTCTAACCTTTTCATCGGTGTAGATTTTTTTCACTTCCTCAAAATCTTCACTAGTTAATTTCTCAGGACAACATCTTAAGGTTTCCAAAAACCTTCCCCCTTCTAAACAACAATGCTACTACCTCTTAAAAGCCTTATCCGGCAGTTCTATCATCTGCATTTTCTCTTTAGAGATGAAATAAGCGCTGCCTGTTTCTCCATTCCGAGGGAGCACAGCCCTCCAACTTTTTGAACCAGAGCGAGAAAGAATGTAGCTGGGAAAAGCCGATCTGATCGGCAATTGTCTGAAGATCTTTATCAGAACTGCTAAGCAGCCACTTGGCCTCTGTAAGCCTGCATTGTTGTTGATACTGTTTTGGAGTCATCCCGTACATTTTATGGAACTGCTTTCGAAAACCTTCCTCGGAACGTCCGGACATCTTCGCGAGTGTATAAATTTGAATAGGTTCTTGGATATGTTGACGGATGTAATCACCGATATATGAAACAGACAATGCCTGTTGATCGTAATGTGAATGTTCGTTCAGGAATAATAACAATACCTCAATCCAGACTAAGTAATTTCTCATCGGTTCCTTCAACCGTGAGGTCCGAATTCTTAACCACTCGCGAAACAAGCGTTCATAATGTTCTGAATCAATTCGAGACAGGACTATGATCCGAGGCTGACTGTCTTCAACTAGACGATCAAACAGTTCGCGTACATGCGAAGGGATATCATCAGCTAATATAACACCGAATCGGATCGGTGCTAAGGCATGGAAAGAATGAGGAACGTTTGGTGGAATCAAGACTACCTGTCCTGCTTCAACAGCTACTTCTTCATCATTTGTACGGAATAGGCCTTTGCCTTCCATAATGATCGTAATTTCTAATTCAGGATGGACCCATAAATTTTCGTCTTCCCAATGTTCGTTATGAGCGCCAATAAAACTTCTGATTTCACTCAAATCCGTTGCCTCCTCCTAGGGATATCCTAAAAGATATAGTGAATTCAACTATAACTTCCATAAATTCCAAGATCAAGCCATAAAAATGGTCATTTATATCTAAATTTTTTTTGGATCGTATGACAGGTTTTGTGTAAATGATGTTCGGTTTTGACTAAATACTTCTCGAATCAAATGCACTATGCTGACAATGCATCCACTATAAAAGCGGCATTCGACCGAAAGGAATCGAAAGGAGAAGATTAGAATGAAAGTAACTATAGGACAAAGAGAATTAGAGATGGGAAGCAAGTATCTAACTGAATTAAGAAGCAGCAATGATATTTTGGAGGATACAGAGGCATTGAAGAATCGTTTAAATGAAGATGGATATTTGCTGATTCGGGGTTTTCATGACCGGGAACGGGTAATGTCAGCAAGAATGGATTTTTTGCTGAAACTGCAGTCTATGGGAAGGATTCATCCGGATGCCCCACTTGAAGAAGGACGTATTTCCGACGAAGGGAACAAAGGTGGAATGTGGGGTGGGAGCGCAGAAGAACTGCAGACCGATTTCCCTCACTTTTTGGAAGTCGTAAACCATCCATCTGTCATGAGCTTTTTTGATCGACTCCTTGATGGTAAATCTATGACATATGACTTTAAATGGCCCCGCGCCATTGCACAAGGAGGAAATACCGGGGCTCATTATGATGTTGTATACATGGGAAGAGGAACAAAGAACGTATATACAATGTGGACCCCTTTTGGCGATACCCCACTAGAAATGGGGACTTTGGCTATGTGTCTCGGATCTCAGCATTACGACAAGATAAAACAAACGTACGGGGAAATGGACGTTGATCGTGACAATATCGCTACAGGGTGGTTCTCTGAAGATCCGGTTGAAATCGTTGATAAGTATGGTGGACAATGGGCAACAACTTCCTTCGAGGCCGGGGACGCAATTATTTTTGGAATGTATATGATGCATACCTCACTCAATAATGAAACGAATCGGTTCAGAATCAGTTCAGACACACGCTACCAGCTCGCTTCCGAGCCTGCTGATGAGCGGTGGGTTGGCCGTAAGCCTAAAGGACATTATGCCTGGGGTCAGACTCCGCAAAAAACAGTTGCAGATGCTCGCAAGGAATGGGGCGTATAGTAATCCAATCATGACAATCATGCCGCATAGGTAAGAAGGTTCTTGTATGATTGAGAACCTGAGATCAAATAGGATATGAGTTCTTGTGCCTGAGCTCGGGGCGAGAACTTATATCCCAATAACAAAAAAGGCCGCCAGACTGGCGACATCTTAAGCTTACATACTTTTCACTTCAGGCAATCGTAAAAAAGAAGTATGGTGAATTAGACCTTTGGGTAATCAACTACAATTACATTTTCCAGTAAACCGTCTACTGATTTAACAAATTCTTGATGGACAGGGTGTGGTCCATATAAACGCAAGGAAGCGAGACTATCGAACGTAACCCTTAATCCTAGCGTATAGCCATGTATATTTTCCGTTTCTTCAGTTACGTTGATACCTGCACTTATATCAAGTATTCCTGGGATACGCCCCTTAAACCCCTGCAATTGACTTAGCAGTTCCTCTTGTTTGGCAGGTGTGACATTAGTAATGAACTTGAAAATAACGAGATGTTCGTACATAGATAATTACTCCTTTGTATTTTCATTTGCTATGGTGTAATCTTATCGGTCCCTGTTCAGAGTGAAAGTTTCATCTTTAGACCTTCATGAAACGCTTTAAAACCTAAACGTTCATAAAAATGTAACGATTCTCCTCGCTCTGTATCCTTCGTATGCTGAATATTTTCGCTAAATTATACAATCATTTTATCTTACGTATCTTTCCTACTCAACCCTTGTCTTTAGTTTAATATAGACTTTGAATTTGAGCTTTTATAATATGAAAATTTGTTTAGAGACTCCCCTGGTTGATACAGGATGTTGGAATAGATACGTTAGAGTTAATCATGCTGAATTATGTGATAGATAAGTATTAGTTTTACTACTATGAATTTTTCATATGTTGAAATAATATAGTATATGATTGTATTTTCGCACCTAATTTTCCCAAACTAAAAACACCCTTCATCAATAATAAAGGGTGTTCAAGTTATTTATTATTTAGCTGGTTTATGGGTTTATACACTACCTACTCACAACGAAAACTTGGAGTCTCAAATAAATCTAATACCCAATTGCACCACGAAATTTCTTCTTTGTCCAGTAAATTACCTCTACAAAGTAGCACATACCGCCCAAAATGCTTTGATGTAGTCGTTAAATGGTCTTTGTCTACTTCCTCTATCTTTATTTCTCGTGAAGCAATTTTTACTTCTAATTTGGAAATTCGATCTTCTATCAATTTTCTTGCATGTTCCTCATCCGTCAACCACATGGAATATACTTTAATCAGAAACTCATCTCGCTTGATCTGTTCATTGGGAGATTCGTTAATCCATGATTTCAGAATTTGCATGCCCTTATCTGTGATAGAATATATTTTTTTATCTGGCTTTCCTGTTTGTTTGATAAGCTCAAATTCCAAAATTCCATTCTGCTCCATTTTGTTTAAGAGAGGATAAATCTGACTATGTTTAGCCGGCCATAATACATCCAAATATGAAGCTAATTGATATCCTGAACATGGCCTTCTGCTTAAAACACTAAGAATCGCATAACCTAGAGTATTCATCCTATTTTCATTCCTTATCTTAATTTAAGTAGGCAGTTAGTTAAACAACCTGACCAATTTACTAAGTGTAGCTTTAATCTATAGATAATGTAACCTATTTTCATTAAAAAACCCAGCAATCATCATGATTACTGGGTTTTAAACACTAATATTTCCTTAGAAAAGATGGAGGTTTATTAAAAAACTCTTGATTTATGATATGGTGACATTTCGTTTGAATCTTTTCAATCGTTTGTGTTGAATGAGCTAAGATCCTAATGATTAACCCTGACACAGGTAGTAATGATAATCCGATCTTAAATTCCTTTGTTTCTTCATGAACCGCGTGATACAGCCTGTCAAGAAGATCACTATTTACTTGATCTCCAACCACAATCATGGAACCTAAGTGGGTAAATCCCTCCATAAAACCAAGAGAATCTATGGTTTGAGACGAAGGATTCAATTTAAAATGATCAAATACTACCAATTCATCATCTATATAAATTTCACTGATTAATTGAAGAAGATCATAACTAAACTGCGCCCCATCTGGAGACCATCCCGAAGTAACAATATCCGAATAAAGAAAGGTAGCGCCTTTCTCCATTCGTATCACTGTTTTTTGAATATATCGTGCATCCTGATAACCGATAAGTGGGTCTGTAATATACTCTAAATAACTGCCCTTCTTAAGCGTTATTTCTGTTTCCTGATAGGCAGGCTTATTCGGAGTTTTATAAATTTTTGTTGCCGATTGTGTAGTTAAAGTGAGCCGGGACTGTTCCCTTAATGAAATTTTCATTTGATAACGGTCGCCGTCTAGATAACCCCCGCCTGGATTTAGAATGTAATAACAGACTTGTCCAGAATCATCATGATAAATAGGGCGCATCACTTTAAACGCACCTTGAAAATAAACATTTTTTGCGACAGTTTTTCCGTTTCTTTCTTCCGCTTCTAGTCGCAGAATCCCTGTCCAGTCCTCCATGCTATTCCAAACCCTTTAAGAGTGCATTTTCTTTCAGCCAGTCAATTACTTGATCAAGGCCTTTATTATCTTTTAAATTGGTGAATACGAATGGTTTATTTCCACGAAATTGCTTCGTATCCGACTCCATGATTTCAAGACTCGCTCCAACATAAGGGGCCAAATCTGTTTTATTAATAATGAATAAATCAGATTTAATCATCCCTTGTCCGCCCTTACGAGGTATTTTTTCACCTTGTGCTACATCGATAATGTAGATCGAGAAATCGACCAGTTCAGGGCTGAATGTAGCTGCAAGATTATCTCCACCGCTCTCAACAAAAATAAGTTCAACATCCGGATGTCTCTCTTTCAATTCATCGATGGCTGCAAAATTCATTGAAGCATCTTCACGGATTGCAGTATGAGGACATCCTCCGGTTTCGACACCGATAATCCGATCTACAGGCAGTACTCCATTCTCCATTAGAAACTTAGCATCTTCTTTGGTATAAATATCATTCGTTACTACCGCCATGCTGATATCATTCTCTAAATACCGCGTTAATTTTTCAACTAGCATGGTTTTGCCTGCTCCCACAGGTCCCCCAACACCGATTTTGATTGGTTCCATTATCATACACTTCTTTCTTTAGTTAATAAGTTAAGACATAAAAATACGAATATTCACACGTTCATGTTGCATTTGTGAGATCTCAAGTCCCGGTGAAATGACGCCGAACTCATCTTTATCCAGACTCAGGATCTTTTCCGTTGCCTCCATTAGCGGACCTTGAAAATGTTGAATGATCTTCTGACCCGTGGTCTGACCTAATGGAATGGCACGTACTGCATTTTGAACAATGCTGGAAATAACCGAATACAAATAATATAAAATCGTAGTTGATTGCGAAACACCTAGATGGTGCCCAATCATCGTAAAAACGATTGCCGGATGTCCAAAAGATTTCTTCGTATTCATCCGCTGCTGATATAGTGAGAAAACAGGTACTTCGTACAATGACCCAACGAGACTTAACATTCGAACACCCATTTTTTGAGTGCCTTCTCTTGTTTCACGAGGCAAGTTTTGAACAGTCAACATTCGGTCCATCTTCCACACCGCCTCGAAGTTTTCATCCTGTAAGGCATCGTATACGAGTCGCGAAGCAAGTCCATCGGAATGGACGAGCTGTTCATGTAAGAATACATGTAGCCATTTGGAAAGTGTATCTTGATCATGGACTTGGTCTTCTTGTATATAACTCTCAAGTCCATAGGAATGACTAAAAGCTCCTGTTGGAAAGTTCGAATCACACAGTTGGAATAAGGAAAGCGTGTTTTTATCCATGACTGTGGCCAATATGACGGAATGCTTTTTTTACTTTCCTCTCTTCTCGTTTAAAAGGGATCTCCAATTGTTTCAGTAGTTCTTCAACAAGATAATCATATTGAACTAGCATCTCCTCATCTTCAAATTGAGCCGGGAGGTGACGATTTCCTAGTTGATGAGCAATTGTCCCCATTTCCTTCAAGCTGCGCGGACTAATGACAATTAAATCATCAGAGAGAACATCGATCATAATGATGTTTTTATCATCCATGAATAGAATATCTCCTGCGATAAGGTCACGCTGATCTTTTAAGCGAATACCGATTTCATTACCGTGATCTGTTTTTACCCGTTGGATTCGTTTTACTAAATCAGCACTTTCCAGATAAACCTTTTCAATATGACGTTTCGAAATCTCTTCTTTATCCAAGCTTTCAATATTCGTTACGATTTGTTCAATAATCATTATTTTCACCTCAAAATAAGAAATAGCGTTGCCCCATCGGTACTTTATCGACGGGTTCACATGTAATTAATTCTCCGTTTACTCTTACCTCGTACGTTTGTGGATCGACCGTAATCTCCGGTGTTTCGAAATTCAGCTTCATATCTCTTTTCGTTAATTTTCTGATGCCATGTACGGGAAGAATGATTTTCTCCAAACCTAGTTGTTCATGGACTTTAAGATCAAAGGCAGATTGTGAAATAAAAGTTGCTGAGGTTTTGGAAAGTGCCTTTCCATATTGAGCATACATTGGACGATAAATGACGGGCTGTGGTGTTGGAATCGATGCATTGGCATCCCCCATTAAACTTTGAACAACCATGCCATTTTTAAGAATCATTTCAGGTTTCACACCAAAAAAAGCGGGCGACCATAAAACCAGATCAGCCATTTTCCCTACTTCAATGGAACCTACATACTCAGATATTCCATGAGTAATGGCTGGATTGATCGTATATTTAGCAACATAGCGCTTGGCACGATGATTATCCGACATCTCGTTGTCACCTTGCATCGTTCCCCGTTGCATTTTCATTTTGTCTGCCGTTTGCCATGTTCGCAGAATAACTTCACCAACTCGTCCCATGGCTTGTGCATCAGAGCTAACCATACTAAATACACCCATGTCTTGTAGGATATCTTCAGCAGCAATGGTTTCGCGTCTAATCCGTGAATCTGCGAAAGCAAGATCCTCAGGGATCGATGGATTCAAATGATGGCAAACCATTAACATGTCTAAATGTTCATCAATCGTATTGATCGTATACGGTAAAGTCGGATTTGTAGATGACGGAAGAACATTCATATAGCTAGCAGATTTGATTAAGTCTGGTGCGTGCCCACCACCGGCACCTTCGGTATGATACATATGGATGACACGGTCTTTAATTGCAGCCATTGTATTTTCCATGAAACCACCTTCATTCAAGGTGTCCGCATGAACCGCTACTTGCACATCGTATTTATCTGCTACCGTTAACGCATGATCAAGTGCCGATGCTGTAGCTCCCCAGTCCTCATGGACCTTCAGTCCAATTGCACCAGCTCGCACTTGTTCTGCAAGCGGTTCTTCAGCTGCAGCTTGTCCTTTTCCGGTAAAACCTACGTTAATAGGCATCCCTTCCGCAGCTTCCAGCATACGATGGATATTCCATTCTCCAGGGGTCACGGTTGTCGCTTTGGATCCTGCAGCAGGACCTGTACCTCCACCTATTAGAGTTGTTAGCCCAGAAGATAACGCTGTTTCGATTTGAGCAGGGTTAATAAAGTGGACATGAGTATCAATTCCGCCAGCCGTGACAATCATCCCTTCACCCGCAATAATCTCCGTAGAAGCTCCGATAATAATGTCCACGTTATCCATTACTAGTGGATTACCAGCATTTCCGATTCCTGAAATCTTCCCGTCTCGAATCCCAATATCTGCTTTATAAATCCCCGTGTAATCCAAAATTATCGCATTCGTAATAACTACATCCGGGACTCCTTCTCCCCGGGTAACTAGCGGATGCTGACCCATTCCATCGCGAATGACTTTCCCGCCGCCAAAAACGACTTCATCCCCATACGATGTATAATCTTTCTCTATCTGAATGATTAGATCGGTATCAGCAAGACGTATCGAATCACCTGTCGTTGGTCCATACATTTGAGAATATTGAGTTCTAGGCATTTTAAAGCTCATTATTTGCACCCACCTTCCACTGAACCATCCGTTTTATTGTTAAATCCGTATACACGGCGTTCTCCAGCATAAGAGACCACTTCTACTTCTTTTTCATCCCCAGGTTCAAAACGGACAGCAGCACCCGCCGGGATGTTCAAATGTTTCCCAAATCCTTCTTCACGATTGAATATAAGAGCTTCATTGACTTCAAAAAAGTGAAAGTGCGAGCCTACCTGTACCGGACGGTCGCCCGTGTTTTTTACTCTGATTTTCGAAGCGAGTCTTCCAACATTACAAGTAATATCTTCTTTTCTCAAAAAAATTTGACCAGGTATCATATGAATATCCCCCTATCGTTTCGCCGCTTACCTAATTGGATTATGTACCGTTACCAGTTTTGTCCCATCAGGAAAAGTGGCTTCAACTTGAATATCATGAATCATCTCTGGAATACCTTCCATCACATCTTCACGAGTCAAAATCGTTGCACCATATTCCATCAATTCAGCAACTGTTCTTCCATCTCGCGCACCTTCTAACACTTCATAAGTTATATAAGCGGTCGCTTCAGGATGGTTTAGTTTGAGTCCTCTCTCCTTCCTTCTTTTGGCAAGGTCAGCAGCAACAACAATCAAAAGTTTGTCAATCTCGCGTGGTAATAGTTGCATAATTTATACCTCCTTAATTTCATTAATTAAATTTGTTAATCACCAAAATTCATTAGATTTTTACCGTATATATGTGAATAGCAATGTATCCTCGTAATATACAGATTTGCAAACTTAAAGATCTTTTTATATCATAATTTATATATAAAACAAATTGCATATAACTATTTATATATATTATTCTCAAAAATGTTCTGGGTCAAATTTCTAATTTTTTTGTCGAAAATAGTGATTGTAACATCATTTTCACATTAGAAAAAAGGAGATTACAATGCAACGAGACGAACAAAATGCAAAGTCTAAGGGAGAGCTGCTCCCCATACTCTCCACGACTCTGAAGGGAATCTCTCAAGTAATATTTATTGAAAATGCGGTTACTGGGCTCATTATCTTAATAGCAATAACGATTTCCTCCGTTTCGGTAGGTGTTATTGCCTTATTATCTTCACTCCTAGCTACACTCATCGGAAAATTTGGAAGAACTCAGAAATCTATCGTTGATCAAGGACTTCTTGGATATAACTCCGTATTAGCAGGAATCGCCTTATCCTTAAACTTAGAGGGATCTATGCGATGGATCATTGCTTTAGCAGGGGCAGTGGTTGTCGTTTTTTTTACAGCGGGTATGATGCATTGGATGCAAAATCTCAAAATACCTGTACTGACGTTTCCATACATCATATTGACTTGGTTTTTATTGCTTGCTACCTATCAATTAGGAGCATTCCGGTTAAGTCCAGAACTCGTCCCCCAAGATCTTGTCCACATGGATCTGCATCCTGAAGGTACAATCGATTGGGTGAGTGGTCTGATTAATGGAATTGGACAAGTATTTTTCCAAGATCAATTTTTATCTGGCATTTTGGTTATAATTGGAGTTTTTTGGGCGAGTTGGAGAATGGGCTTTTATACCATCATTGGCTCAGCTGTTGCGCTATTAACGGCTTATGGACTCGGAGCAGAAGTTACGTTGCTTAATTTAGGACTTTACGGATTTAATGCCGTATTAACTATTCTGGCAGTAGGTCATGTTTTTGATAGTAAGAGCCGTTTAGCACCATGGACTGGAATCATTGCTGCCGTTATTTGCGTACCTATTACGGCAAGTATCACCACTTGGCTCCTGCCTTATGGTCTACCTACACTCACTATGCCATTTGTTCTTAGTACGTGGCTTTTTCTTGCCGCAAGGAAATTCATGCCCCGTATATAGAAAGCTGTATGATTACATATTCAAACGTTTTTATGATAAAAAGAAACAGCCAACCAGTGAACCCTATTACTGGTTGGCTGCTTCTTTTTCTTTTTTAGATGAAGTTCAGACACGATTTCTTCTTCAATCTCTATAAATTTTTCGATACCATCATGATCTATAATATCTTGTAACAACCTTCCATCACGTTGTTCTATAACAATATCCGTATCCACGAAATCCATTCCGAGTGCTTTTGCAAGCAAGACGCCTAAAGTGCTTTACCTGCTCCAGACATACCGATAAGAACGATGTTCATGTTTCTCCTCCCTTTTGTAAGGCCATTTCATTAATTCGAGCTAAGAGACCGGTTCATTTCAATGAAGCGACCGATTTTGTGCAGGAAGCTTCATCTATTGGAAGGTAGCGGGAAAAGCCGCTAGGAAAGAGATCATATCCTCGGTAATAGTCCAACCGAATACAGCAGTCAACGCAGGGTCACGAAAGAAAGATTCAATTACAATACGATTTAAGTTCGTACTATAAGGGATTGGGATTAGACCGTCCCCAGTGGATTTCTGTAAATCAATGGCTATTTGAGCATCGTTAACAAAATCAAATTCGAGAAGACTGATCTTTTTACGGTCGGATAGACGATTAGATGTAAAATGAATCTCTAAATGATCTATGTCATAAACTATACTGAACGCAGTATCCTGTCTCTGAATCGACTGAAGAATATCGAAGACGAACCCTGCACTTGCTACTGGTTTCCTCAAAGATTTTACTGCTTGTTTGAACCGATCCATGGAGTTCAGTTCGTAGTCTCCTAATGTATCATGACCTTGTATCTCTGAATCTTCTAAATTTCGGATTGACTCAAGATATGGCATGTTAGCCATGACATGTATCGGCAGCGATTCCCCAGTATAGATAGAAAGTGCACCATCTAAAAACTCAAAAATCGCGCATTCTCCTACACGGTCGCAGATCATGTAATGAAGCCGAGATAGGGGATTTACGATCCGGAGACGCTCAGCTGTATGTATCACCTCTTGTACAGTTGAGCAAGTATCCAGCATGAGCTGCATCCACTGTAACTCACCTATGGCCGGGAGTTCCTGCTGTTCAGGATAACTCGATTGCCAGAGTGTTGTCTGCTCCACAACTAGGCCGACTTCATTCATTCCTCCGTTTGGCATTTCTTTACCAACCTGCGATATTGTCACGCTGCCGTACTTTGAAATCCACTTCATTGGACGGTCCGGCGGCATGATCATTGCAGTTTTGGCCACGCCTCTTCGATTTGTGAAAAAGTATGCTCCATCGTATGGAACATCCTGGTTTTTGCCAAGCAGCCTTACACCATAATGATTTAAGTATATAGATGTGCTCATGACTTCACCTCAAATCCTTCAGTTTTGTAAATAATTCATCGACCCTTCCTACATTTAATGCATCCAGAACCATATCAAATATGTCCGCAACTCGTTCGGCTCTTTGTTCCAAAACAGCAGCCATCCTTGTTAGACGAATGCGTCCAAAAGCAGCCGATCGTTCTGATCAACTGCCGTCATCTAGTTTGGTTCTATAGAAGAGGTTTTAATCCTCCTTTATAAAATCATCATAGTACTTTCAAGTCCCTAATCCTTAATCAATTGATGTTCATTCAACCACATTTGAATTTTAGAAAATAACTCGGCTGGAAAAGCGTAATGATATGTACTTGCGACTTGATAGGATAACCGACTGAATAATTCAATCGAAGAGATTAAAGCTTTCCAGTTACTTTCCTGATCAAATCCTATAAAAGAATCCTTTAATTCTTCAATAGCAGATTTTTCTGCCCATTCTCTAATAAATCTGCCTGCATGCCAAGTATCATGAGTTTCTCCATTCAGAGCTTTTGCATGCCATTCTATCATTTGTAAAAGCATCTGTTTACAATCTTTATCTCTCTGATTAGCTACCCAAAATTCATCTCGTAAAATTTGCTTTCCTACGTATAAACAAGCAAAACAATACATTTTATTAGTCTGCAAATAGTTCTCTGCTGTTATGGGCATGTTCTCTGGAGCCACTTTAGTTTGGGGTACTAATCTTTGTCCATTTTCTGTTTTATCTAGTAAAATTTTGACACCACGTTGAAAACCTAACGGAATTTGTCCTGAGTTCATTGAATGTTCTAAGCAAGAAATATGTTGAAAGAGAAAATCGACTTGTGCTCCTTGTTCAAAAAGAACGAGTTTCTCAGGGTCACCATGCACGGTTTGAAAGGTAAAGTCTATCCACACTGTACCAATTTCTGGTAACCATTTACTATCTTGAAGATAGTAGTCTGGATTGGTTGAAAAAACTACAACATCCAAATCAGAGTACTCGTCAAATGGTTTATTTTCTCTCGCTCTTGACCCCACTATATAGATGGCGAGTACTTCATCATTTTTACATCCCCAGTTATATATCCGATCTTCTATAACATCATATATAGACATAGTTCCTCCCCAATTTTCAACATCATAATAATTTATCCACCCTTATATATTGGTTTTCTTTCCACTCAAACCCTTTTTCCAATCTAAATGAGGATAGATTAATCGTCAGACTTAATTCTTTTTTAGGAGAACCGTTAAACCGCTTTGTACCGGTGGCCCAGCATGAGTATAGCTCTATACTTTCACCATCCACCATATTTTGATGTAAGTATTTGAATAGCTCCTCTAAACACTTTTTGCTGGTCAAATAGGAGATGGGATGAGACTGTTTCATTTCGTCATTGATCACAAAGCCACCGCCCTCAGAGTTCACTTGATATACCAATGGATGTCGGAAAACATGAGAGTAATCTTCGCTGGTAATGGGACCCGTTATATAAAGGCCAGCAGCATCTTCTTCAGTCTCATAAATCTCCATTAACTTATCCCCATTTGGGTATTTCTCCAGAAGTACTTGCATGAAATGTTGATCCTTGGCAGAAGGATTCACATTAGTTATGTAATCCTGAAGTGTCATAACTGTTTTATTTTGACCAAATGAACCTGTCGGAAGCTCATGCGCTGCAGCAATATAGTAGAATAAGGTCATATTATTCATCTCCAATTCCTATCAAAGTTTTTCGTACTCGATAAATTTCTTTAAAATAAAAAGAACCAAGATCTTTAGATTTCAGTTCTTTTAGCGTTTTTACAATGTCATGTCTTGCCCATACCTCGCGAGGTACGCTTCTTTCTCTTTGTAATCCTTCATTACGCTTCCAACACGCCGCCAAAAGGATCGATCATGATTCATATGCAAGAGATGACAAAGTTCATGAATAACCACGTAGTCAATGACCTCGAGAGGCGCCATCGCTAGACGGTAATTAAATGTAAGATGTTTGGCAGAGCTGCAGCTCCCCCACTTGGTTCGAGACTCCTCAATTATGAAAGATTTCGGCGTAACTTTCAGCATCTTCTGATAGATTTTGATACGTTCACCAATCACTTTCTTACAGCTTGCAAAATAAAACTTTTTCAGATCGCGTTGAAGCTCCTCTTCCGTTAGACCATTAGTCTCAATTAACTCATGCAGCGAATAATATTTTCCTAGATGAAGGAACTTTCCTTCATTTACGTATTCTCTGACCTTCGGAGCCGTCCGAGCTGCCTCTATTGCTTGTAATTGCTTCAAAATCGTACTCCCATGCTGCCTAACTATATTCATCACCACATCATCACTTGTATAATTCGGTGCCTTCACTGTAACCAGTCCCGAAGGATGAATATGGATCGAGAGCTTTTTGCGTGGGCCATACTGTACATGAAATTCTATTTGATGTTCCCCTAGTTCTATTTTCATCATCTACACCATTTCTATCAGGTTTTTCTCTATTATAGCAGATGATTCAGTTTTCTACGTCGAATGCATGAAGCAGATTAGCTCAACGATACCGGTTATTACCATAGTTCAAATCTCCAGATAAAGAGGGATTCGAAACGAGAGTTACTTCATCGGATCGTACCTCTAAACTGGATAATATATGGTCATACTTAAACGTGTTAAAGTTTCCCCAGAATTATAATAGGTGTGTGGTTTATCCGCCTTAAATCTGATTGAATCCCCTTCTTTTAATTTATATTCACATTCATTGATCCAAATCGTTAGTTCTCCATCAAAAACAGAAATAAATTCCTCGGTTCCCTCTCTATGGGAATGAGAACTTAACTTCCCTTCTTTTTCAATTTCAACTGTGTAAATTTCAAAACGTCTCTCTTCATGGAAAGGAAAAGCAGGATATACTCTATACCTTCCATTATCTTCAGACAATACTTGCATCTCATTTCTTAGAATAACTTGAGTATCAGGCTGCGGGTTATTTATCAGAGTAGTAAAAGAAGTCTTTAATCCATTCTCTATTATTTTGAAGGAGGTCTAATTAAATTCTACATAGAATGTTGGATGTCATTGCAGGGGTAGTAGTAGCTATAGCAATATATTGCTTATGTAAGTACTTTGTCCATATTCCAATTTCCACTTTATTTTGTATAGGAGTGGTTATATGTATTGTTGGTTTAACTATGTTTTTTCTCAGTAAGAAAATGATTTCCCTTAAAAGAATTTCTATCAATTTGAGTGCTTCTGGAACCATCCTAACCATTGTTCTTTCTACAATCATTTTTTCAGTAATTAGTGATTAGATTTTTAAATAGAAGTCCTTGAAAATAACAAAATAAAAAAGCCGCTTAAAGTAGCGACTTGTATACTGAGATACTTGTCATTTTACATACATGAGACATTAGTAAGTGTTTTTTCCTTCTCACGATTTCTTGTTCTGCTCAGCAAAATAATGTTCTACTGCATATTTGAATGAATCTATAAAAAAGGATACAGCCTTCTTACTTACTTCCGCGTTAGGATTGATGATGTCAAAACCATGAAAACAACCTTTATAAAGTTCGAAATCAACATGTACTCCAGCTCTTCTTAAATTATCTACATACTGAATAGTTTCATCTCTGAAAGGTTCTACATCACCAACAAAAGTAACAGTAGGAGGAAGATTACTATAGTCGGTAGCTCTGGCGGCGGCAGCATAGGAAGGTACCGTTTTGCCATAAAGGTTTCCTAGATACAATTTCCATGCCCATTTATTATAATCAGCGTTCCAAATCGGAGCGTTATTTTCTTTTGCCGACTCTGTAATAGACCTGTCATCAATCATTGGGTACAGTGGCATTTGAAATGCAATGTTCACCTCACCTTTATCTCTTGCGTAAAGAGTAAGTGCAGCAGCTAGTCCTCCTCCAGCACTTTCACCACCTACCATGAGTTGATCGTCTCTGACACCCAGTTGTGCTGCTTCTCTTTTCATCCATAAGAGTGAGTCGTAACAATCATCTAAAGCTGCTGGATAAGGAGCTTCGATTGATAACCGATAATCAGGAGCAACGACTACGCAGTTACTTGCTTGAATTAATTTTTTATACGTTTCCCCAAATTGCTCTGGGTTACCCATCGCATATCCTCCACCATGAATCCAGAGTACAGCAGGTGCATTTTCTATGGGACGTAGCGGTTTGTAGATTCGTATACGTATTTTTGAACCATCACTTTTGCGTGGTATCCAGACTTCACTGCACTGTAACCCATCGATGTTTTTTCCCGCTGATTTATCCGATCTCTTTTTCATTTTTTGCATGGATTGAAGCCACTTGTCTTCATTAGGAGATTTCATCAGTAAATCAATAAGTCTACCTCTAATCCTTAATTGCTTATCAATCATTTTGTTAGTAACTCTCATATAGTTATTCTCCCTTCTGAAAAAAGTAATTATAGACCCTCTTATAGAAACAGCGGCAAATTAGGACGTTACGAACTAGTCCAATCTGCCGCTGTTTTATTTTATACCTACAACAATAACATCAGTACCTCATCTTATTGTAACGCTTGAAGTAATGCTTCAATTTCTTCAGTTGTAAAATTTTCAAGGGCCATTTTTTGTAGTTTCTCTTTGTTTTCTTCGGTCAGCCCTTCAGATGTAATTTCCTTGACATCTTTAATATCGGAAACGGATACCCGACTGATGACAAATTTTAAAGCATCATCTTGACTCTTAAACACAGCATCGTTTTTATCCTCTTTATTCGAGGACTCCGCTGGTTTTGTATTGGAATCGCTTGATGCATATTGTTCTTTTAGTTGATTAAGTGCTTGTTCTACTTCTGGTTTAGCAAGTTCAGCTGATATTTGATTTGCAGCCGTATGAATCACTGTATTATAAACCCATTTTCCTCCTACGAAAAGCACAACTAAACAAGAAAAAAGGATTATCCAAGTTTTCTTTTTACGCATAAAATCCCCCTCCTTTCATTTACGATCATAGCATAGATTTCAATACTCAGCGAAGAAGCCCTTAGTTTAGATGAAGTAGATTCCTCTCTAAGTATAACTACAATAATAAAACAACCGCTCCTCGTCTAGCAAAGAGCAGTTGTTACTTTAACAGCGTAACCTGTTATTACTCTGCATTACTCTCCTTTTCGTTTGGATATAGAACAAATTCGTATTGATCCCCCTTCAATTGATCTTTGTAGAATACAATCTTCCGATTCAAAATTTCCTGGCTTTGTTGTAACGCTTGAATTTCTTGATCGACGAGACGCTTCCGCTCTTCAAGTAATTCAAGCCTTTCTATCATCGTATCATCACCCATAGCACGCCAATCGGTATATTGTTTTAGCTCTGTGATCGACATGCCTGAAGCTTTTAAATGTAATAAAAATTGAATCCAGCCGATATCTTGGTCAGTATATTCACGTATATTATTTTCATTTCGACGAGGTGCAAGTAGCCCTTCCATTTCATAGTATCTGAGTGTACTTGTTGTCACACCGACGATGTTTGCAAATTCTCCAATTGAATATGTCATGAATTATCCCTCGTTTCATATCTATTTCTACACAAATCATATACTTAATGTTTAGTTTAAGCGAATGCTATTGATCTAATAAAGTAAATAATGTGCTCCATCATATCACATGAATAAGATCATTATTTTTTGTTTTCTTTCTTGACTTAAAGTTTACTTTAAGTAGTATATTCACTCATGAACATACCAATATAGGATGGAGGAAATAACTCATATGGCAGAAAAACAGACAGCAGGAAGAAACTTGTTAGGAGAATTCGCTCCAAAATTTGCAGAACTGAACGATGACGTCTTATTCGGTGAGATTTGGTCAAGAGAGAAGGAGTTATCTGCTCGCGATCGCAGTATGATCACTGTATCTGCACTCATCTCAGGTGGGAACTTTGAACAACTAACTCCGCATCTTCAAAAAGCAAAGGGAAATGGAATAACACAAGAGGAAATTGCGGAAATCATCACTCATCTTTCATTCTATGTAGGTTGGCCAAAAGCTTGGTCAGCATTTAACATCGCAAAAGAAATCTATAAAAATGAATAAGAAAGCAGGTATTGAATGATGGCAAATGAAAATTTAAGCAACAGTACTATCTTTCCATTAGGCCAAAAAGTGGAAGCGAATTTTATCGGAGATGCTTTTTTACAAATGGTGTTTACAGATTCGAAACCTCTGAATGCACCCATCGGGAATGTAACTTTTGCTCCAGGAGCTCGCAATCATTGGCATTCTCACAAAGCTGGACAAGTTTTATTAGTCACTGGCGGTGAGGGCTGGTATCAAGAAGAAGGAAAAACTGCTCAATTACTCAAAACAGGAGATGTTGTGAACATTCCACCTCATGTAAAACATTGGCATGGCGCAACAAAAGACAGTTGGTTTGTACACCTAGCAATGACACCAGGTGAAACGGATTGGCTAGAACCAGTTGACAACGAAACGTATCATAAATTGTAAAAAAAATGCATCGGATCAAAGGATTCGATGCATTTTTCTATATTAATGGATGTGGTCTACATCGATAGCAATTTACTCATATCCGACAATTGAATGAGGCACATAAGGCTCTTCTAGTAATAATATCTCTTCAGGTGTCAGCGTAATTGATAGAGCATCTACCGCATTTTCAAGATGTGAAATCTTCGTTGCACCAATAATAGGAGCTGTTACTGGTTCTTTCTGTAGTAACCAGGCAAGTGCGACTTGAACGCGTGGGACGCCTCTTTTTTCTGCAATGGCTGCAACCTGCTCCACAACCAATCGATCCGCATTCGCAGTTGCATCGTATTTCGATTTCTGCACTTGGTCGGTTTCGGAACGTTCTGTCGTTTCGGACCAATCACGCGTCAATCTGCCTGATGCGAGCGGGCTATAGGGAATCACACCTATTTTTTCTTCTTTACAAAGAGGAAGCATCTCCCTTTCTTCTTCACGGTATATAAGGTTTAGATGATTCTGCATCGATATAAATCGGGTCCAGCCATTTTTCTCCGCTGTATGTAACGCTTTTTGAAATTGCCATGCATACATAGCAGAAGCACCAATGTACCTTGCCTTACCAGCCTTCACCACATCATGCAATGCTTCCATCGTTTCTTCAATAGGAGTTTCATAATCCCAGCGATGAATTTGATACAGATCCACATAATCGGTCCCTAGTCTCATAAGACTCTTATCAATTTCACTCATAATTGCCTTTCTGGATAGTCCAGCACCATTTGGACCTTGATGCATACGGAAATGTACCTTCGTCGCGAGGACAATCTCATCACGATTCGCGTAATCTTTTAAAGCCCTTCCGACAATTTCTTCACTAGTTCCGTCTGAATATACATTTGCCGTATCAAAAAAATTAATACCGAGCTCCAGCGCTTTTTTAATAATAGGACGACTGCGTTCTTCATTAAGTACCCATGGATGAATCCACCGTTCTGCAACACCAAAACCCATACACCCTAGACAAAGCCGGGATACATCTAAGCCGGTATTTCCAAGTTTCACATATTCCATTTGAAG
This sequence comes from Paenibacillus sp. Marseille-Q4541, assembly GCF_018310695.1. Lineage (GTDB taxonomy): Bacteria > Bacillota > Bacilli > Paenibacillales > Paenibacillaceae > Paenibacillus. The sequence goes on along the minus strand of NZ_JAGXCY010000003.1, from coordinate 222,990 downwards.
AGTCCTCACTTTCTAAAGCAGTTTGTTTACCTTCAAATTTATATTACTCCTTGGAGTTAACTCTAAGTCAAATTAGATATAGATTTGATAAGGCAAATGCGGGACTGAGAATGGTTTCGTGTTATCTTTCATTTTCGCCGTGATTGGGAAAATTCTAGCTTTATCATTTGTAGGAAGCCATTTCCGCTCGAGTTCTACTACAATAAATAGCCCATGTTCGTCACCAATAGGTTGAAATGAAGCGCCATCTCCCCTCCATAAAGGAAGATTCACCTCTGATTGTAAGAGCGAGGCTACGTTTGCAACGTCCAACACAGGTAATCCAACTTCACTTACACAAAGAATGTCTTTATTAGTAAATTCATCTGAAGAAATACTTTTTATACTGTGGCGTGCAATATACTCCACTATGTTTCCAGACGGATCATAAAAATAAAATGCATGTGCGTTCCAATCTGTAAATTCAAACTCATCCTGGGAATCTTCTTGCAATAAGGTTACCCGTTTTGATACATACTCTTTGGCTAATTTGAATTTACTTTCATTAATGTTGAAGGCAAAATGGTAAGATGGTCGGTCATCCTTATCCTCTGTTCGAATAAATGTAAGGTTCGTTTCACCAACTGCTACTGTAAACGAACCTTCCTGTTCTTTTAATAATGCTAAACCTAGAGTCTGAACATAAAAAGATTTCAGTTCATTTAACTTATGAGTTTTAAATGTCACTTCTTCAAAAATCAATTTTGATCACACCATTCGTATAAAATGTTATTGCACTAAAGTTATTCCTGTTACTATTCTAACAAATGAATCCTAGATAAAAGATGATGAATCTAAAAAAAGAAGAAATACATGTTCAATGTATTTCTTCTCCGTTCTGGTTTATTAATGCTCGTTATCTTTTGAATACAGTGTTTCTTCAGCAACCTGAGCTAATTCTTCTGCTTTAATACTGATCTCCTGAATCGTTGCAGAGAATTCCTTAATCGTCCCTGATTGAGTATCGGTTAGAGAGTGGATATCAGAAAAAGCATCATTTAATTTCATCAATAATTCTTGAATGTTTTTGGTGATACCATTGATTTGGTCCACATTCTCTTTAGAACTCGTCGCAAGCTTTCGAATCTCATCAGCAACGACGGAGAATCCTCTACCTGCTTCCCCTGCTCTTGCCGCTTCGATCGCAGCATTTAGCCCTAACATGTTACTTTGATCGGAAATCTCCTTAACCACCGTGGAGATTTTCCCAATCTGCTGAGCACTGGAGCTAACATCCTTCATTTGGATTGTTACGTCGGTCACTCGCTCGGTAAGGTAAGAAATTGATTGACTGATGTCTTCAATGGATGCCGTTGTCTGCTCTACGATAGCAGAGAAGCTCTCGGCCATCTCAAAAAGTCTGCTCGCTTTTTCGAGACTAGTGCCCATACCCACTCCGCCAATAACGTTGCCTTGCTCATCGTGCAGCGGGATCGCACGAGCAGCAAGTGGAAAACCGAACAGCTCTTTCGGAACCACCGCGGATAAAGCTGTATTGTTCCGAATCGCATTTGTCACAATATCCCCCTCCATAAGCGGGTCCCCCGGGCTAACATTTAGCGAGAACGTTTTGCCCGGAAAGTTGACAATTAACTTTTCCGTATTATAAATACCAATGGTGATATCATCATTCGATAGACTTTGCAGCAGAGGGGCTACCTTCACAAACATTCTGATCAACTCATGCTGTGTTTGAACATCAGTCACATTATTCATACGATCTCCTAACGCCCTTAGTAAGGGAACTTCCGTTGTCCGTAATTAACCGAGATCCACTTCATCGTGGTGAATTCATCCAGGCTCCATTCCCCATTCAAACGCCCCAACCCAGACTGCTTTTCTCCTCCAAAAGCTACGATTGGCTCATCATTAATCGTAACATCGTTCACATGGATCATACCTGTTTGGACTTTCTTCGCCATTTCTACACCACGCTCAAGATTGGAGGTATGAATTGCACCACTAAGTCCAAAACGAGTGTCGTTAGCGATATCGATTCCTTCCTCTTCTGTTTCGAACGGCATGATACACACAACCGGACCAAACAACTCTTCTTGTGCTACAACCATATCCGGCTTAACATCAATGAGAACGGTCGGTTCTACCATTCTCCCTTTAATGTTTCCATGCACCAGGGGAACTGCACCTTGCTCAATCCCTTTTGCAATCAATTCTCTCAGTGTTTCTGCCTGACGGTCATTAATAACTGGTCCGATGATGGTTTGAGGATCACTTGGATCGCCTGTTGTAAGGGTCGAAATCTTCTCTTTGTATTTATCTACAAACTCCTGATAAATCGTCTTTTGTACAAGAATTCGGTTCGCTGACATACAAATTTGACCTTGATGCGTGAATCTGCTGAATGTTGCAGCTTGTACCGCATAGTCGATATCTGCATCTTCCAAAACGATAAACGCACTATTACCGCCAAGTTCCAGTAGCGGTTTTTTATAGTTCTTAACCGCCAGTTGGCCAATGTAGCTTCCGACCTTCGTCGAACCCGTGAAGGAAATGATTCTTGGAATCGGATGCTCCACGAACGCATCACCAATCTCTTTAATATCAGTTACTACAACATTCAGTAAGCCCTTTGGGATACCCGCTTCTTCGAAAATCTTACCGATCAGCGTTCCACCTGTAATGGGAGAATCCTCATGCGGTTTCAGTACTACACCATTACCAGCACCCAGTGCTGGAGCTACTGACTTCATTGACAAGAAGAAGGGGAAGTTAAACGGACTGATAACCCCAACTACGCCTGCTGGAATCCGGTACAACCGGTTCTCTTTTCCATCCTCCGTAGAAGGTAAAATTTTACCCTCCATTCTAAGAGGAAACGTAGCGGCTTCTTTGATCATATTTTTCACAAGACCGATCTCAAATGCTGCTTTAAGATGCGTTCCACCCAGTTCTTGAACAATTATGGACGTGATCTCTTCTTCATTTGCTTCAATATATGTAACAGCTTTCTCAAGGATATCGCGTTTCTTGTAGGGGTTAACCTTGTCCCATTCGAGCTTTGCTTTGTAGGCAGCCTGATAAGCATCATCTATGTCAGCAACGCTGGCGATTTGAAACGTAGTGATAACCTCATCATTATATGGATTGATGTTAGGCATTTGCTTCTCGCTCTTGCCATCTCTCCATACCCCACCAATAAATTGTTTTCCTAAATTTGAGTAGCCCATATTGTTCCTCCTGTGTGTGATATTACTACTAACAAGTATATATCGACAATATCGTGTTCATTGTTAAGTAATTTTTCTATGAACTATTTCATTGACCTGCTTGATACTACTTCATTAATGCAAAAAAAGCCGCCGAACGGCGACTTTTTACAAGCATATTTCGTATTCCTAGCTTTAACTAGGCGTCTGAAGGTTTCCTGTTTCTTTGGTTCCCGTCAGCTTCGTGAAGACGATTGCTCCTAGACAGGATGTGATGAACAAGATAGCCCCCATCGGAACTGCCGTCGTCTCGTCAATGCTGACGAGAGGCGATACTGCTGAGCCTAGAAGCAGCGGCACCAATCCAAGCACTGCGCTTGCACTCCCTGCACGATGCCCCTGATGCTCCATTGCTAGGGTGAACGTGCTCGTAGCGACGATACCGATCGTAATCATATAAATAAAGATACAGATAACAACAAGGAACAAGGGTCCACGGATCGCCGTCATAATCAAGAGCAGGAACGTGGATATTACAGCAATCCATACTCCGATCCGCAGTAGAGTCCGTTCAGGAACGATTCCACCAAAGCGGCCGATGAGAAAACTTCCGAATATGATGGCGATTCCGTTGATGCCGAATAATATGCTGAATACTTGCGGAGATACTCCATAAATCCCCTGATAAACGAAAGGGGTTCCAGAGACATATGCAAAACTTCCGCCATGAATGAACCCAACAGTCAAGGCGTATCCGATGAAAGTCCGATCTTTGAACAATGCGCCCATTGTCTTGACGGAATGTCCTAGCGAACTAGGCATCCGCTTCTCTGGAGGAAGTGATTCCTTAAGCCGCAGAGCAATGATCAGTACAATTATTAAACCGAACAAACTTAGAAAATAAAAGATAGATTGCCAGTTAGCGGACGGAAGTAATAGTATTGCACCGCCTGACATCGGTGCAACCATCGGAGCAACCGCATTGATGACCGATAATAAAGCAAAAAACTTCGTCAGCTCTCTTCCACTGAACACATCTCGCACAACAGCGCGAGAAATAACAAGTCCGGCAGCAGCCGTAAAACCTTGTAGAAATCTCGCGACCACAAGCATCGTTATATTCGGTGAAATCGCACAGAGCAATGACGACAACGCAAACAGGCTGAGAGAGATGATGAGCGGAATTTTACGGCCGCGCGCATCACTGATCGGACCAACGATCACCTGACCCAAGGCGAGACCGATCAAGCAGGAAGTCAGACTCAGCTGGACGAGGGAAGCTCTAGCTCCCATATCTTCAGCGATGTCGGGAAAGCTAGGAAGGTACATATCGATATTAAACGGTCCCAAAATACCGAGCAAGCTTAGAAGAAGGGCTAAGCCAAGGCGCTCTTTTCCAGTTGGATTATGCATCATGCGTATCAAACACCTTTTCTTAAAAATTTAGCTTCCACTCAAGCCATGGCTTGTTCCATTAATTGGATGTATGCTCAAGCATGTATGTATTGAATAAAAGACAAGACTTTGACCATTATAAGCATTTCGAACCTGTTTGTTAAGCAATTTCCATATAATCATTCATTCTCCTAAATTACTAGCTTACAGCTACTGCTTTTTCATACGCAGGTAAACAGATAGGGAGTGGCCCTTTTCCCATAGAAAAATCCCTCCAATAAACAACGTTTTAAGCACATCTTACGTGATGTCTTTTTTACGTTGTCTTGAAGGGATCACCAAACGGTGCTGCTTTTATGAATTACAATTAAACTCCTTCAGACTCTATTCTAGTTCCAATGTTCGCGGTTAACGATTCAGACTACAGGCATCTCCTAATAATAGAGGCTGTGTTCTATCCTACACCAATCAACTCTCCTTCTAAGGTCAAGGTCCTTCCTCCGCAGGTTTAACGGTTACCTGTTCCAGTAGTTGTTCCGGTTGTTTTGTATTCCGAGACTCGCAGTTTTCCAGAGTGACCCTCTCTCCATTCTCAACATGAAAAGCCGGACCTTCATGGTTCTCCACCGTTACATTCCTGAATCGAATATCTCTTGCGTTCCCGATGAAAAAGCCGCGATTATTCATATCCGGTATCCCAGCCATCATGGCAGGTTGACCTGGTGTAGCATCTTCCGCCATGGAAATGTCAATATGGTCGAAAGTGATTTCCGAAACATACTCCTCAGCCAGTCCATATATGAACCCAGCAGCCGCATGAACTCTTCGGGCGGTAATGTTCGCAAAGTGAATACGGCGAAAGCATGGTGTTTCCTCTGTTACAGGGTATGGATTCTTATCCCATACGTATCTGTCTTTGCCTTTCGGCCCGCAGAAATAATAGAGGTTCAAAATAAACGGGCAAATGACGTCTTCCATGACGATATTACTGATTCGGATATCCTCAACGAACCCTCCACGACCACGTCTGGATTTAAAGCGTATACCACGGTCGGTTTGCTTGAACACGCAGTTCGTAATGACAATATTCCGGACGCCTCCGCTCATCTCGCTGCCAATTACAACCCCTCCATGTCCATGAACCATCGTGCAATTGGTAATCGTAACATTTTCGCAAGGAACTCGTACTTCCGTATCTTCCGTGCCTGCTTTAATGGCAATGCAATCATCGCCAACGTCAATTTGGCAATTGCTTATGCGAACATTCGTACAGGATTCCGGATTTATCCCATCCGTGTTGGGGGAGTCAGCGGGATTGAAAATAGAAAGATTATCGATTGTAATGTCTTGGCAACGGACCGGATGTACTGTCCAGCTTGGAGAATTATTCATCGTAACGTCTCTTAGTGTCACCTTGCGGCAGTTGTCAAAACTGACAAGCTTAGGGCGGGGGTAGGCAAGTTCCTCAGGACAATTTCTTTGCTTATCCCACCATGTCTGCCCGTTCCCCTCCAGCTTTCCAGATCCAGTTAAGGAGACATTCTCCAGATCTATGCCGAAAATGCATGAGGTGTGCACCTCTTGCTTGACACCTTCCCAGCGAGAAATGACAATCGGATAATCCTCCGGTTTATCACTGAAAGAAAGAATGGCGCCAGGACTGATATGTAGTTCAATATTACTTTTCAATATAATAGCTCCAGAAAAAAAACGACCTGAAGGTACGTATACCGTACCTCCCCCAGCTTCTGAAGCTGCGGTTATCGCGGCTGCAATTGCATCTGTGGAAAGGATGGGCTCATTCTTTCTTGCTCCGTAATCAAGAATATTAAAAAACGACATCGCGATCACGTCTCCTTAATCAGCGTAATTATTGCAGCTCTCGCTCCAAAAACTCATATTCCGTGATAGCAAGCAAAAAAGCGCCAAGTCCCTTCTGATCATTCGTAATAATCGGCTCGCTGATATAATAGGCATACGTTCCATCGCGCTGTTCTTGCCCGCCTAAACCTGCCACCTGACAAGTTTTATTCAGATTCACCCACCCGTTCTTCGTCTCTAGCACGAATTCCGAGATTAAGCCGGCGTAGGCACGGTCCAGCGTGCCTATCCAGTTAGAGCTTAGCAGGCCAAGTCGGATGCCCTTTGCAATAGCATATACGATCATGCTGGAGGCGGATGATTCTAAATAATTTCCTTTTTGATCTCCCCTATTAACGACCTGGTACCATGCACCGCTATCCGCATCCTGAAAGTTACGCAGTGCGGCCAATGTGTCGTATAGAATGCGCGTTAACTCTCTGAAATCAGGGTGATCTTCTGGCAGGATTTCTAGAACATCCACGAGCGCCATCACGAACCAGCCGATCGATCTGCCCCAGAAGTTCGGCGATTGCCCCGTTTTTCGATCACACCACGGCTGCACGCGCTTTTCATCCCATGCATGGTAGAGTAGCCCCGTCTTTTCGTCCTTCGTATGTCGTTCACACAGGATGAATTGCTTCGTAACGTCATCCAAGTCATTCTCCTGCTCAAAAGTAAGTAAATACTCCAAATAAAAAGGAGCTCCCATATAAAGTCCATCCAGCCAAATCTGAAAAGGATAAATTTGTTTGTGCCAAAATGCCCCTTCCGATGTACGCGGATGAGAACTCAGCTGTTCTCGAAGTAAGGTAGCAGCCTTCCTATACTTCTCTTTGCTGGTTTCCTTGTGCAGGACAAATAGTAATTTGCCGTTATTTATATGATCGATATTATACTCTTCTTGGCTGTAGCCCAAGATCGAGCCATCCTCCCGAATAAAGTGATCCATATTTTGGCGTATGTACTGAAGATATCGTTCGTCTTTCGTGTTCTTCCATAAACACTCGAACCCTTTCAATACTACGCCATAATCATAAGACCATTTCCCATTATAGCCATTGACTTCATATAGTTTCGGCGTACGCTCCATTATGGATGATGCAACTCGTTCCGCCCATGTCGTGCATATCATCTTGATCTTCAACCTCCCTGTTTTGTCTTAAACCGTTCCGCTAGCAGATAAGCTTCTGACGAAACGGTGACAGACTCTATGACACAATGATTTCACCTCACTTACTATGGACCTCGTTGTAAGCGGCTTGGTACTCGGCAATGATTTTGTCGCCACCTGCTTTTCTCCAGCTCTGAACAGCTTGCTGGAAACCGTTTAAATCGATTTTGCCGAGAATATACTTGTACGTTGCGTCCGTAATCGTTTTCTGGAGTTCAGAACCTTGAGATGAAAACGTAGGCGATTCCAGTGAGTACATTGGATTGAGCACAGCGTATTTCTCGTTTTCTTGGATCAGTCGATCAGATTCCTTTTTAAGAGGGTCTGCATCATGGATATCATATCCAAACTCTTTCGGACGGGATGAGGCAAACGGCTGTACTTCCTGCTTCCATAGATCTGTATTCATTATCGTTACCGCTTTGTTCTGATCAACCTCATAATGAACTCCTTCAATTCCAAAGGTCAGCAGTGTATATACTTCTTCGGACATCAAGTCATTTACAAATTTCAGCACTTGCTTTAGTTCCGCTTCATCCTTCACCTCTGATTTCGGGAAGGCGAGTAATCCTCCGATACCATTGGATGCTGACCATATGGCTCTGTCGCTTTCATTCCCTGTAGACGTAATGTCATTGACCATGACAAGGTCCATGTCGTCCTGAATACCTTTGGCCAAATTCAATAGATTCTTACTATCGAAAAGAGCCCCAATGTAAATGCCCGCTTTACCTTGTGCAAAATTTTGCTGCTGGTCTGTCTTTGCCGTAACGGCAAATTCCTGATTGATATAACCTTTATTATAGAGTTCCTTCATAAAGTCCATCGTTTTGATGTAACCTTCTGACTCGAATTCAGGCGAAACATGACCATCTTCGCTGACACTCCAGACATTCGGCGTTCCGAAATAGGAGCTTAGCGTCTTAAATGCACCGTATACAAGGTCACTTCGATCCACAAATCCAGTCGTATCTTTTACACCGTTCCCGTCGGGATCTTCATCTGTAAACGCTTTAGCTACAGCCATTAATTCATCCGTCGTTTTTGGTACAGAAAGCCCCAATTTATCAAGCCAATCTTTGCGGATAACGGCCCCGTTTCTTGCAACTTGCTTCTGTAGGGGTACGCCATATAACTTGCCTTCGATGGATGCTGAGTTCCGCATATCCTGATTAATGGCTGCTAGATTTGGAAATTCATCTAGGTAAGGAGCTACGTCCCAGAACACTCCACCTTTCAAAGCGTTACGAACTGTAGAGTTGTCCATTATGGTAATGGATACGATGTCTGCAAGGGTGTCTGAGGCAAGGGAAGTATTCAAGCGTTCTTCTTTCGACGCATCTGGAATCCAGGAGAACTTGAGGTTCACATCCGTCGCATCCTCAATCTTTTTCAGTACGGTCTCCGTCGGAGGCGAAGCGGTATGAAGAATGTTCAACCAGCTGATCGAAGGTCTTCCGGAAGTACCTGATTCTTCTGAGCTTGATTTTATTCCGCCGCATGCACTGAGCAGCAGGCTACCGCAGATCGTAAGCGCTATCAATTTTACGAATTCACGTTTCATGTATACTTCCCCTTTATCAATGAATTTTCATCAAGCTTTTTTATCTTCCTCATCCGCTATAGCGGAAGTTAGAATTCGAAAAGTAATACTGTAATCCTATTGTTTAATAGACTCCGTCTTCACCGAATTTCTTGGCGAGCCTATTGGCTATCATGACCAAGATTAATCCGACTAGCCCCTTAAACAGACCCACCGTGGTACTGAAACTGAGCTGTCCGTTCTTTAACCCAGCCGTATAGATGTAAGTATCGAAAATTTCACCGACCTCTCGGTTGAGAGAGTTCAGTAGTAAGTACATATGTTCAAAGCCAAGTTCGAGTGTATTTCCGATTTTGAGAATCAGCAAAGTAATGATCACGGGGCGAATCGCAGGCAATGTCACGTGCCAAATTTTCCGAAATCGGCTAGCTCCATCCATCTCAGATGCCTCATAAAGCTGTGTATCCACAACGGTTATCGCTGCCAAATAAATAATGGTCGACCAGCCAGCTTCTTTCCAAATAATTTGCAGGATGTACATCGTGCGAAGCCACTCTGTTGAAGTTAAGAAGCTGATTTTTTGGCCTCCTAGGGCAGCGATAATTTCATTAATTACGCCACCATCCACGTTTAGGAAAACGTATGTGATCGAAACAATAATAACCCAAGACATGAAGTGAGGGATGTAAATCATCGTTTGAATCGAATTTTTGAACAATTTATGCCTTACTTCGTTCAGCATCAGCGCGAGAATGATCGGGATTGGAAAAAAAAGAACGATCTCGAGTGCAAATAGAATGAGCGTATTACTTAGAAGCATCGCAAACGTGGGTTCGGTGAACATGCGGGCAAAATGTTTGAACCCAACCCAGGGGCTCCCTTGGATGCCGAGATAAGGCTGATATTCCTGAAAGGAAATAATCAAACCGCCCATTGGAAAATACTTAAAAATAACGAAGTAAACAAACCCGGGGAGTATCATCAAATATAATAGTTTGTTTTTGCTTACGCTTTTTAATTGATGAAATATTTCATGTCTCTTCTGCGTTCTGCTTTGTACCTGAATAGCTGAAGAATTCGTTTCCTTCACTGGCTGTTGACCTCCTCGATCAGTTAGCATTGTGTTCGAAGCCAAGCATATCGATAAATCCATATGACGTATATAATCATTAGTTATCATCAGGTCCGTAACCTTTCGTAAATACGGCTAACTGTAGCTAATGATTATTTTTTGAGATCAGGATTATCTCCTTTTCACCAACCCACACTCTGGTGATCTCCTTCCTGAACCATACCGTAGGACATGATTATATACGGAATTTTCGTCACTTGATAAAGTTGAAGAGAAACCTATTATACGAGGAGGATCATACCTAATATGTCAAAATCGAGTCTCGTCCATCAATCACTAGGTAGCAAAATATTTAATATTGTAAATTACATGATTCTATTATTGTTTTCGCTTGCGTGCCTTCTACCATTCGTTAATGTCGTTGCCAGCTCCTTCGCTTCCACTGCGGAAATTGTTTCTAAAAAATTCGTTCTGTTTCCAACCACCTTTTCACTTGATGCTTACCGCTATATCTTCTCGACACCCACCATCTTCAAAGGACTCGGTGTATCTATTGGTACTACACTAGTAGGAACCTTCGTGAGTATGGTACTGACAGCTTTAATGGCTTATGGTTTATCTCGTAAATATTTGTTCGGACGAAATATCATTAATTTCCTTGTTGTGTTCTCGATGCTGTTCAGCGGTGGGATGATTCCAACCTTCCTCGTCGTAAAAATGGTCGGATTGATCGATTCCTATTGGTCCTTAATCATACCGACAGTGATCAACGCTTTTAATCTAATTATTATGAGAAACTTTTTTCAAGCTCTCCCGGAAAGTCTTGAAGAATCAGCCAAGATCGATGGAGCCAACGATTTCCTCATTCTGTGGAAAATCATGCTTCCACTTGCCCTTCCTTCCATTGCCACACTCTCCTTGTTCTACGGGGTCCATTACTGGAACACCTATATGAATGCCGTTCTTTACCTTAATGATTCCGAAAAATGGCCGCTTCAAGTATTGCTTCGCCAAATCGTCATCGTTTCAAGCGGAATGGAAGGCGATAACTCTTCCGTTGATATTATCCCGCCTGCACAGACGATTAAAATGGCAGTAATTGTGGTAGCGACGGTTCCGATGCTGATCGCTTACCCTTTCGTACAGAAATATTTTACTAAGGGCGCCCTGTTAGGGGCCGTAAAAGGGTAACAAGCGATAAAGATCGCTGAAGAGAGATGCGGATAGCAAAAAAGTTCTAGCTCTGCGCATTTGAATGCGCGGCTAGAACTTTTTTATTGTTCCAATTTCATCTTACGATACGCTCCAGGCGTAATATGTTCCTTCTTTCGAAACGAGCGAATGAAGTTTTGGGAATTTTGATAACGCAGGCGCTCAGCGATGTCCTTAATCGTCATATCAGTATCCACCAGCCAATTTCTGGCAACTTCCAATCGGTAGTTCATCACATACTCGCTGAAAGTAGTTCCGTACTCCTTCCTGAAAATACTGCTCAAGTAATTTGGAGAGTAATGCAGCCGTTCACTGATCAACTCGAGCGACAAATCCTGGTCATATTCAGTTCGGACGATGGTTGCGATTTTATGAGCTATCGAACGAAATTGTTGATTCGTCTTCTCTTTCATGCTTTTGACCATCGGATAGATGACATCATAAACAAGGATACGTTCAATCTCTTCGGGATTCCGTATATCAAGGAGACGATGATACAAGTTAGCATTTTCTTGAGTTAACAATACTTCGGTTCCTATGAGTTGCTGAAGTTGGATCAGATTGTTAACAAATCGAATCAGCGTCACTTCGAGGTTCATTGGATTTTTGCTATGCTTCATCATATCTGCTAGTAGTGGATACAGCGAATTCGAAACTCCTTCTTCATCACCCAGACGAATGGCATCAAACAGCCGCGACTCAAGCTCTGTCGGGTAATGCAACAACATGGGTCCAGTTACACCACGTGAAATGTCGTCATAAAAAATGATGGATTCCTTACCTAAATTTAATCGCTGATACAACGCTTCCAGACTCATCTCACAGGCCTCTCTGCTGTTCAGCACATCATTGTAGGACATACTGATGCCTATGCTTACGGAGAATTTCAAAAATTCTCTAGTAGATTTGATAATCGTCTTCGCATAATTCAGAATCTTGTCTCGCATGCCAGGGTCGGTCTCCTTCTCAAAAAGAAGCACGGTTGCCTGAGTCCGTTCATTGAGCACAACAGGAAGCATCCGTCCAGACTCGGGGACGATTTCCTGGACCATGTTATTCACAGCAAACAGTAACACATCCTTGTCAGACAACTGCACGTTACCATAGATGTCCAACTGGATCAGCATTGTAACGAAGACTGTGTTATGCGTAATTGGATATCCGAACTGAGACAAGCTCTTTTCTGCCTCTTCCTGGGTCACACGGTTTTGGAGCAAATTGAGCACAAATTGGGTTTCTAGCTTCGGCTTCTCAATCTCGATCAGATGCTGTAAACTTTCTTTCTCAGATACGATCGAATCAATCGAACTAATGATAAAGTCCACTTCATCTTTGGGGATCAGTACGGGATTCTTAGAAAGACTGCTTTGTATTTTTCGAAATGGACGGGTCAAATAGATAGAAAGTACATATGCCAAGACGATCATCAGAACCATAATAACAATCCCCATGATGATCAGACCCACCCGTGTAGTCGTTAAGGCTTCGCTTACTTCCTCCTCGTCCAGCAACGTGACATAGGTCCAGTTGTTATAGTCAGACTTTGCAAATAAAGCGAGAACAGACCCTCCCACATCACCTTCAAGTTTGATTTTACCCTTCAACGGTTCATGCATGGCCTGCTCGCTAATTTTTTGGATCTGCTGTTCAGTTAACTTCGCTTTTTCCGTTTCGGCTGTATAGAGTACTTCACCCTCTTTGTTCAAAATATAGACGGGTAGATCAGGCTTCGTCTGCAATGTTTGGTTTAATGTATGGAGGGAAATATCCGACAGAGCGATTGCTTTTTTGTCTTTTGAAGACACGGGGAGCGTATGCACAAACCGGATACCGTCATCCGTCTTTATCCAGTACAAGCCCTTGCTTGCTTTTTCGATATATTGTTCATAAAGTTCGTTACTTTCTTCTTCTGAAACACGCGTCAGTGAACCTTTGGAAATTTTCCAATTCTGATTCAGGCTAATCAGGGAATACTCTACGCCATCCAGCCCCATTGTGGCTATATAATTCAGTTGAGTATTTAGCTCCCGATAAATTTCAAAATCGCGTTCTGTTAGTGGGTTGTTAATGATTTCTTGAAAAGACTTCGTTGTGCTGTAAGTATTGAACGCATATTCAATGGTTTGAATTTTCTGTTCCAAGGTGTTTCGTATTTGTGTTATCAAGCTTTGATGACTCTCTCCAACGCGATCGGCTACAGAGCGAATCGTAGAGAAATAGATATAACTTCCGAGGCCCATAACGAGTCCAATACTTAAGATGAGAATTGGAATGAATATGTTATAAAACGTTTTACTCTTTCTCATGACTCCGCTCCTTAAGCAAAAATCAAACTGCTCCTATCATCGATCAACCATATTATAGCGCTTACATTTTTTTATTGACATATGAGTAGAGTATCTAGTTCGTTTTGATGATGAAGCATTTCAGCTATTAAAACAAAAGAGTCGCTATACTTGCGACTCTTTTACGCCACTTGGTTGTCCTATTTGTTTATCCGTTAAAAGATATGATCAGGAACATAATAAATTTTTTGTGTATTTTTTTTATTTACTGGGTCCGTAACTATAGTGAAATAAACGTTACCGTTTTTTGTCTGTACTCCTTCAATTTCACGGTTCCCTACATTCGTAATTTTCACTAAAGTTTTGAACGCTCCTGTATTTGACATCATTGCAATCTGGGGAGTTTCACCATCGGCACCGCCTGATGTATATATTTCTGTATTAGCCAGCATATCTGCTCCCTGAAAGGATCCGTTTGGACGGACGATAGCATTGCCCGACTGCGTAAAGCTGCTAACGCACGCGCTTACTGCTGCCGCATCGTCCATTCGCACTTGTTCGTTGTTATCAAGTAACTTATTTAATTTAACTGTGTCATAAATAGACCAAGTTACCGTTCCTTCTGCAGTCTGTACCCTGAAAACAGTATGAGTACTGTTGCCGCCGGCATCAACACGGTAGGTTTCACCTAATCTTGTACCGGTCTTATTGGCATAATTCATATAGGTAAACCGATGAAGATCCGTATAGTCAACCGTTGTCCCAGCTGAATACTGTAGTCTAGCAACTTGAAGCGACCAATAATAAGAGGTTGAAGGATCTGCTTTTGAGCTAAAATAAAAATAATTTATACCATTGTAAGTATACATATCTAGTGTTTGGCAGTGTCCCGTATTAGTGATGGTCATTTCATCAACGTACGTCGCATCACTTCCGTTTATGAGCAATCTTGAAAGATAACAGGTTCCTCCAGACCGCTGAGTTACGTAAACATACTTATCTGCAATGTAAGCCTTCTGAACAGCCACGTTGTGATTAAGATCTTTAAGATTATAGGCGAGGGTAGCTGAAGCGTTCAATGTTTTCTCAGGAGTTGCTGCAAATACTGGCACTGCCGATATCCCCAATATAACAATGGCAAGAAAAACAGAAATGAGTATTTTTAAGTACCCTTTCGTACTGCTGAGCGCTTGATATTGATACATATGGTTCCCTCCTAAAATGATAATATGATTGGACGATTATCACTGCCCTCCCTCGTTAACCATTCTCGATTAAACATATAAGCAACAACCCTCCATGAATGGATTATTTTGGTATTTATTCTAGATGTCACTTGGATTATCCTGCCCATATAGCATACTGCTGTAGATCCCGTAGAACACTTTACAATTAATCTATTCGAAAACTTCAACACGAAAAAAAGTATCCCAAAAAAATCGACTTCCCCCTCAGATATAATAGCATTACGAATTGAACAAAATGAAAATAGATTTTTAATATCGTAAAACTATTTCTTGGCTTCATCAGTCTAACTATTAGTCAAGCGAACACAAGTACTTAACTGGATCCAGACTTGGAATACGAGCATGACATTGATATTAGCTTTCGCAAGGGGTGATTAGACTGAAAAATGTAAACTCGAAAGAACAGCAGTTTAGTGAAAAGATAGAAATCATTAGAGAGAAATTATATCGGGTCGCCTACTGCTATGTAAAAAACGAACAGGAAGCATTAGATATCGTATCCGAAGCAGTCTACAAAGGTTATCTTGCTTATGGAAAGATGCAGTCGATTCAATATTTTGATACCTGGATGTCACGAATCGTCATTAATTCTTCTATTGATCATATTCGGCGCAACAAACGGATTACCTATCTAGAGGATCAGTCTCAAGATTTTGTGGCTGCTGAGAAAGCAGTGACGCTGGAAGATAAAATGGATCTATATGATGCGCTGGACCGATTGGTACCTGAAGAAAAAACCTATATCATCTTGAAATATTTTGTGAATCTACCCTTTAGGGAAATGGCCGATGTGCTTTCTTTATCTGAGAATACAGTAAAGACAAGGTTTTACCGTATTATCAAAAAATTGAAATCGTATTTGATAGAGGGAGAGGTTGAAAACGTATGATGGGTAAAGATCGCTACGATAACATTGAAATCCCAAACCAACTTGAAGAAGTTATCAAACAATCACAGAAAAGAGCCGCTGCTCATAAGAGCTCCCTTCGAATGAAACGCTACACTTCGATGATTGCGGCATGCATTGCTTTTCTCATCGCAGTGAACATTCCTAGCGTCGCGGTCGCCCTGTCAAAATTACCGATTGTGGGGAGCATTGTTCAGGTTTTTCAATTCGGCGAAGGCGGAGAGCGTACTGACGGAATTCGTGTTGAAACCGAGGCTGTAGAAAATAAACTTAATATTCATTTTGGCCAAGAAGGTGAGTCCGTTGCTACTGTACCTGCTTATACCGTGGACCACAGGGATGCACCAAACCGCCTAATCTTTACATTCAATGGGATCCGCAATTTTAATTATGACAAGATGGAAAAAGATTTGCTTGCCTTACCTCTTGTGAAGGATGTTTATCAAAATATAATTCTGGATGACTCGGCCATGCGTTTCGTCGTTGAACTGAAGGAAGGCGCGAAACATTCCGTAACTGAATTTAAAGACCCTGGATATATTGAATTAAAACTTACTTCAGATGGCCAAGCTGTTACACCACGGGAGGTCTTCTATATTCGTTCGGAAGAAATGGAGCAGGGAGAGTCTCTCGCTATCCTCGAAGAGATTTATCTTGAAGATGATCTTTCCTTTATTAAAACAGCTAACGGCAAGTTCATTGGTGTCATTGGTGGATATAATACGATTGAAGAAGCAGAGAGTAAATTCAAAGAAATTTCAGAACGAGAGTCCTATACTGGTGAATTGCATGTAGATAGCTGGATGAGTAACGAGCGCCCGGACTGATCCGTTACATTAGATGCATATTTAAAAGAAATGATTGAGCTGAAAACAAACAAAACCCCCTCCTAGCTTAGGAAGGGGTTTTGTTTATAAACCAGAAATAACTATCCTTTCACGGGTTCTTTGATGGCAACTACCCTCAATCGGCTAGTATCGATGAACCACTGACCATCATGATAAAGCTTAGGCTTCAGTTTTGCCTCGATGGCTTGATAAATCGACTCTTTCTCTGCAGTGGTCACGTCGAAGAAGAAATAATCGGCGAAACTCTCCAACCAAACCCGTATACCGACATCTCGTTTTAATGGAGAGGGTCTATCAAAATGTTGAGTCAATATGACCCGAAAACCCGTCTTCTCCAGCAGGCTTGCATATTCGCCGATGGTAGGTAAATACCATGGACTCCGTCCCGCAGAAGCATAACCACGTGCTTCCAGTTCCTCCTCAATAGCAGTAGTCAATGAGGCAACGTTGCCACTTCCGGCGAATTCAGCAACGAATCGTCCTCCATTACGAAGTGCAAGCCAGATCGATTCTGCTACAGCCGGAGCATCTTTAATCCAATGCAGAACTGCATGGGAAAACACGGCATCATAACGGATCTCTGTGCGGTAATGACAAATGTCTTCCACCTGAATGTTCAGTTCAGGGTACTTCTCTTTAGCTCTTCTTACCATGTCTTCCGACAGATCGATACCTGTGGGGATCGCTTTAGCTGCTGCAATCCGGGCCATGAATCCACCATTCCCGCAACCTACATCGAGAATTTGCTCATCTGGCTGGGGCTGCAGTAAAGAAAATACCTCGTCTTTTGGATTATTGAAATAATCAAGCGGGTTGGTAGCTACTTCATTATTTAAAGGGTTTGCCGAAAGTTCATTACTCATTGGTCTGTCTCCTTTTGATTCCTCTACCATTTTATTATTATTCGTGTTTTACAATTGTAGACTTTGATTATCTATAATAACTATAATACATTGTGATGTCAATAATCATTGAAACAGATTCCATTACTAATTAAAGTAATATCCTTGTTCAAAAAGAAAAAAAGCCGCAAAAACTGCGACTTTTCTAGGTAATTTCATTTTCATATTCTAAAGAAATAAACGCTTGATATCTTATAGTTCCGCCAAGCGGCGGTCTCAATTAAAATACTTTTGTCGTCCAAGATTCGCAATTCCAAATATCTGTTGCAATATCGTTGTAAAACTCAGGTTCGTGAGAAATCATAAGAATGCTGCCTTTGTACGCTTTTAGGGCACGCTTCAGTTCATCTTTTGCATCTACATCCAAATGGTTCGTCGGCTCGTCCAGCACGAGTAGATTGGTTTCGCTGTTAATAAGTTTACACAAACGAACTTTCGCTTTTTCTCCCCCACTCAGTACAGCAATTTTGCTCTCGATGTGCTTCGTAGTAAGTCCGCATTTAGCCAATGCAGCACGAACCTCAAACTGACTCAAGGAAGGGAAGGTTTGCCATATTTCCTCAATACACGTATTGTAATTGCCTTCTTTCATTTCTTGCTCGAAATAACCAATCTCTAAGTTGTATCCAAGTTCCACAGATCCAGATAAAGCCGGAATCTCGCCTAAAATACTGCGCAGTAACGTCGTTTTACCAATTCCGTTCGCACCAACAAGGGCAACCTTTTGTCCTCGTTCCATCTTCAGGTCAAGGGGTCTTGATAACGGGCTGTCATATCCGATAACCAAATCCTTCGTTTCGAAAATTAATTTCCCAGAAGTTTTGGCATCCTTAAAACTAAACTGTGGCTTCGGTTTTTCTTTCGATAGCTCAATAACGTCCATCTTATCGAGTTTCTTTTGTCTGGACATGGCCATATTTCGAGTAGCCACGCTAGCTTTGTTACGGGCAACAAAATCCTTCAAGTCTGCGATTTCCTGCTGCTGCCTGTTATATGCAGATTCCAGTTGCTGCTTCCTCATCTCATAAACCTGCTGGAACTGGTCATAATCACCGACATACCGGGTCAGCTTTTGATTTTCCATATGATAAATCAGATTGATTACACTGTTCAGGAACGGAATATCGTGAGAGATCAGTATAAACGCATTTTCATATTCTTGAAGGTAACGCTTAAGCCATTCAATATGCTGTTCATCCAAATAGTTGGTAGGTTCATCAAGCAGGAGAATGTCCGGTTTTTCCAATAACAACTTGGCCAGCAAAATTTTCGTACGTTGTCCACCGCTAAGGTCATTAACGTCACGGTCAAGTCCAATGTCTGTAATACCCAGACCACGAGCTGTCTCCTGGACTTTTGCATCAATCATGTAAAAATCTTGGTTTGTCAGCGTATCTTGAATCGTACCTACTTCTTCAAGCAGCTTCTCCAGCTCTTCGGGAGATACTTCTCCCATTTTGTTATACATTTCATTCATTTCATTCTCGAGGTCAAATAAATATTGAAACGCGCTCCGAAGTACATCTTGGATCGTCATTCCTTTGGTCAAAACAGCATGCTGGTCCAGATAACCTACACGTACCCTTTTGGACCATTCAACTTTTCCTTCATCGGGTTGTAGCTTATTCGTCACAATGTTCATGAACGTAGATTTACCTTCACCGTTGGCCCCGATTAATCCGATATGTTCCCCTTTTAGAAGTCGAAACGAAACATCCTTAAAGATGGCACGATCGCCAAAACCATGACTTAATTTTTCAACATTTAATATGCTCATTTATAGACACCTTTTTCTAATTTTATCGATCTATTATAAGCATGAGAAAGTAAATATTTCAATAAGAAGCATACAACTTTTATGTTCCTTTTCATCCTTTATAACCTATAGCCCCATTTTTCGGCCCTATGTTATCTATTCTTAGGACCAATTTACGCAATCTTACGTTAATTTTCCTACAAAACTACTTTTTGAATCAATTCATTGATCCACAAGATTTCTCCATTTACCTGAGATATTGAGATTCGAAGAACTTCGTTCCTATACAAATCGTCTACGCTCTCATCTTCCCGTATTTTCAGATCTTTCAAAAGCGCTTCTAAGTCTTTTTTTCTCATATTTAATATTCGAAGTTGATTTTCTTGAGAGATACGCCCAAACAGAGACACTCTGATCAAGAAGTCAATTTGATGCTTTGCGTCTTTCTCTGAAAAATCGTTAATGAGATCCGCAATTTTTCTTTTTCCTACTTCTGTTATTTCATAAACATACTGATTAGGCTTGCCATCTTGTGCATTTATTTTTTTCGTAATCAATCCATGTTCTGTGAATCTCCGTAAAGTGGGGTATAACATATTGTGATTTACATCGGTTAAGTAACCTAAATCTTTTTGTATTTCTTTCTTGATTTCATATCCATATTTAGGTGACATTTCGATTTGTATCAAGATAAGCAGTTCTATGTACATGCATTCTTACCTCTCGTTTATATTCATATTTCCTTTTAGCAAATGTATTGTAAGCTTACCACGACTTCGAATTACTTCAATCATCGATCGACAAAAAATGCTTGTCAGGGTCCTTTCGACTTAGGACATATGGATGTATTATCTCACTATTTATATATGTTAAAATAACACGTGTTAAGTTAACACTAATTCATCTTAGCAGTTGGGAGGAAAGAAATGAATAATGAAATTATCTCTTTAGAGGAAATTACTCAGTTTCAATCACCGTCCGACGAATTTAATCCCTATGCGTGGTACAAACAGAAACTTCAAGATGAACCTGTAAGCTATAATAAGGCAACGAACACCTGGAATGTATTCCGCTATAACGATGTAAAAAGAGTCCTCAGTGACTATGAACATTTCTCCAGTGTTAGAATGCGTACGACCATCAGCGTAGGTGCTGATAACGATGAGGGACAACATATGGGCAAAATAAATTTGATGTCCGATCCTCCTGATCACAGAAAAAGCCGCTCCTTGCTCTCTGCTGCTTTTACTCCTCGCAGTTTGAAATTATGGGAACCACGAATTCATGAGATCGTTACTAAGCTTTTGGATGAGATTGAAGAAGCGGAGGTCATCGATGTCGTTAAAGATTTTACCAGTGCATTACCCACGATTGTGATAGCTGACTTGCTTGGGGTTCCTTCAGAAGATAGACAATTATTTCAACAATGGGTATATGATCTGTTCCTTCCGCTTCCCAAAGAAAATATAGAAAATGTACAAGCTTTGAAACGTAATGCTGCGAAAGAATACTATAACTATCTCTACCCTCATATTTTGCAAAAAAGAGCCAATCTATCAGATGATATCATTTCTGACTTGATTCAAGCTGAAGTAGATGGTGATCGCTTATCCGATGATGAGATCGTGAGAACCACGATGTTTATCTTGGGCGCCGGTATTGAAACGACGAGTCATCTGTTAGCGAATACGTTCTATTCTTTCCTATATGATAACGATCAAATTTACGGGGAAGTACAAGCTAATCGTAAACTACTACCGAATACGGTAGAAGAAATGCTTCGTTATCGGTTTCATATTGCTAAAATGGATCGGACCGTCAAACAGGATAATCAATTATTAGGCGTTGACTTAAAGAAAGGCGATGTCGTTGTCACGTGGATGAGTGCTGCGAATATGGATGAAGCCGTATTTGAAAATCCATTCACACTCGATATTCACCGTCCCAACAATAAACAGCATTTAACATTTGGGAATGGACCTCATTTTTGCTTAGGGGCTCCGCTTGCTAGGCTGGAAGCAAATATCGGTATCGGCTTATTTATGGATAAATTTTCTCGAATTGAACCCGTTCCAGGTTTTCGTCTTGAAGATAGCTTAATGCCATCTGCAGCAGGTCAAATGTTATCTACTCTGCCAGTACGTGTCTATAGTTAACAACATTAATAATAACAAGCAGATAATCTTTAAAAAAACAAGATAGTCACCAATCGGTGGCTATCTTGTTTTTCTATGATTCCATAGATTCGCAATATGTAAGGAAGGATCTTACTGCAAATGTTAAATGAAAGGAAAAGAACCTTTAATCCTAAGATAGACCAAAGGTTCTGTTTTATTCTATCTTTCCTTTTCACTCTCTACCCATGCTTCGTTTTTGCATCCCAAGAATTTATGGTGGATCGGTCCCTTTGATTCAGTCCAAGTGTCTGCGCTGTAGAATTGTGAATTTCTTCGAAAAGCTCTGCGTTTTCCATAAGTGACACACCATAAGAAGGAATCATTTCTTTTATTTTCGGTTTCCACTCTTCCATATGTTGTGGATAACATTTTTCTAAAATCTCAAGCATTACGTGAACCGCAGTAGAAGCACCTGGAGAAGCACCTAGCAATGCAGCGATCGATCCATCAGCCGCAGTAACCACTTCCGTACCAAACTGAAGTGTTCCTTTACCCGCATCCGTGTCTTTGATCACTTGCACACGTTGTCCAGCTACGACAATGTCCCAATCCCCGCTTTTCGCGTTTGGAATAAACTCGCGTAATTCTTCCAAGCGTTTTTCATTGGATAACATCACTTGCTGAATCAGGTATTTTGTAAGAGACATTTCTTTTACACCTGCTGCAAGCATCGTAAAGAGATTATTAGGTTTAACGGAACCTAACAGATCAAAATTCGAGCCCGTTTTGAGGAACTTTGGTGAGAAGCCCGCAAATGGTCCAAACAATAGTGTTTTTTTGTTATCGATATACCTTGTATCCAGATGCGGAACAGACATCGGAGGAGCCCCCACCTTCGCTTTTCCATATACTTTTGCGTGATGC
Source organism: Paenibacillus sp. Marseille-Q4541 (assembly GCF_018310695.1). Classification (GTDB taxonomy): domain Bacteria; phylum Bacillota; class Bacilli; order Paenibacillales; family Paenibacillaceae; genus Paenibacillus. The sequence goes on along the minus strand of NZ_JAGXCY010000003.1, from coordinate 200,542 downwards.
TGCGCTACCACTTCCGGATTGTTACATACCATAAACAAACCGCTTACTGGGAAACCTCCGATATGTTTTGACTCAGGAATACCGGTTTTTTGTAGTAAAGGAAGACTTCCTCCCCCGCCGCCGATAAAGACGAATTTTGCAGTATGGTTTTCGACCTTACCGCTATTCATATTGTGCACTTTCACTTCCCACGAGCCATCACTAGTACGTTTCAAGTTCTTAACACTATGATTGTAATTGATCTCGACGTTTTGACTCTTCAAATGATCAAACAGCATGCGCGTTAAAGCACCAAAGTTAACGTCCGTTCCAGAGTCAATTTTTGTAGCTGCAATCGGTTCTTTGGATGTACGCCCTTCCATAATAAGTGGAATCCATTCCTTTAGTTTTTCAGGACGATCAGAATATTCCATCCCTTGAAAAAGAGGGTTTTTTGACAGCGCTTCAAATCGCTTTTTCAAAAACGTTACATTTTTTTCCCCTTGTACCAAACTCATATGTGGTATTGGCATGATAAAGTCCTGCGGATTACGAATCAAATTGCTTTTTACAAGATAAGACCAAAACTGTCGTGACAGCTGAAAATGTTCATTAATCGTCGTAGCTTTGCTAATATCTATAGATCCGTCTGATTTCTCGGAGGTATAGTTAAGCTCGCACAGCGCAGCATGGCCCGTACCGGCATTATTCCATTCATTAGAGCTTTCTTCTCCGGGTTTCGAAAGTTTCTCAAACACTTTAATTTCCCAATCAGGTGCTAACTCTTTCAGTATTGATCCCAATGTGGCGCTCATAACTCCGGCACCAATTAATAAAACGTCTGTTTTTTTCTGTATGTTGCTCATTATAACCTTCCTTTTCCTCTATATTTGCAAAAAAAGAGTATGCACTCTTGCTTTGATGTCACTAAAAGCAAGGCGCCACGCAGGAACACAACTTTTCAGTGTCAATTATAACCATACAAAGTCTATTATAAATATTAATAGAATAAAATATCTACTATTATCTGATAATAATAAACTTTTTAAACAGGTAAACAAGAGTGAAGTTCATACACAAGGCCTTCGGAAAGCGCAAAACGATGCCTAAATCAGGGTTTTTGCTGCCTCCCATAGTAAAAAATAAATTTTAAATTTAAAAAGCTAGACTTCATTTTTCATAAAAAATACCCCCTCCGATCAACAACGTTCTAGTGCATCTTCTCAGATGTCTGTTTTACGTTGTCTACCACGAGGGGATGATTGCAACTCAATGATTCTTACAGTTTCAACAATTGTTTCGCATTGGAATAAGCTATCTTCTCTTTATCCAAATCACTTATTGGGGCATTTTCTAAAAAGGCCCTTGCTTCTTCATTTTTAATGAACGGGTAGTCTACCGAATACATGATTCGGTCTGCTCCCATAATATCCATGTTCATCTTCAGCTGTGGAAGACTCCACATCCCGCTAGGTGTCACATACATATGATTCGTAAAATACTCTGATACACTACGCTGTAAATGCTTAGCCGCTCCAGACATAGTTAAGTCTAGTCGTTCTAAGAAGGGAGGAATCATTTCTCCCCAATGACCAAGAATAATTTGTAAATTAGGGTATTCATCGAAAATACCTCCTAGAATCATACGCATTGCATGAATGCCTGTTTCTGCATGCCACCCAAAACCAGCCGTTGCAAAACGAGTACTGAGAACCGGATCAAAACCACCGTAATAAGATTCTTGTATTCCCTTAGATATTAATGATGGATGCAAAAAGAGAGGGACATCTAAAGCAGATGCTGCCTCCAGTATAGGACGGAATTTCACGTGATCGAGAAACAGATCATCTGTACGTCCATTAATCATAAATCCTTTGAAATTCAGCTGCTGAACGGCACGCTCTAATTCAATTGCTGCCTGTTCAGGTGCAGAAGTCGGTAACATAGCAAATCCAACAAAACGATCAGGATGTGCTTTAATGGAATCTGCTAAATAATCGTTTGCCTCTCTTGCAAACGAGATTGCCTCTGCTGGAGGAAGGATTTGGGCACCGGGAGCAGAATAAGACAGGCACTGAATGTCAATCTTATTTGCATCCATATTTGCGATGCGAATGTCTCCCAAGTCCATCAATTCTTCTGGGTTGGGAGAGCCAACAAGTCCATTGTTGCCAAAAGCCTCATAGAAATGAGGAGACAATTTTTGAACCTGTTTTTGAATATCTGCATTGAGTGCAGGATTTGTAAAGTGTTCTTCAAGCGCTATTATTTTCATTTTTCACACCAGCCAGTTCATTATTGTATGTATCTCATGGAAGTCTTAAATAAACAGGGATACTTTAATTTTTAATAATTACTTATCTATGAACAGATTGTCAAGCCAAGATACCGCAATTCTCCCCTTTTCTACTCTTAAATAATGTTTCATGATTGCCTTGTAACTCTTGATGTTTTTCCTTCAGATGATCTTATATCTAATAAAAAGCACCCACATCCTAAACACCTTTTCAAAGTGTCCAGTCTATGGGTACCGATTTCATTCGTACATAGATGAGCAATCCGCCATCCTAAATAGGATCTACTTTACCCACCGAAAAAGAAGTCAATAATATTGGAAGCTCTTGAAGCATTTTTATTGTAAAATTCGGAATACCCGCAATTTTTGCAGTATACGACAACGAATTGATTATTCTGAATATCAAACATTTTTGATAGCCCTGTACCCGTCATCGCTACTTCTTTGGTCTCCGCGTCTCTACTTCCACATTTAATACAACCTTTTTCATTCATTAATAATCGCCTCCTATTAATCTAGACATTCATACGAATTGTAATGCGATTGGTTCCAAGGTCCACCTGTTTTATGCATTGTCACCATAAAATAAGGAAAAAACCGTCCCTAAGGGCGGTTTTTTCCTTATTTTATTTCTTCCATAACCCCCCTAACGTTCTCCACGATTTCTTTTGACTTGGTATGATGTAAATAATGTTCCCCATCAAGTCTTATCACTTTACCATGTAAAGAATTTTTCACTTGTTCTTCATGCAGGGGGATCCATCCTTCAACATCTGTATTATTCGCTTCTATAAACAATATAAGCGGAAGATTTTTAGGGAATGTTAAATTTTCGGCTGCTTTAAAATTCGTATAAAAATTTTCCATTTCATTTGCTGTGCTGGAATTATACATATTTTTGAGAGAAAGCATTCTCATTTGTTCTTTTGTGTCATCATCATATGGTAATCCAGCATAGGGATCACCACTTAGTTTTACTACCAATCTGGCTATACCTGAATTTTTGAGAAGTTTGAGCGTTTTTATCGGAAACTCCACATCCATATTGCCTTGTGTAGGAACACTGGTATCGATCCCGACAAATGCACTCACTTCGTTTTCATATTTATTCACATAATCTAGTCCGTAAATGCCCGCAATGGAGTGACCCATGAGAATATATCGATCAATGTTAAGGCTCTGCAGAGCTTCATGAATTTCACTAACGATATTTGCTGTGCTTCGTTCTTTATCGGTAACATCACTTAATCCATAACCAAAAGGCTCTACTACAACTACTTTGTAATATGGGGATAGCTCTTGTATTAATGGCTTAAAATCAAGTGCTGGTGCTGCTGTTCCGTAACCTGGCAGTAGTACGACGGTTTCTTCGCCTGATCCTTCAATCAGAACATTCATGTTTTTTCCATCCACCTGTACGAACTGACCATAGGATTGTATTTTTTGTTGTTCTAATTTGTTGCTGATCATATGAACAATAAAAACAATCACTAGAAAAACCGCTACGGCGGCAACGAATACCCCTATTGCTTTAAGTATAAAGATAAACGGTTTACCTATCCTCATTTTCTGTACCTCTTCGTTTAGTTTCACTCGTATCTTCTCCTGTCGTCATCTGTATGTTGGGCCATATGGACCGCTATAAAGAGCTTATAGGATAAAGATGTACTCCCTATGACGTTAATATGAACGGAGCATGAACTAACAAAAAATGCTACGACTTCACATGCAAAATAGCTTGCAGATGATGTCGTAGCCTAAAGAATATCAGAACCGTTCTTCGTAATCGGAATTCGGACTGATACTGTAGGAATCGAATTACGCTATATCCATTACATTCGGCAAGGTAACAATAATGCTTGTCCCTCGGCCCAGTTCACTTTCCACCCGGATCTCACCTTGATGAAGCGATACAATCTGTTTCACAATGGCGAGTCCCATCCCGCTACCGTCATACTTACGACTATGGGAACGATCTACCTTAAAAAAACGCTCAAATATACGCTTTTGATCCTCAAGTGAAATACCAATCCCCGTATCCGATATCTGGATAGTCACGTTGTTAATATCTTGTTTGATGCTAATGTTAATAGAGCCGCCATCCTCGGAAAATTTAATGCTATTGCTAATGATATTGGTCCATACTTGATTCAGCTGGTCAGGATCAGCCGATAGCATAACTGCTCTCAAATTAAGGTCGAAATGGATGTTGCGAGGCGACCATAGCGGCTGGAGCGCCACGATAACCCTTCTGATCTGTTCATCAAGGCTGAAAGTGACGATTCGTAGATGCTGTGATTGCGATTCAAGCAAACTCAGCTGTAGCAGGCTATCGCTCATTTTGGACATCCGTTTCGCTTCGGCGATGATAATATCAAGATAGCGGCTTCGGTCGTGATCTGAGAGGTTAACTTGCTTGAGCGCCATTGCATAACCGGATATCGAGGTGAGTGGCGACTGAACTTCGTGCGACACATTGGTTACAAAGTCTCTTCGCATCTGCTCAAGTTGCTGGAGATCGTACATCATGTCTTCGAAGCTGCGAGCCAAAGTACCGAGTTCACCCTTTTGTTTAATATTCAGTTTAACGTTAAAATCTCCAGCTGCTATTCGCCTGGTCGCTTGTGTCAGCTTTTTGATCGGTCTTATTAGAAACATGGCAGCAACGAGAATTAGTAAACTTCCCGCTATCAACGAATAGGTCAAAAAATTAATAATCCACTTGATTAAAAATGTGGAGGAAGAAGGCGCGACCGCCTCTACAAACATCGCTTTCGCTCCCTTTTCCGTTTGCATTGGGAGACCTAAGACGATTGGATCAATACCATTCGTTCTCGTTTGAGAAATTTCCCCGCCCAGTACTTTCTTCACTTGTTCCATCGTCACAACGGAGGGATCCTTTCCTTTAAGTGATCCATAAGAACGGAACTGACCCGTCTCTTCGTAAATTCGAATATGATAGGAATTGAGCTGTTTCATCTCCCTTACGTACGATTCCGCTTCAGCGAAAGGAAAGGTCTCGTAAATCTGAACAATATCCTGTCCAAAATCCAGTAAAGTAACTTGCAAGTTTTCATTCAATTGATCTTCATATATCCAAGTTGCCACAAAAAAAGCAATGATCGTGCCCCCAATTACGGAGACCAGAAAGGTCAGTACAACTCGTATGTATAAGGATCTGATCATTACTGTACCTCTAGCCGGTAGCCAAGACCACGAACGGTTTCGATACGAAAATCAGGAGTATCCGCAAAGCGTTCACGCAGGCGCTTAATATGAACATCTATCGTTCGCTCATCACCTGCGTAATCGATCCCCCAAATTTGATCAATCAATTGCTCGCGCGTATAGACTTGCCCAGGTGTACTTGCGAGCTTATATAGTAATTCAAACTCCTTGAGCGGCAACGTTAGCGAATCTGCCCCTCTCGTCACCTTATACGTTTGCCGATCAAGAATGACGTTGCCAAACCGGACCGTCTGTGTGGAGCCAATCCGATATCGTTTCAATAGTGCCCTAACTCGAACGGTTAACTCCAATGGATCGAATGGCTTCGTTAAATAATCATCTGTTCCAAGTTCGAATCCTTTCACCTTCTCCCATGTTTCACCCCTTGCAGTCAGCAGAAGTAGCGGAAGATCAGGATTGGCTCGTCGGAGTTCTTTGCACAATGTCCAACCGTCCATAATCGGCATCATAATATCGAGCACGACAAGATCGACATGCTGTGAAGCGTAGACGGCAAGTGCTTCCTTACCGTCTGCGGCTTCGGCTGTTACAAATCCGTCGTTGCGAAGAAATAAACAGACGAGTTCGCGAATGTTCGCATCGTCGTCTGCAACCAGTATAGTAGGCAATCCGTTCCCTCTTTCCCTTTTCACATTGCATATTGAAGTAATCATTATACTATAAAAGAGAAGGCAGATTTTTTTGAATTCCGTCGGTATTTCAAAAATTAATTTTCACTAGTAACCTTATCTTTAGGAAGTTTCAATAAAAGAACAGTGATCAGTGTAAAAGCTGTAAGTGCCAACACAGGTATCGTAATAAAGCCAAACCATGCAAAATAGTTTGTTGTACATGGAGTTGGTCCGCAAGCAACGATAGACTGATCAGCAAACCACGAATGAAATTGTTGATATAAAATATGAAATAGTGAAATAGATCCCCCAATGATAGAAAGCGGAAGCACATATCGAGTAACAGTATAGTCTTTGTGGTAGCAAGCTATCGCAAGTACAATCGTTAAAGGATACATAAAGATACGTTGAAACCAGCATAAATCGCATGGATCGTATCCTTTAATCTCACTAAAATAAAGACTTCCTAACGTAGCTGCCATAGATACAATCCAAGCCCCATACATGCGGTACTCGTTCTTCATTTGAAATCGTGTCTTCATGTTACCTCCCTATTTTTGAATTCGACTTATATTTAACCCCAGTCCATTTCCTTTTTTTTGAATTCATTATACGTTTTCACTCTATTGATTTGATATAGCTCCATATAGCTATGAAGTATTGGATAAAGTGAACATTTGTGTACGAAAAAAATAATCAAACGAACCAAGCACCGTGCGACAGTACAAAAAAAGTCGCCAATAGGGCGACTTCTTATGATACTATGCTGTTGACTTGATAAAGTGGGGTTGATTTACTTCATGTATTTTATATACGAAAGACTGCTCCTGGTTCAAGCGAATACACTCCTTCATACCCATCAAGAGCCAAGTTAGCAATCACACGGTCCGTTTCAGATTTTGGTGCATGAACCAGAACCGTTTTGCAGCTTGGAACCTCATTCATCATTTGCCTTACGTCGTGAAGCCCCTGATGAATTTTGAATCCCATTTGTACCACTTCGGACCCCGAATCCTCAGTCTCTCCTTTAAGTAGCCTCTGGGCATAAGTTCCTTCACTAGCATGACCCGTAACAATAATTGCGTGGTTTCTCGACTCTGCAAGACGTCTAGCATACCACCTTGCACGAGGCGACTCCATCATTCCATCCGTCGTAAAAATGATCAATGCTTCCTTCTCCCTCAATAGGGAACGTCTGTCTTCCTCATTTCCCGGGACATAAACTTGCGAGGAATGAAGGGCCGATGCAATCTGACGAATTGCTTTTGGCCTGAGCCAATCTTGCCACGCTGTCATCTGAAGGAGACCATCCCAAATTTCTTGTTCGGCCAGTATTTTTTGTTCTGGAAATACACGTAATGCCCAGATCAAAAGTTCCTGACCACGGCCAAATGCGGGAACCGGCAACAATACATGGCCACCTCTGCCCAGGACATTTAACACAAACTCGCGAAGTAGGATCAATTTTTGATCCTGCGATTCCCCATTCATGCCATACGCGTTATCTATGATGGATAAAGATGTCTTTCGTCTATGCCTGCCATTCTCAGCTATTTCAACAGGTAAAGTCTCTCTGGGAGGATCTATATCTAAAAGAAGGGATTCGCGACTGAAGTCTCCTGAGAAAAAAAGGTGGCGGTCTTCCATCTGGAATTTCATCCATACAGAACCGATCATATGACCGCTTCGCCCCCATTGAATTTGAAGTCCTTTTTCAAGTTCGAGCCAATCCCCTGCTTTTATTTCGTCCTCCAGGAAACGGAAACGCATGGCTGAAATGTGGATTTCATCATAGGGAAGATCCCCGCCTTTACTTGCTACATACCTCTTCCAATTGGAGAAATATAGACTGAGCTGAGAAGCGGTAGGTTTTGTTGTCCAGATCTCTCCTGAATAACCATGTTTGTATAGCAAGGGTAGCGCCATGGAATGATCTTCATGCGCATGCGATAGGAATACCGCCGTTAGCCCCGGAATGATATTAGGATCAAACAATGGATACTGACCCGTACCCTCCTTTTTGATTCCACAGTCAAGCATGATTTGATGCTTTTCTCCTGTAAGTACGTAGCAGGAACGTCCATGCTCTCCTGCCCCGCCCCATACATTTAAATTGATCATTGTGAGTCCCACTTCCTTCTTGATCCCACAACTTCCAGTAATATGAGTAGAAGAGTTGTCAGCCCAACGGAAACAACAGCCATTGCCATGCCGAGTGAAACTTGTCCCTGTTCAAATTGGGCATAAATATATGTGGCTGAAGTTTTGACAGATGGTGGCAAGATCAGCAGGGAACCGACAAGTTCACGAGAGGAAATCGTAAATGTCATCATCCATCCGGCCAACATTCCCGGCATGATAAGCGGAAGAAGTACTCGGATAAAAATGTATACCGGTTTCCCGCCAAACACTTGTCCAGCTTGAAACAGGGAAGGGTCAATTTGGGTAAAAGCGCTTTTGACATACTGTACCGTATAAGGAATGAACAATACTACGTAGGTGAGTATGACCATCCCATAAGTGTTATAGAGCGGGATCGGCATCCATGGAGAATTCCATAATAGGATAAGACCTACAACCAGTACAATCCCAGGTACAGTGTTCGGCAAAAGACTAAATAAGTCGGTCATTCGCTGCAATCGGGTTCGGGACTTCTGGATAACTAGCGCAAACCAGGTGCCGAGCAGTACAGCAATGGTGGAAGCAGTTAAAGACAGCCATAAGCTATTCATCAGCGCCTTCATGCTGGGTGAATGTAAGCTCAGCAGCTCCTTGTAGTAATCAAGCGTAAAATTATTCCATGCGAGTCCAACTCCGCGCAGCTTCATCGTAGAGGCTGCCACAATGGAGAAGTAAGGAATGCCTATCGATAAGATGAGAAGAAGGATAACATAAATCCCCCCTATCCAGTGTAACCACCTGTTGCTACTTATCGTAGAACGACGCACTCCCTTCCCGCCGACCAGTCCATATGTATATTTACGATTCAACAGAGACTGGGCGTACCATACCAATAGACAGGCAGTTAGAAGTACGGAAGATAACGTTGTTGCTTTACCAAAATCAATTGGCCAACTGGAGATGTACTTATGAATTTCTGACGTCATCACTTCATAACCGATGCGTTTTCCGAACGTGACCGGTGTTCCGAATTCTGCTATCGTTTTGACAAATACGAGCATCGCTCCCATACCAAAGGCTGACAGTAAAAGTGGAGCAACAATCCGGCGAAAACGGTAGGTAAAGGATGCCCCCATAACTGCACCCGCTTCTTCCAAGTTTCCACCAATTCGTTCTAACGCTCCTCGTAGCAGCAAATACAAGAACGGATAAAGATGCAGACTCATGATCGCAACCATCCCGCCAAAGGAAAAAAATGCTTCACCCACTCCAGAGAGACTAGGTGCTAACTGCTGCAGATAACCGTTTTTTTGCATGAACAGAATCCAGCCCATCGAACCGATGTAAGGTGGTGTCATGAAAGGGATAAGGAACACAATTTCTAGCCACTGCCAGCGTCCAAGTCGTGATCTCACCATCACCCAAGCAAGGGGCAATGCTAACACAGTTGTTCCCAGAACTACACATACCCCCAGCAACATAGAGGATGAAAGTACTCTCACGATGCCGGAATCTGCCAGCGTTTTAAAGGGGGCAGACCACTGCAACTGACCCTCTCGATAAACGCTTTGGATGAAGATTTCAGCCAATGGCACCACAATGAGAAGAATTAGGACCAGAAGGGCGAGTGCCATTGACCAGATTTTGAATTGACGCTGAGAAAAGAAATGATTCATCTTATTTAAACAGCTTCGTAAATTGATCGGCTACGTCTGCCCCTTGCTCGCCCATCCAATTCCAGTCCGTCTTGAGCAGCGGGATCTCATCCAGATTAGCACGATTTTCTGCTTTAATATCCGTACGTCCTGGAAGCAGTGCAGCATCAGAAACTAATTTCTGTGCCGAGTCCGAAAGCAGGTAATCGATGAACGCCTTTGCGTTCTCTTCATGCTTAGTAGATTTAAGAATTGCTGCTGGCCTTGGACTGATAACTGTACCTTCTTCAGGGTAGATAATATCGATCGGTTCACCTTTCTCCTTCGCTTTGTAAGTCATGTAATCTACTGCTCCAGCAACCATGCTCTTAGCGCCAGTAATGACAGGATCAAGTGCTTCCTGATTAGCTCCCGCCATGGCTACACCATTGTCCTTATATTGTTCGAATAAAGACCAACCGCCTTCGCCTTTATCACTAAGGTAACCTGTAATAAAGTCAAGTGCTGAACCGGACAGTGTTGGATCGGGAATGTTGATTTGGTCTTTATATTCTGGTTTCATGAGGTCGCTCCATGATGTTGGTGGTGTGGTCACCAAATTTGTATTATAGGCAATACCAAGTGCCGATGCACTGGTGCTAAAGTAGTTACCTTCTGGATCAGACCAATCCTTATTCAGTTTGTCTGCATTTTGAGCTTCCGGATAAGGGAGTGTTAACCCTTCGTTCTTTAGACCTTGGGCTGAAGGAAGCGAGGCTAAAATAACGACATCCGCTACCGGATTGGACTTTTCTGCTTCCATACGGGCCAGAATCTTACCCGTAGTTCCCTGGAACATTTCTATTTTAATGCCGGATTGAGATTGGAATTCCTCGATGAGCTTGTTTGCGAGCCCTTCTGGACCTGCTGTATACACGGTAAGTGTATTGTCCGAAGTCGCAACCGTTTGATTCCCCCCACCTGCTGCAGCGGTATCGACCTTCCCTTGGCCGCTTCCACATCCAGCTAGAGCAACTCCAAGTGTCAATGTCAGAACAAGAGAAGCTCCCTTTTTCCATGAATTGTGTTTCGTAATGATCATCTTCAAATCCCCCTTGGTTTGTTTGTAAATTAGTCTTTCAAGCTCTCTCCAACCTGATGAAGGTGTTGTTTCGGTACGTAGACGGTTACTTTCGTACCTTCGCGTAATCGCTCAGGATAATAAGCGAGCCAATGCTCACGAACCTCGTCCGTATGTAACCTCACCTCATAGCGATCTCCAACATAGCTGACTTGTGTAACTATGGCACTGTAGGAATAAGACTCCTGGGACTCCTGCCCTCCCGGACTGAACACGATATGTTCGGGTCTGAACATTGATACTCCGCCAGCTAACCAGTTAGATTTTCCAATAAAACGAGCCACGAATGGGTGATTGGGTAGATTGTAAATGTTCTCCGGTGTTCCGATCTGGAGTACCTTACCGCTATGCATAACAATCACTTCGTCCGACATGGACATGGCTTCGATCTGATCGTGTGTTACATAAAGAGCGGTTAATCCCATTTCTCGCACTAGATACATCATCTCGAGGCGCATTTCATCACGCAGTACAGCATCGAGTGCACTGAGAGGTTCATCAAACAGCACGAGTCGAGGTCTTATAGCCACCGCTCTTGCGAATGCAACGCGCTGCTGTTGCCCCCCAGATAACTGGTGTGGATAACGTTCTTCCATACCCGATAGCTTAACCTTGTCCAGTGCCTCCATGACCTTTTCTCGAATCCCATCCTTTCGTCCAGCAGCTCTGATCCCAAATGCCACATTCTCAAATACAGTCATATGCGGCCATAGCGCAAAGTCTTGAAACACCATGCCGAATCCGCGCTTGTGAGGTGGAACTTCTTTCTTCTGGCTGAACAGGATATCTTCTCCAAAGCTAATTTCTCCTGTATCCGGCCGCTCCAAACCTGCGATCATGCGTAGCAGTGTTGTCTTGCCGCAACCTGATGGTCCAAGCAATGTTGTAAATTTCCCCTGTCTTATACTCAGATCGGTCTTGTGGAGTGCAATACTTTCACCAAAGCTTTTCCCTAGGCCGCGAATGTTCAAATCCATCCGATGTATTCCCTTCCTTTTTCAGCATTTGATTCGTACGTCATGTTGCATGCACGTCCTTACATAGAACAGTCTACCTGTGGGAATGAAAGCCAGTATTATGCTTTTGTAAAATGAAAATTAATTTTTTCAATGAACAGCGTTAACCTTCATAGATTTAATCTATATAGAGGACGAGTGAAATAAAGAAGCGGGAGGATTTATGATGATGAATCTCAATTTATTAAAACTTAAGATTGTGGAACTGCTGGACAAGCATAATAAAATCACTACAGTTGCTGATCTGCTTGGGCTAAAACAGCCCACAGTCACTTTTCACATGAAAAATCTTGAACGCGATTTTGGAGTGAAATTGTTCGATGCACGTATGGGTAAAATTATTCTCACCGATGCGGGGTTTGCCTTGCTTCATTATGCTTCCAAAATAAATGCACTGGCGTCCGAAGCACAGCGGGTGGTAAATGAGTTCGATACACTGAGACAAGGAACATTATCCATCGGGGCGAGTTATGTACCAGCTACGTATATCCTGCCTGCAGTTATTGATGCTTTTACCAAAGCCTATCCTCGTATCCACATTTCGTTGTCCGTTAAAACAGCCCCGGTCATTACTGGGATGCTGCAATCGCATGAGATTGATATCGGTATCATTTCGACCGGTTCCTTTCACCAGGCTCCTTTGAAAGCGAAAGCGATCTGCCCTGACGAACTCGTACTGATATGTTCACCTTCACATCCTTGTGCCAATCAAGCGGAATGGTCCCCGGAATGGATTGCTTCTTCAACCTTTGTCTTACATGGTGAGTCATCAAGTACTCGGCGCATAACCGATCAGTGGCTTGAACAGCAAGGTATTCATCCTTCCCCAAAACTAGAGTTAGATTCTCTGGAAGCTATCAAACAGGCGGTCATGCTGGGCGAACATGTTTCTTTTATCTCGCGAATGGCCGTTCAATCTGAAGTAGATCGAGGCTTGCTGCGAATGTGGCCGATTCCAGAATCTATTCCTGTAAGGCAGGTATATGTCCTGACCAATCAGGACCGTTATCTATCTGCAACGAGCAGGCGTTTCATCGATTTCCTAGAGGACTATCAACAAAACTCCCATGAGCCTCTCTGTGCTGACCAAGAATAAATCATCAAGACGAATCTTGTTCTAGAGAGATACTAATAAAAAACAAACCGCAGTAAGGATAATGAAGTCCACTGTGGTTTGTTTTTTTATTGTTATTTTACTATTGTCTGATCGTACCTTGCTATTTTGTCATCCATGCGTCCTAACACAGACTCCATCTCTTTCATTCTCTTTGAGAGTTCCTCACGTTGTTTAATTAACAGCTGCTTTCTAGCATCGATTGTTTCATCACCCTGTTGGTAAAGCTGAACATACTCCGTTAACGTTTCAACAGGAAGACCTACACCTCGCATACATTTGATATGTTCAACCCATCTGCAATCTTCTTCTGTATAATCTCTAATTCCACTTTTATTACGATTCACACGAGGAATAAGTCCGATGCGTTCGTAATAGCGGAGAGTATCTTGTGATAACTCGAATTTTTTACTTACTTCTGATATCAGCATGTAAATTTCACCTCGCAAGTCTGTAGCAATATCTTAGGTTTTGGGTAGATCTGTTGTTTCATTCTCATGTATTTCAAACAGTTGAATAAATTCGTCAATTACCATATCCAACGCTTTTAATTCACCAACTAAAATCGGTTGAATCGATTGAAACTCAGGTTTATCTAGCTGATCCTTAATGGTTGAGCGTTTAACATTCATTCTATCTAAAAAAGCGATGGCTCTACCCCTGCGGAACGTTTTTGCGCCCCGTTCTTGTGAACCATCTCTTCCTTTGTGGCGCTCATCACGATGATGTCCTTCTCTATTCATTTCCTTAAATTCTTCATTTTTCATTAGTAGTCCCCCATCTTCAGTCTCAGTTGTATACATACTTTCTTTTTTTGTTGATTGTATGCATTTGTATACGCGCTGTCAATGTGCTTCAAATGATCTCTTTGTTCTTCACAGCACTTCATCAGACAAATACCTAATCGACTAAGTATACACTTCTTATTCAACTGAAACTATGGAACAATCCTGCCTATTAGATAAACAAAAGGCAGCCGCTCTCCATGAACGGCTGCCCTTCACATCTTTATTAAACAAACGTTTTCCTATAGTTCAATAACTTGAATCGTATATATTAAATGAGGTGATCTTAAGGTTTTATTTCCTTTTGATAATAGTCATATAATTGATGAATAGAAGAACTTGATAGGATGTGACTAGCATGTTCAATTTTCTCACGTTCCCAATCAAACCAACGCATTTCCTTTAACTTTTCGATTTCTTTGTCTGAAAAGCGTTTCTTTATCTCTTTAGCAGGATTTCCGCCTACGATCGTATAGGGTGGAACATCTTTAACGACAACCGATCCTGCCGCAACAATGGCACCTTCACCTATTTTCACACCAGGCATAATCATTGCATTCATACCAATCCAGGCAACACTTTCAATGATTGTATCCCCTTTTGGCTCGTAAGAGGTTTCAATCTGGTCCACAAACGGATACACAGTAATCCATTCAGGATGATGATTGTGATTTCCACCCATTAATATAATTACACCACTTGCAATGCATACGTAATTTCCTATAATCAATTTATCTACATGCCAACCATAATCTTTAATAGGGTTAAATAACTTTCTTGATTTGTCATCTCCCCAAAGATATCTAACACACCCATCTTCAAAATCATGATTATCGTAATAACCAGAGTAGTAGGAGTAATCACCTACCTCAATCATGGGGTTAGTGACAATATCCTTAAGGTACTTAATTTCAGACCAGTGATTAAACCGATGTTGTTTCATGCTTTTCCCTCGCTTCTAAGTAATATCAATCATTTTCTACTTAGAAGCTTGATACAGTAGCAACATTCTTAAACCGTTTCAAACGACGAACCATCGTCCTCATCCTTTTCCAATTTGATGGGGCCATTGTATCAAGCGAATCTTTACTTCGTCAAATCATGCATCCAAGTTGTAGACCACTTACACTAAAGGGCCGCAAATCGTTTCTCTGTTTTTTCTAAATACTTTGTTCTTTCATCCAGCGAACGATCAGCCATTCTAGTGTAGTTATACCACTTCAACTTATGGAAGCCCATTTTTCGGAATGTTCCACGAAAGAGCATTTTCGTAACTGGGTTACCAAAAATCCATCTATACACGAATCCTGGGGTAGCCATTACTGTTAATACCGAAACACCCTTAAGCTTCTTTAACTTGCTTACAAAAGGTCTACCTGTTTTAGGCTCTTCATATACGATCCCTTTAGCGAACACTTTATCTATAAATCCTTTCGTTAATGCAGGCATCGATTCCCACCAAATTGGGAATATAAAAATGAGATGATCCGCTTCGAACATCCTTCTTTGATAATCTTTTGTAAGAGGATCGAGTGTCTCTTTATGTCTCCATGCTGCAAGTTCTTCCGCTGACATCACAGGATTAAATCCGTCTGCGTGCAGGTCAATAAGGTCTAGTTCGTGTCCCGCTGAAAGAAGACCCTTGGTAACTGAATTCAGTAATGCTGCTGAGAAGCTCCTCTGATGAGGAATATTTTCGAAAGCCGTCGCTGTGTACGGATGGTCAAATACAATAAGTACTTTCATATTAATCACTCCATAATTTATTTAATACATTTTAAATAAAGAGAGTTTTGATCAGTTGCTGAATGTTCGCTCAAAAAAGAAAGAAGTTTCTATTCTCGCTCGAACTCAGACTTAGGATTTCTACAATGTTCTTTCTTGAATTATTGCGCTCTTATTTTTCCCAAAAAACATCTGTTCCCAGAGACCTTCCTGCTCATATACCTGTTGCTTTCCATTCTCAATGACTGTCAATGTAACGGTCCCTATACAACGTACATACGTAGGATTTAATTTCAAGACTTTTACAGCAATTCGCTGAAATAGAGAAAGCTTCATTCCACTTAATAAAGAACTTGAAACAAGATCTTCTTCGCGATGATACTCAATTTGATAGGAAGTGTTGTTTCCCGAGGGCTGAATAAATTTCAACTTGTTGTCCATAAATTTTTGAGTAAAGGGATGTTCTATCGTATTTTTCCGTTCTATCCTTGTGTTCTATTCCTGATATTCCATAATTTTTTATTTTCACTTCTTAATGACCAATACGCCCTTTATTTGGAAGAAAAGGCCAGAATGACACTGGTTTTTTTCGATATATAGTAAGTTGCACCTGCCTAAATAAGTGGTTTTAACTGAGGAAAACCCCTACTTAACAAACAGCTGAACAATCTGTCTGCTAAGTAGGGGTCATCCTGAGATTTTAGACCAATATATTCATTTATTTGTGTATTCTTATTCGATGTTAGAATTTTGGATCGTTAGCACTGTTCCCTCTACTTTTTCAGTGCGATTCGAAGAGTTTAACAAAACGACCCCTCCAATGATCATGGCTATACTAAAAATAGTAATCCAATTAAAAGGGTCATCCCAGAGCAGTATACCAATGACTGCGGTTAATGCTGTACCTACGCCTGACCATATTGCATAAGCCATGCCAAGTGGTATCGATTTAAGAGATAAAGACAGACAGTAGAAAGCCAATCCCATTCCAATAATGACACCGAGGGAAGGAAATAGATTGGTAAATCCTTCAGACATTTTAAGCATGGTTGTACCAAATATCTCGCTAATAATCGCAACTGCTAAAGCAATGTAACTTTTCACAAAACATTCCTCCATTACTTTAAGGGCTAGTGAGAACCATCCGTTGAGAGCTTTAAAATCACTACGCCGCCAATGATTAGGGCTAAAGCTAATCCTTTTTTGACGTTAAAATTTTCTTTATATACAACGACACCCACTAAAGCGGTTAAAGCAGTACCTGCGCCCGCCCATATGGCATAAGCCGTTCCGAGTGGTATAGATGTAAGAGCCAAAGATAAGCAATAGAAAGCTACACTCATTCCAAGGATTACACCTATAGAGGGAAACAACTTTTTAAATCCTTGGGATACCTTAAGCATCGAGCTACCAAATACTTCACTTAGTATGGCAATCGCCAATAATAAAAATGGATTCAAATTTAGGAACCTCCTATTTGGTCATCAGCTGCAATTTATGGATTATTTTTTCTCGTAATTCATCATCTATCTTTCCTATTCCAAACAATTCAGAAAACCATAAGCCATCAGCAACTAATCTGATGATAGAAGCATCTACCGGATCGATCCCATCATTTTCTAGGTTTTTTTGCCAGATGGAATACTGGTTTTGAAGTTCTCCAAGTAAATCTTTGTTTGTAAAAAAGGATGTAGTGAGAGCTGTACTTGTCTCTTCCTTTAAATCTCCAAGCGTAGATTGTAAATAGGCCCGGCTCCACTTCCCTTTTTCGATCGTGTCAGCGTTCGCCCTATTTTGAACATCAGCAACAAAGCCATTGGTTAACTCTTCCACCATCGCTTTTAGCAAAGCTTCCTTATTCGGAAAATGGTGGAGTAATCCCCCCTTACTTATACCTGCTTCTTTGGCTACTGCCTCAAGGGTAAGCTTCTCTACCCCTTGTTTGTTAACGATTAAGGAAGCTGCCGATAAAATTAGATTACGTTTAGAATTACGATTCACTATCATCACCTCTCGATTTACTATACCGTCTGGACGGTTTATATGTCAAATTACGTTTTTATTATCCTGTTAGTTTGATGTAAGCAAAACTATTTTGATTCTTCATGTTCGTGAGGTATAGACATATTCAGCGCCGAACTCGCATAAACAATATATAACTAATGGTATTGATTTCTATAATGTAGGAGGTAATGATGAAAGATAATAATCTTCCGATTAATGAGCAACAACTGCAGAAAAATGTCGAACTGAAAAACAACAATGATCCTACACTTGAGTCAGAGATAAAAGCGAAAGGAGTGACGCTGCAAAGATCTTCTGCACAGAATAAGAGAAACCCAATCCCTGGTAGCCAAAAATGGGCGAGTGTTCTACCTGCCGAATTACATTCGCAAACCGTTGGTGAAAGAGGGCCTTTACTTGAGCAGGATAATATGTTGCACGAAACACTGGAGACATTTGTACATACTAAAATTATTGAAAGACCTGTGCACGTAAAAGGCTTTGGTGCCTTCGGTTACTTTGAGACCGTTCATTCCATGTCTGAGTATACGAAACTAAGCTTTTTACAAACTCCTGGGCATCAGGTTCCCGTCACTGTTAGATTTTCGCTTGCGGTAAGCACAAAAGGCACTCCGGATACTTCTCGAAATGTGCGTGGGTTTGCCACAAAATTTTATACGGAAAATGGGGTATTTGATCTGGTTTGTAATCATATTCCTGTGTTTTCGGTGCGGGACGCGATACGTTTTCCGGAATCCATTAAAGCCTTTCTACCCTCTCCAAAAAATAACCTGATTGATCCCGAACGATTCTGGAGCTTTGTTGCAAGGGCCCCTGAGTCCACCAATTTTCTTGTTTGGCTTTACTCGGACATCGGCACGGTAAAAAGCCTGCGCCATATACGGGGTCATAGTGTGAACACCTATGTTTGGAGAAATGCCCAGGGTGTCCGTCACTATATTAAATACCACTGGATTCCATTTGCCGGGGATCAATATATCGATCGGAATGAAGCGGCTAAGCTCGCCGGAGAGAATCCTGATATTGCTGGTAAGGATCTGTATGATACCCTAGCAATGGGAAAAACCGTTGAATATGGACTATATGTGCAGCTGATGGAACCTAGTGATGAAAAAAAGCTTCCTTTCGATCCGCTGGATGATACAAAAGTTTGGAATGAAAAGCAATACCCTCTGGTGCCGGTCGGGCGAATGGTATTGAATCGAAATCCTGATGATTATATGGAACAGGTTGAAAAAATAGCATTCTCCCCTTCCAACCTGTTAGAAGGTGCCGAATTGTCGGATGATAAAATGCTGCAAGGACGCGCTAATATTTATACAGATTCACAACGTAGGCGAATAGGGCCTGATTTTCGTAAAATCCCTATTAACCATCAGCAAAACTGGACTCCCGCTTCCCTTGTAACCAGTGGAAACGGAAGGTTTGTAGAGGGGCATTTGGAGAGATCCGATCTATCCAAGCAGGATGATTTTACACAAGCAGGGCAATTTTATGCTTCCCTTTCCCAAAAACAGAAAGAACACCTAGTTGAAAATCTAGCTACGGATCTTTCAGCCATATCCCGTGAAACGCAAAGTATCGTGTTAAGCTATTTGTATAATGCATCCCCGGAACTAGCAGATCGAGTAGCAAGGCAAATCGGAATGTAACTATTTTCATCTGACCCAAAAGAAAAAGAAGCCATCCACTGAATGTAGGGAATGGCTTCTTTTCTCTATTATGCAAACGAAATCATCGGTTACCTGCGAATTTGGGTTATACCTTTGAATTAGAAATTGGGAAATTAGTCGTTCGATATTCTCCTCAAAGTTATGTTAAAAATCCACTTATTCTGGGGCAATTCCATTATTCGCGCTTTTTAATAAACTGCAGACATTTTTGCAGGCCTTGCCAAATTATTGCAAGATAAATATACGGTAGTAACCTATGATCGCCGGGGTTATTCACACAGTGTATTAACAGAGCCATTACCGAGTGATGCAGATAAATCACATAGTTCTTACCGTCTTGAAACTGACGCGAGTGATGTGGCGGCTCTAGCTAAACATCTTAGTGATGAACCAGTATTCATCTTGGGCAGTAGTTCTGGTGCAATCGTTGCTATGGAAACTTTACAAGACCATCCTGATATCGTTAAAAAAGTTGCCTTTCACGAACCACCTATCAACACATTTCTAGCTAATTCCTCAGAATGGGCAGCGTTAAATGAGAAAATAGTTGCAACTTATTTAACTGAAGTCATATAGAATTACGCCCAAATACTTGTAGCCATTTTTTAATCAAGAGACGATTAGTGGACGTGAATTTTAAAGCACTAGTCATCTTTTGATTAAGAATTAATACCTTATGTCTTTCCATCTCTGAAACCGTTAATGTTAATATGTAATACCTACACGAGCGTGAATATAAGCGTCACTAAAGATTTGTTCATACAAAAATAAAGCAGTATCCCCTGTTGATATCTCGCTCCCATCCGCAGGCAAGAAATCTTTCTCAATTCGATAATTCCCCTTCGCACTTCCTTCTGGCAAATAGGTTGGACAGACCAGTGTCCAGTCAAGGTTCGATTGCTGGAGTAGATCAAACACCCTATGATGCTCTTCGGCAGCTCTTGTTAACTTGCGCTTTGACTCACTCGATTGATAGCGCAGGTATCCTGGTTTTGTCCTGCTATTTAGAATACCTGCAGTACCTACAGTTACGAGTCGTTTCATTCCAAACTTCCCCATTGCATTAATCAGAAGAGGAAAAGCTGTTGATAACACATTCCCGCCACCTGTTCCGAGTGTACTGACAACTACGTCCCCTCCGGAAGAAAGGGCTCGCTGAATGTCTAGCTGAGAAGTCGCATCTCCCTGAATTACAGTCACAAAGGGATGTCCGGCCCATTCGCCAAGCTTTTCAGGTGATCTTACAAGAGCATTAACCGAATGACCCTCTCTCAGTGCTGTATCGATGAACTGAGTTCCCACTCTTCCTGTAGCTCCAAACATAATGATGTTCACGTTTCATCCTCCTTATTAATGGCGAACTCATCACTGAAATATTTCACTTTTTCTTTCTCTTTTCTATATGACCTCGGGCTTACTCCCAGTTGCTTACGAAACAGGTCCGCAAAATGATTGTAATTATTAAATCCAACATCGTGTGCAGCTTCTGTCGCCGTTCTCCCCATATGTTCCATAAGTAAGGCAGCCTGCTTTATTCTCATTCGATTCACATGCTCGATAATCCCTTCCCCCATTTCTCCCTTGAAAAGATGAGATAGTCTAGAAGGAGATAACCCAACGTTATGAGCCAAATCTTGGATTCGAATTTCTTTGTTCATCGACTGAGATATTTGTTGAAGGATCGAGGCTATTCGGGGATCCCGCTTCGTTTGTAATTGCTGAGCCATCAGTAAAATAATTTCACGAATTGCGTTCTCACATAGCGCGTACCAATACGCCGATCTCTCTCTTGCATGATAGAGGATATGTTCAAACGCCGTCACAACCCGGTGCTGAGAGTAGCCTTCAGGAACACCAGCAATGAGCACCTCTTGATGAGGTAGATAGCTCAATTCCATGAGTTTATGAAAATGTACCCATACAAAGCTCCAGTGCTGGCCACGCATAGTTCCATACTCATGGGGCACACCAGCACGCAAAAGCCCCAGCTCACCTGGATTTATTTCTTTTAGACCACTTGGCGTACGGAAATAACCCTGTCCTTCCAGTGTATACACCATAAGCCAATCGCCCATTCCCTGTGGTCTGCTGTGACCATAGGTATCGTCCACGATAAAATGTCCACTTAAAATATTGCCGTAATTCGTTGCGGTATAATCTTCAGTTCGTATGTGAGGCGCCATGTCTCCACCCTCCGATTTTAAACACTATAGCAGCATCCGTGTAGTTTATAGCATAAATCCTACTTCTTCTTCATTATGTATTCCTTTACACTGATGTCAACCCATTAATTACATCCTAAAAGGAGATGAATCACACATGAATGAAACATTAAGAACATTAACCCTTGAACAGTTGAACCAATTTCAAACCGAAGGATATATCATCGTAAAAGGCCTATATTCTGAAGAAGACCTGCAACGAATTGACGATACCTTTAATGAAATCAGTAAAAGCGTCGTCCCCGGTTATTTTGAACCAGATATGAGTGCATCTACGGACGATCCTTTAAAACGTTACCCGCGGGTCATGCATCCGCACCGCTTCAATGATACTGCCAAAGCTTACATGCTACACAAACCTGTGCTTGACGTGCTTGAGGATCTTTATGGAGAAGAAGCATTGGCAGCGCAAAGTATGTACTATTACAAACCACCTGGTTCCCGTGGTCAGGCACTGCATCAAGATAATTTTTACTTGCAAGTCGAACCTGGAAATTGCATAGCTGCTTGGACTGCCATTGACCCTGCTACGCTGGAGAACGGAGGACTGCTCGTAGTTCCAAAAACAAGTGAATATGAGATCGTGTGTCCTGAGCTTGCTGATTCGAATGAATCCTTTACTACACACTATGTGAAGCCCCCTAAAGATGAAGCCGCCATACCTGCCATCATGGATCGCGGTGATGTATTGTTTTTTAACGGCAATCTCATTCATGGTTCGTACCGAAACAAAACAAAAGATCAATTTAGACGTGCATTCATATGCCATTATGCCAATGCATCTGCTACTCATATCAGCCAACATTATCGCCCTTTATTCCGCGCAGATGGTACTGCTATTGACCTTGAGGTAAACCCGGATGGCGGCCCTTGCGGTATTGAATTTGATAATGTTTATCCGCATTAATTCTTGATGAAGAAACTAAACGTGGAGATGTCCTGGTGGGGAATGGGCAACCTCACCGGGGATTCAAATTCGTATATAAAAACAACAGAACAAAAGTTTAGATGGATTGCGGAACAAGGCTTTGACGGAATTAATGCCTTTGTCCCCGGGCCAGAAGATAAGATGATTTGGCAGGAACTCCTTGCACATTACGATCTCTCCTTAAGTGTGAATGCTTATCCGTCTTCACTTGAAGAGATGCGCGCTTTTGTGAACCAGGCTACACAATATGGAGGTATATCCTACATTAATGCTCAAGTGATGTGTCCCTTTTTGGTTGGAGATTCAGCTATTGAGCTCCTAAGTGGTATATATGATATTTCGCTTATGGCTGGTATCCCGATTTACGTCGAGACTCACCGGGGAACGATTACACAGGATTTGATGCGAACCGCAAGCTTCCTCAAGTCTCTGCCATCGCTCCCGCTTACTATGGATTATTCTCATTATGTTGTTGCTGGTGAGCTGCATACGATCTCGGAAGAAGCTGAAAACTGGCTTAAACAGCTGCTTCCGAATATTTACAGTATTCATACACGCATCTCCAATGGAGAGCAGATTCAGATTGATCCTGGAGAAGAGGGTCAACATCCCATGTTGCCTCATTTTTTAAAATGGTGGGAGATAGCAATGAAACATGCCATCTCAAGGTCAGAAATAGTACCCTATGATAGTGGGATATTCCCCGTCGTTATTGAGCTTGGACCACCACCTTACGCCATTACCTACGCTGAACCGAACGGAAGCATCATCGAAGTAGGAGATCGGCTTAAACAATCCCTCCATCTACAGCAACTTATCCGAAAATTATGGGATCACGTACAGTAACTTTACTCAACAAAAACAAAGACCCTCGTTGATGAGGGTCTTCTTTATATCATTCACCTTTTTTGTGATGACTCAGGATAGGATGGATCAGCTTTCATCCATTGCTTTTCGAATATCATAATCATTTATATCGATATCCAATTCCATATCAAGTGCAAGCTTTGCCAGCTGGCTTCCTATAAATGGCCCCATCGTTAACCCGGAGGCACCAAGACCATTTGCTGTGATCAGGCCATCCCACTCAGGAACAGCTCCGATCACCGGAAGAAATCCGGGGGTGAAGGGACGGAACCCCACTCTTACCTCTTGAAAAGTGCTGTCAGCTAGACCAGGTGACAATTCTAAGCCTTTATTCAGGATCTCTTGCATTCCCCCTGGAGTTACTCTCGTATCGTAATCTTTGATCTCATTCTCATGGGTCGCTCCTATAACAATCTTCTGATTATCAAAAGAGAGTAAATATTGATCGGTAGGTGGCATAATGACGGGCCAGGAGCCCGTATCTTCTCGATCATGAACCTGTAAATGCATAATCTGTGCTTTTTGATAACTCACTTTAAAATGAATTCCTAAAGGCTGCAGCAACTGATTAGCCCATGCACCTGCACAAACGATGACCTTGTCAGCTGAAAAGTGATCTGCACCAACCGTTACTCCTGTTACACGGTTCGACTGAAATTGAAGGACAGCATCGCCATTTATGAGAATAGCCCCATTTCTCTGTGCTGATCGGATAAGTGCATCACGCAGCGCACGACCATCAATACGTGCAGCACCGCTA
Organism: Paenibacillus sp. Marseille-Q4541; assembly: GCF_018310695.1. Taxonomy (GTDB): domain Bacteria; phylum Bacillota; class Bacilli; order Paenibacillales; family Paenibacillaceae; genus Paenibacillus. The sequence goes on along the minus strand of NZ_JAGXCY010000003.1, from coordinate 176,396 downwards.
ATATGAACAGAATGATAACCTTCGACCAGTAGAGGAAATAACCTATTCGTTTCTTCTTCATCTAGCTGCCTAATTTCACCGATCTCGGGCGCATCCTTTTTTCGTACCTTTGCCCTTTCCTCCATCTTCGTGACTTTCTCCAAATCTTGATGAATGCTAAGAGCACCTACTTTAGCATAACCTGTTTCCGTTTCCCCTTCATTTATAAGTTCATCAATGAGTCCCGGATAAAAACGTGCACCTGCCTTTGCCAACCGATACCACGCTTGATTTCTCCTTTGTGATAACCACGGACAGATCATACCAGCAGCTGCATCCGTAGCCTGTCCTCTATCTTTACGATCTATAAGAAGCACCTCAGCCCCCATTTTTGTTAATTGGTATGCCGTCGATGCCCCTAGAATTCCCGATCCAATTACGATGACTTTCTTCATAATTACATTCCTTTCCTCAACCAATAATGTACCAATGTTTTGTTATCCTACAAACGAATATATGTACGACATTATTTTACTTCATAGCTTTATTATACGAGTTGTTCATTATACCACGGAATTCTATCCGGTTTGTTGAATGAACGAACAGTAGAGTTGAAAGGAAGATATCACATAGGAGAATCAATTTCTAATTGTTCACACAATGTTCACTTATGAAGAGGCTTCCTCAATTTATATAATTGCAAAGGTAAACAGAAAGGATGATGGAAAATGCCAACAACGAAAAAAGAAGAAATATTTTTTGGCTTGATGATGTGTTTGGGGATGGTCATATTCATGACATTGTATAATCTATATACAAATGACATGATTGGTACAATATCGATACCAACATTGCTAGCTCAGTTTGTTTTATGTTACTGCACTGCTTTTTTATTGGAATACTTTATTGTCGGTCCAGTGGCAAAAAAAATTGTTTTCACATTACCATTCGATAAATCGAAGAAAGGAATTGTTATTGTCTCACTTGCTCTTTTTATAGTAATTGGAATGGTATTCTTTATGTCGATTTATGGACTATTAACAAGCCTTTTCTATAATGGGTTTACTGGGGAATCCATATTCCAACAGTACTTTTCTCTTGTTTTCAAAAACTTTATTTTTGCTTTACCTCTGCAACTCATTATTGTGGGACCGGTTGTTCGATTTTTATTTGTTCGATTTGTTAAAGACAAGGGGATTTCGATACCTGCTAGCTAAAAAATAGTAAAATGCCGGATTACAACTGCTGAACAACCGCCTTCAACTGAAGGCGGTTACTTTTACGATGAAAGCGAGTATTGTATTCATGGTAACTTATATCCTAAATAAAAAGACCACGGTTTACGCGGCCACTTTTGACGATATGCTTTTTCATCAACCTATCTTTGCTCCATGAGAAATCGAAAACAACACAGCTTGATCCGTATCCATTCTCATCCCCGTAATGTTGATCATTTTAAAATCTACACCTTCCATTTTTGCCCCTCTTACATCAGCCCCCTGCATCTTCGCTTTGGAAAGCACCGCCATCGTCAGATCACAATCTCTTAAATCCGCTTTTTCTAAATTAGCACCTGACAAATCTGCTTCATGAAACTTAACCCCTCGTAAACCTTGCTTCGCTAAACGGGTTTGTCTCAAATTGGTATACGACCAGTCCCCTTCAATTATAGTGATCCCATCCATATCGGAGCCACTAAAATCCGAACCTGTCATTTTACAATTTTCAAATTTCGAAACAAAAAGAGTTGCTCCATTAAAATTGCAATTTTCAAAGGCTGATTCTTTATGAATGGAACCATTTAACAAAGCGCCTCTAAAATCACACTCGATGAAACGGCAGTTGCTGGATGTGATCTCCTCTAATGACCCGTTAGAAAACGAACAACGATGAAATGTACAACTTATTAGCTCACCATATCTTAAATCTTGAGTACTAAAGTTTACTTCTGTATAAATTTGATTATTATGCTGAAACATTAGAAGCCTCCCGTTTTTAATTACTTTTCTTCTTACTCCCGTGAATCTATCTTTTTTAATATATCACACGGCTGTCAAGCCCCTGTATGATCTCATCTAAAAGTCAAGATTTTTATTTTCCCTTGTGGTGTTAGACCTCCGTTACTAACTACCTGTAATAGTAAAAAAAGCCAAGAACCACAAACTTACGTTTGTGAATTCTTGGCTTCTTCGATATATAACTACTTTCCTTGATTACTGCCCCTGGCTCAAAAAAATTAGACTTGGGAAGCTACAAGTTTATCATCAAAATATACGGTTTTCCCTGTACGTGCAGATTCGTAAATCGCCTCAAGAATTTCAGTCACCACAAGGGCTTGCTCTGGTTTTACCATAGGATCGGTATCATTCAAAATACTTTCAATCCACATACGGCATTCTCTGCCAGCCTGACTTTCGGAATTACCAGAGAAATAAGCTACGCCGCCCGTTTTCAGATCAGGTGTTTTCGTATACAGATTTCCAAGATCCTCTCCATTAATACGAAGACCATCCTTCATATCTGCTCCGCCTTCTGTACCGCAAAGAGTAGCCTGAGCTTCACCAACATCTAATGTATTCAGAGCCCAGCTAGCTTCCAGCGTAACCGTTGCGCCATTCTCCATCGTAATGAATCCGAACGCAGAGTCTTCTACAGTAAACTCTTTCGGATCCCATGGACCAAAAGCGTTCGCTGCATTTTCTTTGTTACCCAGTTTGTGATAGACGTTCCCTTTAACGCTGCTGACTTTATAATTATCCATGAGCCAAAGTGTAAGATCGAGTGCGTGTGTACCGATATCGATTAGTGGTCCGCCGCCTTGCTCTTCTTCGTTAAGAAACACGCCCCAAGTTGGAACCGCACGTCTGCGAATCGCATGCGCTTTAGCAAAATAAATGTCGCCTAGATCTCCTCTTTCGCAAACTTTTTTGAGTGTCAAGGAATCAGGACGATAGCGGTTGTCGTAGCCGATCGTAAGTTTCTTTCCTGTACGCTTGGAGGCATCCAGCATCGCTCTTGCTTCTTTTGCTGTTTTTGCCATCGGTTTCTCACACATGACATGCTTTCCTGATTCAAGCGCATCAATGGTAATAAAGGAATGGGATTTATTTGGCGTACATACATGAACGACATCAATACTATCATCCTGCAGCATTTCTTTGTAATCCGTGTAGATTTTAATGTCATCATTACCAATCTTTTTGGCTGATTCTACAGCGCGTTCTTCAATGATATCGCAAAGTGCCACGATCTCTACGTTTTTCTGAGCAGAAAGATTCGGAATATGCTTTCCGTTTGCAATACCTCCGCAACCTACAATACCTACTTTTAAAATTTTTTCTGAATTTTGTCCCATTTTTCATTCTCCTCTTCTCATGATTTATAAAATTTCTTTTAAGTATTTCAAGCTCTTCTCGATACTTTCCAGTTGAGGAATTTCAAATTCTTCCTGCTCAACGGTGAACCATTGAACACTGTAATTTTTACCTGCAGCCGTAATTGCTTTGAAATCCATGATGCCAGAACCAATTTCTGTATTTCTTTTGTCAGCTTCACTCTTCATATCTTTGATGTGCAAAATAGAGCAGCGATCTTTATATTTATGGATAAAATCAACAGCGCGCAGCCCCGCTTGCTCTACCCAGTATGTATCCAGTTCAACGAATAAATGATCAGGATCTGTGTTCTGCACTAAGAGATCCAGTCCATATTCACCATCAAATTTCTCAAATTCGATCCCATGATTGTGATAACCGAACTGAATCCCATTTTTTTTGCACTGCTCTCCAATTCGATTGAATTGCTCAGCGGTTCGTTTATAGCTGTCCTTGCTATTTCTCATCTCATCCGGAAGACCAGGACATATGATGTAAGCGCTATTAATTTCAAGCGAGTAATCAATTATTTTCTCCAGATTTTCCTGAAGATCCCCAATCCCGATGTGACTTCCTGCAGCCTTCAGCCTATACTCATCAAGTGCCTTCCTAACATCTTTAGAACTCGTGTTAAAATAACCAGCAAACTCCACACCGTCGTAGCCAATGTCAGCTACCTTTTTCAATGTGCCGAGAAAATCTGTGCTCGTTAGTTCTTTAATTGAGTACAATTGCAAAGCTATATTCTCCATGGTTTGCCTCCTTCCGGTGATACAAGTAAAGATACCAAAATCAGTGAGTAAGTAATACAATAAACCTATTCTTATATATCAAATATTTGTCATTCAATAACCGGGAGTGTGTTCAAATGACAGAACCTTATTATGAGTCTAACCGATCTTCAGTCGGTACAATTCAATGTCCTTTCGAAAGCATGATTCATTCTTGTAATGACAGAGGTTGGATCGTCAATGCTCACTGGCATATTTATATCGAGATCCTCTATCTTACATCCGGCAGGGCGAATGTATTCTTGGGTGGAGAATCCTATATCCTGAGCAAAGGGGATTTAATCCTGATTCATTCTCATGAAACTCATTCCGTATATGCTATGGATGAAGAGGGTGTATCTTATATCGTGATCAAGTTTGATCCAGAAATTTTGTACTCGACCTCAAGAACGATCTTCGAGTCAAAATATGTTCTTCCCTTCACGATGGGAAATTCAAAAAGTCGGCGTTCCTTTAGTCAATTGGAAATTAAAGACACCATACTCCCTGAACTCATACAAGAGATCTATGACGAATTCACATCGAAAAGCTACGGGTTCGAACTGGCTGTGCGTACACTGATCTGTCGGGTATTCTTATGGATATTACGTTCATCCCAAGATCAGCGCCCCCATTGGGACGTTACCCACTCGCTCAAGGAAATGGATATTCAGATGCTCCAAAAGGTATTCGAGTATATCGACGATAACTATAAGTTTGACATTAATGCCCAGACGGCCGCCCGTATTTGCAGCCTGAGCTATAGCTATTTTTCGCGGAGATTCAAAGCAATCATGGGAAAAACATTTACTACTTATTTAAATTACATCCGGATTACCGAAGCGGAAAAGTTGCTTCTGACATCCGATATGAGCATGACCGAAATCGCACTCGAAGTCGGGTTCTCAAATTCTAGCTATTTCATTCAACAATTCAAGCATTATAAAAACATTTCGCCTAACCAATTCCGCAAAAAAATCATTAGTGAAAATGCAGATCATACTATTTTGTAACTCTATGAATCTATCAATCGCCCTTTTCTGAAACATAACTCTATTCACCCAAGCAATCTCTCAACAATTGAATATTATATATTATCACCCGAAGGAGGTTGATTTTATATGAAAATAGTAAAGTATTCTACTGGTCCAGTTGAGAACGCTATTAATTTAGCCACAGTACCTGGAGAATCCAGAACGTTTTTTGCTAAAGCAATAAACAATGGGCCTACTACTGCCGTAGTACGAATTAAATTGTACCGTTTGAATGGAGAAAAAGTATTGATTACAAATACAACATTGACACTTGCTCCAGGTGCATCTGGATTCCGTATTCTTAATGTTGCTAACTTAGTTCAATTTGAAGTAGAGTATACAACGCACAGCAAACATGTCCTTGTTTCTGGCTGGGGGAAAAACGTGAATGGTCGTCTAGTTGCAGCTCATCGTTTCTCACCAACAGAATTAGCTAAAAAAGTTTACTTCAAACATCACTAATTTAACTTTCAGAAAAACGGCACGTTAAGAGTTACACTCCTTTATATTTTCTAATTTAAGCACCCCCAAAGGGTGCTTTTTTTTAATCTATGTATAAATAATTCATCCCCAATAACAATTAGGCTATTATTGGAGTTTACGATTACAATTGGATGTCACAACCGTCAAAAGGCATCCCTTTTTTTATGAGTGCTACACCATTAGTAATGGCATCCTTCTGAAATACGGATAGACTATCTTCATTTCCATCCCAGCTACTAAGCCACCAGAAGAAGGAACTCATATTCCTGTAGTCCATGAAAGTAGGAATCTGTTGACTCCAATAATGATCTATGGTGTTTTGCTTCACGTATCCCGTTAGAAACTCATTCAAAAATTGTTTTGCAAACTCGTGTTTTGATTTACGATCTTGGTTCGGCGATCCCCACCACACAGCATGTGTAGCTGCGACACCAATATCAAGCGCAAACCAGCCATAAATTGAATCATCAAAGTCAAAGACCGTAATATCCCCCTGATCTATTAGAAAGTTATAGGGATGGAAATCATAATGGATTAATCCGTAAGATTCCTGATCTTTGGGGAGGGATAAAATATAATCCTCAATCGCTGTTAACTTATCAAATAAAAATCTATATTCCCCTTCTTGAAGATAAGGATTATTGATTTTAGCCGCACTCCAATTCTCCCTTTTTAAACGGAAATCCATAGGATCGTATGTTTCTGTAAGCCGGTGCATTTCACCCATTGTCTCTCCCCATTTATTGAATAAGGATGGCCCCCACAACGTTGGATCACTATCAAAAAACTTGCCTGGTGCCATATGAAAAGCCGTTGCTATATACCACTTTTCATTTTCTTGATAAACAGCGGTTAACTGTCCATCTGTCGTTGTGATCGGCAACGAAGTACGTACTCCGTTTTCGGCCAAATATCGAACCCAATGAACCTCCGCTTTAATGTTATCCACATAATCTACTGTTTTCTCAGATAATCGTAATATATGTGGAAGACCACTCTTTTGGAATTGGAATACCTCATTACAAGAATTGCTGATAAACACCAACGTTTCCACATCAAATCCAAAAGATGCTGCCGACTTAACTAATAGCTCCCTGCTAATATGAGTAGCCATTTTTGCCTCCGTTTCATTACTAACTGAATAAGCTAATCTCTTTTGATATTACTTTCGTGAAGTAGGTTCTGTTAACCTGCTGCGCTTTCCTCCTCCTCAAATTAAAAATGTCGATTCTATGTGACACATTAAGTATAATTAGTAACACGAATACATTGATGAAGTAGAATGACTGGAGGATTTTATATGTATGACGTTGTTATCATTGGTGGAGGTCCATGTGGATTGTCTACAGCTCTTTCACTACAAGAAAAAGGAATCTCTTATGTAATTCTCGAAAAAGAAGCGGTTGTGAATTCAATTGTGAATTGTCCTCTCGATATGCGTTTCTACAGTACTTCAGATCGTTTAGAAATCGGAAATATACCGTTTATTACGAAGGAGATCCGCCCCACTCGAACTGAACTTCTAAAATACTACCGTGTGGTTACTGAACGTCAAGCTCTGAACATTAAGAGTTTCCAAAAAGTTACTGAAATTCATAGAGACGATAATTCTTTCACATTACAGACTATTAATCCAAAAGGAATAACTTCCACCTATAACGCACGAATGATTGTGTTTGCCACTGGAATTTTCGACAACCCTAAGAAAAATGGAGTTACCGGCGAGGAATTATCCAAGGTAATGTATTACTACAAAGAAGGTCACTCTTACTATGGACAAAATGTAGCTGTAATCGGAGGCAAAAATTCGGCTGTTGAAGCCGCGATTGACCTTTATCATTCAGGGGCACATGTTTCGCTCGTTCATCGAGGAGAAACTGTATTACAAGGGATCAAACCTTACTTGATTCCAGACATGCGCAATTTAATAGAAAAAGGTAAGATTACATTTTACCCTCAATCTAGTATCAAAGAAATTGATTCAACATCCATTACAATTCGTACACTCAACGATCATGATGTCCAAATTCCAAATGACTTTGTATTTTCCCTAATTGGTTATCGACCTGATGTCGATTTACTCGAAAGTATTGGAATTACATTTGATCCTTTAACATTAGTACCCTCGTTTAATAAAGATACTTACGAATCCAATGTCCATAATGTGTTTTTAGCAGGAGTCGTTACTGGCGGGATAACAAATCGAGTATACATAGAAGACGGACGTTTTCACGGATTAAATATAGCGGAGGAAATCCGAAGTAGACTATAAGATCTAAATCTCTCATGGAATAAAAAAAAACAATCAGCGATTTCAACGTAGAAATGACTGATTGCTTTTTTGTATTCATCTAAACATAAGATCTAGCTCTGCCTATCTGCGCTTCTTCTCTTTTACTCCATTCTCATCCGTTTGAATTGTTTGAGAAGGTTATCCTGGTGGAGAACCATCCAGTCAGCAAGGGATTGCCGCATATCGAATAGCGTCTGCTTGTAGTCCACATGATTAATGAGATTTGTTAATTCGTGTGGATCACTTTCCAGATGATAGAGCTCATCCATATCACCACAATTGAACACATATTTGTAGGAACCTTTGCGGATCATACGCTGCGTGAACATAGCTGCCTCCAGGCCAGCACCCTCGGTCACAACACTATCCGGCCATTCATCTACAGTCTCTCCAGTAAGCATCGGGAGGAACGATCTGCCATCCGATCCTTGCGGAATTGACCCTACACCTGCGAGATCAAGAATCGTCGCATGAATGTCACAAGTACCCACAAAACTTTCTTCTGTCCTGTGCTGCCCCTTCGTATCACCAGCTGGTTTGACGATAAGCGGGATACGGCAAGTTTCTTCATACATGAAGAACGATTTGTCGCACAATCCACCGTGAATTCCTAGTGATTCCCCATGATCGGCAGTAAAGATTATAACCGTATTGTCATACAGATCATGCTGTTTTAAATAATGGAGCAGACGCCCGATCTGTTCGTCAATGCTGCTCATGGCAGCATAATAATGTTTAATATAGGGCTCGAAATCGGACCATTCCGTCGTATTCCCTTTTTTGATGCGGTGGATAGACGGTTTGTCTTTATTATCATCGAAGAAGTTCGGCCACGGTTCTAGTTCCATATCTCGATACAAGTCTAGGAAGCGTGTCGGTGCAATGTAGGGCTCGTGGGGTCCCCAAAAGTTTAATGAGAAGAAAAAAGGTTCGTCCTGTTTACGAAACTGATCTATATAGTGAATCGCCCGTTCCGTCAAATAATATTCTACAGTAGACTCGATCGGTGAGGTCAATTCGGAAGCGTAATGGTACTCAAAGTGACCACTAATCTTATTCTCTTCCTTCCAGGTAAGTCCGTTATCCTCCAAGTATTGTTTGAATTGCGGGTAGTTCATGCCTCCTCCGCCATGACCTGCAAAATCGTCGCCTTCATAGCCAACGTCAGTAGGTAACGAGCGGTTGCCTGCAGAAATATCAGGGAATCGGATATAAGCAAGGTTATCTGGCAACCAGTTGCCCATCTCCGGCCCGAAGCCTAGATGCCACTTGCCTGTATAACCGATCTGGTATTCCTGCTCCTTCAATTGCCTGCTAAGAAGCCTCGGCGTATCCGGTAATTCATGAACCATGCTGCCCATACCATAAGTGTTCGTCTGCATTCCATGTTTAAAAGGGTATAACCCTGTCTGCATCGAAGCCCGAGCCGGAGTACACACTGGGCAGCTCGTGTATGCGTTCTCAAAAATAACACTTTCTTCAGCAAGTTGATTCAGATGGGGGGTTTGGCATACATTCCCTCCATAACTCTTAAGCGTATCAACTCTCTGTTGATCTGTCTGAATAAATATAATGTTTGGACGACTTGATGACTGCTCATTCTTAAAAGACATGATCCTATCTCCTCCATATCGACTGACGAGTTGTGCAAAGCAAGTGTATGCATCGTTCTTTGCATACCTAAATCGGTAATGTCTTCCTTTACGTGTTAATGAATTCGCTGACCTCTATAAGAATCCTGCTTGAGTTTTAACTTCAAATTAAAAAGAGGATATCAATTCATAGCTTTTACGACTCATGTTGTTATGTTATTGGGTATCGACTTGTTTGCCGATTCAGAAATGGCTTGATTCACTTTATTCCGAACTTCGAGAAGCCACTGCTGCGAATGAGGATAATCACTAAATGTAATGGGGCGATCTAACCCCTCTTCGATCAGATGGATAACCTGATCTTTTCCAATATAAGATTCTAACAGTTCAAGTGCTCGTATATCCTGTATCGCCTCAAACATCACTTCCAGTCTAATCGACTCAATGGGGCCGCTTGGGCCAGGATATACAATAAACGGGTCTCCAGAAGGGAAGCTTTGATCCGAATCTGTCACTTGAAAAGGATCAATAGGTTTGCGTGAAAATTGTGAAAAATAAAAATTATAACCCCAATGCAGAAACCCCTGAATTGCAAATTTGTACAGCTGGATTCCGATCACTCGGTTTCGAGCAGAGGGCATATGGAAAAATCGATTCGATACTTTCTGGCGTTGAGACACACAATAATAGGCCCATAAGGGTTGAACGTCGTTTTCGATAAATACATCAATATGATCTGTCGCGACAACTGGGGTTTCAACAAGTCCTTTTGTATAAAACTCATAATTAGATAAAGCATCAAAAATAGGGAATCCGTCTAAATGGCTTTTCATCAGCTGACTTACCTTCTTGAACGTGTCCATATGCTCAAGATAAGGTTCATCTGATACGTGGAAATAACAACGTTCCGTCAATTCATTTTCTTTAATAAAGGCAACAAGCTCAGGGAGAAATTGGTTCAGGAACAATGTATATTCCTCTCCTGTGCTATCTGTTTCCCAGCCGAAAATCTGTACTAACTCTCCAGATACATCCGCCATAATTTTTGGAGCATGCGCAGCACCCCACTGGGTAAATAAATGGGAGAACTCCACATACTGAATTTTATGTATACTACATAACTCAATCCATCGTTTCAATAGATCGAATTCAAAATGGTACCGCTCTTCTGACTTGAAGACCTTAACCAGCTGCAAAGTCGGTCTCTCTCCTCCTATTGCTGTATCCAGAGGTAAAGTAAATAGCGGCGTTAACATCATATTCATGCCATGCTTGGCTGCCGTTTGCATAAATTGACCTATTCTCATCCAGTGTTCCTCGCTAAGAATTGGGCATTTATAATATTCGGCTAGGCAATCAGCATGAAACCATTCGGTATGAAGAAGGCGTTGCGGCGGCAACGAGGCCGGAATAATGGTCAAATGAAATACTTCCTGACCCAGCGTCTGCTTATTCTCATCTTCAAATTGGACTGAGATGGAGTGAGATCCCTCGAGTGCACTAGGGTCAATTTCTACCGTAACCCAAACGGAACGCCATTGATTAGGAAGCGCAGCTGCCTCCGTTAATTCCGGTGTGTATAAAGGATCGGGATACTGTCCAGGCGTCGTGCGAAGAACATTTTCGTCAAAGTCATCAAAGCAAGGGAGATCAGAAGGAGATAATCCTACTAGACGATAATAGGCATTGCCTTCGATTGTACTTTCCAGCTTGATTCCCAGCGGTTTAATACGTTTGTTGCACCGATATGCAACTTGAAAGGAGTAACTTTCCCCTCTAAGCGCAGAGGCTGATGAAAATGCGGTATCTTTTAATTCTTCATCTGCAAATACCTTTGACAGTGAGCTTAAACATCGAGTTTCAAAATGAACCATTCTAAATAACCACCTTTCGATCAACTATAATTTTGAAAATCCGCTAAATCATGTTTACTAACTCACTTATATAGTTCAGCAAAAGAATGAATAACCCTGTGACTTTACAAAAAAAGCCTATCATAATATCTTTCCTTCAAACCAAAAAAGCCGCAATAGATGCGGCTTCTGATGACTCTATGGTTTTGTCCCTCAAAATTGTTAAGAGAACCTTCTGAATTTCTTACGTTAAAATTTTTCTATTTAAAATATTTTCTAACAAAGACCATGCTTCATTACAAGTTGGACCGGTGATAAAAGGTTCAAAACCATAATTTAAATACATATTGATTGCTTGATAACTTGTAGTTTGGGAGGTTAAATAAGCTTTTGAATGATGATCAGCTAATATATTCATAGCTGTGCTGAGTAGAGGTTTTGCAAGTTTTTGTCCTTGGTATTCCGGAGTAACCCCTACCCAATGAATTCTACCCGATATTTCTCCGTCACCAAGTAAGTCACCATACCATGCTGTTGTGGTTGCAATCACTTCACCATCTTTATTCTCAATGAAAACACACCGCTTCGCCATATCATCAAGATAGGGTCCAAATTCTTTATTGAAGCGCTCTAGTGCAGCTTCCTCATTTTTAAATTCATCTACACTTGTTTCAACCCTGGCCCAGTTGTGTTCGTCACCCTTTTCAAACAACCGAATTCGGTATCCAGCAGGAAGCGTATATTGTGGAATATCTAACAAATCTTTTCTTACCATTTTTAATGGGATTCTTTTCATACATCTTCATCTCCTTATTGTGAAATCTAATGTATTCATCAAGGCTAACCGATTCTCCTAAGAGATAACCCTAGCTTACAGGTATTCGGCAATGAAAGACAGTAATTATCTAACTTGTTTTATCAAAAAATAGCAGCATACCGCTATTCTTTATCATTTTTCTGCAAGAATTCCTCATCAAATGTGAAGTTATGGACTTTGTATACACCACATTTAAACATTCGAAATCATCACTTTTAGCAAACCCATTTTCCTTGTGAGTGTGTTTGATTACAAAGAGAATCCCCATCATTAGCTGATGGGGATTCTCTAATTATTTTTTCAAAAAATATGATCTATATATTAGCACCCTTTGTCTCTAAGATTATTCACTCACTTTTACGAGCATTTTACCTAGATTCGCACCTTGGAACAATTGTAAAAATGCTTCAATTACGTTATCAAATCCTTCAACAACCGTTTCTTCGTACTTTAACTTACCCTCTGACAGCCATTTTCCAAGTTCTTGCAGCCCCTCCGACTGCCGATCTGCATAGTCACTGAGGACGAATCCTTGGATGAGTGAACGAGTCTTGATTAATTTCGTCTGAATACGTGGGCCCATGTCTCCGTCTGTACTGTTGTAGGATGAAATCGCACCGCAGAGTGGAATACGTGCATGATTATTAAGTAAGTTCATCACAGCGTCTGATATCGTCCCGCCAACATTATCAAAATAAACATCCACACCATTAGGGCATGCATTTTCCAGATCCTGACCTAAGTTATTCGTTGTTTTATAGTTAATAACCGCATCAAAGCCAAGTTCCCGCTTCAAATAATCGCATTTTTCATCGGTACCTGCAATCCCAACAACACGTGCTCCTTTGATTTTGGCGATCTGTCCAACAAACATCCCCACGGATCCTGCTGCTCCAGACACAACGACCGTTTCTCCTTCTTTCGGTTGACCGATATCAAGTAAACCGAAGTAAGCTGTAAGACCTGTTAATCCAAGTACACTTAAATAAGCAGATACCGGTGCAATCTTCTCATCGATTTTAGTTACTTTTTTAGCTTCCACTGTATTGTATAGCTGCCAGCCCAACATACCAATCACTTTGTCTCCAGCTTTGAATTGGTCTGATTTTGATTCCGTAATTTCCCCCACAAGTCCACCAGTAATCACTTCATTTAACTGGAATGGCGGAACATACGATTTCGCATCACTCATTCTTCCACGCATGTAAGGATCCACTGATAAGTATAACGTCCGTACCACAACTTGTCCTTCTTCTGGCATAACCACGGAAACATTTTTAAACTCAAAATTATCCTGAGTTGGCATACCTACTGGACGTGAAGTTAAAAGGACTTGTCTATTTTTATTTTGCTGATTCATATGATCACTACTCCATTACATGTTTTTATTTTGATATTACATTACCTATTACCCTTGCATTTAAAAATCTAACGACCATGATATCAACAACTCAATTGTTTGATAGTTATAAAACTTTCAAATCATTAACAAAAAATGAAGGGTCTCCGGACAAATTATAAGCTGTCCAAGAAACCCGGCAAAAATTCGGTAAACGTATCTTCTCGAAGCTGACTGATCTTATTCTGGCCCATACGTGTGACACTGACTAAATCAGCCTCATATAAAATCTTGAGATGATAAGACACATTCGATTTATCCATACCCATAGATTCACCGATAGATCCACATGTGTTGTTGTCCCGATGGAGATGAAGATAACGAATCATTTCGATTCGTTTCACTTCTGCTAATGCTTTGAAAATCTTAACCCGTTTTACATCATTTTGAAAAGAGTATTGTTTGATAGTCATCAAACTATTGTATTCCTCTCATTTAGTAAAGTCAAATGGACCGTTACTAGTTGTTATTTCTGTTAACTTCCGTACATGATCGTAAACCTTTTTTAAAGGAATCCCATTTGAAATCGCGATCTGCTTACATTCCTCATATTCAGGAGCCCACTCGACAACGTCACCGGCATAGATCCCTTTTTTCACGGTGACCGGTCCCCACTCGGTTTCAACCTGTTCAAACTTTCGTTCCAGTCTATGTACAGTCAACGGATAATAACGAATGCCTAACGTTGTCGTTTCCTTAAATAATATCTCTTTCATTTTGCTAACATTTGCCGATGAACATAACAGTTGAAGCAGAGTGCCTGGTCTGTTCTTCTTCATAAATATCGGTGTATAGAATACATCATTAGCACCGTTCTCGAACAGCATGTCCATTACATACCCTAGCCATTCTCCGGGAATATCGTCTAGATTCACTTCCATTTTCACCATTTCTGTATCTGTATGCTCATGATCAGGAGGACGGTGAGATTTCATAGTCATGCTCCTCTCTGCTCCATTTATTCCCCGATAATAACGCGCAAAGCGTTGGGCTGATCTGGGAATGTTTTTGTTCCCGCTCCATATCCAATCGATTGAATGTTCATAGAAGGAATAGAACCAAACTCCTCAGCCAGGACTGCGATAATTGCAGCTCCAGTCGGTGTTGTAAGTTCTGCTCTGATATCCGATTGCTCCAAAGGAATGCCTCTTAACATTTCAAGTGTCGCAGGGGCAGGAACGGGATAAATACCATGATCGATACGAATCTTCCCTTTCCCTACAGGGACTGGCGAAGACTTCACAGTATCAATACCTAATTGATGAATCAAGATAGCGGCTCCGACAATATCAATAATAGAATCTACTGCGCCCACTTCATGGAAATGAACTCGCTCCAGTGGAATTCCATGAATAAGCCCTTCTGCTTCCCCGATTTTCTTGAAAATCTGTAATGCCGTTTTTTCCACCCGTTCTGATAATCCAGCCGCTTCAATTAAACGGACAATATCTTTATATGACCTGTGATCGTGGTGATGATGCTCATGCGCATGGGTATGGCTATGATCGTGATGATCGTTGGTATGGGCGTGCTCATGCGTGCGTCTATGGTCGTGATGCTCGTGTGTATGGGAATGTTCATGCGTATGTCCATGGTCGTGAGCTTCATGTTTATCGCTCTGTCCATCCACAAGATCATTATGTCTATGTGCATGGTTGTGAGCATCTTTTTTCTTATCTTCCAGCAAGATCACATCAAATTTAGTGCAAGTGATTCCGTTCTTTATGATCTTTTCCCACTTTAATTCATACTCATCTTCAATATGAAGTTTGCTCAGCTCTTCTCTCAAGTGGATGGGATCAGCCCCTGCATCGATCAGCGCTCCAATGAACATGTCACCGCTAATTCCGGAGAAACAATCCAGATAAAGTGTTTTCATAATTTATAGCCCCTTTTGTATAAGCTTATGAATGAGTGCAGCGTTGTAACCTCCGCCAAATCCGTTATCTATATTGACAACACTGATGCCTGAAGCACATGAATTTAACATGGTCAGGAGGGCAGATAAACCGTTGAAGTTCGCTCCGTAACCAATACTCGTAGGAACAGCGATGACAGGATGAGCAACTAATCCACCGACGACACTTGGAAGAGCACCTTCCATACCTGCAACAACTACAGATACCACAGCGTTCTGAATTTCCTCTGCATGATGCAGCAGACGATGAATTCCGGCAACACCCACATCATAAATACGATGCACGTTGCTTCCAAGAACCTCAGCTGTGACCGCTGCTTCTTCGGCGACCCGTATATCTGAGGTTCCGGCAGCAATCACGGCAATGTATCCTTGGGGTCTCTTATCTGCCGTTTCGATAGATTTCCAATATAAGATTTTTGCTACTTCGTTATATATTAAATCAGGCATGATCTTCAGAACCTTCTCAGCTTTGTCCATAGAAACTCTGGTGACAAGTATCTGATTGTTTTGTGAACGCAGAGACTCGACAATGGAACTGATTTGTTCGGATGTTTTGCCTTCTCCATAAACAATTTCAGGAAATCCTTGACGTTTTTTTCGATGATGATCCACTTTTGCGAAGCCCAAGTCTTCAAAAGCAGCTAGTCGCTCCTGAGCTTCGGCCACGCTTAGTTCTCCATTTTTAACTTGATTCAATATGTTCTCTAGCACTCCGTTCACCTCTTTGCTTCAGTTCTTGCGATCAGAACAATTTGGCTATCGTATTTGCCAATGTTTCATAGTGATGATAGATCTCTTTATACCGCTTGCTGTTCTCCTGATTAGGTACCACAGGTGTACTCATCGGAATATTATCTTTAATTGCTTCAAAAGATGTAACCCGTCCGACAGACACCATTGCCGTCCAAGCAGCGCCCCAAGCAGCACTATGATGATTCTCTGAAACATAGATTTCAGCTTCAAAAATATCGGCCATCATTTGCAGCCACAGTCGCGATCTGGATAAACCACCGTTTACATATATTTTTAGCGAAGTTCCGGCAATTTCCTCGAGTGCTCTACCAATTTGATATAGATTAAAAGTGATCCCTTCCAACACAGCACGTATAAAATGTTCTTTTTTATGTGTGATCGTCAAGCCATAGAAGTTTCCTTTCGCCTGTTGATTCCAAACCGGTGCTCTTTCTCCATTTAGATACGGCAAGAAGAGAAGTCCTTCCGCACCGGGTTCTACCCGCTCTGCTTCACGTAGGAAACTTTCAAAACTCCCTTGGTCATTGAGCAGATCCTTAACCCATTGTAGGACAATCCCCCCGTTGTTGGTAGGTCCCCCGATAATAAAGGAATCTTCCATAAAAGAGTAGCAAAAGGTTTCCTGCTTATCGCTAACCTTCGAGTGATTAGTAAATTGTCTAATCGCTCCGCTAGTACCTACCGAAACAGCGACTTCCCCTGGAAGCAAGGCCCCGATACCTAAGTTCGCCAGTTGACCGTCAGCTGCCCCAATAACAAAAGGAAGTCCTACATGGATACCCATTTGTTCCGCTATGTCCGGTTTAATGCCGTTTATCTGGGTTGTTGGAGATACGACCTTTGATAACTGTTCTTCAGTTACACCTGCCATTTGTAACAACTCTTTTTCCCACGCATGTGTTGAAGGGTTATACAATCCGGTCGCGGAAGCCATCGAATAGTCGATCATCTTCTCCCCAAACCAACAATATATTAAATACTCTTTAATAGACATGAAAGAAACGGCATTCTGGTATGGTGCATAATCGCTTTCTTTCATCCATAACAGCTTTAAAAACGGTGTCATCGGATGTACTGGGGTACCAGTAAGAGAATAGATATGTTTTTTCATCTGTTCAGACATTTGATCTACCTGATTGGTGCTTCTTCCATCAGCCCATATGATCGCAGGAGACAGTGGTATACCTTCTTCGTTTACAATCAAAAGGGAGTGCATGGCAGCGGAAATTCCAATAGAAATAAGTTCATCCTTCCCAATTTCAGCTTTTCTTACCGCTTCTCTAATTGCCCTCACCGCGGAGCGTTCAATCTCTATCGCATCTTGTTCAGCCCAGCCCTGCTGTGGATAATGAAAACGATTCATTTCTTCGGCTTCCGCTACTAAATCACCCTGAATATGGAACACACAGGCTTTCACACTGGTCGTACCGATATCTAGTCCAATTACAAGCTCTCTAGGCATGTGTATCTTCCCTTCTGTCTATATAGAAAGAACCTTATTCATACTTCCACTCTTGTATCCTAGCAAATCTAACGTAACATATTTATATCCATAGCTTTGAAGCTCTTGCACAATAAGAGGATGATGTCTTAAAACCGTTTCCATATCTTGAGGCTCCACTTCGATTCTAGCAATTTCCTGATGAGTACGTACTCTTACCTGACGGATACCTAGTGATTTTAAATAGGCTTCCGCCTTTTCTACCTTTTTAAGCTTCTCGTTCGTAATCATCTCCCCATAGGCAATCCTTGAGGATAGACAGGCAAAAGAAGGTTTCTCCCACGTAGGTAAATTCCGCTCTTTGGATAGCTCTCTGATCTCAGCTTTGAACAATTCAGCTTCTAGAAGAGGACCGCGAATGCCTCTTTCCTTGGCAGCCTGCATCCCTGGACGGTGTTCATTCATATCATCAGCAATAACGCCATAAATGATATTCTGAAAGGACTTTTCCTCGAGTACCGGAATTAAATGGTCAAACAAGCTGCTCTTGCAAAAATAACAGCGGTTCTTATTGTTCTCTGCATAACCCGGGATAGCGAGCTCAGAAGTTTCAATCACTAGGTGTTTAACACCGATGAGTGCGGCCAATTCTTTTGCTTCTTCTAATTCGCTGGTAGGATACGTTTCTGAATCCGCTGTAACAGCAAGAACATGATCGGCACCCAAAGTGTCAACAGCTGCTTTTAATAGAAAGGTACTGTCAACTCCACCAGAGAAAGCGACAACTACCGATTTCATTTCACGAAGGATGGATTGTAATCTGTCATATTTATTTTGAATCACTTGTGATCCCTCCCATTAATAGATCCATTTACTGAATGAAATTTAAATGGTCATACTTCCAAATCCACCGTCAACACGAATTAATGTACCGGTTACAAAACTAGATGCCTTTTCAGAAGCAAGCCAGATTGCAGCACCTTTCAGTTCTTCTGGTGTACCAAAACGCTGCATCGGCGTATGATTCATAATAGAATCTATTCGCTCTGGACTCAGAATTTTACGATTCTGCTCAGCTGGGAAAAATCCCGGAATAATGGCATTAACACGGATTCCTTCCAGTGCGAATTCACGCGCCAGGAACTGAGTGACACTGTTTAATCCGGCTTTGGAAACCGAATATGTAAATACTTTGGATAAAGGCGTTGTTGATGATACAGAAGAGATGTTAATGATGCTTCCAGTCCGCTTCTGCTCAATCATCTTCTTTCCAAAGATTTGACAAGTTTGTACAATTCCCTTTAAATTCACATCCATAATATCGTCCCATTCTTCCATTTCTAGCTCGAAGAACGGGGTCGAGCTATTTTTACCTGGAGCGTTCAACAGAATATCCCAGCCTCCTGCCCATTCCTCAATTGCCGTAGCTACTTGAATTAGAGAGTCTCGAGAGCTGACATTCGCTTGAAAAGCCTTGGCTTTCCCTCCATTTTTAATAATCGTATTTACTACTTCTTCTGCTTTTTCTAAATTACGTCCCACAATGGCAACATTCGCACCTTGTTCAGCCAATCCCGCTGCCATGGCGGAGCCAAGCACGCTATTCCCCCCAATTGCAACTGCTGTTTTCCCCGTCAAATCAAATAAATTAGTCATCACTTACTCCTCCTAGTTTTAAAATAAATTTCCTTTGCTATCGAAAGAAATGTCATATAGTTCAGAGACCAGTTCCATTTGAGGATGCTGTCTCACTGCATCAAGCAACGCCTCAGACACTTCGATTTCATTAAGCACTAACGTATTTTTTATTCGAACCATTTTGACTTGATCAAAGTCTAAAATATTGCTTGTTTTGATTGCTGCCTGAATCGTTTCTCGGTCGTTAGGTAATGTGGTCGCAATTTTGGTAGGGGCTACGACCGTTGAAGTTAATCCATTCGCATAGGTCGTTTCCAAATCCATCTTGTCTACGAGCCTTTGCGTTGTAAAATCCGCGGTTCCAACGCCGTTTGCATTGCCTTCGGTTTGTGGAGTCAAATCAAGCACTACAATCTTGTTGACCTCAGGTCCTCCGTAGGCGTAAGGCGTAGGATACCTTCCCGTAATATTCGGGTCCATGCCGTCTCCACTTATGTTTTTTCCGATCTGATCTATGACAAGCACTTCTAATTGGTCAAAAAACAACTTAGGAAGCATTTCCTTTGCTTTCACCTGAAGCCCGGCTTCTTTTTCGATAATTTCCTCCGGTGTTAGTGTCTCAATGACAGCTACTTTATCAAATGCATTTTCAACCGTTGCCACCCCAAACAAAATCGGCTTTTGCTCCATAATCATCTTCGCCATGGCTGGGACATTTTCGGCCATATATTTAAATCCCAGCTGATGACAAGCTTCTGCGCCTTTTTGCTTACCGAGTCCAATGCTGATCATCTTCATGATTCCGCTTTCAACACTTCCTCTAAAAGCGGTATGAGGCTTCACTCGATTAATGACTACGATGCCGTCAGCACTAGCTGCATGTTTATCTACGTATACGGGAAGTCCATTAGGCAACGTTCCAAGTTGTACAACTTCCATCGAAGAACGAATTTCACAATTGACACTTTCTTCTGTAACCCCTAGATGAGCCAATACTTCACGTTGCCCTTCTGCTGTAGCTCCTCCATGACTCCCCATACTAGGCACGATAAAAGGCTTTGCCCCGGCATCTTGCAAAAATTTCACCGTCACGGCAGTTAACTCCACCAGTCGGTCTAATCCCCTACTACCTACCGCAATTGCAATTTCCATGCCAGGCTGAATGCTCTTCCGAATTTTTTCTCTTTCCAACTTCTTTTGCAATTCGGTACCGAGGTCTTCAATCTGATTGTTCTCAAAATTCACTTTTACTTTTGCCATTTTTGGAACCGGAATATTTTTTAGAAGCTCTTGTAAAATCCCCATACTTACTTCACTCCTCTTCCTTATATTGAATGTTCATATTTCTATTAAATATCATTTTATGTCTGCTTGTCTGCATAGATTAACTTTTTTGTTATATCAATTAATTTGTTTACCATACAAACTAATTAACTGTATAATAACATCATGCTTTGGGTTCGTCAATCAATTAAGGAGGTGCTATATGATTTACGGAGATTCTTCTTTTATCAAACAAATGAACCGTGCCCTCATTGTCAGCAAAATTATAGAACACGGTTCCATTTCAAGGACAGATTTAGCAAAAGTAACGGGGCTAAATAAATCAACTCTTTCCGTTCAGGCCGCCGATTTACTCGCTGAAGGTTTAATTATTGAAACACACATGGAGCACAATCATCCAGGCAGAAAGCCGATCTCCCTCTCCCTTAATGAAGAAGCTGGATATGCACTAGGTATCGACCTTGATGGAGAAAAGATTTCTTTTGTGCTATCCAATTTACTTGGCGTTCCTGTTTGTTCTCAAGTGATTGAAGTTACAACACTTACCTACAACGAAATACTCGAAATCCTTGCGGAACAAATAAAACTCTATAAGAAGACTTGTGATCATACGGTACACGGACTCATCGGAGCTGCCATTGGAATTCATGGAATTGTAGACAATTCTGAAGGAATTAGTTATGTCCTCCACTATCAATGGCACAACAAAAATATAAAAGATGATCTCATAAGTGCAACAGGACTTAACATATATGTTCAGAACAACGCAAATTTAAGCGCATATGGGGAAACGGTCTTCATGCATCACCGAAGTGACAATTTGATTTCATTAAGCTTGCATTCAGGAATTGGGCTTGGGATGATGGTTCAAGGAGAGATATTGAAAGGTTATCATGGTTTTGCGGGAGAGATCGGCCATATGATCATCGTTCCTCATGGGAGAGCCTGCAGCTGTGGAAATGTCGGGTGCTGGGAACAATATGCCTCAGAATCTAGCTTTCTACGTACAATGGCCATCACGAAAGATAAGGAACGAGTCAGTTTGCAGGAGGTTGAACAGTGGATTCAAATAGCTGACCCGATCACGGTTACTGAGTTAGAAATATATTTGAACTACATTGCCACAGGACTCAACAATATGATTAATCTATTTAATCCAGAAGTTTTGATTCTTAATAGTCAGTTACTAAAAAATTATCCCGATTCTATACCACATCTAAAATCCCTTCTGATCTCGCAAATTAGTCAGCCTTGTGAGTTACGTATTTCCGAGTTAGGAGATCATGCATGTGTTATGGGAGCATGTGCATTTGTTATTAAAAGCTTTCTGGGAGGTTCGGAGCTACGTCTGAGATACAACAAGAAGTAAACGTTCTTCCAACAAAAAAACGAATAAAGCCTAGTGCATTGGCTTTATTCGTTATCGTAGTTTACATATTAGAACCAATTAGCATAACCTAACTGTTTTAGATAGTCTCCTGATACCTTGAGGCAATCAAATGGATCTTTCCCATATGTATCATCTTGCTCAACCAAGAAGTACTCCACACCACTCTCATGGCCGGCTTCGATAATGGCCTGAATATCCAAATTCCCTTCGCCAAGCTCGGCAAATTCAATGATATTCGTGAACTTATTCATAAATTTAGACATATCCTTAAAGTCATCGTCACTTAGATCTAAATGACCGATTCTGTAATCTTTCAGATGTATCAACGACACGCGACCAGCAAAACGTTTAATTACATTCACCGGGTTTTCCCCACCACGCTGGATCCAGTGAACATCTAATTCA
This sequence comes from Paenibacillus sp. Marseille-Q4541, assembly GCF_018310695.1. Lineage (GTDB taxonomy): Bacteria > Bacillota > Bacilli > Paenibacillales > Paenibacillaceae > Paenibacillus. The sequence continues at coordinate 153,970 of NZ_JAGXCY010000003.1, read as the reverse complement.
AAACCTAGCTTAGAAGTATTATTCTTCATGATGTCCAATAACGTCTCCCCGTCATATCTCTCGAACTCAATGTGATGGTTATGGTAATACAATTCAATACCGTGTTCAGCTAGGCGGATGGCCATCTCCTCTGCTTGATGGATATATTCCATGACCTTATCTTTATTTCCCATAAGTGTAATCGGCATCATGCCGATCCGGATATAATTGCAATTCAATGTTTTGCAGTCCGTTACTATTTTATCGAAATCGGTAGTTAGTGATTCTCCTGGCATGCCAGGCATTGTGTCCAGCGGAGCAGAAACGGAAACGATTTGAATATCTAAATCAACACTAGCGCGCTTAAGTTCCGCAACGTTCTCCTCGCTCATGACAATCTGAGTAACTTCAACAGCACTATAGCCTAACTCCTTTACTTTTTTTAGCGTCTCATAGACACCAATCTCCACAATTTTGTTTTTCAGGTTGAACATTTGTACACCAATTTTACCGCTTGTCATCTAGCTTCCCCCTCCAAATAGATCTCTTTTTTTAGTGCAGATGATTCGTGAATCGCATCAATCATTCTTATGGACTGGACTGCATCACGAATATGAATGTAATCTTGAGAATCGTTTCTTATACAGTCATAGAAATGATGGATAAGTGACGCATGGCTAGCTCCATAATAGAATTTTGTGCCTGGAAGCTTTGAATCTTCCACCAGCACCTCTTTCTCACCACTCTCATCTTCCTTAATTAACAGACTATCCTTTATCGTATATTTCACCTTTTCAAACCATACTTCTAGTTCAACACTGGAGTTCCCCGCATTGGCAACGGTTGCAAAAAATAACCCACGCGCCCCGTTTTCAAATCGGATATGAGCAGAAACCGTATCCTCAACTTCGATTCCATAATCCAAGAGTTGGTCAGCCGATCCTCGAATCGATGTAATACTACCACCTAATAATTGCATGTGATCTAACGTATGGATGGATTGATTAATCATCACACCTCCACCTGCTTCACTCATGCGGCCCCGCCAAGGCTTGGTTTCATAATAGTTTTGAGGTCTATACCATGCCACTACACCTTTAATCCCAACCACTGGACCATGCTCGTTACCACCTACGATATTCAGAAGCTTTTCAAATGTCTCGTTGAAACGGTTTTGAAGACATACGCATACCTTGACCTGTTCATGCTTTGCTTCAAGCTTCTCCATCTCCAGTGCCTCTTCAAGATTTAGCGCTAACGGTTTTTCCTGAAGCACATGAACCCCCTTTTCCATACAAGCTTTGGTTACAGGGTAGTGAAGATGGTGTGGAAGGCAAATATGCACACAATCTAAATCTTCTTTTTCCAGCATGACCTGATAATCGGTATAGAAATTCACCTCATTAAATGTTTTCCCGAGAGATTCATCAATATCACATAGTGCAACCAGCTTAATGTCCGGATTTGTCTGAAGTGCCTGGATATGAATGATGGAAATATCGCCAAGCCCAATAACAGCTGCCTTTAGCATAAGGAAATCTCCTTTTCAAAACGGATTCAAAACGAGCGCTTGCCCTTGCCATGGGTACGTTTCATTGTAAGGAACTACTTCGTTAAAGGTTGTTTTTGTTCTTCTTCGATTTTTTTCTTCAGTTCTTCTAGATATAAATCTTCATCTACCGGAAGCTCTACTTCTTTCCCGAGCCAGCTGGATAAGTGGATAGCATTGGCGAGTGCAACTCCATGAATGCCATCGCTCCCTGGTGCTAAGAGAGGAGTACCGTCTATGATATGAGCTGCAAAGTTCTCCATCACTGCTATATGCTGCGCTCCCCAGACACTTTCGAATTCAATAACTTCTTCATTGAATATTTCAGAAGAGTTACCGCCCATAAATATCTTCATCACATCTGCCATACTCATCGTATCGCTCATGTCACGCTCAGGCTTGATTAGGCGTTTGACCGTAATTTTTTTGCTGTCATCAACGACAATTTTGCCCTTATCACCCAAAATTTCAAATCGGTCTGTACCTATAACATCATGTGTACAGGTAACAAATACACCCGTTGCACCGTTTCCATAATCCAGCATTACCGTAACTTCATCTTCCACGGCTATATTTCTTTGATATCCATATTTTACATTCGAGTATACTTTCTTCGGCATTCCGCAGATCCACTGCAACAAGTCGAGTTGATGTGGAGCTTGATTAACTAACACTCCGCCGCCTTCGCCTTCCCAAGTAGCTCTCCAAGCGCTTTGGTCATAATATCCTTGCGGTCTCCACCAGGTAGTAATCATCCAGTTCGTGCGACGAATTCCTCCGATTTCTCCGTTATCAATAATTTCTTTCAGCTTCTGATATAGTGGGTTAGTTCTTTGATTAAACATGATTCCAAAGGCCAGTTCGGGCTTTGTTGCCGCAAAATCATTCAGTTCTCTTACCTGCTTCGTATATACACCAGCTGGCTTTTCTACTAAGGCGTGAATATTTCTTTTTAACGCTTCAATCCCCATTTCAGGATGTAAGTAGTGAGGAACACAGGTAACGATAGCATCCACATCACCGCTCTCCATCATCGCAATATAGTTGTCATAGAAAGAAACATCTGGATACTTTTCAGCTGCCCACTGTTTTTTAGCTGGATCTATATCACAAATCGCCCCAAGTACCATGTTTTCCACTTTTCCTTCAGACAGAAAACCAGCATATGCGCTACCTTGAGCACCAACCCCGATGATCCCCATTCTAACCTTTGTCATTTTTTCTTTTCCTCACTTTCTATATGTTCAAGTATTTGTAAAAGAGCTTCATACTGAAGCTTGTATCCTTCGGCCCCATTCAGTCCTTTGTTGTCCTTGATGACCTCTTCTGCCTTGTCTAGTTCCAAATCTTTTAATGAATCGAATAGAACCAAATGGGGTTCTAAAGTTAAGAATCCCTGATATCCACTTCGAAGAGCTTGCGAGAGAATGGATTGAATTTGTCCTTCTCCTGTACCGCATACTACGTTCTGATTATCCGACTTCACTGCGTCTTTGATATGAATATAAGCAATTTGATCTTTCAATAAATCGTAGCAATCTTGGGTATCCTCGCCACACTGTACGAAGTTAGCAAAATCAAAAATGGCTTTAAAATATCTGGAATTCACTGAACTCAGCATTTCATCACAGCGTCTAGCAATATCACCGAAAATATCCTTTTCATTCTCGTGCAGCAGAATGATGTTGTATTCTTCCGCGATAGTAGTAAATTCCTTGATCTTTTGAATGACAACGTCCCGGTACTGATCCGGATCCTCACCTTTTGGAATATAAAAACTGAAAATACGGATATACTTGCACTCCAGCAGATTGCTGATTCGGCAGAGCCTATCTAACATTTCTTTTTGATTCGTAAAAGCATCTTCATCTTGAATGAAGATTTTCCCGATTGGTGAACCAATCGAAGATACGCCTATACCGAATTTTTTAAGTCTTGGTAAAACATCCGATTCTATCTCCTCTAATGTGTAGTCGCCGATATTTCTACCGTCGATTCCTCGCAATGACAAGTAATGCATCCCTAATTTCGAAACGACCTCAAGCTGCGTATCAAAATCTGCTGAAATCTCATCAGAGAAGCCCGAGATGTTTAGATTTTCAATGAACACAATCGCTTCCCTCCTCTTAGCGAGTTCAAAATAAGTTGTTATGAATATCGTTAGTATATTTGAAACCGCTTTATTATTCTCGTAATATCTTGTGTAAAATAGTAAAATAATAGATATAGCATCCCAAAATATAAATATAGGAGTGAGATTGTGGCTAACGATGAATGGGAACAGCTTCAAAAATTATTGAAATTCACTTATAACTATTCCAACATCGATACTGTATTTGTTCAGTCCGGTCAGCAAATTACATGGGAGTATGGGCATATAGAAGTTCCTGAACCTTTAAAAGGATATTTTGAGCTTCTTAGAACGAAGCTTCAGCTCCAACCTTTAAGTTCACCATCCCATATAATCATTCATAACACATCGTATAAATTGAATTTTATTTCTTGCAACTTATACGATAGCAACCGTTATCTCGGCAGCATTATTGTTGGTCCTTACTTGCTGGAAGATCCGGCAGCACTTGTGATGCAAGACATTATGTTTGATAATCATTTATCAATATGGCTACTTCCTATATTGGAGCAATATTATTTATCACTACCGCTGATTGATGTGCAGCAGGTAAACAACATCTCAGAGTTTCTAGCCTACCTTGCGGAGAATTCACAATTCACGGATCACTCCGATTCGGCATTCGAGCATATTAGTTATGATTTTCGAAGCCAAAACTTGCTGCTCTCTGATAAGCTCAAAGACAAAACAGATTTGTCTCCTTCAGTCATCGAAGAAAGATATCGGAATGAAAATAAAATGATGTCAGCGATCGAACACGGAGAAAAGCAGAAACTTGAGGAATTACTAAATGATGTAACGTGGTATAGCATCCCTGACCGATTTCCCAGTGATCCCTTGAGATCACGCAAGAACTTAACCTTTGTAACCAACACTTTACTTCGTAAAGCTGCGGAAAAAGGAGGTGTCCATCCTGTTTATATCGATAGCATTTCGGAAAAGTTCTCAATACAAATCGAAAGGACAGCTTCTGTACAGCAGCTATCTGAGCTTCAGCTGAAAATGTATTATGAATACTGTGATATTGTAAGAGAATTGGCTTTGAAACCATATAGTCCACCGATAAGAAATGCGATTGAATACATTCGGTTACATCTCGATGAAGAATTAAGCCTGGAAATGATTGCTCAAGCCATCTCTTTAAGCATGTATGAGCTTTCCAGGCTGTTTAAACAAGAAACGGGGCAATCCATTATCGATTACATAAACTTTCAGAGAATAAAGGCTGCTGTACAACTGCTTGAAAATCACAATTTATCCATCACAGATATTGCCCAAATGGTCGGTTATAACGATGTCAACTATTTCATTAAGGTCTTTAAAAAAATGAACGGTATAACCCCTAAACAGTTCCGCAAAAATAAAGAACATTTACAATAGAATTAACATTTAAGTTGGTTGCTTTTTATGAGCTTCTCTTTTGCACCAAATCGGCAGTAAGCTGAATTGTGCGTTTTTTATTCAATGGATATAGGAAAACAAGGATTAAAAATAAAAGAAAAAAGATTGCAGCAGGTATTAGCGTTGCCAATGTATGAATTCCATGAAGCGTTTCCGATGACTGAGCTTTAAGGGTAGCGTTATATCCGACCGCACTAATCGCAAAACCTCCAAGTCCTCCGGCAATGGCTTGTCCCACTTTACGAGCAAAAGAATACACGGAGTATACCGTACCGTCTTCACGCAGGCCCGTTATGTATTCATGATAATCGATCACATCGGTTACAAACGCCCAGATGACCAAGTTAAAGAAAGCGTATCCAAATTGGGCAACGGCCATGATCCCGATGAACTGATTAACGCTCAAATCAGATATAAAGTACAGTAAAGCATATACTGCTGCGGATAGCAGCAAACCAGCTGCTGCGATTTCTTTTTTACCGAATCTGGCAACTAAAGGTTTAACTAACGGCATAGCAATGAATACGGTTACAGTTTGGATCAGCCCTACTAAACTTAACGCTGTTGCACTGCCAAAGTAATCTTTGAACAAATAGATATTAACTGCACCAATTAACATAAAACAAGCCATAAAAGTTAAAGAAATAATAAGAATCCAGATTAGCGGTTGGTTTTTCGTGAATCCTTTGAGCGTAGCTTTGAGATTCGTCTTTTCCTTTTTGTCCTCTGGGGCAATAACACGTTCAGTTGATAGACTATAGCATGCTAAATAACAAGATATGGAGAGTATTCCAAAAATAATAGCAGTGAGTAGAATTCGGTTCGGGTCTGCTTTATTGTCTACGAATATGATCAGCGGTCCCACCACATTAATAATTAAACCGGCGAGAGATGACCCAAGTGTGCGGAAGGTAGACAACGAAGTACGTTCCACTGGATCGCTGGTTATTACGGAAGCCATGGACCCGTACGGAATATTCACAGTACTATATAACGTTCCCCAGAGTATATAAGTCACAAAAGCATACGCCAGATAGAATCCATTTGTCATCCCTGGAATATGAACGAACATGAATACTCCTGAAACTACGAGAGGAAAGGACATTCTGAATATCCATGGTCTGAACTTTCCTTTGGGACTAGCCTTTCTTGTGTCAATAAAGCGCCCCCATGTTACATCTGCAACAGCGTCCCATAACCTTGCGATAAGAAATAGTCCACCTACGGCAGCCGCGCTAATTCCAAACACATCTGTATAAAACACCATCAAGAAAGAGCTTACAAGAATAAAGAAAAAATCATTGCCGAAATCACCGAATAAATAACCTATTTGATCTCTCAGGCCAAATGCTCTGTTTTTCAGATTTGTTTCTAAACCCTTTGAAGTTTCCAAACCCGTTTGTGGATTCATGTCTATTCCCCCCTAACGATTGAAAGGCATTATTTTCACTCTTCTCACCTTTCAAAAGTAATGATGTAAGGATAATTAATTTGTTTATTAAACTAATCAATTATCCTTACTGTAGAATACCATCATCTTTTGTATGCGTCAACAACTTTTGTAAGCGCTATAATAACTATTTTTATAGTCTATTGTATCCATTTCGTGTGAAAAAATGTCTACTATTTGATTTAGGATAGACATATGCAGCAAGCACACCCTCTTATTTTTCGCCTTGTTTGTAATAAAAGTCCGGAATGGTTATCCAGCGCTTACGTAATTCATGGGCTGCATATTTAGGCTTGCGATCCCGGGTGAAAATCCCTTTTTTGTTCCCTTGCACTCGAATAATTCCCTGACTTGTTGCGAAATCAGCAAAGTTCCAGACCTGTTCACCAATAAAATGTGGGAATTCATCAAACACTTCGTGATTTGCTTTGTAAAACGCTGCTTGATACTCTTCAGTGAACATCACAGGTTCTACATCGTGGAAGCCGGCAACCGTATCCGCACCGTATTCGGTCATTATAACCGGAGTGTTAGGGCAGCGCTTGAGCCAGTCACTTAATTCCACGCGTAACTTCACTTTGGCAGATTCCAGGTCTCCTCCATCGATATACCAGCCATAGTAACGATTTAATGCCAGAACATCGATCAGTTCAGCAATTTTGTCTCTATCTGGAGTAGAGCCAAGATGAGTTACCAGTGTAACTGGACGTTTTTGTGGGTCTAATTCTCTCATCAGTTCAACCAGCGGTTTAAAGTATTCATAGGCTCCTTCTTCCTCGGAGGCAGGTTCGTTAGCCACATTCCACATTACAACAGAGGGATGATTCTTATCACGAGCGATCAATTCTCGAATCGCCTGCTCATGTTGTTCTCTAGTCTGAAGCTCCTGCCAGGTGTTTTTATGAGCTTTTCCTCCCGATAACATCACCATAAAGTTCACATGAAGTCCAACAGCAGGAATTTCATCAATAACAACGAATCCTTCGCGATCAGCAAGACGCATTAATTCTTCCGAATACGGATAATGAGAAGTACGGAAGGAGTTAGCTCCCATCCATTTCATCAAATTGAAATCTATGACGTTAGCAGCTTCATCAAACCCTCTGCCGTGAATAGGAGAATCTTCATGCTTTCCGAACCCTTTAAAGTAAAAAGGCTTGTTGTTAATCAGAAATTTACCATTCTTCACTTCAACAGTTCTCACACCAAAAGGCTGCTCATAAATATCGACTGTCCTTCCATCCTGAACGAGCACGATTTTGAGTGTATAGAGATAAGCTTTTAAAGGCTGCCACAGTCTGACATCACGAAGTGTCATTGTTCCTTCAGGTCCTTCGGTTTCAGCAACAGTGTTCCCTGTCTCATCTAGAACGGTTACTTTTACCTCAGCTTCGTTCACGATTTTCACAACGTAATTCACTTTACCGTTTGATCCATCTATTGCTGTTACTATTTCAACATCATTTACGTAAGTATGCGGTGTTGTATAGATTTTCACAGGACGCTGAAGACCTGCATAATTGAAAAAATCAAAATTCGGTTCATTCTTCACTTTTTTACCGATGCCCGGTTGTTCACTTTCCGAATATATCCCAACAGGTAAGGTAGAGTAATCAACGATATTGTTTAGCGCTACCGTCAGACGATTTTTCCCTGCCTTTAGCTTATCGTTAAGCTCTACCTCAAAAGGGAGAAATCCTCCCTTATGTTCGGCCGCAAACGCTCCATTCACATATACATTAGCCATATGCGTGGCAGAACCGAATCTCAACACAATACGTTCAGCAGAAAAAATATCAGGAACCGTAAATTCTCTTTCATACCATACCCAGCCGACATGATCACGGATTTCGGCCTTTACACCAATATCATTAAAAGAAGCAGGAACTGCCATTACCAAGGCGTCTGTTAATTTGGATTCATACCATTTTTCTTGAAAGCCTTTGCCAAAGTCTAGCTTAAAGTCCCATACTCCATTTAAATCAATAATGCTGCGAGTTTCAGTAACGATTGGATATAACATAGTTGCCACTCCTCTTATGATATGAATCTATTGTCTTTGTAGAAAATATTGTTCTGCATTGTAATAGCCGATTTTTTTAATCATCTTCTCAAGGAAAGGCATATCACTTGGAATAAGCCCTTGTTCTACCCAATCACCTACCATATTGCATAGAATTCGGCGGAAATATTCATGACGTGCGTAGGATAGAAAACTTCGCGAATCGGTAAGCATCCCGATAAAATGGCTAAGCAAGCCAACGTTTGCCAAATCTTTCATTTGTTTTTCCATTCCATCAATATGGTCATTGAACCACCATCCAGACCCAAACTGAATTTTCCCAGGGATCCCCTCTTCATAGTAGTTCCCCATCATACCGGCAAATATGGCATTATCTTTGGGATTCAGATTAAACAGAACGGTTCTTGGGAGTTTATCCTCTAAGTCAAGAGCATCCAAGAAGCGAGATAACCCTGCTGCAAAATTAGTTTCACCCACAGAATCAAATCCGGTATCGGTACCGAGAAGTTTTTTCATTTTCGTATTCGTATTGCGGATTGCTCCCATATGCAATTGCATGACCCACTGTTTATCGGCATACATTTTCCCTAGTTCTTTGAGCAAGTAAGAACGATAGTTATCGATTTCCGCATCACTAATCGGTTGATTTTGCAATCTTTTATTAAAAATGGCGTCAGCTGCATCTTTGGAAATTTCTGCGTAATCCAGCTTCTGAATATCGTGATCAGAAGCGCGCCCTCCGTGTTCATGAAAATAATCCACACGTTGTTGTAACGCAGCTACAAATTCATCTAATGTGTCGATATTACGTCCCGTTATGTTCTTCAATTTGTCTAGCCAAGCCTCAAAGGAAGCGGATTCAAGATTAAGTGCTCCATCCGGTCGAAACGTTGGTGCAACAATCGTCTCGAAGGTCTCATCTTGATTTAACTTTTCATGATATTCCAGCATGGAAAGCGGATCATCTGTTGTACCTATGAATTTCACATTCGATTTTGCAATGAAAGCTCTTGGTCTGAATTCTGGAAGTAATAATTTTCGATTACATTCCTCCCAAATTTCAAGTGCATTTTCAGGGTTTAGAATTTTCTCTATTCCGAAGAAAGTTTTAAGTTCTAGATGAGTCCAATGATACATCGGATTTCCTATTAAATGGGGTACCGTCTCTGCCCATGCCTGAAATTTCTCCCAGTCATCCGCATCACCTGTAATATATTTTTCTCCGATTCCATGCATGCGCATCGCTCGCCATTTGTAGTGATCTCCACCAAGCCATAGCTGAGTAATGTTAGCGTAGGGTTTGTTCTCCCATATTTCCTGGGGGCTCAGATGACAATGAAAATCAAAAATAGGCAACTGCACTGCGCCGTTCTCGAACAATTGTACGGCTGTATCTGAATTCAGTAAAAAATGTGAATCCATAAAGTTCTTCATACTTAAAAACTCCTTTCTACTTCATAATAAAAGAATAAAATATTGTTATTTTAACATTTCATGTATAGTTAATTTGTTTAATAAACAAATTAACTATACAGATAAAATATCAATTCCCTATCGTTTTGTCAAATGTATGTTAGCGCAGTATAATAATTGGAGATAGCAACAAAAGGAGCAATAGAACCACTGCTCAAATGGAGGATACTTATGATTACGGGTGATGCATCATACATAAAGAAAATAAATCGTTCTTTGATTATCAAGGAGATTGTGAAAGAGGGAATGATATCACGAGCAGATTTGTCTAAAGCCGTTGCGTTAACAAGAGCAACGATCTCAGTACAGGTAGCTGACCTGTTGGAAGAAGAATTACTCGTCGAGACACATTTGGAGCACAATGCTGTCGGACGTAAACCGATTATGCTCTCTTTAAATGCTGGAGCGGGTTATGCACTAGGCATTGACCTCGATTATGGTCAGATTTCTTTTGCCATTTCAGATCTTCTCGGTAGACCTATCTCTACAAACACGGTAAAACTCGAAACTACTGACTATTCGGAAATTCTAGCCCTGCTCATTCAACACATCACAGATTACAAAGAAAAATACATAAATAGCCGTTATGGAATTGTAGGCATAGTGATTGCTGTACACGGTCTTGTCTCTAATGAGGAAATGATTCACTACGTCCCCCGTCTCGGATGGAATGACGTTCATTTAAAAGAAGATCTAGAAAAGGCTCTGGGCTATGAGATTCATCTTGAGAACAATTCAAATCTTAGCGCATTCGCTGAAAGAGTCTATGTCCATCATGATACGGACAACCTTTTATCGACGACGTTTCATTCGGGTATTGGCCTCGGGATGATTATTAACAACAAATTCTTTCGTGGACATAACGGGTACGCCGGAGAAATAGGGCATATGATTGTTGTGCCTGGCGGAAGACCTTGCAACTGCGGGAACAAAGGTTGTTGGGAAAAATATGCCTCCGAATCTAATATCATGACATGCTTGTCCGAAAAAAAGGGCCTCTATCCTATTACCTATAAACAAATTCAGGAATGGGTTAATGAAGAAGATGAGGAAGTTGCTGAAATCATGGATCAATTTATCTATTATCTCTCGATTGGTTTGAATAATATGATAAATATTTATAATCCAGACGTCATCGTGGTAGATAGTGAATTGCTGCGTATTTATCCAGACTCCATTAACAAAATAAAACAAAATTTGAATTCACAGATTAGCCATTACCGGGAACTCTCCATATCCACTCTTGGAAGAAATTCATCGATTCTAGGAGCGTGTGCATTAGCCATTCAGAATTTCCTGGATGTACCTGTTCTGAATCTGCCAAATGAAATAGATAATCATGAGTAATTAATACTCAGAGAAATCGGATAGGATGAAGCAGCACATTCTGATTTCTTTATCATTAGCTAATTGTTGATCAGTGAAAGGAGCAGCCGTGATGATAGAATCAAACCAATTCCCTAAACAGCGAAAAGCTCCTTTTGAACAATGGTCTCCTAGCGTTCATTATGCTCAGTTTCAAAGTTTAGGTCCATACAGGTTTGAGGAAAGAAGGCTGTATGATTTCGAATTGCTCTTTGTAAGGCAAGGAGAACTCATCACTCATATGTATGGGCAGAAACATACGGTTTCAGCAAGTCAGCTTATCTTTTTGCCGTCCGGTGTCTACCATCGCAATGAGGTGATATTAGAGGGTGAAACCAAGCTGATTGGTATTCACTTTGACTTTTTTAATGAACTAGATATTCAGAAAGAATCCGATATGGTCGTAAACGAAGAGCAGCTACTGCCACATAAATTTGCTTTGGAGGCCATTTCAAACGTGTTCGCCCCTCTCTCCTCCAATGTGATCTATACACCTCCACTTGCATGCATTCAGCTCATGGAGGCGCTAGTTGAGGAATTTACGATGCGTCCCTCGGGCTATGAACTGGTCAGTAAAGGACTCATGCTACACATCATCACCCTGTTACTTCGCAATTCACTATCGAGTACGAACGCACGCTTTAGCCAGCATGGTATGCTGATATCCAAGCTGATAAAACAAATCGAAGCTAGTCCAGCTGGGTTATGGACCAATGCCATTATCGCTGAGCAAATGAATCTTAGCATTGACTATACCGCGAAGCTATTTAAGCAGCTTACCGGAATGCCGCCGAGTGAATTCGTCAAGATGGTTCGTCACCGAGAGGCACGAAAACTTTTACGAGAAACCAATCTACCTATTGAAAGAATTGGGGAGCAGATCGGCTATCCGGACATCCACTACTTCAGTCGTACCTTTCGCAAGCAAGAGGGAATATCCGCTACGGATTATCGAAAGCTCTCACAAGTACTTTAATGAAGAAAGCTGCCTAAGAAAAAAGCCAATTAAGCCTCCCTGCCGCTTAATTGGCTTTCCTTTTATACTACTGATCCTTGTCTCAATTCCACAGTCTCACCCAATTGATCAGCTGAACGCATTTCTGCTTCGATAATTTCCAGTGTCTCTACTGCACTTTCAGGAGAACATACGGTAATTTCCGTATCTTCCAGAATAGAATGAATAAAATATTTAATCTCACGATAATAGCCAGAATCCTCCGATAGCTCTACAACATATCCTTCACTATCATTCGGATTTACTTTTACGATATTATCCTTAAATACAATGTTTGCTTTTTCCAAGTTGACTCTATAAGTCATCTCAAAACCAAAGTCTCCTTCAAGTCTCCAGTCTGATTGTGCGTTAATCGCTTTACCGTCCGCATAAATGTAATTCGTCGATACATTGTCGTAGCCGCTGCCCGGCATTACCTTCTTAGCTATCGTCGATACTTTGAGCGGTTTGCCAAGCACCCATTGAATAATATCCGTATCATGGATATGCATATCTAGTAAACAACCACCGCTTAAACTGCCATCATGATACCAGCCTTTCGGCATAGCAGAACCACGGAAGAACGATCCGGATACAACTTCACCAAAGCGTTTGTCCGCAACAGCCTCTTTCAAATATTCATAGGCAGGCCAGAATCGCAAGCATTGACCGATCATAAGTTTACGATCAGCCTGCTTTGCTGCTTCAACCATTTTCCGGCCATCTACGGAGTTTCCAGCTACAGGTTTCTCACACAATACATGATATCCACGGGCAAGTACCTTGCACGCAATTTCAGCATGTAGATAGGTTGGGATCGCTATATCAACCATGTCCAGTTCTTCATTGTCCAGCATCGTATCAATGTCATCATAAAGTTTATAGGAAGTAATGTCATATTCATCACGTTCTGTTGCAATGTTGCCTTCGGCGCTGCTGTTCTTCAACTCCTCGATTTGAAGATCGCATATTGATATCAGCTGAATCGACTCGCCTTCTTTCATTAGACGTTCATAATTGTCAAAATGCATTTTTCCCATAAATCCAAAACCAATGAGACCAATCTTCAACATGATATTTCCTCCCATTTTATATATCTATATTTAGTGGTTAGTGCGACCAAGAATGATATCCATCGAGCTTGAAGTATTGAAAATGATTTGTTCTGAATAATGTTTATACGGCGGGATCATCTCTGCTGTCACGTAGCCACTATAATCGATCGCTTCTAGCGCTTTAACAACTGCCGGATAATCGACATCACCAGCAAGTAAATCTACGAATCCATGCAGTCCTCCCGCTTCACGGCGGTAGTCCTTGAAATGCACTTTTTTGATGCGATGGCCGAGTATCTTAATCCACTGTTCTGGATACCCACTATGAACCACATTGCCGACATCGAAATAAGAACCCACATATTCAGAGCCGATATCATCAATGAACGAACGAAGCTCTAATGGGGAGAGGAACATTTTATTCCAAACGTTCTCTATTCCTATGGCTACGCCCGCACTTTGTGCAAATGGAACCAGTGAGCTAATGGCTTCCTTCGCACGTTCATAAGCAATCTCATAATCTACTACCTCTTTATCAGGAATAAAGTCAACACCTACAGCTCCTGGGATAACCAAGATACTGTCAACACCGAGTTGCGAGGCAACCTCAAGTTGCTTTTTGCATACATCGATCGCTTTATTCCGCTGGGCCAAATCTTCACTTGTCATAGAGTAATCCCAGTACAATCCAGACGCTAAACCCGCAATCTCAAGCTCCGCATCCTGAAGACGCGCCTTTACTTCATCAATTTCCTTTTCCGTAACTTCTAGACTCAGCTCACCTGTCCCATTTAATGACAGTTCAATGCCGTCAAAACCAGCACGTTTAGCAAGCGTAATGCATTCGGCAATCGATTTATCTCCGTCGAATGACCAGATGTTAATGCCCTTTTTCATCTTACGCATCCCCTTCGCCTATTTTTCATATTCCGTTTCACTTGTTCAAATATTTGAATCATGATATAGCTTTATGATAACGGATTCAGATTGAAATATATTTAGCATTACAAGACATTATTTGGACTTTTCCGTCATCTTTGAACTAGAGGTTATTAAAAAAGCACCGTGAACGATCCTTCTGTTCATGGTGCTTTAGTGCATACTCTATTCTGTAGTTATCGGAAGCATAGCATTGGCACTTTATTTACGATTGATCCATCTTCCATTCGTAAAGTCAGGTATCGCAACAGGTTGCCCGCCTAACGCAATAGATTCTTCAGACAAGGCGGAAATGCTCATCCATGATGCCATATCATACACATCAAGCGGTACTTCCGTCTGTTGTTTTACACTATTGAAAAAGGCAGAAATTACGAGCCAATCCATGCCGCCATGGCCACTTTTGACGCCTTCTTCCAAATACTTTTGCCAAATTGGATGCTCGTACTGCTCTCTATGCTGCTCAACATTTCCCCACTGATCTTTCCAACTATGATGAAACTCATCATGCTGTCCCTCAATAAAAATAGAACGGTTATCTTCCGTGTACATCCCTTTTGTTCCTCTAACGGTAAATCCTCTGGAATAGAATCTTGGCAGCGTCGTATCCAAAGTCAAAGTAATGGTCTCTCCATGAGCACATTTTATTATCGTCGTTACAATGTCCCCTTGCATAAAAGTAGACTTCGCTAGTTCACTATGCTCTTCCCGATCTTGAAGGTATGTACTCATGCCTCTAGCTTTGGAGGATACCGACTGGAGTGTAAGCATACGATTGCCTCGATTTATGCCCAAAATTTTTGCGATCGGTCCAAGCTCATGTGTAGGGTAATTTTCACAATTCCGGTTCAAATAGTTATTGAGACGATAGTGACGGTTTATATTGCCCTCTGCAATTTCTTGACGCAAATCATGATGGTAACCTCCGGAAGCATGAACGATCTCCCCTAAAGCACCCATCTCCACCATATTCAATACCATCAGCTCATCTCGGCCGTAGCAGCAGTTTTCCATAATCATACATGGTGTATTGGTTCTCTCATATGCTTCTACCAGTCGCCAGCACTCCTGAAGTGAATAGGCTCCGCCTACCTCGCTGGCTACGTACTTCCCTGCCTCCATAGCAGCGACCGCAATATTCGTATGCTCAACCCAAGAAGCACCGATCACGATAGCATCAACCTCGGGCATAGACATAATATCGTGATAATCCTTCGTAACCGTTGGCTTTACTCCTCTTTCGCTCTTAATCAATTCAGCGGCTTCGTTACAGCGATCTTCATACAAATCACATACCGCTGCGACTTCTATATCATCCATTTTCAAAAAGATGCCCTTAAGCAATGACATCCCCCGTGCACCTAATCCGATAAGTCCGATCTTCACTTTATCCATAGCTGAAGCCTCCATAAGCATCTTTTTTTACCATTATAGTTGAATAATTATCATCTGAATTTAGCAGTTAACGTGATTCTTTGGACAATTCCGTATTACTTATCCTAATTCTGCATGCTTTTCAAATGTAACAATGGGATCGAGTGTATGATGAAGTTCAAAAATAATTAATTCGTTTTCTCCTGCATGTAGTAATGGCGCTGGTACATACAGTGTTTTCTGAGGTCCCTTGGACCAATAGCGCCCTAAGTTAAAACCATTGAGAAATACGACTCCTTTGGTCCATCCTTCGAGCTTCAGAAATGTATCCGCTACTTCATCAACTTGAAAGAGCCCTTTATAAAAGGTGGGTACTGGTGTATCGCACTCTTGTATCTGCTCGAATGCCAAATTTGATAAATCATCTAACGGAAGTGTATGAATTTCCCAGTGGTACAAAAATTGTCTCTCCAGTCGAACACCTTCGGTTATGCCCTTCGGGTCTTTCAGCATCCAACCATAATTTATACGTCCTTGGTTTTCTACCAAAACCCCAAGTGTAGCACCCTGTTCTGGAATTTCGACAGCGATATCATGGTCCTGAATCTCTAAACTATGGTCATGATTGTTCCGATCAATTACGCCCTGATATATATCATCTAAATAAATGAGTGCACGGTCATGAACATCTTGAAGAACGATCTTGCTCTTGGGTCTTGGTCCCGACACCTTCGTCTTATAAAAAATAAAGCCATAATCCTGTCCTAGTTGTTCCATTGTCTCCGGGCAAGTTCTGAGTACTGGCTCAGATAATTGATCTAATTGATCAAACAGTTTTGCTTGCTCGGTCATCCTTACCGTGCCATAACTTCGCTTTTGTATTGGTTCTGGTAAAGTAACGGAAGGAAGATCAATGTACCTCGAGATCACCTTTTGGATTGCCAAATATTTATCCGTGATTTCTCCTGATTCATCAAGAAGCGCGTCGTAATCATAGCTCGTGACTGTAGGTTCATATTGATGGAAGTAATTTGCTCCGTTGTAAAATCCAAAATTAGTTCCGCCATGGAACATATAAAAATTGACAGAGGCACCAGCTTGAAGCATTCTATTCAGCTCATCAGCAACTCCCTCGTATCCTCTGACGTGATGCTCTTCCCCCCAATGATCAAACCATCCATTCCAGTATTCCATGCACATCATCGGTTTGTCAGGTTGATATTCTGCCAGCTTAGCAAAAGAACCTTCGGGTCTCGAACCAAAATTAACGGTCGCAAGAACTTCTGAGAATAAAGAACCACCTTGAAGCATATGATCCGCGCCACCATCTGATGTGAATAGCAGAACGTCGATACCACGATCTATCATGCCTTGCTTCAAATACTCCAAATACAATGTATCATTGCCGTAGCTCCCATATTCGTTCTCGATCTGCATTGCGATAATCGGACCTCCGTTTGTGCAGAGTAAAGGTCTAAGCTTAGGAAGCAGGACATCATAATACGCGTCTACTTTATCTAGGAACGGGCGATATAAACAACGTAATCTCATATTCGAGTCCTCTAGCAACCACGCTGGTAGACCCCCAAATTCCCATTCTGCACATATGTAAGGACTTGGTCTTATGATGACAAATAATCCAAGCTTATTGGCTATGTCGATGAACTCGACAACATTGCTAATCCCCTCAAAAGAGTAAACCCCTTCTTTCGGCTCATGCAAATTCCATGGAATATAAGTCTCCACTGTATTAAAACCGCATGCTTTCAGTTTCAGAAGGCGATCCTCCCAGTAGGCTGGCATAATCCGAAAATAATGTATCGCTCCACTAATAATCTGGACGGGCTGCCCTTCATAAATGAATTGTCCTGCATGTATTCCAAATGAACTCATGATAAATAACATCCCCTGTCTGTTCTCGTCTTCTAACAAAAAGAGGGGCTAAGTTGCCCCTCTTCTCAATGAATCGATACATTAGTAATTATTTTTCAGCAGCGATTTTTTGGGCGTACAGTTCATTCATTTCAGTGACAACTTTCTTAAGATCGCCGTCTTCCTTCAACTTGTTAATGAATGCTTGATACGATTCAATCGTTTCTTGACCTAAAATCACTTTCGCCCTCATATCATCCACTTTCTTCGTAATATCAGGCATATATTTCGTGGATGCATCGGAAACCAAACCTAGGGAAGGATTCGGAACGTTTATTTTTTTGCGTTTGTCCAAGATCGATTGGTTACGTTCAAATATTTCCGGAGTCGTTAAGGTGCGGTCACCCAGTACTTGCTCGTCTTTCAAATTGAGGAAAATAAAATTGAATGCTTCACCTACGAGATCTGTCTTATACTGTTCATTTGTTGTTTTTACGCCGTCAGTCTCTGTAAAGTGAACATCCTTAATACCGTAGTTCGCGAGTTCATTACCTTCAGGGCTGTAACCATAATCAAGGAACTCAAGAATTTTCTTAACCTTGCTTTCAGATACTTTTTTAGGAATAAGGAAATGTCCGTAGAATGGTGCACCTGAAGGAACATATTGATTACCCTCCGGTCCTTCTAGACCAGTAAGAGGTACTAGATCCGCATCCGCATCTACTTTTTTAATTTCAGCCGTCTGAGAAATCGAATTATTCATTGAGAAACCGGCTCCTCCTGCTTTACCGCTTTGGAGAGCTTCTGTAATCTGTGCAAATGTAAGAATAACGAAGTCTTGAGGAAACAATCCTTCATCATACGCTTTTTTAATCCATTTCAATGCTTCTGTGGATGCATCCTCAGTGATATTCGGATACAGTTGTCCGTCAACCAATTTCCATACTCCGTTTGTATCGTTGTATACGTTATAAACAAAGTTCATATAAGATTGGCTGGCAGCATACGGGATTGTCTTGTCTCCACCCATTTTATTGTCCTTAAATGCTTTTAGCGTGTTATAAAACTCATCCATCGTCGTCGGAACCGGGAGGTTCAACTCGGTCAGCCAATCTTGACGAAGCATTGGGAAGACGCCGCCACCATGAGTAGGGTAATAACGGGGAACGGAGTAGTTCTTACCGTCAATTTTTGAAATCTCCCACATGTCTTTCAACATCTCATTTGACAGATTCGGATAATCACCAATCATATCCGTCAGATCCCAAAATACACCCTGATCGATCATGGCACGAATTTGTTGATTACTCATATCTTCTACAAACGTCAAATCAGGTAGGTTACCAGAGGCATACAACACATTGAACTTATCTTCAGAAGTAGCGACAGGCACCCAGTCAATGTCTAATGTAGTATTGGTACGTTTCTCAAACTCTTTCACAATGACATTGTTCTTATCTGGAAAATTAGTGCCATAACTAAGTGTGTTCATACTAATCTGAGTAGGTTTATCTGCTGAACTGCCGTCTTCGCCATTCGATTCAGATCCGCCTGAACAAGCTGTCATCATAAGTGATAAGCTGATAAGTACGGCACTTGCTGTTTTCCAACTGCGCATGTTGATTTTCATTCATTGAACCTCCCATATTTGATTTTTTTCTGTATTTATCGATCATTCTTTCACAGAACCAATCATCGCACCTTTGGCGAAATGCTTCTGTAAGAATGGATAAACCAACATTATCGGCAGCGTTGCAATGACAACGGCCGCCATCTTGAGCGTTTCGGAAGGCATCTTCTGGTTCGTTCTAAAATCAGATACAGCTGAATTTATGGCACTGCTTGGATCGACAAGCATGTTTTGCAAGATAACCTGTAAAGGCCATTTACTCTGATCGTTAACATACATAATTGCATTGAAGTAAGTGTTCCAGTAACCTACGGCAAAGAATAAACCGAATGCAACCAAAGAAGGAATAGATAATGGCAAAATAATTCGGAAGAAAATACCGATTTCATTCGCTCCGTCAATACGAGCAGCTTCTTCTAATGCATCTGGAATACTATCGAAAAAGCCTTTCATAAGCAGAACGAACCATCCGCCTGTAAGAGAAGGAATAATAAGTGACCAGATGCTATCTATCATTCCAAGGTTACGAACAATGAGGTACGACGGAATGAGACCAGGCTGGAATAGTATCGTAAATAAAATACCGAACATGAGGATTCTACGGAATCGGAGCCGCTTTCGCGAAATGGCGTAAGCAAGTCCCGTTGATACGACCAAACTTAAGAAGGTGCCGACTACAGTAAGAAATGTACTATTTCCGATCGCATTCACAAATGTACTCGTAGACATTAAATATTTATAAGCATCTAACGTCCAGTTGGTAGGAAATAACAGAAAATCTTTCTGATAATATTCAACCGGATCGGTAAATGAAAGAATAAACGTATAATAGATTGGGAACAACGCTGCTAAACTGATAATCAACAAAATACCATTATTAAATATTTCAAATATATGATCCGATAAGCTCTTGCGCATACCATAGTCACCTCCTCATCTATTTTCTAGTAAACCCCTTCTTCTCCGAACTTTTTCGCGATTTTATTGGCTGCCATGACGAGCACAATGCCAACAACGGATTTAAACAATCCGATTGCCGTACTATAGCTAAACTGACCTTGCTGTACACCGTTTCGGAATACATAGGTATCAAATACATCTGCGACATCAGAGACTGCCCCATTCATCATCAGATATACCTGTTCAAATCCAACATCGAGTACAGATCCCATTCTTAAAATAAAGAGGATGACGATTACGTTGCGAATCGCGGGCAAGGTGATGTGCCACATCTTACGGAATCTTCCTGCTCCATCCATAACAGCTGCTTCATAAAGTTGCGGATTCACTCCAGCGATTGCCGCAAGAAATATAATCGTCCCCCAACCTGTTTCTTTCCACATCACTTGAGCGGTCAACATTCCCCAAAAATAATCCGGATTCGTTAAAAATCCAACCGTCGTCCCTCCCATTTTTTCAATGATTTTGTTCACCAAGCCTTCAGATTGGGACAGCATCAAATAAGTTAGGCCCGATATCAAAACCCATGATAGAAAGTGAGGTATATATACAACTGTTTGTACAATGCGCTTGAACGCCATGCTTCTTAGCTCGTTCAACATTAAAGAAAGAATAATGGGCAGCGGAAAGAAAAATACGATATTCATCAAGCTGATCATCATTGTGTTACGAAATAGCATCATAAAATCGTCGTTCGTAAAAAACCGTTGGAAGTGCTCAAAGCCGACCCATTCACTTTTCAAAATCCCGACATAAGGAAAATAATTTTGAAATGCAATGACAAGTCCGCCTACCGGAATGTACTTAAATATGAGAAAGTACAAGATTCCTGGTAGCGCAAGCAAATACAAATACTTGTCTCTAGCTACATCTAGACACATTTGGCGGAACGCTGAATGTTTCATAGGATGGACCCTCCTTGTTAGATTTACTGACTTTTTTTCGCAAATGAATACGCTTATCGTACGCAGTATTTGAGATTTCCAGCAATAATAATATTTTGCAACCCATTGTGTGTAAGCTATCCTATCAGATATGATAGGATTTACCATATAAAATAAATATTATAAAAAATAGAAATGACAAAGGGGCGACGAACTTGAAGCTGACAAGTCTCTACTCCAACTTTCTTAAAGGATCTTTGTATAGAAGAAACCTCGCTTTGGTTCTTCTGATTGCTTGTGTACCTTCCTTTTTGATCGGTGTAGGAATCTACTATTTCGGGAGTGATTCCATCAAGCGAGAGATGAATGATACGCATCAATCCCATATGAATCTGTCGATTGAGAAAGCAAACAATTATTTTTCATCATTAGAACACTTTTCTGGTCAATTAGCTTTACGACCGGGATTTGAAGCAAATCTTGGAGAGATGGATTATATTCAGCAGTTTCAAGAAACACGGGAATTGTTTCAGACCTTATCTTTTAATAAAATGGATAATCCCTATGTTTTTACCGTTGCTCTTTATTTAAAAGAACCAGACAAAGTCATTAGCGATTATTGGGGAGTTCGGGATTTATTTGATGATGACAATGCGAAATTACTTGATGCTGTAATGAAAAGCGACTCACAAATCGTCTGGGTAGATGCTATGCCGAAGGTTAGTCATTCAAACAAAACATATAAAGGAATAATAACGAAACTATATGCGGAGAACAGCCGCGAAACTTATGGAGCATTCATGATCTACCTCAATCCACCAATATTAAATGATTTTATTCCTCAGCTTGGTTGGAAGGGGGGAAATGCTTTCATCATGGACGACAAAGGACTCATATTCGCAGCTGATAAAGACGGAGACGCTGGACTACAAGAAGATATGTTGAAGAGTATCCTTCCGTTAGACGCGTCACATGATTCTTTTACGCATCATTGGCAAGGGAACAGCTATCTTGTTTCTTACGACCGTATATTACATTTTGGAAAACAATGGACTTACGTATCTGCTACTCCCTTGTCCCGAATGACCGAATCTGTAACGTCCATGTCAACTACCATCGTCACAATAAGCTTAATTGGTATCGCACTTGCCTTGGTTCTATCATGGTTTGCTTCACAAAGAATGTACGTGCCGATTCGCCGGCTTGTTGAACTTGTTCGGTCTGCTAAAGGATTAGAAGTTGAACGTATGAATGAAATCTCCTTTATAGAGCACCAGTGGAATTATCAAATGCTTGAAAGCAAAAATCTGCAAAATCGATTGCATAGTTCAATGCCCGTGATACGGGAAGGCATGCTGCTTCAACTGTTCTATAATAAATTCGTTTTTTTCTCTGAGGAGGAGATCGTCGATAAGTTTCGTCTCATGGAGTGGGATATTGAAGGAGAAAGGTTCGCTCTTCTCATCGTGAGGCTGTACGAAAGAGACAAGCTGGAAAAGAAGCAATTTAAACACGAAAATCATTTGATTGATTACAGTGCATTTAACGTTATTCAAGAATTATGTCAGCCTGAGGCTAAACTCACACACACCATTAACTTTCAGAATTCAACACTTGGTGTCCTGCTTGTTTTTGATTCCAGCATGCCAGTTGAGCATACGAAAAACATTCTTATTTCACTAGCCGGTAAAATCGCTTATACCGTTAGAGATTTATTAAAAGTAAATATTGCGGTAGCCGTAAGTAAGCAATCCTCATCCATTCAAGAGCTGCCAAAACTATTTGAAGAAACCGAAAGCATTCTTAGACTTCGCGGTTTACACGAGCAAGCAAATGTACTGGATATTGAAGAAATTTTACCTGATGGAGGGGAACATGTTGATTTTCCTCTTGAAATTGAACAAGACATCATTCATTCCATGCGGATGGGGCTAGAGGATTCAGCGGTTGAGAACGTGGGCCGATTCGTGGACGAACTTGTGAGGAAATATAATACACAAATGCATGTTCAAAATGGAATGCTCAAGCTGCTAGGGAGCATCTATGATGCGCTGTTCCGGTTAGGTTTAACTTCGGAGCGAGTATATGGAAGTCGCTGCTTATATGAAGAACTGATGTCGATTCATCATCCCGAGAAAATGGAACGATGGTGTTCAGAATCAGTCATTGTTCCTTTTATCCGCAGTATATCTTCCGGTGCCGATTACGAAACATGGAAAATTGTTGAGCAAGTGGCAGAACAAATGAAGAAAGATCTAATCCATGATATCTCTCTGGAGGTCTACGCGGATCAATATAACATTAAGCCATTTAAATTAAGCCGGGCTTTCAAACAAATGAAAGGCATCAATTATATTGATTACTTAACGTCGCTACGAATTGAAAAATGCAAAGAAATGCTCGTATCTACAGACTTGAAGATTAATGAAATCGCAGCAACTCTTCAATATCAGCCTTCCTACTTAATTCGTTTATTTAAAAAAGCCGAGGGCATGACACCGGGACAATTTCGGGAAAAACACATAGAGAAAGAGATCCAGTTGCCGGCCGATTTAGCTTGAAAATAACATTGGCATGTACACAAATAAGAACCCAAACAACTACTTGTTTGGGTTCTTATTTATTTTCTTTTGTTGAACTGCCATTTATTTTGCGGCGGCTGTTTTTCTTTTTTCAACATTATAATAACTTAGTATTGCTCCACCTATTCCTACAGCGGCCATCAGTCCCCCTATCATGGGAACATATACCAGACCGGCATGAGTGATAACTAAACCACCGATAAAAGCACCCGCTGCATTACCTATGTTGAGAGCTGAGTGACTCGAGGTCGCAGCAAGACGGGGAGCTTCGTGAGCAAGGTTCATAATACGAAGTTGAATCCCTGGCATAATGCCAAATGCGGCAGCTCCCCATAAAAAGACACAGATCAACGTAAGTGACGGGGAATGTAAAACTCCAGACAGTACGAACAGTAATGCGGCTAAGATACTAAAGATAGCGATCATCGATGGCATTAGCTTCCAATCTGCTAAACGTCCACCAATAATATTACCTAGTGTAACTCCGATCCCGTACATGACTAGAATCCAGGTCACACTCTGCTCCTGAAATCCAGTAATATCTGTTAATAAAGGTGTAATGTATGTAAAGACGGTAAACATACTACAAGCTCCAAATGCTCCAGTGGCCAGTACAAGTAGTACCTGTGGATTAAACAAACTGCGGACTTCTTTGTATAAGCTAGTTGGAGCAGATTGTTCAATCTTTGGAATTAAAAAAATGATGCCAATGAGTGAGATAATTCCCATAATCGTAATCGCGACAAAAGAAGCACGCCATCCCATATTTTGACCGATGAGTGTACCAAATGGGACGCCGATAATGTTAGAAATCGTCAAACCTGCTAATACCATGGATACAGCACCCGCACGCTTTTCAGGTCGTACTAGTTGAGTAGCGATCAGTGAACCTGTGCCAAGAAATGTGCCATGTGCTAGTGCGGTCACCAACCGTGAACCCATTAACAGTCCGTATGTAGGAGCTATCGCGCCAACTAGATTACCTATAATAAAGATAGCCATTAACATACAAAGCAAAGGTTTTTGTGCAATTCGATTTGTGAGCATCGTTAGCACGGGCGCTCCGATCGCTACGCCGAGAGCATAACCGGTAATTAATTGTCCTGCCTGTGGAATAGTAACGTTTAGATCACTTGCAACATTGGGCAGGATCCCCATAATTACAAATTCTGTCATTCCGATAGCAAAGGCACCTATCGTCAGACAGATCAAGGCGACCGGGAAGCGGTCATTTTTCGGAACGTTTTGATGTGTTGAAAACGAGGTTTGCATAATTCTCTCCTATTTTCTGAAATTTTCTATTTATGCTCACTTTATACTATCACTACTATATTAAGTTGCATATCTATAGATTCGTAATCAATTTAGTGTATCACTCCCTTAACTAATATAATTCTGCCTTTTATCAGATTTTTTAATTGGCTTATTAAATCATCAAGCTGATTGATCTCCGTAATATACATGATTGGGCACGCATTTTTTCAGGGATATCGAGTTTATTATCGATAATGATTTCTAGACCGATATGCCCTTTTGAATCATATGAGAACCATCATCTTCCCAAATTTTCAACAATGTTATACCCGTGGTTTGCACGAAATTATCACCTCTATCTAATCATATCACCTACTCTACATGGCTATCCGATGATACACCAGAGCAAAAACACTACTTTTAAGGTTGTCGTGATTCCTATAGCTATTTTTTTACGGGTTCTTTATAAAACAAAAAAGCAACCTCCCTTTCGAGGTTGCTTTTGAGATGAAACAATCAATTTTGACCCAATATGTTAAAGTTATACGACCTATTTTCAGTCACGTTTACATCAGGAAACGATTCTATGCTCCTTACGTCAAAGAAGCTTTATAGATGGATTCCACGGAACTCGATAAAAGTTTGTTGAAATCTTGATCTGTTTGCTGAGCAACCAAGCTTTCTGCCAGAGCGCGGGAGAAGCTGGCAATAATTCCATGGTTGCGTGCTAACTTTTCGTTCGCTTCATCACGTTCATAACCTCCAGATAGAGCAACGACTCTTATCACATGAGGATGATCTACTAAATCTTTATAGAAATCATCTTTCGTAGGTAGTGAGAGCTTAAGCATTACTTTTACATTTTCATCAAGTGCAGACAGATGCTTATGCAGCTCCTCTTTCAGTATTTGTTCTGATTGTTGTTTATCCCTACTATAAATATCCACTTCAGGCTCGATGATCGGCATGAGACCTTTCGCAAAAATCTGCTTTCCAACTTCGAATTGTTGCTCTACCACTCGTTTAATTCCCTCAGGATTTGCCTCCTTAATAACGGAGCGCATCTTGGTACCAAATATACCCTTTTCATTCGCGCGATTGAGCAAACTATCTAGTTCTGGCATAGGTTTCATGACTTGAACACCATTTTGAAGGTCTGCCAGTCCTTTATCAATCTTGAGAAAAGGAACGATTCCTTTCTGTTCCCACAAATATTCACCAGTGAACTGTCCATCAATCTTGCGATCCATCGTATTTTCAAACAAAATAGCTCCTAGAATGTATTCAGAACTAAATGCTGGACTTTTAATGATCCGTGTTCTCATCTCGTGAACTAATGTATACATTTCTTCCTCATTGCTGTAACGATCTTCCTGTACACCATATTGGAGCAGCGCTTTTGGCGTACTTCCTCCACTCTGATCCAGTGCGGCAATAAATCCTTTTCCTGTTTCCATTCGTTTTAATTGCTCTGTATTCATTGTAGAACTCCTTCTTTCTCTAAGTACTTAATCTAGTCCAATAACTCGATCAGATCTATATTATTTGTATACCTCTACAACAAACATTTAACACATTCTATTCAAAACGAATCCCAAAACAAGCCTTTCCCACATTTTACATCAATGATAATACTAAGCATGTGCTAATACAGGTATACGGAATTTCGAATTCTTTTCTAACATAAAGTTAGCCTTAATAAACAGCACATCTTCATGATTATCTAACGAGCTATGTTCTACTTTCTCAATGAATTGATCCGGTGTGAAATGAAAGTGTATTGTTTCTGTTTGCTCATTCGAAATACGAGACAGGATATTTTGTAAATTAACTTCACGTTCACTCACTACATCATATAAATGTAATGTTTGACCTTCTTGTTGAAAAACAATTATCGCTTTGTCCTCTTGAGAGTAATATATGGATTCGGAAAATACATTTAATGCGTAGAACATAAAGAGTCCCTGGTTATTGCTGACACCGAAGTGTTGCGAAATTGGTTTACGGGACAAAACCATTTGTTTGATCCATTCTAGGTCTTCTCTTTTAGAACAATCGAGTTTGCGTAAGGTATTCTTATTTCCCGAAGTAGGAAGAAACTCTAGTTTAAATTGTGATTCAGGAGCAGCTTCAAAATTAAACCTTGGATAAAAATCAATCGCAGTGTGATTAGCAAACAAGAAAAATATATCGCATTCTTGCTCGTACATATGTAGGACATGCCGTATCAAAGCGCTTGAAAGCCCTCTCCCTCTAAATTCTGGATGAGTAATAACCGTCCCAATCTGAATCGCTCTTTTGCTGGACCCATTAATCACCAAATCCATTTTACTAACAGAAACATTAGACAAGATTACATTATCCTTAACCAATGAATAACAAATGTAACGGTCATCCCAAAATCCCTTCTGGTACCAATCTTCAAAATCTATGCCAAAAACGAGGTTCGTTAATTGATGAAAACAATCTCTGTAAGCTTTGTTATCTTTATAATTGCAAACAAGTTCAATTCCAGGCTCTAATCCCTCATGAAAAATCATTAATTTCACCTACTCTTCTTATAAATATCATTTCTAGATTACCTTATGTAGTTTAATACTCAAGGTAAATAATAGTTATACTTAAATGTTTTCTGAAAATATGATCTTCCTCGATAATCAATATATATTCAATATAATTAATCACTCGAAATTTTTCATCAACCGACACCTCTAAAATAGGATTCCTTCAGTTTATCTAGCGCGATAAAACACTAATAGTGTCATATTTTAATGTAGTTTTTTGAATGAAAAACAAACAAAATATATTCTTTTATATGCTTTTGTCGAAGCTATTGAAATGTATATATAAATATAATAAATATGGTTTATGGAATAAACGCGAACTGGAAATTGCGATACATAAATTACAACACATTCGTAAGGAGGTGATTTGTAAGCGCATACTGTTTTGCCAATACACCATTTTAAAAGGAGATGTGAAATCTGTGATTCGAAAATTAACTGTCCTGAGTATGGCTCTAGTATGTACGCTTTCCCTATCCTTCGGGGCAACCGTATCTGCAACGTCTGCAACCGATTCTTCGGAAGCTAAATCGCATAAGAGTTCCATAAAGTGGCCTAAAGATCAAGAGCTTCCCACTTTTGCAAAACCAAAGCGTTTAGATGTTGCTAATGTTTACAAGGAATCAGGAGACATTAAGCTGCTTCTGACCTCACTTCAAGGAATCGTCAACCGGGAGGAGCCACGGATCTATGTACAACAAAATGAAGTTGATCCTTGGATTCAGGATCTGGAGGTTCCTTTCAAACTTCATGACAATGTTATGGATGTCTTTAAGGCCTATGCAAAAGAAGTAAAAGGCATCATCGTATACGATCCTGCAATACCGGATTCCATCAACGTTGCCTCTACCCTCGCCGGATTAAAAGATGCTGTTGTCGCAAGCCCTGAACTGGCAAAACAATTGACTGCCAAACCCTATCGCCTTAAAGTGCTAGATGATTTACAAGGTAAATTTAAAGATCGCTTGGATGCATATACTTGGCAGTATGAGAATCTATGGAGCCAAACGACTAAACGAATGTTAGTCGGATTAAGTCCAAACACATCGATACCCATGCCACCAAATAACTTTGACTCATTCAGCACAGTGGCGATAGAAAAAGAACAAGTGCGGGATGGCAGCAATCGTAAAACCTATGACCTTGACCTCAGTTCTCTTGTAGGTAC
Source organism: Paenibacillus sp. Marseille-Q4541 (assembly GCF_018310695.1). Classification (GTDB taxonomy): domain Bacteria; phylum Bacillota; class Bacilli; order Paenibacillales; family Paenibacillaceae; genus Paenibacillus. The sequence continues at coordinate 125,323 of NZ_JAGXCY010000003.1, read as the reverse complement.
AGAGGCGGTTTATCTTCGCTTTCAGGATGCATTCCCGCAAGATGGCTGGGGCCCTGCGGTACACGAAATAACCGTGAAGGCTGATGGAAAGGATATTATCAATTTTAAAACAGGCACATCTGAAGAAGAATCCTATCTCTATGACAGGCAGAACTCCAAGTTTTTACCGGGAAGTGATCATCGATTCGCAGATAACGGTAACTACTTTGTGTATGAATTCATGCCTCCAGCAGACACAAAAGAGTTAACTGTATCCGTAGATATGCGTAATCAATTTAACGTGTCAGCTAGTAATGTAAAACCTTTTTCGTCTGAAGAAAAAGAACCTTACGGATACCTTCGTGATTACGCAATCGCCAATAAAGCAATGATTTTCTGGCTATCTACCGATGTACCAGAACAAAGGGCTCTATTTGAAAAAATACTATCCGAGGTGGATCAGGGGACACCGTATTTAGGATGGTTTGCTAACGACTTTGAAGGTGAAGTCGCCGGCATCGATATTACCTCAAAGCATGGCGTATATGTTGTACCATCAGACTGGTTCCATAATATGACTGTATTCTCGGGCACGAAGTTGAAAGAGAAACAAAAAGCGAAACCAGTTACGCCTGAATTAAACAATAAAATTTATGTTACTTTCACCTTTGGTGAAGGCGACAACTTACAATATGATCAGAATCATATGCGCAATCTATGGGAGGACCCGGCACGCGGTCAAGTTCCAATTAACTGGACTTCCAGCCCACTACTTTATGATGCGGCCCCTGCGATCCTTAACTATTACTGGTCCACTGCTACCGATAATGACCAGCTTGTCGCAGGTCCGTCTGGAGCAGGGTACTTCAGTCCGCAGGTGTGGCCAGAAACCTCAATCAAAGACTTCATGAAGGACTCGTATCCATATCTTAAGAAATCCAATATGTCTTTCCCTTATGTACTAAATAGGGAACTTGATAAGGATATACCGCTTACTGAATCTATTGCTGAAGCTTATGAAAAGTACCTAAAAGTTCCAGGTCTCTTCTTGGGTGCCGGAGATAAGATGGGTGTTGAAATTGTTAATGGTACGCTGCCTGTATCTATGCTTCGTGGGGTTGCGACGGTTCAAGACGGAAAAGACATACTGAAAGAATTTAAAGAGAGCTGGGATGGCAACTCACCAACCTTCATCTCCGTAGGGATTAATGCATGGAGCATGAGGCCTTCAGACGTACTCGCTATTGCAGAATCACTCGGATCTGAATATGAGGTGGTAAGAGCAGATCAGTATTTCTCGCTTATCCGTGAAGCGAATGGACTTCCAGTTAAGCCTTAGTATAACTGTAGGACATATGAAAACAACCTTGGTCGGGCATTCCCGACTAAGGTTGTTTTGTTTGATTATGTCAAATGTTAATGTAAAGGACTACACCTTCTTTCCATTAACACCCGAACGACTATTTTCAACAATGTATTATCCAAATGTTTTATCAATAAGTCGCCGTACTATTTTCACTTGTCCCGTTATACCAGAAGGCAGCGGGGTTTTACCATATAAGTTCTCAAGTGTGTTGGCAATTTGAAGGGTTACCTTATTCTTGCCTTGTTCAACATAAGGTGAAATATCCCAGCGATAAGGTGGCCATAATTTTACCCCTGCATCCTTATCATTCACGAAAAGACGTACAGTTTCACGGATATCCTCTGCTTCCAGCCACCATTCTTCATTCACAGAGATATCCAACTGCCCCACATCTATTTGCTGCGTATAGCAGATCACTCCAGAATAGTAAGGATAACCAGCAGTGCTCGCATCTCCTGACACTCGCGCTTGTTCGGTTGTTAATGTACGATCGTGGACAGCAAACGGACCAATAAGATAAGCCGGAAAAGATATCGCTGGCATCGGTTCAAGCAAAGATACCATTAGGATTTCAAGCTCATTCTCTCCTATCTCCAGATGAGATGTTATATTGACACTCTGATAGTAGTTATCCTGCCACCTCGAGGGTAATAACGCCTGCTGACGCACACCATTCACAAAGATCTCAATATTGCGCCTGCGCTGTAGAAATCCGATATGTGCTGGAATCTTTTGCTCTACTTCATCTAGAATAAGTTCGATTTTGCCTAGATCTCCTTGAACAGAATCTCCTGTATCTTTTGATGAATAAAGTTGATGCTTCAACGCCTCTGTTATGATGAACTTCGTTCGATAGGTGTTCACTTGGCCAGGCATAATAGCGTTCATTCTCGACTGTCGATCGTTAAGAGTAACTTGCCATTCATCCAGTAATAACACATTAGGATCTTTTGTTTTGAACTGCCACTTATCATCAAGCAGGATTTCATCCTGTGTGAAGAACTTCCCTTCCTTATCTTTTTCTGTAGGAGTAATGGTGTTCTTTGCCGGCGATACGGCAATAATGCGAAGTTCCCCTGCTGCAAAAGAGATTACACCATTCTGTGGTAACGGCTGAATGCTTCCACTTTCCAAACACCACTCTTGTGAGTTATCCCGGTTTGTATCCTTATCGATTCTTATCTTCACGGTCTGCTCAGACCAATTCATGAGCCACACGAAGTGCTGATCTTCTACCTGACGCTCAACCATGATAAGATCTTCGATCTGCCCTTCCATCATGCTCCAAGATAATGAAGCATGGTTACGAAGCATTCCTTTTAAATCACCGCAAAAGATCTCTAAAGACTCCCTAGTTGCGGCTTCATCCGTTAGCTCGTTTAAGTCATAGAACAAACTGTACCCTTTACCAACAGAGTTCTGTTCCCCATGCTCTTGTTTGTCACCGAATAACGTCTCCATATATTTTGCAAGTTCCGGATCTTGCCGTCTTACTTCACTGTCCATCGGAATTCGATTTAATGCAATGAGAGTCCCGCCACTGTTCACAAAAGTAATTAACTTAGCTGCAATGTCCTTTGACAACACTTGGATCTCAGGCATGATTATGATCGGATATCCGGGCTGACCCTCTCTAAATATGAATCCCTCACCTTGGGTAATCTGTGCTTCTCTCAGTTGACACTCATCTACGTAATCGTAATCAACTGAGCATCGCAGCATTCTATCCGATAGACGTGAGAACAACACATCCGACAAGGGATGTACATTCGCCTGACCAGACACAAACATATCTTGGTACACCGTATGAATCGGGGATAATAACAGTACTTCAGGTGATCGCTTCCCATGAGTTCCAAGCAGACTCAATCTTGCAATATAATCGGCAAATGTACGGTAATGATTCCAATGCGGAGCATGCTTGAATTCTGTAGGTGGAAAGTCCGTCTTCCGATAACCCGCAAATGAATAATAAAAAGCATGTGGAATAAACAGGTTCACTCCCAAAAAGGCCATAAAATTAGCATCCAGCCTTCGCTGGCGCATCGAATACGCATGACCGCTTGCCCCAAAGGATTCGCAAATGACTCGTTCCTTCTTTTCGAGCTGAGCGACAGATGCCGCTGTCTTTACGGATACGATGCGATACGGATTCTCCTTCGTTCCAATACCAGGTGTCAGATAATCGACCCCAGCATAATGAAATTGCTGCAATACCCTGGTTTGATTGCCCTGAGACCGTGCTTGGCCCCATACGGGTTCTTCCAGCGTATGACCAATGTATAGCAGCCTCTGACGTTCGCACCACGAACGAATTGCAGCATGATAACCATCGACATACCAGCGGGAAATCGTGTCATAATATTGCTGTCTTGTAGTCCGGCTGCTATCAGCCATGTTATATAGCAAAGCCCCAAGCCTTGGTACCAGATGGTACCCATTCTCCTGCTGAAACCTTTTCTCCATGTCACGAGTCCAAGGCAATACCACTCCAGGCAATGTGGCGTTCACATTGTGAACTTCGGTTCTTATCGCTTCCGTACCGAAAAAACCATCATGGATCATGAGCCCCGGTTCATCTGTAAACACACCTTGGATTGTCGTTCCGAAATGTTCTTGCAGCTGTAAGAATGGTTCATATGACATTCGGATAAACGCTTGAACCGCTTCCGGATTCAATGTATCCAAGTAATACCCATTCTTAAATGTGATCCCTTCTGCAATTTCACATGACCAGCATGCCAAAATAATATAAGGCTCGTTCGTATCCGGTTTCCATTCCTCGCCGAGCATATTCGAAATATCTTGTGCTTCACCACACAGCAACCACTCTTCACCCTGCTGTATGGCACGATACGCTAATATAGCGATAAGCTCATTATTATCATATGAGGAATAATCCAAATGTAATGCCCCTTGCTGCATACCGGGTATATATCTGCGTTCTTCCATCCTCATGTATCTCATACGATATTCCGGGTACTGGCGTGTTAATTGACCACCCAGCGTTCCACTCGGCCAATTCTCCTCATCATATAGCCAGACCACCATATTTCGTTTATGGCACTCCTGAGTACAGAACTCCAAAACTTCCATAAACTCTGTAGAAAGGTAGGAAGTCTGCAAACCATGTCGAGCGTGAAGAACAACACCGCCCACACCTTCCTCATGCATGGCCTGAATTTGCTCTTTAAGCTCTTGTTTATTGAGAGTATGGTTTAAAAACCAAAAAGGCTGAGGCCGATATACGGCCTCAGGAGATAAAAATTGTTCCATCAATCGATTATGATCTATTGCTATGCGTTTCTGCATTTCGATCACCCGATTTCACTAAGTTTATCGTCTGTTCTTTCATTAGCAATTGAATAAAAAACCCACCTACAACCGATCGATTCTGGAAATTGATCTGAGTCCCTTTTATCGTATCATACCAATCGGTAACGGGAACTCGGCTCGAAGTTTCATTCATGAAATCCCACAAGGGAGCAATCAATTGTTCAAACTGCGCCTGAGATGAACTCATGGAAGCACACCACATCAACCAATCCGCCTTCGTATACGTATCACGACTATCCAGCGGAACACCATACTCATTCTGACGTTTCGTATAGTAATTCAGCTCTTTCATCGCGATTTCCTTCGGGAACAGATTCAGTCCAAGCAATTGATCCCATACTAGATTGTACTTCATGCTCCAGCTATTATGATCACTGTCAAAAGTAAGCTTATAGTGATCCCCTGCGTCCGCCATGGATACCCATTCACTTGCCATTTTCTGAGCAGCCTCTCGATAAGCAATACCATCCTCTATTCCAAGCATGTCACACATATAAGAATAGGCAGCGATTCCTAAAATAGCTTTTATAGATAGATTCGTATTGTGCGCCAAATGACCGGCGAAGTCATCCGTACATAACTGATTTTCCGGGTCCAGTCCATTTTGAAGTAAATACCCCGCCCATTTCGTGAGCAGCTCCCAATGATCTTTAGCAAAATCAGCATGCTTCTCATACTTCGTTACCGCAGCAGCCATGAGGAGCATATTTCCGCATTCTTCGATCGGCATTTGATATTCCAGTTTATTCTCTCCATAGACTTGACCGTTGGCTTTCGGGTACGTGCCCACATCATGAGGCGCAAATTCAAACTTCCAATCACCGCTCTTCGCATATTTGTATATCGGTCTCATCATACCCTTGACGAGCTCTGTATTATATCTTAGGTATAGCGGTATCGATGGATAACTTACATCTACGGTAGCGATACAGCCATTACTAAAATTTTCTTTAGAGAAAAACAAAACATCGCCTGAAGAGTCTAATACAAGTTTATGTGCAGCGATTGATTGTCTGTACGTTAATGCCAAAATGTCCTTATATTTCTCACCGCCTGCAAGAGTACTCTCTGACCTCAGTTCCTGATTGAAGCGATCACATCTTTGAACAATTTCTTCGTACTCCTCTGCAGCAGTCAGCAACATTTCAGGAAACGTCACTCCCTGTCTCTTCCAGTACGGATCAAGTGGTTCATTAAAATATTCAATGGAATGCACATCATCATATGCGAGCATCAAAAACCGGGATTCGGGTTCACTTTGAATGGTTCCTAAATCCAGTTCGACTGCCATCACAGGCATATTGTCCTCGGCTGCACGCGGTTGATTGAGATCATCTTGTGAAGGAAACACACCTGAGCTCACATACTGCTGACGGCTTGCAGCGGAATGAAATACGGTTTTGTTCTCCTTAGATTGAGGAACCACGAGATGCATGTAACCCCAATCAATTCTCGTATCATCTCCGGAACGCTGAAGCAGTGGCTGATCCACAGTTCCCATAAACAGGGTTATCAGTTCACCTTCAATGGACTGACGTTCCCATTTTATATGCTGATCTGGCGTATTCACGCACCATTCGCCTGTGACATCAAAATAGATTTTCACTTGATGCGACTGTCCATCAACAGCTCGAACATAAAAACTCACATAAGTGACAGGTCTAGATAACAAATCAAGATCACTTAACAATAAGGGAGTTGTGAAATGAACTTCCAGTTCAACGCCTTCCCCTTCAAAGGTATACTTCGTCGTAACCGGTTCAACCAACAAATGGGTCTGAATGAGAACATCCGGATCCTGTTCACCTAGTTCAAATTCATCCTGATCACTCAGCCTACCCATGAATCTCTTCGGCTTGCCATCAATGATGATGATACCAACCATTCCATTGCTTTTGTTCGTCCAGTGGCGAGTATGATCATCGTATAGATGGTCAGCTGCTGACCAAACATTGAAATAGGGATCTACCGTTACTAATGGTACAGAAGGGGGTCTGAAACTCTTTTCCATGCCGCTACAACTCCTCAAATGGATATTTTTTAAGATTCTAGCACTTCCCGTTTTCCGATCAGTTAGGCATCTTCACAGTTACAGCTTCTTTATCCTTCATATTATCGTTTGTATATTGCATCGCTTTGTCATAGCCGGTATTTTTCATCTGATTGCGGAGTTCATTGATAATTTTAAGTGCTGCTTCGTCTGATTTTGCAAAAACGGCTTCTTTCCAAGCATCCCCCATCCGATCCATGGATGGCTTGAGCATTTCCCACTCGGGAGCGAGCGACATGACATCACTAGGATTGTAGGCACTGATGACCTGAATACCATTTGGACGAAGGATCTTACGTGCTTCCTCCATGGCTTGTTGCCGTTTCTGATCTGCCCATATATCCCCACCGCCTACCGAATTAATCCGGTCAAGTCCGGTAAGCGATTCCAAACCGTTATACATTCCTTCGTTTCTGCGAGTTTTGCCTGTTTGATCCGCATTTATTTTGTTAAACCATTCTTGATTCGCAACTGGTTTTCCATCCTTCATATCCCAATGAACGCCTTGAACACCGTATCTAGCGAGCATAAAACCTTCATCGGAAGCCATAAAATCAAGAAACTTCAGCGCAGCATCAACACATTCATCTTTACAAGCTTTGGTAATTGCAGTCACGTTGTTCCCTTGAATACCGAGATCTACCGGCCGATCTTGTTCAACGTCAGCCCGCTCCATCGGACCCAGTGGAACATACTCGCTACCTGGGTGAGAAGAGAGATACTCTAAAGAAGCATCATAGATCGCTGGGAAATGCGCAGCTAAAATAGCAACACGGCCCTGATTGATTTTTTCCTTTGCGATCGGGTCAGTCTGTGTGAATAATTCAGGATCCATGAGCCCTTCCTCTAACAGTTTACGGTAGAATATAGTGTACTCTTCGTAACCTTTAGAGAAGAAACTATGCTCAAGGGTGCCATCCCCTTTATCCACGTAATCAGCACCACCGTAAAACATCGTATTTCCAATGGCAACAGCCCAGCCATTACTGAAAGCGCCTAGAGGAAATACAGGTTGACCGTTCTCTTGAAGATTGGCATCTTTGATTTTCTTCAGGAATTGATAGAAATCATCTTTCGTCACTACGGACTGTGGATCTACACCCACTTTTTCAGCGATATCTTTGCGTACATAAAAGCCATACAACCAGTCCATCGCATCTTCATTGGTAGCAGGTTGGTTCTGAAAGAGTAAAAACTTTTTGCCATCGTAGGCATCAATCGCTTTTTCATATAAAGCTGGAGGCACATTTTCTTTTGCAATAGATTTCGCAAGGTTCGGATACTCACTCAATTTATCTGAAAAATCAACCAATTGACCCTCTTTAGCAGCCTTAATGACGCCGTCTAGTTCTCCACCCCAGGCCGGTCCCGTATAGATGTCAGGAAGATCCTGAGTTGCAAAGATCGTATTTACCTTTTCAGCTTCGCTTCCTTTCGTATACTCCCACTCAATCTTGACGCCCGTTTTTTCTTCAATCACTTTCTCGACAGGAGACATATCTTCTGACCCAACCGATCCGTTCCAGTTATGCAATAATTTAAGGGTATAGGATTTATCTCCGGATTCCCCTTTCTGAGCTGTGTCTGAACAGCCGATGAGTAACCCTCCAACAAGTGTCAGAACACATAGTGCGGATGCGCTTTTCAACATAATCCTTTTCAATTCAATCTCCTCCTGAATTATGGATATCCACTACTTTGGGCTAAAACTTTCCTAACGGGTTAATACACTAGCCTTTCACAGAGCCGATCATCACTCCTTTTACAAAAAAACGTTGCAGGAACGGATAAATACACAATATCGGGAAGACCGTAATGACAAGCAGTGCCATACGAAGGGACTCCGGCGTTGCCCCAGCTCCGCTCATTCCGCCTACCGTCTGTCCGCCTTGCTGGGCTGCTCGCTGCATGGAGTTAGATAATGATTCCGCTTCAGTCAGCATTTCTTGCAGCAAAGTCTGCACTGGAATTAGATTTTTATCCGAAACATAGTACGCACCTGAAAACCAGTCGTTCCAGTGGGCAACACCGATAAACAGTGATATTGTCGCAAGCACCGGACCAGATAGTGGCAAAATAATGCGTAGAAAGATTTGAAAATCGCTGTAACCGTCGATACGCGCTGATTCTTCCAGCTCTTCCGGAATTCCTTGCAGGAAGGTCCGAAGGATGACGATATGCATGAAGTTATAAAGCAATGGAAGTACATACACCCAAAACGAATTGATGAGATGGAGCTTTTGTAAGGTAATAAAGTACGGAATGAACCCGGCGCTGAAGATGGTAGGCAGGAAGATATAGAAGGTGAAAAAAGTGCGTCCAGGCAGTGTTCTTTTGGACAGAGCGTAAGCCATCAGTGTACACAGCAACACATGCAGGAATGTTCCGATCAACGTGCGCATAATCGTGATACCGTAAGCCCGCCAAATCCGTTCATTGTCGAATACTTGAGCATAGTTTTCTAGCGTAAACTTACGAGGCAGAAAATAAATCGCCCCCAGCATTGAATCTTTGCCGTCATTTAGTGAATAAGCCAAAATGTAGATAAAAGGATAAATCATAGAAAAGGCAACCACTGCGAGAACAATATAATTAACAATCGAGAAAAAAGACCAATTCCGTTTCATATCGTCACCTCCTTAGAACAGGGATACGTCACTGACTTTTCGAGCAATCCGGTTAACAGTCAAGACCAGAATGAGACCAATTACACTTTGGAACAATCCAACTGCCGCGGCGTAACTTAATCGTCCTTCACGGATACCCGAATTGATGGAATGCACATCCAGCACACTGCCCATGCTTGCCGTTGCAGGACCATTTAGGAGAAGCAGCTGCTCATAGCCGGCGTTCATCAAACTTCCGACCGCCAGAATAAACAAAATGATCGCAACATTGCGAATGCCCGGAAGCGTAATATGCCAGATTTGACGAAAACGACCGGCACCGTCGATCTTCGCAGCTTCATACTGCTGCTGATCAATCCCCGCAATGGCAGCCATAAATATAATGGAGTTCCAACCGATGTTCTTCCAAATGTCAGATCCGACAATCATTTGATAAAACCAGGTTGGATTGTTGAGGAACTGAAATGGCCCCGTACCTAGATTTACAAGTAGGTCATTAACGGGTCCCCCATATGGAGTCAAAAGTCTTTGCATGAGGGTTACGACTACAATCCAAGATACGAAGTAAGGTAAGTAGGATAGGGTTTGGACTGTTTTTTTGAATTTCAAATTACGAATTTCATTGAGTAAAATAGCGAGAATAATTGGCATCGGGAAACCAATGAGCAGTTTCATTAAACTGATAACGACCGTATTACGGATAATGGCTCCGGACTGATAATAGTTAAAAAACTGTTCGAAATACTTAAACCCTGCCCACGGGCTTCCCGTAAAGCCGCCTTGAAATGTGTAATCTCTAAAGGCAACTTGGATTCCGAAGAGTGGTACATAGGAAAACAGTAAAAACCAAATGATACCCGGCAGCATGAACAAGTAAAACAACTTATGCTGCCATATCCGTTTCATCAAACGACTCTTGGCGTTCCGATGATTGATCACATTTCCACCTCCTTTACCGGGGTGGCAAACCCCTTTTACGCCGATTAAACTCTTGCTTTCACACGTAGTGTTACAATCTCAAAAGGTGTGAACGACAAGGCTATTTCCGTATCCTTGTTTACTTGAAGCGGAGATATGATCGTCTCCATTAAATCCACAATCCATGCTTCTGACATATCAAATCCAGTACGAATCGTCGTCTGAATTCGGGATCCCGACGTTTCATAGAGACGAATGATCATGTCATCACTATCCTCCGCTTTTTTGACCGACTCCACCATGACATGCGGATGCTCGATTTGGAGTAATGAAATTGTATCCGGGAGCAGGTTCTGAGCTTGATCAGACGGTGCAGCTAGCGAGACCAGTCGAAGCGGAATGTTCAGTTCATTACCTCTTCTATAGATTTCAGCTTGTACATGGTCTCCTTGATGCGGATATAAGGAATAAGTAAATGTATGTGCAGAACGATCTGCATCCGGATCAGGATAAGAGGAACTTCTGAGCAAATTAAGGTCTAGGATGTTATTTCTTGCCCGATGTCCATATTTGCAATCATTCAGCAGTGCGACACCATAATCCGGTTCAGATAAATCGATCCACTGATGTGCACAAATTTCGTCCTTCGCAAAATCCCACATCGTATTGCGATGTGTAGGTCTGCTCAAATTACCGAATTGTATTTCGCAATGGACGCTGTCCGAACGAACATCAACTGGAAAAGAAGTGCGGAGCATTTTATCGTCCTCCTTCCAATCCACAACGGTCTCAAAATCAATGCGACGGCTGCCCTCTGTAAGAACAACGATCTGGCTCAGCTTGGATTCCCCATAGATATAATCGAAAATCAATCCAGCTCTTGGACCGTCCGTCAACATATTCACATCTATCAGTGTTAGCCGCATTCCTGAATCTGCGGAATAATCATGCGGGAAGTCCCAGGCATCTCCTCCATCGTGATAAATACGAAGTGCATTACCCTCGTATCCTTGAGGGATGACATTCCGTGTTTCAACTTTGTCAAAGATCGAGCATATCGCTCCATTTTCATCAAACTTTATGGTGAAGATATCATTCTCTAGGGTCCGCTCTACAGACGATGCATGCAGACCCTTCCAATCTGTTTCTGCAAGTGTCACCTCTTCTGCTCGGGCAGCGTTATCATTTTGGGACATCACCGTGTATCCCATGGAAGGAACCTGTACATTTCGCCAATGCCCGTTAACATGAATCCATTCCTTTCGCTCCCAAGGCAGCGAATTGAAGATAACCACTTTCTCAGAATCTTCTATCATAGAAGAAACTCGGTGTGTAAGTTCGCTGTATGTCTCCGTTATCATGGTCTCCGTCTGTTGCAGCAGCGCTTCATAACGTTCCAATGACTCGTCATACACTCGCTTGATTGATGATCCAGGTAAAATATCATGGAACTGGTAGAGTAGAACTTCCTTCCAGATGTTCTCCAAAGTTTCGGCTGGATAAGGTTTCCGAATCATGCCTGCGGCAAGGACAGAAGCAAATTCAAGCTCACGCAGCGCCTTCTCCATTTTTCGGTTATAACGTTTGCTACGCGCTTGGCTCGTCAGTGTACCTTGATGTTTTTCTAGATAAAGTTCACCACGCCACGTCTGTAATCGCTCTCTTTCCTCATTCAAACGCTCGAAAAATCTCCATGATGGTTCCTGTACGACAGGTGATAGACCTAATAAATTTTTCTCACGTGCCAAGCGCTCCAGATGTTCTTCTCCTGGTCCACCGCCGCCGTCTCCAATACCGAACAACATGAGGCAATGTTCCGATACATTTTTATCAAGGTAATTCCGCTCTGCCTTAACGATCGACCGAGGAGCAGCCGGACTATTATAAGTATCCTCAGGAGGCATATGTGTTAACACCGATGATCCATCGATTCCTTCCCATAGGAAAGAATGGTGGGGATGACGGTTATATTCACTCCAAGATAATTTTTGGGTCATCATATAATCCACGCCGGATTTCTTGAGGATCTGTGGCAAGCTCGCTGAATAACCGAATACATCCGGCATCCAGAGTGACTTCACCTCCATACCAAACTCTTGCTGAAAATATCGCTTGCCATATAGAATTTGCCGAACGAGAGATTCGCCTCCGGGAACATTTGTATCCGACTCAACCCACATCGCTCCTTGCGGTTCCCATCGTCCTTCCCTCACTCGTTGTTTGATTTTTGCATACAATTTGGGATAATGCTGCTTCATCCAGTCGTAAAGCTGCGGCTGGCTTGCACCAAACACATAATCAGGATAACGATCCATCATCTGCAGAACGGTTGAAAATGTTCTAGCTCCTTTACGAATCGTTTCTCGTATCGGCCAGAGCCATGCGAGATCCATATGTGCGTGTCCGACAGCACTAATATTCACAACCGGATCACCGCCTCGCATGGACAGCTGTTTGCTTAGCAAGCTTTGTGCTTGATTGATGCAATCTTCGGTTTTTTGCCTGAGTAGTAAAGAGACCTCATATAAGGTTTGATAGATTCTTTCTTTTCGCGCTGTACCTGCTGGAAGCTGTTCTGCTGTTTCTAGGAGCACTTCAGCATCGTAATAGAGCTTACGTATATCTTCTCTGCAGACGGCAATTAACGCTTCATGTAATGTTCCGCCGCGATATTTTCCGAACAAGTCATTATTTCCAGCGTCAGCCCATAACTCAATTCTGCCCCCATCCACATCAGGTTCACGAATATCAACCACTCGTTTGCCAGGAAGACCGAGGGAAAAATCAAATTCTGAATTGATGGTAGTTAAGCCTTGTATAGGTGTGCCCTCGTCGTCAACGAGACAAAGTTCTCCATTTACGTCCAGCAATAGAACTATTTTTTTATGAGATTCGGATTGTGGAATATGTCCAGTAAAACGAAACCATGCACAATCCCATAGCTCACCCCAGCGTTCACCATGCGTAAGTGTAATTTCAGTTCCTGACCTTCTTTCTTCGTATGGAACCGGCTCAGACGTAACCCATGCAGTCACCTCGAGTTCTGCAATCGGTTGATAGATGGATTCCCGAAGTTTCGTAACCATTTGTTGTAATTGCTCTGGTCTTATTGGTTCATAAGGCATGATGTGCTCTCCTCCCTTGTTGATCTACCTATTTACTGTTTTGGATTCCAGTTCACCAGAACATCTGTCGCACTTCCGCTACTATGTTCATATTGGAGTAACACTGTCCTTGTGTCCGCATCCCAGTGGAATACGCTAGGTATTTCCTTATCTTCACAAACATAGAAGGCAGTTAATGGCTTAGACTCACAATAGAACCTTGCAGTTGCAGTTAGATTGGACGGACCTCTCGCCTTGAAGCTGAAGCCTGTATCCGAATAAGATAACTCTTCAACTCTTGAGGAAGCAGAAATAAGGGATACTTCTCCTTTCGCTGGCCGACCCGCTTCAATATCGTACAGAAGCGTTTGCTCACCGATATTCAAGCTCACTTCGCTCATAATGGACAAATTAGAATCAAACAAGTCGATAACCGGACCCGTAATCACCAGTGGAGCATTCGTAATCGATTCTTCCAGTACAGAAGCGATGATATAAGGTCCTCGTTTGATTTTGAAATAATGCTTCGTTTTCCAGTGGAAGTCTGCACCATGAAGTGCCTCTATTGTCTTTTTAACAGACTCACGGAGTCTATCGGCTCCTTCTTTCGTCGCTGCGCATTCAACCGGATCCATAGATAGCCAGCTGACCATCCCTTTTCCACTGCCATACATCCCTGGAAGCTTGCCCTCAAGTCCGAGCTGTTCGAACAAATGCTCACGTGGAGATCGATAAACCTCATGATTGTTTTCATTAAGCAAATCTTCATTCCACCATGCTCGAATGTGATGGTATGGATCGTTGTCATCACCTACATAGACCAAAACACCTCCATCCTGCACCCACTGGGCAAGAGCAAAGTGGAGATCCGGATGTTCTGGTTTCATGAACTCGTAGCTTAGAACCAAGACACGGTATGGATCTAAATAACGCGGAAAACGTCTTACATTATCGAGCTGTACAGGTCTGACGGGTATGCCGTATTTAAGAAGTGGCAAAGCAAGCCCATAGAACGGAGAAAAATCAAGCAACTCTGTATCGCCTTCCTCCATAAATCCATCCGGATCTGTACCGTCATACTTTCCCGCTTCAGGTGCTTCCGGGTCCAGTTTCATCCGCTGAAACATGGCAGAGTCCGCAATGAGAACTCCCACTTTGAGTGACTCTTCTTCTGTCTCAATTATTTCTTGATCCATATTCCCAAGCGTGTGCATGACTTGAAGCAGCGTTGTCGCATAAGCAGCTGGAATAGGCTCTTTGCCATTCCCACTGTCGGAAGGATAGGTTCCCTTGAAGATTCTTCTTGGCCAAGGAGCAACCTCAAAATGAGATACCCCAGGATGTAGAAGTGATGCTGCAACGGTCTTCAAATAATTCTGCTTGTAATCAGACCAGGTATGGTTTGGATTATCTTCAATAGGATCATGCAGAAACCACATACGGCGACCCGTTCCTCTAACCAACTCCTGCATGATGCCATATTCAAGGTACGCTGTTTCAAATGTACGTTCCTTCCGTATTCCTTCGTACACATTGGGAGTTCGCGATGTTCCAGTCCAGATTTGGGCTATGTATCCATCTACAGACGGCAGCTCAATCAATCGAGATTGCGGACTCACGATACGCCACTGTGTGTAATTGATGAGACTATGCGTTGGAACGTAAAACCGGAGAACTCGCCCGTAACGAGTTAACGCATAATCTTTCATCTCAGTACATAAGCGATCCAATACCCGAGTATATAAAAACGCTTTCAATTTGGAGGAGCGATACTGTGCGTCTGCGGAAACATGGGGAGGCATCCACGGTTCTTTGTAGTACAATTGCCACTCTCTTTTAAAGGATTCCGAATAACCGCCATTCACCCAAAATTCCGGCTCCTCTAGATGAATTGCCTCCACTCCAGAGTCTACAGCAATACGAATTCGGTCAGCGATGAAGCAGTTGAATGAAATCGTCGGAACCATGTACGGAATGACCGGTTCCTTACCATGTAGAATCATCTCTCCATTACGATCCGTTTGGGCTTCATCCCAATGGGTTATCCCATCAAATTCCCCATCCAAGTAGCTGTTATAAGTTCCCCAAGCTACCCCTGTCATTAAATGGACGATATACCCTTTTCCCTTCCATTGTTTAATACGCTCAGGCATCGACTCGTCAATTCCGTAAACCATAACGAAGTCCGTCTGCAAATCATAATCAGGGTGATAAGGTTCGGCTTCCTGGAATCCTGTTCTCTCTTCCTTACGGTCTCTAGGCAATGTAGTGACCTCCCTGCCCACATTTTATTTTATTTCCTTTTCCTACCATACGTTAACACCTAAGAATATAATATATAATATAAATATATTCAATATGTTTTTTAGAATGAATAATAAAAAAAGTCTCTTCCGCTATTAACGGAAAAGACTTTGATCAATCTAATGACTCCGGACGGATACCCGATGTTTGGCGAATCACGATTTCTGGCTCAATTAGCACCTTACTAAAGCGTTTTACCTCTCCATTGTCACGAATTACTTCAAGGAGCTTGATTGCCGCTTGGTAACCCATATCCCACTCAAACTGCTTGATATGTGTAAAAATACTAAATTCCTCTACGATGGATGTCGGATCATCAAAACTAACAATGGACACATCCTCAGGCACTCTGAGTCCCGCTTGTTTTGCCATTTGATAAATCTGAACTCCAAGTCTCCCGTTAAGAGAAATATAAGCGGTCACCATCCGGTTACGGATATATCTATATAGCGGATGAGCATCTGCGTCCTTCAAAACAGTGAGGGGTTTAAAATCAGTAATCATATGAGCGGGATTGATAAGTGCTCCTTTATCTTTTAATGCATCGAGGTAACCCTCAATCCGCTCCTGTACAGTAACCGTTTGTAGCGGTGAGTCGGAGCAAATTGCAATATCGCGGTGTCCAAGCTCCCACAAATGTTCTACGGCGAGTCTTGTGCCGCGTCTTCCATCGGCCGCTATATAGTGAGTCTCAATTCCGGGTAAATAGCGGTCGATCAGCATAAATGGATACCCGGATAACTTCATTCCTAGTATTTCCTCGTTATAATTCTCCTCGTCGACCGGAAAGATCAAAAGACCTTCTGCCCCAAGCGCTTTTAACTCCTTGATAGCATCCTTTTCTTTCTCAAGCTTGCCGTGCGTGAGCACAATCATACTACGATACCCTTTTTCATTAAGAGCTTGTTCAATCCCTTCAATGAGCCGGATAGCGAAGTAATCATGGATTGTAGGCATGATTAGACCAATTAAGCGGGAATGTTCAGCACTATCCCGCCCTTTGGTTGTTAGAGTTGAAGGAGTTGTAGGAGGTATTCCCGCTTCGTCCGAAACAAAACTCCCCTTACCTGGTACACGAGCAATCAGTTTCTCGTTAGCCAGACCTGTCAACGCATTGGCAACGGTTATTTTACTCACTTGAAACTGTTCCATCAGCTCTTTCTCCGTTGGTATTCGATCACCTGGCTTCATATTTTCTGAAGCAATCACGTGCCGGATATATTCCTGAATCTGTTGGTACAACGGAATTCGATCGTTAGTATTCATATCATCACATCACCAATTCATGATATTTACAATATATAATATATCCTTACACATACGGGTGCAATAAACAATCTTTTGTCGCCTAATTATGAGGGTCTCATCCGTAAATTCCTTGTTACAAACACTCGTTTATTCTTGAATTACAGGAGGTTTTGTCGAACCTCTTGAATAATTATATATGAATATATTTAATATGTATAGGATAAGGTGTGTATGTAGGTGATTTAGCCGAAAAGGGAGGATCGATAAGTAAAGCACACAGTCCTATATTTGTCCGATATGAAGGAGTGAAATTCGCTATGGCTCGAAGATTCTCGATTCTTTGTTTAGCAATCTTGTGTGCATTTTCATTATCTGGTGTGGCCTCTGCTTCTGAAAAGCAAGCACAGACTGGCAAACCAGAATGGTCAAAAAATCGCGAACTGCCAAGTTTTAATAAACCAAAACATCTAGACGTTGCCGATATTTATGATGCACCGGGCGATATCAAACTGATGATGTCTACCCTCCAGGGAATCGTAAACCGTGAACAGCCCCGTATGTATCTGATTGAATCTCAAGAAGAAGGAAAGTTCACGTGGCTTAAGGATCTAGAGACCCCTTATACACTCCACGATGATTATTGGAAAGTGTTCTCTGCTTATCGTAAAGAAGCTAAAGGCATTATTATATACGATCCGCAAGTACCTGACACAATCAATGTTGCTACTACACTAGCTGGATTGAAAGACGGTGTGGTTGCAAGTCCTGAACTCGCCGTTACATTAACAGGAAAACCTTACAATTTAAAAGTACTAGATGATCTGCGGGGGAAATTTGATGATCGAATGGATGCTTATACTTGGCAGTATGAGAACCTTTGGAAGCAGACAACTCACCGCATGTTGATTGGACTGAGTCCGGAAACTTCGGTCCGTATTCCACCAGGTCTTCCGGAATCTTTTGTTACCATTGCTGAGGATAAAGATCAGGTACGAGATGCAAGCAACCGTCAGACCTATACGTTTGATTTGTCCTCTTACTTGGGTAAGTCTGCGGTATATCTTCGCTTTGATGACGCATTTACACAGGACGGATGGGGGCCCGCTGTTCATGAGGTAAACGTAAAGGCAGATGGGAAAACGATCGCAAGTTTCATTGCAGGCTCAACGGAAGAGCAGGCGTTCCTATATGACGCTCAGAACTCCAAAGTATCTGAGGGCCAGGGCGGACATCGCTTTGCAGATAATGGGAATTATTTTGTATATGATTTCAAAGCACCTACTGGGACAAAACAGCTTACTGCTGAGGTAGACATGTGGAACCAATATAAAATATCAACGGGCAATATTCAGCCTCCATCCGCGCAACAGCGGGAACCATATGGCTACTTGCGTGACTATGCTGTAGCGAACAAAGCGATGGTATTCTGGCTGGATTCTAATATTCCTGAACAAAAAGCGCTATTTGAGAAGATCATGTCTAAAGTCGATTCAGGAACACCTTATCTTGGTTGGTTCAGTAATGACGTTGAGGGCGAGTTTAGTTCCGTTGAGATTGCTTCGCGTTATGGGGTTTATGTACTTGCTGCAGATTGGTTCAGTAATATGACCGTCTTCTCAGGTACAAAGCCGAATTATGCAAAAGTAAAAACACCGAAACAACCGAAACTAGAAAATAAAATATACGTTACTTACACATTTACTGAAGGAGATAACTTCCAGTATAATCAGCATCGCATGCGTGTTATGTGGGATGATCCAAATCGTGGCAAAGTACCGATTAACTGGACTTCAAGCCCACTTCTTCATGAAGGAGCTCCCGCCATCTTAAATTACTACTATAAGACTGCTACTGAGAATGATCTGATCATCGCCGGACCATCCGGCGCAGGGTACTTCTATCCTAATGCATGGCCGGATAACGCATTTAAGGTATTTTTACAGCAGACAGAGAAATACCTTCAGAAAACAGGGATGACCATTCCGTATGTGCTGAACCGGGTAGACAGCCAAAATGTCCCTCTTTCTCCATTCAAAACCGAATCTTATGAGAAAGATTATAACGCTCCGGGTATTTTCCTGAGCTATGAAGACAAATATGGGGTTGAAATTATTGGTGACAGTCTCCCTGTATCCACGATCCGCGGCATTAGTACCGTTCAGGATGGTAAAAATGTGCTTGATGATGCCAAAGCAAATTGGGATGGGAAGTCTCCACTTTTTGTATCCTTAGGGATGCTTGCATGGAATATGACTCCAACCGATGCCTTTGAACTGACTCAACTATTAGGTGAAGATTATAAGGTTGTTCGAGCTGACCACTACTTCTCACTCATCCGTGAAAGTTATGGTCTGCCTAAGAGCAAATAATAACAATCGTTTGTTATCAAATAAAGAAGCAGATATCTCCAGGGTGATGAACTGGACGATGTCTGCTTCTTTTTTAAGGGCTCTCATCTTGCAATCAAGTTGCCTCAAGGGTGATCAGAATTCATTAGCGATCATACTTTCTGCCATTTTCAGAAGTTCCTTTTTACTCAATACATCTTCTTCATTTACCATAATGGTATAAGCCACACTTAATTTGCTATCATACCAAGCGATCACATCTCCTCCAGACTCCTTATTTAGATAAATTGCTTCTACATTTTTCAGCTGTATTTTCTCAGAAGTGGCATTCATCTCCTGCGTTAAGCTTAGTTTTGAACCGTAACTCGCCACGATACTAATAGCTGTGCTGTTCTTACCACTGGATAAGTATAAAAGCGTACTGGAAGCCTTCGTCCAATCTAGCTTTTCGATAAACAAGGGGTCCTCGGTTTTTGATGAATCGGCTTTATCAACCAAACTTTGTTTCAATTGATCATATTTTCTCTTCTCATTTCCGAAAGGCAGAGGTCCTATCGGAGTTATTTGTCCATATGAGAAACTTACGTCTTTGGGAAGGTATTCAGGTTTCTTAAGGAATGGTGCTGATGTTCTATCTTGCTCTCTTTGAAAATCTTCATAGGAATGATAATCGACGGGAAGATATTCATATTTAATCGGATTTACTGTATCATACCCGTTAATTTTATTAATGTAATCGTCCTTAATGTAATACGCAGCAAGCTCACCCGGCATAAGTGTACCCAATACTCTTTTTCTGTACTCCTCTACTTGATTACTCCATTTCAAGGGCATCGATGTCGGCACATCGATTGTTTTAACGACGACTTCCCCTTTCGTATTCAAGATTTGGATATGTCCAGTTGCTGCATACGCAGTAAGCGAGACTAATAATACGGAGGATACAATGAGTGACATTACGGTTCTTCTCTTGAATGAGTGACGACCACTATTTTTTTTATGATGAAGGATTTCAATGTCTTGCATTACTTTAGATGTAACCTCGATGTTTCGAAAATGATGATCAGGAACAGCATGTTTTTTCAACTCTTCGTTTGAATCAACGATGTCTCCCATCGTTCTTCCCCCCCATATGTATGCAGCTTATCTTTTACTTTTTTCTTGATTCGAACTATCTTTTTTCGAATGGCTTCTGGACTTTTACCCGTAATTTCACCAATATCCTTGTAGGTTTTTTCATGAAACACATGCAAAATCAATAAGCTTCTTTCCGCAACAGGAAGACTGGCAAGTGCTCTCGATAAAGGCTCACTAAATGCCCCACGTAAAAATTTTTGCTCAGCACTCTCCTCAAAAAATTGTCCTTTCATCAATCTGCCGATCTTTTCGTACAACTGACGTCTGTGTATCAGATTCACGCAGTGATGATAGGCGATTTTATACAGCCATGCGTTAAAACTAACTTCAGGCTTATAGCTTGAAATTGATTTATAAGCGCTTAGAAAAATGTCCTGAACAGCATCCTCAGCATCCTGATCACTGCCAAGCAGTCGGCAACAATAAATATACATCTGTTGTTGATAATATTTTACGATCGGTATAAATGCTCTTGCTTGTCCAGCCTGAACTTGATGAACATATTCTTCGATGGTCGTCGAGTCAATAATCTTTCCCCTCCTCTTTAGTAACTTGATTACATGAATATCTATATAACAATCCAAGCAACGATAACCGGACACTGTTTTGAATGATGATAAAGAATACGGGAATATAAGATTCATCAATTTTTGCGTGAGCGGTGGTCCAATATCGTGATTTTGATGCTAGAGTGGTGAAGCCCTCTGTTAAAACACATACGATGTCTTGGTTGAGTAAAAGTCTAATGTTACGTATCCGCTGTTGAAGAACTAGTCAGCCATGGCTATATGGTACTCGACTTCCTTAGTCAGGACGAAAGAGAAGAAGTGTTAAAAGATCGGGTACGCGATAAGATCGCGGATAAGGTTACCAACCTCCTCTCTATACAGACCCTGATCCGGAGCCTACTGGAGAAATCCAAAATTGAGCATCCAAGCTATATAGAACGGATTCAACATCTCATCGGTAGCTTCACCAATACCTTAGTTCCTGTTCCTGGCTCGCTTTCGATGCTAATACCATACTCCTCACCGTAATATAACTGGATACGCTCATGGACATTACGTAGGCCATACCCTCCACCCTCGGCATGAATCCAGCCGTTCACCTGCTCTTGGTCCATCCCTTTGCCGTTATCTTGCACCAGAATATGAATCAATTCCGCTTCCACATCGCTTTCCACCCGGATAAGGAGACAACCCTTTTCTTCCTCTCGCTCATCTAAACCGTGAACAATGGCATTCTCTACAATAGGCTGTAGTATAAAATTAATCGTTTCATATTCGTAAGCCTCGTTTGGAATCTCAAATATGATCTGGAACTCTTCTTCATGCATCAGCAGTTGGATATCCAAATAGGCCTTTATGTTGCTGATCTCCTCACTGATCCGGGTAAGATGGTTTCCTTTGTTAAGGCTTGTTCTATAGAAACGGGAAAGACCATTCGCCGCCCGGCTAATATCTTTTGCATCTAACTGAATTGCTCTCCAGTTAATAATAGATAGTGTATTATACAAAAAATGAGGGTTAATCTGAGCTTGTAATGCTTTTAATTCTGCCTCTTTCTCCAAGATCCTAGCTTGATAGACTTCCTCGATCAACTCCCGAACCTTTTTTACCATTTGTGCAAAACTTCGTGTTAGTCCGCCAACCTCGTCTTTTGCCTCCGAGTGAATTGGAATATCAAAATTGCCCCTCTCAACGAGCTGGATATTTTTACGAAGTTTTAAAATGGGCTTCACAAGCGTTCGTGAGAACAGCCATATCATAAACATCAGGATAATGAGGCACAGAATAATAATGGTCCCTGTTGCCTTTAGAATACTATTCGTATTCACCGCAATTCCTGCGGTTGGAATATAATAATAGAAGGTCCATCCCGAGTGAGGCAAAATGCTTTTCGTAAGAAGATAGTCCTCACCTTCCATGCGAAAAACACCTCCAGCCTCGTTCATCATGAGATGAATATCTTCTTGGCTGAGGCCGTTTGCCTCCTGTCCGGCATATACAATTTCACCATCTGGTTTAGTTATGAGGATGCCATACTGCCCCTGGTACACTTGGTCAAGGTTCTCAAAGAGCAGGTCTTCATCCAGACGCACGTATAGTGACCCAGCAAAAGTGACATTGTCACTTTTTTGAATATTATGGGTGGCATAGAGCACATCGTTATCGTAATACCACTGAACATTACGGCTATGCTTCGCCTGCTCATACCATGCCTCGCTCTGTACTTCAGAGCTAGAATATACAAAATTTCCAATCTGCTTACCTGTATAATCTGAATAAAAAATAACTTCACGGAGTTCCTGATTAATGTTCATGTAATACCATAACGTGGGTTCGATATTGTCATTCAGCTCTTTTGTGTAGGAAAACAAATCCGGAAGCTCACTGCCTGTTACTTTTTTGACGATCGGATTATAGGCCATAAAGTCCATAAAGTCTCCGATTTTCTCCATCCGCTGATCCAAATTAAGGGCGGTTTGGCTCACGGTGTGGTTCATTCCCTCAAGCATCTGTTCCTTAAGATATCCCTCGGCACTTATGTACGAGTACATTCCCAGCGAAAGGATAGGGATAATGATCATTATGATGTAACTTAGCATCAGCTTGCGACGGAGCCCGCTATCTCTGAAGTAATGGAATAAACGTTTCATTTGGGAAATCCTGCTCTTTCCCGATATTGTGAAGGAGTTACTCCATAGAAACTTTTAAAAGTCATGCCAAAATAAGAGGGATCAGAAAATCCAACCATTCGGTAGACATCCACAATTTTATAATTGCTCTGATCTAAATACTCTCTTGCCTTTTCCATACGGAACTTATTAATATACTTGACCAAGCTGACGCCTGTTGCTTTTTTAAATATATGACTAAGATAACTGGAGGTAAGATGCACCCTGCCTGCTAAATACTCAAGGCTTAAATCATTAACATACTCTGATGCAATAATACGGAGCACCTCATCCACGGCACGCCCTCTTGACTCTGACTCGTTTTCAAGCCCTCTCCAAGCGCCCTCATTGGGTAAAATATGTTCTTGTTTTTTGATCGCCGCTCCCAGCTGTTGAATGGCTGCATGTAATACTTCCTTGAACTCTGTTTCTTCAATAGGCTTTAACAGGTAGTTTCGAACTTGGAGTGAAATCGCCGTCCGTGCATATTCAAACTCTCCATGTCCACTCAATATAATGACTGCAAGATCTGGAAGGAAAGACTTTGCAGCTTTCACTAATTGGAGACCGTCCATAAAGGGCATCTTGATATCCGAGATGAGTAGATCACAAGGTTGCTCCTTCATCATCTGAAGAGCCTGTTTGCCGTTTTTTGCTTCTCTAATCTCTACTGGCAGCTCACATCGGTGAATTAAAAATTTAATGCCTTCCCTCTCAATATGATCATCATCAGCAATAATAAGTCGGTACATGATGTACTCCTCCCCTTTCGTTTCATTCTATCAAGTGGAATAAAGAATGAATAGAAGAAACCGCTCTCATTTTACTTCTTCCATTGAGAGCGGCTAGTACTACCTATGAAGATATCTTATAAATAAGCAGCAATAATTCGGGGAACCTCCTCCTTAATTGAACCTTTCGGTTCTATAGCGAAGTTACTGTCATACTCACAGGTCCAGTGGTGTTCCCATATGAACCAGTCAGGCTCAATTGGATCCGACTCTGTTAACATAGACTTTCGAAGGGCTTCAAAATACATTTTCCACCTTGGTCCATAGAAACTGCTCAGCAGGCCGGACCACTCTCGGTGGGAATAGTCTTTGAGCACCGTTGCCGATGATTCGGGTCCCCATACGGTTATCAGCGTTCGAGCATTATATTCAAAAAGCCTTTTCTCCTCTTCTGTTCTCCCTTTTGTCCTTGCTGCCTCTAACCAAGGTCCTAGCAAAAACTCCTCCCGAGTCTGAAGTAGTCTATCTTGATCTTCGAGCAGCTTCAGAAACCTTGAAGACTGAACATCAAATTCTAAAATATCTTGAGTAAGGAATGCCTTTATCGTCTGCTCGTGGAATTCACGGGACAGATCTGCTAAACACTGCCTAGTCACATCAACTAGATCGTACAAATAACCTTCCGATGTATTACATATTTCATAAGATTGATAGAGCTGCCGGCATGCCTCACGAACCATCTCCGGTTCATAAGATATTCCTCGCGGACCCCATGTAGATACATTGCGGATTTCTAGTGCAGGACGTGCACATAGTAGTGACTCAGAAGTGCCCTGTTGAACTACACTGCTATTATAGACACTCTTTTCTAGTAAAGCCCATGCTTTGCGCGCACTTACAGGCGCCTTTCCATATCTTCGAGTGATATATCCTGCCAGCCAATCCTCAAGTTCAGGCTCGCTCTCTCTCCATACCATATCGGTTAATAAATCATACATCACCGGATTGGTGCCGATTCCTTCCATAGCGAGTCCAATACCGGACATTTGCCCTGCTGCTGGGTTCTTCCACGCTTTCAGCGGATCACCGGCCACTATTTTCAGATTTCCATACAATCCATTTTTACCACCATAATTCTGAATCATATTCCAGATCCAAGGATGGCCCTGAAAAGCATTCGTCTCTTTCCAAGCAGGTCTAGATTCGCACCAAAGGTCGAGAATTAACGTATGTTCCTGCGCGATTGCTCCGATAAGCTCCGGTTTCGGATTGCCCTCCCATGCTTGAAGTACCCATACAGCCTCAGGGTCATGTTCAAGCAGAGAACGTTCTACCTCCCTCGCATACGCTGCAATATCTAGTCCATCTGCCCGCCCGCCTTCATGGAATGGGTCCATAGAATAATGATGTATATCTGTACCATATAGACGATGCAATTCTTCATAATAGATAGAGGCAGTTTCTGTATATTTCGGATCGGTAGGTAACAAAAGCAGAGGACGGTCAAACCCGCACCACAAGCCTTGGTCTACTGGACTCGACTCCGGGAACTTTTTTTTGAAGTCACGGGGTACCATTCCGCTAAACCCCTGTACCACCGCTTTTATTCCAAGCTCATTCATCCGATTTCTAATTTTTCTAGCAAGCTCTGCCTGTTCATCGTACCACCATAGAGGAAGTGGACCTCCCCATGCAGTGAGATTCTGCATCCATTGCCATGCAAAAAAAGCGGGCCCACATATGTAATCAGATACTGCCTCTTCCGTGTAACCTAGACGAAGCAAAGTACGTCTCCATACTTCTTCTAATCCTGTGACCGTGAGCATTAAATTAATGCCGTTTAGTGACATAAAATCAAGTTCTTGCTCCCAGCGGTTCCAATCCCAGAAGGGCATGGAGTAGGAGTATGTGCAGTAATTTAAATGATATCGAAGCTGGTAGGGTGATCTATGTCGGATAGGGCTATGAAGCATCGGAAGTTCTGCAGGTAGATCCAATCGGCTTCCACACCAGGAGAGGTGATTATGACATTCATGTTTCAAATACCAATTGAATCCTGAAGCCAGTGCACTTTCTGAAGAACCCCGAATGACAATAGAATCATCTATACTTTGTAGCTCAAAAATATCATATCCCTCTGCTGACCCGATCAACTCGAGCTTAAAATTCTCCGATACAGAACCTATCTTACGTTGAATTAATTTTTGTATTGATGAGATACTCATTTCTTCCATCCTCCTTCATCTGCTCTCACTGAGAAGTCATTATCCTTTTAAAGCACCGGCTGCTACACCTTTGATCATATATTTCTGCATAAACAGATAGAAAATCAAAAGCGGAGCTACACCGAGCAGCAACATCGGAAATAGACTGGTCCAGTCTACTGAAAACTGGCCGATATTACGAAACACTTCCAGCAGAATGACGTTGTTCTCACGAGACTGCAGGAACAACAATGGATTCATAAAATCATTCCATACATTTAGAGTGGTGACGATCGCTACCGTTGCAATGACCGGAGTCAGAAGCGGAAAAGCAATTTTCCAAAAGGTTCCCCATACAGAACAACCATCGATAAAAGCTGCCTCTTCGAGCTCAAGTGGCACTGCTGAATGGATGAAACTGTAGAACAGAAAGATTGCGATCACAACGCCACTGCCGATATTAACAACGATAACAGATAATAAACTGTCCATAATCCCAAGCCCCATGATCAGCTTATAAAGACTGACCAAACCCATTTGAAAAGGAACCATCATTCCCGCGAGAAACAAATAAAAAAGAATACGATGGAAGCGATGATTACGGCGTGCCAAACCATATGCAGCCATGGCAGAGAAAATAATGATACAACCTACAGAAGCAACAGTAACCATCAGTGTATTTAAGAGGACATGCGGATATTGCATCACATCCCAAGCTGCTTTGTAATTTGCTAAACTCCAGTTCTCTGGGAGTGACATAGGATGCAGCGTTGCTTCATCCGGAGTCTTAAATGTAGTAACGAAAAGATAATACACAGGGATAAAGAATATAGCAGCCAGGATAATCATCACCAGCTCCACTCCCAGATTCGCCATTCGTCTACAGTGGACTGCCTTGATCATTGGATATTCCTCCCCCACTTACCTAACATTTTCATCATTATCAGTGTTATAAGCATCACTACAGCAAAGAATATTACACCAGATGCGGCCCCTTCATTATAAGCCCCTTCATTAAATGAAGTCTTGATATAGGCAGTCATAATCGTTTGCGTTGAGTTGCCCGGTCCACCGTCGGTTAGAGCCATAATAATATCAAAAACTTTAAGCCCTCCGATCATGGCAGTCACGGCAACTACATTTACCGATGGCTGCAGAAGCGGAAGTGTGACCTTCCAGAACTTCTTCCAAGATGACGCGCCATCAATCTCAGCAGCTTCATACAGATCTTTCGATATTCCTTGAAGATTGGCCAGAAAAATAACCATTGCCCATCCAGTCCACTGCCATAGTTGTGTAATCACTACGGAGTAAAGTGCGAGGTTCGCATCCCCTAGAAAATTGATTTTATCCAAACCTATTGCTGTAAGACCTCTATTAATCAGTCCAAAATCGGACGTTGACATCAAATAGTTCCATAGGAATCCAATCACCAGTGGACTAAATACCGCAGGTAGAAAAAATACGGATCTCAGCAAATTTCGTGTAGCTAATTTACGATCTAGGAATACTGCCAAAATAATTCCGAAAGCTGTCTGAAATACAGTCATCAAAAGGGCATAGATTATTGAGTTTTTAAATCCGGCCATCAATAAATCATTATCAAATACCTTACTGTAGTTCTCAAAACCAATGAAGCTTAGATCCGTCATTTTCGCAACAGAATAATCCGTTACACTATAATAAAACATGGTCAAGAATGGGTAGACACAAAATAAAACATAGAATAAGAGTGCTGGCACAATCAGTACGGAGTATTGTAATTCTCTTCCCATCTTTCGAATCAAATCTATCAACCCCTCTAAAACTAAGGTGCTGCAACTGCCCTTTTGCATGGAGGACAGCTGCAGCTTAATCAAGCATAATGTTATCTATGGGTATTACTTCTGCAGACTTGCCGCTTTCTTATCCGTTGCTTTTAATACTTCACTAACATCACTTTGCCCACCGAGCAGTTCCTGCAAGTGTTTACCGTAATCTTCAATCAGCGATTGAGCGTTGTTTCCCCAATTGTTCCAAGGAGCATAGACGTTCCCAGCTTTAAAAGTTTCTTTTACCCCTTCGTACTCTGTTGGCATTTCGAATTCAACACCTTTTAAATAACTGCTGCCACCTTTGTTGTCATTCCAGAATGCTTTTTGTCCCTCTGGAGTTGAGATCAGTTCTAAAACTTGCATGACTGCTTCTTTTTGCTTGGATTTGCTATTAACAGCGAAACCTACACCAGGTCCTCCGATTAACCAGCCATCACCTGGTTCAGAACCATAGAATGGGAACATATCGATTTGAATATCCGGATTCTTTGCTTTTATCGTTTCTAACGCCCATGGCCCTGACTCCCACATTGCTGCTTTGCCTGTCGCAAACTCATCAAGAGCTTGATCATAATCGACACCTAGCATTTCTTTGGTGATATACCCTTTTTGAATTAGCTGAGACCATTTTTCTATGGATTCATTCCAGTTGCCGTCGAGCGTAATTTGTCCCTGCCCATACTTCACATCAAAGTCTTTATTTTCTGATTTAGACAAAAAGTCATT
The DNA here is from genome assembly GCF_018310695.1 of Paenibacillus sp. Marseille-Q4541. Lineage (GTDB taxonomy): Bacteria > Bacillota > Bacilli > Paenibacillales > Paenibacillaceae > Paenibacillus. Next base: position 96,754 of record NZ_JAGXCY010000003.1, on the reverse strand, counting down.
CATCACGAATCCCATGGAGGACTTCATCATCGGTTCCCAAGACTTCGCGCCAAAAGCTTGCGGCTTTACACCATTTTTCAATAGCACTTCATGAAGTTCGAGTTCTTCTTCAAACGTTGTAGGCGGTTTCAAACCATATTTCGCAAAAATTTCTTTGTTATAAAATATCCCTTCAAACCAACTGATCCCTGGTATTGCATACAATTTTCCGTCTGTGGAGTACACATTCTTCCCTGCATCATTATATAAATCTGATAAAGAGGAGATATCTTCTAAGTATCCAAGCTGAGCATACTTAGCGCTCGTTGCTGGAGCAACAGAGATAATATCCGGACCTGACTGTGCAGCAAGTTGAGTAGCAATGATGTTATCGTATTGCTTATTGTCGATAAATTGGTAGTCAACCTCTACATTTGGAAGCTTCTCTTCAATGAGATCAAGCAGTGTTTTCATGCTGTCTTCCTTGTTCCAATAAGCCATACGAATTTTCACTTTTTGTTCTGGCTTTGGAGTATCCTGTCCTGTAGTAACACGATCTCCGTCTGCGTTTCCACAGCCACTTACTAAAATCGATAGTGCCGTAAGTGCGCATAAGGAAAACTTCCATATTGTCTTCTTTTTCAATTCTGACCCCTCCAGCGTATATAAATTGTAAAGTGTTCCTCCCGTTGCTGATCTAATTATATGGGAGCACCTATGAGTTTTACATTCTGAGATTTCTTGGATGAGTACGAGAATTTATCGATTTTCGAATAAAAGTGCAGGTTCCTACACCAGAAACAATGATGTAATTAAAGCAGGATATTTATGGAAAAATGTTGAATAATGTCCTTATTAAGTGAAATGATGCTCGGAAACGAGGAATTGAATGAGCATTTTTATATCACTTTCATGAAATTCAATACATAACTGAGGTGCGTAATGAAAAAAACATTGATCTTATTTCTGTTAAGTCTGTTCTTTCTGATCCTATTTCCGAACACAGGACATGCTTCCGCTAGTCAAGCTAAGATCATCCTTGATGGCACGGAACTTACAATGCCAGCGAATGCTCAAGTGACCATCATTAACAAAACGGTGATGATTCCTATACGTGTAGTTGCTGAAAATTTGAATTTCAAAGTAACTTGGGACCAAAAGTCACAACGAGTCCAAATTCAAAATGACACTAACCTCATATCTCTAACCGTGAACAAAAAGGAAGCCATGGTTGCTGAGAAGCAAATTTCATTACAGGTTGCTCCCCAAATTCTGAACAATACAACCGTTGTCCCGCTTCGCTTCGTAAGTGAAAACATGGGACTTACAGTGGGATGGGATAACACGAATAAGATTGTTTCTTTAGCGAGCAGTAATTCAGTAGGAGATCGGGGTGAAGGAGAAGAGTATGTGGAATCTGTAAAGCATGTGAATGATATGTATTTTGCAGATAACCAGCTGGTCGTTTCCTTAGATAGTGAAGTGAAACCTTCTATTACTACTTTAGATAATCCTCATCGAATTGTTGTTGATATACCAAATACGACTTTCTCTAATTCTTTTAATTCATCTCAAACTTTAGATACGAACTTGAAAGGTACATTAGAGGTCAGTGGATATTCTAATGTCTCAGAAGTACGCTATTCCTTGTTTAGCCGTGATCCACAGATCGTCCGCATTGTCCTTGTTACCAATAATGAAAATACGTTTGAATTCCAGCAGAACGAATATAATTCGAATACATTTGTCATTGATGTAACGGAGGCCGAAGACAGTGTTGTTCCTCTTCCTCCTGCTGACGATTCTGAGCGAAAAACGGTTGTTATCGATCCAGGGCATGGTGGAAGTGATTCTGGTACAGTAGGAATAACTAATAAATTCGAGAAAGACTTTACCTTAGCTTTATCTCTGAAGATCGAAGCACTTTTACTTAATGAACCCAAGATAAATGTAGTTATGACCCGCGACAGTGATGTCTATCCTACTCGCTCTGAACGAGTGGTGTTAGCTAATCAATTAGAAGCCGATGTTTTTGTATCCATTCATGGCAATAGTGTCCTGGCCTCTCCGCAAGCGAGTGGGACCGAAACTTATTATTATCAGCGAAGTAGTAGTAAAGATTTAGCTAATGTCGTCCATAAGCATTTAGTAGAAGCTCTAGGTTTTAAAGATCGAGGTGTAAAAGATGGAAATTTCCAAGTCATCAGAGAGACTACTATGCCCGCCGTACTTCTGGAAATTGGATTTCTAAGTAATAGATTAGAAGAAGCCGCCATGTTTTCAGAATCTGTACAAGATAAAGCGGCGCAAGCGATTGTAGATGGAATCAAAGAATACTTGGGTATTTAATAACCTGATTGGTCGAATTGAAAAGCGATTCAAAATCTAACATACTCCACAGCCATGGGATCTTGCCTTAGCAAATTTAGATCTCATGGCTTTCCTCTTTCGAATAAGGGTCATCATTCTCCCAAAAATTGAAATTCAGCCAACTTAAAATCCAGCTTAACACGAACATCATAATTAGAAATTCATACGCACTGGTAAAGGACTTGTCTGTTAACATTTGTATGATTCTCCCTAACAATATGGGTCTGCTCAAATTTAATAAAGCCACCAAACCTCCTACCGTAACGGATACAATTACAAGTTTTCGCTCTTGTAACAGCGGTTTCACTAGCCTAACTATCTCATTCATGTGTTTCCTCCCTTTTATTAATGAACCCAGCTTTTATAACAAACAAAAGGAACCGCGACGTTCGCGGTTCCTTTTGTTTGTTATATTTTATTTTGCTATTCATTTTAAATTTCAATATGAGATAGTTGTTCTAACTTTGACTTCGTTTGTTCTAACACATCTTGAAGTTCTGAAATGACCGTTTCTACATTCGCTACATACTTCATCTCAGTTTCAAGTTGGTAACAGAGGTGAGCGAGTCGTGACGCTCCAATATTCAAACTTACTCCCTTGAGCATATGAACCTTTGTGCTCAGACTAGCAAAATCCCTTTTCTCCCATAGCTCTTTAATTTCCTTAATACAATGGGAAGCATCATCAGAAAAAATAGTATAAAGTTCCTTTAAGAAAGTATTGTCATTATCCAGGCTACGAATCTCATTAATGGTTGCAATATCAATAACTTCATCTGGTTGCTCGGATTGAGTCTCTTCTTTTGTTGCTGCTGAAGTGCTCCGAATTTCGTTACCCCAGTATTCAATGATCCGCTGTACTTCTTCAATACGAAGCGGTTTGCTAATATAATCATCCATGCCTGCTTCTAAATAATACTTCTTGTCTTCATACCGAGCATTTGCAGTTACTGCAACGATCACCGGATGTTTTGAAGCTTCGATCCGTTCTTTCATCATTTTCGTTGCTTCGAGTCCGTCCATCACTGGCATTTGCACATCCATAAAGATCAAGTCATAATGGCGCTGAGTAATCGCTTGAAAAGCTTCGAGTCCATTACCGGCAACATCAGCGCTATAACCCATTTTTTGTAGTGAACGAACAAGGAGCATTTGATTCACAGAATTGTCTTCTGCGATCAAGATCCGTAGGGGTAGCTTATTAGCAAGCGTATTGTCTAAGATTGAATTTTTTTTGGCTCTGTTCGTAACTAGATGCGTTTCATATAATGCGGATAGCATAGCTTCCATGAGATGTTGGTCTCTTATCGGTTTAGAAATAACCGTATGATAAATAGATCTTAGTTCCAGGTTATGTGGCTTCATACCAACAGACGTTAACATAATCATAGGCAAACTTTCAGGGGTCCGGAATTTTCGAATCTTATCGCCAAGCTGGACTCCATCCATCTCCTGCATTTGCATATCAATGACGGCCAAATCAAAAATATCGCCTCTTACTATCCATTGTAACGCTTCACTAGCGGAAACTGTAGCATAAACATACATATCCCATTTTTCAAGCACATTCTTCATAATACGAAGATTTGTGCTGTTATCATCCACAATAAGTACACGTTTATGCCGTAAATGAGTAACTTTATTATCATTCTCTAAGAACAAATCTGCACTTTCAGCAGGAATGGTAAAGTGAAATGTGCTTCCTAATCCTTCTTCACTGTTCACCCAGATCTTCCCGCCCATAAGTTCCACTAACTGCTTACATATCGCAAGTCCAAGACCTGTACCCCCATAATGCCGAATCGTTTCGGGCGCATGTCCCTGAGTAAAGGAATGGAACAATTGATCCTGCCGATCAAGCGGGATACCAATACCCGAATCCTTCACCATCACATGTAGATCGAAATGTTCTGGTTTCTCCGATTGTTTTTTCTCCACACTAACCAGTATTTCACCCTTTGCAGTAAATTTCACTGCATTTCCTATTAAATTCACTAATATTTGACGTATTCTAGTGACATCTCCAATAAGAAATGGAGGAAGATTAGAATCAAAACTAGATACGAGTTCAACCTCTTTCTCAGTCACTTTAGAAGCAAACAGATCTAGAACATCTTCTACACATGATTTCAGATCATAGGGCTGATGCTCAAGTAACATTTTCCCTGATTCTATCTTTGAAAAATCGAGTATATCATTCAATATGGAAAGGAGTGATTCATTGCTGCCGCGAATCGTTTCCGTATATTCTCTTTGTTCGTCCGTTAATTCTGTTTCTTGCAGTAAACTTGTCATCCCCATAATTCCGTTCATCGGGGTGCGGATCTCATGACTCATGAGTGCAAGGAAATCTGTCTTGGCCTGAGTAGCTTTTTCTGCTTTTTCTTTGGATAAAATAATTTCTTTCTCGGCCTCTCGAAGTGTAATTACACTCTGCTCTAACTCAACAATATACGAGAGAAATGTGGACATCGAATTGAGAAGTCTAATCTCTTTATCTGTATAGTTATAAGGCTTTCGATCCAAAGCACATATCGTTCCATATACTTCTCCACTGCCACGCCAAATGGGAACACCAATAAATGAGCAGCTTCCTAAATTATGCGTAACACTCATTTCAGATGTTAAAGGATGTACAGCCGTATCATCGATAATTAGAGGTTCTGCCCCTCCATTCACGACCAGGCTACAATAGGTTTGTTCAAAGGGAAGCACGACACCTTCTTCAAGGAGATTCTCATGGCGATTAAAAACTTTAAGTATCGTGTTGGATACCTTATCGTTACTAGCTACAAAAATCGTATTCACATCAATAATTTCACTAATTAATTGAACAATATTCTCTGCGGCCTCATTCAAATTCTGATACATTTTGCCCTTAGCTTCCATTAACGCCATTGAATAAACCACCTTAATCAAAATTACTATTGACTGCACTAACTATTACTAAATCTATCATAGTTTTCTTGAGACGGATATGAGCGTGAAATAATTTACATAGTATACTATGTTCTTATAACGACCACATACCTACTTATTTTACAAAAAAACGATCTCCTGAAAAATAAAAAGAAACCACAGACTCTTAAGTCAGCGGCTCCTCTTTTATTTGTGATGCAACTATTCATCAAAGTATCTTCTTCATGTTGATATTCGTAATCTCATATCCCATTTTTTCATACAAACCACGTGCAACTTGGTTATGACCGAAAACATGAAGTCCTATTTTCTTCATGCCTAATTCTTTCGCTTTCACTTCAATTTCCTGCATAGATTGTTTCCCATAGCCCTGTCCTTGAAATGGCTCCTTAATCATAAAGTCATAAATAAAGCCTTCTTCATAATTCGTCGGTGACATAGGTGCAATCCAAATCATACCGATGTGCTGTTCGTCATGAAAGATAGAATATAAGTGATTAAACTCGGATTTTTCACCTTTTGGTAAGAGGCGAGCAAACTCTTGTCTAGATCGATCTATTGATTCTTCTTCACTCCAATTTCCAGAAGCGACTTTGTCCTTTGCGTAGTCTTCTATAGCATAACTTATGTACTGCTCATACTCCTCTTGATTCATAGGATTTAATGTAACCACTGTATGGCCCCCCTGTGTATTGCTATTTCATCGTGTTCTGATCATCATAACATATTTAAAGCTGACTCAAATCAACACAAACGGTTTAAGATGATCTTTCCCATCTCACAAACCAACTACCCTTTAATGATCAAGGAATCGATCTAATAAAGTCATAGAAATATTCAAAAAAAGTATATGTTTCATTTTCTAATTTTTATGTATATATTATCATATGAAGCATAACTTTGAGAAAGCCTTACAAGAATGACTTCTTGCACTATTACTCCAGATACCATACTGAAAAATAAAAAGGAGAGAATTATCATGCGTAAAAGTTTACAAGAATTCAGAGATCTGATGATTGCCGAGAATAAATTGGGCGGACATGAAGATGTTCTTATCGCTTTTGACCATTTGCTTGATATGGTTGATGAACATGAAGCACAGCATCAAATTGAACTTGGTATCCAAAGAACCAACTATGAAAAATCCAATGGACAAGTGGAAGCTGCCATCCGAGACGAAAATCGTTTCTTTCGTGAAGCGATCCATACGGTTATTAAAAAGACGGTACTTGACCTTATTCATGTAGGCAAAAAAGATTGGCAAAAATTTTATGACCGCGTACAGTAGAAAAAAAAGAAACCTACCTTCACAGGTGGTTTCTTTTTAAGTTTTCTTCCTATTGCCTTCTCACTCTAATCTTCGTTAGCAGATTGTTCAAAATAAATCGGATAATGCATGGCGCATCGCTCATTAAAAATGGCATGACACTGTGGGCAGTTAGTCGTGCTCATGTACTGTCTAATCGTCATTTCGGTGTGACAGTTCCCGCAAAGGATCGCATATTCATCGAATTGCTCCTGCGGCCAGCGTTGTATGCTGTGATCAGCCTGTTCCTCATGACACTTATAACAAGGATAATAACGCTCGCAGCATGTAAACTTGATAGCGATGATATCTTTTTCTGAATGATAATGAATGCATCTTGTCGAGTTATCCACTACAGCTCCGTAAATATTCATCTATACTCCCCCTATCTTTATTAGCAACAGGATCACTGAAAACATAGTGGCTGCTCCAACAGCGAAATAATCTATTTGCTTATATTTGAGTTCTATATAATGGGTTCTTCCCTTGCCATTTCCATAAGCTCGTGCATCAATTGCATAGGTAAGCTGTTCTGCACGTTTAATCGTTGTGAAGATGAGCGGGATCAGAATGGGAATGTAAGCAAAAATACGTTTCGACAGCGATAACGTCGTGATATCATAACCTCTGCTTTTTGTGCGAGAAGAATGCGATCGAGTTCCTGTATAATCGTCGGAATAAAACGAATTGCGATAACGATCATCAGCGAAAACTGCTCTACGGGCACCTTTATTTTGGAGAGCGGGGCTAGCAGATTTTCCAGACCACGGGCCATAGACAATGGTTTTGTAGTTAAGGTTAACATGGAAGCGAGTAAGATCAGTAAAACAATTCGCAAGACGAAGCGCGTCCCATTTTGAAGTCCTTCCACCGTCACTTTGATGAACTGCCCTGACCAAATTAGAGTACCATTTGTAGTCACCGTATGATATAGAAAAGTAAATATCAGAATAAATAAAACAGATTTGAGACCTCTTCCATATACACGAAACGGGATTTTTGATATGAATAAAATACTTAATACGAAAAGGCTTGCAAGCAGATAGCTTATGAATGATTCCAGCATTAGAAAGCTGACCATGATGAAGATCATGCTCATCAGCTTCGCTCTTGGATCGAGATGGTGAAGTAAAGAATCCTTCTCCGTATATTGTCCAAGTAAAATACTATTTGCCATTTACACATCCCCTTGCTTGCCAAAGGGGCAGGATTTTATTGAAAATAGTCTGCTCCCTGCAACTCCTTACTTCGATTTTCTCGCCAGATAATTGCTCAATCAGACGTAGGAGCTGCACAGGTTCAGGCAGTGGTAATCCGACTTTTTCCAATAATCTGGACTGATCCAGAAACAAAGTACTGGCATCAAAATGCCCCAAAAGCTCTCCTTCATTCAATACCATAACTTCATCTGAGTATTCGGCAACATCATCCATATGGTGTGATACGAGGAGAATCGTACGTTTATGTTGCTGTTGCCATTCTTTGAGTAGCTTTAACAGCAACTCTCGGCTTATTGGATCAAGTCCGGCTGTCGGTTCGTCTAAAATAAGCATTTTCGGATTCATCAATAAAACGGAAGCAATGGCTATACGGCGCTTTTGACCTCCGCTTAACTGAAAGGGCGCACATGTTAGAATCTTCTCAGACAGACCGACCTGAGGCAAGATGCGTTCGATGGCATATTTAATTTGCTGAGATGAATGTCCTTTCATTTTTGGTGCAAAAACGAGTTCGTTGTAAACGGTCGTTTCAAAGATTTGATGTTCCGGATACTGAAATACAAAACCGATATCTGGCACGACCTTGATCCGTCCTTTAGCATCTCTTGGGATAGGCTGTTCATCAATCCGATATTCACCATCAAAGTCCGGAATCATCCCCTTAAGCACTTGGATAAAGGTTGACTTCCCAGCACCCGCTCGTCCAATAATGGAGATCCATTTCCCTTCCCTAATCGTGCAGCTGACATGATGCAGAGCCTCTCGTCCGTCATAGTTCACGCTCACACGGCTTAATTCATAGACCATTCGGAACGAATCATCTCCTTCCAATCAGCTGTCAGGGGTACGCTTGGCCGAAGTTTTTTATGTATACGTAAGGCAAAAGGTTCATCCAATTGATAATCTGTCACAGGTACGGTTTCAAAAAATGTCAATGGATCTCCGTCGAATTCAAGCCGGCCCTGATGTATAAGCAAAATGCGCTCCGCTAATAACGCTTCCTCCATATGATGGGTGATGTGAACAATGGTCATGCCTTGGCGATGCAATTGTTGAATAATAGACAGCACCTGCTTTCGGCCAAGCGGATCAAGCATGGAGGTCGCTTCATCAAAAATGATGATCTGTGGACTCATGGCTAAAATTGCCGCAATCGCAACTCGCTGTTTTTGACCGCCTGATAACTGGTGCGGCATCGCCTCAGAATAGTCCTCCATCTGGACAGCTTGTAACGCGTGTTCCGCACGAACACGTATGTCTTCTCTTGGAAGGCGGATATTTTCCAGTCCGAATATTACCTCATCCATTACCGTAGTGGTGATGAATTGATCTTCCGGATTTTGAAAAACAACACCGATTTGTTCATGAATCTTGATAAGGTCCGCTGGGTTTAACGTACTGAGATTCTTAAACCTCACCTGACCTCCCTTTGGAAGCAGCAGTCCATCCATGAGTTTTGCTATCGTAGATTTTCCGCATCCATTGGCACCAAGCATCACTACGAACTCGCCTGCTTCAATCGTAAAGCTCAACTTATCTATGATGGGCTCGCCCTTTTGATAATAAAAATGAACATCGTCGAATGTAAGCATCTCATTTGTTCTCCTCTGTACTTGCCGTTACTGCGCATATTGCCTTCAATATACCGATTTCGAATTTCAAATATCTTCTTCGTTCAACTTATGAGTTCAGCACTTTTTCTTCAATGGGGCTGACCTTTTTTAATTGCATCGTAATCACGGCTGCGACAAGCGCTTTAATACAATCGCCTGGTAAGAATACGACAGCACCCGCAAGTCCAGCCCAAATCGAAGTATGTGTAATAAGAGCCATCACCGGAGCACCGATCAAACTGACTAGTAAGACTCCAAAAACAACATTGATAACGAATATTTTCCAAGTTTTTAGCCCTGCCCATACTTTTTCCGTCATAAATCCGATACAGAATGCGGCTAGTGGCCAGCTTAAAATGTATCCTACAGATGGTCCCATGAATGGAGACAGACCACCATTACCTCCAGATAATAAAGGTAAACCTATTGCAACCAATACGATAAATAAAATCAAACTTAGTGTAGCTATTTTCCTCCCTAAAAAGCATCCTGCCAGCATAACACCAAGTGTTTGTGCTGTAATCGGAACGGGAATAAATCCTAACGGAATAGGCGGAATCATGCCCAGTACTCCGATGAATGCAGCAAATAATGCAGCAAATACTAATTCTTTTGTCTTCAATTGACTACCTCCGATGTAAGTAATAAATCTTTTATTCTATTAGCGTCGACTTCTAATGTAATAGGAATTATATCTTCACATCAACATATTGTAAACCTAAATATAAAATAATAGGTTTACAATATGTTTTGGGCGTATTCAGATATTAGAAAAAAACAAAAAAAGCAAACCAGTAGTTGGCCTGCTTCAAAACAATCAAGAATAAAACTTGATATCATAACGCTCATACTTCTTCTCTCGTTTTCGGAATTGATCCGGCGTGTCGTTTAGATATTTTTTGAACACTTTTCCAAAATAGTTCGCATTAGAGAAACCTGATTTCGCCGATACATCATGTAATGTCAGTTCTGGCCTCGTTAAAAGTAGTTTCACCGCATGCTGAAGCCGAATCTCCAGCAGATAACGACTGGGCGTCAATCCAATTTTCCTTTCAAATTCTCGGATCAAATGATACTTGGAGACCCCCGCAGCACTTGCCATATGATCTAATCCAATATCCTGATCAAAATGAAGTTGAATATATCTCTTGGTGTCCTCAATAAATTGAGGAATATTAGAAGGTTGTTCACTGTGTAGAACATGTCTCATCAAACGCATGACGAGTGAATATGCTGCCTCAGAGCTATCAAAGATATCTATGAATTGATCGCTCAGTGCGCGTTCATAAATATCCCATAGCAAGCTCTCCAGTTCAGACTGTTCAGCAAGGTGAACAACGGGGCCTCCTCTTGTCATCATGTCCCGCCAGTAAGGCAGTGCTTCAAGTGATAGCTCGATATACAGAACTTCCCACAGATTCGAATGTTCCGGTAGCTTGTAAGCGTGCGGACCTGGTATTTCTACGAGAAAAGCATCTCCTTTTTGAAGCGGATATACGTCTCCATTATATTCAAGTTCTCCGCTTCCACTCAGCGTATATTGAAGTAAGCAATGCTCATTTTTTCGTATTCGTCCATCCCAGTGATAGGAATGAGAAGTTATTTTTTCAAGACCAAGTCCCTTGATCTGAAGAATGCCCGTGCTGTCAATATATTCGAAACCTATGGAAGTGTAGGGGAAATCAGATAGCAATATATTACCCTCCTCTCTTATTATTTACTCTTGTGAACCCAATTTATCAGTACTATTCTGTTCATATATACAGCAATTATTTCATGGAGGTAAGATCATGTCCATTATATATGATTCTGAATTACGATTGTTCCATCTACAAGCAAAAGATACAAGCTATTGTTTACAAATTGTACGGGAAGGATATTTGTGCCATTTATATTGGGGCAAATCGATTCATCATTTTCGTAACTCAGTCCCGCTTGGCTATATTGACCGCGGTTTCTCCCCGAATCCTGATCCGGAGGATCGCACATTTTCACTTGATACGATCCCTCTTGAATATCCGGGATATGGGAATGGCGACTTTGGTCCACCCGCTTATCAAATTTCGCAAACGGATGGTTCTACTGTATCTGACCTGCGCTACAAATCTCACCGGATCTATGCCGGTAAAAAGAAGCTTGACGGACTTCCTGCAACTTATGTCGAGCAAGAACATGAAGCCGAAACGCTTGAGATCGAGCTATTTGATACAGTAACCGGACTTTCCGTTACACTTCTGTACACCGTATTTGAGGAGTTCGCAGCCATTACCCGTTCTGTAAAGTTTCATAACAGTGGTAAGGATAACATTCGTTTGTTACGAGCATTAAGCGCTAGCGTTGATTTCCGTGATGTTAATTATGACTTACTTACACTGGATGGCGCTCACACCAACGAGTCAAACTTATGTAGAAGAAAGCTTCATCCCGGCACTCAATCCGTCGAAAGCCGCAGAGGAGCAAGCAGTCCACAGCACAATCCTTTTATCGCATTAATGAGCCCGGAAGCGACCGAAGATCATGGCGAGGTATATGGTTTTAATTTCGTATATAGTGGTAATTTTCTTGCCAATGTTGAGGTAGAACAATATGGCACGACTCGGGTTTCTATGGGGCTGAATCCGTTTGATTTTGCCTGGCATCTAGAGCCGTCTGAGACATTTCAGACTCCGGAAGTCGTCATGGTTTATTCGTCAGAAGGTCTAGGAGCCATGTCGAGGACCTATCATTCCTTATACCGCACTCGTCTAGTTAGAGGGAAGTTTCGTGATCAAGAGCGTCCCATTCTAATCAACAACTGGGAAGCAACATACTTTGATTTTCACGCGGACAAAATCGAACAAATCGCGAAATCCGGCAAGGAACTTGGAATGGAGCTCTTTGTACTTGATGATGGCTGGTTTGGCAAACGGGATAATGACAAGAGCTCTCTAGGTGACTGGGTAGTGGATCAACACAAACTTCCTGAGGGACTCGAAAAAGTAGTTCACCGGATTACGTCCATGGGAATGCAGTTCGGTATTTGGTTTGAGCCGGAAATGGTATCTCCTGACAGTGATCTTTACCGCGCTCATCCAGACTGGGTGCTTCATGTAAAAGACCGCCCGCGTACGACGGGTAGATACCAACTGGTACTTGACCTTAGCCGTAAAGAGGTATGCGATTATATTATCTCTTCCATATCTTCGATCCTTTCTTCCGCTTCGATCTCTTATTTGAAGTGGGATATGAATCGCCATATGACCGAGATTGGTTCTGCCTCTCTTCCTCCAGAGCGTCAAAGAGAAACCGCTCACCGCTATATGCTTGGGTTATATTACGTAATGGAACAACTGACCACGTTATTCCCTGACGTTTTATTCGAGAGCTGTTCAAGCGGTGGTGGCAGATTTGATCCGGGAATGCTATATTACATGCCGCAAGTATGGACAAGCGATAATACGGATGCCGTCTCCAGGCTCGGAATTCAATATGGAACCAGTATGGCTTATCCTCCTGTGGCCATGGGTTCTCATGTATCCTCTGTTCCCAACCACCAGGTGAAAAGGGTGACCCCCTTATCTACTCGAGGTCATGTAGCGATGTCGGGTAATCTCGGATACGAGCTTGATCTGACCCTGCTTACTGATGAAGAGAAAGAAATGGTCAGAGAACAAGTGTCTACCTATAAAAAGATCCGCAAAACCATTCAGTTCGGGACCTTTTACAGAAATTTAAACCCATTCATGACCAATGAGGCTTCCTGGACATTTGTATCTACAGATGGAAAACAAGCGGTAACTGGATATTTCCGTATTTTATCGAAACCAGCAGCCCCTGTGCGCATACTGAAGTTTAAGGGTCTTGATCCAGCAGCAACGTATCGCATCGAAGAAACAGGTGAGATTCACGGCGGCGATGAGCTCATGTATGCAGGCCTGACTCTTCCACGAATGAAAGGTGATTTTCTAAGTTTGCTATTCACCTTAAATAAGGTAGATTGATTATGTAGTAGAATAAATTTCTTAATTCCTATAGTTGCTTCATTCAAGAGTATATATAGATCGTCTATATATAGTTTCAAATTCATGATTTTAATGAGTTATGAAATTTTTTATTCAGTAGTTAAAAAAACTGCCTCCACAGTCGTTACCAACAACTTTGAGGCAGTTTTTTTATTATTTATTTCATTATAATGAGGTGGCGTTTCAATTTTCAGCTTCACTGTGCAATCTATTCATTACACTGTCTGGGAATCAGATTGTAAATCCCATTTTTCCGCTTCAAATGCCGCTCTCCCACCTTTCGTATAGAAACGAACTCCCGTGCTAGTTTCTTTAGGGAAAATCCGGGCCGTAAATACGTACTGACCTTCATTCACAAAAATCTCGACCGAGGAAGTGTCCACAAAAATACGCAAGCGGAGCTTGTTCGTATCCTCTAAGGTACAGCTTCTTGTCGTACCATAAGCGTGACCCACAGGTTGTCCGGAAAGGGTACGATCCAGCGTCAATTTTTTCGTAGCTGTATGATAAGAAATCACCGTTTTTTCTTCCTCTTCGCTTCCTGTTCTCAGCTCCAGCCCAAACTCTCTAGCATCCACATTCATCCAATCACAAATGAGCTCATATTGCTCACCTTGTATTCCCGAATAACTTTTTATCTCATCTGTTTGTAACTCGTCTTTAATAGATACGTTATTTTTACGCAGGTTTATAAATTCCTCGGGTGGCTGCTGTAAAATTTGTCCTTCCTGCAAATGAAGCACTCTCGGAATGGTCAAGCAATGAGCCCATCCCTCTTTGTCCGTTGGATATTCAATTTCAGGAAGGCCCATCCACCCAATTAACAGCCTTCTGCCTTTATCATCAACCATAGTCTGAGGTGCATAAAAATCAAAGCCATGATCCAGTTCATGGAATGGCCCATGCTCAAACTCAAGAGAATCTACATCTAGCAAATCACCGACCAGATATCCAGATTGATAGATGTTGTTATATTTGTCTCCTTGCGGTTCCAATCCTTGAGGAGAGAACAAGAGAATTCCTTGACCATCTAATTCAAAGTAATCAGGGCATTCCCACATGAATCCAAATTCAGATAGGTTTGTTTGTATTTCTCCATGAAGCTTCCATTCTTTCAGATCAGAAGAACTGTAGAGTAGAATTACCCCTGTCTCATTCACACGCTGAGCTCCGATGATGGCATAGAACTTATCATTTTGTTTCCATAGCTTAGGATCCCGAAAATGATCCGTATATCCTTCCGGGATATCTGGAATAACGGGCGAGTCAAATTTCTTAATCTTACCCTCTTTATCCATGAAAGCCATACATTGATGCGAAAATCGATTCCAATCTTTATCCCTTACATTCCCTGTGTACATCAAATAAAGCAGTCCGTCATGTTCCAATCCACTGCCAGAGTATACTCCATGGCTATCAAAATCTCGATCCGGTTCAATCGCTGTCCCCTCTTGCCGCCAATTCACCAAATCAGGAGAACTTACGTGGTACCAGTGCTTTAAACCATGCACCGCTCCAAGCGGAAACCATTGATAAAACAAGTGATATTCGCCGTTATAGAAAGAGAACCCATTCGGATCATTAAGTAATCCCGTTTGCGGCTGTATATGAAACGTTTGTCTCCATGGCGAATTTGCCACTTTCTTTTCTAGTTGTTCCAGTTCCGTGGGTTTCACCTCGTGTAATCTTCGATATCTTTGTTCTCTAGTCCATTCCATATCGTTACTATTCCACCTTTCTAGCAAATCAGATCATCTCGATAAAATAGGAGAAGCGCTGATTTCTCAGCGCTCAACTTTATATGTGTATTTCGTGTACAGCGCCCTTCATAAATTCATATCGATAGGAGTGCTATTTTATTAATAGAAATTTATGCTGCTTCACTAGATCCTTTTTTCAGACCCCATACATACGTAATAGCAAATGCAGTCACAAAGCTGATGATCATCCCGATAATGAAGGACACGATCGATTCAGGACGGATCGCGATTACACCAGGCAGCGCCGCAGGCCCCATAGATACAGCTAATACGTCTTGGAAGGCGAGGAAGGCAGAAGAAACACCAGCTCCAATCATGGCAGCCACGAACGGATATCTGAGCTTCAGCGTAACCCCGAACATCGCAGGTTCGGTAATTCCAAGTAGTGCAGAAGCTCCCGCTGCAGAGGCAATACTTTTCATTTTTTTATTTTTGGTAATCAGGAATACAGCAAGTGTTGCTGCACCTTGAGCAATATTCGCCATAGATGCAATCGGCAATAGGAACGAACCACCGGTTTTGGCTACATCTGCGAGCAACTGTGTTTCAATCGTAAGGAAACTGTGATGCATCCCCGTAATCGCGATTGCAGAATATAGAGATCCGAAAATTCCAGCTCCTACAAATCCGGTTGTACTGTAAAGCCATAATACGCCATCTGTCAGTAAGTCACCTGCTGTGCGCATAATTGGACCAACAAAGATAAACGTAGCAAGCCCGGTAATGAATATGGATAATAACGGAGTTAATAGATTATCTAAGAATGACGGAATGACCTTCCGGCATAACATTTCGATTTTCGCTAAAATATAAGAAGTAACAAGTACCGGTAGAACAGTACCTTGATAAGCTACCTGCTCAATCGACAGTCCAAAGATATTCCAGGTTGGTACGGTCCCTTCCATCACTGCATTCGCATAATTATAACCGTTGAGCAAATCAGGATGGACCATGATCATCGCTAAAGCTGCACCAAGGAAAGGATTACCGCCAAAACGTTTCGTTGCCGAAAAACCAATCAAAATAGGTAAGAAAACAAAAGGTGCATTAGCAAATAAGTTAATAAGTCCGGCCAAATCAGCCATCGCTGGATACAATTCAATCAGCGATTGTGGTCCAAATAAGTTCTGAGCCGTTAATACGTTATTTAACCCCATCAACAGACCGCCTGCTACGATCGCAGGAATAATCGGTACGAAGATGTCAGATAATGTTTTCACAAAACGTTGAAACGGATTCAATTTCGTTGTTGCTGCTTCTTTTACATCACTTGTAGACATTTCCGAAATACCTGCTTGTTTGGCTAACTCCTGATAGACACGATCTACAATCCCTGTTCCTAGGATGATCTGATATTGTCCACCTGTTTCAAATGTTCCTTTCACCGCATCCATCTCTTCGAGCTTCTTCTGATCCACCTTTTGTGAATCCGTCAGAACAAGTCGAAGTCTTGTAGAGCAATGTGCTGCCGCTGCTAGATTTTCTTTTCCCCCAAGTGCTGAAAGGATCTCGGTTGCTACTTTCTTGTGATCCATCTGTCTCTCATCTGCCTTTCATATGAAACCGGTATCAGTAAATCACATAGCTGAGATTACAGCTGATGAATGATGAACTTAGTTCATTGTTGGAACCGGTTCCTTTGAAGTTTGAAATAAAAACCGGCTTTATTTGGAACCGGTTCCGTAGTTGTATTATAATCATTTTTTTGAAACGGTGTCAAGACTTTCTCGTTCGATATTTTCTTACGTAAGCAAGTCACAACCGGAACTCGGTGTTAGGTCATTACTTAGTTATGCCCATTTTTATATGAATGAAAATAACCCTAACCACATTTGGTTAGGGTTTCATTTATTTTATGATCCAATCCGTTCCTCTTCCAACTCTTCCCTTGAAGGGGGTTCACCTTTTAATTGTTTTAGTACTTTTTTCAGCATCACAGATGCTTTTACTTTTAAATCTAATGCATCTGAAATTTCAATTTGATAGCTTCCGTTCTGTATCGCTTGCTTCAAATCTTCCACGGTGTGAACAGATGCAGCTAAACGATTCACAACACTTCCGTATTGGAGACATTGATGGGTATCACTTCCAGCCACAATAGGCAGTCCAAGCTGAGCTGCAAAAGGTTCTAATTTCTGACGATTTGCCTCCACCCCTTGTTTGTACAAATCTTTTGCATTCAGATCTAGGGCATCGAGTTGTGTAAGCCATTCTTTGTTCAAATGATGAAGCGGAGTCGAATCACGGAAGGGATGCCCTCCTATTTTCAATACATTATAAGACTGAGCAAGGAGCAGCAAGTCCGCGAATGGAATGAAGTTTTCTTTACTCGTGTAGGGCTCAAGCTCCGCTCGAATAGTCAAAATTTCTTCCTTTGTTCCGATCAGCAGAATATGACCGGTTTCTCGAATATCCACTTCAATACCAGGAAAAACATGTACTCCGTTAGCTTCGTAATAATGACCATTGTAAGGGAAGGCTTCATCCAGTGCTTCATACATCGCTTCATAATTTTTCGTATTAAAATGTTCGGTTAAAGCCACCGCATCTACCCCATTTAACTTCGCTTCACGCATCATTTCATCAAAATAATCTAATGAGAAATCTGATTTTTTGGATAGTTTCCCGTGAGTGTGCAAGTCTATTAACATATTACTTCATCTCCTCGAAATTGTTCATAATCATTAATACAAAATGGAAGGGAACTTCATACCGAACCAAAACAACCAAGCAATATAAAAGACAGAAAATAAGATAAAGTACATATCCAACATTCTCAGCTTAAGATACGATAATCTCAGTTTTTTGACTTGACGGTTATTGAGTCCATAGGTAAACCCTCGAGTCTCCAATGCCTCAACGGTTGTTCTAGAACGTTTGGCTGTATTCAGCATGAGCGGATAAAAACAGAGTACAGTCAGTCTTACATAATAGATAATAACTCGAATGTAGAGGAAACCCGGACGATCAGGAGATTTACCTCTTAAACGGAAAGATAAAAAAATTTGATGGAACTCTTCTATTAACGTAGGCAGAATCCGATATCCATACGATAGACTAAATGAAAAGGTATCAGGTACACCGAGGGCAGACAAACCATCACTTAATTTCTCGGGGTCCATACTTGAAAATACAGCAATACTTGCAAGTGAAATTACCGATAGTTTCAGTGTTAGTGTAAGCAGCGGTAATAATGACTCCAAATTGCCTCCAAAAAGCATCGAGAATAGAAACATCCATCCGACCTGACCCACGAGCCCCAAACATAATATAAAAATAAGGAGAGAGCTTACCCTGGAAAGTGCCGTCATGCATACCATAAATACAAACATGCCTATGAGAATTGTTCGGTTATGAATGAACCAAGGAACGATGGCAAAAAACAAATACCAGGATAAAAGCGTACGCGGATCAAGCCGGCCAATAAATGTGGAGGAGTTGCCATAAGCCGTGCCCAGCAATTCCAGCTTGATTCGTTCTACGGAGATACGGTCAAGTGTCTTTTTGACGATGTCCAGGAGGATCCCTCCCCTTCCCTTTGAGAATCTTCATCTTCTATGGGTTTATAGAATTCCATAAAGTCATCCAGTGTATAGCATATTCGTGGCAATCCAAGGGAACGACTGAGTTCCATAAGCTGAGTTGGAAGCAGACCTGCTCGTTCAAGCAGTTTCATGTCTTCAAAAATCTGTTCCTTCGTACCGTCAGCAATCACTTTACCTTGATGCATGACAATAATCCGGCTCGCCCACTCAGCTACTAACTGCATATCATGTGTAGCAATAACGACGGTCTCCACATGCGATTTTAAAGTAGACAATACGCTCAGCATCTCTTGTTTTGTAGCGATATCTAAATTCGCTGTTGGCTCATCGAGCAACATGATTGAGGGCTCGATCGCTGCTCCAATGGCTAAGGCGACACGGCGTTGCTGTCCTCCGCTTAACAGTCTGGCATCTCGATCCTTGAGACCCGTTAGCCGAAAGCTTTCAAGTACTTTATTGATACGCTCACTTGCATCCGGCAAACGGTGTGCACGTACATAGTATCCAACTTCTTTTTGTACTGAATCTTCTATAAACATTTCTTCCGGATTCTGATAGACATAAGTCACATGTCCGGCCATACGCTCAGGTGTCATCCCTTTTAGTGAGTATCCGTTCACGTTCATATATCCGCCGGTAGGCTTTACTATGCCGGCAATGAGTTTAAGAAGTGAAGATTTACCCGCACCGTTGTTGCCAATAATGGCAACAGCTTCGCCAGATTGAAGAGTAAGGTTTACTCCATCCAGAACGGGATGCATCTTTTTTTGAATGGTCCGGTATGAAAGGCGTATATCTTCTGCAACAACAAGTGTCTTTTGAGAATCGGGTGTTGAACTACGCTGCGGTCCCTGCTCATTTTGATTTGTCATCGAATACGTACGTGAATGAAACCAATGTTCAGCTTCACTCATCCGAATCGGCAGTAACGTTCCTTCTATTTTCAGCTGTTCACGAGACTTTAGATCGAGCCACGCAGCCTGGGTTACTTGAGGCGGATAAATTCCAAGACGCAGCAACGTTTCTACGGAGGACAACGCTTCTCGGGTAGGACGTTTCCACTCCACATGTCCCTGATCCATTAACACAACTTCCTTACAATAATCGGCTATGAACTCCGCATGATGCTCAATTACAATAATCGTTTTACCGTATTCCTCATTTAATCGTTTTAAAATATCATAAATGTGCCTTGCATGTTGCGGATCCAGTTGTGAAATCGGCTCATCAATAACTAGAATGTCTGGATCCATGGCAAGTGCTCCAGCCAGTGCCAGCAGATGCTTCTGCCCCCCGCTCAGTGACCAAATAAATTCATCTTTCACTTGGCTAAGTCCCATCATCATAAGTGCCTTTTGGCCGCGAGTCTGATAATCTGCATAACCATAGTTAAGTGGAGTGAAAACCACATCATCGAATACAGTAGGACGCACTAGTTGATTCTCAAAATCTTGGTAGACATACCCTACCCTTTTCGATAACTCAGCTACACTACTTGTCTCGGACAATTGTCCGCATACTTTCGTAACTCCAAAATAATCTCCCGAATAATAATGTGGAATGAGTCCATTAAACAATTTACAGAGTGTGGACTTACCGGAACCGTTGCTTCCAATGATGGCTGTGAAATCCCCACGATGCAGCGTTAAAGACACGTCATTTAATACAGGAGTGTCAGATCCGGGATATGTAAAAGAGACCTGTGTCAGTTCGATAAGGGGCTCACGCATTTTTCGTCTCCGTCCCGCTCGTTGCCTTTCTTATCGCTTTTAGACGAATGAAAATAATCGTTATGATGGCTACTGCGGCTGCTACCGCAAGGCTAATCCAGATAAGCGTTCCCTCTGAAGATTCTGCGAAAGGAAGTTCCCATTCACCAAAGTTCCAATCCGTTTCGGATAAAAGCTCCGCTCCCACTGCGAAAAGTGCTAGCATCACGCCCATAATGACAAATTTGGGAGACAACCACTGCGACACTTCATATTTCGTATTTTTATTCCGAGGTCTCATACCGAGTAGCGGCTCGATTTTGCCATACAAACGAGGGACCAAATAAAGTGTAGGCAGCAAGGCAAACAAAATACCTGAAAATAACACATCATTTAGAAAACCGACCCCTTCAATTACAACTACACTTTCGGCTAAACCTTGAACAGCTTCAAGTTCCTCTACACCAACCCATACTTTGACTACATCCACGATCGAGCTAAGTAATTGATGGATGGCTACTCCAGTAATCGCTGCAATCCCAACCTGACGTTTGTTTGTCGGATCTGAGACCATTCGGCCTGCAGTATACATAGCAAGTGAAAAGGTAATAAATTTTTCTAATTCACCAATGCCACCGAATTGACCTAACATCAGTTCTCCGAAAATGATTTCGCCAACGGATGCACCTACTGCTGCATATAAAGGATGAAAGAGCATACAGAGTGTAAGCGGAATAAATGCAAAATACTCGACAGACAATTCAATCGGTCCAAGCTGTACACTAGGTATGAGCTCGGTGAACATGTTAGACAAGCCATACAGAGACATCGATAACACAAAAATCATCATTTTTTGAGACTGCGTCAGTGTATAACGTGTAGACAACGTACTCATCTTTTAAAAGCCTCCCTCAAATCTCATAATATATTCTCATTATAGGAAGACCTGATTATCGCAAAATTTCAGTTTTATCAACGCAAGATTAACATTTTTTCATTATTTTTAATGATGTAAAAATATTTACATTACATTTCAGCAGTAGAGTTGAGATATGAGAATAAATATGAGGTGAGCATTTGAGATGTACGATAGCTGGAATAAGAAATCATTTTCTACAAATCAAAGACTAATAGCTGATTTTATCCAACGCAACGAACAACGTGTGCTTTATTTGACAGAACAGGAAATCGCAGATGAATTAGACATTAGTATTGCGTCCGTATCGAGGTTCTGGAGGGCAGTCGGGTATGTCAATGCGAAGCAGTTTAAAGCCAAGCTCCGTTTTCGGCTGGAATCAACACCCGCCATTAAGCTGCAAGAGACAATAAATCAAGTGGGGGATCTTTCTTTACCGGAGACTTTGCTTGCTACCTGTATGCAACATTTAGAGGAAACTTGCAAACGACTAACTCCGAGTCTATTAAGCGATGCTTCCTTGATGATCAGGCAAGCTAGACATGTATATATATTCAGTCCTGGACCTTGTATTTCTCTTGCTGATCTCTTCGCTTTTCGATTAAAACGGTTTGGCATTGAGATCCGGATCATGGCGGCCAGCGGACACGAACTATTAGAATCACTGATGCATACGAATCAGGAAGATGTGATCCTTATTTTCGGATTTGTTCATCTTCTTCCAGAAATTGAAGTCATCATGGATCATGCTCGAGAAGCCCATTACCGTGTAATCCTAATGACAGATCGCTTCATCTATCCCCGTTCGGATCATGCTGATATTGTGTTATACGCGGGCCGAGGTGAGGTTTGGGAGTTTCATTCTATGGTTGGCCCTATCTATGTAATCGAAAATTTGATTCTGAATATCGGACTTAGTATGCCAGAACAAAGTTTAGCGAAACTTACTCATCTTCAGCAAATGAGAGTTACTTATAGTACGAAACTACCTCGGTGACTCCATCAAAAGACAAACAGCCCTTTCTTCAGAGCTGTCACTCTCGTCTGGAAAAAATCATCATTTCAATAGACGTGTATAGACGACTAACCTTTTTTCGTGCTCTCCCTTTTTTCGGTTATAGATCCCTGTACAAGTGATCAAATTCAGCTGTTCTTTATCCGTATTGCCGAATATTTTCTCTAAAGGCGCTTCAGCTGTGAGGTAGCTTTCCACTGCAATGACACTGAAAACAAGATACTTCCCTTCTTTATCTGAAAGCACTACAGGATCTCCAGGCTTTACTTTTTTAAGTGGGTAAAAAATGGCCGGACCTTTATAGTTGTCTACATGCCCTGCCATAAGAGCGTTACCCGGTTGCCCTGGTAGTACACCTTCTACAAATACCCCTGCTACTTTACTAGATACAGGAACTTCCAACTGTCCATTCTCTAACAGTCCTACGGGTTCAACCGGCGCCTTAAGTCCAACGGATGGAATCCATAATTGATCAGGAATAATAAATTCATTCTTTTGTTCATCTAGAGCTTGTTCTTTAAGCTCTTCTTTTTGGTCTATTTCTTTAACCGGTAAGGGTTCATTAATGGAAGAAGAAGATTTCGGAGTGATGTTATTTATATTATGATCATTTGAATGCCCACAGGCTGTAAGCAACAGGAAAACAAGTGCTAACCCTATTAACGTTTGTTTTCTTTCCATGTTCATCGTCCTTTTCCAAAATTGAAAAGAGGAAATATCATTTCCTCTTTTCTTTATTTGGTACGTATTTATTCGCTTACGCCGCCATATCCGCTTTTCGGCAATGCATGTGGTTTTACACTTTTTGAATGCATTTTATGTTCTTTCGCTTTGTGCTCTTTAGCACGCATTTTGTGTTCTTTCGCTTTGTAATGATGTTCTTTTGCATGTATTTCGTGTTCAACTTTTTTGCTCTCCATCGGTGCTGCGGAAGCACCTGCGGTTGCTACGGATGCTGCAAAGATCATACTAGCTGCTACGGTAGAAATGACTGCTTTTTTCATTTCGATTCCTCCTAATTGTGTGGTTGATGTTCCCCGAGACTTAATATTTGCAGGTTTGACTGAAATATCAGTGGAAATTTATCCTAACCTTTTTTGGTAGGTAATTACCCAACCCATTGAAATGCAAAAAAGAACCGATCTCATGGAGAACAGTTCCTGCTATTCATGCAATTTACTTATTCGATTGTTTTTCAACATCTATCGTGTAGCAAATTAGTTAGCATCCCACAAAAATTTTGCGTATATATTGAAGTTGAAAAGTTCGTTTTTATATGCTCTTCAGCCGAGGAGATTATGTTAGCTCTCAAGTTTTTGTCAAACATTAAAGATAGAGCTTCTTGCGTAGCGTGGTTAATATCACCACGGTTGTAAAATTTCCCGGTTTGATTATGATGTATGAACCTCCTTACTCCGTCAGAATCCGTTGTCAAAACAGGACATCTGCAAAGCATGGCTTCAGCAACTGCATATCCGAATCCTTCCATAATCGAGGTTGAACATAAAAAACCGCCGGAATCTCCAATGATCGATAAATAATCAGCCATGAGTTCATGAGGGACATTTGAATGACTTATCAGTCTGTCTGACAGTTTCAGTGTATGCACCATAACTTCATATTCTGCCCTCTCAGCAGCTTCAAATAAGGTATCATCTTCAAATAACCATAGATACAAATGAGGATCATATTTTAATAATTGCGCCCCGATGTATAAGAACTCTTTCCAATTTTTGTTGATTACGATTCGGCCGATCCAGCCTATCACCCTGTATGATTTAGGAGGATACGATAAATAACCAAAACGCTCCGTATCCAAGGGATCGTCGAAACAAAACTGTTTTATTTCTGGAAAAGTATCTTGGAATAATTGTTTTAAATGAGATGTTTGCGGATATAATAAGGCATCTGCATGAGTACGTATATGTTCATCAAAAATTCCGAGTAATTCGTGCACTGTTTCAAGTGTACCCAGCCCCTGGACTTCAAAAATCAACTTCCCTCGGTACCCGAGTCCCCTTATTTTTTGAAGCAAATAGATATCGGTACAGATAATGATTACATCATAGTTCTCCCTTGCAAGAATACGGCGAATCTCCTCATCCTCGTTCGTGACAAATGTCGAAATCCCTTTGATATTCTTACGCCCTTCTCCATCAACACCATATAATAAGTGGCACTCATATCCTCTTTCTATAAGCGCCCTACTCCGAATTCGATTTAAAGTTTCCATCCCGCCGCTTGGATTAAAAAAAGTAAACAATATTTTCATTGGTCATCACTCATTCGTAATAATTGTTCCAAACTTTTGGTTCGAAACAATTCACTATAAATGTTGCTTTTCATTAAGGAAACGACTTCGAATCGATAGCCCACTTGGATATGATCCTCTGTAAAAAAATTAGAATACGCTCTTGAGTCTGCTTTTGATAATTCAGCAAGTAGTACATCCAAATCCGAAACGTCTGGAAACAATCTAAGATCCAGTACCATGGTATAAGGTGTTTGGATCATCTGCATTGCATTCATAAGCGCATTCTTTTCTTTTATATTGGGGAAACCTATGAAGTCAGTCGTTGGATGTGATATCGCCGATAACAGAGACCTGACACTTTGATCTGGTGTTAGATCCAATACGTAGCAATAGTAATTGCTAAAACTTTGTTCGTATAAATTTTCAATTCGTTTGATGATGAGGTCATTTGCCTCTCTCACGGGAAAAAGAATCGTAAATAACGGTTTTATATTTCTTCTCATTCGTGCTTGGTATCTCGCAAGATGGTACATATAGCGCCAATTACGATGCTGTTCACTCGATTGCAGCGTAGCAGAAACGCTGAATTCGGAATTCACACGATAATCCATAAGTTCAACAGGAATGTATCTTATTTCGCAATGTTCTGTAATCCGAAGCCAGTAATCATAATCTTCCACAGGAATCATATGATAACCGTCAATCATTTTTGCATATTTTGATTTATACATGAAGGAAACTCCGATGATGGATGAATCAAGCAATTTTTCTTTAGGTTTCGACTGATATTTCCGCAGTGCAGCCAATTGAAATTCATCGTATAAGGCTTTCCCTTCGTTATCCATCGATTGAAATGAACTATAAACCAACCCCAATTCATCAGCACCGTTCATTAGCGTATTCCGAAATGTTTCTAGGAAAGCGTGGTAATAAACGTTATCCGTGGATACCCAGGTCAAGTACTTGATGTCATTATCTTTATAAAGCTCCTCAAAACCTGTATTTAAAGCAAAAGCGACTCCCCGGTTCGTACTGTAAGATATAATTTCAACCCGTTCATCATTCAAAACAAGAGATTTAACAAGTGGTTCCATTTCCGGGGCACCGTCAATAATAACGATCAATTTAAAATCTCTAAAGGATTGGTTAAGTACGGACTCCATTGCTGCTTTTAGAAACTCAGTTTTTTGGATATATACAGGCATCACAACCCCTAAATCAGCCAAACTCATCACCTCTAGAATTTCAATTTGGTATTAGTGTATGACCTCATAATGGGTTGGCGTGTGCGACTATCTCGGTACAGGTTTTATTCATAAAAAAAAGCCCGCGTGAAAATCCAGGCTTTAGGAAAATATGACGCCACCAATTGTGATATTCTTGTTTACAGTTGAATTGACAGCCCAATTGTTGGAATAAGTTCGGAGTGTAATATACCTTGTTCGGTGACAAGATTTCCGAACTCATCCAGTCCGAAAGTGGACACAGCAACTTGCGTATTGGTAGCTGTAATGCTGTATTGCACTTCATAGGCAATATCGCCAGCGACAGAAAACTGACGAATATCAGAAGAGTTAGCAGTGACTGAATAACCTGAAACATACATCGGAGTAAGCGCTTGGTTAGACATAGGTACGACGAATACGACTACAACTATACTTGCTGTTGCACTCCCCAAATTACGAACACTAACAATTACATTGGAAGCTGCTGTACCGGTAGCTCTCGTATTCGTAATTAATCCTGTTGTAAAAGTCGGCATGTAAATTCCTCTCCTTTCTACTTTCTCTACTATATATATTCAAGTAGCAAAAGTAGTTTCGAGATATAAAATCCACTTGATCCGTGGAATTTTGGAAAAGACCACATTTTAGCAAGAGTCTTGTATTCAAAATATCTTTATATCAAATTGACAAGAAAAAGTGGGTATCCCGATAGTCTTAAATGACTAACGGAATACCCACTTTTCTTACTCTATGATACCCGTACGTATCATATCTATTTTAACGTGTCCGGTTAACATCGTATTAGGAAATATATCTCCCCATTGTTCAATTACTTGCTTACTGTTACGTACCTGACTGCGATATTTTTCTCCAAACCCTACACAATCTGAATTCACTTCACGAAGTTTATCCAGAAATTGCTGTAAGTCCTGTGTCAATTTGATGTCTAGTTGTTTCTCCAAAGCCTTTATTGCACCTGGCTCGTTAAACTTGTACCGCTCGGATACTTCTTCAATATTCACATCGATGTCAATTAAAGCGTCGAATTTTTTCAAATCAGGATCGGTCAACTTCACTTTTCCATCACTTTTAATCACCTTAATTACAATCTTAACTTCATCGCCTACATTCTCTACATAATGATCCATACCGCTTGCAATCATCTCTTCTTTTTTAATAATCGCTTCGTATATGAAAGGAGTATCTGTACCTCTAAGTGTCTTTAGAAAAAAACCTTCTCTGGGTTGTGCTTCTCCTACAATTTTATTATTATGTAATAATGCAAGAGATGTAAGTTTTATTTCTTCTTCTTCTCTTTTTAGAATAGGAATCGCCTGTTCTAATATATTTTTATCCCTTCCGAAAGTGAAATCATGTAATGTCATGGATGGGACCCAAGATAATTTTTCGTTTTGTTCCAATAAACTCCAGATATTCACCTTTATATTCTTATATGGATACGTTAGCAAATCTTGCGCAGTTCCGTCGACAATAGCAATTTTGATCATGTCCCCGAAAAAAGGATCCCGAGTAAGCACATCAATTTCATTTAACATATTTAATTTGAAATTATTTTTATTTAACAAGATTACGCGAGTTTGTCCCGTGGCTATTTCATTAGTCAACATCTGATTCATCTTTCTACGTCCAGATCTACTCGTCTCTGCTTCAACTGATATGGAATGATATGCATCTTTGTTATCCCGCGCTGATTCTATAAAAGCAGCGGTAACTTGATAATTATTATTCTCCTTCGCATCGTAACCTAATGCGAGTACAATAGATTGTTCCTCCAATATATTTGTTTTCAAGCAGCCACAAAGAAGGAAAAAGATAAGCAAAATAGGAAGAAGTCGTAATTTTTTCATTTTGTACCTCCTTCCTCTTTTAATTGTTTTCTCTGGCGTACTTTGAACACAATGGCGACAATGCAACTTAGCAAGATTGGATATAGATAGGCAAATATGGTACTTCCTATATCAGCCCATTTATTAAATTTTTCTATCTCAAAGTGTTTTTCTACAGTTACCGAGAATATGAATGACACAACTAAGACAAAAATTAGCGTTATCTTCGGATTCAAATTCCACATTCTCTTACAACCTCTCGTGATAACCCATGTAAATAATAAAATTCCCGCTAGAATTACTAGCATCCACAAGGAGATTACGATGAATTCTAATCGTTCCAAATAAGGGTATTTAACGATCTTAAGCATAATAATCGATGGCCAGATCGAACGTTGTAGCTGAGAAGGCGAGAAATACACAATCGAGATCATCATAATAAGAAGGTAAGCAATATTTGTGAAGGCAGCCCCGAGCTGAGAATGCAACATAACACGATTCTTATTTAATATAAATGGATAAACCAGCAAGATGATTTCAAACCCCGCTAGGCTGTAGCCCATTTTCATTGTACCTCTTAATATATCCCACGTACTGGTTTCCCATACTGGAAGCAGTTGAGTCCACACAGCATACTCCAATGCTGAGTAGCATAGTACAGACGTAGGTAGAATAACAAAAAAACCCAGCATACATATACCAATAATAACTCGAATTCCCCCATATGCAGCGTAAATAGCAAGTCCTGAAAGTAAGGCCATGACTAACCATAAAGGGATGTCCGGAAATATCCATGCTTGAATCACTTCAACGTAATTTCTCATGAACGTAGCTGTAATAAATAAATAGTACAACATATAGATGCAGTTCATCATTGTCCCTACATATTTACCGAATAGATCATGATGAATGCCGTACAAATCTGTAGATTCGTAGTTACCTAACATACGAATGATAAACCATATGGCCAGATGAGTAATTAAACCTGCAATGATGACAGATATCCATGCATCATGAGCGGCAGCTCCAAATATATCGCGTTGAAAACTAAAAATGCCTATCCCAATTTGAGCGGCACAAATAATATAGACAAGGAGATAGGCATGGAATTGAACATTCTTATTGGGAGTGTACGTGATCTTCATTACTCTACCTCACATTCATTCTTCGTCGGACTTTAATATTTTGAACAGCCGAGACTTCCAAGATAGGATATTACTTTGTGTAAGCTTGGTTTTATATTCATACAGGGCAGAATCTGTAATAAGTAACGTACTAATAATCTCTTTTGAATTCGGCGGATACAAAGGATATAGGAATGGCTTACCATAACTTGTCATTCGAAGTAGATGAATTAACAAGAACCCCGTGAAAAATGCGATACCGACGAATCCTAACATTCCGGCTGCAATCAGCATTGGAAATCGAATGATCCGGATTGAGGAGCCCATCATATAATTTGGCGTTGTGAATGAACCTAGTGCAGCAAATGCAACTAACATAATCAGAATGTTGCTGGTAAATCCGGCTTGCACGGCAGCTTGTCCAATGACAATACCGCCTACGATACCCATCGTTTGTCCTACTTTCGTAGGTAACCGTGCTCCGGCTTCCCTCAGAAGTTCAATGGAAATTTCCATCACGAGTGCTTCAATTAAGGGAGGAAACGGAACACGACTTCTGGTACTAAGGAGCGGCTCAAGCAAGGGAACCGGAATCACTTCATAATGGAACGTTAAGGCAGCCACATACATCGGGGTCAGAAATATAGTAATGAAAAGAGCTGCTGCACGTAAAATCCGATTAAACGTCCCGATACCCCAAGTAGAGTATCGATCCTCAACAGATTGAAAAAAATCAAAGAATGTACTGGGTCCAATGATAACCTGAGAATTCCCCTCTACCATGACAACAACCTTACCTTCAAGTATAGCTTGAGCAGTGCGGTCTGGACGCTCAGATAAACTCATTTCAGGAAAAAGGGCGTACTTATTATCTGTTAGAAGTTTAAGAAACAAGGGGCTCCCGATTAACCCTTTAATTTTCCTTTTTGAAATTCGCTTCCGAATGATATTAATAAAAGGATTGACATTCTCATCTTTCAAGTACAACATATTTGCTAACGTTTTTGTCTCCGAATCAAGCTGAATTTGCTCTTGGATAAAGTCGGGACTTGTAATATAGGAACGAAGTAAAGCTATATTTTGCTCCATTGATTCCGTAAAAGCTTCTAAGGGTCCATAAATGGTCGATTCAGTATCTGCATTTGAAGGTGAACGAGAAGGAATCTGAGCAATATTAACTCCTACCCCTCCACTATTGCCTTGCATAAGAACAAGAGCAAATCCACTAAGCAGTATTTCAATTGCATCCGAAAGGTTATCAAACTTTTTACAATCACCAATGGCAATCTGCTCGGACACCATATCTAAATTTTCAAATTGATCTTTTTCAAGTAAACGTCCTATTACATTAAAGTTGAGCTGCGCGTTATCAACCATTCCCGTCATATAACAAACAACGATCTGATCACCTATAGGTTTCGTGATTAGACCTTCGCTTTCATGTAAAAGGTTTTTAATTTGTGTCTCAACTTGCTTGCTATAATCTGACATAGTGGCTTTTATCCTTTTCCGTCATCAAATTACACCATAGTGTAAATCCTCCTCTATGGAGCATATATAATGTGTCCTAATTTCTTGGACTTCATCCATAATTTATTTATAGATACTAAATGCAAATAAGCGACCTCTCTCGGTACAATTCCGAGAAAAGGTCGCCAGTTAACCGACTTTATCTTTTGCTATTAGCTTAAAGGTTCTATGATAATGATAAACTTGAGACTTTTTCCTAAATATAACTCAACAATTGCTTGGCGTTACGTCTCATATCTGCTGGACGTTGTCTAAAGGCACAGTAGGCGATATGATCGAGACCGATGTGGATAAGGCAGCAGCGAAGACGCTCCTCCAGTTGCGGCGGCTGGCCACCGTGCTTATCCCAGTGGCGGTCTAAAATTACTTGCAAGTCAACTTTCTGCCAATCTGGATACCAGGACCACCAATAAATTAACCATGCGATGTCATAAAGAGGATCTCCATAGAACGCATTTCCCCAATCGATTATTCCAGTTAGCTTTCCTTGGTGCACCAGCACATTTCGGTTCAAAAGGTCGCTATGTATGATTCCTCTGTGCTCTGGAAGCTTTGTTACGAGCTGACGCAACCTTGCTACCCCATCATCGAAAATCTTTGCCTCCTGAGGCGAGGCGTTAAGTTGTTCACGCCAACCAGGTTGCCGATCCCTAGGTTCTGCGACTGAAAGAAGTTTGTCTCCCCAAGTTAGACCAGCTCCTTCTGGATGCCAGATGCCAACTACCTGTGTGTCTGAAAGATCAAGTTTCTGAAATTCATAAAGTGCATCAATCAATTGTGGCAGGACATGTTCTATCTCTGGTCCGCTAAGTTCATCAAGATGCTTTCCACGAACCCTCTCGGATATGGCGTAAAAGCCGTGTTCCGTCTCGCCAATCTCTGTCACTTTTGGAATCGGAACAATGTCCGATGAAAAAGCACCCATCACACAATCCTTCTTAAAATCGTCCACAAAAGAACCGAAGCGGATAACCATTTCTTTCTCGTCAAGCAAAAAGGAATAGGCTTGTGACCAATCACCAGCAGCGAGAGGTTCAAGATTCTGTGCACGTGCACCGTAATGAGTCTCTACAAAACGACTCACTTTTAGTTTGCAGTACTCCACCTAAGTTTCCTCCTCACAAAGTTAAAATTTCGTTCCTCTATAATTATAAGTCACTTTCTTTTGATGTTAGACTTCTATTTATTACTTGAGAAAATGCGGAATTTGGGTACGGGATAAAGTAACAAAGTTCGAATAGATTTTATTATTTTGAATTTTTCATATGCTGAAATATTATTTTATTAGTAGAAATGTTCATGAAATGAGAAGACAAAAAATAGGCAACCGCTCTCTCGTCAAATTTCGAGGAACGGTTACCTATTAAATACTCTCTATTTTTTTAATCCTGCTTCTAAAGCATCCCATATGGGGTTATCAACTTCAATATCTTCTCGATTGGGTAGCTTACCTTCTTCAAGAGCTTCCCAGTATTTCCACTTGGGCGGATCTACTCCTAATTGATAATCCATTCCTTCCCAAGTATCCTCACGAAATGCATAAAAAGCCCAATGCCAACCATATTCATCAAAAATGGAGATAAGGTCTGATAAATATTGATCTGCTCCTTTTACCATTCGATTGATTCCAAACTCCTCTGCAATGATTCGATTCGCAGGAATATCGTTCTCCTTTGCCCACTTGGCAACAGGTTCTAAAAATTGTTTCAATGCTGCTTTATCGAACGTTTTCTCCGTCTGATTTTCTCCAACTTTCACAATCCCAGGATACTCATAAGTAAATCCTTTTTTTCGATTTTGACTTGTCATTTCATAAGGCTCATACATATGGAAAGCATATAATACCTTTTCGTCATCAATTGGTTTCAAATACTCAAACGCCCATGGTGTTGCATATAAGCCTGAGTTAATCACGATCGGGGTATCTGTATCGACAGTTCGAATCGCTTTTACAATCGTATCATATAATTTATTTAAATCTGCTGCTGTATTTTCAATACCGCTATACCATTCACTATAATCCTCTGTCCAGAAATCATGAAATCCTGTAGCCGTTTCCGGATGAGGTTCATTCACTAGATTATAACCTACGACAGCGGGGTGATCTTTAAGCCGAGTTGCAAGATCCTTCCAGAACTGAGCTGATTGCTCATGGTAGCTCTCGTCTTGCCATATTCGATCATCGTTTTGATAGTTATTAAACTGTCTCCAGCGGTCCCCCGGAAGGCTTAGCATCGTAAGTACAACTTTCGATCCACGTTCATACGCAGCATCTAAGTCTTTTTTCAGTTCGTTAAAATCTTCTTCAACAATACCTTCATACTGATCTGCATTTCCAATTAAGAAATCTTTGGTTGGATTTGAATCGGGTTTGTCATTAAATAAAAAGTCCCGATCTTTCGCCCATTTATCTGGAGCTAAACGAATAAATTCAATATTTTCTTCATTTGCTGCCTCGTAATTTTCCGGAAGAGATTTGGAATTCATGAAGTTCGTTCCTTTTCTCTGTTCATCCCAAAATGCAATCTTACTATTACTTTCAGTACTGCTACTTTCTTCGCTTTTTACTCCTTCCTCTTTATCTACTTGCTTCTCATTATTTGATGAAGCACCACATCCTCCAACAAAAAATAGTGTGAACACTAGTAGCATCGAAAGCATTCCTTTACTGCTCTTCCTATTTATTTTTGATAACATTTTCTCACCTCGGGTGTATTATAGGAAACAAATGTTACATGAATGTCACAGAATGAATTTCGGTGAATTGTTGCTGACTTGATCGACATTTTTATAAAAATAAAAGGCCCCGCTACGATTAGCAGGACCTATTCATATAAAGTTGTTAGTGAGATGCCGTGTATTCTTCCATTTCAGATGCAGGATCGAATTTCTCTCTGCTCATCGCAAAAGCTGCAATCAAAGCAATGACTGAGGGAATAATTGCCCAAGCAAAGGTGTGTGCAAGAGACGAAGACAGCGCCTCCGTAATCTTCTCTAGGATAGAATCAGGAATTTGTTCCCTAGTTCCCGGAGTTAGGATTTTACTTGGATCGCTCAGATCGACGCTATCTGGTACTTGAGCTCCGCTGCCAAACATGGCTGTTAATTTATTCGCAAACAGATGACTTTGAATGATACCGAATACCGTAATCCCTAGTGTCATTCCTAATTCCCGCGTGAAGCTAAGCGTTGAACTTGCAGAGCCCCTTTGTTTTGCTGAGAATCCATGAATTGCGGCATTACTAAGTACAGAGAATGAAGAGCCTATTCCTAGACCGATTAATATCATGAATATCGTAATCATGAGACGAGAAGTATCCGTCGTTATCGTGGTAAGTAGAGCTGTACCAACCACAAGCAGTGCTAAGGTCGGAATCATAATAGATCGAAAATTAAACTTGTTAAGCAAGAAACCGCCACCACCGGCTGTAATCACCGATCCAACCATCATCGGAAGTAGGACAAGCCCTGAATTTGTAGCTGAGCCTCCTAACACACCTTGAATGAATACCGGAATGTATACAGAAGCAGTAATAAAAGCCGCACCGCTGAAAATAGCCATCAGATTACTTGTTGTATAAAGACGATTCTTGAACATTCCAAAGGTGATAATAGGTTCATCCGCACGGCGCTCTACGAAAATGAAACCGATAATAAGTGCAACAAAGCCAGTAAACAAACCAATAATCATGCCGGAATTCCATGCATATTCCTTACCGCCGAGCTCAAGAGCAAACATTAAACAAAGAATGGAAGCTACCAAGGTAAATGCGCCAAGATAGTCGATTTTTTCTTTGGAATGCTCTACTGATTCTTTATAGAAGAAAACAATCATCAAAAATGCAATAAGGCCAACGGGCAAGTTAATATAGAAGATCCATCTCCAATTGATATAATCCGTAATATAAGCCCCTATGAGAGGACCAAAGATGCTGGAAATCCCATATGCGGCACCAAACAACCCGCCAATCTTACCCCGATTTTCCGGAGCAACGACATCAAACATGATTGTGAATGCGATCGGTACAAGTGCCCCACCGCCAATACCCTGAATCGCGCGATATATACTTAGTTGTACGATAGAATCAGCTGTACCACATAATGCAGAACCAATCATAAATACAACAATACCGAAAATGAAAAATCGCTTGCGCCCATACATATCCGATAATTTACCGAAGATCGGCATACCCGCCATCTCTGCTACCATATAAGCAGAGGTGACCCACATTAATTTGTCAAAACCGCCCAGATCTCCAACAATCGTACCTATGGCGGTTGCTGTGATGGTGTTATCCATCGATGCCATTAGCGTGGCGAGCAACAAAGCTGTAATAATGACGCCTATTTTATTTCCCTTTACCATGTTTCACTTTCCCTCCACGTTTGGCCTATTTCTTAATATCCATAATTCCGTTTGCTTGCTCTGAATAATCAGAACATTCCACCCAGTTCATCTTAATAAATGAGATCATTTTAAGTTAATATTTCAACTTCAAATTATCTCGTCTATCAAATATCTCGATTATCGAGATAAATAAATACTAAAAGGAGCTCTATCTTTTGTCAAGCCTCAAAACAATTCAAACGAAGGACATGTATGAATATTACGTCTCGACGATGAGAGGATCATTATGATCAACTTCGCAAAACAAATAGGACGAAAGCAAACCAGTCATGGTGTTGACTGCTTGATTTCGTCCTATTTCATTCGATCAAGTACAATAACTTAATATTTGTCTATGGCAAAGTTGTTCAACTTATTTTCAGCAGTAAGTAAGGCATCGGTAACCCCATTATTACCCTGAGCTTGTATTCTTCTAAAATAAAGGCTCCGCAGTACATTTTTGCTGTTTACTCTAGCAATATCCTGACGCCGGTTTCTCGGTCCTTCAATACAAGTAGATAATTTCCCTATCCAATCTGTCATTTTCTCTGAAGGGACAAGGTTCTGTATAATCTGGGTGTCCAAAATGCTAGCAATTCGCTCATCCTCTTCTTCACTGAAAATATGTACGCCATTCCATAGCATTGTTCGGACTGCATCTAATACTTCAAGTTGCACAACCAGATCGCTCTCTGGACATTGCACCAGCTCCTCCAGTGCATCAGCACCATGGGCTGCACTATGAGCCCAGCCTCCCTCCAGCAACAAACCTCTTAAATCTTTTTCTTCTATATAATAGCGAATCAGAGCTGTTTTCAGATGTTGAAATTGTTCGTGATTTAGAAATGGCTGCTGCCAATGACATCTTATGATCAATGCGATAGGTAGAACTGAGAACGTTCGGGTAAAAACAGATTGATCTCCGACGTTCCCAATCTGATAGAATAAATGTTCCTCATCCGTAAGAATTTCCAAAAGATTTCTTAATTCTGAATCTGTAAATCGACCCTGCTCACTAATCCAGGTATAAAAAGTAGGATAGATTAACTCATCCCGGAGTTCAGGATCAGGGTCTCCAATGTATTCTAACATGAGATTTATAAAGTCCTGCAGATTCTCACCCTCACGAAGCTGGTATTTCTCTCTCTCAATCCTTTTCAAATCGTTCATGAATGCTATGCGCGTATTGCTCACTTCCCCAACCCCTTCAATATCTCTAACAATAATTAGCTTCCTTTGCCAACGATGTCACGATACTATTTCTGGACTAGGCAATACAATTCCTTCTATCAGAACGTTTTACCGTTAGATGGAGCGATTGGAGAGTAAGCCGCTACAATAAGAACATCGACATGGCGCGCATGCCGAACCATGTACTGAACGATATTCCCACCTCTACCTAGTCGTACTCGCTTTCGGTGAATGGGCTGACCTAGTATCATTTGCGTTGCCTTTTCTTCATTGGCTAGTCTAATAAGGACTTCAGCAACTTCATGCCGGTTCCCGGCAGATACAATACGAAATGTACCTCCAAGCCGTTCCGTCATCGTCTCTAGTTCTCGAAGCTGGTGTACTCCTTCTTTGGATATTTCCGCTCCTTTTAGCTGTACATAAGTAACGTACCAAGCGGCTTTCAGCCGATGAGCAATACGAAACCCTCTCCGAATCAATCGGTCTGCACCCTGTTTGATATCTATGCAGACATGAATGACCTCTTCCCTTCGCCAGGGTCCTCTAAGTGCGTTTTTCCGTTCCCAAGCTTCTAGCCTCTCATCAACATCATCTGCTAATTCCCTGAGAGCAAGTTCTCTTAATGCAATTAAATTCCCTTCTTTAAAAAAATGCTGCAACGCTTGACCTACCTTTTCACGTGCATATATTTTTCCGTCCTGCATTCTTTTTTGTAGTGTTCTTGGAGCAACATCAACAATCTGAACTTCATCTGCAAGACGAAGAATTGAATCAGGAACGGTCTCGCGGACTCGAATCCCCGTTATCTGCTCCACAGCGTCATTTAAACTTTCGAGATGCTGAACATTCATCGTAGAAATAACCGATATGCCCGCGTTCAGCAGTTCCATCACATCTTCATAACGTTTTTTCAACTTACTTCCAGGGACATTGGTATGAGCCAATTCATCAACCAAGACGACTTCCGGTGCGATTTTGAGAATAGCTTCCGTATTCATCTCTTGCAGCTTGGTTCCCCGGTAATCTATTTTATTAGTAGGAATTAAATGCAGTTCTCCAACCTGAGCCTGTGTCTCTATACGCCCATGTGTTTCTAATAGACCAATTTGAACATCAATTCCGCTCTTTAGAAGATCATTTCCCTCTCGCAGCATCGTGTACGTTTTACCTACACCAGGTGCGGCTCCAATGTACACCTTAAATTTTCCGCGCCTGATATGACTGAGCTTTTCTTGAACAATTTCTGTATCACGGAGATGTTTATATCCCCCTTCACTAGCGACTCCTATGGTCTTCGTAGGAAGAATACGTTCCCCATCATGATCTGCACGATCAGCGACGAGGAACACATCCACATTTCTAATTTTTCGCAACACTTCTCGAATAATAGACCCTTTACGGAATTCCTGCCATCTAGACTGCTTCGAATGACCAAGTACAATTCGGGTTACCCCATTTTTTAAAGCATATTCTACAATTTCATCAGAAAACCCGTATCTTGGGCGGAGCGGCATCTCCTGAAATTTACCTCCTACTTTGTCTACCAACTGAATCATCGCACGTTTAAATGTAGCTTCCTCTTTGGATAACGGTAGTTTGGGATTCACATAAGTGACCACTCTTAGATCTCCGTTTAATCTTCTTGCAATCTGTTGTCCACGGCGAATGTAAATGGAACCATTAAAATGATATTGAGCGGTGACCAGAATTCGTTCACCAGCACCTGAAGGTCCTGTATATCCTTTCTCTTCCCTGTGCTTCTCAAGCGATTCACTAACCCCTTCTGCTACGAGCCGCAATGCGAGCTCGCGCAGAACTGCAATATTCCCTTTTTTCAGCACCGATTGTTCTTGATTGATATCTAGATTTTCATTTTCAATCCGGCTTAGTAATTTTTCAGGAGTGACATCCACAATTCGAACTTCATCGGCCATCTCAAGAACGTGACTCGGTAGTATCTCACTTGTCTTTATCCCTGTCAGCTTCTTAGCCATATGCTGTATGCCTTCCAGTTCATAGGCATTTACGGTCGTAATTACACTGATTCCTTGCTTGAGAAGCTGCTCAACTTCTTCCAATCGAGTTCGGTATCTGGCTTCCGGACGATTCCGATGAGCAAGTTCATCCACAAGCACAACTTCCGGATTCCGAATCATGAGCGCCTCCATGTCCAGATCAAAGATTTCGCTTTCGGCTCTCGTCCATTGCTTTCCCGGGATCTGCTCTATCCCCTTCGTTAGCTCTACGTTCGAAATTCGGTTTGAAAGGTTGAGTGATCCGATGACGACATCTACACCTTGCTCCTTCAAAGATTGACCTTCGAGCAGCATATGATAGGTTTTACCTGTTCCACTCACCGCACCTACAAGGATTTCGAACCTGCCTAGGCCAAGCTTTGCAATCGATTCAAGAAGCTCTTCTGGCGTTTTTCTTCTATAATTCTCGATGCGGTCTCCCTCCCTATTAAGGAATTGAAAGATGCGACTGAAGGTCCAGATTTAGTTCCAGGACAGTAACGACAGGCTCTCCCAAAAATCCAAATTGTCTATCTGATATATGTTTTTCGACCAGTTGTTCAAGTTCTTCTTGTGAGATGCCTGTAGCTTTACTGATTCTTGGAATTTGCACCCTAGCGGCTTCAGGACTAATATGCGGATCTAAACCCGAACCAGAATTCGTCACCAGCTCAAGAGGCACCTCGGATATCTGCACATCCGGATTTTCACTTGACCAAGCTTCGATCGATGCCTTAGTTCGCGTAAGGAGATCGGGATTAGAAGGTGCGTAGTTGGCAGACCCCGAACCCAGCGCATTATATTCAATACTAGAAACCCTTCCCTGGAAATACCCAGGTTCTGTAAAGCTCTGTCCAATGAGTTCAGAACCGACCAATTGCTTTTGATCGTCGTAGATTAAACTTCCATCGGCTTGATAAGGCATGAATAACTGTGCAATCCCCGTAACAACGAGATTGTAACCCAGACCGAGCAATATCATAAATACGATACTCATTCGTAACGATATCATCCATACACGCATAACGTATTCTCCCTTTCCTACACCCAAATGTGAACGATTAAGTCAAGTAATTTGATACCGATAAAAGGAACAATGACCCCGCCCACTCCATAGATCAGCAAGTTACGAGTTAGCAAGCCCGAAGTACTTACCTTTCTATACCGGATTCCTTTCATCGCAAGCGGAATTAATAGCGGAATGATAATAGCATTAAAAATAAGTGCTGATAAAATCGCTGAAGTTGGTGAACCAAGCTTCATAATATTGAGAACTTCCAGCTCAGGAATAGCGAGCATAAACATCGCTGGGATGATCGCAAAATATTTAGCAATATCGTTTGCGATACTAAACGTAGTTAGTGCTCCTCTCGTCATTAGAAGCTGTTTACCGATGGCAACCACTTCAATAATTTTCGATGGATCTGAGTCCAGATCGACCATATTCGCTGCTTCCTTGGCAGCTACCGTACCGCTATTCATTGCAATCCCTACGTCGGCTTGGGCAAGTGCTGGGGCATCATTAGTACCGTCACCTGTCATGGCGACCAGTTTGCCTTCCGCTTGCTCACGCCGAATAACGGCAATTTTATCCTCTGGTGTACTTTCAGCAATATAGTCATCCACACCTGCTTCCCGCGCAATCGTTGCTGCGGTCAGGGGATTATCACCGGTACACATGATTGTTTTTATACCCATCTCCCGAAGCTGATCAAATCTTTCTTTCATCCCGGGTTTCACCGTATCTTTCAAATAAATCAGACCATAAATCTCTCTATCTACAGCAACCGCAAGCGGTGTACCCCCGGCCGTGGAGATGGCGTCGCTGTTCGAATCCAGATTCGCCGGTATCGATCCACCTTGCTGAAGAACCCACTTTTTAACTGCATCGACGGCACCTTTACGTACTTTCCTACCATCTTGAAGGTCCATACCGCTCATTCTTGTCTCTGCCTTAAATTCAATGAATTCTGAGCCAGATGCTATAGCAGCATCGTAAGTAAGCGACTGCTTTTTCATAAGTTCAAGCACAGAACGCCCTTCCGGCGTTTCGTCTTTTACCGAACTGATGGCAGCCCACTCAGCAACGGAAGTTAGCGAATGCTCACCTACTGGAATAAATTCACTCGCCATCCGGTTACCAAAGGTGATGGTTCCTGTCTTATCCAAAATGATCGTATTTATGTCACCTGAAGCTTCTACAGCTTTACCGGACATGGCTAAAACGTTGAATTGGGTTACTCTGTCCATCCCCGCGATTCCGATTGCAGATAATAGCCCCCCGATTGTGGTTGGAATAAGACACACGAGCAGCGCAATGAGAATTGGAATTTCAAGTTCGATTTCCAAATAGTTTGCGAAAAATGGGAGCGTAACAACAACCATCATAAATATCATTGTAAGACTTGTTAACACGGTGTTTAACGCAATTTCATTTGGTGTTTTTTGGCGTTTTGCTCCTTCTACCAAGGAAATCATACGATCAAGAAAAGATTCTCCCGGATCGCTTGTGATGCGAACCTTAATGCTGTCACTCACCACTCGTGTTCCTCCGGTTACTGAGCTGAAATCTCCCCCAGCTTCTTTAATAACAGGAGCCGACTCACCTGTGATGGCTGATTCATCTACTGAAGCTAACCCTTCGATGACTTCCCCGTCACCCGGAATCCATTCCCCTTGAGATACGTACACGATATCCCCTTTTCGAAGTTCTGTAGAAGGAACCAATTTCATTTGATCTCCTGACATTTTGTTCGCTGTAATTTCCTGTTTCGTCTTTTTCAGCGTATCGGCTTGTGCTTTCCCTCGGCCTTCAGCCAATGCCTCGGCAAAATTCGCGAATAATACGGTGAAAAGTAATATGATTGCCACTGTGATATTAAAGCCCCGTGATCCCTGCGTACCGAATGCGTCCGGAACGGCAATCAGAAAAAGAGTAATGATGAGTCCAATTTCTACAACAAACATGATCGGGTTACGAACCATTACCCTTGGGTCTAATTTATAGACGGCTTCTTTCATGGCTTTTTGAACCAGTGCTTTATTCAACAAGGATTTCTTCTGTCCCATGCCGTATTTCCTCCATTAATCTTATATTTATGACAGTTCGCTAAAGTTCACAAGATCCCATTCTTGTTAAGGAGTCAATGTGAGATGTTCAGCTATCGGACCAAGTACCAATGCCGGGAAGAAAGTCAAAGCCCCTACGATCAGCACAGTACCTACAAAGACACCAGCGAATAATCCCGTATCCGTCCGGAATGTACCAATCGTCACAGGTACTGCTTTCTTCTCTGACAGCGATCCCGCTACAGCAAGCAGCATTACGATGGAGAGGTAACGTCCTAAATACATCACAACACCCGTTGATATGTTCCAGAAGGGCGTTGCATCACCCAATCCTTCAAATCCTGAACCATTATTCGCTGCCGATGAGGTGTATTCATACAGCACTTGAGATAATCCATGAAAACCTGGATTGGATATGGTATCTGCATTCGTAAATAGCGCCAGTGCCGTTGGAGCTAGAATCAACAAAGGCTGAATCAGCAAACAAATCGCAATCAGCTTCATTTCCTTACCTTCCAGCTTTTTACCGAGAAACTCTGGTGTCCTCCCCACCATAAGTCCCGACAAGAAGACCGCAATTAGTGCGTACATCAATACATTGAGAAATCCAGCACCCATGCCGCCAAATACCGTATTCAGCATCATATTAGCTAGGGTAATCAGTCCGCCAATCGGTGTTAGCGTATCGTGCATCGTATTGACTGCACCGGTCTCTGACGCCGTCGTAACAACGGAATATAATGAAGATAATGCTACGCCAAACCTAGTTTCTTTCCCTTCCATGCTCCCTGCTTCTTGCTGGCCAGCCAGTGACTGAAGAGCTGGATTTCCACTACTCTCCGCTGCGAGTGATGCTCCCATGAGTACAAGGAACATGACCGCCATGGATATGAATAATACACGCCCTTGTTTTTTATTCCCTACCATTTTTCCATATGCGAAAGGCAGTGAGGTAGTAACGAGCAGCATCAATACCATTTGAAGCAGATTCGAAAATCCGTTTGGATTCTCAAATGGATGTGCTGAATTGACACCGAAAAAACCGCCGCCGTTATTCCCTAGCTCTTTAATCGAAAGAAACGACCCTACTGGACCTCTAGCTATTTCTTGTATAGTCCCCTCCACCGTGGTAGCTACAGCCGTCGGTTTGAGCGTCTGTGGAACGCCTGCTGCAATGAACAACAAGGCTGTGATAAAAGCTATCGGTAGCAGAATTCTCGTAATACTCCGAACCAAATCCACAAAAAAGTTACCAAGTGGCTTACCAGAAATCCCTCGAATAAAAGCAATGACTGCAGCAAATGCCGAGGCAGGAGCAGTGAACATTAAAAATACGATCGCAATCATTTGAGAGAAGTAACTGAGTCCGGATTCTCCGCTGTAATGCTGGAGATTCGTGTTCGTCATAAAACTTATGGCTGTATTGAAAGCAGTTGTAGGCTCCATACCGGATATTCCACTCGGATTCAGCGGTAGATGACCTTGAAAACGAAAGATGAGATATACGATAAAGATCATTACCGTATTACTGAGAACAAAAGCAGTA
Organism: Paenibacillus sp. Marseille-Q4541; assembly: GCF_018310695.1. Classification (GTDB taxonomy): domain Bacteria; phylum Bacillota; class Bacilli; order Paenibacillales; family Paenibacillaceae; genus Paenibacillus. The sequence continues at coordinate 54,212 of NZ_JAGXCY010000003.1, read as the reverse complement.
GCATATTGCTTCCAGGTCTGATTCACCATTTTGATCCCACTTAAACGGTAAACGGGAGATTCAATCCACCCAAACCACCGGTCAGTTTTATTTTTTTCGTAGTTAAACGCACTTGCTATATAAAGTCCCATGGGACGCGCAAGGAGCAAAACAATGAGAAGCGTCACAAAGATGGATATCACCGTTGCCATATGAATAAGTCCTCCTATAGTTTGTTTTTACAAGATCAATTCATTTGAGATCCTGCTTTCTCTTAGAACCGTTCAGGATGCAGCAGTACATAAGTCAGATAGACAAACATCGCGATGACAATACCAAACAGAACCCATATCATTTGTTTTCACTCCCTTCAGATATCACCTTTTCAGAGCCCTGTATAAGTCCTACAGCAATCAAAGTTAATACAATAAATAAAGTAATCATGGCTAGATCGAGCATTTTCTAACACCTCCAGTCGGTTTCAAAGTAAAAATGATAGATCATCACTGTGGCTATGAATGACATGATCCGCTCCAAGCCCTCTGTAAATTAAACGCGGTTTACCGCGCTGTGAAATTACATATATTGGACTTCCTGTCCAGGATCTACAAATTTGAATGTACCTGCAGCAGAGAGGTAGACTGTCTTCAAATAAGAAGACTCTACCTACGTTGAATTCAGGAATGATCCATGAATCCTTAGAGATCAGATCTACTTCTACACATAAAGGAACACCTATGCTGTTCATCTCTTCCTGTTCATTTTTCCGACTAATCAGCACCGCAAACGGTATTTCCCTTGATAGTAAAGATTGAATAAAGTGAATGCCTGCTGGATTACCAGCGGAAACGATAATTTTTTCCTGCATCAGTTCCATCTGTTTTTCCTCCCGTTTTCTCTTAAGAGACCACAAAAAAGAAGCTGGAGATAGAGGATCTCTTCTCGCAGCTTCTTTTTGAGCTAGCGGAACAAAGCCGCTGCTAAATAGAGCTCGACATCTTGAGGTCTCTCTCGTGTACGCTTACGAGGTTAGCTGACGGATTCGGGCGTGAGAGTCGCCCTACCTTCATTTTCAATCCGGAATATCGTATCCCGGTTTTATATGAAGGATTCACCCCTGAAGCTATATAGAAGCTTCTGTTGGTTCCCCCGATCCTTTTACAAGGATTCAGCGATATAATGTACCCTTTTTACTAATCGTGATAACGAAACTTCATCACCGTTCCCTTCGCTGCAAATCATTTATGGATTGAATCATAATCCCGCGTAGGAATAGTGTAAAGAATACCGGCGATTCATATGGAGTAGTTTTCATTCTTTTAAGTCACTAATCAATAGACATACTCTTATATTCTTCTTCTATCTCGATCATTCTCGTAAATACTAAGAAATCACGTAATCATCTAATAACGTGAGCAAAGAAGTAGATAATGAGAGGATTTGGATTTGGTAATCGCTTACTTGAGGGAATATGGCAAAAAACCGCTTCTATAAGCCAGTAAAAGAAACGGATACAAAAAGAGGTGAAATCCCTCGTTGTATCCGTTTTCTTCAATGATAATCACTGAATTCAGGTCAATATTCGCTTTACCGAATATTTACATTATGTAAGTACGCGCGTAAGATGTTCATCATATTTAGCGATGAATTCGTTTCTATGGAGGTTGATCGTCTGTGGCTCTTACCTATGTAATGGATGCCGCTTCTAAAGTTCGGCACTCTTTTCCTATTGGTTCGATGGAAATCATTCGATATGATGTGCGTCAGCTGCCTTTTTTTACTTTGGAGTCGCGCTATGTCGGTTTACTTAAAATTTCTTGTGGTGGGATCGATGGTTTTGCCGAATTTAATCTCCCCAAACAACGACAGCCTGCCGATCTCATCCGGTGGATTTCGGTCATCCGTTGTTTGAAAGGTTTACAACTTGAGGAGGCACAGACTTATATTCGTAAGTGTGAACAAGAATGGGGACCAGATCGAATAGGGGTTGTACGCGCAGCTCTAAGTGATATAGAAGGAAAACTGGTCTGCCGGGAGGAAGAAATGGATGCACGGCTTGCAGAGCCATTTGATCGTACTTTTATGATGGATCACGCGCTGACATATTACTCTTTTTAGTAATGTCGAGGTGTATATTTCATTTAGAAGAGGAACTAACGATAATAAAGATGTAACTATCCCTGAATGGATTGTTACATCTTTTCGCCTTTCCAGCCTAAAATCCCATTTTCAATAACCATGCAGCGAGTCTTTCTTCCCTGTTCCTAAAATTCCCCATCGCTTCATTGTATTTGCCAAGATGCAGCTGAGCCGTTATATTTCCATCTAGCATGTACATTACACGCTCTGCATTAGCAGCGACTTTCGCATCATGAGTTGCGATCAGGACTGCTGTGCCCGCACTGTTAATCTCGTTCAAAATCCCCATCATTTCACCCGCTGATTTAGAGTTCAGCGCACCCGTCAGTTCATCACCAAAGATGATCGCAGGCTCATTGATGAGTGCGCGGCAGATGGCAGCCCGCTGTAATTGCCCTCCTGATACCTGTGTGATATCACGCTCAGCGAGAGCTAAAATCCCCGTTCTTTTCATTAATTCATTTGCTCTTTTATTAAGAGAACTCCGTTTGCTCTTCTTCGCGAGGTATGTGGACAATATAATGTTATCACGAATATTCAAGTTTTTTAGCAGGTGCATTTGCTGAAAAATAAATCCCATCCTATTTAGCCTTAATTCAGCCAATTCTTGCTCGGAAAGATCGGTAAGCTCTTGTCCTTCAAACATAACACTTCCCGAACTTATTTTGTCCATACCGCTGACCGAATACAGTAGTGTCGATTTACCAGAGCCAGAAGGACCCATAACAGCTACGAACTCACCAGGCCAAATCTGCAAATGAATATCCTTTAATACGTGGTTACTAGCATATTCCTTATTTAATCCCTTCGTTTCCAATATAGGCATCCTATCCCCCCTCATGATTTGGTAATGTGTTCAAAGGTACTGTAAGTTTTCGTAATACGAGTGTTGAGCAAAGTTGTACCCGATACAATAGCTATAAAGCCGAGAGGATAAAGTACATAGGTAGCCACCGGACTAAATACTAAATGAATTTGGGAAGCCCCCATAAATGAGCCAATAACTTGAACAAAACTTTGACCCATGGTTACCGCACCTAACGTTCCAAAGATAACCCCCATCCCTCCCACCAAGAGCATTTTTATCAAATACTGTGCTTGGATATCTCGAAGAGTAAAACCAAGACTTCTCATCGCAGCCATTTGTGAAGCGTCCTTCATAAGCAACATTTTTATGAATAACGTCGTAATGAGGACTAAGATAGATAGAGAAATGACAATCGCTAGAATGGTAACAAGCTTTAATTGACTGATTGTATTTCCAAGGGTTTGTGATAAATAGCTTTTCAGATGCGTAATTTTTGCTGGATAGAAGGCATTCGTATATTGATCTATTTTCTCCTGAAGTGAAACACTTGATTTTACATCAATCGCTGCGACATACCACAGCACATGGTTTGGATCATAAGATAATCGTGCTTTTGCCGTTCGGCCACCATTCGTGATATCCTGATAGATTCCGCTAATCTTCATTTGTATTTTTTCACCATCTTTTTGTAGTACAAGTGAGTCCTTTGACTTTTTACTCAGGTCTTTGGCAAGTAGAACGGAAAGTGCAATCTCATCCTCCTCATTGGGTGCTGAACCGTTGATGTACGACAAAGGAAAAATTGTGAAATCTCCTGTTTCTACGTTTACACTTTTCCACATCCCTTCATTGTCTAATACTTTGAAGCGAGAGGTAATCAGTGGGGAGAACTTCTCGATATCTGGATCTTTTTTAATAACCTTCGTCAGTTGTTCAAACCTTTGCTGAGTGCTCGCTGATTGAGGTAAGTCAATACGGATGTCGCTCTGTCCAACCCCCATATAGGTAATAAAACTAGGCAATTGCAACGTGTGTAATAAACCTAACGGTAAGATGATGATAAATACATTGGTTGCATAAACGAAAAACAATAACACAAATAAGCTAAAACGCCCGAATACGTCTTTTATTCCGAGAAATACGTTTACGTTCAAGAATTTGCGTTTGCTCAGCTGTATTCTTCCTAAACGTGTCGCTGATTTTAGAGAAGCACCCATCCTTAGAGACTCTACTGCCGAAATACCATGTAATCTTCGAAGCATCACTCTACAAAAAAAGACCACGATTCCGAAAATGAAGCAGACTGCTAGAATGGGAATCAAATATGGAAGCCAACCTTTCGAGACAGTACCTAAATAAAGACTTATATTTGTGGTAAATGACCGCATGACAATAAGAGAAATCACATATCCACATGCAGAAGCTAGTGCAGCCAGAACGATATATTTTGCCAGGTAGATGCGTTTGATATTGTTATTTGATATACCAATGGCTTTCATGACGCCAATTTCCCGGTAATCCTCCTCCATCGTCGCAATGATCGTGAACCTTAGGCAGAGAATTGCAATGATCATAAGGAGAAAACTTACAAGAATAATGACAACAGCGATGATCCCATCCGTCAGGGCATTCAATAATTTAAATAAAGAATAGTCTATCGTTGGACCTTTGTTTGGCAAGTTGGAAGAATGATAACTACTGCTGAATTCGTTCAATTTGCTAAGATCAGTCAACAGAAATTCTATTAAATATTCAATCTCGCCTGTACGGTCTCTAAGGAATGAGAAATCTGTATCGTTCACAACAAAACGTTTGGAACTGACAATGGCGGGGTTCATTTGCACATCACGGACAAAATCGACGATTTTGAATTGCTTCATGAATCTGTCTGTCTTGATGAGGACGGGATCACCCAGCTTCAAGTTCTTCTGCTGCATGTAATAAATGGGCAGAGCAATTTCTCCTGGTGATACCTGAATAAGTTGATTATTTAAATTCAAAAGTAAATCAAATGAACGATTCTGCCTTACAAAACCGATGTCCATTACACTGCTCGCTTCCGAATGTTCAGTAGAGCCGATATATATGTTTGATCCTTCTATCCCTAGCATCTCTACCGTCTGCTGTTCTTTGACGAGCGGATTTGCCAGAGCAAACTTTTCAATCACATTTCTGTCTATGGACCCGGCATGCATTTGTACAAAATGAGGAGCTTTTGATTTGACTAGCAGATTATGTAATGAACCAGATAATTCCATAATAACATGTGAAGCAGAAGCGATAAGTAGTGCCGAAAGCATAATAAAAACAAATAATACGATCGTGATTATTTTATTCCTTTGAAAATCTCTCCTCACTATTTGCAGCAGCATATCTACTCTCTCGCCTCCTTTCTAAGCTCAAAGTAGTTAGGGATTATCCAGTATTCGAATAGATTTGAAACGTGGAATGAGAAGCGATAGGATCACAACAAATCCTCCAGAGAGGATGAATAGTAAACCAATCCCCCGACCCTCTCCAATCCCGATCATACTTACAACTGTAGGAGCGAGTAGTCCTCCTTCTCTCAATAGTGGATTAAAAACAGAGTCGGCCAAAGTGCCTGCTAATCCATACGCTGCTACATAACCTAGCTGAGAAAGTATACCGATTATCCCCCATGCACGCCCTTGTGCCTCACTCGCAATTTTTTTGCGGATCATCACGTCAGCGCTCGTATTGATAAACGGAAGGGAAGCAAAGAACATAAATCCGGTCACGGAAATAAAGTAAATATTCGTCGTTAGGCCTAGCATAGAGAAGAACATGCCAGCAAAGCCTAATCCAATCGCTAACACTCGGATATAATTGCTTTTTATATTGAAAATACCGATAAAGAGACTGCCGAAAAGCATACCAGCTGCGCTTAGAGACATGATTGTGCCGAGGGTTTTGGAATCCATATAGGGTAGAAGCATTGGGGTAAATAAGGTTTGGAGGAAACCCATGTAAAAAGTAACTACCGAAAGGATCATCGTAAGCTGTAGAACCCCTTGCGAAGCGAGAAGGGTGTTCCAACCTTCTTTTAAATCTTTAATGAACGTTTGTTTTCTTTTCGCTTTTTGTATAACATGTAGATTCTTTTTCACAACGAAAACAGCTAGGAGTGTAACAAAGAAGGTAGCGATGTCGATCATAAGTATGCTTCTGACATCCATCAGGCTAAGTAGTATTCCGGCAATAACCGGGGAGAGTAGATATTTAGAGGCGCCAGCAAGTTGTACAAGACCACTGGCTTTAGCAAACTGCTCTTCCGTTAATAAATCCGTTATGGTGGCTTTGTATGCTGGTTCTAACAAGGAAACAAATACGGAGCTAAATGTAACTCCAAAGCATATTTGCCAAAGAGCTGGGTCACCCAGAAACATGGCGATAAGTATAAAGATAAGTCCAAACGCTGAAAACAGATCGCCCACAATCATCATAAGCCTTCTATCAAACCGGTCTGCAAGCACTCCGCCAATCGGACCGAGTAAGATGGATGGGAGAAATGCACATAGAGTGACCAAAGCAACACTGCTAGCGGTCTCTGTCATCTGGTAAACATACACACCCAGTACAAAAGCTGTTAATCCGCTGCCGATACTGGATATCCATTCCCCAAGCCACAGCACCATGAAATATCCAAAGGATTTATTGTCCAATGACTTCATATTCATATTCGCCCCCATCCTTTCACCATCATCATAAGAAATCTAACCAAACATTTGGGTTACATAAGCAAAGCTACCTTTCTCCGCCCCAAGTGTAGTCTCCATGATGTATATAAAAGCTTTTATTTTTTGCAAGATTTCTTCAGGTGTCCACTTAAAAATCCCTTCATCAAATAGAAACTGGGAGGCAATAAGCAGAAACTCGATCGACTCACGTGGATAAGGCGTATGAAAAAGTTTTTCCTCGATTCCCTGCTCAATGACTTCAGTTAAAATTGGAGTTAATTGCAAAATGGTTTCCGCTAAACTTTTCTGATGGATCTGCGCATTATCCGGCTCGTGGAACTGCTCAATCATCTGACTCTTGCTCTGCGTATCCGGCTTCTGGGCCATAATGATCTGAAGCAGTTTCTCATGTACAGTAAGCTTCTTATTCATTGCAATCTGCTTTGCTGCCAGCACTCCGGTCTCGATATAGCGCATCACAACCGCATCCATAACCTCTTCTTTAGATTTAAAATAATAGTAGAACGTGCCCTTGGCGATACCAATGGCCTGTAACATATCGTTCACTGTTGTTTTGCTATATCCTTTCGTAAAAAAGAGCTGTTCCGCGGTGTCTAAAATCTCATTCCTACGTTCTTCAGGATCTTTGGTAATTCTCATCAAATCGGCCTCCATTTTATAGACTGACGGTCGGTCTATATTGATTATATATAATTCCCATCTTATGTCAATTGAAAAATACTTGGAAAACAAAAAAATCCGCGATATACGCGGATCAAATATCATCTTGTTTTCTTTTTTACATTTTCATCATTTTTCTTACATCTAAATTTAAAAGATAGTTGTACTTATCTGCATGTTTTTGCTCATCCGTAATAATTTCATAAACCATGTCTCTATAATATCGGTTCGGCAAACCTGCACGGATATTACGATAACGTTCTACTGCAGATAGCTCTCCGAAAAAAGCTTTTTTAACCCCTTCGATATATGAACTCGGTCTATTAAACTCCACTTCGTCTGGAGATACGATTGTTTGCCCCGTGAGATCTTGATAAATACTGCGAAACATTCGATTATGTTTTTGTTCATCATTTCGGATACTTTCTATAATATCTTTTTCTTCTTGGGAAGGTGCTTCTGAAATTAAGTAATCATAAAATAACTCATCCTCACGTTCACCCGTGACCGCATTTTTAATAAGCGTAAGCGCCTCTCCAAGTGTCTTATATGAATCCATTTCTTGTCGCATCTGTCCACACTGATAATACTGAGACCTCGTCGTTGCTGGATAATATATCATAGGAAAATGATAATTAGAATACATTAGTGCCCCTCCTTTATCGTTACTTTTCAGAACAATATATTCGGAGTGGGCGTATCGGTACCATGTCCAATGAATAAGTAAGTATTTAGCTTCGAATAAACAGTCCGCTCTTTGAGACGATTTTAGTAACCTCAGGGTGTTGATAGAATATAGGGAAACTAAGATCATAATTCCCTTGCACTATCACTACCCCATCATCAAAAATGTAATCAACGAAGCATATTTCTAAGGCTGACAGCTTTGCCAAGAGGAGGAGTTCCTCTACGATTTCGACGATCGCACACCCGGGTTTATACTTACGTAGTTTTTTATACGTCTTAAAGTTAACCGAACCTAGCCTTTCTCTTTCTTCCTTGTTCAATTTCTTTATAGGTTCTCTAAAATGGACTGTACATGCATGCTTAGCAAACATGTCTTGGAAAAAAGAGAGAAACTTGTGCTCATGTTTCAAATGATAATCATATATAACGATAATTTCCCTAGCCTCTTCCTCGGAAAGGCAATAAGGATATACATCGAGAATGCCTTGATTCTGATAAAATTGTAAGATGCTATCTTCTTTTACTAATTGTTTTATTTTCTTATAACGTCCGTCGTGGCCGTTTCTATTTATTAAGATCATTCATTCTTTGCCCCTTCTACCCATTCCTTATGAATGACTCAGATCGGATTCTTTAATAGAATATCTCTTATTTCTTTTGTTTCGAATCCGAAATCTCCAAATGACATGACCAATCCGCCTAGCGTAGCATAATAGAATACCTCTTCCGTTTCTATTACTGTACTTATATTCAGAATCATCTCCCTTTCTTCTCCGTTAACATCTTTAAAATCCCCGTTGATGCTTCCCCATATCAAATGATCACCGGACTTCAATGTTTCTTTCTTCAGATACGAATCCGTAATATGGAAAGGGTAATCTTTACTTGAAATGGTCAGAATACCTGTTCCTTCTGCTTTATAAGCGTCTCCATTCGGTATGAATTTTGCTTTAAGCTCAATCGTATCTTTTTCCCTCTCTTCGCCCGTTTCACTCGTGATATTGAACATCTCGGCAGCCATTTCTTTTGTGTATTTTGTCCTGAAATCTTCTGGAACTGCGTCAACGTATGCACTCTTATAATGGACTTCAACTTCCCCATCTGCATTAAACTTTTGATCTGTCACCATTCCTGATTTCAGAATAATTACAGCCGTAATAATCACAGCTATGAGAATAATTCCGCCAATGCTCCAACTGATTTTCTTTTTCTTACTCATGCCGTAACCTCCGTCATTGTCTGAAAAAACACTTTAATAATGGTCTAATACGCAGCAAACTTTTTGGTATTTCTAATATCTTATTTTCGCTATCATACTAACATAGAATATGATGATTACAAATGAAGCAAATTCCATTTCAGTAACATAAAAAACACAATACTGGAATCTCATTACAAATTGTGTACATGAAACTATAAATAAAAAAAGCCGCACATTGTGCGACTCCCTGCTTATATATTCACTTGTTCAAACGAGGTAAGATACCTCACTATTAATGATATTTTTAATCTAACATCCTGAGCATAATTATGAAGTCTGAATGGTACGTTCGACCAAATGCCGAAGATCCTTCATCCGTCTTGGCGTATTCAGTGTGGAATGATTCAGCATGTCACATAGTGCAACGAGATCCTCAAGCTTAGATAAGATTTTCCAATTCTTATCAAGAAGACCTCCTTCCTCTAAATAGGCTCTAATAAAATGCTTCTCAAATAAGGAACCATCTTCTTCATATCTCAGCATATTCCCAATATCTACATACCGATTCCAAGAGAAAGCAAATTCCCAATCAAGAACAGCGGATACAGAACCATCTGCTAAGTCATCCCGAACCAGTATATTTAAACCGTTGAAGTCAGAATGTACAAGAACAGGGGACTCGCTGTTATCTGAAAATAACGGACTATATGTTTGGCAGAAAGACCAGACCGCTTGGGTAAGATCAGCTCCAAGCCATGTACCACAAGGCTGATGAAAGAGACTTTGCCTAATGAATGAGAGAAAATGCTTGCCGTCCATTGTAATAGGTTCTTTAATGTTTAAATCCTCATCGAAAAAACCAGATTCAGAAAAAGTATAGCTATGTATTTGTGCAAGATTTCTACCGACAGAAGTAGCTGCTGAAACAATATCCGCTTGAGTACCTTTTTTAAGCACATCCCCTAGAAGAATTCCTTCCTTCCACTCCATCAGAGCCCAAGGGTGCTGAGCGCGAGTAAAGGTCGTATCCACATAAATAAAGTCCGCAACAGGCACCGTTTGTCTTACAAGCTTCGCAATAGCGAGCTCTTTGTCTGCTACATCCCTACCTCCGCGATATAAACGAAATACATAGGGCACTTCGCTTCCTTCCATTAGAATTTTGTAATTCGAATTGCTCAGTCCGATTCCGATTCGTTCGGCCGAGATAAGTTTTTTATCCGGAAAAGCTTGCTTTATGATGTCCTCGATATCGGTGAGATCAAGTGATATCGTCTCCTCCGTTCGTTCCCAATTGTCCTTCATATCAGATCTCCCTCTCGTTTGTAAAATCTAAATTGAAGTAAGGAATAGCATTAGAAGCAAGTGAAAAAAGGCGTCATAGTTCAATAGAACTCTAACGCCTTTTCGCTTGTTTTTCAATTCAAATATACGATGTCGCTAAAATGCTGTAGTGCGAGCATTTTAATCGGTAACGTTCGCATACTTCTTGTCAGGTAATTGCTCCCCTTGCCATAACAGCTGCATTTCTTCACTCGTTTCGAGTAATTCTTCCAAACTGCCTTCTGCCTCGATTCGCCCATCTTTCATTACAATAATATGATCAGCCTTTGAAAGCGCCGCTCTACGATGGGATACCGCAATGCAGGTTACGTCCTTCTCTTTAAATAACCCTTCCCACACTTGTTGCTCTGTCTCCACATCTAGCGCACTCGATAAGTCATCGAAAATGTACAAATCCGCTCCTGTCATTAACATACGAGCCGTCGCCGCACGCTGAATTTGCCCTCCAGACAGCATAACTCCCCTAGGACCGACGTATGTTTCCAATCCTAGATCGAGATTCTTAATGTCCTTATCCATCACAGCTAGGCGTATGGATCGTTCCAAGCCTTCTTCAACATTCTCCTTTTTACCCTGCACAATATTCTCTCTTAAAGGATCGCTGAACAAGCGAGGAACCTGTGGCGTATATGCAGCCCTAGGTGGCATAAGAAAGGTCGCCGGATCAACCTCTTCCCCATTCCAGCGAATTGTCCCTTCTTGCTTAGGAAGAAGTCCAAGAAGCGTCCGAACCAGCGTTGATTTACCTGCACCGATGCGCCCAGTGATGACAACAAATTTACCTCGCTCAAGACGAAAATCGATACCCGTAATTCCTTTATCTGAATTCGGATAGCGATAGGATAAACCTTCTACCGCTAGTTCCCTTAGTTGATCTTCTGGTTCTCTACGTATAATAGGAATTTCAGGTGGCTCCTCATTCAAATACGTATTCCTTGCTTCAATAATTCGATCCTCTTCTCCTGGACGAAACAAAGTTCGCATTCGGTCAAAAGATATTTTAAGCCGCTTGTGCTGAAATACCATATATCCAAACAATGAAATACTGAATCCGATGTTCGCCAAATACGTTGTAAACAAGGCAAAATCACCCACTGTAAAGCGACCAGCCTGCATCTCAGAAGCACACATGAGTAAGATCAGTCCTGTACAAATGCTAATGACATGTTGATTTAGAGATCGCATCCATTGCTTGAACAGATTATCTTTCAGTGCAGCTTGACGTCGTTCTTCGTTTAATTTCGTAAACCGTGCATGAACTTGATCCTCTGCTTGACCCAGCTTTAAGGCTTGAACTGCTCCGAAAGTTTCCGCGATAAAACTCGTAATACGTCCAGTCGCTTCCCGGTTCTTTTGCCCGTACCTTCGGGCACGATTACCAGACAAATTGTTAAGAAAGGTAACGATGAGCAGCGGTAAAACAGCCACCAGCATAATTTTCCAGTTAATAGTCGCCATAATACTAATGGATACAATGGAAAACACGAGTTTCCCCCAGAAGTCAACCCATGACTCAACGTACTCGACAACTTCATCGACATCATCACGGAAGCGACTCATTGCTTCTCCTGGTGAAGCTGGCAAATTTCGCCCTGGCCAGCGCATAATGCCGGAAAGCATATTCGTTCTCAAAATGGCTTGAATGTGATAGATATAGGTAACCCATTGAAAGAACGCTGCAAAGAAAGTTCCTACCCTCATAAACCTTATCGCAGCAATAAAAATCAAAGGAACAGCTAACCACATATAATCATTTGTTGAATTCGCAGCGGTTGCCCGGTCAAAAAACCACTGCATCCCAATGCCAATTGCCAGCGGTAAAGAGTGAAAGATACACCACAAAAACCCATTAATCAAAAATAAAAAGGGATTATACCGAAAAATCCGCCCTATAAATCCAGCTACTGTCATGCAAGTTCCTCCTCTCTGCCTGTAACCAGCAGCCTGGCATAATGGGAGTTCGGACGCTTCGCAAGTTCTTCCCGCGCTCCAAACTCCAATATTTCACCATCGCCTAGCACCATAATTTTATCTACTTTCTCTAAGGTAGCGAGCCTATGAGCTATAATGATTCCTGTACACTCTTTCATCAATTGATCTACTGCGATTTGCAGCATGCTCTCTGTAGCAGCATCTAGACGGGAAGAAGGCTCATCCAGAATGACTAAACTCGGCTCTGTTAAAAATACACGAGTCAACGCAAATAGCTGCGCTTCCCCTGCAGATAATGAATTACCTCCCGCTGTCAGATGAGTATCTAGACCGCTTGGCTGTGCATCAATCCATCTTCGCAGTCCAAGCTGCTCCGTTGTATTCAGAATCGATTCATCTGTCACTGTCGTATCAAACAAGGTCAGATTGTCACGCAGTGAGCCATCGAACAACTGAACATCTTGTGTGACCATGCCCACTCTCCGATAGAGCGCCGGTAAATTCAATGTTGAAATATCTGTACCCCCAACACGAATGACTCCACTGTCGATGTTGTATAGACGAAGTAAGACACGACTGAGGCTAGATTTACCACTGCCCGTGCGTCCGATGATCCCGAGCCTTTCCCCTGGATGAACTGTAAAGTTAATGTTTCTGAGTACTGGTTTATTTTCGTTATAACTGAAGTTCACATCCCTAAACTCCAGTCCAAGAGCTCCATCAGGCAGCCCATTTTGCTCACCATTCACAATTTCACTGCGCTCGGAGAGCAATTCTCTTGAACGAAGCATACCTGACTTTGCTTTTTGGAACTCCTGAACCTGATCACCCAACATTTCAATGGGGTCATTTAACATTTGGGTATATTGATAAATGAGAAATAAGGTTCCCAGGCTTATTTGACCAATTAAATAGTAATGTACTCCGAGTAATAATACAGCCGTAACCGCGAGGGCAAACAAAATAACTGTCGTATTCCAAGGGATGACTCGAAACATCCACGCTTTTCTTCCTTTCAGGAATACAGCGCGCATCATCCGATAAAATCGGTTCATTACGTAGGGTACGTTACCATTGGCTTGAACATCTTCAATTCCTGCAATCCGTTCTTCAATTAATCCAAATAAGGAAGCACTTGCTTCACGTTCATCCTTGGATGGAGCAACGCCCAAATCACGAATGAAGACCATGAATAAAATAGAAACGAGTGTAAATACGGCCATAACGATTGCGATCGGTAAATTGACTGTAAACATAAAACCTAAAATACCAGCCAGTAATACAAAACTCCCAATGACCTGAACGATAAACATGGAGAAAAAGTTCGAAATACTGGTCACATCACCATCAACACGTTCTATCATTTCGCCTGGTGTTTTCAAATTATGAAACCGCATATCAAGCCGTAAACAATGCTTCAGCAGATCTCCGCGAAGGCGGTTTGTTGCCCGCCAAGAAACATCGTTACCAAGATAGCTCACAGCTACGGTAATCAATTGATTAAAGACAGCTACGATCAGAAATAGACCCGCTAGCTGAATTAGACTTGCCAGTACACCACCACTAGCTGCTGTATCAATAAACCGCTTAATAATTTGAGGGCTCACAAGCTGTAATCCAGTCGAAACGAGCAGCATGATGAGCAATATGGTTAGCCTTCCTTTTACAGGTTTCAAATACCGAAGCAACCACGTCATTGAAATTTTCTTTTCTTTGGGCAAAGTGCCCACCCCCATATGTATGCAAATATGTATACATCCAACTTTTAAAAAACCGTCAGAAGTAAATCTTTACCATTTTACCGTATGTTTTCTGTTTTTCCTAGGTAAAAAATAGTTATAAATACTTTGATAAAACGGACAATAAAAAATAAAAAATCCGCGATTCATCGCGGATTTTTAGATAACTATATTGTAGTACCTAGATAGAACCGTGTATAAAAACTTGATAACGTTTGGCTACCTCATCATTCAATGTTGTTCGATTCCAGCTTCAATCTAAACCTAAACTTCATATCGTCCTCAAACCACATCATAAAATTCGTTCCCCATACGTTATTATGCAGATTGAAATGAAGTCCGCCCGTTAATGGTGCATACGTATTATCGAATTGTAACAAACGAGGTTCTCCCGGGCTTACGAGAGGTGCATCTAACGTTTCGATGCTAACTTTTCCATCCGCACCTTTGTAATATAGCCCTGAATTCACTCCATGCATATTCCGATTACCGTCTTTTACGACAGATAATGGAGAAATTTGTTCCCCGAGCTTGTCCATAAGCCAAATGTTCGGGTTATCCACCAGTGGTACTATAGAAATCCAGCTCGCCTCCGGCAGGCGACAAGCTTGTTTGTCTTTCCATAGCAGGGTAACTTCGATAACTGGTTCCATTTTATGGAATGAATAGATCACTGCCAGTTTCCGAGGTGCACCGTACTGCTCACAGACGGCCGACGGTAACTTCAGCTCTGCCGTAACGACATCGAATTGATCATTTTTCTCTACTCGGAGTGACCTTAAAGTGGCTGCAGTCCGCTGATGTTCTGGTCTTGGTTTAGCATACTCAATCCCTGGTTTCCCAAGATCATTATCCGCCCAGCTATGATGGATATCCAGATTCGTCACATAATCTTTGAAAAACTGATCATAGGATTCTTTACTAAACGTTTCATACTGGAATGTCCCCAGCCTGTGATTGTCGTCTGCCCAATCTTTCCCGGATCGATCCGTCAATCGATGGATAGACCCATCGGCAGCAAAGCTTACCTGAAATAATCCTAATGAATAGCTTTCATTCGCTTCGATAACTTCGCCTTTCTCAGCATGATCCAACATGGCTTCAATATGCTCTGGACTCATTTCTTCTAGCGCCTTACTTGCTTCCGTCTTTAAAACTTCAGGCAGAACGCTAAGTGCCTTGTCTAGATAGTTCCGCTGTTCGTGCCAAGAACTTTCGTAATAGCTGTACGATCTGGTCTCCGCCGCTAATTGACGAAGATAATCAAATTTTTTCAGCTTTGTATCATCGACCGTGTCACGTTTTCTTGCTTCGGCAAAATCGGCTGCTGACCAATTTTGGAAATCAACGAGATATACAGTATTGTTTAATCCCCATGTATGCTCTGGAATGAGCATGAGCCAATTACTAAACTCTGCATACAACTCACTTTGTATATCCATTCTCCCTGATTCAAGCCAATTGTCTCTCAGTCGAAGCAGTTCCCTATAACGCGCGACTTTCCAAGGATCGGAGGCAATACCATGGATCCAACTATCTCCGATTTCCTCGTGAATGACAGGAAGCTGATCCTTGATTTCTATGAGCTTTTCGGCAAATGCATCAAGGGTCGAAGCGATAATTTCCGCCCCCGGGTACTCCTCCTGTAATTGTTCAAACAGAGACCTGATTTCGGCCATGGTAGAAGGTCCATGATTATCAGACGTATGTGCAAAATATAAAGCATCCTCCATTCCTTCCATCCGAAACGGCCTTCCATAACTATCTGCATAATTCACAATGATCTCCGATCCATCCGCTGCACGCCATACAAACACTTTGGGAACTTTCGGGTTTTTGGAAACCATGTTTACGCCCAAGTGTAAATATTGTATGCCTTGTTTTGCCAGCATAGGTACCATCGCAATCGTATGTCCCGGAACGTCCGTCATCTTTGCAGCGATCGTCGTTTTCCCATACTTCTGGTCTAGATTTTGTGATAAGGAAAGTCCATATTCGAACAGCTTGGCATCCATTATTTCCGTATGTGTCGTATAAGGCAATCCGTGCCATACGATTCGTCCTTCCCGGATCGCTTTCTCCATCCGAGCGCACATATCCGGTGTTGCCGTCTGTAAGTACTCATTAATTAACCAAGATCCTGTCGTCCAAATGAATTTTACATTTCCTTCTTCTTCTGCAAGTTGCTCAGAAAGTTCTATTGCTTGCGGAATAAAACCATTCATATAACTGTCAATCACCTTTTCACCCATATCCGTAAATCCAATATCAAGGTGTGTTTTGAATACGACATGAACTCTTTTTACTGGTTTGATCACAATTAACTCCTCCATTACAACATGATGTAGCAACATTGTAACGAAGAGTAGAACTTATTGTCTTTGCATGAAACGGTCCTACTTTTACAAAATACGGACATCGCTTCTCTTTTCTCAAAGGACGATATCGATTACACTATTATATGAAGGAAATGAAAAAGGAGCCGCTAGTATGAGCATAGATACACTATCTTTTGTACAGTCGTTTAAACGGGCCAATTCCGAATTGAACCATACGCTAAACCGAATTGATCACCCCGATCTCGCTATTAAAATCCATTATTGGGGATTTATGCCCCGTCACTTTGACAACTCTGAGCACAAGCATTCCTTTTTTGAAGCTTGTTACGTGTTATCAGGCGAAGGTTTTTACATAGATGGAAGTAATGAATATTCTCTCCACCCCGGCACCCTCTTTCTTTCTAGGCCCGGTATTCAGCATCAGATTAAGAGCACGGAAGGTTTATCTCTATGCTATATTGCTTTTGAAACAGTTGAATCCGCTTGTAGTGAAATTTTTAATACTGCATTCCAGCTGCTTGCTGAGCAAGCTAACCCAGTCGTACGTGAAGAAGGAGCAAAACCCACGGAGCTCTTGTGGCTCTCCCTTGTATCCTTGTTTAGTCCCTCATCCTCTGGCGGATCGGCACCGCCCCTTGCTATTACGCTTAACAGTATGGCCATGTCACTTATTTTGTCTCTGCTCACTGCACACGGACCCGGATTCTATATCGAGCCTCATGAGAAGAAACGAAATGATGAAGGAACATCGATGATTCATCAAGCCGAATTGTTTATTAAAGATAATATAAGCAGGTCTCTTTCACTAGAATTAGTAGCAGGCCACCTGCACATCACGTCTCGTCATTTGACACGGTTGTTCCGTAAATACGGTCATCAATCATTCGTCCATTATGTTCAGGAGCAGCGTGTACAAAGAGCTAAGGATTTACTTTTACATTCGGATCATCAAATAAAAGAAATTGCTACGCTGTGTGGGTTTGAATCTATTCATTATTTCACACGCGTATTCTCCATCAAAATTGGTGTAACCCCCGCTCGATTTCGCCGGACACAATTTACAGAAGGACGATTCGATTCGAATCTATGATGATGTGAACATCATGTCCTAATCGTACAAAAACACTTCCTCTTTTTACAAAGACGTACCCTCCCTATTCCTTCTACAATAAGATCGAAAGCTGACAAAAGGAAGGGAGGATACATCACCCATGGCATCTGCAACAAACTTTCAATTGTATCCCATCAATGATTTGCACCTTAAGAAAAATGAACCCTCGTTCATACAACAGGGCACAGATTCGTTATGTTCCCTCATAATGAATACCTACGAAGCGATAAAACGAGATGAGAACCGGGAGAGGCGCAGTATCTTCATTACCCTAGATGGAACTCACGGGACTAATTTTGATAGATTACTAGAACCCATTCAGCAAATCTGCCAAGAGGCAGGAATTCAATTCTCATCTGATTACACAGCACACTATGTAAAACCTGAGTCACAACTTCGGACAGAGATGGCTGTCTATCTAACGGATAATCGGGCATTTGGCTATAAAGCGACCCATACCAGTCCTCTTCAATATTTCCAGAGCGACGCTAAAGCGACGCTGGAAAAGAAAACGAACGAATGTCTAATAAAAAGTGGTGTTTACGTCCTGTATGGTCCAGGAGCTGCGCTACTTTCCAGCCAACCATCCGATTTGTATTTTTTTGCAGACTACTCTAGGGAAAATCAGCAGCTCCGTCATGCAGAGCATATGGGCAGTTTCGGCTTCGGAAGCTCCACAGATAAAGTAGAGACTTATAAAAACTGCTATTTTCTCGAATGGCCTGTATGGGAGCCCTATCGCCGAGAGTGGGTTTCTCATTATGCAGATCATCCGGAAAAGAAAGCATATTACATAGATATGAATCAACCGGAGACACCTGTCTGGCTACCGGCGGGAGCTTTGACCGAAGTTCTGAAGAAAGTCGCTCAACAACCTTTTCGGGTCAAACCTTTTTTTGCCCCTGGTATATGGGGAGGTCAATATTTAAAGGAACTATGTAACCTGCCGGAAGAGTGGCCAAACTGTGCTTGGAGTTTTGAGCCTATCGCTCCTGAAAATACCCTTCTTCTTCAAGTACAAGATATTCTTCTTGAAGTCCCATTCAGTCTGCTGATGGAAACTGCCCCTAGCAGTATTATGGGAGCACGCAATGTGGAGTTGTTCGGAGACTATTTTCCGATCCGGTTTGATTATTTAGATACCATGCAGGGAGGCGAATTGTCACTTCAGGTGCATCCCGAGCAGGAATATGTAGAGACCCATTTTAACGAACATATGACACAACAAGAGTCTTATTACATTATGCAAAATAAGCCGGGAGCAAAGGTCTTTCTTGGAATGAAAGAAGGGGTAACAGGTGAGCAGCTTCTTGAAGCAGTCGAGCATGCACATCTAAGTGGGTCGCCGCTTGAGATGTCCTCCTATGTGAACGAGTATTCATCACAAAAAGGGGATCTGTATCTTATCCCTCCTGGAACAGTGCACTGCTCCGGCAGAGACAACCTCGTACTGGAGATTTCATCAACCACTTGGTGGTTTACTTTTAAAATCTATGATTACTTGCGGCTCGATCAGGACGGTAAACCTCGTCCCCTCAATCCAGAGCATGCTCGCCATAATATCAATGATGCCATGGATACCAAAGCCGCGGAGAAAGGGCTCATTGCCCGTCCAAAAGTAATAAGCAGCCAAGGAAATAACGTTGAGGAAATACTGGGACAACGAGAAGATCTTTTGTTCCAAGTCAGCAGATTACAACTAAAGGATAGCTGGAAGGCAGATACATGCGGAGAGTTTGTCATGTACAACCTCGTGGAAGGTGAACGTGTTCGTCTTGTACCACTAGCTTCCCCACTTGCTGCGGTAGAGTTTGGATATGCGGAAGCGTACATTGTCCCTGCGAATATAGGAGAATATCGCATAGAGAACTTGTCTGATTCTGATTCCCCTTGCACGCTGATCAGTGCTCGAGTAAATCCAGACTGGAACCTTCCACTTCTTCCGCCATCGAGCACTTCAGTCAAGGAGGTATTACATGGGTTTAAGTGATACCCCGTATCTCTCAGGTAACTCACCTGCGAAAATCACCCTAGCACTGGATGCAGGCGGCACTGTATTGAAAGGAGCAGTTCTTGTAAATGGAGTGATTCTATCTGGCTCCTATAGATCCAGGCCGTCAGAATCAAATGGCCCTGCTGCGGCTACGATTAGCTCTTTCGCTGACCTATGTGTAGAGTTACTTCATTTTTACACTAGCTCAATCAGAGCACTGCATAAAAAGGACCAAATTCAGATCGGATTTGCTTTTCCCGGACCTTTTCAATATGCAGAAGGAATCGCACTTCTTCAAGGTGTTGGAAAATATGAAGCACTATACAATTTGTCGGTCCGAGACTTACTACGAGTAGAATTTATGAAGCTTTATTCAACCACACCTACTGTAATGTCTTCTGCACTCGCGTCAGCAGATATTCGTTTTGGCAATGACGCTTTCCTATTTGGACTCGGGATCAGCCAGCGTTATCCGTCAGAACGGCTTCTGTGCCTTACCCTTGGCACCGGACTAGGCTCTGCTTTTATTGAAAAAAAACAAATCATCAAAGGCATCAAAGGAATTCCATCAGATGGAATGTTATTTAATGAACCTTACCTAGATCATATCGTCGACAGCTATTTTGGAAGAAGAGGAATTCTAAAGATGGCTCGTGAGCAAGGTGTTCTCGCAGAGAATACCGATTCCGATGTAGCCGATTTGGCGAAAGAAGCTACTGGCGGAAACCAAGCTGCTAAACAATTGTTTGAGCAATATGGGCAACGTCTCGGGGAGATGCTTTTACCTTATATGGATACCTTTAGGCCAAACCGTATTCTGCTTGGAGGACAAATTGCTAACAGCTTCCCTTTGTGGGAAGAGAACATTCAGGATGTTCTGAAAGACTATTCCGTCCCTATTCTTCAGTCGCCTGATGGGATGATCGATGTGTTTACAGGCATTGATACGCTTTTCAATGATACTAACAAATACGAAAACACTTTGCTTACAAACTGAGGAGGCTAACTAAAAATGAGTACAGTCACTGCAAGCCAGCACAAACCTACCAAACCTTGGACGATTTATGCAATTCATCATTCGCACACCGACATCGGCTATACGGAGCGACAAGAACGAATTGAACAATACCATGTTGATTTTATACGCCAAGCCTTAAAAATAACGGAAGCTGCACACTGCGGAGAAAATCCCGAGTGGAAAACTTTCCGGTGGACTTGTGAAACATTTTGGGCGGTTGAGAAATTTCTAGAAGAAGCAACTTCTGCAGAAAAAGAAGCTTTTCAAGCGGCTATCCTTCGCGGTGATATTGAGCTGTCTGGAACTTACCTTAACATGACCGAGCTGCCTGATATGGACCTTCTTCTCCGCAATCATGGCAAAGCCCAGAAGTACGCAGCATCATTCGGACACCAGATCGACAGCGCAATGACTGCCGACATCAATGGATACAGTTGGGGTTATGCATCAAGCCTTTTGCAAAATAATATTCAGCATCTCTTCTCCTGTATTCACTCGCATCACGGGATGTATCCGCTTGGCCGTAAGCAGATTCCGTTTTGGTGGGAGACACCGGATGGCAATAAACTGCTTGTATGGAACGGTGAACATTATATGTTCGGCAATGAGCTCGGACTTAGTCCTAATGCGCTCGGAAGATACATGATTAAAGATGAACTTCAGCATCAACACGTAGAGCCGGAAGATCGCCATAATGACATCGCAGCGTTAAGAATTAACCGTTATTTATGGAATCTTGAACAAGAAAAATATCCCTACTCTTTCGTTCCCGTCATGGTGTCCGGGCTTGGAACAGACAATGCTTCTCCAAATTCCGATATCGCAGAATGGGCATCAAAATGGAATGAACAATTTGGCGATCAAGTCACGGTTAAATTAACGACCCTTTCCGAATTTTTTGCAATATTGAAACAGGAAGACTTGTCCTCCCTTCCGGTGCACCGCGGAGACTGGCCGGACTGGTGGACTGACGGGGTTGCCTCTACAGCTATGCATACTCAGATTTATCGTGATGCGCAGCGTACGCTTCGAAAGGTGAAAAGTTTGGATCCTACTCAGCAGACAGCTACGCCATCCGACATTGAAGCTACATCCCAGGCACTGACCATGTATGCGGAACATACGTGGGGATATCATACTTCTGTCTCTGAACCATGGCATCCTCAGGTACAGATGCTTGAAGTACGGAAACAGGCGTATGCAGCCGAAGCTAGCAAGCTAGCTCATCGCGCACTCGATAATGTACTTGTCGCTCGTAAAGGGGCGCTTCTTGCTCCCCATCGACCTTTACGATATGAGGTCATTAATACCGAGCCATCCGAAGCTACTTTACAGATCGTTATACCCCTTGATGGATGGGAAACTAACGTTTTACAGAACAAATTCGAACTGATTGATGAGTCCACAGGGCAACCTTTACCTTATCAGCTGTCCCGTAATCAATCTCTTGTAACGGAACTAACGCTTTTACCTGGGGAATCACGGTTTATTCACATTCATTCGCTGGATACATCGGCACTGTCCTCCGGCTCGGGTAAAATGGTAACCGCACAAAATATCGGATCCATTTCCTGCGAAGGAATTGCCGATATCTGGACAGATCAAATTTCAGAATATCCGATTAAAGTAAACGAAAACTCGATTGAATCGGAGAGCCTGCGCATTGAATGGAAATTAAATGAGGGAATCACCACTTGGATAGACAAACGCCTATCTGTGGATCTACTGGAGAAAAACCGTGAGTATGCTCCATTCACACCAATCTATGAAGTTACCCCTACTCAGGATGAACATAATCCTTCCCAGGTATGTTCTGCAAGGGGTCGAATGGGTCGGAATCGAAAAGGGCCTAACGTGCAGCGGGATATTGGGCGATTAAGCCAAGTGAAAGTGCTAGATAACGGCCCATTATTCGCAATTGTGGAGCTTGTGTTTGAAGTAAAGGGAATGAGCTATTATGCTCTTCATCTGAAAATGTTTGCAAATCAGCCTCGTGTCGAAGTATCTGTCCGCTTACACAAGGAAAGTGTCTGGCTTCCTGAAAATGTGTATGTCTCCCTCCCCTTCGCTTTGGGAGAGGAAACCGAACTTTATGTTGAGAAGGCAGGTAGCATTCTTCGTCCTTGGAAGGATCAAATTCCAGGTTCTTGTCTGGACTATACTAGTGTTCAGGAAGGATTCTTCATTCATTCGAAAGATAATCAAGAAGCACTATCCGTAT
Source organism: Paenibacillus sp. Marseille-Q4541 (assembly GCF_018310695.1). Lineage (GTDB taxonomy): Bacteria > Bacillota > Bacilli > Paenibacillales > Paenibacillaceae > Paenibacillus. The sequence continues at coordinate 31,322 of NZ_JAGXCY010000003.1, read as the reverse complement.
CGATGACGGACACTCCGCTTCTACAGTTAGGTTCTATTGAACACAAGCCACGCCAGCTTCATATGATGCAGGATGCAGATAGTCTTCCATCTACGAAGGCATGGATTATGACGAATTATTGGGAAACGAACTTTAAAGCGACACTCGGAGGATTTTACGAATTCCGTTATGCAGTAGAGCGTCATTCTCAATTAGAGGCACAGCAGGTCGCGAATGCTCTTCATAGTTCCACCGGACAATTTACAATTCATCGGATTTTATAATTTCATAAAGTTACGATAAAAAACAGAGATCGGAAAGATTCTTACTTAAGCAGCGTTAATGCCCAGGGGAAACCTTGGGCTTTTTTATATTATATTGGAAAATGAGGAGTCAATTTGAATTTAGAGCATGAAAAAAGCACCATCTAAGGGTGCTATAACTTATCTAATACCCAATAACTTTGTAACGTAAAAATACATGTACCCAAATACCAAACTTGTGACGATCATGTAAATTGTTTGATATCTTGAGCTTTTAAAACTATTGATAAAACTCCACATAAATATGACACCTACTAGAAAATAAACTATGTTAAGATCCAATGATGACCCTCCATTTAACAATCTGTGCCTTTTAATGTACTGGCCAATAACTACGAAGTTGTAATATTACTAGTTAATAATATTAATGTCTAGTATAAATATGGAAATATTAATCTGGTATTAATAAAGTTTTAATGTTAATTTAAGGTTTAACATCAGCTCTATTGTATTGAAAAATTGAGTTGTACCAAAGGATAAGGAAACTCAAAGAACACTCGAGTTCTAACTCCGGTGTTCTTTGAGTTCTATACTTTAATTTGGAACGATTTGAGGGTGCTTTTACAATTAGCCGATAAATATTGGTGGAGAACTGATTACTTTAGCAGGCCATACTTCATTTTGATCCTTCCCAGAATTTTAAGCCATATGGCCGAGAAGAAAGTAATAAAAACGACGTTTGACACCGCATGTGCAAGATCAAAATAAAAGCTGGCGGCATAAGCCGAAACGAACAGAGGCCAGCTTAAATCTTCATAAAAACCTAGTAAAAACCACAGATTCATAATCCAGCCAAAGACGAATCCCCATATAAATCCAAACACATTTTTACCCCAAAGACGCTTCATGATGAATGTATTTCTTAACATCCCTGCGGTAAAGCCTATCATTCCCCAACAAAACATTTGCCAAGGAGTCCATGGTCCCTGACCTAAGAATAGGTTGGATACAATAGCTGCAATACTGCCTACCAAGAATCCCACTTCTGGACCAAAGACGAGAGCCGACATCATGATCACAAAAGACGTGGGCTGAACACTGGGTAGAGGTGCAAACGGGATTCTACTAATAGCCGCGATCGCACCCAACATGGCAATTAATAAAATTTCCTCAGCTCTCATCTTCTTACTTTCAAGTCTTACATAGAATGGCAACATAGCAAGACCAATAAACATAAAACTTAAGGGCAAATAATAATCCTCTTTCCATAATACAAGCATAAGCATGAGAATCGCTGCTACAAAACTTCCGATGTAGAGAACCTTCTTCATGTTATACATCTACTTAGTACATCTTGTACCGTAACTGCGGAGTCCATTATATCTCTAGCCGTTCGATGAACGATAGTTGTATAGAAAAAGTTATCCTGCAAAAAAGGGCCTGTATCCTGTACTGCTGTCATCTGTCCATCAAAGAGCAGGCCACAACGTGTCGCATAGCTTGCCGAAAATTCAATATCATGACTGACCATTAAAATGGTAGTTCCTTGATTCTGAAGCTGTTTCAAATAAGCTGCCAGTTCTATTTTAGCAAGGGGATCCATCCCTTTAGTAGGCTCATCAAGTAGCAATAACTTTGGCCCCGTTAGCAGAACCATAGCAAGTACCACTTTTTGCTGCTGCCCTCCGCTAATATCAAAAGGGTGATGATCAAGAATAGATTGCAGTTCAAATCGATCTATCAGATCATCCAATCTTTCTCTGTACGCCTCCTCCCCTAGGTCATGTAATCGAGATTGCAACTGTCCTCTGACTGTATCATGGGTAAAGTACAGAAGAGGGTTCTGAGCAACGTAACCAACATAACGATTCCTCTCACTTGATTGTTTTCGTGAAAATGATTTCCCTTCAAAGAGGATGTCGCCTCTCTGTGGTTTCATGCCACCAGCAATCAATTGAAGCAGCGTTGATTTACCTGATCCATTACTTCCGAACAAAGTGAAAAATTCACCATCGTGAACGCGTAGAGACAACCCTTTTACGACAAGTGGATGATTCTTATCATATGTATAAAAAAGATGTTTACATTCGAGCAGAACCTTTTCCTGTTTTTTGAGCTCCTCATTGCGTTCCTCATTCATCATCAAATGGTTGTCCAGATGGTTGAGAGGTAATGACTTGTATTTGTCATATAACCATTTGCGTCCTTCTTTCACGCTAATGGGAATCCGATCCGAAAGTTCCATTTCCTTACCTAGCAACATATAAAGTTGACTTATAGAAGGTAGATAAGATTGAAAAATTGGGTCTTCTTTTTTTATAATCTCTCGAATTACCTGACGAGATTCCCCATTGTAAATAACCTGTCCATGGTCTAGCATAATCACTTGTGTCGAAATGGCAAAAAGTTCTTCCATTCGATGTTCGCTAATGATGACCGTAATGGATAGTTCTTCGTTAATGCGAGTTAACCATTGAATGAACTCTTTAGCTGCAATGGGGTCCAGTTGTGCCGTTGGTTCATCGAGGAGTAGCACTCGCGGACGCAGAGACATTACGGAAGCCAAACTCACGATCTGTTTTTGTCCTCCTGATAATTCATGTATGTTTAAGTCCAGCCAAGAATCCATTCCAAAAAAGGATACTAATTCCCCTATTCTGCGCTGTATCACGTCAGGCTTATAACCGAGATTCTCCATTCCAAACGTCAACTCTTGCCAGACCGTATTCATCACAATCGCATGATCTGGATCCTGAAAGACCATCCCGATCTCTTCAACGGAGATACGATCTTCCAGATCATGGGTAGGAACATCGCGGTAGAGAATAGACCCTGTTCGTCTTCCCTCTGGACAGATTTCTTTCTTCAGTTGTCGTAATAACGTTGTCTTACCAGAACCTGAAGGACCACATAATAAGACAAATGCTCCTTCTTCAATATTTATAGATACATCATGTAAGGTATGATTTGAACTCTCTGCATAAGCGAAACTTACATTTTGGAGCGAATAAGATACCAATGCAACCACTCCTTTCCATTCATGAACAGTGGAAAAAGTAAATATAGAAGAAAACAGGTGAAATGAAACGAATAGAGAGAGGTCCAAGTCATCTGAGATAGTCTCGGATAAATATCATACCTGTTCACTCCATACCAAGCACCAATTATAAGGTTCGTTCCTGTCAGGATAATAATCCACATGACGATTCGATCACGATTGTCCATTTTATAAATTCGCGCACTGCTGCGCTTCGTAACACCGTATCCTCTTGCTCGCATAGAACTAGCTGTAATCAGAGCCTCTTCAAGTGACCAACTAATCAAAGTATGAAGCGATTCCATCCCATTCTGCATCCGATTTTTTTTGCTTTTTTTCATTTGCTGACTTTGTTCTTTCCCTTGTCCCATAATACGCTTTATCGTCATAATCTCTTTTAGTCGGCTTGTAAGCAGTGGAACAAACCGCAGTGTGACAGTAACAATAAAAGCAGTCCTCGGAGCAAAGGGGGTAATCAGGTACAACATTTTTTCCGGTGTTATTATTAGATTAAAAGCAACGAACGCAAACAATACACTCAGTAGAGAAATTGCAAAAATAGCACCATATACGATCGACTCTAGCGTTACGGGCCGATCTAGCAAGTAAAAAAGAATGGTTGCTCCTCTGCTTGAAAATAACGGATTCGTAATGAAAATGACGAGTGCAATGAGTAAATACCTAACAAGTCCCTTTCGTAAAGATCGTCCTCGATCTATGGAGAAATTGAGTAGAATGGTTACCAGAAACGCGGCTCCGAGATAAACTGGGTGCTTAACAAGCATACAGATTGTGATGAGTCCTGCGAAATAGATAAAGCAAAGGCGGGGATGAAGTGAAGCGAAACCGTAAACCATATCAGCTTTTACCGTCCCATAACCCATCATCTACACCAGCGCCGACATCTTTACCCAGATCTTCTGTGTAGAGCCACCTTATGTCATCTCCCGGTTGTAAAGGCCATACACCTGCGCTTCGATTCGGAAACTTTCCGTTAACACTGTACATCCAGCCGCTGCCCGCTCCATTATCAAATTCATACAAGTTATTGATCCCTTTTACATATGCGGTAGCACCGGTACCACTATACTCCATCTGCATTTTGGAGGAACGTGTTACGTTCTTTAGAGAATCCAGAACTGTCTTCATCTCTCCGATCTCAACCGTGACCGTTTCCATCATTGTACCTTCATTGGGAGATCCAATAATTGTTATCGTGATTACGTTACTCTTCGGAGTTTCTTCTACTGGCTCTTCTTTAGGTTTGTCTTTGGGAGCTTCCGCCGAAGAAGTGGTGCTCGTCCCCGTATTTTTGTTCGGCGTTTTGTTCGTAGAAGTATCACTTTTAACTTCATCCGTTTTTCCAGGCTTAACGGACGCATTATCTTTGCTACTCTCTTTTCCAGAAGCCAATGAAGATGGTTCTTTTCCTGAACTCGAACCCTTTTCCGCTGTTGTTTTTTCAGGATCAGATTCACTTGTCGAGGCGCTATCGCTCTGCTTATCTTTAGAGCTCTCTTGTTCTGTTCTTGTATCTTGTTCTGTATCTTCCTGCGATGAGACGAGTTCGCTTACTTCTGTTTCATCAGGAGCTACCGCGGGTATGTTTGAAGCTCCATCTTCTTGACCGCTAGACGCTGGTAGGGAGGAGTTACTACTCTCTTCCTCACTTATCTCATCTGTATTTTGAACCGTGCTACTGGGCTGTACTTCTTGCGTTATATTATCTGAATTTCTTGCGACTTTTCCTGGCTCCGCTTCTGTACCTTTATACATCCACACACTGCCAAATATAATGATCGCTATCACTAGTAAACCAGCGATTACAGTTCGTTTATTCCACAACCATTTGAAAAAGGAACCCACTATCTTCACCTCTTGTATTCATTCGATTCCTAGAAATAAGCAGGAGAAGGAGACAAGTCTCCTTCTCCTCTCCATTCCATTAACGTGATTTCAGATCGTGCATACGTACCATAATAACGGCTGCCATTTCTCGCGTCACCGCAGATTGTGGTCGGAAATTACCGCCGTCTCCCCTCATAATTCCATTGTCATAAACATACTTCACATAAGGAAGAGCCCATTTTGCGATAAGTTGTTGATCTTTTACAAAATCACTAGATACGGAATCGCCAGTTTCACCAATCATTCGAACGAGGATCGTCGCCATTTCTTGCCTTGTGATCGGCTCATTCGGTGCGAATTTGTCCTTCGTAATCCCTGATATCCATCCTTTTTCCTTCGCAATGGAGACATATCCAGCGTACCAAGATGTAGAAGGAACATCGATGAATCCAGATGTTGATTCTGAGCTTTCGAGTCCAGCATATCGCGCAATAATTGCCGTAAACTCTGCACGGGTAATATTACGTTTCGGTTCGAAACGAGCGCTGTCTGTTCCGCTTCCTTTCATGTAACCGAGCTCTGATGCCCTATTGACACCTTCTATTGCCCAAGAGGCAATGAGGTGCTCATCCGTATAAGATATCGATGGTTTGCCGGTTTCTGTAGATACATCGGTCATGTCATAAAGGCGATTGCTCTTACTAAGCTGACGCTCGTAAGCAGCTAAAGCAAGAAGCCCTTGTTGTGTTGCCATATAATCACTTTTACCGCCAGCACTATGGGCAATGCCACCGTCTTTATTCATATAAGTTAACCATGCGGTCATCAAATTCCCTTTGCTTTTTACAAATCTCTTATCACTGAACTTAATATCAAGGCTCGTAAGTGCAATCATAACCTGCGAAATACTCTCGCTTGATTCTGCTCCAAAAGATTTGAATCCACCATTTTCAAGTTGCTGATTGGATAGCCATTGAAGTGCTTTCTCTACTGCTTGTTTCACTTTTACTTGATCTTGATAATTAGAAAGGGCTTGTAACGCCATTGCCGTCATATCAATATCACTATCACTACCTGAAGATTTACTAATCGGAAAACCACCATCTTGATTTTGCTGATTGAGAAGTTCTGCTACAAGTTTCTCTCGTGTCCACAAAGCATCGACTGGAATCTTCGTTTCTTTTGCATCCAGCGCGATCAGCCCAAAGACAAGACCGTTCGTTCCTTGATTCGTCATTCTGCTGTTGTTATATATTTTTTCCAAGAAATTCGTGCCGCTTAAATTAGATGGGTCTTTCCCAATCGCAATAGCAGCAAGCGTCATTCGCTCATAATCGGTCACCAAACGGAATTCACCATTTTTGCTCTGAATGTAATTCAGCAGCGTAGAAGCGTAAGACACAGGAACCTCTTTACCTGCTCGTGCGAGAGCTAAGACATCCCAATCATTAAAATTGTCTTGAATCATAAAATTGCGATTTTGCAGTATCCAAGATGAAATCTTATCAATATATGTTTTCGTTGTTTCGAGTGATGGCATTTGCTCTGTATTGGAATTGCCTGGATTAGATCCAGGACCAGATGGATCCGGGTTAAATTCAGGTGCTCCTAAATCTTTACCTAAGTTCGTAGTATAGCGCCAGCGGACTACATCACCATCTTTAACCTCAAATATTCCTGCACTGACATTAGGGAATTCACCGTTCACTTCATACATCCATCCACTTTGGGCGCCATGATCGAACTCACCGAGTCCATCAATGGATTTTACATAAATGCTTGCTCCCGATCCTGAATAGTCCATGGAAATATTGTTTTGAGAAATTGCTTTTTGCAGCACAGTGAAAGCAGTATCTCCCTCATTCACCTTCACGGTCGCCTTGCCTACAATATCCCCTTGTCCAATGGTACGCTTCTCTACAGACAGAGTAATGTTCGATTGTGTAGGCGTTGGTGATACCGGAGGTACAGGATCTCCGCCATTGCCACCTGATCCTGATCCATCTCCCTCACCTTCATTACCGCCATTATTACTTGTTACGGAATACGCCAAAAACTCACTGAAATGTTTCGTTTTGATGATTAGATCATTATTATCACGATAAGCATAGGCTTCCAGATCATTGTGTTCTGATGCATTTTCGTATTTTAGTATCGGGTGAAACTCCTGGTTTGCATTCAGCATTCCAGCCTCTTTGTCTCCTTGACCCAATAACTTAATCGTTACAAATTTATCAAACAAGATGTCTTGTTCTCCGCCAACTTTGATACGTGTAACTAGAGCGGATAGAATTTGGTTATTCGTAGATAAAGAATTGTTGATTTTATTGATCAAATCCGGATCGCTTGTATTCAGATCACGAGGTAATTGAATCTGATTGTCAGACCCTCCGGAGATAACACTCGTCTCATTTTCGATGAACATATAAGTACTGTTGCTTACGCTCGTTACTTCCGGCAGAATCTCCTCAGTGAACTGTAATTTGATTACGTCTTTCGCGATTTCAAGTTGATTCACATAAATCGGAGATTGACCTGCGGATACATGAATTATTTCTTCATCCGTGCCAGGAATCGGTTCCTCGCCCAAGTCTTCTCCTAAATTCGTTGTGTATCTCCAGCGTAGGACATCACCGTCTTTGAGCTCGTATACTCCAGCACTCACACTCGGAAATTGTCCGTTCACCTCATACATCCAACCACTTAATGGACCATGATCGAATTCACCTAGTCCATCAATAGCTTGGACATAAGTACTCTCATCTGCACCCGAATACTCTAAAGCAATACTCCGGTCCGTTAGTTCTCTATGTAATAATGTAAATGCCGTATCTCCATCTTCTAGCTCAACCGTTGTTTGTGAGGTAATGTCGCCTTCACCGATCGATCGCTTTTCAACGGAAAACGTGACCTTTTTCAAAGGTGGGTTCGTTTCTCCTCCTGATCCATCCCCTGGTGTGCCTGGCTCTGGATCTGGGTTTGGTTCTGGATTAGGGAGGTCACTATTACCTAACCTATACCAAGTAGACTCGCCATGTAAAATATCGAGCATTCCGATCAGCGCCTGTTCAGTCGCCATCAGATTAGTGCCTTTATCCGTAGGCTTCCAGCGGAAAGATCCATTTTCCAGTTGGAAGTTCTGATATGCATCAACCGGGCTGTTACCTTGCTTCAGCCATTCTGATGATAAAAGGTTCTCCCCCGCAGCAACTAGCCCAGATACAGCAGCAGACAACGTATTAGAGTTGTCTCCAAAACCAAAACTTCCTGTTGAGTTAAACCCTCCATTATCTAACTGACGATCTTTAAGCAGGCTTTTTGCACGTTCAATTGCTGCGTTTCCTGCCTCTTCATTCTGATAATGACCGAGGCCAAGCAAGACCATCCCGGTTATATCTGTATCAGTTGAAGAAAATAGAGAAAAACCACCATCACTGTTTTGCTTGCTTAGTACAAAGGAAAGTGACTTTTGCTTCGCTTCTTCATTCCAAGAACCTGTATCCGCTCCGAGCTTCTGTCCGATGTCAAGCGCCATCATAGCCCAGGCATGTTTGTTAATTCCACCAATTGCTCCAGTGGTAGAATTCTGCTGTGCTGCTAGTTCACTGTATAAATTACGTGTTCCCCAAGCATGCTCCGGGTCCTTACCCAGTGCCAGCATTCCCATAATATATTGAATATGATCGGTTCCTCCTGCATTGGGTTTCAATCCAGGATCTTGTTCTACCCAAGCAGGTAACGTCCAGCTTCCATCATTCAAATCTACACCTGCACCAGATAAAGCAACGATTTCCCACCAGGAACTCAAATTTCTTCTATTATTCTTATAGTAATCAACCGTTTTTGCTATCATTTCGCTGAGGCGTTCTGTTTCCGTAGTCTCGCTTGCTGCTTTAGCCGAACTCGGAGTCCAGCATGTTGCGAGGAGTACCATACATAGCAGGACGATGATACTTCGTTTTACTTGATTCCAGATAAACACTTCGATTTCATCCTCTCAAATGTCCATAATAATTAGTGATTCTATCTCCGCACAACAAAAAAGACACCTCTCCATTAGAAAGATGTCTTGATACGGTCAGAATCGAACAGAGCAATGCTCTATACGCAGCACGAATAAACGAAACATCTCCCTCCCATCCTCGTGAGAATCATAGAGCATCTTATAAGGCAGGTCTCCTGGCTTCGCTTCATAGCTAAATTCTATCTCCTTCCCATCCCATGAGTTAGGACAGTGGATAAGCGGATAGTAGCTCTGCGTTACAGTGGCGGGACCGCGTCGAACTTGCATCGAACTTCCCATTTAAGCTTCAAAATCTATTTATTGAAGCACCATATAAGTATCTGTTATGATATTTTTTGAAACACAAGGGTAATTCTACCAGAAATTATTGCATTGTGTACGAAAATATTTAACAGAATTCAATTGATTCATTTCATTATGCCTTTTGTTGCTTCCATCAAAAGTATATGTTCTTATCAAAAACTTCCACCACGGACGGCATATCTGCCTACGTGATGGAGGTTTTTTCTGATTTCATATGAGTTCACGAAATCACGTAAATGTTATTTCAGTAGCCACAAAGCTGGAACGTTAGACGGTTCCCAGCCAGTAAGTGAAGTATGAGGCTGGCGACATACGTATGTTTTGCCTCCATAAGTGACTTCATCATTCACTTTGTAGCTGACCCCTGGTGCCCAAGCTTGTGCACCGCCCGCAGCATCGGTCGTTATGCTAATACTAGCTCCCGGTGAAACATTACCTGCTGCATCCTTGGCAGTAACGGTAAATTGATAGCTTGTGCTCGCAGTAAGTCCACTAAGCGTAGCTGTTGTCGTTGTTACATTCACTGCGTTTGTTCCGTAAGTAACCGTGTAGCCTGTTACGCCAACATTATCGGTTGATGCGCTCCAACTTAAAGATACACTGGTTGCCGTTTTGGCTGTGACTTGCAAGTTCGTTGGCGCCGTTGGTGCGGTTGGGTCACCACCTGAACCAGTAGGATCTGTTTTTACAGTAAGCGGTGTGCTTGCTGCTGATAGATTTCCCTTTGCATCTTTAGCTTTTACTGTAAAAACGTAAGTCGTATCTGGGGTGAGACCGGTTATTGACGCAGATGTACCTGTTACATTCATAGACTGTGATCCATACGCCACAGTGTAACCCGTCACGCCCACGTTATCTGTTGATGCTGTCCAGCCAAGATTCACCGTAGTCGACGTTTTGGAAGTAGCCACTACATTCGTTGGCACCGTCGGAGCTTGCGTATCAGGTACCGGTGGAGTCAGTCCATCTAGATATACGCGGTGGCTATTGGAAAATTCAAAGTTGTTGAATTTATCCCAGTTTACAGACCATGTCATTACTCCGCGGAAATCAGGATAACCCGTAGCACTGCCACGTGTTTTATAGCTTGGTAACTGGATTCCTTTTATTAAAGCATCAAGTGCCTTTTGTACTTCAGCTACAGTTGTAAATCCACCGCCCGCGTTCACATTTGCCGGCAATCCAAGCAATACTTGATCGGGACGAAGTGCAGGGAAAAAGCTGTTTGGATTTTTGGCTACTGGGAAACCCGTTAGGATCATATCGGCCATGGCAACATGAAAATCGGCATTCCCCATATTATGATATTGATCATCAAGACCCGTAATTGGACCTGAATTATAGTTCTGTACTTGTAACCAGTCTAGGATATCTCGTGTACCGTGAATAACAGGTAAGTATGCACCTGCACGGTTATCACATCCAGCGCAGCTGCCACCGTAGAAAGTGTAACCTAACTGAACAAAGAACGTTTCCGGTGCCATAGTCAGATAGAACTTATCCGTCCCGAAATGGTTATTAATTGTGCGTAAAGCAGAAATCAAGTTTACAATAACCGGTGTCGTAGGATTTTTAAAATCACTGTCTCCCGCATTCAAATACAAGGAGTGCCCTTCGAAGTCAACATCGAGACCGTCGAACCCATACTTTTCAATGATAGCGGTTACAGAAGTAACAAAATTATCGCGGGCTGCTGTACTGCCAAGCTGGACTTGCCCATTTGCACCACCGATGGAGATGATGACTTTCTTTCCTTGGCCTTGTAAATACGCTACGTCAGCTTTAAAATCAGCTTCCGTATAATTATAAGGAGTGAATCCAATCGTTCCATTCGTAACACCCGATGTAGGCTCTGCAAATGATACATTGATGACGTCAAACTTAGGAGAAACATCGCGAAGCTTGATGAAGCCTGAACCATTGTCAAAGTTATGCCAGTAGCCTACCATTGTCTTGCTCGCTACCGCAGCGTTTGCTTTGGGCGCATTCATCACCGCAAACTGAAACAGCGATAGAACCATAACTGCGACGAGCGTGATCATCCATGACTTCCTAAACATAATACGGTTAATAGACATCTACACTTCTCCTCCTTACATAAGATACAAATGATCTTTCTATCTCATTATCAAGAAAAGGAGAATACAGCATAAGGGGTAAGATATAAAATGGAGGGATAAATTCTTTCATGTAAAAAAAATCCACGATAACCTCGTGGATTTTATGTAACAACTCCTTAAATCCTGCACATCTGATTCATTTAGATATTTCGATGAAACAAAGAGGCTGCTCCAATCAGTCCTGCTTTATTTCCCAGTCTAGCGGGAATGATCTGCGTATGCGTAAAACTATCCAGTAGAAGTCCCTTCGTGCAATTGGCGATACGCCCGACAAGCCACTCTTGTTCCATAATCCCGCCCCCAACGATAACCGCAGGAGGATTAAAAATATGAATCAGCGTTGCGATACCTCTCGATACGTCAAGCTCCCAGCTCTGCAATAAGGAGAGAAGTGCTCCTTCTCTTTCATTGATCTTTGCAAATAACTCTTTTCCATTTGTAATCTCTGGATAAGTGGCTTGCGCCTTTTTAACGAGCGCTGTCGTGGATGCATAGTTTTCGTACATGCTATCCCACTTCGTAGCCTCTGTACTTGTGACGGGATACATAAGCATATGTCCGAACTCCCCTGCATTTCCATGAAGTCCTTTATAAATATCCCCCTGCATCACAATCGCTCCCCCGACACCGGTTCCGAAAGTAAGGCAGATAAAATCTTCAAAAGAACGTCCCGCGCCAATCCACGCTTCTCCCAAAGCAGCCGCATTGACATCATTTTCAACCTTCACTGGTTTATGAAATCGCTGTTGAATGATGTCTTTGACTTGTACGCCCGTATAATTTGGAATATTGGGATTGGCATACCGAATGGATCCATCAGCAGGATTGACTTGCCCAGCGGTGCTCACCGATATGGCTTCATATCCATTATACGCTGACATGTACTCTATCACTCGTTCAATGAGGTAAGTTCCGCCTTTTTGGGCCTCAGCTGCATATTCCTGGTACTCGAATATCTCTCCCAGCGGGGAGCACAGGCCGAGCTTAATCCTCGTACCGCCGATATCACATGCAAGTACGTTCATTACTCATTCCCTGCACGAGAAACATAGCTCTGCTGCTGAATAGAGTGTACAAATCTTTTGGTGATCTCATAAGGCCTTGTAATAGCAGAACCTACGACTGCTGTATGAACACCAAGTTCAAATAAAAGGCCCAGTTCTTCCGGTGTAGAAATCCCTCCTTCTGCAATCACAGGAATCGAAAGGTCTTTTACTAACCTTTCAGCCATCTCAAAATCGGGAAGTAATCTTTCTTTTGTTGCATTCGTATATCCGCTCAAGGTAGTTCCGACACAATCAAAACCTAGTGTTTCCGCTTGCATCCCTTCTTGATAAGTTGAACAATCCGCCATAAAAAGCTGATCTGGGTAGGTTTCCCGGAGTTTCGGAAAAATCTCCGTAATCGTAGTGCCATCAGGCCTTGTTCGATCTGTAGCATCCAGTGCAATGATATCCACACCTGCGCGTACTAGTGCACCTACTTCTTCCATCGTAGGTGTAATGAAAACATCGAAGCCAGCGTACACTTTTTTAATAATTCCGATCATCGGCAAGGAGACATGTTTCTTGATTTCTTCGATATCCTCTACACTGTTCGCACGAATCCCTGCTGCCCCTCCTAAATATGCCGCATATGCCATTCTTCCCATAATATACGAACTATGCAGCGGTTCTTCAGGTAAAGCCTGACAAGAAACAATGAGCTTCCCTTTTAAATTTTGCAGCACACTACTATTTTTAGACATCTTCTCTCTCCTCCATAAACTTAAGTGTACGTTTGATTAAAGGCTGATTCACGCTATTCTTTAACCGCACCAGCCGTAATCCCCTGAGTAAAATATCGCTGGAACAAGATAAAGATCAGTAACATTGGCAACGCTGCGACGAATGCTCCCGCCATTTTGTAAGCAAAATTCGGATTCATATCTTGCATTAGGGTGGCTGTTCCCACCATCAGTGTTTTCATGTTTTTCTCTTGTCCCACAATCATTTGCCATAGATAATCATTCCACACCTGAACAAAGTTCAGAATGAATAAGGCACCGATACCGGGCTTCACGATAGGCAGCATGATTTGCAAAAAGGTTCTCCACTCACCTGCTCCGTCAATCCGAGCTGCTTCCCGGAGAGCACTTGGCGTCTGATCAAAAAATCCTTTTAACATAAACACGCCAAAAGCCGTTGCCACATTCGGCCAGATCATCCCACCGTAAGAGTTGATAAGGCCAAAGTCTTGCGTAATCTGAAACAGGGGAACAATCATAATCTCTTTCGGAATCATCAAACTTGAGATAAACACAATAAAGATTAGGTTTTGTCCAGCAAACGTCAATTTGGAAAAAGCATAGGCCGCCATGGATCCCACGATGACCACGAGCACAGTACTGACAAATGAGACATATAGACTGTTAAAGGTCCAACGCAGGGCTGGTTGATTCTGAAAAATATCCATGTAGTTCGAAAATGTGATTGCAGTAGGGAACCAATCGGGTGGCATTTTTACAACATCAGCGCTGTTTTTCAGCGAACTTGTTAATAACCAGTACAATGGGAACAAATTGACGATGGCGAAAAAAGTAATAATTACATTAGAAACCCTATCGTACCGCTCGCGTTTTGGTTTTATTCTGTTATGCACCATCATTCTCTCCTCACTTCGCTCTAATCACGGTGCGTAGCTGAGGAATCGACAACAGGAGCGTAATCACAAACATGATGACACCTACCGCAGAAGCTACGCCGAGCTGATTGAACTTAAAGGCATTATTGTATAGGTAGTACATCAGGGTAACAGATGCATTGTTTGGTCCCCCTCCAGTCAGGAGCTGAATAACGACAAAGATTTTAAGTACCGCGATAATATTAATAATCGTAATGTACACGGTAGTCGATTGAACGGAGGGTACTAAGATATGACGAATCATCTGGATCCGGCTAACGCCGTCTACTTCTGCCGCCTCCATTAGATCTTTGGGCACGCCGATCATCGCCGCAATATATAAAATAATGGCTTGCCCGACGTTCGTAGCAAAGGTTACGAAAATAATTACCGGCATGACGGTCAGCTTATTTCCAAGCAGATTCACATTTCCCATGTCCAGCTCACGGGCCAGATACGAGATCAGTCCACTAGATGGATTTAGCAGGAAACTCCAAATCATACTCATGACGACCATCGAAACCATGACCGGTATATAATAACTCCCTCGAATAAAAGATACGTACTTCGCGTTTTTGTCAAAAACACTGGATGCTACAAAAAGTGCAAAGCCTACAGTAAGCAACACAATACAAACAACGAATACAATCGTATTCATGAATGCTTTGAGAAAAACGGGATCGTTAATGAGAGTTACATAATTGTCAAATCCAACAAATGTCTCACTTGAGTACTGAATTTGGTAAAGACTCATACGAAAACCTTCGATGATCGGATAGACAAGAAACATTAGAAATATGATCATTTGCGGGGTAATGAACAGATAGCCTGTTAGATGTTCTTTCATCAATCGGGTCGATTTCATCCAGCATCTTACCTTTCTTATCGAAGCTCATCGAAATGCAACGTTTGCTATGAAGTAAACCGCTTCTAAAAGTGGGGCTTCTTCTTACTTATTCTGTAGGAAGCACGGAATTTTTACGGTTCGTTTCAATAACCTGATTTCCATTATCCTGATAATCTTTCACGGCTTGTTCCGGTGTTTTGGCTCCCGTATAAAGGGCCTGTAACTCGGGATATAGCTGTTCCCTCAGCTGACTGTATCCTGGTACATTTCCTGTGAAATTGAACAGATATTTTGCATTTTCGTTATAAGCTTTGAATAACGGATAATCTTTCTCAAATTCAGTGATGACAGAACTTCTTACGGGAATGCCGTTTTTCGAAGATTTTACGAGTTCCGGATCGGTTGAGAAGAATCGAACAAAATCTTTTGCTACTTCTACGCGCTTTGGATCTTTCGACTGAAATACGCTTGCTCCTACGACATAAGTAAACGTAAGGGGATCTCCACTCTCAGAAGGAATGTTAGCAAGCCGTATATCAAACTTTGTCTGTTTCCCGCTATCCATATCCGCTTTGGCATTATTATATAGGACAGGGTTCGTAAAACTGATGGCAAGCTGTTGATTCAGGAACATCCCGTTCGCATCGTTGGAAGTTACTGATTCAGGGCCAGGATTGGTGTAACCCTCATCCTTTATTTTCTTGATCCATGCTGCTGCTTTCACGCCTTTTTCATCATTTAAGATGATATTGCCTTTTTCATCAAAGAAGGGATTACCGAACATCCGCAGATAAGCAAGGTTCCAGGTGTCGCCTTGATTATTCATTCCGAAAAGTGCCATTGGATAGGCATTTGCATATCCGCTGCTAGATAAATTATTTTTCAGCTTGCTTAAAATATCTTCATACTCGGCAAGGGTCCAAGTTTTAATCTCCTGTTCATCGCCGATATAGGAGTCAAGTCCAGCAGCTCTGAACATATCTGCGTTATAGACGAGGGTACCGGGGTTGTTCTGAAACGGATAGAAGTATACTTCCTTGTTAAAAGTGACTGCATCCCAGTAACTTGACGCAATATCACTGCGGTCCTTCTCATCCACAAGATCCGTAAGCGGTACAAGTGCTCCTCGGTGAACATAATCCCCCATCGCAAACACACTCTCAAAAAAAACATCGGGTGGTGTTCCACTGCTTAAATTCACATTTAGCATCTGATCCCGCTGATCTCCGGCGATAACCTGAGTGTTTATTTTTACATTATATTTGGAGTACTGAGCTGTGAATTCTTCGGCTGCTTTTTTAAAGAAGCTATCATAATCAGCACCTTCTTCTGTGGCATCCAGTACTCCTTTCCACTGCGGAGTCAGCCATACACTGAGTTCTACGGTTTCTTTTCCATTCGCTGCTTCGTTACCTTTACCTGATGACGGATTTGACCCACTAGAAGAGCATCCTGCGCCAATGATAGATATGATCATTAACGTAACTAGTGATCGATAGAAACGTCTGTTTTTCATTATGTCTCCTCCTTAGTTGGAATGAGCTGATGTGATATACCTGTGCTCCACTTGTTCAAGTAAGGAAATAATGTCATCAATTCTTGATGCATCTTGCTCCGTAATGCCTGCTAACGGAAGTCTAACCCCGCCGATGTTGACTCCTCTTCTCCGCAGTACTTCTTTAATGCCCGCATACATTGATCCACCCAGTGAGCACAGGGCTACGATAATCTCATTGATATCGCTCTGAATTTGTCTTGCTTCTATAAACTTCCCTTGCTGGATATACTGATCTGCGATTAAGAAAAGCTCCGGCATAACACCGTAAGTTCCCCCGATTCCGCCATCTGCTCCCATGATTCTTCCTGCTACAAACTGCTCATCAGGACCATTGAACACAATGGAATCTTGGCCGCCGGTTCTTTTAAAACGTTCAATATCAAAAGTTGGCATAGAGGAGTTTTTGACACCAATTACTTTCTCATTCTTCAGCAGTTCCTCATATAAAGGAGTACGTAAGGTGTACCCCGTCGTCTGAGGGATGTTGTAGATGAGAAATGGAAGCGATGTCGCTTCAATAATATCGTTCCAATAACGAGATACTGCATGATCTGGTAGTGTGAAATAGATAGGTGGAATCGCAGATAAAGCATCATATCCAAGAGAAGCAGCGTGCTCAGCAAGAGCGATACTATCTCTTGTGGAGGGAGCGCCCACATGGGCAATTAACGTCATTTTCCCCTTCAAGCGAGAAGCCACATAAGTCAAGACCGCCTTGCGTTCCTCAAGATTATGATAAATGCATTCTCCCGAACTTCCCCCTACGTATACCCCGTTCACTTGTTTCTGTACATAATAGTCGCAAAGCGCATACGTACGCTGTTCCGATATTTGTCCATCTTCCTCATAGCAGGCATAAAATGCAGGAATGATTCCTTTAAATTTGCTTAAATCAAACGTTATTGTCATATAGAACCCTCTCTTCGTAAAGGTAATGGGGGCTGCAGTCTCAGCTCCCCATCCCCATCGTTTTGTTTTTCAAGGTGCTTCAATCCATGACTTGTTCAGACGTACAAGGCTAATTTTTGAGGACGCTGGTTTTTCATAAAATACTAGGATGGATTGATCCGGACCTACAGCGATATCGGAGTAGCCGTTTTCTAATGGATAAATTTCTTTTGACTTATACCACGTTGCGGCATCATCGTTAGATATTCGAATCGTAAAATTTGTTCTGGAAGTCGTATTTGCCGGGTTCGTAAATAGAATGTGATTCGCATCGTAGCGCTGGGTGCTCGCCTGTACGACGGGATCAATTAGAGCAGTATCAGAGACCGGAGTGCTCCATGCACTCGTTACATTATCTGTTGTCGAGATAGCTCTATAAGGGCTGCCCGGATTCCGCATATTCGCCATCAGTTTGCCACTGGACAACTGAACCATCATATTTTCATGGATTTTTTGAAATCCAGAAGGATTGGGAACGAGTGAACCTGCTTTCCAAGTTACACCCCCATCGGTACTATAAATCGTACCTACGGTGCTATTCGTCCACCCGCTCGTCGTCAAATAGATCGGTACAACAAGCGTTCCATCCGTAAGCTCTATACCATGTCCCGGTCCCATTCCTGCACCGGCGAGATTTGCAAAATAGTTAGGATGATTTGGATTTTTATAGTCATCTAAAACGGACGTAATTTCTTTCGTTTCTCCCCAAGTCAGCCCCCCATCGGTACTTGTGCGAATGAAATATTGACAAGCTCCCCACTTCCAGCGGCTCCATAAAATATGAACAACACTGCTGTTCTTTTCTGCAAGAAGCATCGGATTCATTTCTGCAACCCCTTGAGACTTGCCGGGCGCAATCATAATCTGTTCCGAAAAAGTATCTCCTCCATCCGTACTTCGTTTAAGCACGATATCCGTTGGGGTCTGATCTCCACCCGTTCTCGCTTCTGCTGCAACGAGTACGGTGTTATTAGCAGTGACGACAATACTTGGAATTCGGTACTGTCCATACCCTTTGCCGTCCGCTACATCAAAGAGAATTTTTTCCTCCATCACACCACTTAATTGCTTAATTTGGGAACTAGACAGCACATGATCATATATCGTGACATGATCGATCGAACCCGAGAAGTACCACTGTGATCCGCCATTATCCACGTTTTTACCGACCCACATTCCATTTAAATTGCTAACACTTGAAAAGAAGGCTTGCGATGAAGACGAAGCTTTTTCTTCTCCATCGATGTAAATCTTCGTACTTCCTGTACCTACCGTTAGAATGGCGGTATGCCATTTTCCATCGTTAAATTTTCCACTAGCGCTTAATTTTGTTGCGTAATTTCCATTATTGCGATTTTCAAAATAGACCGTACCGTTATTTATCGTAAAAGAAAGATTGCTCGAAGGATTCGTGGTGTCTGAAGCGCTGAGAAACGCTCCGGCAGCAGATGAACTTGAAGTTTTAAACTTAACTGCGATAGAGCCTTGCGTAAGATTAGATACACGTCCGATATCAGCCGTTTGATCCCGTGCATCTGACGTTCCATTAAATGTTTGATTGACTGGATAGGTAACAATCGAAGGAGTTGAAACCCCACTCAGTTCCATTACTTCTGTTGCAGCCAGAGATCGGTTATATACTTTGACATAGTCCATCTCTCCGTTGAAATACCATTGTCCTCCGCCGTTATCAACATTACGTCCAATCCACATCCCATTTAAGCTCGTGACTTGACTGAAAAATGCAGAACCTGTGCTGTTTCCTCTCAGACTCCCGTCAATATAAATATTCGTTCCTCTGCTGTTTACTGTGAGCACCGCTGTGTGCCATGCTCCGTCGTTATACTTACCGGATGCCGTAATTTGGGTCGCATAGACTCCGTTTTCCCGGTTTTCAAAATACACATTCCCTCCGTTTAACGTCAGTGACAGGTTACTAGATGGATCTGAGGTGTGCGATGCACTGATCAGTGTGAGTGCATTAGCCGAACTTGTTGTTTTGAACCGGACTGCAATACTGCCTTCATGAAGAGAGGATACGGAACTAACATCTGCTGTCTTGTCGACATAGTCACTGCTTCCATTAAAGGAACGAGCAACCGGGTAATCAAGTAAAACCGCTTCCTGTAAAGACGCTGCCTCTGTAGCCTTAGGCGAGCTAGTGAAACTAGTCATCAAAATGACAGCACATAATGCAAACATGAGCGGTTTTAATAAACGACGAGCCATACATTATTCCCTCCTTTAGTAAGGTTGAAAAAAAGTGTTCCGCACCCTCCCTTTGTAGAATCAGGATCGTGGATGATGCTTATTGCTTGCATTTACTATATAGCAGGCAGGATTTGCTCCCAATACCCGGTTATTTACATTCAGGGTACTATTTTTACATGTTCCTCATCTTTCTTCAGAATGTGACAATTTAGAATTTTTCGTCTTGCAACATCTCTTGATATAAATAAAAAGCCAGGGTCATATTCCCCGGCTTCAATCTTAAATCTACCCTTTTACTGCACCCATAGTGATCCCTTGAGTAAACGCTTTTTGGAATAATAGAAAGATCATTATCATCGGAAGTGAGGCAAGAGCAGCACCTGCCATTAACACACCATAGGGTGTGGTATATTCCCCTTGCAGTGTCGCAAGTCCTAAAGGAAGTGTCATCATTGGTGTAGAACGGGTGATAATCAGCTGGCTGAAATAGTCATTCCAGGCATTAATGAACGTAAAGATGGCTAATGCCCCAAGTGCAGGTTTGAGTAGTGGCAGAATGATCGTTCCAAACAATCGCACCTCAGAGCATCCATCCATTTTGGCAGCTTCCATTAGCTCGGAAGGAATCGTCTGAGCAAATTGTTTCATCAGGAATACCCCAAACGGCCAGCCGATCGCAGGTAAAATAAGTCCCTTGTACGTATCAATCCAGTTTAGATCAGCTAACATGGTGAACAGTGGTACTAGAATAACCTGTTTGGGAAGTGCCATCGCAGACACGAATAGAATGAAAATGATTTTGCGTCCGGGAAAAGCCTTCTTCGCTAGCACATATCCAGCCATAGAAGCGGTCAAGCACACACCAATCATTTCGGATGAGGCTACGAAAAAACTATTAAATCCCCAGCGCCAAACTGGATTTTTAAACAGCACCTTGAAGTTCTCCAGCGTCGGATCCGTAGGAAACCACTGTGGAGGTATAGCTACAGCTACGTTCTGTACTTTAAACGCACCGGTAACGATCCAGTAGAATGGAAATAAAAATAATAACGCAAGCACAATCAACAGTACATTAGCAAGAATGGAAGGAATACTAGGCGTCTTTTTTTTCAAATTCGTTCCGCTGGTGAAAGGACGCGGCCGGGGACCGGTTCTGATTTTTGAGAATAACATCATACCATGTGCCTCCTAGTACTCAACATCACTGCCGAGGTATTTAAACTGAATAAATGAAATCGCGCCGATGACAATTGCGAGTATTACCCCCATCGCTGCGGCAATCCCGAAATTTCCAAGCATAAAGGCTTGCTCATATACCCCATACATGACAGTCGAAGTGGCGTACATCGGACCGCCGGAAGTAAGGAGCTGGATAATGGCGAATACCTGGAACGTATTAATCGTCGTAATGACGATAATATACAAGTTGGTTGGCATTAGCATGGGCCACAAAATATTTTTGAAAATTTGCCAGCTATTTGCCCGGTCCATCTGTGCAGCTTCGATATATGATTTTGGAATATTACCAAGAGAAGCAACATAGAGAATAATCGGTTGTCCAACCGACGTTGTTATCAGAACTAAGATGATAGCTAACAGCGCTGTCCGTGTATCTCCGAGCCAGTTGATCGGGTCCATGCCAAACAGGCTTGTAATATAATTAAGAATCCCATAATTCATATGATAGATCGATGCCCAAACTACAGTAATACTAACAACGGATGATACAGCAGGTAAATAAAATACCCCCCGAAATAGAGATCGCACCCCTTCGGATTTTTTATAAATCATCATCGCCACGAAGAGTGAGAAGATAACGACAACAGGTACAGCAATCAGGACGATGAGAAGAGTATTCCACATCGATTTACCGAACGTCGCATCTTGAAAAAGGTACTGATAATTATCCATGCCTATAAAGTCAAAGTCTCGAAGTGTGTAGGAGAAAAAACTGATATAGATTCCCTTTAGCATAGGATAGGCAACGAATATACTGAAAAACGCAAGTGCTGGGAGTAAAAACAAATAACTTGCTATCCAGTCACGCCATATGTACTGCTTTTTTCGGAAGAATGTAAGATCCATCATTTCCCTTCTTTCCTCACTTCTTTACTAAAAGAGAAGCGTGTGTTTATTTCACACGCTGTCTCTGGTACCTACTAAATACTACTTTGTTGTATTTGCTGCTTTGGCTTTGGTAATGGCCTCATTTGCTTTGGTCGCAAACGTGTTCAGCGCTTCTTCACCAGTAGCTGATCCTAACAAAGCACGCTGCAATTCTGGGAACCAGAAGGTACGAACTTCTGCATATCCATCAGCAATCGTCGGTGGATCTGTCACAAATTTACGAGCAAGCTCTGAGTATTCATATTCAGAATCGTCGTACAACCCGGTTACCGAATTTCGAACGGACAATCCTCCCGTTTGAATCAAACTTTTCTTGCCCCATTCCGGATCATTGGCTACAAAATCAATGAACTTTTTGGAAGCTTCAATTTTGGCCTCATCATCATTATTAAAAATGGCCATTCCCCCGAGATAAGGTTCCAGCTTAGGTTCACTTCCGTCCAGCGTCGGAAACGGGAGCAGAACATCTTCAAACTCCGTCTGTTTTAATGGCGCATTTTGCGCTCTGAGTACCGCTGAATAGTTGATGCTGAAAGCGAGTTTCCCTTGAAGGAACAAATCATTGACATCGGCTGCTGCAAGAGAAGCAGAACCAGGTATAACCAGTCCATCTTTTTCTGCCTGTACGAGCCAGTCTAGCGCTGCACCCGTCTCTTTTGTATTGATCTCAACGCTTGTTCCCTCTTCATTTAAGAATCTGGAAATACCAAGATTAGCTAGGTAAGCACGTGTTCCTTGGTCCCCTGCTTGGCTTTTCGCATAGAATCCCGAAGGAATGACTTCCGGTGCTTTTTCTTTTACTGCTGTCAGCGCTTTTTTATATTCATCAAACGTCCAAGTGCGATCTGGTTTGTCCAGTGGAAGAAGATCCAGTGCACCTATCTTTTCAAAAACGGTTTTATTCACAGCCATCATAAAAGGTGCTGTGTTGATGGGATACATGTAGGTTTTATCACTGACCATAGATTGTTTCCAAAATGCTGGAGCGATATCATTTCTATCTTCTTCTGTAAACATGTCATCTATCGGAGCAAGCAAGTCTTTTTTAGCCCAGTCAATAATTCTTCCCGGAGCGTCATAGATTACATCTGGAGCAGAATTCGTGGCGATCGCAACGTTTAATTTCTGAGGTCCTCCGTCAAAAGTAATCATCTCCAAGTTCACTTTAATTTCTGGATGCTTTTGATTAAAGGCTTCAATCAGCTGCTTCTCGTATTTCCCTACCTCCCCATCCAAGGCTTGATATGTAGGAAAGTTCCACCACGTAATCTCAACAGGTTGGCTAGAATCTTCCGCTTTTGAAGCTGTGTTGTCCTTGCTCCCATTGCTTTCGTTCGACGTTCCGCCTTCTTGCTTTGGACTGCAGGCTGCGATCATCGAAACCATGAGAAGTATGGAAATAAAACTAGTTATCCGTTTCCTTACATCTATCATCGCCATTCCCCCTTGTTTGTGGATACACGAAAAATGTTCTTTCGTTATCTAATTCTAGAATAATGTAAAAAGAAGAGGTCGAAAATCCCTGTAATTTGATATCAGGGGCTCATTTCTTACTTCTTTACCATAATTTTTCTTTACATTTCCACACATTTTGTATAATGATTGTAAAAAACGTATAGACATTCACCTGTTCCCTTCTTAGTTTTGAAAATCCTTCAAATGCGAGGTGGTATTCATGTGCAAGCTGCTTATCGTAGAAGATGAACTACTCATTCGCACGGGTCTTAAGCATTATTTTCCGTGGCAGGAACTAAACGTAACCGATATTTATGAAGCAGAAAACGGTGCAGATGGGTTGAAACTCGCACTTGAAGTAAGGCCAGATCTAATTATCAGTGACATCCGAATGCCAGAAATGAACGGCCTCGAGATGATTGAACAGCTTCGTCCGCTTCTACCTGATACTTTTTATCTGATCTTAACGGGATACCATGATTTTGATTATGCAAAGCAAGCGATTCAACTCGGAAATATTCAAGATTATTTACTCAAACCGCTTGAATATGAGGAAAGCATGAAGTCTGTTCAATCCGTGCTTGAGCTTATTAAAACAAAGAAGGAAGAACGGGAGAGGCAGATATTTCTCGAAGAGGAACAGATCAAATGGAAACAAAGCTTGGTAATGAAACAACTATTAGATTCGATAGGAGAGAAGGAATTCCCTTCCGAAATCATCGCCCTCTCGGATCAATTGAACCGCGCTGACGTTACCTATCTTCCTATGGTCATTACGAATATTGCTCCCTATGGTGGAATTCCTATGCCTGTTCGGAAGTGGACAGATGAAGCATTTCACCTGATTGAAGAGCATATGAAGACACTGCCAATAATGCTGGAAGGTTATTCAGTCCCCATCCTTTCTTATCTCATTCATAATAAATTGTATGCCATCGTCGCCTGTAAATTAGAAAACACGAGCGAGCATACATTACCCGAACAACTACAAAAAATGAATCATAAACAAACACATAAAATGTATTTTGCATTCGGTCATTCCTCCCCTTCGTTTCTAGAGATGGGTGAGCAATTAAAGTTTGCCGAAGAATTACTGTTATTACGTTACCACCTTCCAGCATCCTATTATTTCACTCCTAATATTAATCACTCCAGTCTTCTACCAGAGACGTCTTATTTCAAACTTGATGGAATGGAAAAATCGCATCTTCTAACTGCGCTTGAGCAAAAGGATACGAAAACAGTCCGTCAGCTTATTCTGAGCTTTTCTCATCACGGCAGCCTTCAAGGTAGAACGGAAAGCACGCATCAGTGGCTTGCTTTTATCCAAGAGCTAGTAAGCGTAATTCTTCGATATGCTGGCCAGAATCACATTCCTGCCGCACAAATCTACAGTGAAGCCATTATTAAACTAAACTTTGTTGAGGATTTTCAGAACACGGAGCAGTTGTTTACATGGCTTGCTGATTGGGCGGAGCAGACGATTTCTTATTCAGCTCAAGGGGAAGGACAACTTGCCGATACTAATGATACCTATGTTTTTTCAGAAATCGAAAATTTTATTAAGCAGCATTTGGATCATGATCTGTCACTACAGATGGTTGCAGAACGTTTCTTCTACAACCCCTCTTACCTTAGCCGATTATTCAAAACAAAATTGAATAAAAACTACATGACTTACGTTACGGAACTTCGTATTCGTTATGCACAAGAATATTTGAGAGACCCTAACCTCCTTATTAGCGATGTTAGTAATATGTGTGGCTACAAAAGCTACAAACATTTTGTAAAAACATTCCGTAATGTCACCCACATGACACCTACACATTATCGCAAACGAATAGGGATGTGACTGTTTTGAATCTACTCAAGCAATGGTACCAACGGGTTCATTTTAAACGCGTCAATCAGCAAATTTTCGTACTCATGATTCTGATTATCACGATTCCGCTTGCCGTCATGTCATGGTTCATTTACCTTTTCTCCGTGCAATCGATCAAAAATGAATATCAAAATAGTGCAAATCTCATCCTAAACAACTTATCTTTTAATATTGATCAATATTTGCAAAGTATAGAAAAAGGAACCCTCACCGCTCAGCTGGATAGTAGTCTTCAAGATGCTCTAAATCGCTGGCTGCAGCATCCGGAAGAAGATCAAAACTATCAATACCGAAATGTCATTGAGCAGTTTGTCAGTACCATTGAGATCACGATTAAAAATGTAGACAGTGTTCAGATTTATGCAGGAAATCGGGTGTTTTATTCAGCAGACTTCAATCGATACAGCTATGTGGAGACTGATTTTATAAGTAAGCCTTGGTATCAAGAAATACTTGCGGGAAAAGGAAAAATTGTTCTATTCGGCACGCACAAACCTTTTCACCGCATTGGTGGAGATCAGGAACAGTCTGTCATTTCCATCGGCAGGGTCATCAATGTAACCGGAAGCAAACGTCCGCTAGGTGTCATTCTTGTCGATCTTCGTCCAGATTCCCTAAAGGAAATTCTAAGCCTCTCGGAAAACAGCAACCAGAGCTTTATCATTGTGGATGAAAAAGGGAATACGGTTTATGCATCAACGAGAGATTATAAAATGAATGAAGCTGACGGCAAACAATTGATGCTTGAAAAATCGGTACTGGAACAAGTTACAAAGCAATCTTCCGGCAACTTTTACGCTTCCATAGAGGGGACGCCTTCTTACATTAATTTTGTCACTTCTGATTATTCCGGTTGGAAAGTGATTCAGTATGTAGATGAGAAACAAATGACGAAAAACGCGGATTTCCTTCGTTTTATTTTGCTTGGTTTTGCCGTGTGCTCCTTGCTTGTCGCGTTGCTTTTTCTAGCGATATTGTCTGCCAGAGTAACAAAACCAATTATTCTGCTTAGCAGACAAGTCCGTGCGGTTGGATCGGGGAACCTTAATATTCAGCTCAATACGAATCGGAAAGATGAATTTGGAATCTTGTATCAAGGGATCAGTAAAATGGCCGAGGATTTAAAAAATCATATAGAAAAATCATCTCATATGATTGCTCAGCAAAAAATAGCACAATATGGAGCATTAAAAAGTCAGATTAATCCTCATTTTTTGGCCAATGCGCTGGAGTCTATTCAAATGAAAGCCGTTATTTCAGGTCATCGTGATATCGGTGAAATGATTGGACTACTGGGAAGAATGTTTAGGGTACATATCCAGACGGGTAAAGAATTAGTCCCTTTACAAGAGGAACTTGCCCATATTCGTCTCTATGTACAAATTCAACAAATGCGTTTCGGAGAGAAGATACAATATAGTGAAACATGCGATCCTCAAGCTCTTACCTTGCCCGTTGTTCATTTTTCACTACAACCTCTCATTGAGAATGCGATCGTGCATGGGCTAGAACGAAAAAAAGGGCTCGGTCATCTGGAGGTAACTGCGGAGATCACAGGTCAATTCATGCGAATTGAAATAAAAGATGATGGTGTCGGCATCAGCGAAGAGCAATTGCTTGAAATACGGAAGATACTGCAAGATCCAGCTAGCAGCCTAGATATGGAGCATATTGGAATCAAAAATGTTCATGACCGAATTCAATATCATTTTGGTGATATCTATGGTCTTGAAATAGAAAGTGACCTAACTACCGGTACCGTAATCACGATTCTATATCCGGCTTATAACTTAATTGATCCTTCTAACTGATCGAAGTAGTTGTACTGTCTAGCCTGATTCCTACTCAAATAAAAGAGAACCTGCTCCTTTGTAGAGGCCAGGTTCTTTCTTTTTTCAATTTAACTCATCATTCGTTTCTCTGCTTTATAGTCTTTTTTTATCGCTTTTTGTTTTAAGTAATCGTCCCATGAATCCAAGATCAATCTGGGTTCTGCTTCGATCCGATCCTTTGCTTTGCCTGATTGTTTGTTTTTGAGGTATGTAATGATCTCTATTAAGTCTTCCCGGTCCAACAATTTCACACCATTATAACCAGCTAGTTTTTCGCATGCATCTGTATATTTTCCAGACGTAATCACAATTGACTTCTTCGCTCTGTAAAACCGCATCGAACTATAAATCTCCTGAACAGCGCTTAAGCCAACCGGATTGCTGAGTGCATAACGCTTGGCCTGAATGACAACTCGATCTCCATCTCGATCCGTAAATACCAAATCAGCCCCGAAGTCTCGGCTGCTTACCGTTTTATATGCATCTTCATAGCCAAGCGCTATGAAAAGGCGATAGAGATATTCCTCAAAACCCTTCCCGTCTTCCATTCGGTCAATATCCTGAATATTAATCCGGTATGGATTCAGCTCTCTCTGTCTTGTTTTTCTATTGGTATAAATTACGATTCTGGATACAACAACAATAAAAATGGCCATTAGAATAGCAATAATGATAGTCAATTTCTTTTCTCTCCTGATATTCAAATTTCATTTTTACATTGTAGTTGTCAATATTCGGAATTATTAGGTCAAGTCTTTAATTGCATCACGGGATTGTTCTAATTGTTCTCTTGTCGATTCAAAATCTACGGATGCATACACAAAAAATAAAATATCAATCGCAAGCAGCTGTGATAAACGCGAGCTCGTTGCTCCACTCCGAAGAACGGCTTCAGGCGCATGAGAAGTATAAAGCATGAGCTCTGATACGCTGGAAAGCTTGCTTTTTCCGAACCTGGATAAACCGAGTGTTCGAAGTCCATGTTTTATGGCAAGTTCGGTCAGTTTCCAGACTTCTTTCGTATTTCCGCTATATGAAATACCAAAAAACACAGCATTTTTAGGAGCATTCGCTATTGCAGTTGCTACTTTGTGTGCATCGGAACCAGCAAGGGTTGGTTTCCCTAACCTGAGCCATTTTAAAGCTACATCATCGGCCACAATGGAGGATGCACCTACTCCGTATACATATATTATTGAGGCTTCCTTCAACATTGCCACTGCTTGCTCAATGATATCAATATCAATATATTCAGATGTGTCACGTAATGCTTGAATTGAATTATTCACTGTCTTATTGATAACGGAAGACTTCTCTTCATTAGGTTCGATGTCCCAATAACCTCTGGGCTCTTCATAGATCTGATTGGATATGGCTGAGAGCTGCAGCTTTAAATCAGAAAATCCCTGCACCCCAATAGATCGGCAGAATCTCACAACCCCGGCGCTACTGGTGCCTGCACAATCGGCTACCTCATGTACTGTCATTTGTGTCACCTCTTTGGGATGAGCCAAAATGTAGGATGCCACCTTTTTCTCCGTTACCGTTAAGTTGCTGACAACCGATTCGATTCGGTAGATGATATTTTTCGAAGTTTGTCCATTCACTCTTCAACGCCCCAATTCTCTCATATTTCAAAAAAAGAAAAAAACCCTTTACCATAAAATTTTAAAGGGTTTTTTTCATATTGCAACAATGTCTGAGTTTATTTATTATGTGTCTCCATTAGTTCTTTTGTAAAGCCGAAGAAGTAAGTCAACACGAATCCTCCAATGTAAGACAAAATCAGTCCGCATAGGTAGACGAGAATGGATTTACCTGCGCCGAGTGGGCCTGTTAGAAGTGGAAGTAACACAAGACCCGACGGTCCAATGGCAACCGATCCTATAAAATCACCCGACATCGCAAAGAATCCAAGTAATGCACCGCCGAGTCCCCCGCCTAGACACGCGGTAATAAACGGACGTCCTAACGGTAAACTGACTCCGTAGATAAGGGGTTCTCCGATTCCGAGGAAGCCAACTGGAAGAACACCTTTGATCAGTTCTCTCATCTTCTTATTGTGACGAAGGCGCATGTATACCGCAATGGCAGCTCCGACTTGCCCAGCTCCGGCCATGGCTAGGATTGGGAGTAACGGAGTATAACCATATTGTGTAATCAACTCTGCATGAATCGGAATTAGCGCCTGATGAAGCCCGAACATAACAAGTGGCAAGAACAGCGTAGCTAGTACAAGCCCAGAGAAAATGCCACCGTTTTGCAACAACCAGATGGTTGCCGTACCGATCCAACTAGATACAACTCCTGCAATCGGCATCAAAACGAAAATCGTTGCAAGACCAGCCACCAGTAAAGCAAGGGTTGGTGTAACAATGATATCAATGGATGGAGCCACTCTTTTCCGCAAAGCTTTTTCTAGATATGAAATAAGCAAAGCGGCTAAGATCGCACCTATAATGCCGCCTTGTCCCGGATTCAACTGAATCTCACCAAAGAACGGAACCGTATAAGAAATATTGGCAATTGCCGGAGCAATGATAATAGCAGAAACGGCGCCACCTAAAGCAGGTGTACCCCCGAATTCTTTGGCCGCGTTAATTCCCGCGAATATCGTAAGGAAACCAAAGAATGCAGAACCGATAACGCTTACGATCGGCTGTAAAGATAACAACCAGGCTGCATCATTTCCTGCGGTAATGAAATTGGACATTAAACCTGCAATACCATTGATTAAACCTGCACCGACCAAAGCTGGAATCAGCGGGATAAAAATGTTCCCGATTTTGCGAAGAAAATTTTTAAAAGGTGTGTTATTTTTCTTTTTTAATTCTTTTTTTATATCTTGTCCAGGTGTTTCATTTACGTTCTGATTAGCTTCAGAAGCACCCGTACTTTTTTTCTCTTCAAGGACAGTACCAAATTGATCTGCTACTTTATTAACAACGCCCGGACCAAGGATGACTTGATACGTTTCGTCATTCACTGCGCCCAGAACGCCATCAATTGATTTCAGTTCAGCTTCGTTAATGAGATCTGGATTCACTACATTAACCCGTAACCGTGTCATGCAATTCGTAAAGTTCCCGATATTTGAAGAACCACCAAGGGCAGTTAAGATTTTCTCTGCCATTACTTTATGTTTGTCCATAACTTTTCCCTTCCTTACGTGGAATTGAAATTAATATAACTGGTTATTTAATTGCCGTTCTTACAAAACCATTTGCTTGTTCCAAGCTATTCACTGCTTCTTCATAAGACATATCCGTCAAAATCATGACAATGGCTACTTTTGTTTTATTATTCGCCTTTTCCAGATAAGCTTCAGCTGTCAAATAGTCACAGCCCGTTGCTTCTGTAATAATGCGTTTCGCACGATCCACTAATTTTTCATTCGTTAGCTGAAGATCAACCATTAAATTACCGTATACTTTCCCGATTCCAACCATAGAAGCAGTGGATAACATATTGCAGATCAGTTTTTGGGATGTTCCCGACTTTAATCTCGTTGAACCTGTTAAAACTTCAGGTCCGTTTTCCACTTCAATTGCAATCTTCGCCACCTTACCCACTTGCGAATTTTTATTGCAGCTAATGGCAACAGTACTAGCTCCTATCTCATTTGCATATTCAAGTCCGCCAATCACATAAGGTGTTCTTCCACTTGCTGCAATACCAACAACGACGTCATTAGATGTCAGTCTTATATCGATCAAATCTTGCTTACCCAGATTGCTGTCATCTTCTGCGCCTTCAACTGCTTTAATAAAAGCACGTTCGCCGCCAGCGATCAGTCCGATTACTTCATCTTGACGAACACCAAAGGTTGGTGGACATTCCACTGCATCCAAGAGACCAATTCTGCCGCTGGTTCCTGCGCCTGTATAAATTAAACGTCCACCTTTTTTGAAGGAATCAATAATCATATGAACCGCTTTCGTAATTTGCGGAATTTGTTCACGAACCACGCCTGCTACTTTGGCATCTTCGTCATTCATTACTGTTAAAAAGTCGTTAACATCCATTTCGTCCAAGTTCATTGTTCTCTTATTTCTAACCTCAGTCGTTAGGTTTTTTAGATTATCCATTCGGTTTTCTCTCCTTTATTGCGGGGTATAAGTTTCTCTTTCAAACGCTTACAAACGTATTGTAATCCAATTGTAATTTTATTTCAATATTTTATTTTAATTAAGAAATTTAATTTCAGTATGTACGACAAGATGATGA